>JAXLXV010000009.1:0-429967 GCA_046327745.1 Gemmatimonadaceae bacterium | reverse complement strand
GACCAATGCACGGCGTCCAGCCGGCGCCGAACGCAATCCCCACCAGCACCGTACCCAGATAACCGGCCGGCTTGTCGGCGATGTGCATCCGCCGTTCGCGACTGAACGCCCCGATGTTCAGTATGCCGAGCAGGTACAACCCGAAGACGATGATGATGACGCCGCCGATCCGGGCCAGCCAGTCCCGCTTGGTGAACAGGATGCGCCCAAGCAGCGTCGCGCTGGCGCCCAAGGCCAGGAAGATCAACGAGAAACCGAGTACAAAGAGCACGCCATGTATCAGGGCCGCTCGACGAGCCTTCCCCACGTCGTCCAGGGACAGTCCCGTGATGAACGTGATGTAACTGGGGATCAAAGGCAGCACGCAAGGCGACAGGAACGACAGTAGCCCGGCAGTGAAGGCGATGGTGGGCCCGATGGCAGTTTCTTGCATCTGTGTAGTCTACCGCGAAGTGGGTCCCTGCTGACAGTCGCGGCACACGCCGTGGATGACCAGCCGGTGCCGCAGCCGGGAGAAGCCATGGGCGGTCGCCACCAAGGTGGTCATACGCTCGAGCCGCTCGTCCCGAAACTCCGTGACTCGACCGCAGACAGTGCACAACAGGTGTTCGTGGTGCGGGATGTCGCGAGCCGGCTCATAGCGCTTCAATCCTTCGCCAAAGTCCCGTTCCACGGCCAGCCCACTTCGCACCAGCAGATCGAGCGTTCGGTACACGGTGGCCTGACCGGCTGCTGCTCCGGTGCGGCGCAGCTCAGCCAGGACGTCTTCGGCCGACCAATGTTGCTCGGAATGCAGGACAACCTCCGCGATGGCGACCCGTTGGTTCGTAACGGGGAGGTTGTGATCGCGGAGATATCGTGTGAATTCGGCGATTACGTCGCGTTGTTCCACCAAGGCTGTGCGAGCGTCGATCTCAGCTGCGGCGCAGAGAACGATTCGGGGTCGCCCGCATCCCCAGCGCGCCGCGCGACGCCGCGGGCGACACGCTCCACGGTGTCCAACGGCGCGTCCGCCTCGTGGGTGATTTCAAAATCCCACTTCCCGCGATCCGGCCCCTTAAGCGTGAGGCGATAGCGAGCCGCGAGAACGGCGTAACGCTTAGGCAATTGGCGGGCGGCCGCCTGGGCGATGCTCTCGTTTGCAGCGGACGCCGTTGCCAAGTCCAGAATGTCGTCGAGGGATGGCATGGGCTCACCTTCCACCGGCTCCAGCTCCAAGTCATCGAGGTCGACTGACAGGGCGACTTCCTGTTCGGCGATGGTTCGCGAAGTGTCGCTGGCGAGTGCGGGTTCTGCCGAAGATGAGGTGTCCGGATCTGTCACCGTCGGCCCCAACGCACGGTCGGCGAGGGGCGGCAGGATCTGTTGCTCGGCGATGTCAGCGGGATCGACGGGAGCGTCGGCAAGGGGCACAGAGGCCGGTTGCGCTAACACGTTGTGCCCGACGAGCGGCACCTCGACGTCGAGGGCGCTGAGGTCGGTGGGATTGGGTGGCGATGATTCGGTGGGAGTGGAAATGAAATGGTGCTCGGAGTCGGGGAGGTTCGTGATACCTTCTTCAGCGGGGGGGGCCCCCCAGGCCATTTCTGCCGTCACGGCTGCCTCGTCCGCCGGCATCTCCGCTGTCAACTCCTCAGCTCCAACGCCTTCAGCGGCTCCCCCAGCCTCGAGGACCACCGGCTCAACCCCTTCCGGCCGACCCTCCGGCACATCGACCGGCGCACCGCCAGCTGCATCATCCGCGGCCAACTCCTCGACCGCCACCACGGCCACCCCGCTCTCCGCGCCACCCTGCCGGATAGTCGGGAAAAGCCGAAGCTCCACAATCCGATCACCCGGCACCCGATCGGCGATCGCCTTCAGGAAGCGCCATTGCGTTTCGGTCATCGCACGCCTCCTGCGGGCACAGTGACCACCGCCTGCGGCGTCGCGCGGCCATGCTTGGGCGTGAGTCCGGTGGCGTCCATTTCGCGCTCCACGTACAGGCGAAGGATGTGCATGAAGTCCTGGGCATTGGTAACCACGCCGAACGCCTGATGCGTTCCGCGATCCTTGAGCTTGCTGACGACGAATTCCGACGAGTCCACGCAGATCGTTGGCAATTCCCGCAGGCTGCCGTCTGCCTCGGTGACGAACGCGGGAAGCATGTTTCCCGTGGCAATCGAATGGAGCGCAGTCGCGATCAAGATGGCCATGGTCGCCTTGATAGCATGGGCGCGCATGGCATCCTGCGCGGCGGCCGCGTCCGTGTAGACCCCCGGCAACGGCCCATCGTCGCGAATGGATCCGCAGAGAACGAACGGCACGCCATGGCGCACGCAAGCATGCATGATGCCGTCCTTGACGATTCCCTGCTCAACCGCTGCCGCGATCGAGCCGGCGGCGCGGAGCCGGTTGATGGCTCGCATGTGGAGCGCATGGCCGCCCGCCGTTGCCTCGCCACTCCCACTCATGCCTAACGTGGTTCCGTAGATCGACGCTTCGATGTCATGCACGGCCACCGCGTTCCCGGCCAGCAAGGCACCCACAAAGCCGTTCTGGATGAACCAGGTCATGTCCGCCCGGGCCCGCGAATGCACCAAGGCCGGCCCGGTCACCCAAATTGGGTACCCACCGCGCTCCCGCTCGGCGATCAGCAGGCGCGCCATCAGCGAGTAGTCGATCGGCTTTTCGCGCGAGACCTCGCTAGTCATGAACTTGAACTCACCCTCGGCACTCGGTCCATGAAAGGCATCGGCGTATACGAAGATGCCTTCGCTGCCATCCTCCTTCTGCCCCACCGCGACCATGTCACCGCGCCGGATCCGACGTCCTTCGCGAACCCATAGCTCGCCAGCTGCATCAAGATACAACGCCGAGTCCATGCGGGGTTCACGTGGCAGGCGCCACACGCCCTTCACCCGCACGTAAGTCGGGAGATTGGTAGTCGAAAAGAAGTCGTCGGGAAGCACGCCGTCCGCGGGGGCAGGGACAAAACGCGCATCCGGAGCCGCCGCGAAACGCGGCAGGGAAAAGTCGGGGTGTGTGAAGGATGACACGACTGAAAGATCGTCATCTGCGTCGCGCGGAACAACAGGGTCACCCACCACATTCCCGCTCTCCACAGCAGGAGATGGCGTGTGAATATTTGTGATGTCAGAGGAGCGTGACTGGATCCCGGTCCACGGTGAGCCGCAGCCCCGACCGCGCCGGTACCTCAAAGCGAGCCATCAGGTAGTTGCACACCCGCGTCAGAGCGTTCGCACGGCTCGCCTTGACCAACAGGTGCCAGCGCCAGCGATCCTTGATGCGATCAATCGCACACGGGGCCGGACCGACGATCTTCACCTCCAGCGCGGGCTGACGCGCCAACAGCCGTTGCAGCCAGTCGGTGCACGCTTGGGCCAACTCCGCCGTTGCTTCCTCCTGCGTGCCACTGATCAGAACGTTGGCGAGCCTAACGACGGGCGGATACGGCGGCGACCGGCGCGCCGCCAGTTCCTCGGCCAGGAAGCCTTCCACATCGTGCGTGGTCGCGCAGCGCACCGCGTGGTGCTCTGGATGGCGCGTCTGGATGTACACCTCGCCGCCTTTGGGGCCGCGTCCGGCCCGCCCGGCCACCTGCGCCAACAACTGAAACGACCGCTCGGACGCTCGGAAGTCTGGGAGATTGATGCCGACGTCCGCATCCACCACGCCCACCAAGGTCACGTTCGGGAAATCGAGTCCCTTGGCGATCATCTGCGTGCCAAGCAGGATGTCGACGTCGCCAGCCCCAACGCGATCCAGGATGGACGCGTGCGCCGACTTGCCGCTGGTGGTATCCACATCCATGCGGGCGATGCGCGCCTCTGGGAAGCGCTCACCGAGCAGACGCTCAACTTGTTGCGTCCCCAGTCCGCGTTCGCGCACGGTCGACCCATGACACCGCGCGCACTGCGTGCGTGGTTGCTCCGCATACGAGCAGTAGTGGCACACCAGGCGCTCTGGCGTCCGGTGATATGTCAGCGAAATCGAGCAGTGCGGACACGACGCCACGTCTCCGCAGGCACTGCAAAGGAGGAACGCCGAGTATCCGCGGCGGTTCAGCAGCAGCAACGACTGCTCGCGTTGCTGCAATCGTTGTCGGAGGGCCTCTTCCAGTCGCTCGGAGATTACTCGACGGAAGGGATCGAGCGCACCAGTGGCCCGCGACTGCACGGGATTTCGAAGGTCGATCACCTGCACCGCGGGGAGTGAACCACCGCCCACGCGATCAGGCAACGCGAGCCGTCGATACTGACCGTCGCGCGCTCGCACCCAACTCTCGAGAGATGGGGTGGCACTCCCAAGCACGGTCACCCCCTGGTGCACCTCGGAGCGCGCGCGGACGATGGCGGCATCCCGCGCATGGTAGCGAGGACTCTCTGCCTGTTTGTAACTCGCCTCATGTTCCTCGTCCACGACCACGATGCCGACATCCTCGATCGGCGCGAAGAGCGCGGAGCGGGCACCAACGGCGATCCGCTTGCGGCCACTGCGCAAAGCGCGCCACTCATCGAGTCGCTCGCCGTCTGAAAGCGCCGAATGCAGGACTGCGACTTGATCCCCGAACACCGCGCGGAACCGATCGACAGTTTGTGGTGTGAGCGCGATCTCGGGAACCAGCACGATCGCTCCGCGCCCGCGTCCGAGGACGATTTCCCGCAGCGCTTCCAGGTACACGAGCGTCTTGCCGGAACCCGTGATGCCATGCAACAGGAGCACCTCGCCGGGCGCCGCCGTCGTGACGGCCTCGATCGCAGCGTTCTGGGCCTCAGTCGGCGCGTGCGTTCCCGCTCGACCAGTCCGCCCTGGCATTGGGGTGCGCGCTACCTCATCGCGCTCGATGCGCACGATGGCTCGGGCCACCAACGCGTTCACCACCGCTGGTGAGATACCCAGCTGATCGACCAAGTGGTCCACTGACACCCGTCCACCTAACGACTCCAACAGCTCGAACAACTTTCGCTGCTTGGGCGATCGCTTGAATATTCGATCGCGCTCCATGAGCGACGGCACTGCGTCGGCCAGCACGAGGATCCGCTGAGTGCGTGGCGCGGGCACTGGCTGCTCCGCACCGGTCAGCAAGGACGGCAGGGCGCTGCGCAACACAACCCCTAGTGGAGCCGCGTAGTACTCGGCAATCCAACGGCAGGTGGCGAGAAGCCCCGGGGGAATGGCCGGCTGAAGGTCGGGCACGGCGCGCACAGCCTTGTAGGTACGCGCTGGGTCCGCTGCGACATCCACCGCGACACAAACCCCCACCTCACTTCCCCCACGCAACGGCACCACCACTCGCGCGCCGGGAACGACCGGGTGCTCGAACTCTTCATCCACCGCGTACGTGAACGTCTGAGACAGCGGAAGTGGAAGGGCGACCTCGATATAGCGACGCGGTGCTGGGACGGCCATGGACGCAATATGGCACGCTGCGCAAATGCCGGTGCGGGGCCCATATTTCGTACATGGCCAGCGCTACCACGTCTGCACGCCCCTCGGCTGCCCAGCGCATGCTTGCCACGCGCCTTGCCGACGGCGACGCCATCTTGCTTTACGACGGCGTCTGCGGCCTGTGCGATCGCTTTGTGCAATTTGTGCTGCGCCATGACCGGCATCGGACACTGAAATTCGCGACGCTCCAGGGATCGTTTGGCGATGGAGCGCGCGCCTCCCTGCCGGGGCTTGCCGACGTTGATTCGCTGGTGCTGGTGACGCCGAGTGGCGCATACATTCGGTCAACCGCGGCGTTGGAGGTGATGCGCTACCTCGGTGGCGTGTGGAGCCTTGCCCTGGTGAGTTACGTCGTGCCCCGTCCGCTACGCGACTGGGTGTACGACCAGGTGGCCAAGCGCCGCTACCGCATCTGGGGGCGATACGACACCTGCCAGATCCCAGACCCCGCTGTTCGCCAACGATTCCTCGATTAGTGGGCTCGGACGTTAGGCACCACTGACCATGGAGATCTCTCCGCGCCTGCGGCTGGTCATCCGCGTGTTTGTCGGCTTGGTCTTTTCCGTCTACGGGATCGTCAAGATCTTCGGTGGGCAGTTCTACTACGGCGACTGGAGCATGACGCGAGCGACGGTCGATGGTCCGGGATTCGTTTGGGCGTTCTATGGCTACTCACCGTACTATGGCCGCTTCATCGGGTTCGCCGAGCTGGTCCCCGCCCTGCTCCTATTCCGCGCGCGCACCGCGACGATTGGTGCGGCGATGCTCTTTCCGGTCGCGCTGAACATCACGGTGATGGATTTCTTCTATCACTTTCCCGCGGTCAAGTGGATGGTGCTGCTGTATACCGGGCTTCTGGGCGTCCTGCTGTATGCAGACCGAGCCAAGCTGCTCTTCTTGTTGGAGCCGACGGAGAGCATCCAGGCCTACCGGGCCGCCGTCCCGCACCTGCCAGCACCAGTGGCGCCGCGACCGCTCTCGCGCTCCGCGCGCCAGCTGGCCTACGGCGTCTTGGCTTTGTTCCTGGTGTTCCTCGCGAATCTTGTGGGGACGGCACTGGTGCCTGGCCCCGAGGCGAGCGCTCAGGCGGCCGTCGTTGCTCGGCCAGACGCCCCAACAACATTGCACCTGGTGCGAAGCCGGTATACGGGACTGTACGGAATCAATCGACGGGCAGAAGTGGTGCTGGCGGGCGGCGCCGATGGCGCGGATACGGTCGTGGTCACCGCCCATCGCGCCTCGGGCTTCACGCCATGGCGCATCGACTCCATTGGCCGTCGGCCGCCTAACGCCTTGCCTTCGCGTCGATAAAGAGCTGCGCCACCTGGCGTGGCACTCGGCCGGTGCCAATCCAGACTTCTCCGCCGGCGTTGACCGTCATCGCCACGACAACTCCTTGGTCAGGAAAGGCCACCAGGTGGGTGGTCCCGCCCACGGACCCTCCAGAGTGGAAGACCATCCGCTTGCCGGTGTCCGGAGTGACCACAAACCAGCCGATGCCGTATTCTGTGGCCTTTCCGGCGCGCGTGCGTTGCGACGTGGTGAGCATGGCGATGGTCGGTGGCTGCAGCAACCCTGGTTTCATGATCGCGTGCGCCAGCAGCAAGAGGTCATGCGGAGTCGAAAGAAATCCCCCACCCGCCCACTTGTTGCTCTGGTCAACGTACCGTGCGTTCGTCCATGCCCCCTTCTCTTCGCGGTCGTAGAAGCGCGCCCGATTCGGGATGATGGAGTCCACGAAATCCGGCGATGTCTGCCGCATGCCTAACGGGGACAGCACATTGGCGGAGATGTAGGACAGGAAGGGCATGCCCGCGGCGCCCTCGATCACCACGGAAAGCAGGTTGAATCCGTAGCTCGAGTAGTTGAAGGCCGTTCCGGGCTCGGCGACCAACGAATCATCCTTGAAGATGTCGAGCGCCGCCGTCACGTTCGCGTAGGGACGCGCGCTGTAGACTTCGTCGCCCTGATAGTGGCGTATGCCCCCCAGATGGCCGCCAACCTCGCGCACGGTCAAGGGCCAGCGCTTCCTGGGGAAGGTCGGAGCGTATCGTTGCACCTCAGCGTCCAGGTCCAACCGCCCCTCCTGAACCAACCTGCCTAACGCAATGCTCGTTAGGGACTTGGACACCGATCCAATGCGGAAGCGCGTGCGTGGCGACACGGGCACATGGGCTTCTAAGTCCGCGTAGCCAAATCCTTCCTCCCAGACATTGACGCCATCGACGGACACCGCCACGGACACGCCGGGCGATCCATTCGACGCCAGCGAGTCACGAACGAGCTGACGAGCCTTGGCGATGGCGGCAGCGTACACGCCGGCGCGCGGCTGGGCGGAGAGAGCGGTCGCACCGACAAGCGTCGGGGCGAGCCCGCAAACGAGCAGAACCTGGTGGAGGCGTCGGGCGGACATGACGGTGTGGCCTGAGCAAAAGGACCACGCAATATCCGTCTTCTCAGGAGCCGGGCGCCAGCGCGTCCTGACCGTCTTGGCTCCCCGCGGAGCTACTGGGCCATCACCACCGCTGGGGAACGACGGGCAAACCACGTCGCGCGAAGTTCGGACGGCGCGCCCGCCGCACCCAAGTATGAGAGCACGGCATCCGCAAGCTCAAACCCGGTCTGATAGCGCTCATCCACGGACTTGGCCAGACACTTCATCACGATGGCCGAGAGTTCTGGAGGCACCCGCGAGTCCACAACGTCCGGGGCAACCGCCGTTTCATGCACTTGTTTGTATCCGACCGAATAAGAGTCGGCGCCATCGAACGGGGGAAAGCCCACCAGCATTTCGTAGAGCATCACGCCGACGGCATACAGGTCGCTGCGGCCGTCAACCATCTTCCCCATGGCCTGCTCAGGGGACATGTAGTGCGGCGTCCCCATGGCCCGTCCGGTTCGCGTCAGGCGCCCGTGGAACCGCGCCGTCGCGATGCCGAAGTCGGTGATGAGTGCATGACCGTCTTCGTCGAAGAGGACGTTGTCCGGCTTGATATCGCGGTGCACAATCCCGCGACGATGCGCATAGTCCAGGGCAGTCGCAACCTGACCCGACACGGCCGCCGCGCGCGGCCCTGGTACCGTGCGGTCTCGCATCAGCACGTCGGCCAGTGACCCGCCGGCCATGTAGGGCATCACCAGAAACACCAACTCGCCGATCGCCTGATAGTCGTGAATGGCGCAGATGTGCGGGTGTATGAGCTGACTGGCCGCCTCGGCCTCACGACGGAAGCGCTCGCGCATTTCCTCGTCCTTGGCCAAGTGCGCGTGCAGGACCTTCACCACGAGGGGCCGCTCCAAGCTGGCATGCAACGCGTAGTACACGTGCGCCATGCCCCCGCTGCCCAAGCGTCGCAGCACCCGATATCTCCCTCCGGTCGCCTTCCGCAACGCCGTCAGCTCGCCATCCGGCTGCTCTAACGGAAGACCGGAGACTTCCGGCAAATCCGACTTGCAGCGGACGCAGACAACGGCGCGGGTACGATTCCAGTTACCGCAGGAAGGACAGAACATCGAGGGGCGTGCGAGGTTGGGTGAAGGGTGGATTCTCGTTAGGTGCCAGCTATCCCTTGAACTCGAACTTCACGAAGTCGTAGGCTGGCCAGGGTCCGGTCTGCTCGATGCGAAGGTCCGGCAGCCGGCGCTGTTCCTCCTTCACCTCGGTCGTGAACGCCGTCCATTGCTCGCGCTCGACCAGAAAAGCACCTTCGGCCCCATCTACGGTGGTGGGATCCTTGTCATCCCGGTCGATCGCCACAAACGCCACCGCATGCTTCTTGAGCACGCGGAACGAGTCAAAGGCCGTCACCTCGAGATCGTGACCCACCTTGGAGATTTCACGGGTGTCCCAGTCGCGCGTGGAAAGTCCCGGCATGACGCTGACGCGTGCCATGACGCGGTCCTCGAGAAAGCGCACGGCGTCGACCAGCGTCACGTAATGCACTTCGAGCCAGTGCAGCAGGGCCTCCCGCGTTCGGAACACGAGCCCGAACGGCGCTGGCAACACGGGGCGTTCGGCAAAGACCCCTTCGACCACCGCGCGATACGCAACGACATCAGGCTCCGCCGCCTGCATCGCGACATACGGCACGGTTCGTACGAGGGCACCGAGTTCGCGAAATGGCACAACTTCGGCATCGACCAGACGCGGGAGCGCGCCGGCTTCCAGCAAGTACACGCCGCACAACTGCTGGGCGTTCGTGCCAATAGCGCGGAAGCGATCGGTCGTTGTGATGCGAGCCAAAGTGGCGATCCTTATTCGTCTGGCGTGAGTGGGACAGGTCCTGCAAAGTACGCGCGATTGGACGCGGCCGAAAGTCGTTAGGCAGACCGAACCGTTGGATCGACCGCGCTCCTCAGAGAGTATCGACGGCTCCGGGGAACCTCTCGCCCCACCACCTCATCGCACGGCCCGCCGCGGCCGGCGATTTTCGTCGCGAACTTCATGAAAAGGACGATTAGCCCCTAGTCGCCGGTCACGTGTTGCACAGGGCCTGCATCACGCTTACCGCACCCGCCCCAACCCGATCGGGATCGTACCCTCCTTCGAGCGAAACTACCACGCGGCCACCGCACCAAACTGCCGCCCGGTCAACAAGTTCGCTGGTCAGGGCGGAAATATCGTCCAGTTCCAGCGTGAAACCCCCAAGTGGGTCTCCACGCAACGAATCGAAGCCACAGGAGATGAGAACCAACTCAGGGGAAAAACCTGCCGACGCCGCGTCCACGCCGCTCGTCAGCGCCTGCACGTATTCGGTCGGTTTTAAGCCCGGTGACATGGGGATATTCCAAACGTTCTGGTGCTTCCCGCGATCCTCGCGCGCTCCCGTCCCCGGATACCACGGCCACTGATGCATGGAAACGAAGTGAACGTCCGGACACTGCTCCACCAGGGCCTGTGTGCCATTCCCGTGGTGCACATCCCAGTCGACGATGAGCACCCGCTCGATGCCGTGCTGGCGGCGGGCGTAGTGGGCCGCGATGGCGACGTTACCGAATAGGCAGAATCCCATCGCCCGTTGCCTCAACGCATGATGGCCGGGAGGTCGAACCGCGCAGAACGACCGCGTCGCCCGTCCGTCGAACGCCATGTCGACGGCGTCCAGAACACACCCGACACCGGCGGTCGCCGCATCCCAGCTCCCCTCGCTGGCCACGGTGTCCTGATCCAGGCGTCCCCCTCCGGACTCGGCCAGCTGGCGCACTCGGGTGATGTATGCCGGATCGTGCGCCAGCGCGATTTCGTCGGGCGTAGCATGACGACCCTCGTGATGCAGCAAGGCGCCGTATAGGTCAAACTCGTTCCGGAGCGCTCGCGGGATGGCGCGAAGGCGGCCGACGTGCTCAGGGTGATTCCACCCCGTGTCATGTCGGCCGCAGTCGGCGTGGGAGATGTAAGCGACGGTCACCGGGCTCCTCGAAGTCGACGACTGGTCCACTCGGCAAGAAGGGACAACAGCGCGACCAAAAAGGTGAGTGGCAGTACCCATACCTGCGTGGCGGTCGTGGCCATCGCCGATGTGGTGGCAGGTGGACCTAGGACAGCGTGTAGGGCGGCCAAGGGCGCCCCATTCAGTCCGCCGGTGCCACCGTCCCGCAACGGCCTGACGTGGGCCACCCCTCCAACGGCATTGGACCACCACGCCCGATGTGCCTCCACCGACCCTTCGCCCCCCTGCATGCGCCATCGCCACGTCTCGAGGTATCCCGACGCGGCCACGCGGCCAAGGCCGACCCGCCGTCCGAGCATCACCGTCGCTGAGGCGCGTGCTTCCAGGACGACGGCCATCGGATCGCGCGCGGAGATCGCGCGCGCTGTCAGGCCGCGTCTGGGATTGGAGCTGACGAGTGCGCCAATCTCGGCGCGCTGTAGCGGCCCGATGGCCCCGCCCGCCAGGGACAACAGTGACGGGTCTTCTACGGCGGTACCAGCCACCAGAAGTCCACCACCGCTTCGTGCGTAGCCCGCCAGCTCTGTCGTTCGGGTCACGCCACTGTCCAACACCACTACCGCTGCGTAACGCGACGTGTCCAGGGCCTGAGGTGTTCCCTGCGTCATGACCACCTCTGGGGAAACGCGGACGCGGGCGTCGACCTGCCATCCCGACTCTTCGAGCGCGGCCATCACGTACTTCGATTCCCAGTCCGCACGCCCGAGCACGAGGACCCGACCGAGATCGGCGCGCTGGGCTGTCGCCTGCGGCGCGTCCCCGGTGCCTAAGCGAGCCGTGACCTCGCCTGCCACCGTCCCGCTGAGCGTCAGCCGCCCCAACGGTCCCACCGACACCGAATCGATACGGCCGACGTCGTCCGAGAGAACGACCGTTGTACCTGGCGAGGCGAGCAACGTTACCCCTTGCTCGCCGCCAAGGGTGACCGCCGGTTCCATGCTGATGGCGGACGGCCGCAGTGGGCGTGTGCCCTGCCATGAGACCGACGTGCCACTGGCGCGCAGGGCGCGCAGCCAATCGCGCTCTTCGGACGTCGGCGCATGGTCGGCGCGAAGGCGAAGCTCCGTCACGGGTTCTTGTGTGGCGCGCGTGAGCGCCTGCGGCAGCGTAACGGACCCTACCTCCAGCGGCGCCTGCCGCCCCACACCACCGCGCATGAGCGTCAGCGCCATGATCCCCAGCGAGAGGCCGGCCACGGCGCGGCAAAGCGCCTCGACCCACCACCGAGTGCCCTTAGTAGGTGAGGGCATACACCACGATGTTCACGCCGAAGCGGGTATTGTCCACCGAGAAGAATCGCTTGTTGTCCGGATGATAGCTCCACTCGGAACTGTAATCCTTGTTGCTGTAGAGAACCGAAATGCGGTCCCCTCGCATGACCGCTAGGAGGTCCGCGTGAACCAGGTTGTCGCCCCACCCGTTCAGTTCGTGGCTGGTGTTTGGCGGACCATCGGGGAAAGTAAAGAACGCCCGATAGAGTGCGTGCTGCCTCGGCAGCTTCACCAGTGGGCCGGCCGTTCCCTGAATTTCCTCGGTCGCGGTCTTGTGAAAGGCCCCGTCCACGTCGTGGTTGTGGTCATCGACGAAGAGCATGCCGCCGCGGTCCAGGTACTTGCGCAAGGTTTGCCGCTCCGCTGCCGTAAAACGCACCGGAAGGTGACCCGTCAGGAACAACAATGGGTATCGCAGGACATCGTCCGAGGCGAGGGTGACGTTGACCCCTTGCGGTGCGACAGGAATCGATGTGTACCGGGCGACGGAGTCGACGATATTCACAGGCACGAGTGGCGCCGAATCCCAGTCGCCGGACTCGTACTGCGCCGTGGCGAAGACAAACTCACTCATGATTGGCCCCCACGCCGTCTTGACCAGAGCGGGACCGAATCACTGAACGTTGGGGCTCCATCCAAGGCGCGACGCGCTTGCAGCAGCTCTGCGGTGGCATCACGCTGTGCGCGCAGCGTCTCCACCGCGCTGTCCAGAACGCTCGCTGCGCGGGGACTCCACGATGCGACGTCCACCCGGAGCATGACCAGTGAGTCAATGGCTGGCGCCGGATCCACGCTGAGCTGTTCGATCGCCGCGGCAAAGCGCAGCCGTGCTCGCACCCGTACAGAATCGGCGAAGCCAACTGGCGTTCTGGTGAACGAGTGCCCCTTGTCCTTACCCTGCAAACGAACGCGCGCGATGTCCACAACCACTCTCGGCGCTTTGCCGCGCAGGTACAACCGTTCGGCCGCGCGCGCCCGTTGAATGGCCGCCAAGGCGCGATACATATGCGGCAAGGCCCGCTCCAGGTCGGCGATACCCAGTTCCCGCCCCGCATCCCACATGGCGTTGTAGGCCTCAAGCAGCGGGCGATTGATGTTCGTCACCGGCGACTCACCGTTGGCAAAATCAAGGACCTCGGAATCCGCTCGTGTGGCTTCTTCGGCCGCCTTCAACAGCTCTTCCTTGTTGAGCGGGCGCTCGACGTCCGTGTCATGCGAGTGCTCACCGGTTGGCGCGTCGCCCAGTCGGTCGAAAATGATGTCGCCCACCTGACGACGAAGCCGCGCTTGGTCCCGCGCGATCGCCTGGGCCTGTGTGACAAACGCTTCCCGTGCCAGGGTTCGCCGACGGGGTCGGAGGGCTTCCGTCAGGTTGATCAGCATGCGCTGACTCAGCACGGACTTGTCAGCTTCCGGTGGCGGGGCGCCTTCCACCGCCAAGGAATCGTACTCCCCGGCGCGTGCAATACGGAGCGTTCGCGTGTCGGAGTTGCCGATGCCAGGCCCAGTCACGGTATTGCCGTCCCGCGCCACGGCTCGAACATGCACGATATCGCCAGGTTTGAGCTGTAGGGCCTCGAGGGACAGCCGCGCCGACAGCGCCCCCGAGCGCGCCGCGTCGAAGGCCCGGCTCCCGAGATCGCCGCGCTTAAAGGTAAAACTCTCCCCTTCACCCGAGGAAACGATGTACTCGAAGGCGGCGTGGGAAAGCCCGAAGTCGTCCGTCAGCTGCGCGGACAGCAGGACACTCCCCTTCGGCTCGCGAAACACGGTGTCACGAGCCGGCTGCGAGAGTGTCACCACGGGGACGGAGTCCACCTGCCCCTCCAGGGTCACCAGCCGACGGCCGTTCGGCGAGGCGAAGCCGAGCGCATGCACCCCTGCGGGGACGTGGAGTTTCAGCTGACGGCCGGGCGACCCCGGTGCCGTGGCTAGCGCTGTATCGCCCAGACGCGCTGTCAACACAGACTCCGCGGAGGTGAACGTCAGTTGACTGCCAGCGACCGCTCGAATCGTCACGGGATCGTCGTACGTCTCCACCTTCCGACCGGTGTACGCGGGGGGGACCAGTCGTGCATGGACGCGCAGGAGGCCCGAACCCGCCGGACCAGACGACCGCGTCGGCGAGCCCACCTCCGCCCAGATAGCGAAGGGCGCGCGACGCGCCAGCCAGAGTGTCCCTGTGCCGGCCAGTGCGAGCAGGAACGCGCGCAGCAATGCTGACCGCACGGCGTGCCCCTGCGCGCGTGTCCAACTGTCGCGGTCGATTACGCCGCGATGCGAGGTCCCAACCGCGCTCACCAAGGCATATCGCAGGTGCGGCACCTGCTCCTCGACCCAGAGCGCGGCCCGCTCCAGTGACAGGCGACGGGCGCCGCGTCGCACGAACTCGAACACCAACGCGCCGGCACCAACCACAAGGGCAAGAAGTCTCCCCTGTGCCGTATCAACGCCCGTCAGGTGGGCCAGGGCCAGGACGCCCGCAGCGCTCAACAGGCCCAGACCCACACCGTGAAGTCCGGCCGACAGCCTCAACATCCACTGCGTGTGTCGCAGCTGTTGCCGCACCACGTCGGCGCTCTCCCCCCTCATGCGCGAACCGCCGGTGTGGCGTTCGGGCGACGGACCCACTGCTCCGCCAGCAGTGCCAACCCTGCGGCGAGCAAGAGGACGGCAGGCAAAAAACGCGGACCGTCAGGCGCCGGCACGGGGGTGGCCCTACCCGGAGGGCCTGGTGCCGCCAAGACGCCGCGCGCGTTGGCCGGCGCTTTCTCACCCAACACGGTGGCGCCGCAAGGTGCCAAGAGTCGTTCCATGATCCGTCGCACGCCGAACGAAATCGCCGCATCCCCGCGCGGACTGGGACTAAACGCGACGCTGCGCACACATCCTTGGCCGGTGACTGCCTCGCCAGCTGCGACGGCTCCATCGCTCCACCACATGATGGGACGGCCGATGGGAGCCGCACCGCTGCGCCGGAAGTAGCCGGTGACGGTGGCCGTGGATGAGGTCACGGCGTCCAGCGTGTCGATGCCTCGCATCGTCGTCGCCGAGTCCGGCCACACCAACAGAATGCGCGCGGCATCGCCCACCCAACGGATGTCGTCCGACGTTGGGGCGCCTCGTCGAATCCTGATCGACGCACGTCCATCGGCACGAATCGGTTGCGTCAGACGCGCGGCCGCCCCAACGGGATCGTCGATGGAGAGTATCGTCTCCATCCCCGCCATCACCGACTCGTTAGGCCGAGCGGGGACGTCATGGATGATGACCGAGTCGGGCCACAACCGACGGATGGAAAGCGTCGCGGCGTCAAGTTCCGCGGTCAGCATTGGTGATACGACGTGCAGCTCCACCCGAGTGAACCGCCGCGTGAGCACTTGCGCCTCCCGAACCGCCAGCACAAACGCCGCCGACATCGAGCCGGCCACCGCGGGGGCTAACGAATCCTCGCGGACCGACAGCTGCTCCACGGTCGTCATCCGAGCCGACGAATCCACCAACACCAGTGACGTGGCGACGCCTTGTGAGAGTTGCTGAACGACGTCAACTGTCGGCCCCCACGCACCCGCCCCACGGTCGACGATGACGATACGGGCCGTACCGCTGGCCCGCGCCGTCCATGTCGGACGCGAAGCCGCGAGACCGATCAAGGTCAATGCCAGCAATCGCAGCGCCAGGAGCGCGACGTCCTTCAATCGATCGGGACGGACCACTGACGTGGCCACGCGGTCGGGAACAAAGCGCGCGGTCGGCAGTGGCTCCGCTCGGCGTTCACGGCGGGCCAACAGGTGCAACGCCGTGACGGCGACGGCTGCCAGCAGGGCGCCCCAGAGATACGCCGGTGCCGCGAGGGACATCATCACGTCGTCACCAGCCGCCGAATTGCGCGCACTGGCTCTTCACTCGTGATCACCGACGAGAAGGCCGCCCCACTCTGTCGCCATGCGTGCGCCACGTCGTGCCGCCAGGCCGCGAACGTCGCCACATATGCGGCACGAGACTCCGCCGTGAGTGGGCGGCGCACGGCTGGCGACTCTGGATCCTCCACCAGGCCGCTGCCAAGCGACGGAGCAAGTTCGGCGTCAGCGACCACGTGGACGCCGTGGACCTCGCGCCGGCCCGCCAGGAGCGGTTGGCAGGCCCGACGCAGCGCTGCCTCATCGCCTAGAAAATCACTCAGCACGACCACACGTTGCGCCTGACCGATGCGCGCCAGAGACTCCGCCAAAGGTGTTGCCCCTGACGGATGTACTTGTTCTAGCGCGCGAATCAAGGCCTGCACGGTCCCGCGCCGGGTGCGCGGTGCCAACGACAGCTGACCACTCGCCGTCGGCACCAACAGGCCCACGGGGTCCCCGGACGCGTGCGCGATAGCCGCCATCCCAACACACAGGGCGCAGGCGGCCTCCCACTTGTTGCCCCCGCCACGTGGAAAATCCATGGAGGCAGAGGCATCGAGTAGAAATATCGTCCCCACGATCGACCGCTCTTCGGCAAGACGGATGAATGCGCGATCCGTTCGCGCCAGGAGCTTCCAATCGAGCTGCCGGGGATCATCTCCTTGGCGATAGGCACGATACTCTGACAGCTCTGGGGAGGCCCCGCGTCGTCTGGATTCGTGGGCGCCGGGGAGCATTCCCGTAGCGCGTCGTCGCGACGGCCATTGCAAACCGCGAACGGCGTCCAGCAGTGGGCCGTAGCGCGCGAGTGTCATGCCGGAGTCGGGCCTCCCTGCCGATCGTGAACTGGACAGCTCCCCGTCAGAGACGGAGGTCGCTGCGCGGCTCTGGAGTTCCAGCCAGGACATCCTGAATCACTCGCTCGGCGGTGATGCCCTCGGCGTCGGCAGCAAAGTTGGTGAGCACGCGATGCCGCAATACCGGCGCGGCCACACGCCGGATATCCTCGGGCGCGATAGCATGACGCCCAGCGAGCAACGCATGCGCTTTTGCGCCAAGCACCAAGGCCTGTCCGGCGCGCGGACCAGCACCCCAGCGGACGTAGCGCTTGACCGCGTCCAGCGCATTGGGCGCATCGGGCCGAGTGGCGCGGGCGATGGCGGCGGCGTATCGCAGGGCCGGCTCCGAGGCCACCACTTCTCTCGTTAGGCGTTGGAGGGCCACGGCCTGGGCGCCATCGATGGCATGCGAAAGGGCAACTTGGCGGGTACCGGTGGTCGCACGAAGGATCTCGATCTCATCGCGCTCATCGGGATACCCCACCCGAATGTCGAACAAGAATCGATCGAGCTGGGCTTCGGGCAGTGGATACGTGCCCTCCTGCTCAATGGGATTCTGCGTGGCCAGCACGAAGAACGGCTCCGGCAAGGGCATCGTCTCACCCGCCGCCGTGACACGGTGCTCCTGCATCGCCTCCAACAGGGCGGCCTGGGTACGCGGGGGCGCCCGGTTGATCTCGTCAGCTAAGACAATGTTGGCAAAGATGGGACCATGGACAAAGCGAAAGGCACGGGTCCCCGTTCGGCTGTCTTCCTCGAGCAACTCGGTGCCCGTGATATCACTGGGGACCAGGTCCGGCGTGAACTGGATGCGGTGAAAGGTGAGCGCCATGGCATCGGCGACCGACCGGATCATCAGCGTCTTGGCCAAGCCGGGCACGCCCACGAGCAGTGCATGTCCGCCCGCGAGGATCGCCATCAGGATTTCGTCCAATACTGGCTGCTGGCCGACGATTTGCTTCCCCACTTCCGCCCGGAGGCGCGCAGCCGCGGCGAGGAGCTCGTCGCGCCCCTCGCCGGTCGATGCGGGAACTCGTGCTTCGAGAGAAGTCAGCGGACGGGGTGCCGGCGGCGCGAGTGAAGGAGCAGCGTGGAGCCTGAGACGGCGCCAGCGGCCGCCAGCGTGCATTGCTCATCGAGCACCTGCCAGCCGTTCAGCTTCGTCACGTACTCCTCCGGGCGCGGTGCATCGGGAGCCAGGGCCTCAAGGGCGCGCTGCTTGACGACGCTCACCGCGGTGTCGGCTGGCGCGTCAACGCGAATGGTATCCCAGCGCTCGGCCAGCTGCACTCGGACCGTGATGACTGGCTCACCACTGGTGCCGAGTCGAATGATGTCGGGGCGTGAGCGAAGCTGGGCAACAAAGGGGATGCTCATGCGACCTCCGCCGCCGCCGGTAACGTGGACAAGAAGCGGGAGACCTGCGCATCGAACATGTAGGTGGCGCCGGTGACACGCGTGCCGTTAGGCAGCGCCGAGGCAGCGATGACGATCTCCTCGCCGCCCTGACCTCGCAGCGTCACGAAAGTCGGTCCCTGCTGTTCGACATAGGCCGTGTAGATCGACACGCGGCGTGAAAAGAACTCGATCGCCGCGTCCAGTACGTCGGCGACGGCGAGACTTGTCTGTGCTTCCTGGAGCGTACGACGTTGCGTGGACATGGACGAGAGCTAAGGGTGAATCGGCTTGCGATAGTCGGCCGGATCGCTGGCCACGGCGCCATCACGATCCAACTCCAAGGGCAGTTCGACCGTGTACGTCGCTCCGGCCCCGGGAACCGCGTCGATAAAGATGTCGCCGCCAAGCAGGTGCGCCAACCGGCGCGAAAGGGCCAAGGCGAGCCCCGGACCCGCGGGGGAGGCGCGACCATCGGTTCCGGGGTATGGAGTGGCGTCAGCGGCGATGCCACTTCCGGTGTCCTGTACCCGAAAGACCGCGTGATCTCCCTTCACCTCAACGCCAACCACCACCTGCCCGTTGGAGGTCGTTCTGAAGGCCTGGCTGAGCAGCGACGTGAGGATCTTCGTAACGCGCGCGCGATCGCTCTTCATCTGCGCCAGCAGTCCCTCGGGACAACGCACCTCGAACTGAACGCCCGCTGACGGACTGGGGGCGTTGGCCGCAGCATCCCGGACCACGTCGCGCGGATCGAACTCTTCACCACGGCGACCGCTTCCTCCGCGATTCGCGCTGGTCAGGTCCAGCAGGTCATCCACGAGGGAGAGAAGCCCCGCACTCCCCTCACGGATGTTGGAGAGGTCGGCGCGCTGCCGATCGGTGAGCGGCTCTGCCAGCTCTCGTTGAAGGGTCCCTAGGTAGTCGATAATTGTGGTCAGCGGGGTACGCAGCTCGCCTGAAATACTGGCAAGGAATTCGTCTTGGATGCGGCGCGCGTCCAGAACTTCCCTGACCTGTCCTTCCAACTCCTCGTTCGCCTCGCGCAAGGCCACGTTGGCCCGGCGGAGCTCGTCAATCAAGGATGCCTTCTCTGCCGTGGCGGCCATCTGGTCGGCGACAATACGAAGGAGCCCCCGCGTTTCGGGCGACGGCGCTCCAGTGCCGCCGTAGTAGAACGTGACCGCGCCGGTCACTCCTTTGGCCGTCTGCAGCGGAAGGGCGACCAGTGAGCGGAACTGGAGTTCGCTGGCGACTTCCTGCCAATCCTCGAGATTTTTGTCGGCGAACACGTCGTGCACTTCAATCGCCCGGCGTTCCGCGGCGGCCTCGCCACTGGGGCCGTAGCCAAGCCTAACGCGCATTTCCCCCAGCCACGGTCGGTACCGCTCGGGCCAGTTGTAGGCGGCGACCAGATGCATGAGTTCGGACACGCCATCTACCAGGTACACCGAGGCAAAAGTCGCCCCGACCATCGGGCTGACCCGGTCCAGCGTGAACTGGAAGACGTCGCTCGGTCGGTCAGCGTGCAGAAAGGCATGCACGATTTCCCGAATGAGGAGCAGTTCGCGGAGACTGGACTGGGCGCCCGAGGTCCCTTCTGTCTGGGAAGAAGGCGGGCCGCGAAACCGGTCATGGGTCAGGACGCGAGGTTTGCGCACGAACCACAAGTTAGCGACGAATCACGGCCGACGCGACGCAGCCCCCCCTTAGACCCAGCTGAAACGGCGGCCCTGCCCTCGATCAGTTCACGCGGACGTTGCGGGCGATCACGTTGTTCGCGGTGTTCGTATCTGTTTCGTTGCCCGTGAGGGTAAGGTTCACCGGGAAGACTCCCTGCTGAACCGGTCGCACCGTGAGTGAGAACGTCACCTGACCGCCGGCGTTGGCAGCGCCTAACGTGCAGGACAGGCCACCGGTGACGGGACCGCACGTCGCCCCGGTCGCGCTCACAATTCGAAAGGCCGGTGAGGCCTGAATGAACATGGCGGAGCCTGACGAATTGCCCGGGCCGGCGTTGCTGGCCAGGAAGTTCACGGCCACCGGCACGTTGAGCGTGAAGGATGGCGGCGTGCTGGCAAACGCGAGGGCCAGGTCCGCCCCCGGTGTTGGATCGCAGGCATCGCCGATGCCGTCCTGGTCAAAGTCTGCCTGGCTGGGGTTGGGCACGGCGGGACAATTGTCAGATGCGTCCGGAATGCCGTCTCCATCGCTGTCCGAAGAACCGGGTGACGGGTACGTCCATAGCGAGGCCACCAACGAACCCGTGCGGCCGGCCACCTGATTGTTGTTGTTGATGACGAGGTAGTCAGCGAGCGGTCCGGGGCCACCAAAATCGTCGTTGAGATTCACATCACCTAACGACAAAAATTGCGCGCCGTTCCATACGAATCCTTCGAGCGCGAACGTCGTGGTGTTGATGCACCAAAGGACCACGTGCCGCAGGTTGTTGACGCCCGTCGGTTGGCAGGTTGTGTACCCGGCGGGAACGCCAAGATCCTGTACGGTCCCGTCATTCTTCCACAGCAACACATTGGTCCCCGCGCCACCGACCGGAAAGCCGTGCCCGACCGCGTCTCCATTGGCGTTCAGGGCCGCCACGTACACCGCGTTCATGTAGCCCGCCGGGACGGCAAGCGGCGTGGCCAAGCCATTGGCGTACAGGAATGCACTATTGGTGAAGCTGTACGCGTTGAACGCGATGACGCCGCCCGCGTTCATGTCCGCGAACTCGATCGACACACCTGGGAACGGATCGAACAGCGTCGTCACTCCATTCGCCCAGGTGATGTAGCGTTGCGTGGGGTGCCCGTAGCTCCAACCGAAGACCTTGCCGCTGGCGTCAATCGCCAGCGCGCTACTCTCGGTGTCGCCCGTCAAGGGATTGATGTAGGTCTTTGTGCCGTTGGTCTGCACAAATCCGCGGTTGGGATGCGCCAGGTCATACCAGTGGCCGGCCACCTGTCCGGACGCATTGATGTCTGTCGCCCAACTGGTCGCGTCTTGGGCGGACGTTCGCCCATCGAGATCCAGTATGGTGGTCGGGGACGTCCATTCCACCGCGTGATTCACCTGGATGCCACCCGCGGTGAACGACGAGGCGCCGACGATCACGCCGGCGTCATTGATGCTGTGCACCCGCATGAGCTGGTTAGCCTGCAGGATCTTCAACGGCGTCCGCGTCACGCCGGGGCCTAACGCGAGTTGCGTTGCGGTCGGCGCAATGGACCGGGATATGGGCGATTGGAACGGGGCCGTCGCATCGCGACACGCCGAGAGGACAAGGAGTCCACATACGACCGAGAGCCGGGGCGTACGGTGACGCATGGCAAACCTCATGCAAAAGTCGGCAACAGGGGCGATAGCCACCGTTCTCGCGGAAAAGCTTGCCTGACGTACCAGAGCACGTCCAGTGTCGCGCGGCCACCGCTTGGCGTCGCGAATGGTAGCCATTGCCCGTTATCGCTTTCCCGGTCGCGCCGCGCGCACCTCCACTTGATAAACCAGTGCGTGCGGCGGCATCGCCACCACACCGGCAACCGCCTCCGCCACATCCTCCGGTGTAAGCATCCAGCTGGTGTCCACTCCCTCGGCGACCATCCCGGTGGCCACCGAGCCAGGACACACGACCGAGACGCGGACGCCATGATCTCGCAGCTCGAGCATTAGCGATTCACTGAATCCCATGACGGCGTGTTTTGTGGAGGCGTATCCTGCCCCCCCGACAAAGGCAGATCGGCCGGCGATGGACGCGATATTGACGACGTGTCCGCGACCTCGCTTGATCATGGCGGGGACCACGGCCCGACTGGCGTGAAAGAGGGCGCTATAGTTCACGTCGACCATTTCCTGCCACTCGTCGTCCGTCAGCTCCATCACAGGCGACTTGTGCATCACCCCGGCGTTGTTCACCAGCACGTCCACGTCCAGGGCGCCGAGCTTTTCGGCAATCTCCGACGGGCGACGGAGATCCAGCGCCAACACGCGGCATGTGCCGCCGCCGGCCCGGATTTCGCGCGCCAGGCCTTCCAGCAGCGTTTCCGATCGTGCCGTGGCAACGATCGCATGGGTGCTGGCTAGTCGGCGGGCAATGGCGCGCCCAATTCCTTTCGATGCACCGGTGATCAGTGCCGTCGGCTTCATCCCTGCCCCCAGGAGTGCGCCAACGGCCTACGGCCATCAACGCTGACGAGTCGTCCCCCGCCAATAGAGCGAGGTGGCTTGGGGGAGAATTGGCACGCCGGCACTCGCCGCGTCCAGAGCGGACGCGGCGGCCTACGTGCGTGCTGCCGCCCAGCCACCAGACCTGCCTCCGACGCCACATGCGCCGGACAACGGCCTGGCGACCCCGTCAGCTGCGTCTACATCAGAGTCGACGCGTCAGCCTTTGTTGATGGTCACGACGTTGCTGCCAGCGTCGAACGTGGTCGCGTATTCGGTCAACGCGCGTGGCGCCGGCCCAGCCACGACCTGTCCATTCGTGTCGTACTGGGACCCGTGACAGGGACAGTTGATGCGCCCACCAGCGAACGAGTCCACGGAGCATCCGGCGTGCGTACACGTCGTCGTGAATGCCTTGAACGTGGCGGAGGCGGTTCGAAGCACGACCACCCGCGCTCCCGGGATGAAGAGGGCGGTCCCTACCGACGACAGTGCCGTGACCTTCGTCAGGTCGACGGTCACCTGGCTTCCGGAGATGGTGACACCGTCGATGGCCGTCGGCCCGGTGCTGTCACCGCCACACCCAGAAAGCACGGCCACGACGAGCGCGGCTTCGCGAATGAACTCACGACGATTTGATCCGACCACATTGGGCATGGCACCCCCCGCGTCTGGTTGAAGTGTTTCGCGTGCAAGAGACACTTCACCCAGGCCCTGACCCTCGCGTTCAGCGCCAGCCTGCCGTGTAACGACATATCATGGATCACGGTGTGACAGCCCCGGCCGGAAGCGTAACGTTTCCGTCAGGTCAAAAGGCCGGCCTGGAGTCGGCCGGCCCGTCCGGCAAGGCGGACCTCGGTGCCTAGAGGGCGAGTCGACCCAAAATGATCGATCGGACCTGGTCCGCGGCAACTCGCTCCTGCTTAAGTGAATCCCGGTCGCGGATAGTCACCGTGCCATTCTGCGTGGTCTCACCATCCACGGTGATGCAGAACGGTGTGCCCACTTCATCCTGTCGGCGGTAGCGTCGGCCGATCGCCCCAGACTCGTCGTAGAACACCGGAAAATGGGGGCGCAGATCCGCGGCAAGCTTTTCGGCGAACTCGGGCATGCCATCTTTCTTCACCAGCGGAAAAATGCCCGCCTTGATCGGTGCCAGCGATGGATGCAAACCGAGCACCACGCGGCCCTCGTCCTCCCCTTCGACCGCCTCCTCACGATAGCCGTTGACCAGGAGTGCCAGCGTCGTCCGGTCAGCTCCAACTGACGTCTCGATCACGAACGGCGTGAACCGGCGGTTGTTGGGTTGATCGAAGTACTCCAGCTTCTTGCCCGAATACTCCTGGTGACGGCCAAGGTCGAAGTCTCCGCGATGATGCACGCCCTCGATTTCCTGGAAGCCAAGCGTGCCACCGAAGTCGAACTGGATATCGAAGGCCGCCCGCGCGTAGTGCGCCAACTCCTGCGGCGTATGCTGGTGAAAGAGCAGCCGGTCACCCTGCAACCCCAGGGACTGATGCCAGGCCATGCGTTGGGCCTTCCAGAATTCGAACCACTGCATGTGATCGCCGGCCGGATCCACGAAGAACTGCATCTCCATCTGCTCGAATTCACGTGTGCGGAAGATGAAGTTCCCAGGCGTGATCTCATTGCGAAACGCCTTTCCGATCTGCGCGATCCCGAATGGGACTTTCTGCCGCGTCGCCTGCTGCACGTTCAGGAAGTTCACGTAGATGCCTTGCGCGGTCTCCGGGCGCAGATAGACAACGGACGCCGATTCCTCCACGGGGCCCATGAACGTCTTGAACATCAGGTTGAACTGACGGGGTTCGGTCAGCTGGCAGTCGGTGTGTTGCCCGGGGTGCTTGCTAGGTTTGCGCGGGCACGCCGCATCCTCGAGTTTGTCCGCCCGGAAGCGCGCTTTGCACGCGCGACAGTCCACGAGGGGATCCGTGAAGCCCGCGACGTGTCCGCTGGCCTCCCAGACGCGCGGATGCATGAGGATGGCGGCGTCCAGACCCTCAATGTCATCACGCGATCGGACCATCGCATGCCACCAACGATCCTTGACGTTCTTCTTCAGCTCGACGCCCAACGGGCCGTAGTCCCAGACCGACCCCGCCCCACCGTAGATCTCGGAGGACTGGAAGATGAATCCCCGTCGCTTGCACAGCGACACCAGCTTGTCCATGACGTCGGGTTGCATGTCGTACGAATCGGTGAAGGAAGTCTCTGGGTGCTCACACAATGTGCATGACGGCCGGTGGACATCGGAAGCGCCGGACCGACAGTCGTTCAGCTATCCAACTCGCGGCTGAGTGTCGGCGGCGGCGGTACCGGCTTGCCGGTCAGGCGCGCCACAATGCGATCACCGTGATAGCGACCATTCTCGATAAAGACCTTGTTGGCATCGTATCCGGCCACAACCACCCCAGCCATGAACACGCCTGGGATGTTCGTTTCCAGGGTGCTGGGATCGTGCGTTGGAATTCCGGTCGCCGGGTCAATCGTGACCCCGATCCCCTGAAGCAACTGCACGTTAGGCGCAAACCCGGTCATCAGGAACACATGCTCCGCGCGCAACTTCTCGACCGTATGATCAGACCGGCGGATCGTCACGAACTCGCCGTCGATCGCGGCCACGCGACTGTTCCAACGAACATCGATGCTCCCCTCGGCGGCGCGGTTGTTGAAGTCGGGAAGCACCCACGGCTTGATCTTCTTGTCAAAAGCGGGGCCAAAGTGCACCAGCGTCACCTTGGCGCCGGCGCGCCACAGATCCAGGGCGGCCTCCGCGGCAGAGTTGCCGCCGCCAACGACGACGGCGTGCTGCTGGAAGGCTGCGTGCCCTTCGTGATAGCTGTGAGAGACATGCGGCAGGTCCTCGCCGAGCACATTCAGCAGATTGGGCGACCCCCAGTAACCGGTGGCCACGATGATCGCCCGCGTTCTTGTCTGAAAGCGCTGGCCGCCCCGTCGGAGCGTGCGCACCAGAAAGGCGTCGCCACTGCGTTCAATGGACTCGACCCGCTCGTATTGCCGCACGTGCAAGGCGAAGTGCCGCACGACCTCACGATAGTACGCCAGCGCATCGCGCCGGGTGGGCTTGGCGTCGGCGATGACGAACGGAAGGCCGCCTAACGCCAGCTTCTCGGCGGTGGAGAAGAAAGTGGCGTATGTTGGGTACTGCGTCACCGACGACACGACACAGGCGGCGTCGAACACCAGCACACTCAAGCCCGCGCGCTGGGCAGAAATCGCCGCTGCCAAGCCGCAGGGGCCTGCCCCAACCACCAGCACATCGAGCGTCAGGTCCAACCCCGGTCCGGATGTCATACGGCGCTGCTCACTTGGTCTCGATGATCTGGTCGCGCCGCGTCCCCACCGACACGAAGCGAATCGGCGCCTCGACCAGTGATTGCAGGCGGTCCAGGTAGGCCCGGGCGTTGGAGGGCAAATCTTCGACGCGCCGCGCGGCCGACGTCGACACCTGCCACCCCGGATACCACTCGTACACTGGTTCGAGCTGCTCTAGGGCCGTGATATCGGCGGGGAACTCCTGCAACACCTCGTCGCCCACTCGGTATCCGGTGCAGATCGCCAAGCGCTCCAGCGTGTCCAGGACATCGAGCTTCGTGACGGCCAACCCGGTCAACCCGTTCACGCGTACGGCAAAGCGTACTACCACACCATCGAACCAGCCGCAGCGACGCGGACGACCCGTGGTCGCTCCAAACTCATTTCCCAGCTGGCGCACGTGGCTGCCTAACGGCTCATCGAACTCCGTTGGCAGGGGTCCGTTACCCACCCGTGTCGTGTATGCCTTCACCACACCCAGCGCCTGATGAATCGCCGTCGGCGGCAACCCGGTCCCCGTGGCGGCTCCACCGACCGTGGTGCTGCTTGATGTCACGAAGGGATAGGTCCCATGATCCACGTCCAGCAGCGACCCCTGCGCCCCTTCCAACAGGATGGCGCCGCCGCTCTTCATAGCTCGGTGCAACATCAGGCTGACGTCCTCGGAAACCGCCAGCAGGCGGGGCGTCAGGGCTTCGAGCCGGCCCATCGTCTCCGCGACATCGGCTCGTTTCGACGACCCGTACCGAGTGAGCGCCGCGTTCGCGAGTTCAACGCCGCGTTCGACCAGAGGCCGTAGCCGATCCGGGTGCTTGAGATCGACCACGCGTACGCCGCGACGTCCAGCCTTGTCCTCATAGGCAGGCCCAATCCCTCGCCCCGTGGTCCCGATGGCCTTGCTGGCAGAACTCTCCGAGTCCACGAGCTTGTGATAGGGCATGACCAAGTGCGCGCGGTCGGACACATACAGGCGACCTTCAACGTCCACACCGTCGCGCACTAGCTCATCGATTTCGGTGAAGAGGGTCTCGGGGTCCAGGACGACGCCGTTCCCAATGGCGCAGCGCACGCCTGGGTGCAGGATCCCGCTGGGGATCTGGTGCAGGACGAAGGAGTCGTCGCCGATGTGCACGGTGTGCCCAGCGTTCGCCCCGCCTTGGTACCGGACGACCCAATCGGCGCGTTCGGCGAGTACGTCGACGAGCTTTCCCTTTCCTTCGTCGCCCCACTGGGCGCCCACGACTACGACGCTTCGAGTCTTCGAGTCGAACATCGGTGTCTGCCTCAGGCGTGCCGCACAGGTGCGTACGTCTGGTACGGTGTGAGATGGCGGGATGCGGGCAGCCGGGCGCCCTGGCGGTATGCTTGACGCGGGGGGGGCCCGCGTCCCTCCCATGCCATTGCTGGACACAAAAAAACGCCCCGGCCAGCCGCGGGGCGTTGACGAAAACTAGTGACAATTGATGCTGAGGCAAGGAGATGCGTAGCTCGGGACAGGCCATTCTCGAAGGCCCCCGCGCTCCGCTTCCCTGGCGCGCCGCAGTGCGCTGCCGACCACCTCTTCATGCCCGCCACTTCGCATCTCGCTCTTGATCTCGCCGCAGAGTGCGCCATTCTGAAAGTCGCCTCGCGCCGCTGTATTTGCCCCGACTGCTGTTTAACCGAGCAGGGCAATCCAGCCGGCCACGGCGCGCGTACGGGAGTGTCGGCGTTCCACATTTTCAACCTAGGAGACCGCATGTCGACTCGTCGCAGCTTCCTGCGCCATGCAGCAGGCGGCACCGTGCTGCTCAGCGCCCTTCCGCACTCATTGCAAGCGTACACCGTGGATCCCGCGGCCACGCTTCCTCAGGGCGGGGAAAAGTTTGACCTGTCGTGGGTCAATCGCCTGACGACCAAGCACAAAGCCTTGTTTGATGTGCCCGAGGTGGAAAGTGGCTACGGCGTCTGGCGCGCATCGCTGTGGACCAACCAGTACAACCAAGTGCTGGGTGTGCCACCAAAGGACATGACCGCCGTGGTCGTCATGCGGCACAACGGAATCGTGCTTGCCATGCAGCAAGCGTTCTGGGACAAGTACGGAATCGGGAAGGCCAAGAGTGTGTTGCATCCGATCACCCAACAACCGACCGACCGGAACCCCGTCCTGCTGTCGTCGAAGCGGAAGGAGATTCCTGACATGTTCGATGCGGTGCAGCTGGACAAGTTCATCGCCCGCGGAGGGATTGCCCTAGCCTGTGCCGTCGCGTTCGACGATTGCGTGCAACTCGTGAAGGGAAAGGACAAGGTCAGCGACGACGAGGCAAAGAAGCGGGCCCTGGCGAGCTTGGTCCCCGGCGTTGTGCTTCAGCCGTCCGGTGTTTTCGCGTGCATTCGCGCCCAAGAAGCCGGGTGTTCGTATCTGCGCGCCAGCTGAGATCATTTGGGGGGTCGGCTGCCTAACGCCGACTCCCCACTGGCGCTGGAGCGCCACGCGCCGCATCGTCAGTGACACCTGTCTTTCTGGAGATCTACGTGTTTGTTCGCGCGCTCGGTTGGCTGCTCGTCGCCGGCACCCTGGTCCAGGGAAAGTGGAAGGAGATCGGCACCACCAGTTCGTCCAACCCAGTATCCATTGACCCCGCCTCAATCAAGCGCAAAGACGGAATTGTCACGGCCACGGTGCGCGTCGTCTACCAGAAGCCGGTCGCCATCGGAAAGAAGCAGCTGACGGGGTCGCGTTCCACGGCGATGTTCGACTGCGCCAAGCAGTCCATCGCCGTCAAGGAGAACGTCCTGTACGCCGATGTTCAGAAGGGTGTCGTGTATTCGAAGAACGTCAACGCTCAGCCGGGCTACGGCCCCGCCATCAAGGGATCGTTTGCAGACGTTGCCATGCAGTACGTCTGCAAAGCCGAAACTCACTGACGCCGCTCACGGGCCTAAGCGCCGCGGTCTAACGCCATCTACCCGAAGGCGGGAAGCACCTCCGTCTAGCGCAGCGCCGCGAGTATGATGACCGCCGCGATCGCTGTGGCGATTCCCGTCTTCATGCCAGCAGCGACCACCCGCCCGATGAGCGCACCGGTGGCCACACGCGTCGCAGTTCCCGCGGTCGACTCGCGGCGTGTGTACTCGGCGACGAGCGCGCCGACAAAGGCTCCCGCAAACGCGCCGATAAGGGAGCCAATCACGGGCACCGGTACACCCATGAAGGCGCCGACAAATCCTCCAACCAGCGCTCCCCACCCTGCGCGTCGAGACCCGCCGTACTTGCGCGCGTAGCGTCCAGCCAGGGCGAACTCCAAGTACTCGGCGACCACGCCGAGTCCGATGGCGCCTCCAATGCCCCACCAGCCAATCGGCGAGGCAGGTACCAGCATGTCGTGGCCGATGGCGGCGGCGATCATGACCCAGATGCCGGGAAGTCCCAGCGGCACCATGAGCAGGGACAGCAGGCAGATGACACCCAGAATCAGGATCGACACAGCGCCTCCGTTGGGCAACGCACGTCGCCCCGCCCATGGCTCACAACGGAAGCCAGGTACGGGGCGAGATACAGTACGTGAAACTCGGGCGCCGGATTCGACTTCCCGCTCACTCAGGTGGTGACGAGTGCCGCTTCCCTCAGCAAGGTGTCGACTTGCGCAACGTCTGCGGCGGACGACGGCAAGAGCGGCGGGCGCACGGGCCCTCCCTGCAGACCGACACGCTCCATGGCCACCTTCACCGCCCCGATGCCCAGACGACCGACGATGTCGATGGCCAAGGGCGTCAGGCGGTTCTGTGCCTCAGCACCATCGCCCAGCTGACGCGCGACGTGAGCCCGGTACACCTCCAACGACAACTCCGCGGCGAACAGCGCCACGGCCAAGATGCCGCCACGGACGCCTAACGTGAGTGCCTGATGGAAGCTGCCACCGTGGCCCGTGATCACGGTGAACTGGTCCGACTGGGCCGTCAGGTAGCGCTCGAGGGTTGCCAAGTCCCCCGAACTGTCTTTCATGCCGACGATGTTCGGGTGCTTCGCCAGCTGCGACACCAATTCCGGTTCCAGCTTGAAGTGCATGTACTTCGGGATGTTGTACAGAAGCACTGGGATGGGACTGGCATCAGCGACCGCCGTGTAATGGGCGAGCAATGCCGGGGTCGACATGGCGTTGGCATAGTAGTGCGGGGCCACGACCAGCGTAGCATCTGCACCGCGCGACGCCGCGTCCTTGCATCGCCGAATGCACGCACGCGTCGACTCGGCGCCCGTGCCGACGATCAACCAACGGTCCGAGGGAATCACGCTCCGCGCCATCTCGATCAGGCGCAACCGCTCCGGTTCTTCCAGCAGAGCCGCTTCGCCGGTTGACCCGCAGACGACGATGCCGTGCAGGCCCGCCTCCAGGTGCGCCTCGATATTCGCCCCGAACGCGTCCAGCGCGACGTCGCCGCGATCATCGAACGTTGTTACCACGGGTCCCAGGACCCCTTCCAGTCGTCTCGTCATGGCCAGTTCCCTCCGATGCCACCCTCGCCGAAGGAGCTCGAGGGGATGTTGGACTTCTTGAAGACGCTCATCTGCAGCTCAAAGTCCGCCGGCCGGGTGGATGCCGCCAATGCCGTCTCGAACGAGACCACGCCGCTGGTCACCAAGTCGGCGAGGTGTTGGTCGAACGTCTGCATACCGTACTGCTCACGCCCTTCAGCGATGAAGTCACGAATCTCGCCGATCTTCTGGTCAAGGATCAGGTCCTTGATCGTAGGCGTGACGATCATGATCTCACACGCCACGGTGCGCCCATTGCCATCCGTGCGCGGCAGCAGCCGCTGCGACACGACAGCGTACAACGCCTCCGCCAGCCGCAACCGTACATTGTCCTGTTCCTCGGGTGGGAACATCGAGATGATGCGGGCGATGGTTGTCTGTGCATCCGGCGTGTGCACCGTGGCCAGCAGCAGGTGCCCCGTTTCCGCCGCCTTCATGGCCGTGTCGACCGTTTCCGGGTCGCGCAATTCCCCAAGTACGATGACGTCCGGATCCTGACGCAAGGCCGCCTTCAGTCCCTGGCGAAAGGTCTCCGTGTCCACGCCGATCTCGCGCTGTGTGATCGAAGAGCGCAGATCCCGGTGCAGGAACTCGATTGGCTCTTCCAGCGTCACGATGTGCTTTTCCAACGTCGAGTTCACATGGCTGATCATCGCCGCCAAGGAGCTCGACTTCCCAGACCCGGTCACCCCTGTTACCAACACCATTCCCCGCTCCGCCATGGCAATCTTCTCGAGTGCCGGGGGCAAGCTGAGGTCGGCGAAGGTCGGGACCTTAAACGGAATCACGCGCATCACGATCATGAAGCTGGACCGCTGGCGCAGGATGTTCACGCGGAAGCGACCGATGCCAGCTGCTCCCCATGAGCAATCGTAGTCCAGCAGCGAATCGATGTTCGCCTTCACCTTCTCGTTGGTGATCAGGCGCAACGCAATGGCGCGCGTTTGATCTGGCGTCAGTGCCTGTTTGGTCATCGCGACCAGCTTCCCATCAATCCGGGCGCGAAACACGTCGCCAGCCTTGATGTGAAGATCGGATGCGCCGCGGTCGACCGCCGCCTTGATGATCTTTTCCATTACGTGAGCCCCATGCGTTCGCGAACCTGAGACATTGTGTCGCGCGCCACACGACGCGCCTTCTCCGCACCATCTCCCAACACCTCGGCAACGACGTCCGGCTGCGCCAACAACTCGGCGCCGCGCACCCGTATCGGCGCCAACTCGGCCTCCATGGATGCGTGCAACACCTTCTTGCAATCGATGCAACCCCACCCCGCGGACCGACACTGCCGATCCACCTCCGCCACGGTTGCTTCTGACGAAAACGCCTTGTGCAACTGGAAAATATTGCAGACGTCCGGGTTCCCAGGATCCGTACGCCGAACACGCGCCGGATCGGTCACCGCCGGCCGCAACTTTTCCCAGACCGCTTCTTTCGACTCCAGCAGCCCCACGGTGTTGCCGATGGATTTCGACATCTTGCTTTGCCCATCCAGGCCCATGATGCGACGCGTGGGTGTCAGCCGAGCCTTGGGCTCCGGAAAGAACTCCCCGAAACGCGCATTCCATCGTCGTGCGATCTCTCGAGACAGCTCCAGATGCTGCACCTGATCTTCGCCCACCGGCACCGTATCAGCGAGGTACATCAGGATGTCCGCCGCTTGCAGCACGGGATAGTTCAGAATCCCCGCGCTGACACTCTCCTGCCGAGCCGCCTTTTCCTTGAACTGCGTCTGCCGCTCCAGCTCACCCAGCGGAGTCACCGCGTTAAACACCCACGCCAATTCGGTGTGCTCAGGGACCCGTGATTGCACGAACACCGTCGCGACGTTCGGATCGATGCCCGCCGCCAAAAGCGACACGGCCATCTCGAAGGTCCGCCGCCGAAGATCCTCGGGTTCATAGGGAATCGTGATGGCGTGGTAGTCAACAACGCAGTAGAACGACTCCATTTCGTGCTGCAACTGGACCCAATTGCGCACAGCGCCCAAGTAGTTTCCTATGTGTAGCTCGCCCGACGGCTGAATACCACTGAAGATCCTCGACATCCGAAAAAATTAAGCCCTATGGACTTACCGTCGCAACGCATTGAACGGTCTGAATTTGCCCCTCTTCTCCGAACCGCGTCGCGCGCCGCGAAGAGCGCAGCAACCTTCATTCGTGAACGGACGGACGGACGGGCCACGCTCGACTGGCGAGAAAAGCGCCACGCCGACTTCGTCAGCGATGTGGATATGGGCGCCGAGGAGAGGATTCGAGCGATCATCTCCAGTGAGCATCCGGACGCGCTAATCGTCGGCGAGGAGTTGTCGCCCACCGCGACCAGCGGCGCAGGACTGGCCTTTTATGTGGATCCGCTCGATGGGACCACCAACTTTCTTCATGGCTACCCGCAATACGCCGTCTCCATCGGCGTGCGTCAGGGCCCCGAATTGGTGGCGGGGGTCGTTCGGAACGTCGTCCTGGATGAGGAGTGGTGCGCCGTAAAGGGCGCCGGGGCCTACCGCGGCCGGGAAGCGCTGAAAGTCTCGTCCATCGAGGCCCCGTCGCGATCGCTGATCGGCACTGGTTTCCCGTTCAAACATCCGGAGCTTGTGGATGGGTACCAACGCCAGTTCACCCAGGTGATGCGACAAACGTCCGGAATCCGACGGGCGGGCTCGGCGGCGCTCGACCTGGCGGACGTTGCGGCTGGACGCTTCGACGCGTTTTGGGAGTTGCGGCTTTCGCCCTGGGACATGGCCGCGGGGATCCTGCTGGTCCGGGAAGCCGGAGGGGTGGTGACTGACCTCGCGGGCAACCCAGCGACGCCCGATAGCCCTGGATTGATTGCGGGCAACGAGCGCATGCACGAGTGGTTGCTCACCATCGTTCGAACGGCATAGCATCCAGCGCCGCTTTGCCGAGCGCTACTTCCAATCGAAACCCTAACTCTCTGATATAGCGCGATGAAGCTGATCGAGTGCGTTCCTAACTTCTCCGAAGGCCGCGACCCGGCGGTGGTGCAGTCCATCCGCGATGCCATTGCCGCCGTCGAGGGCGTGGTCGTGCTCGACGTGTCCAGCGACGCGTCCCACCACCGGACCGTCGTGACATTCGTTGCGCCTGTCGAGCGAGCCGTGGACGCCGCCTTTGCGGGCATGCGCGAGGCCGCGCAGCGCATTGACCTGACGGTCCATCAGGGAGAGCATCCCCGGATTGGCGCGACCGATGTGGTGCCGTTCATTCCGCTTGATGGCGCCACTATGGAGGACTGCATCGCCCTCGCACGCGCGCTGGGAGAACGCGTGGCCCGGGAACTCGAAATCCCGGTCTACCTGTACGAGCGCGCGGCAACGCGGCCAGATCGCGAGAATCTTGCCGACGTCCGCCGCGGTGAGTTCGAGGGACTTCGGGACGAGATCGCCACGAATCCGAATCGTCGCCCGGACTTTGGCGAAGCCCGTGTTCACAAGACGGCTGGCGCCACGGCCATCGGGGCACGGCCCTTCCTCGTCGCCTACAACGTTTACCTGGGTGGCAAGGAGAACCTTCCGGTCGCCAAGGACGTCGCCAAGGCTCTTCGTCACTCCTCAGGGGGACTTCGCTACGTGAAGGGGTTGGGCCTCGAAGTCGATGGACAGGCGCAAGTCTCCATGAACCTTGTCGACATCGAGAAGACGCCACTCTATCGCGCGTTCGACATGGTGAAGATGGAGGCGCAAGCGCAGGGCGTGACCCCCACGTGGAGCGAGATCGTCGGTTTGGTCCCAGAGCGGGCCTTGTTTGACACGGCCGCCCGTCACCTGCAACTGCGCGGATTCACCCCCCAAGCCGTGCTCGAACGCAAGGTGCGGGAGACCATGAGCGGTGGCGAGTCGCTGAGCGGGTTTGTCGCGTCGGTCGCCGCCAGCACCCCTGCCCCTGGGGGCGGGAGCGTCTCCGCGCATGTCGGGGCGCTGGGCGCCGCGTTGGCCCAAATGGTCGCCGGGTTGACCGTGGGGCGGAAGAAATACGCGGCGGTCGACGCCGATATGCGTGCGCTGGCACTCAAAGCAGCGGCCTTGGGAAATGAACTGTCGGCCCTCGTGGCTAAGGACGGCGCGGCGTACAACGTGGTGATGGAGGCGTACAAGCTGCCAAAGGAGACGGAGGCACAGGTCGCCGCCCGCACGGCGGCGATCGACCAGGCCCTTGTTGGAGCTGCACGCGTTCCGTTGGAAACGGCCCGCGCGTGCGCCGCTGTGGCGGCGTTGGCCACTGAGGCCGCGCAGAAGGGGAACACGAATGCGGCCTCGGACGCCGGCGTCGCCGCCCTGTTGGCGCAGGCGGCTTGTCGTGGCGCTGTGTACAACGTCCGGATTAACGTGGCATCACTGACCGACAAATCGCTCGGCACTGACATCGCGCGCGAGGCGGATGCGCTGCTCGCGCAAGCAGCCGCCGCAGCCGATGCCGCGATCGCCGTGGTCGAGCGAAATATCTCCGCGTCCTGAACCGGTGTTTCGTTGGAGCTGACCGCGCATTTTCCTGTAGCCCTGGCGAGGGCCGTGCACCGCGGCGCACCATCGCCGGGGAATCGCGCCCCTCATCTGCTCCGTCCGACCTCGCCGGAAACGGACGCCCGTGGTGAGCTACGCGGCCAGCCAGGCCTCCAGGCGCGACTTCACCTGCGGCCACTCGTCGTCGACAATGCTGAAGTACACACTGTGACGGACGGAACCATCTTGGTTCCACATGTGCTTTCGAAACGTCCCTTCTTCTACCGCGCCGAGCCGCAGCAGCGCCGCGCGTGACGGCGCGTTCAGCGAATTGGTCTTGAATTCAACCCGCTGGCACTGCCAGGCCTCGAAGGCGTGTCGCAGCATGAGGTATTTCGCTTCCGTATTCACGCGCGTGCGCTGGTAGGCCGGCGCAATCCAGGTCCCGCCGATCTCCACGCGACCATGCGGCCGCACGATGCTCATGAAGCGTGTCGATCCCACCACGGCGCCACTGTCCGCCAGCGTCGTCACGTAGGGAACCACACTGCCGTGTTCCTGCTCGGCGAGCGCATCGGAGATAAATCCCTGCATCCCGGCTCGGTCCCGCACTTGAAACGGCATCCAGCGCCAAATCGACGGCTCCAAGCCAATGGCACAGAGCGCGTCCAAATGCTCCATGCGCATCGGTATCAGGCGCACCACTCGACCTGTTAGCGGGCCATCCTCAGGTGGCAACGTGCTCGCCCTCCAGGCGCGCTACGATGGCTGCCGCGGCGAGGTCACCCGTCACGTTCAACACGGTCGAACAGGTGTCTGGGATGACGTCGACGGCAATGAGGATGCCGATTCCTTCTGGAGGCAGCCCGATGGCCACGAAAAGAGGGGCCAGCATGATGAACGCCCCTCGCGGCACTCCCGGGGCGGCAAACGCCAGAAACACTGCGGCGAAGGCGATGATCCCAAGTTGCGGCGCATGCAGCGGAATTCCATAAAACCAGCTCACGAACAGGGCACCCACCGACCATGACACCGGAGACGCTGGCTTGAACGTGGACGCCGCCAGGGGTAGCACAAAGCCGCTGACTTTCTTGCTCAACCCCAGTCGCTGCTCCGCACCTTCCACCAGCGCCGGCAGCGAGGCGATGGACGATGAGGAGCTGACGGCGATGAGCTGGGCAGGCAAGACGGCGCGGGCGAACGCGCTCATGGGAACTCGCGCCACCATCGCCACCAACGGGTACAGGGCCGCGCTCGCCAGAAGGCACGTCGCCATGTATGTGATGATGTAGAAGCCAATGGCCCCAACCACCGATTCACCAGCGTGAGCCGCCAGCGGCAACACCAGCGCGAACACGCCAATCGGTGCCGCAAGCACCACCCACCGCACGAGCACGAGCATGACGTCACCGACCGACTTGAAGAAGCCCGTGAGTGTGGCGCGAGCCGGTGCAGGCCCGCGCGCGATCGCCAGCGCCAGCAGGAAAGTGAACAGCACCAACGGGACCATCTGGCCGTTGGCGGCAGCCGCAATCGGATTGGACGGAATGAGTGATACCAGCCAAGCGCCGAAGCTCTGGGCCTGGCCGCTTCCCGTCACCTGCCCCGCCGCCTCTGCCGCTCCGGCCGGCAAAGGGGGCGGCGATCCACTGGGTGGCAGCAGGTGGAAGATCGACGGCATGACTGGGATCACGAGCGCCGACAGGAACACCAGCAGTCCCACGAACGTGATGATCGTGCGTCGCCCCATACGTCCGATCTCGCGGACATCGGCGGCCGATGTGACCCCGGTAATTAGCAACGAAACCACCAGCGGGATCACCGTCATGCGGATCGCGTTCACCCACAGAGTGCCGATGGGTGCCACTCCGTCCGCCCACTGCATCAGCATCGGGCGACCACTGACCTCGATGGCCAGACCAGTGGCCACTGCGGCACCCAGTGCACTCAGGACACGCGTGCTTTCCTTCATGGTGGCTCGTCGTCAGCTACATCATCAGGTCGCCGCCGTTGATATCCAAGGCAGCTCCGGTGATGTAGCCCGCGGCTTCGGACGCAATGAAACAGATCAGATCGGCCACCTCGCGCGCCGTTCCAAGACGTGGCACTGGAAAGCTCGCCGCCAGTTTCACCAGTATCTCGTCCGACGCGTACTCGCGGGTGAGCTCTGTGTCGATCATGCCGGGACACACGGCGTTGACGGTGATCCCGTACCGACCCAGTTCCTTGGCGGCGGCGCGCGTCAACCCAACCAGCCCGGTCTTCGAGGCCGTGTAGTGGGCGCCGCCCAGCGTGCTCACTTGGCGGCCGGCCGTTGACGAGATGTTCACCACACGCCCGTAGCGCTGCTCGCGCATGGCCGGCAGGCACGCCTTCATGAGCAGGAAGGGGGCGGTGACGTTCACCTCGAAGGCCGCACGAAACTCCTCGGCGGACAGGTCGGGAAATCGCGTGGATCTGGCGAGGGCCGCGTTGTTCACCAAGACATCCACGCGATTGAATCGCTCCAGCACGCGCTGGACGATGCTCGCCGGCATTCCGTCGTCCGTGATGTCTCCAGCCACCGCAAAGGCGCCGTCGCCCAGCTCATTCGCCAGGGCTGTGGCGCGATCCGCGTCGCGAACGTTGACCGCAACCGACGCGCCACGCTCCAGCAATCGTTCTGCGGCGGCCCGTCCCAAGCCGCGCGCCGCACCGGTGACAATCGCCACACGCCCCGTAAAGTCCGTGGGTCCCGGTCGCGTCGACATCTCGGCGATGGCGTCTTAGGCGGCCTTCGTCAGCACCAACGGTCCATTGTCGGTCACGGCCACCGTGTGCTCGAAGTGCGCCGAGCGCGAACCATCGGCCGTGACCACGGTCCACCGGTCGCGCAGTGTTCGCGTGCGTGAGCCACCGACGTTCACCATGGGCTCGATCGCGATCGTGAGGCCGGGCATCAGCTTGGCGCCGCGCTTGGGTTTGCCGAAGTTCGGCACCTGAGGGTCGCCGTGTGGCTTGGTCCCGACGTAGTGGCCGACCAAGTCATCTGCTGTTGTGAATCCGGCACTCTTCACAACGGCCTCAATCGCCGCACCGATATCGCCAATGTGATTGCCGACGATCGTCGCCTCGATCCCTGCCTTCAAGGCCCGCTGGGTGACATCGATAAGCTGTGCGCTTTTCTCGTCGATCTGGCCAACCGGAACGGTGATCGCCGCGTCGGTGAAGTATCCGTCCAGCTTCACGCCGACATCCAGCTTCACCAGATCGCCGTCCTCAAGGACGCGCTTGGCGGACGGGATGCCGTGCACGATTTCCTCGTTGATCGAAATACAGGCGCTGGCGGGAAAGCCGTACAATCCCTTGAAGGCCGGCGTCGCGCCGGGATGGGACCGGATGAACTCTTCGGTGACCGCGTCCAGCTCCTTGGTACTGACCCCGGGCCTCACCTTGCCGCGCAGCAGCTCCAACGTCTCGGCCAGAATGTGGCCGCCGCGCGCCATGATCTCGAGTTCCCGGGGCGACATCAGGGATATCACAGGTTCAACGACCTCTTGATGCGTCCAAGCACATCGTCAGGAGTACCGGAAGCGTCGACATACTCGAGCCGCGCCCCCTGCGTCTGGTACCAATCGAGTACCGGTGCCGTTTGGCGCTGGTACACCATCAATCGATTTCTCACGGCCTCTGGCTCGTCGTCTTGGCGACGTACCAGCGTGCCGCCGCACTTTTCGCAGGTCGTGCCGGGCTCGCGGCCCGTGTACGGTGTCTGGCACGAGGCGCAAACGGTACGCCCACTCAAGCGCCGCACGATCTCGTCATCCGGCAGCTGAAACATTAGCACCGCGTCCAACGGACGGCGCAGGTCGGACAACACCCGCGTCAGCCCCTCCGCCTGCGGAACCGTGCGAACGACCCCATCAAGGATGGCCCCGGCCTTCGCCGTGGGACCTGCCAGTGCCTCTTTCATGATACCGAGGATGACCTCGTCGGGCACCAAGTCACCGCGGTCCATTGCCGCCTTGGCGGCTAGCCCCATGGGTGTGCCCTCGCGCACTGCGGCGCGCAGCACGTCACCGGTCGCAATCTTGGGAACGCCGAGCACCTTGCCTAACGGGTCGCCCTGCGTGCCTTTGCCGGAGCCGGGGGGGCCAAGAAGTACGATGATCATGGGACACGAAAGGTGAGGTGAAACTGGCCGGGGAGTACCAGCAACCTGCGAAGCAATGGCAAACGCCGGCCGCACGTGGCGGCCGGCGCTGACAGTTGAGCTACGAAGTGTACGGCGCGCACCGCGCGTCAGGGCGCGTTAAAAGCCACCCGCCTGCTGCCGACCGCGGAACCGCACGCGTCCCTTCTTCATGAATCCGTCGTACTTACGCAGCAACAGGTGCTGCTGCATCTGTGCCAGCGTATCCAAGGCCACACCGACGATGATGAGGAGCGACGTGCCACCAAACCGGAACGGAACGTTGATCCAGTCGGCGAGGACCTGCGGCATCAGGGCAATGACGGTCAGGAAGATGGCGCCGGGCAGCGTGATGCGGTCCAGCACATGCTCGATGTACTCGGCGGTCTTTGCGCCAGGCTTCACGCCCGGAATGAATCCACCCTGCTTCTTCAGGTTCTCCGCCAGGTCGATCGGATTGAAGATGATCGACGTGTAGAAGTACGTGAAGAAGATGATGAGCACGGCCTGCAGCACGTAGTACAGCCACGTCCCAGGCTGGAACAGCTCGGCGAATCGCTGTAGCGACGGCTGTCCGCTGAACTGCGCCAACGCGCCGGGGACCACGATCACCGATTGCGCGAACACGATCGGCATCACGCCCGAGGAGTTGATGCGCAGCGGGATGAAGTTCCGCGCCGCTTCACGCATGCGTCCCCGTGCCATGGTCCGCTGTGGGATCTGGATGAGGATCCGCCGCGCCGCCAGCGTCACACCGACCACGCCAGCAACCACGCCGAGCATAACGAGCAACAGGACCGCCAGCGAGAACAGCCCGATCGCGCCCGTGCTGACGAAGCTGAACGTCTGCAGCATGCTGGGCCAAAACCGCTCCACGATCGAGAAGTAGATGAGCAGGCTTGATCCGTTGCCCAGACCGCGTTCCGAGATCTGTTCGCCTAACCACATGACGAACACGGCGCCGGTCGTCAGCACGACCGCCATTTGCACCTTGAACCAGAATCCCGGATTCGCGACCGCGCCGGTCAACGACTCCGTGAACAGCGCAAAGCCCCATGCCTGCACGACGGCAAGGACGACCGTGGCATAGCGAGTCCATTGGGAGAGGCGTTTCCGCCCCTCTTCTTCGCGCTGCATCTTCTCAACCGACGGGATCACCGCGCCGGCGATCTGCACGAAGATCGACGCCGAGATGTAGGGCATGATGCCGAGCGCGAATACCGTGGCGCGCGACAGCCCGCCGCCGACAAACAGATCGTAGAGGCCTAAGAGGCCGCCCGATCCCTGATTCTTGAAGAAGTCCGTGATGGCGACCGCGTCCACCCCGGGCGCCACGATGTGGGAGCCCACCCGGTACAAGACCAGGCAGAGGAAGGTGAACGTGATCTTCTCCCACAGCTCTGGCGTCTTGTAGATGTTCGCCAGGGCCGCGGCGGGGTTCGCTTGTGCCATTTACTCCTCGATGCGGCCTCCGGCCGCGACGACCTTCTCACGAGCCGCAGCGCTCACCTTCACGCCACGAACGGTAATCGCACGAGCGATCTCGCCGTTGGCCAGCAACTTCACAGGACCCTTGCGGAGCTTCACGAGCCCGACCGCCGCCAGCGTCTCCGGCGTGACTTCTTCGCCGGTGACTCGCGCCAAGTCATCTAAGCCGATGACCTGAGATTCAACGCGGAACGGGTTGGTGAAGCCTCGCTTGGGGATACGGCGCGTCATCGGCATCTGGCCGCCCTCGAACTGCGGCTTGCCACCGCCGGGCCCACCGTGACCGGCGCGCGCCATGCTTCCCTTGTGTCCCTTCCCAGCCGTTTTGCCCGTGCCGGAGCCCGGACCACGACCGAGGCGCTTCCGGTCCCGATGCGAACCGGGGGCCGCCTTCAGGTTGTGAAGGCCAATCTTTTCTGGCGTCGCCACAGTCTTATTCCTCAACGCGCGTCACTTCGACCAAGTGACGCACTTTATCGATCGCCCCGCGCAGCGCAGGCGAATCCTTGTGAATGACAACGGCCTGGTGATGACGCAGGCCCAAGGCCTGAAGTACTTGCCGCATGCGCCAGGAGTGGCCGATCCCGCTCTTCACTTGCTTGATCCGCAGTTGCTGATCGCCTGCAGGCGGCAACGGACGCACGGTCTTGGGACCGCGCCCCGGATGCCACACGAATGTTCTAGGCATGCGCCGCCTCCTTGCCCTTCGCGCGTGAACGGTACGGAATGGACGACATCTCCACGCCACGTTCGCGGGCGATCTGGTCGTGCGTCGTCAGGTGCGTCAGCCCATCAAAGGCCGCTCGCACCATGTTGTGCGGATTCGTAGAACCTAACGACTTGGTCAGGATGTCGGTGATGCCGGCGCACTCCATGACCGCGCGGACCGCGCCACCGGCGATCACGCCAGCACCTGGTGCCGCTGGCTTCATCACCACCTGACCCGCTCCATGCTTGCCCACGATTTCGTGGGGAATGGTGCTTCCGGTGCGCGGAATGACGACCATGCGGCGTCGCGCGGCCTCAACGGCCTTGCGCACCGCTTCCGAGACTTCGTTCGCCTTACCCGTCGCAAACCCGACCTTGCCCTGACCGTCGCCGACAGCCACCAGCGCGTTGAAGCTGAACCGCCGGCCGCCCTTCACGACCTTGGCCACACGGTTGATCGCGACCACGTTTTCCACGAGATCCGATCCTTCACGCTGCTGCTGCTCGCCGCCACGACCACCGCGGCCACCATCGCGACCGCCGCCCTGGCCTTCGCCGCGGCCACCACGGCCGCCACCAGGACCGCCGCCACGACCGCCGGGTCCGCCGCCACGGCCACCTGGGCCACCGCCGCGACCGCCACGTCCACGGCCACCGCGGCCACCCCGACCTTGGGGCGCGCCACCCGGGGCGCCGCCAGTTCCAACTGTTTCGTCAGCCATATCAGAACTCCAGTCCGCCCTCGCGGGCGCCATCGGCCAGCGCCTTCACGCGGCCGTGATACCGGTATCCAGCGCGATCGAACACCACCTTCGTGATGCCCGCTTCCTTTGCCTTGGCGGCCAGTTGCCGCCCCACCTCGGCAGACTTCTCCGACTTCTTCCCCGACAGCTTCGCGTCGACGATCGTCAACAGCGTCTTCTGTGCGACATCGTCGACCAGCTGCGCCGTGATGTGCTTCAGGGAGCGAAAGACCACGAGTCGCGGCCGATCGGGCGTCCCCGTCACGCTCTTGCGAACGCGCAGGTGCCGACGGTACCGCTTCTCCTCGCGGCTCTTGGGAATGCTCATGCGTGGCATTACTTGCCTCCGGCCTTACCCGCCTTCCGGCGGATCGTCTCTCCAACGTACTTGATGCCCTTCCCCTTGTACGGCTCGGGCTTGCGCAGCGACCGGATCTCGGCGGCTACCTGCCCCACCACTTCCTTGTCCGCGCCTTCGATCACCACCTGCGTCGGCTGCGGAGCCGTCAGCTTGATCCCGGCCGGCGCCTTGTATTCGATCTGGTGCGAATAGCCTAACGACAGCAACAGGCCGTACGGCTTCGGTTCTGCCTTGTAGCCGACCCCGGTGATCTCCAGCTGCTTCATGAAGCCCTTGGTGACCCCTTCGATCATGTTGGCGACCAGCGAGCGCGACAGGCCGTGCAACGCCTTGTGCCGCGGCTCGTCCGATGGACGTGCCACCGCGATCACCCCATTCTCGAACGACACGCCCAGGTCGGCATGCAACGCCCGCTTCAACTCGCCCTTGGGACCCTTTACGGACACGGTGTTGCCGCTGACGGCTACCGTCACGCCGCTGGGCACCGGCACCGGTCTCTTTCCAATACGCGACATCGCGAGTCTCCTTACCAGACGAGGGCGAGCAACTCGCCGCCCGTATGAGCCTTGCGCGCCTGCTGGTCGGACATGAGCCCCTGCGACGTGCTCACAATCGCCATGCCCAGTCCGTTCCGCACACGCGGAATTTCGCCGACCGCCACGTACTTCCGCAGCCCAGGCGATGAAACGCGCCGCATTTCCCGGATCACGGATTGGCCACCCGCGTACCGCAGCACCACGCGCAGTACCCGGCGGCCATTCTCCGTCTCCAGCACTCGATAGTCCTGGATGAACGCGTGATCCCGCAGGATGCGCGCAATCTCGATCTTCACCTTCGAAGCCGGCATGTCCACGCGACGATGCTTCGATCCGCAAGCGTTGCGAATCCGCGTGAGCATATCGGCAATCGGGTCAGTCATGCTCATGTCGTAAGATCCTCTTCCTCTCGTATCCCAGCGGGACGTGGAGAAATATCAGTGTATCCATCGTGCCTGGTGCGAACGACACCCCTCGTGTCGTCGGCCCAAACCCGTCCAGCTACCACGACGACTTGCGGACGCCCGGGAGAAGCCCGTTCAGCGCCATGTCTCGGAGTGCAATCCGCGACAGTCCGAAGAACCCTTCGTACCCGCGGGCCCGGCCGCTCACCTGACAGCGGTTCCGGACACGCGTCGCTGAGGAGTCACGCGGCAGCTTCCGCATCGCGGCATACGCGGCCGCACGCTCCTCATCCGTGGTCTTCGGGTTCTTCACGACCTTTCGCAACTCGTTGCGACGCGCGAGATGCTTCGTCGACAACTTCTTGCGCATCTCGTTTTTCACTTTCTTGGAAGTCTTCGCCATAGTCTGCCTAACGTGTGGGACGGAGGTCGTCGGCGCGGGTCAGGCCTGCACCACGATCGGCTTGTCTTCGCCACGGAACGGCATGCCCAGCTCGCGCAGCAACGCCAGCGCTTGATCATCGCGCCCCGCCGTCGTGACGAACGTGATGTCCATGCCGTGAATCTGGTCGATCATGTCGTAGTTGATCTCCGGAAAGATCATCTGCTCCTTGATGCCCAGCGAATAGTTGCCGCGGCCATCGAACGAACGCGTGGACAGACCACGGAAGTCGCGAATACGGGGGATCGCCGTGTTAATGAAGCGATCCAGGAACTCCCACATGCGCGCGCCTCGCAGCGTCACGGCCGCCCCGATCTCCTGGCCCTGACGCAGCCCGAAGTTCGCGATCGACTTCTTCGCCTTCTTTCGCACGGGTCGCTGACCCGTGATGATCATCAGTTCCTCGACGACGTGATCGAGCATCTTGGGCTGCTTGATCGCCTCGCCCAGACCGACGTTCACCACGATCTTTTCCAGTCCTGGAACCTCGTGGGGATTCGCCAGCGAGAACTGCTTTGCCAGCCGACCGCGCACGGTCGACTTGTAATAGTCGCGCAGACGCGGCGGCGGCACGGGCAACGCGCGGCCCGCGTGCGGACCCTTGGGAAGCATCGACTTCCCAGCGTCCTTCTTGCCGCCGCCCTTCGCCGGCGCATCACCAGCGCCCTTCTTTTCCTTGGTGGCCATGTCTCCGGTCCTCGATCAGCGTGAGCGCGGGATCGATTCCCCGCTCTTCGCACTGATGCGCTCCTTCGTTCCGTCAGCATCAACGCGCCGACGCACGCGCGTCGCCGCGCCGCTCTTGGGATCGAGCAGCATCACGTTGGAATGGTGAATCGGCGCCGGCATGTCGATGATCGCACTCTGCTCCTCGGCACGACGCGCCTTCCGGTGCTTCTTCACCATGTTGATCCCCTCCACCGTCAACCGACCAGTCTTGGGGAAGACGCGCAGCACCTTACCCTCGCGTCCCTTGTCCTCGCCACGCATGACCTTCACCGTGTCGCCCTTGGTAATAGCCAGCTTGGTCCGCTCCACTTTCCGCGCGTGGCGCACCGCGCCAAGGCGCGTGCCCTCACTCGCGCGATACTTCAGCCGTCGCATGCTAGAGTACCTCCGGCGCCAGCGAGACGATCTTCATGTACCGGCGCTCGCGTAGTTCACGCGCCACCGGGCCAAAGATACGCGTCGCCTTTGGCTCGCCCTTGTCATCGATGATCACCACCGCGTTCTCGTCGAACCGGATGTAGCTGCCATCCTTGCGGCGCGTCTCCTTGACGGTGCGCACCACCACCGCGCGCGCCACGTCGCTCTTCTTCACGGTCCCATTCGGAAGCGCGTCCTTCACCGCGACGATCACTTGATCGCCGAGGCGCGCATAGCGCCGGCGCGTTCCGCCCAGCACGCGAATCACCAGGGCCTTCTTGGCACCAGAGTTGTCCGCGACTTTGACTACTGATTCTTGTTGGATCATGGCGTCGTCTCCCTACCGCGCGCGCTCGACGATTTCTACCACACGCCAACGCTTGTCCTTGGACAACGGCCGCGTCTCCATGATGCGCACCGTGTCTCCAGTCTTCGCCGAGTTGGCCTCGTCATGCGCTTTCACGGTCTTTGTCCGGTTCACCATCTTGCCGTAGACCGGATGCGCCACGCGACGCTCGATCTGCACCACGACGGTCTTCTGCATCTTGTCGCTGACCACCACGCCCACGCGCTCCTTGCGCGCGGACCGTGAGGTCGCCTGTCCATTGTTGATCGTTTCAGCCATGTGTCGTCAGACTCCCCGCTAGCGCGCGCGGCCGGTGGTGGTCAACTGCCGTTCGCGCAGCACCGTGTGCAGGCGCGCGATGGTCTTCCGGATCACGCGCAGCCGCAGCGGATCCTCAAGGGGCTGCGTGCCGCCACGGATGTTCAGGCGGAATCGCTCCTCTTCCAGCTCCCCAATGCGCACGCGAATGTCCGCGTCCGTCATTTCGCGAATCTCTTCAGTTCCCATCGGTGTGCGCCTCCTCGCGTTCCACAAACTTGGTGCGAACCGACAGCTTGGCCGACGCCAGCGCGAACGCCTTCTCGGCGATCTCGCGCGTCACCCCTTCCAGCTCAAACATCACGCGCCCGGGCTTCACCACGGCCACCCATCCTTCTGGTGACCCCTTGCCCTTTCCCATGCGGGTTTCGGCGGGCTTCTTCGTAATCGGCTTGTCCGGGAACAGGCGGATCCAGACCTTGCCACCGCGCTTGATGTGGCGCGTCAACGCCACGCGGGCCGCTTCGATCTGTCGGCTCGACACCCATCCGGGTTCCAGGGACATCAGGCCGTAGTGCCCAAAGGACACCTCGGCGCCACGCGTCGCTACGCCACGCGTGCGGCCCTTGAACATCTTCCGGAATTTGACTCGTTTTGGACTGAGCATGATATGCTATCTCGTTAGGTCGTGGTCGCTGGCCGAAGCCGTCAGACCCCGGTCGAATACGTCTTGCCGCGACGGTCTTCCACGACCTCGCCCTTGAAGATCCAGACCTTCACGCCAATGGTGCCGAAGGTCGTCATCGCCGTCGACGTCGCGTAGTCGATATCCGCTCGCAACGTGTGCAATGGCACGCGTCCCTCGTGGTAGCCCTCGACGCGCGCGATTTCTGCGCCGCCCAATCGGCCACCCGCCTTCACCTTGATGCCCTGTGCGCCCATGCGCATCGCACTCTGAACCGCTCGCTTCATGGCGCGGCGGAACGAGATACGCTGCGACAACTGATTGGCGATGTTGTCCGCCACCAGCTGCGCATCCAGCTCGGGACGCTTGATCTCTTCGACATTGATGCCGACTTCCTTGCCCGTCAACTGAGACAGCTCGTCGCGCAACTTGTCGACTTCGGCGCCCTTCTTCCCGATCACGACGCCCGGCCGTCCGGTGTGGATCGTCACCACCACCTTGCCCGGCTTGCGCTCGATGTGGATATCGGCGATCGCCGCATGTCCCAAGCGCGTCTTGAGGTACTTGCGGAGGAGTTCATCCTCCTTCAGCAGCCCCGGATAGTCGCGGCCCGCGTACCAGCGTGAACGCCACTGCTTGGTCACGCCCAGGCGGAAGCCGATCGGATTTGTTTTCTGTCCCATTAGCGTCCTTCCTTCTCCGCCACGACGATCTCGACGTGGCTGGTGCGCTTCAGTACGGGGGTGGCACGTCCCATGGCCGCAGGCGTCCACCGCTTCAGTTTGGGTCCTTCGTTGATGATCGCCTTCTTAATGAAGAGCGCGTCGACGTCGATCGCCTCGTTCGCCGTCCGCGCATGCTGCTCAGCGTTGGCGACCGCCGAGCGGAGCACCTTCGCGATTTGGAGCGCGGCGTGCTTCTTGGAGAAGGCCAGCAGGGCCAACGCCTCGTTGACGTTGAGGCCGCGGATCTGGTCGATCACCAGGCGCATCTTGTAGGGCGACTGGCGCGTCGTGCGCTGGAAAGCGCGAGCTTCAGCAGCCATGGCCTACTTTCCTCCCTTGGCGGCGGGCGCCGGAGCCGGCGCGGGCGCCTTCTTGTCCGCTGCCTTGTTGCCGGTATGTCCGCGGAACAGACGCGTCGGCGCAAACTCGCCGAGCTTGTGTCCCACCATGTTTTCCGTGACGTAGACGGGAATGAACTTGTTCCCGTTATGCACGGCGAACGTGTGCCCGACGAAGTCGGGGAGCACGGTGCTCGCCCGCGACCACGTCTTCACCACACGCTTCTCGTTTCTGGCATTCATGCTGGCAATGCGCTTCAGCAGCGCCTCCTGCACGAACGGACCCTTCTTGATACTTCTCGCCATAGTCTCGATCTCGAGCGAAGGGAGAGAGACGTCCGCTGCCTAACGCAGCGGCGCCCATCCCCTGACCTTTACCTAGAACCCGGACACCGTGGCCTTGCCGCGCTTGCGCCCGCGGACAATGAGGCGCTGCGACGGCTTCTTCATGTTTCGCGTCTTGATCCCCTCGGGCTTGCCCCACGGGCTCACCACGTTGCGACCACCACGCGTACGACCGCCGTGCGGATGGTCCACGGGATTCATGACCTCACCGCGCACCTTCGGCCGACGACCCTTCCACCGCAGCTTGCCTGCCTTGCCCCACGACACCAGCTCGTGCTCCGCATTGCCGACCTCGCCGATCGTCGCCAGGCAGCGCCCGTGCACGCGGCGCATTTCCGTGCTGCCCATGCGCAACGTCACGTAGTCACCTTCCTTCGCGACGACTTCGGCCGACATACCGGCCGAACGCGCCATCTGGCCACCCTTGCCGGGCACCAACTCGATGTTGTGCACCGAGGTGCCTAACGGCACTTCCTTCAGTGGCATCGCATTGCCGGTCCGGACGTCCGACCCCGGACCCGACACGATCGAATCACCGACCGACAATCCCTTGGGGTGCAGGACGTAGCGCTTTTCCCCGTCCGCGTACACCACGAGGGCAATGCGCGCCGAACGGTTCGGATCGTATTCGATCTCCTTCACCGTGGCGACGATGCCAAACTTGTTGCGCTTGAAGTCGATGATGCGGTACTTCCGCTTGTGACCGCCTCCACGACGACGCATCGCAATGTGCCCGTGGTTGTCGCGACCACCGGACTTCTTCAGCGGGGCCGTCAACGACTTTTCGGGCGTGCTCCGCGTGATATCGGAGAAATCCGACACTGAGCGAAATCGCGTGCCGCCCTTCGTCACTGGTTTGAACTGGCGAATTCCCATCGATCAACCCTCGAAGATCTCGATCTTGTCGCCCTCGCGGAGCGTCACGATCGCTTTTTTCCAGTTAGGGCGCGTGCCCGACGTCTTTCCCATGCGGCGCACCTTGCCACGCACGTTCATGGTGTTGACCCCAGTCACCTTCACGCCAAAGAGCTTCTCGATCGCCGCGCGAATCGCGGGCTTCGTCGCATCGGACGCCACCTCGAAGACGTACTCCCCGCGCGCCTGGTAGGCGGCGGAAGTCTTCTCGGTCACGACCGGCCGGACGACGGTTCGAAAGAGTGACGCCATTGCTTACTTCCCCTTCTTCTTGGGAGCGGCCGTCTTTTTCGCGGCCGTTTTCTTGGCGGCGGGCTTGGCCTTGGTCGCCGGCGCCTTCACCGCCTTCTTGGCCACGGCCTTCTTTGCGGCCGACTTCTTGGCCGCCGGAGCCGGTGCCGCCGCCTTCGCGGCCTTGGACGCCTTCACCGGCGCCGCCGCCTTCTCCGCCACGGGAGCGAGCGTATGTCCGATCGCTGACGCTTCGATGAGCACCGCGTCCGACCACAGGATGTGATAGGTCGACACGTCGCTGTACGCCATGACGTGCACGTTCGTGAGGTTGCGGCCGCTCAGGTACACCATTGGCTTGGTACCGTTCGTCAGCACCAACACCTTCTGGCCACCCACGCCGACGCGCCCCAGCAGACCCACCATGCCCTTCGTGCTGGGTTCCGTCCATCCGAAGTTGTCGATCACGTAGATCGCATTTTCGCGGGCGCGGGCATTCAGCGCGCTCTTTCGCGCCAACACCCGCATCTTGGACGGGACATACTGGTCGTACGCGCGCGGCTGCGGGCCAAACACCGTGCCGCCGCCCGGCCAGTTCGGAGCACGGGTTGACCCTTGGCGGGCGCGCCCGGTGCCCTTCTGCTTCCACGGCTTCTGGTTACCACCGGTGACCAGTCCTCGCGTCTTGGTGCTGGCGTTGCCCTCGCGCTGGTTGGCGAGGTACGCCTTCACCGCCCGGTGCATGACCGGCATGTTGATCGTGCCGTCAAACAGGGGCGCCGGCAGGCTCACCCGCTCGCGCGGGGTGCCTAACGCCGTGTACGCCGCGGCATCGAATGTCGTCGTGTCTGCCATCGTCTCAGCCTTGCTTGCGCACCATGACCAGCCCATTGGCAGGGCCGGACACTGCGCCACGGAGGTACAGGAGATGCTTGTCCGCGTCGACCTTCTCGACGCGCAGGTTGATCTGGGTATGACGGGCCGCGCCATAGTGGCCCGGCATGCGCTTGCCCTTGATGACCCGCGAGGGGTCCGTGCCAGCGCCCACCGAACCCGGCTTGCGGTGCTTCGTGTTCCCGTGCGTGTTGGGACCACCGCCCGCCTTGTGACGCTTCACGATCCCTTGGAAGCCACGGCCCTTGGACGTGCCAGTCACCTTCACGCGCTCACCCACCGTGAAGATCGACACATCCACCTTGTCGCCCACGTTGTAGCTGGGTGCATTGGGCTGGTCGTCCAGCCGGAACGAACGCAACGCGCGCGGCGGCGCTGCCAGGCCGGCCTTGGCCGCATGACCAACCGCCGACTTGTTTGCCCGATGCCCGCGTGGATTGGCGCGCTCACCCTTTTTTGACTTCCGGCGCACGCGCGACTGTCCGTGACCCAGCTGCACCGCTGAGCCACCCAGGGGCAACGAAACCACCTCGACCACTGGGTTGGGCTGCGCCTCAACCACCGTGACCGGGATCTGCTGTCCCTGCTCGTTGAAAATCTGGGTCATGCCCAGCTTGCGTCCAATAAGACCGATCATGAGTTCCTGTTCCTGATGAAAGTCGCGGCCCGGTGCGCGATGCCCGCGCCTCCGTTGCGTGGCCGGAGGACTACCGCATTCAGGCGAGACACTGGTCACTGGCGACCAGCCGCCCGCTCCTGCGTCACTCCACCTTGATCTCCACGTCCACACCGGCGGGCAGGTCCAACTTCGTGAGCGCGTCCACCGTCTGCGCGCGCGAATCCAGGATGTCGATCACCCGCTTGTGTGTCTTCAGCTCAAACTGCTCGCGCGACTTCTTGTCGACGTGCGGCGACCGCAACACCGTCCACTTGCGCGTCTTTGTCGGCAATGGAATCGGTCCAGACACCTGCGCGCCAGTCTTCTCTGCCGTCCGCACGATGTCCGCTGCCGCCTGGTCGATGACGGCGTGATCGAATGCCTTGAGCCGAATGCGAATTCTGCCAGCCATGGTCTCGGTACCGGGAAATAGGGGAGTAGGCAGCGGAGAGCGGAGTCCAGCGGGCGCCGGGTCGATGTGCCGACCGCGCCCAGACTCCGTCCCCGGTGCCCAGCTCGTTAGGCCAAGATCTTCGTCACCACGCCGGCGCCCACCGTACGGCCGCCTTCGCGAATGGCGAAACGCAATCCTTCTTCCATGGCGATCGGCGTGATCAGCTCGATCGTCATCTGGATGTTGTCGCCCGGCATCACCATCTCGGTGCCGCCCGGCAGCGCCACGGATCCCGTCACGTCCGTCGTGCGGAAGTAGAACTGCGGACGATAGCCGTTGAAGAACGGCGTATGGCGCCCACCCTCTTCCTTCGTCAGGACGTAAACCTCGCCTTCGTACTTCGTGTGCGGCGTGATGGACCCCGGCTTACAGAGCACCATGCCGCGCTCGATTTCCTTCTTGTCGACGCCGCGAAGCAGCAGGCCGACGTTGTCGCCCGCCTGCCCGTCATCGAGCAGCTTGCGGAACATTTCGACGCCGGTCACCACCGACTTCTTGTCCGAGCCAAAGCCGACCAGCGCGACTTCGTCGCCGGTCTTCACCTTGCCGCGCTCGATACGACCCGTGGCCACCGTGCCGCGGCCCGTGATCGAGAACACGTCTTCGACCGGCATCTGGAACGGACGGTCAACTTCACGCACCGGCTCCGGAATGAACGTGTCCAGCGCGTTGTACAACTCTTCGATCTTCGCCACCCAGGCCGGATCGCCCTGAATCGCCTTGATCGCGGAGCCGCGGATCACCGGCGCATCGTCGCCGTCGAACTTGTACTGATTGAGCAACTCGCGGACTTCCAGCTCGACCAGGTCGAGCAACTCGGCGTCCTCGACGAGGTCGCACTTGTTCAGGAACACCACGATGCGGGGCACGTTGACCTGACGGGCAAGCAGGATGTGCTCGCGCGTCTGCGGCATCGGGCCGTCCACCGCTGACACCACGAGAATGGCACCGTCCATCTGCGCCGCACCCGTGATCATGTTCTTCACGTAGTCGGCGTGGCCCGGGCAGTCCACGTGGGCGTAATGGCGACTCGGCGTCTCATATTCGACATGGGACGTCGCAATCGTCAGGATCTTGGTCGAGTCGCGGCGTCCCTGCGATTCCGACGCTTTCGCGACTTCGTCGTACGACACGTACTTGGTGCCGTAGCCCTTGTCCGCAGAGATCTTCGTCAATGCGGCCGTCAGGGTCGTCTTGCCGTGGTCGACGTGGCCGATCGTGCCGACGTTTACGTGCGGCTTGGTCCGCTCGAACTTTGCCTTTGCCATTGGAACTGATCCCGAGGTGAGGTTTCTACTGCGACGGAACGGTACGGGAGACTGGGGAAGGTCCGCATGGGTCGCTCACTGCGCACCACACGCGGGCCGCCACCTGTCTCACGACTTCACTTTGCTGATAATCTCTTCGGCCTTGCTCTTTGGTACGTCTTCGTAGTGCGAGAACTCCATGGAGTACACCGCGCGCCCTTGGCTCATGGAGCGGAGCTTCGTGGAGTACCCGAACATTTCAGCGAGCGGCACCGTGGACGCGATCACCTGCGCCTCGCCGCGCTGCATCATGCCGCCAATCTTGCCACGACGCGCCGACAAGTCGCCGAGTACGTCGCCCATGTACTGCTCGGGCACCACGACTTCGACTTTCATCATCGGTTCCAGCAGCACTGGATTCGCCTTGGCCGCGGCCTCTTTGAACGCCATCGATCCGGCAATCTTGAACGCCATTTCGCTGGAGTCCACTTCGTGGTAAGAGCCGAACACCAGCTCCACCTTCACGTCCACCATCGGATAGCCAGCTAGGATGCCGTTTTCCAGCGCCTCCTTGATGCCCTGCTCCACCGGCCCGATGTACTCTCGCGGCACCACACCGCCAACGATCTTGTCTTCGAAGTGAAAGCCCTGTCCGGCCTCCATGGGCTCCAGGTTGATCACGACGTGACCGTACTGGCCCTTACCGCCTGACTGCCGGATGAACTTCCCTTCCACCTTCTCCACACGTCGGCGCACGGTCTCGCGATAGGCCACCTGCGGGCGGCCGACATTCGCGTCCACCTTGAACTCGCGCATCATGCGATCGACGATGATCTCCAGGTGCAACTCGCCCATCCCGGAAATGATCGTCTGCGCCGTCTCGGCATCCGTGTGCACACGGAACGTGGGATCTTCTTCCGCCAGCTTGTTGAGCGCGATGCCCAGCTTGTCCTGGTCGGCCTTCGTCTTCGGCTCGATCGCCACGTCGATCACGGGCGTCGGGAACTTCATTGCCTCGAGAATGATCGGCTGGTCGTCATCGCACAGCGTGTCGCCAGTTCGCGTATCGCGGAGTCCGATGGCCGCGCAAATATCACCGGCGCGAACCTCCTCGATCTCCTCACGCTTGTTGGCGTGCATTTGCAGCAGACGACCAATGCGCTCGCGCTTGTCCTTGGTCGAGTTGTAGACGTACGAGCCGCTGGCCAGAACGCCCGAGTAGACGCGGAAGAACGTCAGCTTTCCGACGAACGGGTCGGTGGCAATCTTGAAGGCGAGCGCGGCAAACGGCGCGTCGTCCGAGACGTCGCGGCTCTCGAAGGTTTCGTCGTGGTGCGGGAGGTGTCCCTCGATGGCCGGGACATCCAGCGGGCACGGGAGGTAATCGATGACCGCGTCCAGCAGCGCCTGCACCCCTTTGTTCTTGAAGGAGGCGCCGCAGAGCACCGGGACGATGTGCATGCCGGTCGTCGCCTTCCGGATGGCCTGCCGAATCTCCTCGATGGTCAGCTCGTTGCCCGCGAGGTACTTCTCCATCAGATGTTCGTCGTGCTCGACCGCCGCCTCGATCAGCTCGTGGCGCGCGGCTTCCACGCGATCATGGAACTCCGGGGACACCTCGACCACGTCAAACGTCTTCCCGAGCGTTTCGTTATGGAAGATGTATTCCTTCCGCTCGATGACGTCGATGTGGCCGGTGAACAACTCACCGGATCCGACCGGAAGCTGCAACGGATAGGCGCGGCGCGTCAGCCGCTCGCGAATCATCGTCAGGCAGCGATCGAAGTCAGCGCCAACACGGTCCATCTTGTTGGCGAAAATCATGCGCGGGACTTTGTACCGGTCGGCCTGACGCCACACGGTTTCGGTCTGCGGCTCAACGCCGGCCACCGAGTCCAGCAGTGCCACCGCACCATCCAACACGCGCAGGGAGCGCTCGACTTCCACCGTGAAGTCGACGTGCCCCGGCGTATCGATGATGTTGATGCGGTATTCGGGACCAGTGCCGGCGTCCGTGCTGGACCCGTGACGGCGCCAGAAGCACGTGGTTGCAGCTGACGTGATCGTGATGCCGCGCTCCTGCTCCTGCTCCATCCAGTCCATGGTGGCCGCGCCATCATGGACCTCGCCCATCTTGTGGGACTTGCCCGTGTAATAAAGAATGCGCTCGGTCGTGGTCGTCTTCCCGGCATCAATGTGGGCCATGATGCCGATGTTGCGATAACGATCAAGCGGAGTCGTACGTGGCATAGCTCTCGAAACCTGTATGATCAGTCCGGCGCCAGGCGCCGGAGTCAGATGGACCGCAGCAAAAACGCGGGTGGACCAGTCGCCCCTTCATTCGCAGGAGCCGGTATCCATCCGCCTACCGCCGGGTGCACTCGGAAACCTTCGAGCGGGGACCCAAGGCGCATCGAGACAGCGCTCGATGTTCAATTGTCCTGCGTCGCTTGTCGGGAGCGTCCGATCTGTGCAGCTCGGACGCCGATCAGCCCGCATCCTCGCGTACTCCGCGAGCCCATAGGGAGGCCGACGCGCAGTTCGTCGGCCGACTCACTCACACACGCCGGAACGCCGTGCGCGAGAGCCGTGTAAAGTGGCCGCGCGTGGAACGAAAGTCAACTACCGGCTTGCGCTTACAGCGCTATCGCGGACGAGCGACCAGCCGCAGGTAGTGCGCCCACTGCGTCAGGTTCTCCAGATGGTTCGCAATCCGCGTCGCGATGGGCAGCGGCTGCCCCTTTCCGGGCGACGTAATCTGGTCGATGTCCCATGGACGACCCTGCCCCAACCGCAGTCGCCCGGGCCGAATAGCCGCCTTCCACAACGCTCGGCGAACCGACTCCGACGGGCACACGCGCTCCGTCGCGAACAGCTGGCCGGCCAGATGCCGTTCCACAATCCCGTGTAGGCCAAGTGGGGTTGGGGCGCGTAGTGCGCTGAGCGCGTCCTCAGGAACTGGTATTCCGCTCAGTCGGCTCGCCAAACGAAGAGTCCAGTAGCAGCAGGAGGTCGCCCCATGAGTGCGAGCAGCCTGAATGAGCCGGTCCCAGTTGAGCGAGCCGGCCGAAAGCACCGCGCCGATGTCTCGGAACGTCCGCCACGCCCCAAAGCTCAAAATGTGAGACCACGCGAGGTGCACGCTCAAATGGATGATCTGGTGCTCATCATCCAGAACCATCACTGGCCGTCCGCCGACGGTCAGTGGCCGCGAGGCGCGCCGCACCGCGTCGAACCCCAGTGCCAACGGATGGCCAAATCCGGCAAGCGCTGTATGGAGCTCCAGCTTGGCCCCAACGCGTTGGGTGTCCGTCAGCGGCGGCAGATGGTGGTGCTCTCGGTACGAGACCTCGGGAAACATGCGACGGTCCCAATTCCAGCCCAGGGACGTTGCGACACGCCACGCCAACTCAGCCTTGTCAGGATCAATCAGCAGGTCGACATCACCCATCGGGCGCTCGGTGAAGCTGCCATAAGCAGAGTGCGCCAGTGCCGCACCCTTGAGCAAAATGACATCTAACCCGGCATCGACGAGCGCCCGCAACGTCTGCAGAAAGCGCTCCTGCAGGTACAGCGCGTGGAAGTCCGCGACCATGGTCAGCCGCTCCCAGCCGAGCGCAACCTCATCGGGGATCGCGTCCGGAGCCACCGCGTGCAGGCGACGCCACACCACGCCGGTCGCCCGTTCCCATTCGGCAAGCCACGAGACCTTGCTCCAGTCCAGTGGCTCTCGAACGGCAGCGGCGATCGCCGAGTCATTGGACGGTCCACCCGCCGTGAGTAACAGGAGACGCGCTTCCGGACTCAGTAAACCTTGGAGCGAAGTGTCGAGGGTCATCGAGGGTCAGCCATCATCACTAGTACAAGTTAAGCGACCCCTGCCGTTTTGCGTACAAGAGACTCTGTTGGAACGCGACGGAGGAAATCACCAATAGAACGACGCACATCGCCAGCAAAACGCCAAAATCAGGAAGCACGTCGCGCATCGAGCGCCCCTCGAGCAGCACGCGCCGCAGCGCTCGAAGACCGTACGCGAGAGGAGTGACAGCAGACAGCGATTGCAGCCAGGACGGGATCTTGGAGGTCGGGAAGTACGTGCCGCCAAATAGCGCTGAGAGGAACAAGACGCCTTGCGGCAGCGCCCCCATGGACCGAAATGCTAGCACCAGCGCCGTGCCAAACAGCCCGATGGCCCAATGCGTCACTACGATCACGATCAGGATCAGCAGCGCCGCCGGCAGCCCGCTCAACGCCAGTCGCGCGCCGAGTACCCATCCGGCAAGGAGCGTCAGAAATCCTCGGAGCGATGTCCACAGGATGCCGTATCCCGACAGCCCGATCAGGATGTTCAGACGCGGAGCCGGCGACATGAGCAGCATCTCGAAGAACCCGCTTGAAATACCTCCCTGAACCGCCTGAGGCAGCGTGGAGACGGCGGTGGTCACGAGCGAGAGCGTAACGGTACCAAGAAGGAGAAAACCGAAATACTGCGTGCCCTCGCCAGCGATGGCGTTGGCCATCATGCTCTGCAACGCATTGGAGACGAAGTAGACGGGGACAACCGTCAGCGCCAACGACGCCAGGGATGTCGCCATCTGCATGCGATAGCTCAGCGACGTCTTCCACGCGGCCGACACCAGCGCCCGGATGGCCCGCGGGGAACTCACGTCAGGGCTCCGGATGCCTGGCCGCCTTGCGCCACCATCACGCCCTCGATGAGGTCCGCCAGCACCAACGGGAGGCGCTCGAAGCGCGCCACGGGCATTCCGGCATGCACCAAGCTGGCCAGCACGTCGGCTGAACGACCATCGCCGCCCGTTAGGCGCACCGTGACCGTTACCTCACCCTCCACCACCACGGTCGAAAGGACCTGTATCTCCGCGTTGGGTCCTTCGCACAAGGTCGTCATGGCGGGATGCACCGGCGCGGACGTCACGATGCGATATCTGGCACCCAGGTACCGATCCGACAGCTGCGCCGCTGGGCCCTGTGCGAGCAGCCGGCCGCGGTGCATGACCGCGACACGATCACACAGCTCGAACGCCTCGTCGGCGCTGTGCGTCGCCAGCAACACCGCGCAGCCGCGCCGCTGCACGAGTTCCTCCCGGAGGAATCTCCGGAATTCACGCGCCGACAGCGGATCCAGGCTCCGCGTGGGTTCGTCGAGCAGCAAGAGGGCTGGTCGGCTGAGCAAGGCGCGGGCGATCAACAGGCGTTGCATCATGCCGGAGGAGAACTGCCCCACCATTTTGGTTCCGGTGTCCATCAACCCAACGGCACCAAGCACATCGTCGCTTCGCGCGGCCACCTGATCGCGGGGAACCCCCTGGAGGTCTGCGGCTAGTTGCAAATTCTCACGAGCCGTCAGTCGCCAGTACAGGCTGCGCTCGCTCGCTAGGCACGGTGACACAACCGCCCGCACCTGCGCACCCTCGCTGGCGACATTGAATCCACTCACGTGCGCCTGACCTTCGTCCGGCAGCACAAGAGTCGCCAGAATCTTCAGCAGCGTGGTCTTGCCTGCTCCGTTTGGCCCCAGAAGCCCGAAAAACTCCCCAGCGCGTACTTCGCAGGCGATGTCTCGTAACACGTAAGACCATTCGCGCCGACGGGGATGCAGCACCATGTCTCGCATCGGTCGGCGCACCACATACCGCTTACTGATACCGGCGAGCGATGCAACCACGGATGTAGCACCGGAAGGTGCGGACGTGGCCATTACGCCTCTCTCGAGTGCCGATCGCCCACTCCATGCCATCGGGCGAGCGTCGCCGCGACTTCGCCAAGTCGCGCAAAATCGCGCGTAATGTAGAGGTCATAGACCCGGATCGACGCCGCGATGCTCGCCGCCTGAGAGAACAGTGCTCCGGCCTCCGCGCCAGCTAGCAACGGACCCAGCTTGGCGTGTTGTACCAAGGAGAGGGCGGCGACGATCGAATCCAATGGATCTCGACGCACTGCCGCACCGTCGGGCAGCTCGTTCACAGGACTCAGGATGTACGCCGTCGAGAACCGCACGGGCAGCGACTGGATCTGATCGTCACGCAGATTGTCGACTCGGTGCTTCCGTGCGTCCGGGAGAGAATCGGCCGCTTCATCGCCGATCATGACGCGCACCGAATCTCGCCACAACCTGAGGCGCGGCACCCCGGGTAGGCATATCGGTGGCTCGGCGATCAATACGGGCAGCACATCGTCGGTGATCAGCTTGGCGCCGTGCTCCAAGAGCGCGGTGGCTGTCGTCGACTTTCCGTGGAACTTGGGAGCAAGGAACGCGATCCCTTCGGGGCCGAGAGAAACCGCGCTGGCGTGCAGGGACGGCACACCACTGCCGTGTAGGGCCAGCGGAAGCACTCTTCCTAGAATGTCCGCTCGGCCGGCGTCCAGCAGTCGATCTTGGTAGCCGTGCCAAACGATTCGCTTGCCGTCGCTTGAGATGTCGAACCGGCCCGTGTCGTCAAATACCAACGTGTAGCCGCCGCCCTGTCGGATGAACGCATTCACGCGGTAGTTGGCGTAGATGACGTCGGAACCGAGGGACGAAGCTCCCACCAGAGGCGGCTGGTCCGGATGGGTCTCAAGGCTCCAGGTCGGCTCTGGATTTCCAGATAGGCGTTCCAGTTCTGGGAATTCGAGATTCGTCCGAAGTACTCCGCCAAAAACGGCGAACTCGTGCATGTCTGAGCTAACTCAACTAGAAGTGGGACACGAACTTCGACCGCAAATGACGAGTGAAGAACGTGGAAGTTTTTTCCATCATGTTTCGTGCCTACAACACCTGTGAAGGGCACAGCCAACGAACTGGTCAAGAATATGCAAAAAAAGAGACCACGGTCGCAAAACCGCGGTCTCTTCTCAACTTGGCCTGCCCCCTGCGCTACGCTAGGACGTTGCCGACAGCTGCATTCGTCCTGTGCAAGCGCAGTCGCAGAAGCAGCGAACTGCTATTTTATTCTAGTTGCTCGACTTACGAGCGAATGCAGCCCGTCGGATCAGACGGCGGCACATTCGGGTTGCAGTCGAGGCCGATCCCTGGAATCGCGTCGTCACCGATCACGGTCTTGCCCAAACGACCGAGGGTCAACTGACGGAACGTTCCGAACTTCTCAAGCTTAGGTGCCTGGTACATCTCTCCTCCCCGTGAGTGGTTCACTCATCCACTACGCAACTACCGGGCCACGGACAAACATTCCTCGCGACCTCCGGCAACTTTGCTGGGCCCCCCAGCCAGTCACCCTGCTAGAGCGCTGTCGGAGTGAACCACACATGATTCCGCAACCAGAGCTCTACCTCTAGTGTGAGGAATAACTGAACCCCGGTCAAGTGGTCCGGCGAAGATTTGTAGCGATCCCGAGCGGCGTTCAGCTGCGACAGCTCAACGATGCCCAGATCGGCCAATATCATAGACGAGCCTCTAGGGCTCGAATAGCTAAGCGCTCGATCCATGGCTGGACCAAGGCCATGTTGCAGCTGGCGGCCTAGGTACCCTCGGGGAACGCCTGTCTTATACGCCCTCGGTGCAAGCACGGAGTCTGGTACCAAGCCACGCATGCTCTCCCGAAGGAGGCGCTTCGTCTCGGTGACCGACGCCCGTTCTACCACCGGGCGTCCCGCGGCAAACTCCACAATCCGCCGGTCGAGCAGCGGCGAGCGAAGCTCCAAACCGCACTGCTGCGCCACGTCGTGGGTCCAGGAAACGGCGCGAGCCATGTACGGGGCGCTCAGGTACCACCGGCTCTCAAACGCCGCCGGACCCTCAAGAATCCGCCGAGAAAGTTCGGCATGGGTCCAGCCCCGTCCCTCAACACCCGCCCGGGCTCCATTTGTGAGCCACGATGGCAAATCCTGCTCGAATGGCCGTTGCAGCGGTCGAGCCCGAAACATGTCGAATGTGCGCCACATCACATTTGGCAACGCGGGCAGCAGACCCCAACGCAAGATCTCCTGCCACGTCCGGTAACCACCCTCCCTGATCAGGCGCCGCCACCCACGCACATCTCCCGCGGCAAGCACCTCGGCGATCGCCACGTCGGAAACTTGGAACAGCAGGTCTCCCCCATGGCCATCCAGCGCCACCCCCGCCTCAAGCCGAGCGGCAGAATTGCCGAGGTGCCGATTCATCTGCTCGAACGTGTGCGCATAGGGGTCATCGCGAACCGCGGCCCGCGACTCCTGCGCATCGAAGATGACCATCGACTCGCTATCAATGAACGTGGGCGTCGCGCCCCAGTGGCGAGCGACAGCCTCGATGTGCTCATCCTCTCGCGCTGAGTCGCCAACCGGGAAGGAGACGGAGACCGGGAGGATCGTGCAGTCCAACGTGCCCTGCTCGCGCGCGGACTGCGCCGCACCATAGACAGCCGGCGAATCCGCTCCGCCGCTGAGATAGACGGCAAGCCGAGGGCTGGTGCAGCGGTCGCTGACCGCCCGCACGAGGAGTCGTCGCAGCTCCTCTGCCCCCTCCCGAAGATCGCCGCGTGCGCGTGTCACAAAGGTTGGGGCCTTCCACTCGAATGCCGTCCGCCACCCTCGCCCCGCCCTCCACGCAAGGACATCGCCCGCGGGTACGGGGCGCACGCCTATGTACGCGGACTCTCGACTGCCGCTAAGCAGGCCAGATATGGCCGCTGCGATAAAGTCATGATTCAGTGTGGGGCGCGTGCTGATGGTGGCGAGCGCGGTTGCTTGCGAGGCGACGGCGCCGCTCCCATCTGCGAGGTCCCGCACAAACAGCGATCGGCGCCCCACAAAGTCGCGGCCAACCATCAGCTCCGATTTTGCACCGTCCCAGAGTACGAAGGCGAAGTCGCCGTTCAGCCGTCGCGTGAACGATGTCCCCCAGGCCATATACGCGGCGATCATCAGGTCGCACGGGGCACTGCCCTGCGGCGTGCGGCCCGCCGACCTCAGTTCACGCAGCAGCTCCTCGGTGTCGTACAGGGTGGCGTCCGCGCCCAGCACGACGTCGCCCTCCCGCGCAATCAGTCGCCCGCCGACAGGTGAAACGCGCTCTTCCCAGGGAAGCCTTCCCACACCCAGCGACCAGTGCGCGGCGGCTTGTATATCGCGTTCACCCAAGGCTCGCTGAGGCATGGCGTCCAGCAGACCTTGCACAAGGTGTCGGGCGTCCGGTGATGCAGTCGTTGATGCTGCCGATCCGGCCCAGCCGGCGATGGCGCTCAATCCGCGTGCAGGACGTTAACGCCCGGCAGCGTTTCGTAGTCGGACACGCTCAGCGGGTCGTCGCCCAGGACCTCACCAGCATACTCAACCCAAGCATGCGCGTGAAACCGCCCGCCTCGCATGACCACGCCAACTCGCACCACACCATCGCGAATCCCGCGGCGCTCCATCAGACGGCACAGGGCCACCGACCGGACCAGGCAGGCCGGACGAAAAACGCCGAATGTTGCAGCTCGGCTCACCGCGAGCGCCAACGTTCGGGCGCGCGGTACCTGGGCGACGGATGGGGATATGGGCGGGGCCGCGCTCGCCGCGGGCGTGGTGAGACGACCCTGCGCCAACGTCCACACACGCAGCTGTGCCACCAACAGTGCGAGCTGGGCGGACACCATATCACGCCATTCGCCAAGTGAAAGCCGGCGAAGCTTTGGCACCGCTTTTCGATACTCTCGAATGGCTCTTCGAATCACTGCGGAATCACTCCCGCCAGCCTATACCGTCCAGCGGGAGCTTTAGCTCACCGCTGGCATGGGATGGCTCAGGCGTCTTCAGTGGGAGCCGAGACCACGAGTCCGTTCTCGATCAGGTCATCGAGAAACTTCTGAACGTCCTTTTGGATCTGCGCTGAGCTCACGTCCGAATATTGAGCCGAAAGCGCGGCGCAGAGTTCCCCGAACGTCTTTGAGGTCGGAGGAAGGAGCTCCCAAATGCGGGCGCCGATGACGTTGACGCCGAAGTACACCTCTGTCTCTGTCGAGAAGAGGACCCCCCCTTCTGCCAGGGGTTTGAAGATGGCAGATGCGCTCGGCGTCGGGAGTGGAGTGTTGAGGTCGACCACCAACTATTCCTCGTGCAGGTACGGGCAAATGGGGGAGACTGCGTGAAGCAAGTCGGCACCGTCCTAAGACGCCTCAGCGACGCGCCTGAAACGTACTGCGGCAAATGGGCGCTGAAAATGGGCTACTCAGGGCTCGCTGAACAGGGCACCGGGATGGAAAACGAGAAAACGGGACAAGCCGGCCCGGCTCGTCCCGTTGATAGAAAGCGGTCAGGGTACGCTTACCAGCGATAGTGCGCGAACGCCTTGTTCGCCTCGGCCATGCGGTGCGTGTCGTCCTTCTTCTTCACCGCGTTTCCTTCGCCCTTTGACGCCGAGATGACCTCGGCGGCCAGCTTTTCCGCCATGGACTTCTCATTGCGGTCGCGGGAGTAGGAGATCAGCCAGCGCATGGCGAGCGCCGTCCGGCGTTCCGGCCTGACTTCCACCGGGACCTGATAGGTCGCGCCACCTACGCGGCGGCTCTTGACCTCTACGACCGGCTTGAGATTGGCCAACGCTTGCTTGAAGACGTTCACACCGGGCTGACTCGTGCGGGACTCCACGAGATCCATAGCACCATAAAAGATGCGCTCGGCGACCGACTTCTTGCCCTGATACATGAGGGCGTTGATGAACTTGGATACCGTCTGGCTGTCGTAGCGCGCGTCAGCGAGGACAGGGCGCTTTACTGACTTCTTTCGGCGGCTCACTTCTTACCTCCGGCGGCGCCGGCCTTGGGCTTCTTGGTTCCGTACTTTGAGCGGCTCCGGTTCCGACCATTGACCCCCGCCGCGTCCAGCGTTCCACGGACGATGTGGTATCGAACACCCGGCAGGTCTTTCACACGGCCACCGCGCACGAGCACAATCGAGTGCTCCTGGAGGTTATGACCTTCGCCCGGGATGTAGGCGATGACTTCGATTTGATTCGTCAGGCGGACCTTGGCGACCTTCCGCAGCGCCGAATTCGGCTTCTTGGGAGTGGTCGTGTAAACACGCGTGCACACACCCCGGCGAAATGGATTCGCCTTGAGCGCGGGGGACTTCTCCTTCTTGATGACGTCCTTTCGCGCGCGGCGTACGAGCTGGTTGATAGTCGGCATACCAGAGGCAAACAAAGAACCACGCCCCGGAGTTGGGGCGAGACAGACACGTATGATAGACTGATGAGGGCCGACGGTCAACCCGCGGATTGACTTAGACTTACTTGGCAGCCAGCGGACGGCACCCGAGACCCCGATGGGACCCTTCCAGTGGGCTTGGAACCGCCGGGATAGGCCTGCTACATGCCCAAGAACTGGTCAACGGGTAGGGAATCCCGGGCCCGCACGCCGCCGGCGAACGGCCCAAGCAGATGCACAATGCTGTTGGCATAGTACGAAATCAGTTCGCGCCCGCGCGGCAGGATGAGATACCCGTCCCCCGCCTCACCAAGCACATGGCGCATCCTGAGCATCCGATGCGCGCGATCAAAGGTCTCCTCGATGTCGCGATCGGCGCGGAGCACGCGTGCATTCATGTCTTTGAGCACGTCTCGCATGTCGCGCATGCGCTCCAGCAATGCCTGACGAGTCACAAACTCTCCGTCGAACGACTGTAGCGCGGCACAGGTGAGCGCGACGGCCGTAACGGGGACCAAGCTGCCGATCTGCTGCATGGCCCAGTCGCAGAGGATCTGGACCCGGCCCAATCGTTCGTGGCGCGGCAGGTCAAACAGTCGCGTGCCGTCGGCCTCCAGCTGATCGAGCCACGAGGCCACGGGGTACGGTTCGCCGATACACACCGCCGCGCGACCATTGCGCTGCCACCGCCGAGTCAGCAAGCGCCAGGCATTCGAATTGATGTAGCTGACGACCTCGGAAAACTGCGACCAGCGGGAAACCCTAGCGGCGCCGGGATCCTTGGCCGACAACTCGCGCAGGAGCGAACGATCCTCGAGCACGCGATCATAGTTGAGGGCGACGGGCACCACGTACATCCGGGCGCGGATCCCTGGATCGCGCGCCGTGGCCAGGACGTAGTCGAGCAACCCGATCTTGACGGGACGAAGTCGGCCGTCACGCGTCAATCCGCCTTCAGGGAAAATGCCTTGCGTGACGCCCTTGCGTGTGATGAGCTGGACGTACTGCTCCAACACCGTGTGATACAGTGGTTCGCGGTACCGCCGGCGCACGAAGTACGACCCAAAGCTCTTGAAGATGTGCTCCAGCGGAAAGGCACGCGCCCATTCCCCAACGGCGTACGAGATCGACACGTCGCCCGCCAGCACGTATGACACCAGCAAGTAATCGGCGTTGGACCGATGGTTCATCAGGTAGATCACGACCGCATCACGCGGCAGCGCCACGAAGGGATCGGGGCGCACACTCTCGATACTGACCTTGTACATCAGGTTCAACAGCACCTTGCTGATGCCGTATCCGAACCGGTAGTACGCTAGGATGTTGAAGAAGGGGATGATCTCATCCAGGTACGCGCGCACGCGAAGCCACACGTCGGCTTCCGGTATTCCATGCGCTTCTGCGTGCTCGTGAACCGCGTGGGCCAACGCCGGCTCGCTCAGCAGCGTGGCAATAATCTCAGCCTTACGAGTCAGCTTGTATCGATCCAGACGAGGCCGGAATCGGAGCACCGTTTTGCGGGCCACGCGTCGCGCATAGCTCTGCATCAAGCGCCAGATCGCCGCCGCCACGGCGGCTGCAACCAGTAGCTCGACAATCCAAGTGCGCATGGTGGGACGATACGAGGCGTCCGCCGTGTCGACTAGGGATGCGACGTCAGTTCGGGGCCGGTGCGCACTCTGGTCGTACGGGGCACGCCGCGGCGGACGCTTCCATCCACCCCAAACGCCAAGGGGCAGGTGCCGCTCTCGCGACACCTGCCCCTGATGCTCGACCGTCGGTCAGGACCTACAGGTCGTCACCGCCCATCGAAAAACCGGTTTCCGCAAACGAGGTTGAGAACATGCCGGACAAGCCGGCCTCGCTTTGCGGCAGTTCTTCGGCGACCGGCATGTCGATGCCCTCGATTTCCACGTCGTTGTACCGATACATGCCGGTACCGGCGGGAATCAGGTGACCGATGATGATGTTCTCCTTCAATCCCATCAAGTCGTCGCGGGCGCCGCGAATGGCGGCATCCGTCAACACGCGCGTCGTCTCCTGGAAGGACGCCGCGGAGATGAAGGACTGCGTCGTTAGGCTCGCCTTGGTGATCCCGAGGAGCAAGGGTTCCGCCTTGGCGGGCTTCATCTTCTTCTTCTTCGACCGCTCGTTCTGCTCTCGGAACGCCTGACGATCCACGTGCTCGGCTTCCAGGAACTCGGTGTCGCCCGGATCCGTCACGCGCACCTTCTGGAGCATCTGCTTCACGATCACGCCAATGTGCTTGTCGTTGATCTTCACGCCCTGCAGGCGGTACACCTCCTGCACTTCGTTCAGCAGGTACTCCTGCACGGCGCGCGGTCCCTTGATGCGCAGAATGTCATGTGGGTTGACCGGTCCTTCCGACAAACGGTCGCCAGCTCGGACGCGATCTCCCTCGTGCACGCGCAGGTGCTTACCGGCGGGCACTTCGTACAACTGCGACTCCTGCGTATCGTCGACCACCCACTGGCCGCCTTCGCCCTTGGCCGGCGCCACATAGATCTCGCGCTTGCCACGCTTGATGTCGCCAAAGCGGACAATACCGTCGATCTCTGAAATCGTCGCTGGATCCTTGGGCCGGCGTGCTTCGAATAGCTCGGCGACTCGCGGCAAGCCACCCGTGATGTCGCGCGTCTTGTACGCCTCACGCGAAATCTTGGCGATGGTCTCACCCGCGTGAATCTGCTGGCCGTCTTCCGACACGAGGACGGCGCCCACCGGGATCACGAAGTCGCGGACCTTCTTCTCCTTGCCGCCCTTCGACTGCCAGATCTCGATGTGCGGGTGCAGCTTCTTTTCCCGATCCTCGATCACCACGCGCTGACGCAGACCGGTGAGCTCGTCGAGCTCCTCGGCATACGTTTCGTCCTCGACCAGGTCGACGAACCGGATCTCACCTTCGATGTCGGCGATAATCGGGTTCGTGTACGGGTCCCACGTGAAGATCGGCTGTTCGCGGCGTACCTCCTCGCCATCCTTCACGAGTAGAGTGGCGCCTAACGGCACCGCCAATCGGGCACCGACCGCCGCGTTCGCGTCACCCGACGTCTTGATGAGGATTTCACCTTCGTACGACGTGACAATGCGCTGACCTTCGGGGTTGGTGACCGCTGTGATGCGATCGCCAAATTCGATGCGACCAGCCACCTTCGTCTTGCGGACAGTCTGCTCAGCGATACGAGCTGCCGTACCACCGATGTGGAACGTTCGCAGCGTCAGCTGCGTGCCTGGTTCGCCGATGGACTGTGCGGCAATGATGCCCACCGCTTCGCCAAGGTCCACCATACCCATGGTCGCGAGGTTACGGCCGTAGCACATCCGGCACAGCCCTCGCTTGGATTCGCACGTCAGTACCGAGCGGATCTTCACCGTCTCAATACCGCCTTCTTCGATCTGACGGGCGGTGTCTTCATCAATGAGCTGCCCGGCTTCGGCAAGAATCATGGGACGTCCAGACTCGTCGCGGACTTGCGGGTCCGTGATGTCCTCCGCCGCCACGTTGCCTACAATGCGCTCCGACAGCGGCTCGATGATGTCTTCGCCTTCCTTCAGCGCCGAGATCTCCAGCCCCTGGATCGTCCCGCAGTCTTCTTCCTGGATGGTCACGTCCTGCGCCACGTCTACCAATCGGCGCGTGAGGTACCCGGCGTCGGCCGTCTTGAGGGCGGTGTCTGCCAGACCCTTTCGCGCGCCGTGCGTCGAAATGAAGTACTCCAGCACGGACAAGCCTTCACGGAAGTTCGACTTGATCGGGCTCTCGATGATTTCGCCAATGCCGCCCGTCAGCTTCTTCTGCGGCTTGGCCATCAGGCCGCGCATACCGGCCAGCTGACGGATCTGGTCGCGACTACCGCGCGAACCAGAATCGAACATCATGAACACCGGGTTGTAGCCGCGGTTCGACTCGCGCATCGCCTTGACCATGGCATCGGCAACGTCGGAGTTTGCGTGCGTCCACGTGTCGATGACTTTGTTGTAGCGCTCGCCGTTGGTGATGTTACCCGTCGAGTAGGCGCGTTGGAAACGCTCGACGCGCTCCTCGGCTTCCTTCAGCAGGGTGGTCTTTTCTCCGGGGATGTGCAGGTCTTCGATCCCGATCGAGACACCGCCACGCGTGGCATACCGGAATCCGAATTCCTTCAGGCGGTCGAGGAACTCGACCGTCGCCGCCAACCCGCACTTGCGGAACGACTCGAAGGCCAGTTCGCCTAACGCCTTCTTCTTCATCTCGCGGTTCTGGTAATCGACGCCTTCGGGCACGATCGCGTTGAACAGCACGCGCCCGGCCGTCGTCACCACCCACACCTTGGCGTTGTCCTTGGTTGCCAGATAGCGGATCGGCGAATGGTAGGTGACGCGTGCCATCGCCAGCGCCATCTCCACTTCGGCGGGAGACGTGAAGTTCTTCAGGGTCGCCATGGCCTTCGTATCCTTGGCGATCTTGTCGAAATCCATCGGCGCCTTGGTCGCGAAGTAGCACCCCAGCACAATGTCCTGCGACGGCTCGGCGATCGGACGACCGTCGGACGGCTTCAGGATGTTGTTGGACGAAAGCATGAGCACGCGCGCTTCGATCTGTGCTTCAAACGACAGCGGAACGTGCACGGCCATCTGGTCACCGTCGAAGTCGGCGTTGAACGCCGCGCAAACGAGCGGGTGAATACGAATGGCCTTGCCTTCGACCAGGACCGGCTCGAACGCCTGAATGCCCAACCGGTGCAGCGTTGGCGCACGGTTCAGGAGGACCGGATGATCCTTGATGATCTCTTCGAGGATTTCGTACACCTCGGGGCTCTCGCGCTCCACGATCTTCTTGGCGCGCTTCACCGTCTCGGCAATGCCCTTCTCCACCAGCTTATGGATGATGAACGGCTTGAACAATTCGAGGGCCATCGCCTTCGGCAGACCGCACTGGTGCAGCTTCAACTCCGGGCCCACGACGATCACCGAACGGCCCGAGTAGTCGACGCGCTTGCCCAGAAGGTTCTGGCGGAAGCGGCCCTGCTTGCCCTTCAGCATGTCGGACAGGGACTTCAGCGGCCGCTTGCCACGGCCACGGATCGCCTTGGACCGGCGACCGTTGTCGAACAGCGCATCCACGGCCTCCTGCAACATGCGCTTTTCGTTGCGCAGGATGACTTCGGGGGCGCGGTGCGTGATCAGCTTCATCAACCGGTTGTTACGGTTGATGACACGGCGATACAGGTCATTCAAGTCGGAGGTCGCGAACCGACCTCCATCGAGCGGAACGAGTGGACGAAGGTCCGGTGGAATCACCGGAATCACGTCCATGATCATCCATTCGGGCTTGTTGCGCTGCGAGCCGGCGTCGCCCGAGTTCCGGAAGGCGTCGACGATCTTCAGTCGCTTCAGGAGCTGCTTCTTGCGATGCTGTGACGACTCGTCGATGACCTGCTTGCGCAGTTCATCGGCCAGCCTGTCGACATCGATGCGCTTGAGCAGTTCGCGGACAGCCGGCGCGCCAATGTCGGCGAGGAACGCCGAGTCGCCTTCTGCCTTGGCCTTCGCCTTCAAGTCCAAGAAGCGATCTTCGTCCAGCAGTTCGTTCACCCGCACTTCCTGCTGGCCCGGTTCGATCACGACGTAGTTCGAATAGTAGACCACCTTCTCGAGATCACGCAGAGTGAGGTCGAGGAGATTTCCCATCGGCGACGGGAGGGTCTTGAAGAACCAGATGTGGGCGACCGGGACCGCCAGCTCAATGTGGCCCATGCGTTCGCGACGCACCTTGGACAGCGTGACCTCCACGCCGCAGCGGTCGCAGATCACGCCACGATAGCGGATGCGCTTGTACTTCCCGCAGTGACATTCCCAGTCCTTGACCGGACCAAAGATCCGCTCGCAGAACAGGCCGTCCTTCTCTGGCTTGAACGAGCGGTAGTTGATGGTCTCGGGCTTGGTCACTTCGCCCCATGACCACCACGAACGGAGGCCCTGCATTTCCAGGCGCTCACGCTCTTTGGGATCCTTCGGGCCGCGGATCTCTTCCGGCGACGCGATACGGATCTGAATGTAGTCGAACGACGACGCGCGGGTCTCGCGCGCAGATCGGAAGTCGATCATCGATTACTCCTCACCCTGATGGCCAAAGCCGGCACCGTTCCCCGACCCGTCCTCTTCGCCTTCATTGTTGGCGCCCATTTTCACATGGATGCCTAACGCCTGCAGTTCCTTCACCAGCACGTTGAACGACTCTGGAATGCCAGGCTCGGGGAGGTTTTGTCCCTTCACGATGGCTTCGTACACGCGGCTTCGACCGTTCACGTCGTCGGACTTGACCGTGAGGATTTCCTGCAGCGTGTGCGACGCCCCATAGGCTTCCAGGGCCCACACTTCCATTTCTCCGAAGCGCTGACCGCCGAACTGCGCCTTGCCCGCCAGCGGTTGCTGCGTGACCAGCGAGTAGGGACCAATGCTCCGGGCGTGGATCTTGTCGTCAACCAAGTGCGACAGCTTCAACATGTAGATTTCACCGACGGTCACCGGGAAGGCGAAGGGCTCGCCGCTCCGGCCGTCGCGCAGGTGCATTTTCCCCGCCGGCGTCACCCCGGCCAGACGCATCAGCTCGCGCCCCGCCGCGTTGACATCGGCTTCGGACTTCTTGCCCAACATCCCCGCCAGCGCCGGCAGTTCGAGCTGCTCCAGCACCTCGGCGGGCTCCCGCTCGCCACGCTTCTCCAGCTGACGCAAGGTGGCTTTCGCCTCCGCGCGCCGCGTTGCGTCCTGCGACTCATCCTCGGCAATGGCCGTGTGCAGCGCCACTTGACTGGCCAGTTCGCTCGCTTCGCGTCCCGCCAGCTCGCGCGCCGCCTCCACCAGGAAGTCGCGGACGCGGTGGAACACGTCTCGCGTTTCCTGCGACATCGTCCGACCACCCAGGTCATTGATGTCGGCATCGTTCAGCAGGTACACCGTCTCGCCATGCGCCCGGTCCGGCTTGACGTCGGCCAGGATCGTGCGGACGTCCGCGTCCGTCACGTTCAACGGCGCGGAATGCAGCGCGAGCGCGTTCCGCGACCAGGTCAATCCTGCCAGCTTCAACAGGAGACCGATCTCGCGCTCGTTGGCTCCCTGGAAGACCGGCGTCTTGGCGTAGAAGCCGAGGATCTTCGCGGCCCACCCCAAGTGGGTCTCCAGGATCTGCCCCACGTTCATTCGCGACGGAACGCCGAGGGGGTTCAAGACAATGTCCACCGGTCGACCGTCGGGAAGGAACGGCATATCCTCCTCGGGCACCACGCGGGCCACGATACCCTTGTTCCCGTGACGGCCAGCCATCTTGTCACCCACGGACACCTTTCGCTTCTCCGCCAGGTACACCTTTACGAGCTGGATGACACCGGGTGGCAATTCGTCAGGCTGCAGGATGCGGTCGATGCGTTCCTCGGCCTTCTCCTCCAGTCGCGCCTTTTCCTCGTTCGCGGCATCGATGATCTCGCGCACCGAGTCGTTCACCTTCTTGTTCTCGACGCGGAACGTCTTCAGGTCTACCTGCGAGAACTTGAGCTCCGTCAACAACTCCTTCGTGAGCTTGGTTCCCGTTTCGATGGCCTCCTCGACCGTCCCCGCCTTCAGCGCCAAGGCAACGGTTTGGCCCTCGAGCAACATGCGCAATTCGTCGTCGCGCACATCGTTGACCCGGACCTTTTCCTCACCTTCCAAACGTCGCACGTCACCGATGCGTTCGCCGCGGTCCTTTTCCACGACCTGATCTTCCACGCGCGAGAAGATCTTCACGTCGATAACCACGCCTTCCATGCCGGGCGGGACCTTCAACGAGGAGTCTTTGACGTCCTTCGCCTTCTCGCCGAAGATCGCGGTCAACAGCTTTTCTTCCGGCGAGAGTTCGGTTTCACCCTTTGGCGTGATCTTACCAACCAGGATGTCGCCCGGCTTCACGTGCGCGCCAATGCGAACGATGCCGCGCTCATCGAGATCGACCAGCGATTCCTCGGCCACGTTCGGGATTTCGCGCGTGATTTCTTCCTGACCGCGCTTGGTGTCGCGCACGTGCAGTTCGAGTTCCTGGATGTGAATGGACGAGTAGACGTCGTCCTTCACCAGGCGCTCTGATAGCACGATGGCGTCTTCGAAGTTGTGGCCGTACCACGGCATGAACGCCACGGTGACGTTCGCGCCTAACGCCAGTTCTCCCATCTCGGTGCCGGCGCCGTCGGCCAGGACTTCGCCCGCTCTCACCTTTTGCCCATGACGCACGATCGGGCGCTGGTTGATGGCGGTGTCCTGGTTCGTGCGCCAGTACTTGCGCAGGCGATACCGATCCTGCTGCGTGAGCCGAGCCAGCGGGCGCTCACCCTCCTTACGGCTGGTGCGCTCCGCCGGGGCGGAATCCACGATGATCTCGTCTGCCGTGACGCGGGTGATGATCCCCGCGCGACGGGCAATCACCACGGCGCCGGAGTCGCGGGCCACCTTGTCCTCGAGACCCGTGCCCACCAGCGGTGTGCGCGGATTGAGCAATGGAACGGCCTGACGTTGCATGTTCGAGCCCATCAACGCGCGGTTCGCGTCGTCGTGCTCGAGGAACGGAATGAGCGCCGCAGCGATGGAGACGAGCTGCTCGGGTGCCACATCCATGTAGTCGATGCGATCCGGCGCCACGAGTGGCACGTCGCCGCGCTGGCGGCAGAGCACCAGCTCGTCGATGAACGTGCCGTCGGGGTTCAGCCGCGCATTCGCCTGTGCCGTCACCGCTTCCTCTTCGCGGTTGGCATCCAGCCAGACGAGTTCGTTGCTCACCTTCCCGTTCTTTACCAACCGGTACGGCGTTTCCACAAAGCCGAGGTCATTCACCCGGGCATAGCAGGCGAGCGACGTGATGAGTCCGATGTTCGGACCTTCAGGCGTTTCGATCGGGCACATCCGGCCGTACTGCGAGTAGTGCACGTCGCGCACCTCGAAGCCGGCGCGCTCGCGCGTCAGGCCGCCAGGGCCTAACGCGGACAGACGTCGCTTGTGCGTGAGTTCGGCCAGCGGATTCGTCTGGTCCATGAACTGCGACAGCTGCGACGACCCGAAGAAGGCCTGAATCACGGCAGACACCGTACGCGCATTCACCAGATCATCCAGCGAGATCTTCTCTGGATCGGTGTTGATCGACATGCGCTCCTTTACCAGGCGCGCCATGCGGGACAACCCGACGGAGAACTGGTTGGCGATCAACTCACCAACCGAGCGGATGCGGCGATTGCCCAAATGGTCGATGTCGTCGACGTGCCCGCGACCCTCGTGCAACTCCACGAGGTAGCGCAGGATCGCGACAAAGTCCTCCTTCGTGAGCACCGTCACGCCAGACGGCGTGTCCAGGTTCAACCGCTGGTTGATCTTGTAGCGTCCCACGCGGCCTAAGTCATACCGCTTCGGCGAGAAGAACAGCCGCTCCAGTGCTTGCTTGGCGGTCTCCTTGTTCGGCGCATCACCCGGACGCAGCAACGCATAGATCGACTTGAGGGCATGCGTTTCTGCGGCGTCGGCGATCGTATCCACCGAGGGGAACTTCTTCCGTTCCTTCTCGTCCCAGTTGTTCGGGTTGGTGGGATCCTTCGCCAGCGTATTCTTGATAAGCGTGGACTCGGCGCGACCGGACGGCACAAACACCTGCACGCGCAGGATGTCCGCCTTTCGAAGGCGCTTGATCAGCGTCTCCTTCAGCGGCTGACCGGCGTCAGCGACGACCTCACCCGATTCGGGATCCACCACATCGTGCGACAGCACGCGTGGCTGCGGCCGTTCGCCACGCTCCATGGCGTCGATTTCATCGCGCAGGTCGACCGTCATGTACGACGCAAAGACCTTGATGGTCTTGATGCCCTGACGCGCCAGGCGGTTGAGGACCTCTTCCGTCAGCTCATCCCCTTCGCGCACCAGCAGGTCGGCGGCAGCACGTTCGGCAGCCGCACGCGCCTTCTTGGTCTTTGCCTTGGGCGCCTCGGGATCGACTGCTTCACCCACGAGCGTGATGTCCTCGGCGATCACTGCTCCCAGGACTTCGCGCTGGTCGGTCCGGCTCTCACGCTTCTTGGTGAGGTCCAGATCGCGAACGGCGAAGAACATGCGAAGAATGCCCGAATTCGCGCCGTACCCGAACGCGCGCAACAGGGCCGTGGCCGGGAATTTCTTCTTCTTGTCGATGTGGACGTAGATCACGTCGTGGATATCGACCGTGAACTCGACCCAGGAGCCGCGGAACGGAATGATGCGCGCGGAGATGAGGCGCTGTCCGTTCGGGTGAGTCGCCTCTTCAAAGACGACACCTGGCGAGCGGTGCAGCTGGCTGACGATCACGCGTTCAGCGCCGTTGATCACGAACGTGCCAAGGTCGGTGAGCAGGGGCAACTCGCCGAGATAGACTTCCTTCTCGATGATGTTGCGCGGCCGCTTGACGCCGTTGACCTCTTCGTTGATGACCAGCTGCAACGTCGCCTTCAGCGGCGCCGAGTAGGTCATGTCGCGCTCGATGCACTCCTCGACCGTGTACTTCGGTTCGCCGAGGGCGTAGCGCACGAATTCCAACGAGAAATTCTCGTGGACGTCGGTGATGGGGAACAGGTCCTTGAAGACGCGTTCCAGGCCGATGTCTTCGCGCTCATGTGACGCGGCATCGGTTTGGAGGAGCGCCTCGAAGGCACGAGTCTGGATGTCGAGGAGATGGGGCATCCCCATCCCTTCGTCGAGCTTACCGAAGGAGATCTTCTTCATGAGTTCAGGCATGCTTCACCCGCGCGCAGGCGAAAAAGCGGCAAGCCCCGGAACCCGCGCGAAAGGGCGCGGGCCGGGAATTGCCGAAACCACAGTGGATTGTGTTGCGATGGAGAGAGATCACGATCGCGGGATGGGGCTGGAGTGAACGGCGTACTCGGCAGGAGCGGGGCGACCAGGGCCGACCCCGCATTCCGCACCGATTTCCGTTACTTCAGCTCCACCACCGCGCCGGCCGCTTCGAGCTTGCCCTTGATCGTCGCGGCTTCGTCCTTGGAGACGCCCGCTTTGACTTCCTTCGGGGCACCGTCGACCAGGTCCTTGGCTTCCTTCAGCCCGAGACCCGTCAATTCGCGAACGACCTTGATGACCTGGATCTTCTGCGCACCGGCTTCCTTGAGGATGACGTTGAATTCCGTCTGTTCCTCAACAACGGGGGCCGCTGCGGCGCCACCGCCAGCCGGCGCACCTGCGGCAACCGCTGCGATGGTGACATTGAACTTCGTCTTGAACGCGTCGATCAGGTCGGTGAGCTCAAGGACCGACATGTTGCCGATCGCTTCGAGAATCTCGTCCTTGCTCAGCGTTGCATTTGCCATTGTTGTATCTCCGTGTCGTGCCCAGGCGGTCCTGGGATTGTTGAAATCACAATTCCATGGCGTGGCTGACAGGCGGTCGGCAGGTGCCGGCGCCTCGCCCGCCTGGGTCTCAGGCGTTCTCCAATTGCTCCTTACGCGCTTCGAGCGCCAAGGCAAACATCATCAACGGACTGTTCATGCAGCCGGCAAAGATCGACAGGGCTTCGTCGCGCGTTGGCAGGGTGGCCAAACGCTTGAGCAGCGCGCCATCGACCGCATTGCCCTCCCAGATGCCGCCCTTCATGGCCGGCCGCTGTTCGTTCTCCTTGGCAAAGTCCACCAGCACCTTGGCGGCGCTGATCGGGTCTTTGGCCACCACAACGCCTGTCGGTCCCTTGAGGCGCTCAGTCGTTAGGCCGCTCTCGTTCACCGCTCGCAGCGCCAACGTGTTCTTGATGACCACGTAGTCGACGCCCGCCTTGCGGAATCGGCGACGAAGCTCGGTCATCTTCTTCACGTTGATGCCGGTGAAATCGGTGAAATACAGCGCCGACGCGCCGTGCATCTTGGCCTTAAGCTCGGCGACGAGCTGTTCCTTTTCAGTTCGCTTCATCGCGCGTTACCGGTAGAGGGTGGCGTCCACGCGAACACCGGGCCCCATGGTGCTGGAGACCGAGACGTTGCGGACGTACACGCCTTTCGCCGCAGGCGGCTTGGCGCGCACGATCTGATCCATGAATGCCGTGTAGTTCTGTTCCAGCGCGTCCAAGCCAAACGAGACCTTGCCGATGGCGGCGTGCACATTGCCGCTCTTGTCGACACGGAACTCGATCTTGCCGGCCTTGGACTCACGCACCGCTCGGCCGATATCCATCGTGACGGTACCGGCCTTCGGGTTTGGCATGAGGCCGCGAGGACCAAGCACACGTCCCAGCTGACCGACTTGACCCATCTGGTCGGGTGTCGCGATGAGCACGTCGAAGTCCAGCCATCCTTCCTTGATCTTGGCGATGAACTCGTTGCCGACGAAGTCGGCGCCGGCTTCCTGAGCCTCGCGCGCCTTATCGCCAACTGCAATCGCGAGCACGCGAACCGACTTACCGGTGCCGGCGGGGAGGACGACGGTCCCGCGAACCACCTGATCGGCATGTCGCGGATCCACGCCCAAGCGAACGGCCACTTCCACCGTCTCGTCGAACTTGGCGAAGGCGCCTCCCTTCACCAGCTCCAACGCTTGCCGGGGTTGGTACGATGCTGTGATTTCGCGCTTCGCCGCAGCGGCGCGGAATTTCTTGCCATGGACGCGCATTACTCCTGCACCTCCACTCCCATGGAGCGGGCAGCGCCCGCGACCATGGCCATGGCGGACTCAATGGTGTCGCAATTGAGGTCCGGCATTTTGACTTCGGCGATCTTGCGCACCTGAGCCTTGGTGAGTTTACCGACTTTAACGCGGTTCGGTTGACCGGAGCCTTTCTCCAAGCCCAGCTCCTTCTTGATCAGGATCGCCGCAGGCGGCGTCTTGAGGATGAAGGTGAAAGACTTGTCGGAGAAGATCGTGATCTCGACCGGGAGAATCAGTCCATCCTGGCTCTGCGTTCGTGAGTTGAACTCCTTGCAGAAGGCCATGATGTTGATGCCCTGCGGTCCGAGCGCCGTACCGACGGGTGGGGCGGGATTCGCCCGACCGGCAGGTATCTGGAGCTTGACGAACCCAGTGACTTTCTTTGCCATGCGTTCTCCTCATGCGTGCAATCGCGGGGAGGAGGGAGCGGTACCGGAGCCTAACGAGAGACGTTCTCCGCGGAGGTCGTTACCGACCTGAAGTCACGTGTCTCCAACACATCACATGCCGTGCAGCCGCCAAACGAGCGACTGCCAGGGTCCATGAGGTACGGATGACGTGCCGCAAATGCGCCTCGCGATCCAGTTCCAGGCTACTCTCGCCTTTACTCGATCCGCGAACAGACTGCCACGATCCGCTTAACGTCGTCGTGGTCGCCGACGGTGCGCTCCTCGCCGCTTAGCGGCCGCCCCGCGCAAGGGCCGTAACGAGATGCTCAGTCCGATGCCGGCGGCCGGGTCACCCCAGCGCTTCGCATCTCCGTCCGTGCGTCAATATCCCTTCAGCTGCAAATAGTCCAACTCAACGCTCGTCGGCCGTCCAAACAGTGAGACCGACACGCGCACCTTGCCCTTATCAGGCATGACTTCCTCGACCGTCCCGTTGAAGTCGGTGAAGGGGCCCTCGGTGATAGCGACCGCCTGACCAACCATGAACGGGATTTCCTCGCGCGGCGCTTCTGGCTCGACCTCATCGGCGATCCCCAGCAGCCGGCGCACTTCATCATTCCGCAAGGCCATCGGCTCTTTGCCCTGGCCATGTTGTACAAACTTCAAGACGCCCTGAATGCTGTTGATGACGTGGGAGGCTTCCTGCCCCCACAGCATTTCAACAAGCACATAGCCGGGGTAGAGCTTTCGCTCCGCCGTCACTTTCTTGCCGTTCTTGATCTCGACCACTTCCTGCGTTGGCACCAGCGCCTGACGAATCAGTCGCTCTTCGGGCGGGCGAGGATCCTGGTCGATCTTTCGCTGAATGAGCGATCGAACCTTGTTCTCGTGCCCGGCCGTGGTCTGAATCGCATACCAGCGATGGTCCACGTCCTTAGCCTCCGAAGAGCGCCGGGATCCAGCGCACGAGCACGTTCTGCAGGATCACATCCATCAGCGCGATGACGCCGCCGATGAAGAGTGAGAGGGCGATCACGCCGATGGACAATTGTCGCACCTGCGTCCAATCGGGCCACGTCACCTTCTTCATCTCCGTCATCACTTCATTGTAGAAGGCGACGAGACGCTGCATGGGGTTCGGACGTACCGCTTCGGTAGCCACGTTACTTCGTTTCCTTGTGGACGACGTGCTTGTTGCAGCGCGGACAGAACTTCTTCCACTCGACCCGCTCGGGATGCAGCCGACGGTTCTTCATGGTGAAGTAGTTCCGATTCTTACAATCGTTGCACGCCAAAATGATCTTTTCTCTAGGCATTGATCTACTCGGTCAAACCGTACGACATCTGCGCCACGCACGCCGTGTGACGCGCGCTTCCCTGCCACCCACACCTGACTCAGAGCTGACGACCGGGATTGAACCGGTGACCTCACCCTTACCAAGGGTGTGCTCTACCAACTGAGCTACGTCAGCGCACAACCCTGCGCCCTCCCGACTCATCTCCTGCACCTGCTGCTCTGCCCAAGCGGGAGACGGGGCTCGAACCCGCGACATCAAGCTTGGAAGGCTTGCGCTCTACCAACTGAGCTACTCCCGCGACGACCCCGCTGTCCATCCCCGCCTAACGACCGGCGTCCTCACGCCATGGTGGGGGAAGGATTCGAACCTTCGAAGGCATGCGCCGGCAGATTTACAGTCTGCTCCCGTTGGCCACTTGGGTACCCCACCGCGTACCAACGCGCAAACCGCTGCGTACCGTGCTCGCCCCCGCCGGCTCGTCAGAGCTGACGGCGAGAATCGAACTCGCAACCGCCTGATTACAAATCAGGTGCTCTGCCAATTGAGCTACGTCAGCACCCAGCTTTTTTGCGCGAGACACGTAGGATAGCCGAACGGAAAGCACGTGTCAACTCACGCTGTGCGATAGGTTTAGATGGATACCAGCCCATCCATGGCCCTTGCGCCAATTGGCGAGCCTCGCCACACGACTGCCTCGGCGGGACGCTCCTAAAAGAACCGATCCAACTGCGTTCCACCGGGCGAGTCCTTCACCAAAAAACCGGCCTCCTCCACCTCCGAACGGAGCGCGTCCGCTCGCGCGTACTCCCGACCTTGGCGGGCCAACAAGCGCTCCTGAAGTCGCGACGCCGCCCGCTCAAGTCGGTCGACATCCTCCGCGCTCAGGCCGGGAATCGCTCCGATCTCGGGGGTCACCCCCGAGGAACTCACCAGAACTCGCACCACCCGAGGCTGGATGTCCAACACACCGTCGACCAAGGCGAACACCCTCCGAGCCTCTGCCAATGCATTGGCATCGTTGCCTTTACGGTCCAGTTCGGCGTTTCCTTTCTGAATGAACGTAAACAACGCGCCAACGGCCTCCGGAGCATTCAGGTCGTCTGCCAGCGCCTTTCGGACTGCTTCTTCACACTCACCTGCCGACGCAGCGAGCTCTGGCGTACCGCTGCTCACCGTCTCCAGTCGATGGGCGAATTCGCCGACGCGTCGCACCGCCTCCATTGAGGCCTCCAGGCCCTCCCCCGAAAGGTTCATCTGCTTCCGATAGTGCGTGGAGTAAATGAAGTGCCGCAGTGCCGCGGCCGAGACACCTCGTTCTCGGAGGTCCTTGACTGTGGTGATGTTCCCCAGCCGCTTGGACATCTTGGTCCCATCGATCTGAAGGAACTCGCCGTGGCACCAGAAGCGCGAGAAAGTCTTCCCGGTGGCAGCCTCCGACTGCGCGATCTCGTCCTCGTGATGCGGAAAAACCAGATCGATACCGCCACAATGGATGTCGAGCGTCTCGCCGAGATACTTCATGGCCATCGCCGAGCACTCAAGGTGCCAGCCCGGCCGACCGCGCCCAAATGGGGCGTCCCACGCCGCGCCGGTCGCCTCGTCTTCGGGCTTGGCTGCCTTCCATAAAGCGAAGTCCTGCGCGTTCTCCTTCGAGTAGTCGTCCTGCGCCACCCGCGCACCGCTCTTGATCTCGCGCGTGTCCAGCCGCGATAGCCGGCCGTATTGAGGAAACCGGTCGATGCCGAAGTACACCGACCCGTCTTCCGCGACGTAGGCCACGCCCTTGGCGAGCAACTGCTCAACCAGGGCGATCATCTCTGGAATGTGCGTCGTCGCCTTCGGATAGAATTCGGCGTCCTCGATCCGCAGGTAGCGCCGGTCCATGTGGAAGATCTCAGTAATCGGCTCCGTGACCTGCGTAATCGTCTTATGCTGGTCGAACGCGCGCTTGATGATCTTGTCGTCCACATCCGTCAGGTTCTGCACCTGGACCACGGCCCACCCCTGCAGCCTGAGTCCACGACGCAGCAGGTCATTGAACAGGAAAGTCCGGAAGTTCCCGATGTGGGCGGGATCGTACACCGTGGGCCCACACGAATAGATGCGCGCGGTTGCCCCGTCGGCCGGCACAAACGGCTCCACCGAGCGTGTGAGCGAGTTATAGAGTCGGAATTCGAGCATGGTTCAGGAACGCAAGTCGGCGCGGCTTCGCTCGTCAAGCACCATGGTCGATCCTAACGAGCCTTCCTAATCACGACACAACGAGGGCTCCACGGTCTAGGCACGCCCCCCTCGTCTGTCCACCACGCGATTGAGCTTGCCGCCCTCGGACCGCGGGGCGTCGCCGGGCGCCAGCAACGTCACCTTCATGGAGACGCCAATGGTGTCGTGAATGAGCCTGGCGACGCGAGATCGCACGAGGTGAAGACGGTGGTCCGCCTCTACAATCTCATCCGACAGCGCGTCACGACCGATTGCTCGGAAGAACGCCTCGTCGACCTCGGTCTGGACCTCGATGTCGTCCAATGTGCCGTCGCGCGAGACGATCAGTCGGTAGTGCGGCGACAGCTCGGGCACCTTGCCAAGCACGCTCTCTACCTGACTCGGATAGACGTTTACTCCGCGGATGATGAGCATGTCATCCGAACGCCCGCGAATGAGTTGCATGCGAACGAGCGTGCGACCGCATGCGCACGGTTCTCTGTTCAGGCTCGTGATGTCGCCGGTCCAGTACCTGATCAAGGGAAGGGCTTCTTTTGTCAGTGTTGTCAGCACCAACACGCCCTCCGCGCCATCCGGTAGGACCTCCCCCGTGGTGGCGTCGAGGATTTCTGGATAGAAGTGATCCTCGTTGATGTGGGATCCATCGCGCACTTCCACGCACTCGTTACACACACCCGGACCAATGATCTCCGACAACCCGTAGATGTTTGTGCTGCGCACGCCAAGGCCGATGTCGATCTGCGCTCGCATGGCGTCCGTCCACGGCTCGGCGCCCAGCACCGCGAACTGGAGGGGAATCGAGGTGGGCGGAATGCCGCGCTTCTTGAACTCCGCCGCCAGCGTCAACGCGTAGCTCGGCGTGCACGAAATCAGGTCCGGCTTCAGGTCGGTGATCAGCATGATCTGTCGCTCGGTCATGCCACCCGATACCGGCACAACGGTTAGCTGAAGCTTCTCACCGCCGTAATGCAGGCCAAGACCGCCCGTGAACAGGCCGTATCCGTAGGCATTGTGCAGCATCATGCCTGGTGCAGCTCCGGCCATGGCGAGCGATCGGGCGCACACTCGCGCAAACAGGTCGACGTCGCCGGCGGTATACGCGACGACGGTCGGCTTGCCCGTTGTGCCTGAAGACGCATGAATGCGGAGCACGTTCTCCCGCGGGACGGCTAGCAGCCCGAGGGGATAGTTGTCTCGAAGATCGGCCTTCTTCGTGACTGGAAGGCTGGGAAGGTCGGCGATGCTGCGAATGTTTGCCGGCCGCACACCGGACGCGTCGAACCGGCTGCGGTACATCGGGACGCGCTCATACACCCGAGCGACGAGCTGACGGAGCCGTTCGGACTGCAGGGCCGACAGTTGCTCACGCGTCGCTGATTCAAATTACGGTTCGAAGATCACGGCATGGCTCGAAGAGGGTCAGGGCATTCGCCTCCGCGTGTTCATTGTCGTCCGCGATTCGCCTGGCGTCCAGAGCGAGGTACCACACTCACCGCCAATCAATCGCCCGCCGAGCAGGGTAAAGCGCCGGACGTGTAAGCGCGGCAACACCGCTCGCTCCCTCGACGCCACAACGATTCCGCGCCCTTCCTGAGAAAGGGAGCGCAACAGGATTCCAAAGTGCTCGGCGGCGGAGGGACAGAGTCCGGTGGCCGTCTCATCCAGCAGCAACACGCGGGCGTCCACGGCGAGCGCCTCCGCGAGCGCGACGCGCCTTAGAGCCAAAGGTGCCAGCGCGTTGACGGTCGCTCGCCGCAGCGTTGAAAGTCCCACCCGTTCGGCGATGTCGCGCAATCGCGAGCCACCGGCGGGAAGGGCCACGTCGCGCATGGCGCAGTGGTAGCGGAGCGCGTCCTCGACGGTGAGCGAGTTTGGGCTGAGCGGGGTCTCACCGACGATGGCGGCACTAGGCGTCGTGCCAAGCAACTGAGCGTCCGTGCCTAACCAGAGGACTCGACCGAAGGTGGGCCGAGCAACCCCTCCGGCACAACGGATGAGCGTGGATTTTCCGGCACCGCGCGGCCCCGCCACCACGACGATCTCCCCCAAGGAGACATCGAAGCTGATGTCGTTGAGGATGGTGACTGGTGCCAGCACTCCCAGAGATGGAGAGCGGTATCGTTTGGTGACGGCGCGGAGGGATAGGGCGGGAACCACGTCGCCAATCTGCCACTCGCGGCGGCGTGCGCGTCATCGTTCGCACGCGCACCGTACCAAAAGGGTGCGTCAGGCCGTGGACGCTTTCGGTCGGGTAAGCCTGATCACGTCCACCGGCGCGTCGGGATGGAGCGCGGAAGCGTCCGGCGCCGGCACTCGCAGCAGCAACACGCGATCTCTCCCGGCTCGGCGGAAATTCTGCCCTTCATAGACGCGATGGATCAGCACGCGCCGTACAATCACCAGTGTCACCGCCAGCAACGGGACGGAAACGATGATGCCGCCGAGTCCCAGCAGCCGACCGACGATCAACACCGCCAGCATGCTCAGCACCGGCGGAATCTCCAGTCGCTTGGAGGTGATCAGTGGAACGACGATGTTCCCCTCAATGATGTGCAACAGGACGCCAAGGAGAATCACGAGCACGAAGTGCCCGCCGGGCCCCATACCAGCGTAGCCCGTGCCACCTAGGACAAAGAGCGCGGGAAGCAGCGTGCCGATCAGCGTTCCGAAGAACGGAATGATGACGACCGCGCCAGTGAATACGCCGAAGGTGAGGGCGTACGGCACGCTCAGGATGTACAACCCGAGCGCCGTGAGCATGCCTAACAACGTCATGGCCAGGAGCTGCGCCGTGATCCATGACCGGAGGGTGTTGGCCGCATCACTGAGCACGTCGCGCGTCAGGTCCCGGTGAATAGGCGGGAAAAGGGCGATCAACCACTCGCGGTACAAGCTGGGGTGTAGCGACAGGTAGATCCCCATGACCAGGATGGACACGAGGTTCACCAGCTGGTGTCCGACGGAGACGACGCGTGGCAGCAGGGATCCGATGGTGCCTTCCAGCTGCGACACGATCTGCCCGACGACTTCCGTGGAATCAGGTAGGGCGCCACGCATCACGGGATAGCGGTCCGTGAGTCGGGCGAGGCCTCCCTGCCAAGCCTTGATGTAATCGGGGAGGACGCCCACGAGCTGACGCGTCTGCTCGATGACCGGTGGCACGAGCAGGGCGCCGAGGGTGAAGATCGCCGTGAGGGTGCCGAAGAGTGCGATGGCGAAGGCGATCCCGCGCGGAAGGCGGGCGCGCGTCACGAGGGCATCGGTGACGGCCGAGAGGTACAACGCCAGAAGGCAGGCGACGAACAGCAACAACAAGATGTCCGCCACCGTGCCGAGCAACCACAACAGCAGAACGGTTGCGACCGCAGCGGCCAGGAAGGTGCCGCTGCGAAAGCGAGATTCAGTGGACTCGCTCAACCGTCCTACTTCTCGTCGTGGACTTCCACGTCGTCTTCATGCACAGCTTCTTCCGCCTTGCCGCCAGCTCCAATCTGGCGGGGCTGCGCCGGAGCCCCGCTGGGCAACAAGCCCATCTTTTGCTTCAGGGCCAGGAGTTGCGACTCCGCGTTGGCGGTACCAGCCACCTTCTCCAGCTGCTTGAAGTCGTGCTGCAGACGGTCACCGGAGAATTCCTCATCAATTTCCGATGACGCTTTGATCATCCGTTCATTCTGGGTGATCTTCTCTTCCATCCGCGCAAAGGCTTCGAACGCCGACTTCTCGGAGATGGACGACATGGTCTCGGAGATGCGCTTTTGCGCCTGAGCGCGACGCTCCCTCGCCAGCAGCAAGTTCTTCTTGCGCTTGGCCTCTTCGATCTTGTCATTCAAGTCGCGCAGGGACGCCTTGAGCTTCTCGGTCTCTGCTTGATGCGATGCCCACGTCTGTTCGAGCTGCGCACCATGCGCGGCGTGCTCGCTTTGCCGCACCAAGGCCTGCTTGGCAAGGTCGTCCCGACCCTCCTTGATGGCGAGCATCGCCTTCTGCTCCCAATCCTGCGCCTGCTTGTATTCGGCGTCCGCCTGGTCGCGCAAGCGCTTCTCGTCGGCGATGGCGGCGGCGACCTGCTGCTTCGCCTTCACCAGCTGGTCGCGCATGTCGACGATGATCTGATTGAGCATCTTCTCCGGATTTTCCGCGGAGGAGATGAGGTCGTTCAGATTCGACTTGATGAGCGTCGCGAGGCGATCAAAGATGCCCATGCTCAGCGTTCCTCTCGGTACGACGCCAGTTCACGCAAGTGTGTCGCGAGTGCCAGCGTCATGCTCTCGTAACTTGCCAGAAATTCCTCGTAGTCCAGGTGCGACAATTCCAGTGCCTCGGTCAGGACCACGGCCCCCGCGCTGATGCCGTACGAACCATGCACCAGGTCCGACGCATTCAACTCCAGTAGCCGGCGGTTCAGTGCGGCGCCCTTGCCGTTCTTCTCCGGGACGTCCATGACCTTGAGGCGCAACACGACCACGGGCGGACTGTAGTGAACGACGATATCCGTATCGAGTGCCCCCTCTGGGTGAACCACCCAGAGGCCGGGTTCGACTTCTTTATAGGAGATGCCCAGCCGGTCGAGAAATGACTCGAGATCTTCTTTGGTGACCATGAGTTCCCTGCAGCAAGAGGTCGTACTCGCCATACGGCGCGAGGGGGTCGCGGTTTCACCCTCACCACGGAAGCCACGTCCAGATAATACCTTCCGCCGAACCAAGGCAACAGCGCGCCCAGCCTAACTTCGCTTGATTTGCACGAGTCGTTCGCGTGTCAGGCGGCGGCCTGTGGGGGTGGCGGCAAGTCCGCCGCCGGCGGTCTCGCGGTAACGCACGTCCATCGACCGACCGATCTCTCCCATGACGTCGATGACTTCGTCGACGGGAATCGCAAAGGTGACGCCGGCGAGCGCCATCTCGATCGCCGCGAGCGCGATCGCTGCGCCGGTCGCATTGCGAAAGACGCAGGGAAGCTCGACCAGTCCACCCAGTGGATCGCACACGAGACCCAAGGTGCCCTGCTGAGCGAGAGCGACCGCGTGGCCCACTTGCGAGGGTGAGCCGCCCAACATTTCCGTCGCGGCGCCAGCGGCCATTCCCGCCGCCGCTCCAGTTTCCGCCTGACAACCACCTTCGGCGCCGGACAGCGATGCGCGGTCCGCGATCACGGCACCAATGAGTCCGGCCACTGCCAACGCATCAACGATGTGTTCATCGGCGATGCCTTTTGCGGCGGCGAGTCCGGTCAATACCGCGGGGAGCACACCAGCGCCGCCCGCGGTAGGAGCTGCCACGATCACGCCCATGGCCGCGTTGATTTCCTGTACCGCCAGAGCGCGTGCGAGAACGTCCCGGAATGGCGTACCCGACAACGGCCCGGCGGGACCGTGCGCGAGCTTCGCGGCATCTCCTCCAACCAAGCCGGAAGGCGAACGATGCGCGCCGGTCAGTCCCTGCTCCACGGCGCCTCGCATCACCGCCAGGGCGCGATGGAGTGCCTCACGAATTTCCTCAACGGGGCGCCCCTGATCCCGCGCTTCGGCATTCAGGGCCACCGTGGCTAACGACGTGTGTTGCGACTCGGCGTCGCGGATCGCATCGGCCAGTGATCGATACATAAGAATTCGTTAGGCGCTGACTTTGGGAAGGGCACGGACCCAATGCACCCAGTCCAAGCCGCGCAAATCGTCACAGACCGATTCGGCAATGGCATCGTCGCACTCGATCACCATGAAGGCGTCCTCACCGCGCGCGCGGCGCGAGAGGCGCAACGTCGCGATGTTGATGCCGTCCTCTGCCAGCACGCCGGCAATCCGCGCAATCGACCCTGGACGGTCCTCGGCCGTGAGCACGAGGGAATTCAGGGACCCGGTGACATCCACCGGATACCCATCGATCTCTCGCAAGCGAACGCGACCGGCCCCTAACGACTCACCAATGGTCATGGCACGACGGTCGCCACGCTCAACCGTCAACCGCACGGAATTGGGGTGAGCGTCGTCATCCAACGTCGTTTTGTCGAAACGGAAGGCCAGCCCCTCTCGTTCGGCGATGGCCAAGGCCTCTCGGATTCTTTCGTCGTCAGGTCGGAAGCCGAGCAGACCGCCAACCAGGGCCTTGTCCGTCCCGTGGCCCTCACCCGTGCGCGCGAACGATCCATGCAGCTCCAACAGGGCGGAGTGGGGTGTGCCACCCACCAAGGCCCGCGCGAGCAACCCGATGCGGCACGCGCCCGCCGTGTGAGACGACGAGGGGCCGACCATGACCGGACCGATGATGTCGAGAATAGAGACCACTCGTGTCCTCCCATGAAGGCGACGTGCGAGCCGTTACACCTTGGCGAGCCGCCGCCTTGATAGCAACGGGGCGAGATAGGCCCCGGTGTGACTCTCGCGAACAGCCGCGACCTGTTCCGGCGTACCAGCGGCCACCACTCGGCCTCCGCGGGATCCACCTTCGGGGCCAAGGTCCACGATCCAATCCGCCGTCTTGATCACGTCCAGGTTGTGTTCGATCACCAGCACGGTGTTCCCTCGATCCACCAGCCGGTGCAGGACCGACAGCAGCAATCGCACATCCTCGAAGTGCAGCCCCGTGGTTGGTTCATCCAGGATGTACAAGGTGCGGCCGGTGTCCCGCTTGGAGAGTTCCGACGCAAGCTTGACGCGCTGGGCTTCGCCGCCGGATAGGGTGGTCGCGCTCTGGCCGAGGTGAATGTACCCCAACCCGACGTCCGAGAGGGTTTCCAATTTCTGGCGAATACGTGGCTGGTGCTCGAAGAATGCCAACGCATCTTCGACCGTCAGTTCCAACACGTCGGCAATGTTCAATCCACGAAAGCGCACCTCCAGCGTCTCGCGGTTGTAGCGCTTTCCCTTGCAGACTTCGCACGGCACATACACGTCCGGCAGGAAGTGCATCTCGATCTTCACCAGGCCATCGCCTTCGCACGCCTCGCAACGCCCGCCCTTGACGTTGAATGAAAAACGCCCGGGTCCGTAGCCGCGGATCTTGGCCTCGGGGTGTTCGGCAAAGAGCTCGCGAATGGGGGTGAACAGACCCGCATACGTGGCCGGATTCGACCGTGGCGTTCGCCCGATCGGACTTTGGTCGATGTCGATGACCTTGTCGATGTGCTCGAGCCCCGTGATGCGTTGGTGCTGTCCCGGGATGACTCGGGCGCGATAGAAGTGGCGCGCCAGCGAGCGATGTAGGATGTCTTCTACCAAGGTGGACTTGCCGGAGCCGGACACCCCCGTCACGGCGACAAAGGCGCCTAACGGGAACTCGACCGTCAGGTCCTGGAGGTTGTGCTCGCGCGCCCCGTGCACGCGAATCGCCCGGCCGTGGTCGATCGGGCGACGCGTCGCCGGCAGCGGCACCTCTTTCTCCCCGGACAAGTATTGCCCGGTCAACGAGCGCGGCGCCGCCAGGATCTGTTCCACGGTCCCCTCGGCGATCACTTCGCCGCCATGCTTCCCTGCTCCCGGACCAAGATCCACGACATGGTCCGCGGCGCGAATCGTCTCCTCGTCATGCTCCACCACGATGACGGTATTGCCGAGATCGCGCAGGTGCTCCAAGGTCCGCAACAGTCGCGCGTTGTCCCGCTGATGAAGACCGATCGACGGCTCATCCAGGATGTACAACACGCCCACCAACCGCGAACCAATCTGCGTAGCGAGGCGAATGCGCTGCGCCTCACCACCGGAGAGAGATTCCGCGGAGCGGCCAAGGGTGAGGTAGTCGAGGCCGACGTCAACGAGAAACCGCAGACGCTCGCGCACCTCTTTCAGAATGGGACCGGCGATGTCCGGATCCAGTCCCGGCGTTCCATTGTTTCGAAGAGGCAAGCTGTCGAAGAACTCAAGGGCCTCGACCACTGACCACTCCACCAACTCACCGATGTTGCGGTCGCGGATGGTGACGGCGAGCGACTCTGGCTTGAGGCGGCGACCGCCGCAGGCCGCGCAGGGACGCACCACCATGAATTCCGCCAGCTCCATCCGCAACGCATCGGAGTCCGTCTCTTCGTAGCGACGTTGCACAGAAACCAACACGCCATCCCAGGTGAGCGCCTCCGCACCGGCGCCGGTGCTCCGGCGGCTCCCCTTGCGGGCCGTCCCCTTCTCTTGTTTGCCGGTTGGCGCGGCGGATCCGTACAGCAAGGCATCGCGCACCTTTCGCGACAGGTCCTTCCAGGGCGTGTTGAGCTCAAACCCCAGCTGTTTCGCCAGTCCCGGCAGGATCACGCGGCGCAGGTAGCCATCGGGCTCTCCCCACGGCAGGATCACCCCTTCGAGAATGGAAATGCTCGGATCGCCCAGAATGAGGTCTTCGCTGACCTCGCGCCGGGTGCCAAGACCGCTGCACGCTGGGCAGGCACCGAAGGGGGAGTTGAACGAGAAGTGCCGAGGTTCAAGTTCCGGCAGCGACGTGCCGCACACCGGGCAGCCGTAGCGTTCGGAAAACAGGTGCGTGGTGGGCTTGGACCCTTCGTGGCGGGTGACCTCGATGAGTCCGTCCGCCAGCTTCAACGCCGTCTCCACGGAGTCGGTGAGTCGACCACGGTCTTCCTTCCGCACGACCAACCGGTCCACCACGATCGACACGTCGTGATTCAACCGCTTGTTGAGCTTTGGTGGGTCCGCCAGCTCAACCAGTTGCCCGTCGACCATAGCGCGAATAAATCCCTGCTTTCGTGCCGACTCGAACAGGTCGCGGAACTCTCCCTTCCGGCCGCGAACCAGCGGCGCCAGCACCTCGATGCGCGTCCCTGACGGCCAGGCCAGGATCGTATCGGCGATCTGACCCGGGCTTTGTCGCTCAACCGGCCGGCCACACGTCGCGCAGTGCGGTGTCCCGGCCCGCGCATACAGGAGCCTCAGGTAGTCATAGACTTCCGTGACGGTCCCCACCGTGGAGCGGGGGTTGTGGCCCGCAGACTTCTGTTCGATGGAGATCGCCGGGGACAATCCCTCGATGGAGTCCACATCGGGCTTCTCCATCAAACCCAGGAACTGCCGCGCGTACGCCGAGAGCGACTCGACATAGCGGCGCTGGCCCTCAGCGTAAATGGTGTCGAACGCGAGGGAGGACTTCCCAGATCCGGAGAGCCCAGTGACGACCGTCAGCCGATTCCGGGGAAGGACGACGTCGATATTTCGAAGGTTGTGCTCGCGGGCGCCGCGGACGACCAAAGTCTCATCAGACATAGCCACATAAGGTCGCCGACGGGCCGACTGCCTTCAACCCGGCCCGGTATCGGCAGTTTTGGGATTGGGTGCCGGCAAGCTGGACAACCACAGCAGAAGACCGGTCCAGGAGCCGAAACTCAGTAGAGCGCTCCCAACACCTGCAGAACGGGTCGCAATTGACTGCCGCACAGTGAGTTGGCGCATGTGACCTTGGGGCGCGTTGGACGGTCCCGTAAGGGACCGCAGGCCGCTGAAAATCTCGGACCTGTGAAGCCCAGAACGAGCGCCAGGAACTGACCGCCACGTCGAGATGCCTGTCCTGAATACCCGAACGATCGCCGCCGGCAGTGTCCTGCTCGCCTGGAGCGTCGGCATTGTCGTTTTTGCCAAGAAGGAGAGGACGCGCACAGCGCGCGACCGCATGGCGGAGATGTCGCTGCGTGTGGCGCCGGGCGCGCAGTACTACGCGGCAGAACGGGGGGGGGCGCATGTCGGCTTCTCTTCTTCCACGATCGACACGCTCGCGCGCACGCTTCAACTCACCGAGTACCAGGTGGCCGACACGCCAACACCTGCCGGCATACGGCGTGTCAGCCAGCAATCAGTCATCCGTTTGACCCGCGGACTCGCGTTGCGCGAATTCGCCGTGAGCTGGAATCAGGACAGCACCACACGACGCCTCAGCGGATCGTTGATCGACGATTCGACCATGACGTTGAAACGTCTCTCGTCCGACGCCGCGCCGGATTCGCAGACGCTGCGCGTGCCCACTGGCGTGTTGCTTCCCTCGCTGATCCCCGTGGTGGTCGCGTTAGGCGCTGGCCCACTTCGGGTAGGGTTCACGCAGTCGCTGTCGCTGTTCGATCCCGAGACGCGACGGGTAATCGCGGCGAGCGTTGCGGTGCTCGCCGAATCTACGTTTGTCCTGGCCGACAGCGCGGTCTTTGACGCTTCTCGCGGCAAGTGGAGCGTGGCGCACGCGGACACGGTGCGTGGCTGGCGACTGCACGTCCCCGAACTCTCCGGCCCCGATCGATGGGTGGACGCTTCGGGAGCCCCGGCCGCCTGGACATCGCGCGACAGCCTGACGTTCCGACGCACGGCGTACGAAATCGCCTTCGAGAACTGGCGGTTGGTCCGACCGCGAGAGAGGGCGGCGAACGATCGCCGTCGCGGAAACGTCGAGTCCGTAACGGCCGTGCAGGCGGACGCCACGACCGACACGCACGCGCCACCGCGCCGGCGGGTCACGTTGTCTGGGGTCGCGCTCGCGACGTTTGATCTGGCGGGATACGGACAGACCCAATCGGGGGACACGGTCACCGTGGATGTCATCCCCTCAGCGCGCTTGATGCCCAGCTTTCCACTGCCCCCGGACGGCTCCGTGCGCCAACGCTACGCGTCGTCGCTTGGCAGTTCACCGTTCATCGAATCAGACGCCCCGGCCATTGTGACGGCCGCGCGCCGAATCGCTGGCCGCGACTCCGACCCGGCGCAGGTCACTCGACGGCTCTTGCAATGGATGCAGGACTCGATCTCTCGCGGGCCGACGCGGGGAACACCGAGCGCCTTGCAGCTGCTCAGGGAGCGCCACGGCGACGCGGCCGCGCACGCAGAGTTGCTCACCGCCATGGGCCGCGCCCTTGGGCTTCCCGTGCGCAGTGTTGCCGGCGTCCTGCTGATCGGTTCGCGCGTGTATCCCCACGCATGGGCCGAGGTCTTCCTGCAGGGCTGGGTCCCCGTGGATCCCGTGTTCAATGAATTTCCCGCCAGCCCCAACCATGTGCGCCTGTTAGTCGATGGCGCTCCGGCGTTCGACGATTTCCAGCGAGCCGTTTCAGGATTGCGCGTCGCTCGCCTGCCGGACCAGCCGTAACCGGACCCCTCTATGATTGAGCTGCAACAACTCACCAAGAAGTACGGAAGCTTCACGGCCGTCGACGGCATCGACTTGCACGTGGAGCGTGGCGAGCTCTTTGGTTTTTTGGGACCAAACGGCGCCGGCAAGACCACCACGCTCCGCATGATCGCGGGGATCTTGCGGCCGACAGGCGGACGTATCCGGATCGCCGGCATCGACCTTCAGCAGGAACCGTTGCGAGCCAAGGCGCGGCTGGGGTTCATCCCCGATCGCCCGTTCATCTATGAGAAGCTGACGGGGATGGAGTTCCTGCGCTTTGTGGCTGGGTTGTTCCAGCAGGAAGGGAGCGAGGTGGACCACCGGGCGCGCGAGCTGCTCGCCTTGTTTGACCTGGAGGATTGGCGCGATGAACTGGTGGAGAGTTACAGCCATGGCATGCGGCAAAAGCTGATCATTGCCAGTGCGTTCGTGCATCGGCCGGACGTGATCGTGGTCGACGAACCGATGGTGGGGCTGGATCCGAAGGCCGCCAAGACCTTGAAGGAGCTATTTCGCGAGTATACGCGCCGTGGTCACACGATCATGATGTCCACGCACACGCTGGAAGTCGCGCAACACCTGTGTGACCGCGTCGCCATCATTCAACAGGGAAAGATCCGGGCTTGCGGGACCATCGACGCCCTGCGCGCCCACGCGCAGGACCCAAACGATCGATTGGAAGACATCTTCTTGCGCCTGACGGGAGAGGACGCCGCCCGCGGGCTGGTCGAGGTGTTGGATGCCTAACGCGCCTGCCTCCGTGGGCGTCCGGCACTTGCTGTGGCCCAAGTGGCTCACGGCCCGTGCCCGCGCCAGCGCCGACGAGAAGGGGCGCGGAGCGCGGATCGCCCTCCTGGGCGCGGTGGCAATTCTCTTCTGGAGCTTCGCCTTTGGCGCGCTCTATCGGGTGCTGAAGTATTTTGCCGGTGTTGAGGAAATCGGCGTGTTGCTGGCGGGCAAGCTGATGGGCCTGCTGCTCGTGAGCTTTGCGGGCATCCTGCTGCTCTCCAACATCATTTCGGCCCTTTCGTCGTTTTTCCTGGCGCGAGATCTCGACATGCTGGCCGCCGCACCGGTCGACTGGCTGACCTTGTACTCGGCCAAGGTGGTGGAGACGGCGGTTCATTCGAGCTGGATGGTGGCCCTCATGGCCCTACCGCTCATCACCGCCTATGGCGTCGCTTTTCACGGGGGCGTGGCATTTGCCGCGCTGGCAATCGCCGCGTTTCTGCCCTTTGCCATCATACCGACCGCCATTGGTAGTGCCATCACTCTGCTCCTGGTGAATGTGTTCCCCGCCCGACGCACTCGCGACATCCTATCGGTCATTGCGGTGATTGCGGCTGGCGGCGTGATGGTGCTGTTCCGCCTCATCCGGCCAGAACAACTGGCGCGGCCCGAGGGATTCAAGTCGCTGGTCGAGTTCATCGCTGTGTTGCGTGGCCCGACGTCGCCATTCCTTCCTAGTGAGTGGATGCAGCGCACACTCATGGGATACCTGTCCGGCCGCTTCGACCCGTTGCCCCTGTACATGCTGTGGAGCACGGCGGCCGGACTGCTCGTCCTTGGCGGGATGCTGCACTGGCAACTATACGCTAAGGGCTTTACCAAGGCGCAGGAAAGCGGTGAGCGCTGGGCGAAGGAAGGAACGCTGTCGCGCACGGTGAGCCGGCTACTGCGCCCGTGGGGAACGCAGCGCCGGGAGTTGATCATGAAGGAGCTGCGCGTCTTTTTCCGCGATACGACGCAGTGGTCGCAGCTGATCCTGCTGGCGGTGCTGGTGGCCGTCTACGTGGTCAACATCAAATTCCTCCCGCTGACGGGGGACGGGATCACTTTCTTCATCGTGAACCTGATTCCGTTCCTGAACCTCGCCCTTGCTGGCTTCGTGCTGGCCTCCATCGCCGCCCGCTTCCTGTTCCCCGCCGTGAGTCTCGAGGGACGCACGTGGTGGCTGCTGCGTGCCAGTGCACTTTCCATGCGCCAACTGCTCTGGGCCAAGTTCTGGGTCGGCACCCTACCCTTGCTGGTGATCGCGTTAGGCATTGTCGGCGTCACCAACACGCTGCTGAAGGTCAGTCCCTTCATGTTTGCTGTTTCAGTCGGCAGCATCACCCTGCTCACCTTTGCCTTGGCGGGATTGGCCGTCGGATTCGGGACGCTCTACCCGCGGTTTGAGTCGGAGAACGCGGCGCAGATCCCGACGTCCTTTGGCGGGCTGCTGTACATGATGACGGCAGTAACAGTGATCGGCGCCGTGCTGGTGCTCGAGGCGCGGCCGGTCTATGCGTACTTGAGTGCTCGCACGTTCTCAGAGACGGTGGACCCGTCTGAGCTGGCGCTCGGACTGGGGGCCGCGGCGGCTGTATGCCTGCTCTCGACGTTCGTGCCCTTAGCGCTCGCGCAGCGGCGCCTGGAGATGATCGAGCGGTAGCGCTGCCCGCCTAACGCAGCGTGATTCCCAAGCCGTAGGCGAGCGCCCAGTGGATCTCTGGGCCTCCCGCCGGCGTGCCCGGCAGGGTCGCATAATCCAACGAGAGGGTCAGCCGCAGTCGACCGGGGAGCGGAAGGTCCAGGCCAGTCCCGATCGTGACGGAACCGCGGGCGTGGCGTTCCGACGCGATGGCGTCACCGGCCGGGGTGAGGACGTCCGTGAGTGCCACTCCCGCTCCCCCACGAACGAACCAGCGCGGCCGCAGATAGTGCTGCACGAAGAGGGCGTGGTTCACCGCCTCGCTGTACTCATCGTACAGCGTGTTCGTACAGCCGGGGGCGTCGGCGCAGCGCTCATAGACCCGGACCCAGGAGCCGACAGCGAATCCGATGTACGTCCCCGGGTGCACACGAACTCCAATCCGACCGACGAAGCGCAGCGCCATGGGATGCGCCGTGTGACCGGTCCGGGTGTCGAAGTTCAGCAAGTTGTAAGTGAGGGTGCCAAGCACGGGAAGGTCGGCGGCTTGCGCCACTAGTCGGCCCGGGAGACCGCCGGCAGCCACAACGTATAGCGTCATGGTGACCAGCAGGTGACGCACCCACCGCCTGCACCTGCGCCGTCCGGCAGCGGATGACGGCGGGACGATCAAACCAGTGCCGATCCGCACGACGCGCAAAAGCGCGCGCCAGGCTCGTGGTTCGTCGCGCCGCAGTGCGGGCAAGGAGCTAGCGCCCGTCCACACGTGGAACAGAAGCGTGCGCCAGGCTCGGGGCGCGTGCCACAACTGACGCAGGCGACGCGATTGGCGCGAGCTTGCGCGACGAGTGCCTCGGCGGCGTCGAGGGGGGCGGCGTCCGCGGCTGGCTCCGACGCGACGGCCGTCACGGCGACGGAGTCGATCGGCGGAGGAGGGGGAGGCAAGGAAACGGTGTCCGTGGCAACAAAATGGTGATGCTCGGACGCGGGTGGCGAAGCAGATTCTGTAGTTGGGGGGGGCCCCCCGTCGGCGACTGCGCCAGCTGCAACACGCTCGTCACCTCGTCGCTGCTCGCGATCCAGTGCCGCTTCATAGCGTGCACGCAACTCCGCATAGTCCGCGTCGCTCAGCACCCCGCGCGCATGATCGAACGCGATTTCTTCCAGCGCCTGCTGCCAGCGGCCATCCGCCTCGGCGGCGTCGCCGACCGGAGAAGCGCCGGGGGCGGTGTTCGATTCGTTCTTGCGCCACACGAACGCGATGGCACCTACGAGAGCGATCGCGATGACCGCGAACGCTACCGGATTCACGGAGTGGCCCCAGCGTCCGGCTTCGAGCGGATCGCCTCCTGCCGAACTTGGCCCATGATGCGTTCGAGCTGCTCCTCGGCCGCCGCGCGCTCCTGCACCGGCCAAGGACCGGCATGCCGGTGCAACTCACGCACCTGATCGAGCATCTCATCGATCAACATGCGCAGCAGCCGATTCGTACGCTTCTCTGCGAATTCGGGCGACGGCGTTGTCATCTCCCTCACCTCGCGGTAATGCGCGTCCGCCTATGTCCGGTAGTACGCGTCGATGGCCTGCTGAATTTCCTTCGGGGTCTTCCCTTCACTCGTCATCCGAGCTGCCGTCATGGCTTCGGTCATGCACACGTCGCACATGGACGCGTGGTCTGTTTCGAAGCATTCCACCAGCGCGCGGTGTCCGAGATTCTCCTTGCAATGGCAATAGCAGTACAGTTGTTCCAGCACATGCGCGTACTTCTTCGCCGCTGCGTACGCCGCCTTCACCTGCGGATCATCCCACTGAGCGGCATCCAGAACGGCGTTTGGTCGTGAGGCGTCTGGCTGCGCCCACAAAGCGGCTTCGAGTTGGGCCTTTGTCTCGCCGGTTGCGGCATCAGGCGGACGTCCGGTACAGGCCGCGACGGCCGCGGCGCCCACGAGAAATGTCACCAGCTGTTTTCGCATCGTGCGATCCCCTTCAGTCCAGCGAGATGTACATGACCGGTGACGCTGTTCGCCAATCGCCGCGTCACCCTGCTCCACAAACTTCTGGTATGAACGCGACTTACGCCAGTAAGAAAGGTCACGCAACACCGTACGGCATCCGGATCATGCCGCCAGGAATACGCGTCATCCCAATGCGTGTCACGTCGACATCGGCACAAGAAGCAGCCGAACCCAGGACCTAACGCGTGATGGGTCCAAAGTCGTACGGTGGCCGGTGAACGCCACGGTCAGTCACGATGGCCGTCACCAGGTCGGCCGGTGTCACGTCAAACGCCGGATTCCACACCGCGACGCCGGCAGGGGCAGTCGAGCGGCCAAAGCCGAGCACTACCTCGTCGCGAGAACGCTCCTCGATGGGCACGCTGCTGCCGCTCGGCGTCCCGGCATCCAGAGTGGACGCGGGCGCTGCAACGTAGAATGGCACGCCGTGGTGCCGACAAAGCACCGCCAGCCCGTACGTGCCGATCTTGTTGGCCACGTCGCCATTGGCAGCAATCCGGTCGGCTCCCACGATGCACAGGTTCACGCGGCCTAACCGCAGCAGGCTTCCCGCCATGCTATCTGTGATTACGGTCACCGGGACTCCCGCGCGCTGAAGTTCCCACGCCGTTAGGCGACTTCCTTGCAACAATGGACGCGTTTCGTCGGCAAAAACCTCTACGCGCTTCCCCCGTTCGAAAGCCCGGTAAATGGGCGCCAGCGCCGTTCCCATTCCCGCTGTCGCCAAGGCGCCGGCGTTGCAGTGCGTGAGGATGCATGCGGCGTCCGGAATGAGAGTTTCGCCGAACTCCCCAATCCGCTGACACATCAGCCGATCCTCATCCAACAACTGCGTGGCCTCATCGCGCAGCGCATCCATCAGCTGCGACGGTGGACCGTCGGTCGCGCCGAGCCGGACCATCATGCGATCGATGGCCCACGCGAGATTCACCGCGGTGGGGCGCGACGAGCGAATGCGCGAGGCGAACTCCGCGGCCGCGGCTCGAAATGCCTCAGCGTTCGGCGGCCGAACACCGTGGAGCGCGGCGACCAATCCCATCGCCGCGCACACGCCGATGGCTGGCGCCCCTCGCACCGCGAGCGTCGCAATGGCGTTTACCACTTCATCAACGTGCCGGAGCTCCAGTTCCTCCAGGCTCTCGGGCAATCGGCGCTGGTCAATGATGCGGACGCCCGCGCCATCAACCGTCCACCGGACGGCTTCGACAATAGACATGCCGTAATACTACGTCGCCTGCTCGCTCGGCAGCAGAGCGGAGAGCCATTCAATAGATTGCACGCGACGCTGCGCGGCCCGCGACCTTGGCCCGCAAGCCCAAATTCCGCCCAGCCACCATGTCCTACGATCACGTCACGCTCACGGTCTCGCGCCGCATCGCCCTGCTGACGGTCAATCGACCCGATAAGCTCAATGCGCTGAACGACGCGACCATCGCAGAACTGGACCGCGCCATTGACGAGATTCTCCTTCGCGATGATATCGGTGGCGTCATCCTTACCGGCGCCATGCGTGCGTTTGTCGCCGGCGCCGACATCGCGGAGCTCTCGCGGCAGAATCCGATCGCTGCCAAGTCGCGGGCCGCCTATGGGCAGTCGGTGTTCAACAAGTTCGAGCGATCTCCGAAACCGGTGATCGCCGCGGTCAACGGATTTGCGTTAGGCGGCGGGTGTGAACTGGCGATGGCGTGCCATGTGCGCATTGCCGCCGAGAATGCCAAGTTCGGCCAACCTGAGGTCAAGTTGGGGATCGGCCCCGGGTACGGAGGTACCCAGCGACTGCCTCGCTTGGTCGGACGCGGCGTCGCCCTCCAGTTGCTCCTGACGGGCGAAATGATCGACGCCCAGGAAGCCCTTCGCATCGGACTGGTGAACAAGGTTGTCGCGGCCACGGAGTTGCTGGCAACTGCGGAAGCCATGATGGGGGCGATGCTCGCCAACGCACCGCGCGCGCTGGCGTTGGTGATCGAAGCCGTCAACCAAGGAGTGGATCGCCCGCAGGACGACGGATTGAACCTGGAGGCCAATCACTTCGCCCTGCTTTCGGGCACGGTGGACATGGTTGAGGGAATGGCCGCATTCCTGGAGAAGCGCGCGCCCAAGTTCACCGGCCACTAGCCCACTCTGCAGGCACCGTTCGACCACGTGTCCCGGCTCACTCGGTTTGTCGCCCAGAATTTCCGAAACCTCGAGCACGTCGAGTTGGATGTCCCTGACGGTGGCCTAGTGGTGGTTGGGGACAACGGGCATGGCAAGACCAACCTTCTGGAGGCCATCGCCTATCTGCACGCCCTGCGTTCCGTGCGTGGTGCGCGCGATGTCGACCTGACCCGCTTTGGCGCGCCGGGCTTTCACTTGGCGGCGGCCTGCGCCGGCTTCATGAACCAGGAGATACGTGTCGGCTTCGAACGCGCCTCGCGACGCAAGCGAGTGATGCTGGACGGTAGCCCGACTGCGCGTCTGACGGACGGCCTGGGTGCGCTGCCATCGGTGACGGTTGCGCCGAGAGACGTCGAGCTGATTGCCGGCGCGCCTTCTGAGCGACGTCGCTACCTGGACGTCCTGCTGGCCCTTTCCTCGCCGCGATACCTCTCTGCCCTTCAGGACTATCGCGCAGCGCTCGTGCGCCGGAATGCGACGATCCGGGCGGTAGCATCTGGTCGTGGTGGCGCGGAGGCAGAGGCGCGCCTCGCCGCGTGGGAAGGCCCGCTCGTGACCGCAGGAGCCACCCTCTGCCATCTGCGTCATCACTGGGTCCTTGAGTCGGGGCCACGCTATGCGGAGTTGTGTGAGGCACTCGGCGAGCGTGTGAGCGCGAGTCTCAGGTATCGCGCCTCGATCGACGGCCTTTTCTCACGCGGGTCAAGCGAAGACGATGTACGATCCGCACTACAGGCTGCGTTCGGCGCACACCGCGCGTCGGATCTTCGCCGCGGAGCCACCATGATTGGCCCGCATCGCGATGACCTCGAGTTGCGACTGGGTGGTCGACTACTCCGAACGTTTGGCTCCGCCGGACAGCAGCGGAGTGGGTCCCTCGCCCTGCGCGTGTTGGAGGCCGAATCCCTGGAGCGACACATTGGCCGGCAGCCACTGTTGCTGCTGGACGATCCATTTGCCGAGCTGGATCGGGACCGCTCGCGTCGAGTCCTGGACCTGTTGGAAGCCCGGTTGAGTGCCCAAGTGATTCTGGCGGTTCCGCGACCCGATGACGTGCCGGGAGCCTTTACCGGCCTGGCGCGTTTCCGTATGTCTGACGGCGTGGTGAGCCCGTGGCCCGAGGAAGCGCATGCCTAACGATCGGCGACCCCCCTCGACGATAGCCGACGCGCTGAAGGGCTTCCTGAAGCAGTCGGGGCTGGGTGTGCGCGTGCAACAGGCGGAGGTCGTGCAGTTGTGGCCGCAGCTAGTGGGTCCGGAAATCGCCGGGGCCACGCAGGCCTTAGCCGTGTCGCCAGACGGGGTGCTGTTCGTGGCCGTTCGCAGTCACGCGTGGATGAACGAACTGTCGATGATGGAGCGCGAACTGCTCGAAGTTGTGAATCGCGTGACTCCCACCGCCCCGCTTCGGGGAATACGACTCCAGCTCGCCCGCTAAACTCTTAAAAAACAAACGGTTAGACTCGTGCGGCGGCGTTGATTCCCGGCATCGATTGGGTTATCTTTTTGCCTTCCTCGCGGCGTGTGTTTTCGGTCTCCATTCGGACCACTTCTGACGCGCTTTTTCAACAGGACTCCATGGCCAAGAGCAACGAGAAGGCAAACGCGTACGACGCTGGCAATATCCAGGTTCTGAAGGGTCTGGAAGCGGTGCGGAAGCGGCCTGGCATGTACATCGGATCGACGTCGGCGCGTGGGTTGCACCACTTGGTGTACGAGGTCGTGGATAATTCGATTGACGAGGCACTCGCCGGCCATTGCGACACGATCGGCGTATGGATTCACCCAGACGACTCCATCACAGTCACGGACAACGGACGTGGCATTCCCGTCGACATGCATCCGACGGAGAAGATGGCCGGCGTGGAAGTGGCGATGACGGTCCTGCACGCCGGCGGGAAATTCGACAAGGACTCGTACAAGGTGTCTGGCGGCTTGCACGGCGTGGGCGTCTCCGTCGTGAACGCGCTCTCCGAAACGTTGAAGGTGTGGGTAAAGCGCGACGCCAAGGAACACTACATGGACTTTGCGCGCGGTCAGACTACGACCAAGCTCAAGGTGTTAGGCAAGGCGGGACGCGAAACGGGAACGAAGATCTGGTTTAAGCCGGACCCCCAGATTTTCACGGAGCTGTCCTACGACTACGCCACCTTGGCCTCGCGATTGCGCGAGTTGTCGTACCTGAACAAGGGTGTCACCATCACGCTCACCGATGAGCGCGCCGGCCAGCCAAAGACCGAGACCTTCCACGCGAAGGGCGGCCTGAAGGAGATGGTGCAGTTCCTGAACGCGAACAAGAAGCCCCTGCACCCGGAAGTGATCTACCTCGACACCGAACGCGACGACATCGGGATCGAGATTGCGTTGCAATACAACGACGGCTACAACGAGAACGTCTTCTCGTTCGTCAACAACATCAACACGCATGAAGGCGGGACGCACCTGACGGGACTCAAGGCCGCGCTGACCCGCACAATCAACAACTACGCGAGCAAGGGCAATTTCCTGAAGAAGGCCGATTTCAGCCTGTCGGGTGACGACGTTCGAGAGGGGCTCACCGCCGTGTTGTCGGTGAAAATCCGGGAGCCGCAGTTCGAGGGTCAGACCAAGACCAAGCTCGGAAACTCCGAGGCCGAGTCTGCGGTCAAGACCGTGATCAACGACTGGCTGGGTGCCTACCTGGACGAGCACCCGCGCACAGCCAACATCGTGGTAGAAAAGGCCGTGTCCGCGGCGCGCGCGCGCGAAGCAGCGCGCAAGGCGCGCGACCTCACGCGCAAGAAATCGGCACTCGACGTCGGCAACCTCCCCGGCAAGCTCGCGGACTGCTCACTCGTCGACCCGGCGATGTGCGAGTTGTACCTCGTGGAAGGCGACTCGGCCGGTGGATCGGCGAAGCAGGGACGCAATCGCGAATTCCAGGCGATCCTTCCCCTGCGCGGGAAGATCATCAACGTGGAAAAGGCGCGCATCGACAAGGTGCTCTCCAACGAAGAGATCCGCACCATCATCACAGCGATTGGCACGGGCATCAAGGAAGAGTTTGAGCTGGAGCGCGCCCGGTATCACAAGATCATCATCATGACGGACGCCGACGTCGATGGTGCGCACATCCGGACGCTGCTGCTTACGTTCTTCTTCCGCCAGATGAGCCAGCTGATCGATGCCGGCTACATCTACATCGCCCAGCCACCTCTCTTTCGCGTGGCGCGCGGCAAGCAGGAGTTCTACGCGTACGACGAAAAGGAGCGTGACGGATACGCCGAACGTCTCGGCAATGGTGACGGCAAGAGTTCGGTTTCCGTCCAGCGCTACAAGGGTCTTGGCGAGATGAATCCGCCGCAACTCTGGGCCACGACCATGGATCCCGAGCGACGCACCCTGCTGCGCGTGAGCATGGAAGACGCGATTCAGGCGGACCAGATCTTCCAGACGTTGATGGGCGACGAGGTCGAACCGCGTAGGAATTTCATCGAGGCAAACGCGCGTTTCGTGAGCAACCTGGACATCTAGGCACGATCGTTTCACGACGCGACACGGGACTGACCCTCGCGTTCAAATGTAGAGAAAGCGGGCGGTGGCTTCTGGCCCCCGCCCGCTTTTCCTTCCCAGCCGCGAACGCTTACGAGCGGTTGCGTCGAATGGCCGCCATGGCCCGGCCGTATTCGTACTCCGACTTGATGCCGCCAGCTGCACGCTCGTACGCGGGACGCATCGACTCGTCCACGCTGCCTGCCGACGCGACTTCCACCAGGAGCGACGCTCGCTCGTAGTCGGACTTGAGCTGACGAGACGCGTCGATCACCCGAAGCAGCATCTCCTTTCCGAGCTTGTCTCGCTTGAGGAGCGACGTCAGCACGCGGTGGCACTCGTAATCCCCTTGCACGGCACTCACGGCCGAGAAGAAGGCATCCACGTTGCTCGCATCCAATGTTCCCGACGCGGCCACCTTGGTCAGGAACTCGGCGAGTTCGTAGTCCGACTTCATGCGCGAGGCGTCCGTCAGGATATCGCGCGTCGCCGACGAGGTCAGGCCGCCGCCGGCGACGATCGCATCGAGTACGCGACGATGTTCATAGTCAGACTCCAAGGTGCCCAGCGCCGCGAGATAAAGCGGCCGCGTGTCATCCGAAATCGCGTATTGACTTGAGACTTCCACCAAAAGTTCGGCGAGTTCGTAGTCCGACTGCATGCCTTGGGAGGCGCCGAGCAGGGCCTTCACCGCCGGCATAGATAAACCGCGGCGAGTCAGCAGCGCCGTCAGCGCGCGTCGCTTTTCGTAGTCCGACTTGATACCCGCCGCGGCGCCGGCAAAGGCAACATGCGCTTCGGGGCCAAAGGTGTTCAGCTTGGCAACTTCCAACAGAAGTTCTGCCCGCTCATAGTCCGAATCGACCTGACTGGCGACGTGGGCAAGCACCCGTTGCACCTGCGCGACCGAAAGTGGCTGCAGCTTGAAGAGCTTCGTATAATATACGCGCGCCGCATACTCTGAACCCATGCGTTCCACTTCCGTCAGCACGCGGTCCACACCCCCTTCCTTCAGCAGGGCGGGTAGGCGCTGATCCACCGCGAAGGCCGTACGATGGTCGAGTGCAACCAATGCTTGCGCAAACCACGCCGCGGCCGCCGCATCCCATGGCTTCCGCTCGTCATTGACCCAGTACTTCCGTTCCAGCGTTCCGCCCTTCTCGTCCAGTGTCAGACGGTGAGAGCTAGCGCCGTCCTCAACCGAGAGGTCTAGGGACCCACCGCGCGACAAGGCCACAACATCCGTGGCATCGGCATTCAGCGTCACCTCGCCGTCCAGGTCAAACGTGACGCGGCAGGATCCGGACGACCATTTCACGTGCATCGACGTCTTGCCGTTCCGCGATTGGTTGCTGATCCACGACGACGACGAACCGCGCTCCGTGAGACAGTCGCCCTGCACGAGGCTCGGCGATGACCGTTCGGCCGTGGCTGGGAATGGCACGCGCCACTGCCCTTCGCTTGTGGTCGGTGTCGGACCACTCGACGGCGTTAGGCTCCACACCATCGGTCGGTCGAGTAGTTGAACCTCGGAGGGCGACTCGGCGGTGAGCGCACCCTCGCGCTGGCCAGTCCCGTCTGTACGTGCGACGGCGGCGGTTTCCATCGCCGAAGGCGCCGTGACCTGTGGCCCCAAGCGCGGAGCGGCCGCCGTCCCTTCTGACGCCTTGGACTCGTCCCGTGTTGCACGGCCCGGCGCAGCGACCGGCGTTAGGCGCGCGAGGGGCACGCCGACAAGGCCCATGGCGGTCACGATCGATGTGCGCGACCACCGGGAGAGCGCACGTCGATTGGCGTTCGCGTCCAGCACGGCGCGAAGGCGAGCCGCCATGCCCGACCGTCGGGCCATGCTTAAGGCTGCCGCGACCGGAGGTCGCCGTCCGCCAGTCGTATTCAAGACGTCCAGCAGTTGTTGGGCATATTCGGACGGACGCGTGCCCGATCGCAACACGGCATCGTCACAGGCGCGCTCCGCCTCGGCGCGCAGCGCGGCATCCGCCAGCCACACCAACGGGTTGAACCAGAAGATCGACTTGACCAGCCGTGACACCGTTTGCCAGAGGGCATCCAGGCGGCGAACGTGGGCGAGTTCATGCAACAGTGCGGCTCGTTGTTCGTGAAGGGACCAGTCATCCGCCACCGGCACGAGAACGCGCGGCCGCCAGAGACCCCATGTCATCGGAACAGCCGTCAGTTCAGAAACACGAAGGTCGAGCCGCCGCCGGGACGCACTGGCTGCAAGGCGCCACGCCTCGCTCCACGTACCGACGGCGCTCGGCGCGGACTTCGTCCACAGACGACGGAGTCGAAGGCTCCCGATGACCCACGGAAACAGTACCGCGAGCGCACCCAAGGCCCAGACGACGGCAAGCCCCTCGTTGGCGGTCCAATTCGATTGGATCGGCTGGGACGGCACGGTGGCGTCCGCCACCGGTCGATCGACGGGCCACGTGACTTCACTGGCGTCGACTGATACAACCGGCACCGTCGCTGGCGGTGTGATGTCGACAGCCGCACGCGCCGCGCGGTCGGCGACGGTGGCCACCACCACCGGACGTGATGACGCGTCCGCAAGTGAGCGTTCGATACGCTCCGAAGCGGCGGGATACACGGCAACGTTCCACGCTGGGAGCGCCACTCGAACAGCCGGCATTAGCAGGGCGCCGACGATCGCCGAGCACCAGACGGCATGACGCGTTGCAGCTGACAGGCCACGCCATCTCGTGAACGCGTATGCCAGCGCCAGAACGGCCGTGGCCTTGATGGAGCCGTACACCACCCACGAGAGGGTGGCAGAGGCGAGTCGCTCAGTCACTGACGACATCATCGTTCCTCCTGGCGTGCGCGATCGATCGCGCGTTCGATTTCGTCGAGTTCGTGCTGCGACAAGCGATCTCGATTCATGTCCAGCAGGGCCGCAACGGCGGCGCTGGTCGAGCCTTCGAAGAACGTGCCGATCACCTGCGAGAGCGCACTGTCACGCGCCGCCGAGTGCGAGACGACCGGTGCGTACACATAACGCGGCCCATCTGCGGTATGTGTCAGATGCCCCTTCTCTTCGAGTATCCGCAGCATGGCGCGGACGGCTGAGTAGCTGGGAGGATCGGCCAACTGCTCCAACACGTCGTTGGCAGTGACCCTTCCTGCGCGGTAGACGATCTCCATGATCTCGCGCTCGCGTCGACTGAGCGGAGCTGCTGGCTTTTTCACTGAGGGCTCCCTGCTAAAAGTTTAGCACTGTGCTAAATTTTTAGCATCGAGCCGACGCCACGTCAAGGCCTGGGCGAATCGGAGGCGGCCTTCAACGCCTGAAGACCCATCGGCGCGTTTGGAGCGACGTAGGTGACCCTTCCAAGGTGAACGGTGGCCAGGACCGTCACAGAAGCCAGTTCGTCGATGGGTACCGTGAGCGGGTTCCGACTGAGCACAACAAAGTCAGCGGCGGAGTCGCTGGTTAGTCTGCCGTCATGGGGAAGCCCGTCAGGATCGAACCAACGCGACTCGAACTGATAGGCCAGCACGCGTGCGACGGAGTCGGGGAGTTCGGTGGCCATGCCGTACCGCCGCGTCAGTGCTGCTTGTAGCGCGTACAACGCCGGTTCGGGACGCGAGAAGTAGTCGGACCCTTCGGCCAGCGTCGCGTTGGCTTTCGCCAACCGTCGCCACGGATACACCCGAGGCTCATTCTCCGCGCCGACGCGGGCCGCGCCGAATGGAGGATCGTCATGCGCGCCGCTGTTGAAGCCGCTCTGGATGGAGAGCACAACGCCTAACGCCAACGCTCGCGCCACGTCGCGTTCTTGCACGTAAGAGAAGTGTTCGATACGAAGGCGTCGGGGCGAAATCTGCGGCCGGGCCGCGAGGACCTGCGCGTACGCATCCAGCGTCCGATGCACGGCATCGTCTCCGATGGCATGAGTCGCGACGCCAAGACCCGCATCAAGGGCCTTCGTGGCGAGGCCCGCGATAGCGTCGGATCGCATGCGGGCCACGCCCCTCGTGGTCGGATCGTCGGCGTAGGGGTGCGAAAGCGAAGCGCCGCGGCTCCCGAGCGCCCCATCGGCGAAGAGTTTCAGGTGCGTGATTCGTAGGCGCGGTGAAAGCTCCCATCGTCGGATGGGCGCGGCGAGTAGTGAATCCGCCAGTGCGCTAGGCGCCGGGATCATCAGGTTCACCTGCACCGGCAGTGGCGATAGCGAATCAGCCCGAACGAGAAGGCGCAGGAAGCGTTCGAAGGGAATGTTCAGTGCCACGACGCCGGGCGGCGCAAGCGCACCCGCATCGTATACTTTCGTCACACCGCGCGCCGCGAGCGCAGCGGCGCCGAGTTGGTACGCGGCAATGACGTCGGAGTCCGCGAGTGCCGGCAACAACGGAATCACGCGCTCGTTCGCGCGTTCCAACAGGACACCCGTGGGATCACCGTGCGCACCGCGCATGATCGCCCCACCGTCAGGGGCAACTGTCTGTGCATCCAGATGCGCCGCGGCCAGCGCTCGTGCATTCACCCAGCCTGCATGCCCGTCGGAGCGACTGAGAAAGACCGGGTGGTCAGGTGCCGCGCGATTGAGTGTGTCCGCCGAAGGCAGGGCGGCCAGTCCCCACGTCGCCTGATTCCATCCAGCACCGACGATCCACGCCCCCGGCGCCGTTCGAGATGCGCGTATGCGAACCTTCTCATACACGTCACTCAGGCTCCGCGCGCTCGACAGGTCCACAAACAACCGCTCGTGGTCACGATCGTTCAGGAGGGCCAGCCCGAGATTAAACAGATGGACGTGATGATCGTGGAAAGCCGGCGCGAGCACGGCTCCCTGCAGGTCAACCTTCTGCCCCCCGCTTCGCTCGCCGTCCCCACCAGTCTTCCACACCTCGACGCGTCCATCGCGGACACTCACCGCAGGAACAACCGGATGCAGCGTGTCGAACGTGAGAATCGTTCCACCCGAGAAAAGCAGTGTCGAGTTGGGAGCTTTGACGTCCGTGCGGCATCCAGCGACAACGACCAGACACAGGCATGCAACACCGCGGAGCGACTTACGACGCTCGTGAACTTGGCGTAGGTTCGGCGACATGATGCGATCAGCTTGCTGCCCTGACATGCCATGCGCAATGCGAGGGGGCAGATTCGCCCGTCGCATTGCCCCTCGGACTCTCTTGCTCGGCACGCTCCTTGGCACCGTGGCCGGCGCGCAATCGCCTAACGGGAGCCCGCCACTCCGCGGATTCAGCGAGGCCGGGGCGGCGCAACAGCGCTCGATAGAGGCGCGCCTATCCGCGATGCTTAACCGGGATTCCACCGGGCGCGCATTCCGGGAATTCACGGCCATTCCGCATCCGGCGGGTACGGCCAACAATCAAAAGATCGCCGAGCAGATCGCGGCAAGGCTTCGTCGCTATGGCTGGGAGGATGTGCAACTGCGCGCGTATTCCGTGCTGTTGCCGTTTCCTGAGCAGGTGCGCGTGTCCATGATTGCGCCGGTTCCGTACACGGTGTCGCTGAAGGAAGATGTAGTCTCAGAGGATCCGGACACTCGAGCCGATGCGGGCCCCACGTACCTGGGTATGTCGGCCTCGGGGGACGTGACGGGTGAACTCATCTACGCCAACAGCGGCAACCCCGCCGACTATGACTATCTGGAATCGCAGGGGATCAGCGTCAAGGGAAAGATCGCGCTGGTACGCTACTCCAATCCGTATAGCTACCGCGGCTTCAAGGCACTGACCGCGGAGCGTCGCGGACTGAAGGCGATGTTGATTTACTCAGATCCCCAGGAAGACGGGTATCGGCGTGGCCTCACGTTCCCCAAGGGCCCTTGGGGACCGGAGAGTCACCTACAGCGCGGCGCGATCTCGTATGACTTCATTGCGCCTGGCGATCCATTGACCCCTGGGTGGGCGTCCGTGGAGGGGGCCAAGCGGCTTGAGGAAAATGAATCTCGCGCCATCCCGAAAATCATGGCGGTCCCGATCTCGGCGCGCGATGCCGCTCCCCTATTGAAGCAGCTGACGGGGCCCGTGGCGCCACCGGCGTGGCAGGGGGCACTCCCGTTCACGTATCGCGTGGGCGCCGGACCCGCCAAGGTTCGCGTGATCGTGAGGATGGACGGCAAGCGACGCACGATCTACGACGTCGAAGCCCGCATTCGTGGCAGCGAGGAGCCCGACAAGCTCGTGGTCCTCGGCAATCACCACGATGCGTGGGTGTACGGTGCGGTGGACCCCAGCAGCGCGACCGCGACACAAATGGAGCTGGCGCGCGTGATCGGCGCGCTGGTCCGTGAAGGACATCGCCCGAAACGTACCTTGGTGCTGGCCAACTGGGACGCCGAAGAGTGGCACCTGACGGGCTCCACGGAGTGGGGCGAGCAATTCGGCGACGAGCTGCGGAAGGGCGCGATCGCCTACCTGAATGTGGACGGTTCGACCAGCGGCCCAAACTTCGGCGCCTTGGGCGTCGCCAGCTTGAACCCGGTGATCGTGGAAGCCGCGCGTGACGTAGCAGATCCCAGCGGGCAAGGCTCGGTCCTTGAGGCGTGGCAACGCGATCGGGGGCGTGAGGGCGGGACGACAGACCCGTCGGAGTTGCCGACCAACACACTGGGGAGCGGATCCGACTACACCGTCTTCCTGAACTTCCTCGGTATCCCCATCGTTGACCTGGGGTTTGACGGTCCGTACGGCGTCTACCACTCGGTCTATGACAACTACTACTGGATGACGCATTTTGGGGACCCGGGCTTCCGCTACATGACGACTATGGCCGACGTGTGGGGGCGGATGGCGTTGCGGCTGGCGAACGCCGAGCTGTTGCCGTTCGACTTTCGCGCCTATGCCGATCGCGTCGGCCGCTTTGTGAACACGCTGGACACCCTGCCTGGGGTCCGGACGCATCTCGACCTGGACCCAGCGCGGCGTGCCGTTCTGACGTTTACCGACGCCGCGTTGGACCTGGAGCGCGCACTCGTGCCGCTCCGCTCAGCTGGGCAAGCGACGCTACGACAGACGGCCGCGGTGAACGAAGCCATGCGACTGGTAGAGCAACAATGGCTGCTCACCGACGGTATTCCGGGCCGCCCGTACTTCAAGCACAGCCTATACGCTCCGAAATTCACGTACGCGGCGTTGGAGCTTCCTGGCGTGCGAGAGGCGATTGACGAGGGTGACTGGACGAGAGCGGCCGACCAACTGCGTCAGTTGGTGGATCGCATTTCGGCCGTGGCGCGCGTGGTACGGGAAGCGGCGCGCGCCGCCTCACCGCATTGATCGGCTACCCATTCTCCTTGGCATAGCGAAACAGCTGCCGTGCGTAGGCCAAGTGGGCGGCCGCAATCGCGGCGATCGGAACCGCGGCACCAATCCAGGCGATGATGGCCTGGGTCCGATCAATGCCACCAAGACGCGCTGGACTCGAGCCAATGGCGATCACGAGGTACAGACCGATCGATCCCACGGCAACACCTAACGCGCCCAAGGCGGCCAGGCGCGCGAACTTCTTCATGGTGAATTCCATGTCACAAGCTCAGGATTTTGGTTGCGTGCTGCCAGTCTCACACGCTGCCGTCGCCGACGCGTATTGGCAAGGGGTCCAGCCAGCCATGCCGGTCGCATTCGATGTATTCTCCAGCACGCTGGATTCGCCGTACCTGCTGTCTCCCAAGTCCATCTCAAGGATGTTGCCCATGCGTGTCCCCATGCGCAGAGCCGTGGCTCGCATCGCCGCGGTTTCCCTTGTCGCACCTCTTGCACTCTTGCTCGCCGGTCCTGCCCACGCGCAGGGGCGTCGCGCGGCGCCTTCAACACCGGCAAACGCCACGCCTCCGACTCTCGCCGAGTCGTTGTTCTCCAACCTGGTGTTTCGCAACGTCGGACCGGCGAACATGTCCGGGCGTATCGCGGACGTGGAAGGTGTGCCTGGCGACCCGGCAACGGTGTATGTCGGCGCCGCGTCGGGAGGCGTCTGGAAAAGCACGAACGCCGGACAGACGTGGAATCCGATCTTCGACAAGCAGCCGGCCATGTCGATAGGCGACATCGCCGCGGAGCCCGGGAATCCAGAGGTGCTCTACGTCGGCACGGGCGAAGGCAACGTGCGAAACAGCGTGTCCTTTGGCCAAGGTGTGTTCAAGACGACGGACGGCGGCAAGACGTGGCGAAACCTCGGGCTCTCGGACACCCGGCATATCCCGCGGATCGTGATCAACCCCAAGGATCCTCGCAAGGTGTACGTAGCCGCGATCGGCCATGCGTTCGGGCCTAACGAGGAACGCGGGGTGTTCATGAGCGAGGATGGAGGGACCACGTGGAAGAAGTCGCTGTACACGGATGACCGGCACGGCGCATCCGACCTGGACATCGACCCACAGAATCCGAATATCCTGTACGCGGGCCTTTGGTACTTTGACCGGAAGCAGTGGACTTTTCGGTCGGGTGATGAAGCTGGCGGAGTCTATCGCTCGGTAGATGGCGGCGCGTCGTGGACCAAGCTCACCAAGGGCCTGCCGAAGCTCATGGGCCGCATCGGTATCAAGGTTGCCCCATCATCGCCGAACGTCGTCTACGTGGTGGCGGAGACTCGCGAAGGGTACGTCTTCCGCTCGGACGACCACGGGGACACGTGGCAGAAGGTCAGCGACAACGCCAATACGCTCGGGCGCGGATTTTACTACGCCGATCTGCGCGTCGATCCGCGGAACGAGAACCGTGTCTACACGTTAGGTATGTCGTTCTCCATTTCGATCGATGGCGGGCAGACGTTCGGCCCCATGACTGGGAATTTCCACGGCGATCACCAAACACTGTGGATCGATCCGACGAATCCACGACGGCTCCTCATGGGAGATGACGGGGGCCTGAATGCCAGCTACGACATGGGCAAGACCTGGGAATGGTTTGGCAATCTGCCGGTGGGGCAGTTCTACCAACTGAGCTACGACCTGGCGGAACCGTTCTATCACGTGGCGGGGGGACTCCAGGATAACGGCGTGTGGACTGGTCCCACACGCACGCGCGGATCGTTCATCTGGTCGAGCGACTGGCGCTTTATCCAAAACGGTGACGGGTACTACGCCGTATCGCACCCGGACGACCCGGACCTGTTCTTGAGCGACTACCAAGCCGGGGGCATCCAAGCCACGAACCTGCGCACGTACGAGCAGCGTGAGGCGAGTCCGCAGGTCAAACGCATGGACGGTTATCCCGCCGACTCCAACGCCGTGCGGTTCAACTGGAACGCACCAATCGTGCAGTCCCCGCACGACAAGCGCGTCGTGTACTTCGGCGGCAACATCGTCTTCCGCTCCACCGACTGGGGGCGCACCTGGACGGCGATTTCGCCGGACCTCTCGAAGAACGACAAGTCACGGCAAGGGAGTGCCGGGGGTCCCGTGCTCAAGGAAAACACGGTCGCCGAGTACTACGGCAACGTGTATTCGCTGGCGGAGTCGCCCGTGCAGAAAGGGGTGCTGTGGGCTGGGACGGACGACGGCAACTTGCAGGTCTCGCAAGACGAGGGGCGCACGTGGACCAATGTGGCCCCGAACGTCGCAGGTGTTGGACCTGACGCTGTGGTCTCTGGTATCGAGCCCTCGCGCACCGCGGCCGGCACGGCGTACGCAGCGTTCGAACGCCGGATGATGGATGACTTCCGCCCGTACATTTACAAGACCACCGACTTCGGTCGCACCTGGACCAACATCACGGGCAATCTTCCCACCAATGCCTACGTCCAAGTGGTCCGCGAGGATCCGAAAAATTCGAACCTGATCTACGCGGGAACGGAACTCGGCCTCTTTGTCTCATGGACGGGTGGCAGTGATTGGACGCGCGTGCAAGGCAAGAACTTCCCCGCGGTCGCTGTCCACGAGATCCTGGTCCATCCGCGGGAGAATGACCTGGTCTTGGCCACGCACGGCCGCGCGGTCTGGGTACTCGACGACGCGACCGCGCTGCAGCAGATGACCACGGCCATCGCCGCGAAGCCGGTGCACCTCTTTCCGCCCCGGGTCGCCACCAGGTACAACCAAGGGGATCAATCCTGGAACTACGGGTCCAAGCAATTTCGCGGAAGCAACGCCGCTTATGGGGCGATCATCACGTACTGGCTGAAGACGAAGCCAGCGGCCGACTCCCTGTTGCGTGTAGAAGTGCTGCAGAACGGTTCCGTCATCCGGCGTCTGAAGCGGCCATCAGTGGACGTGGGCTTCAACCGCGTGATGTGGGACCTGCGCATGGAACCGCCGAAGGCGTTGAGTGACATGCCGTACGACACCGTGGAGAGCAACGATGGCCGGGCCCGCGCCGTGGGACCGCAAGTGCTACCGGGATCCTATGTGGTGCGGCTGACGGTAGGATCGGAGACCACCGAACAGCCGTTGACGGTGCGCATCGATCCGACGTCCAAGGTGACCGAGGCCGAACTTCGTCAGCAGTTCGAACAGGCGACACGGCTGAACACCGTCATCGCCAACTTGATCGACACCGAACGCAACCTGTCAGCCTTCAAGGGGCAGGTCGGCGAGCGGTCAATGACGGGCACCGAAACTCGTGGCGACGCCGCCGCCGAGTTGCGCAAGGCCGCCACCGAAGAATCCGGCAAGCTGGACTCCGTGCGGTTGCAGCTCACACGCCCACGGTCCGACAAGGTTCCCTACTACTCCGAGGGCCCACGTCCTCTGGAACGGGCGATGTCATTGATGGGAGCCGTCGACAATGGCCTGACTCCGATCATCCCTGGACAGCAGGAGTACATGGGCAACGTGCGCCAAGACGCCCAGGCCGTGATCGACATGGTGGAACGCCAGATCGACGCCACGACCAAACGCATTAACCCACTCCTTCAGCGGCTCAATCTGCCGTTGCTGCAACCGCCGCCAAAGAAGGCCAGCATCATGTAGGGGTCACTGTTCGAGGCGTTCGACTCCCGCTGCCGTTACTCGATGTGAGATCAACGGCAGCGGGAGTTCAGCTTCTTCGCCGATGCCAATCGCCTCGCTCAGTGCCGCCATGCCGGCGGCCACGCCCGCCATGTCCCGCGCGAAGACCGTGGCCAGGGGTTCACCCACGCGCACGTAGTCCCCCGAACGCGCAGAGATCACAAACCCCACCGACGGGTCAATCGCGTCTTCCATGCGTGTGCGTCCGCCGCCCAGCGCCGTGATGCCACGCCCAATGGCACGCGGCTCCACATGCGTGATGATGCCGCTGCGCGGTGCGGTATACAGCTCGCACTCTGCCGCCTGAGGCAGGTGCGACGGTTCATCCACAACCCGCGCGTCACCACCCTGCGCCTCGATGATGTGCTTGAACTTCTCCGCCGCCCGGCCCGATGAAATCGCCACCTCCATCTGGCGTCGTGCAGCATCCGTGTCCGGTGCGACTCCGCCCATGACCAGCATTTCGGCACCAAGGGCATACGTCACCTGCAACAAGTCGGGCGGACCCTCGCCGCGCAGGGCGTGGATCGCTTCCTCGACTTCCAAGGCGTTGCCGCAGGCGCGGCCAAGCGGCCGGTCCATGGCGGTCAGCAGGGCCACCACCGGCACTCCGTGATCGGCACCCAGCGAGATCATGAGGTTCGCCAGCTCCAACCCGCGATCCAGGTCGGGAAGAAAGGAGCCAGATCCGCGCTTGATGTCCAGGACCAAGCCCGTCAGTCCCTCCGCCAGTTTCTTGCTCATGATGCTGGCGGCGATCAAGGGGATACTCTCCACGGTCGCCGTGGCATCTCGCAGCGCGTACAGCTTGCGATCGACCGGGGCGATTTCCGTCGATTGGCCGAGCAGGGCGCAGCCGACGCGCTCCAGCTGCGTCGTGGCCTGCGCCAGCGTCAACGTCGTCCGAAAGCCGGGAATCGATTCCAACTTGTCCAGCGTCCCGCCGGTGTGCGCGAGACCTCGCCCAGACATCATCGGTACGGCAATACCCAGTGACGCAACGAGTGGTGCAAGGACCAGCGAGACCTTGTCGCCGACGCCACCGGTTGAGTGCTTGTCGACCTTCGCTGGCGAAAGGTGCGTGAGGTCGAGTTCCGCGCCGCTCTTCAGCATGGCTTCCATCAACGCCGCCGTCTCCTGACGGTCAAAGCCCCGCAGAAAGATGGCCATGACCAGCGCGGCCATCTGATAATCCGGAACGTCACCACGCGCGTACGCCCTGGCGAGTTCCTGAATCTCGTGTGGCGCCAGCACGCCACCGTCACGCTTGCGTTCGATCAGTCGATATGCGAGCACGATCGTCGATCCCGGGTATAACTTGCTGACCTGACGGAAAGTCCGGTGCCTGCTCCGCCCGCCTCCCGTTCAACATTCGGAGTTGCCCAGTGGTTGTCATTGCCCGACGTATCCTGCCAGTTCTCATGTTTGCGGCCGCCACCGTTGCTCACGCGCAATCTGCGGCTGAGCACGTAGCCGCCGGCAACCGGGAGCACGAGGCATTTCACCCCGACGCTGCCCTCAAGGAATTCGAGGCTGCGTTGGCGATCGAACCCAAGAACGTCACCGCACTGCAGCAAGCCTCGCTCAGCGCCGTGGACCTCGGCGAGGGCGTTACCGACAAGAAGCGAGCCGCCGAACTCTTTCGGCTCGGCGAGAAGTACGCTCGGGAGGCCGTCACCGTCGCACCTGACGATCCGGAATCCCATTTTCACCTCGCGCGAGCGTTGGGGCGCGCCGCGCTCAATGTCGGCGTCCGCGACCGAGTGAAGTATGCTGTGGAGATTCGTGAGCAGGCCCTCGCCGCCCTCAAGGTCAACCCCGAACATCCAGGCGCGCTCCACGTGATCGGAATGTGGAACGCCGAGGTGATGCGGTTGAACGGATTCGAGCGGTTCTTCGCAAAGAACGTCCTTGGTGGCAAGGTGTTTGGGCTGGCGAACTGGAATGACGCTGTGTCGAACCTCGAGCACGCCGTGCGGGTCGATCCCAAGCGCCCCACACACCGCCTCGACTTGGGCATGATTTACCGCGACGTCGGTGAGAAGGCAAAGGCGCGAGAGGCCCTGGAGGCGGTGATCGCCATGCCACAGGTGGACGTGAACGACGGGATTTACAAGCAGCAGGCCAAGGACGCGCTAGCCAAGTTGAAGTAGGGCGCGTCACGGCGCCGGTGTGGGCGCCCGCACAGATGACCCGGAGGGGGCCTCGCGCGTTTATAGCTTGCGGGCCCCCTTCACCGTCTGGTCAAGGACGCGGCCTACCAGCCCCGCACGCCCGCCGCCATCAGTCCGTCGCCGCACCACCGGCAACCGGATTGGCGGCGACACGCACTCATTTTCTTGATCGGAACTTGCCATGGGGTTTGTAGACGTCGCCGTTCTGGATGAAGCTGGAGGCACAGACGAAATCACTCGCCTGCAGGCCCGCCTCGAAGAGTTGTCGCGAGAGCGCGACCAGTTACTGGCGGTGGTGGACATCCTCCAAGAGGTCTCGTCGACCCTGCACTTCTCCGAAATTCTGCAGCGCATTGCACGTAAACTCGGAGAGATGTTCGGTCTGGATCGGTGCTCGATCTATCTGGCCGGTGGTGCCAAGGAAGACGTCCGTCTGGTGGCCACCTACGAGGATCCTTCATTACGCAATCTTGTGGTGGATCTGGATCGTTATCCCGAACTGCGCCGTGCCTTTGATTCGGGTCAGACGGTGTTCATCCCGGATGCGGCCTCCGATCCGATGTTGGAACGTGCGCGTTTGGCGCTCGATGAGCGAAGTGTTCGGTCGATCATTGTCGTTCCGATTCGATGGCGCACCTCAGTGATCGGGGCCGTCTTCCTTCGAACGGAACGAGGCGCGGTTCCCTTCACCGAGCGCGATATCCGATTCTGCGAAGTGATTGCCTCGTTGACCGCCAAGGCGCTACGCAACGCGCACCGATACGAGAGCCTGCAGCGCTCGAGCGGCGACCGCACGGTGCACGAACGACAGGCGGAGTTGGAGCGCATCGCTCTGGTGGCGTTCCTGAAGCGACTGCTCCAACGGTATGCGACCAGCGAGTCCCATGTCTGGGCCGAAACGCTCCTGCCGCGGGCGTCGGACGAGGAACTCGACCGGCTGACGTCTGTCGCGATGCAGGTGATTGCCGAGGAAGCCAAGGGATAGCGCCACTTGCATGGGGCGCGGTGCGTGGCGAGTGTGAGATCACCTCTCACCTCGCCATTTTTCTTTCCTGTACAGAACCACAGCCATGCAAATCTCACGCGCCATGAACGCGGCGATCAACGAACAGGTCGGGAACGAACTCGCCGCCAGCAACCAATACGTGTCGATCGCGGTGTACTTCGACCTCGAGGGTCTGCCCGGACTCGCCAAGCACTTTTACAAGCAGGCAGCTGAAGAGCGCGCGCACGCCATGCGCTTTGTGAAGTACCTGGTGGACTCCGATGGTGAAGTGCGCATCCCGGCCATCCCGGCGCCCAAGCCGACGTTTAAGAGCGCCGAAGAGTGCGTAAAGCTCTCCTTGGACTGGGAGCAGAAGGTCACGAAGCAGATCAATGCCCTGATGGATCGGGCCATTAAGGAAGGTGACCATCTGGCGAAAAATGAGCTGGAATGGTTCATCGCCGAGCAACGAGAAGAGGTTTCGTCGATGGATACGCTGCTGCGCATGGTACGACGCGCTGGAGAGCCCGGTCTCTTCTTTGTCGAGAACTTCCTGCTGCAGGGCGGCCTGGGAGGCGATGAAGCCGAAGGGGAAGCTGAAGGCGAGTGAGTAATTCGCGGGCACTGACGGACCGCGCCGCCCGGCTGCGCGAGCAGCTCGAACGGGCGGCGCATGAGTACTACGTCCTCGACCGGCCGACCCTGTCGGACGCTGAGTACGACACGCTGTTTCGTGAGTTGCAGGCGCTTGAGCAGGAACACCCCGCGTTGCGCACGCCCGATTCCCCCACGCGGCGCATCGGGGCCGAGCCGCAGAGCGTGTTGCCCAAGCACCAGCATGCGGTGCCAATGCTCTCGCTGGCCAACGCCTTCAACGACGAAGAGCTGAAGGCGTGGGAAGAGCGAATAGTTCGACTGGCCGGCGAAGACGTACGGAAGGCCGGCTACTCAGCCGAACTCAAGATCGACGGCGCCGCCGTCAGCCTCGTGTATGAAGACGGCGTCCTGGTGACCGGGGCGACGCGCGGCAACGGAACCGTCGGCGAGGATGTCACGCCTAACATCCGAACGGTGCGCGACGTACCGCTGCGCCTGCGCGGCGCTGGAGCTCACAAGCGCGTCGAAATTCGCGGGGAGATCTACTATCCGTTTGATCTCTTTGAGCGGATGAACGAAGAGCTGGTTCGCCAGGGCGAACGGGTCTTTGCCAATCCACGCAACGCGGCGTCTGGATCGTTGCGGCTGTTGGACTCCACGGTGACGGCGCAACGTCCCCTTCGGTTCTTCGGCTACGCCATCGTGCCGCTACCCGGGCAGGAGTTGCCATTCAAAACGCAGCACGAAGTCCTGGACGCGCTGGAGGCGTGGGGCGTTCCGGTCGCGCCGCATCGCCGACACTGTCACACTCTGGACGAGGTGGAACAGTGGGCCCGGAAGATTGAGCACGAGATCCGGTCGACCCTGAACTTCGCCATCGATGGTGGCGTGGTGAAGATCGACTCGCTGGGACTGCAGGACGAACTGGGCGTCGTCGGTGGGCGTGAACCGCGGTGGGCCATCGCGCGCAAGTTCGCGCCAGACATCGCCGAGACGAAGCTGCTGGAGATCCGCGTCAATGTCGGGCGGACTGGTGCTCTGAATCCGTATGCCGTGCTGGAGCCGGTGGAGATCGGCGGAACGACCGTCACCTTCGCCACGTTGCATAACGAGGACCTGATCAAGACGAAGGACCTGCGCATCGGAGATATCGTTCAGGTTAAACGCGCCGGCGAGGTCATTCCACAGATCATTGGCCCGGTGCCTGAACGACGCACGGGAAGCGAGTCGCACTGGCACATGCCTCGCCAGTGTCCGTCGTGTCAGACGCCGGTCATCCGCGATGAAGAGGAAGTGGCGTACTATTGCCCGAACCTGGCGTGCCCGGGGCGACGGCTGGAGGGCCTGGTCCACTTTACGTCGCGCGGCGCCATGGATATTCGCGGACTGTCGTATGCCCGGTTGGAGCAATTGGTGGAGGCCGGACTGGTCCGGGATGTTGCCGACCTGTACGACCTGAAGGTTCCGCAGCTCAAGGCGCTGGACCGGTTCGCCGACAAGAGCGCCCAGCAGTTGGTGGAGGCGATTGGGGCATCTAAAAGCCAGCCGCTATCTCGGCTTTTGTTCGGGCTGGGCGTTCGGCACGTCGGGGCCACGGCCGCAGAGCTGATCGCCCGTCATTTCGGCAATCTGGAGGCTCTGCAGCAGGCACCTGAGGCGGCCATTGCCTCTGTCCGGGGGATCGGCGACACAATTGCCCAATCCCTGACGGCCTACCTGAGCGATCCCGCCGCTCAGGAGCTACTTGAGCGGCTCAGGACAGCCGGTCTCACGCTGTCGGAGCCAGAATCCGTGGTGGCGGACGGTGCCCTGAAGGGTCAGACGGTCGTCATTACTGGAACCCTTCCCGGCCTCAGTCGCTTAGAAGCGACGGAGCTGGTCGAGCGGCATGGTGGCCGGGTCACGGACAGCGTGTCGAAGAAGACTAGTTTTGTGCTTGCGGGCGAAGCCGCGGGGAGCAAACTGGAGAAGGCGCGGCAACTCGGCGTTGCCGTGATTGACGAAGCGGAACTGCTTCGCCGCATCGGACGCTCGACCTAAACCGCCATGTCTCAGTCACTCGATCTGAAGGGCCACGGAATGTTAGCGCTGACGCGCGCGTCGCTCATTGCGTTGCGTGCAGCACTCCTTCGCGACGGTGGTCCCGGTGCCGCGGTGTACCTGCAGGAAGCAGGATACGCTGGCGGTGACGCCATGTGGGAAGCGTTCTGCCGCTGGTTGGCGGAACGTTCGGATATCGCGCCGGAGTCGCTCGATGTCGACGCATTCGAACATCGGGTCACGGAATTCTTCGGCGATGCGGGCTGGGGATCTCTGGAGATCGGCTCCATCGGCGACGCCGTCGCAACGCTCGATTCGGCGGACTGGGGAGAAGCGAACCCCGACGCGCAGCTGGATCATCCCGGATGTCACCTGACCACGGGGATGTTTGCTGACCTGTTCGGCCGCGTTGCAGGCGCAACGGTGGCCGTCCTCGAAGTCGAATGCCGCTCGGCTGGCGCCGCGCGCTGTCGCTTCCTGGTGGCGAACCCCGAACTGCTGGAACAGGTCTACGAGGAAATGACCAACGGGGCCCGGTACGAGGATGCGATCGCCACGGTGACCGCACAGACGGCCTAGTAGCTCGAACGAAACCCAACGAAAACGGCGCGCCTCGCAGCGCGCCGTTTGCTTTTCAGGCAACAGGCCTAACGAGTCAGTTCGTATTTGGGGTTGGGCACCAATTCCCCATCGATCAGGACTTCACGATCCCACGGCAGCACGATCGTGCTTTCGGTGGCCAACGCGTGAAAGTCCGTTTCGTAGGTACCCGTGCGGAAGGACACTGCCGTTCGGACTTCGGCCGCACCCGCGTTCACCACGGCCGCCACCGCCAGCCGCATCGTGTCGCCCGTGTCGCAGGTTTCGTCGACGACTAGCACGCGCTTGCCACGGACTTCCTGCGGCGCGGCACCGAGCACCGCCGGGGTCTCGCGGATCGCCGACGTCGATCCGCGGCGAGAGATCAACACCGACCGGAAGTCGCACCCGAGAATGGCCGCTACGACCGCACCTGGAATCACCCCCGCCGTCGCGATCCCCACCACGATCTCGGGTTGATACTCCCGCGCGACCTTCAACGCGAGCGCGCGTGAGAGCTCGCCAAAGAGCGGCCATTCGACGTGAAAGACCCCTTTCGAGGGGTCTACCTCATACTTGCGCGGCGACATTTCTGGACTCTCGGTGGCCGAAGGAACCTGTCGCCTAACCTATGAGGTGTCCCTACCGCGTGCCACCGGGAGCGCGCGCACATCACGACTCGAGCGTGAGTGGCGCCGTTGCTCCAAGTACACGCACACGATAGCTTTGCGGGCGATAGCCACGCGGGTCGTTACGATGTCGTTCATCGCACGCGTGGCAGTAGTCCTTCCGCGGCCCGCGCCTTCTCAGCCTCCGACTGACGCATGTCCTGGTGGAGCCGCCTTATCGGCGGCAGGTCCGACAGCGAGCTTAAGCCTCAGCGCCTCGACTATCTCAAAGAGGCGCTCGTCCTTGAGCGACAGGGCGACCTAGATGCCGCTCTGACGTCGTATCGTCTTGCCCATCGCGACAAGCCCAATGACGTGCAGGTGCTGGAGAACATGGCGATCGTCTGCTCCAAGATGGGGCGAACGGAAGAAGCCATCCGCTGGTATCGCCGCGCACTGGACCTGAAGCCCACCCTTCCGGCGGCGCACTACGGACTCGCGTTCATTCTCCTCAGGCGCGGTGACCGGGACGGCGCGCGAACTCACTTGGAAGGATTCCTCGCGTCCGCCCCGGGCGAGCCTCACATGGCCGCGTGGGTGGAACGCGCGCGGAATACCCTCGATCAGCTCAATGCCCCACCCGCGGCTTCCGATCTGGAGCCAGCTGAATCGCAACAGCCACCAGTGTCTGAGGGCTGACGTGGGACGTGTGCTTGCCGTAGTTAGCCAAAAGGGTGGTGTGGGAAAGACAACGACCGCGGTGAACCTCGCAGCTGCTTTTGCGCGGCGTGGGCTCAAGACACTCATCGTGGACGTGGACCCGCAGGGCGCAGTCCGGTACGGCGTCGGCTTGCGGCGCGGCCATCCAACGTTCGGCTTCGCCGACTACCTGAATGGGCAGCGCGCGCTCCGCGAGATCATCCTGCCCACAGCTCTTCCCTGGATGCGCGCCATCTTGGCTGGATCGGTGTCCGATGCCGCGGATCACTCCACTTTTCTTGAACTCATCGCAGAGACAGACATCCTGCACGACCTGCTGCAGACCGCACGCGAGCGGTGCGATGTGGTGGTCGTGGATTCTCCGCCGGGGCTCGGCCCCGTCGTGCAACGGGTGTTACGCTCGAGCCAGCACGTAATCGTCCCGCTGCAGTGCGAGCCACTCGCCCTGCAGACAACTCCACAGATCCTTCGGGGTATCCAGGAGATCGTCGCCACAAACCCGGACCTCACGCTGGATGGGATCTTGTTGACCATGTTCGAATCGGGGAACGAAGCATCGCAACGCATCGCGCAGTACGTGCGCTCGCATCTCCCCCTCAACATGGTGTTTGATGTGGTGGTGCCGCGCACGGTCGCGGCGCTGGACGCCTTTGCGGCTGGCCAACCCGTGGTACTTCGAACGCCGAGTGATCCGGCATCACAAGCATACGTGAACCTGGCGACCTTGTTGTCGGAGCGATTCTCCGCATGACCGGGCGGCGCCTAACGGCCGCCGCAATCGCCCTTCTGGCGTTGGCCGGCTGCATCGATCTCTCTACGAATCCCGACGAGATCGTCGCGATTGAGTTTGCGCCCTTGGGTTACACGGCCGTGGTCATGGGCGACACACTGCGCGACTCGACAGGCGTCCTCGCACCCATGTCCACCAAGATGATCGATGGCGCCGGCAATGTGGTGTCGGGCCAGGCTGTCACCTACGTCGCCCTCGATTCGCTGCTGCAAGTGACCACGGCTGGGCTCGCGATCGCCAAGAACACCGCCGGGACTGCCCGCATTGTTGCGACTGGCGGGGGACTGCAGAGTGTCACGCGGAGCGTCGATGTGGTATCACGGCCTGATTCGCTAGCCGTCGACAACCGCCCCGACACCTTACGCCTTGGCATTCCAGACGACCCCGCCGTGAACATCACCGGCGAGTTCCGGCTCAAGCTGGTATCCAAGACGGTCCCCGTGACCTTTCCGAAATCCTGGGTGGTTTACTACCGGCTGACATATCAGGGTACGGATGTGGCCCCTGGTGATACCTCTCTCCTGTTCTTGGTGAATGAGCAGGGCCGGCCAGCTGTCGCAGATACGACCGACACCCAAGGTCTTGTTTCGAGGCGCGTGCGGTTCAAACTGGTGCCTGGCAAGGTGCCTGCGTTGGACTCCATTATCGTGACCGCGCAAGCCAGCTATAAGGGTGCTCTGGTGCTCGGCGCTCCCGCGCGTATGGTAGTGCCTGTTAAGCCGAAGTAGATCGCAGGCAACAGACACCTTTCGCGCGAGTCCGGGATGCAAGCGACGTACGCCCGAGGCGTAGGACCACGACCGGAGCCGGGAACACTCAATAAGGTCTTCTTCCACGCGATCAGCACGTTCGATAAGCCCGATGCCTATCTGGTTCGGGAGGCTGGTGGTGGACCGGGTCGCTGGACGCCGATTTCGCATCGGACCATTCGTGACCGCGTGCGGCACATTGCCTTGGGCCTGCAAGCCTTGGGGGTTGCTCGTGGCGATCGAGTGGCGATCCTGTCGGAGAACCGTCCTGAATGGGGGCTGGCCGACTGGGCATGCCTGACGAGTGGGTTGGCCGACGTGCCCTTGTATGCCACCCTGCCGGCTGAGCAGCTCCCCTATCTGTTGAACGATTCGGGCAGCGTCGCTCTGTTCGTTTCCACGACCGCGCAAGCCAGCAAGGTGGCCGGCATTCGGTCGGAGTGTCCCGGACTTACTCACGTCATTTGCTTCGATGAGTCGGCGCGCCCCTTTGCCGACCTCACCTTGCGCGAACTGGAGGCGCGGGGCCAGGCCGCAGATAACGCGGATGCCACAGCGCGATACGAGCAGCTGGCGTTAGGCGTGCAACCGAACGATCTGGCGACGATCATCTACACGTCCGGAACCACCGGGGCGCCCAAGGGCGTGATGCTGTCACACGACAACATCCATTCGAACCTGGCCGGCTGTGCCAACATGGTCGAAATCGGGACCCATGACGTGGGTCTGTCGTTCTTGCCGCTCTGCCACATTTTCGAGCGCACCGGCGACTATTGGTACTTCTCCAATGGTGCCTCGATTGCCTATGTGGAGTCGTTTGACCTCGTGCCGATCTGCATGCAGGAAGTGCGGCCGACGATCGCAATGTCTGTCCCGCGCCTCTATGAAAAGATGTATGCGCGGGTGCTGGAAAACGCGCTCTCTGGTGGAGGGGTCAAGAAGCAGATCTTCTTCTGGGCGCGCCGAGTGGCGGAGCAGTGGGCGAATGAGAAGTTGGCGGGGCACGAACCGCGCGGATTCCTGGCGGCCCGCTACGCCTTAGCTCAGAAGCTGGTGTTCTCCAAGCTCAAGGCGCGAACCGGCAATCGGCTGCGCTACTTCGTCTCGGGCGGGGCTCCGCTCGCGCCGGAAATCAACAAGTTCTTTTACGCGGCCGGGCTGACGATCCTGGAAGGGTACGGACTCACCGAGACGTCCCCTACGATCGGCGTGAACACGCCACAGGACTTCCGAATCGGAACCATCGGCAAGCCCATCGCCGGCGTGGAAGTACAGATTGCACCTGACGGTGAAATCCTGACGCGCGGACCGCACGTCATGCAGGGCTATTACAACAAGCCCGAGGCGACCCGCGAGGCCATCGATGCCGAAGGCTGGTTCCACACCGGGGACATCGGCGTGATTGAGGATGGATTCATCCGCATCACGGATCGCAAGAAGGACATCATTGTCACGGCCGGGGGAAAGAACATCGCGCCACAGCCAATCGAGAACACGGTGAAGACGAACAAGTATGTCTCGCAGGCCGTGATGATTGGTGACAAGCGGAAATTCCCGGTGATGCTGGTCGTGCCAAATTGGGATCAGCTGGAACGGTGGGCACAGCGCAAGAACATCATCTGGACCGACCGCGGCCAACTGCTGGCCATGCCGACCATTCAGGCCAAGATGGATAAAGAGGTACGGTCTGAGCTGACGGGACTGGCCTCGTTCGAGACGCCCAAGAAGATCGCCTTGCTGGAACATGACTTCAGTGTGGAGCGCGGCGAGCTGACGCCGACGTTGAAGGTCAAGCGGCGCGTGGTGGACCAGACGTATAAGGCGTTGATCGACGGGCTGTACGACGGCGCGCCAGATTAGCGCGCGGGGTTACGCGTCAGCGGGACCAGTGGGCCGGCGTCCGGTACGCGTTCCCCCACCCAGTGCTGCGCGTCGCGAGCCAGTTCGCGAATCCCGTTAGGCACGGCCGCGGTTGCCGGTGCCACCATCCGGCCGCCCGTCCGAAGGGCGTGAACCAACGCCGTCGCCGACACCCCGCTCCCGGCATCGAGCACCACACCGCGCATCGCGCCAGCGGACAGCGGTGCATGGCTCGCGCAAAGGACGGACACGCCATCCCCCGGCGTTGCCAACGCCGTAGGATCGACAATCACGCATTGGACATCGAACTCGTGGGCCAACGGCGCCGCGAAGGCGGCCTGCCCTGCAGCCAGGGCGATGAAGCCTCCGGGAGTCGACAGGCCCAGCAGCGCGGCCAGCCTCGTGACACCTTCGGCGTCGACGTCGGGCGGCACTGGCATCCCCTTTCCTGGAGATGCGAAGTAGGCCACAAACTCACGGATCGGATACTCTGCTCGGCAGATGGGACATCCCAACGACCCCTCTGCGATGTACCGACCGTCGAGTCGGTCGACCGCCGCCACCAGCCATGTCTCCTCGTGAGTGTTCGGGCACCGCAGGACGTCCACCAACTCGATGAACATGGCGCGCGCTAGGCCCTCGTCAGGCGCAACTCGTCGACGTTCACGTGGGCGGGCCGCGTCACAGCCCAGACGACGGCGTCGGAGACATCCTGTGGCACCAACATCGCCGACCGCGACGGGAAGCCCGGCCGATGGTCGGGGTCGATGGCATCCCAAATGCTCGTATTCACGGGCCCCGGTGAAACCAGCGTGGTTCGCACGCCACTGCCTCGCAGCTCCTCGCGCAGGACCTCGTGCACCGCGCGCGCGCCGAACTTGCTGGCGGCGTAGGCGGCGTTCTCAGGATAGGCTGTCCGGTCGGCGACCGACCCCACCGTCACGATGTGACCACGTCCTCGCTCCCGCATGGCAGGGGCGAAGGCGTGCAGCAGCCGAAAGGGACCCACAAGGTTCGTCTGCATCGCCAGCGCAAACTCGTCCCCGCTGGTTTGGGCGACCGAAGCCAGGGGAAAGATGCCGGCACAGCTCACGAGAATATCGGGGATCCCAAACGCCGCGCGGATGTTCGACACAGCCAGCTCCACCGACGACACACTCGTTAGGTCACAGGGAAAGGCCATGGCTCCCGAACCCAGGGCCGCGGCGCGTTGCCCCAAGGCGTCCGCTGACCTCGCAACAAGGGCCACGCGGAGTCCAAGGGTCACAAAGGCCTGAGCCACCGCCAAGCCGATGCCACGGGAAGCGCCGGTCACCACCGCGCTGCCCCCCGCCAACTCGCTGCGCGACGTCATGACGGACATCACTCGCCGCGGTACTCGACGAAGTTGTTCTCCGTCTCCCACAACACCAGCCGAGTCAAACGCGCCGGCTGCAGAGCCGGCGCCAACACGCGCCAGAACGCCACGATGATGTTCTCCGACGTGGGATTGACCCCCCGCATGAAGTCGACGTCGAGATTGAAGTTCTTGTGATCGACCTTTTCGATCACCTCGCGGTTCACCACGTCACGCACCACGCCTAGATCGATGACGTAGCCCGTAGTTGGGTCGATCGGGCCCTCAACCGACACATCCAGCGAGTAATTGTGCCCGTGCCAATTGGGATTATTGCACTTCCCGAAGAGGCGCGCGTTTTCGGCGTCACTCAAGGCTGGGTTGTGGACGCGGTGGGCGGCATTGAAACGCAGCCTGCGGGATACTGTGACGGTGGCCATGCGAGGTGAAATTGGGAGATTGCCGGCAGCCCAGATACCTTACGTGCGTTGGCCCCAATAGAAAAAGTGGGGTTCCAAATGGAACCCCACCAAAGTCGGAACGAAGAGGGTTTTTTGAAGCCCGAACGATAGGAATAAGACCCGCACCACGCCTTTCGCCTTCCCCGCACTGGGGCATGACGTCGACCCAGCTGTTGGGCCCCTTCGCTGGACTTGTTGGCTCAAAAAATCGATCTCTTCGCCCCTTATTTCGAAGCTGGGCGCAATGTAGGGATGCACCCCTTCTCGGTCAAATCAAAATGGATCTCGGAATTCTTGCTGCCGTGGCCATGCTGGTGATCTGGGCCGCCGCGACCTTTCTCACCGAAGCGCCAGGTTGGATCCACCTGCTACTGACGCTTGGTGTGTTTCTTCTCATCTGGCGCACCGTCACCCGGAAGCGTGACGAGTCGAAGAAACGCGTGTGAAACGTTTTCGCTTGACGGGATAACACTTAGACGAATAGACGTTACATGGCGTAACGGCAATTCCCACCACGTATCGGCGATGTATTGCACGGCCGATACGTTCCGCAGCCATGGATGAGGAGCTTCGTTTTCGCGCTGCGCTGGTGGATTCGTTCGTGAGTCGACTGCGGCATCTGACCCCAAAGCAGCTCGACGAGATCGCGTCAGCGCACCGACTGGACGACAAGTTCTATGGGCTCGCTCTGGAACTCGCGGGCGAAGCGACCCAGTTGGTGGGGCGCGACCGGGCATCGGACTTCGAGGTCACGATGCGCGACCGCCTGAGCGAGGTTGAGCGCATTCTCCCGCGTGAACCGCATGCCGACACGCGCGGCGCATGCGACTTGGCCAAGGGCGCGGTGCAGGCCCTCCTTGCCCGTGACATCGCGTCGTTCAACGCCGGGGCCTTCGCCAAGCTGTATGGCCCGTTCGCCTCTCACATCACGTTGGCCGACGTGGAGAACGACGCGCGTCTCAACCTGCGCCGAGAGGCGCGTTAGGCGCTTAGATCTCCCAGTTGGACAGGACCATGCCGCGTCGCTCACTGTCGGCGTCTCCGGCCACTGGGAGCGCCATGCGGAGGTCGGTCCATCGCACGCGCCCACCGGCAGCGACCAGCGCCGCGTAGGCTGCGGGATATTCGCCCTGAACGCGGATGGCGACGCGTCGAGTCCCGGTGCGACGCGCCACCGACCGGAGCATGGTGGCCAGCGCCGTGATGTTCGACTCATCGGCGAGGACCAGTTTGAGCACCCGAAGCTCATCGCGCGAACGCCCTTCGACCAGGGGCGCCGTGTGAAACAAGGCGAACCCGGCAAGGCGCCCCTGCTGCCAGAGCAGTGCGGTATCCCCAAGCCCGAGCTCGGCGGTTACGGCGATTTCGCGCGTGAAGTCCACCCCCGGAGAACAGGCACTCGTCAGGCGCGCACATTGCGCGAGCACATCGTCGCGCGAGGCAGCATGCAGCCGGCCCAGTAACGACGTCGCGTCGTCGCTCGGTGACGCCTCGAGTGTCAAGGTGATCGTTAGGCGCTGCGGTACAAAGCCGAGTCCAGAGTAGAACCCGATGTTGTCCATGGTGCGCGGCATCGTTTCCAGGCCGATCACCCGCACGCCCCGCGATTGCAGCCAGGCGGTGCCCGCGTTCACAATGCGCTTGCCCAGGCCCCGTCCCTGAGCGTCCGGGCGCACGGCTAACGGCCCCATCCACCCTTCGCTCCCACTCTGGTGCGAGATATTGAACGCGACGATTTCGCCGCGTTCATTGCGCCACTGCATGGCGCCCTCCCCTGCATCTTCGATGGCATAGCGCCAGATCGCCGGATTCAGCTGGGGCACCCGCACACCGACCATGCCGTCGCGGCGATAGCGCTCAGTGAACGAGTCGGCGAAAACGGCGTTGAGCTCGGTGACGTCGTTGGGGTCAACGCGCTCGAGCCGCGCCTCAGTGGAAGGACCCGACGCTCGGGTACCGGTCATGGTTCCTCGGCTCCGGCGCCTTCAAAGGCGGCATCCATGATGTCGAGTGGGGGTAGTCCCGGTTCGAGCTGCTGGACGACGGACGATCCCGATTGTTCGTCGTACGCCACGCTGATCACGCGATCCAGCCCGTCGCGCACCGATTCAATGTGCGTAATGAGGATGACCTGTTCAAACCGGTCCTGTAAGCGACGCAACAGGTCAATGACGTTGTGCCGCCGCGACTCGTCGAGCGACCCGAACACCTCGTCCAGGACCAGCAATGAGAACGCCTGCCCGGCCCGCTCGGCGATCATCTGGGATATCGCCAGCCTCAACACCAGGTTTGACAGGTCCTCTTCACCACCGGAGATCACTGGCTTCGGATTCCCGTCCTCCAGCACGATCACGTTGTATTGATCGTCCAGCTCCAATTCGGTGTAGCGACTGTCCGTCAGGTCGGCCAGGAACGCGCTCGCCAGGTCAGACAGCTCGGGGCGCAACTGGAAGTTGAGGTCTGTTCGGAGGTCGGAGTAGGCGCGGTCCAGTTCGTCGTGCAGGCGACGGTCCACCTCCAGCACGTGATACGCCTCTTGTGCCTTGTCCAGTTCGCGCTGGGCGCGGGTTGCCCCATCTAGCATGCTGTGGGCGGTACCGACATCGGCCCGCGCCGTGGCCAACGCCACCTCGGTGGTGCGCGCCAGGTTCGCCGCCTGTTCGAACTCCTCGCGCAGCCGTTCGTAATCCTGCTCGGAGAAGTCGGCGGCCCCCAAGCGTTCGCGAAGTCCCTGCAGCGTGCGGTCAACTACTCGTTGGTCCACGTCAACCCGCGCATACTCCGCCCGCAGATGGTCTTCGCGCTCGATCGTGGCGCTGAGGCGCGCCGCTTGCCCGTCCAGCGGGGCCAATCGTTCCACTTCGCGCCGCAATTCGGCGTGCCGTTCGGCGTCGTAGCCGGTGGGGATCGCCTGAACGTCCGCGCGAATCGTGGCCAGTTGCTGTTCTTTGGCCGTGCAGTCGCGCGTCACGCGGGCCAGGTCGCGCACGTCGGATTGTACGCGCGCTAACTCCCGCCCGAGCGCTTCGGCCTCGTGTTGTAGCTGTCGTGTGCGCTCGCCGAGCGAGGCCACCTCCGCCGGCATATCCGTCAGCTGCTCGAGCCGTGTCGAGTAGTACCGGCCGTCGACGAAGATCGTCTCCAGTTGCTCCTCGAGTTGATCGAGCACCGTGCGGAAATTTGCCCCCAGCACGCGAGTACACGTGGGGCACACCCCTTCCTCGCCCAGATCGACGACCTGGTCGCGTTGCGTCTTGAGTTCGGCATACTGCCGGCGCAGCGCGTCGCGCTTGGTTTCCGCCTCTTGCCGATCACGTACCCACTCGGTCCGCTTAGCCTCCAGCAATCCGGAGGTCTCTTCCACCTCGTTACGTTTGCGCTCGACGGAGAGTGTGACCTCCTCTTCCACTTGCGCGGACTTCGCTAGCGCCGCGCGTCGCTCGCGAAGGGTCCCCACTTCGGCGGCGAGTGAGCGCTCCTGGTCCACCAGCGTCAGCCGACGTCCCTCTTCCCGGGCCAAGTCCTCGAGACGACGGAACTCTTCGGCTAGCGCCGCCATCGGCGCCAGTTCTTTCGCCAACCGTTCCAGGTCGATACGAGCTTGGTCGATCTCGGCCAGCTCACGAGTGAGGCGCTCGACGTCTCGGGCCAGTGCCGCCGCTTGTGCCTCGGCGACCTTGAGTTCTCCCTCTAGTGCCCGCTGTTGGTCACGCACTCGCTGCGCGGACTGCCAACGTGGTGACACCAGACTCAGCGCCGCCTCTGCCGCCGCGTGATCCTTCTCCAGGCGCACGCGACGCGATTCCGCTTCTGTAAGTCGCGCGCGGGACTCTTCCAACAGGCGAGCCACTTCTTCGGCCTTCGGCATGGCCGCGCGAACCCCCGACTGCTCCGACGTGATGAGCTTTCGGCGATCGCGCGCCAGCTGCTGCGCGGTGCGCAGCTTGTCGTACCCGAGCACACGGGACAGGAACTGGCCACGCTCGGCCGGCCCCATCGAGGCCATGACACTCAGTTCCTTCTGTCCGGTGAAATACGTGTTGAAGAACTCCGCCCTCGTCATGCCGAGGCGGCGCGACAGCATCTCCGTGACCCCAGAGATGGTGTTGGCGATGGGTTCTTCAGCGCTATCGAGGTACAACTCAGCGCTGGTCAGCCCACGGACGACGCGATAGCGGTGCCCCGCCAGCTCAAAGTCCAGCTCGACGCGAACGGTGGCGCGGGCGGGGGCGCGGGTGAAACGCAGAGTTTCCCTGGTTCCGCGGGCGGCCGACTGCCCGTACAGGGCCCAAGCCATCGCTTCCAGGATCGTGGACTTGCCAGCGCCATTGGGTCCAATGACGCCCGTCAGGCCGAGATCGAACTCGATCCGGGTGTCCGCGTGCTGCCGGAAGTTGACGAGGTGGAGCGAGTTGAGTCTCACTCGCTCTCCGGAACGGCGAGGGCGGCCGTCTCCACCTGGTCCGCCTCGCGCAGGTACCGCAGTCCCAGCTCGATCAAGGCATCTCGATCGAGGTCGGGTTGCAGTTGACGGCTCCACAACTTGTCGCGGACCGTCTCGGCGAGCGACGTGCGGCGGCCGGCCACCCCCGACGGCGTGGCCCGGGCAATCTCGGGGCGGCGAGGATCCAGGTGATAGTGAACAGCTCGGCGCTTGTACTCTCGCAGGGCCTTGTGATCCAACTCGCGAACCACGTGTCGCGGTACGTCCAGGATGAGCTGGCGGACGATCTTGTCGTCGATGCCGCCCTTGCACTGGTCGACGTTGGTCCGCATCTGCGCGCTGATCTCGGCGGACGTCAACGCCCGGGCACGAATGGGCGGAAGGTCGACCACCAATCGCGCTGGCTTGATCTCGTGCAACGTGCGCTTGCCCGTCGTCAGGTCGTACTCCACCATCTTCTTGCCTTTGACCTTCGCGGCGACTTCCTCCTTCAACTCCCCCCAGATGTTCACGCTCGCATACTCCATGGAGCCCGAATAGCAGGCGTTGGACGCGAGGTGCTGGAAGACGTGATGATGGCCCAGGGCGACATAGCTCCAACGCTCGTACCCAATCTCCTTGGGGTCGAGGGCATTCTCCACGCGCTCCAGATCGGCCCACGACGGCATGTGTTGTTGCAGCTCTCCGTGGTAGGCCAGGATGTTGTACTCGAACGCCGGGTCGGGTTCGATCGCCACGCGCTGGCCGGGCAAATGGGGAACCGCCAGGACTGACAGCGATCGATCGGCAAACGTCAGTCGGCGCTCCCGCGAATCGGCCACCTCGATCCCGAGGGGTGAAAACAACCGCAGGATGCACCCCGTCTCCGCCGAGCGTGGCGTATCGTGATCGCCCGCCAGCAACACCACAATCGTGTTCGGAAGTGACTGGGCGAGCCGGGAGAATTGGGTGAACGCGTGCAGGATCGCCGGGTTGGACGGCCGCACGTTATGAAAGATGTCGCCGGCGATCAGCACCAGGTCCGGCGCCAGCTCGATGATCTTGTCGATGGTCTGACGAAAGACATTACCAATGTCCGCCTCACGCTGGTTGATGCCCGCGGGAGTCGTGCGTTGGTACTGCCGAAAACCGAGATGGAGATCCGAGAGATGAATGAGGCGCATGTACGCCCGGGCGTCGCAGGTCGGCCGGCGAAGCACCGGCCACAACGGAGGAATATACCGCCGGTCGTGCGATCGGCCGGACCTCCAGCGATCTCTGGCCTACCGATACCGCTGGACGCGCTATTGCGCGCGCATCCACTGGGTGATCTTGAGCCGGATCCGGACCGGCGGCGTATCACCCTTTGGGCTCGACACCAGTGAGTGGGTGCTGATCAGCGAGCGGGCGTCAGTAATCCATCCCCGCCGACGATCCACGACAACAGACCCGGACAGCGTGCCGTTCATTTCAACGGTCGGGGCGACCGCTCCCTTTGGCGGAGCGCTCTCCCGCGTCAGGCGCCCACGCACCGACAAATACGCCAAATCGCCGCCCCGCGTCAGGGAATCAAACCGAAACGTGGCGGTCATGCTGGCCGTGCCTCGGGCGTCGCTCAAGGCGGAGATCGGAATATCCATGCTTCGGGTCCACGTCTGGCCGGGCGCGATGGGCTCCTTGGGAAGGGAGGCCGGCAGTTGGGCCAGAAAGGCGGCCACCTGCGGGGTCCCCTGCGACGCTCCCACAAGCGCGGTCGACCCATCGGTCAGGACGCGAAAGCGAAAGCGCTGCCCCTGCATGACGCGCGCCCATCCCAACAGCGACTCCCCGGCCGATCCGTCGGTGCTCGTTAGGCGCACGGTGTCCGTCATAGCCGTGACGGTCGCCCCTTCCAGGTCCGTGGACTCCACAGCCACGCGCGTGAGCACCACCATGGTATGCTGCTCCGACGTCGTCACGTCGACGTCGCCGTTCCGTCGCGTCCCCGCCATTTCCACCGTCTGGTCCATTCGCAAACGCAGCGTATCGCCCGCGCGCGGGCGGATGGTGAGCGGAATGGCGTTACTCTGCGCGGCCAACGGGAGTGCCAGGATGACGACCCCGACACCCACCACGGCGTGTCGCCCCAGCAGCGAGGTGGGAATCCTCACTTACCCGCCATAGGGATCGTCGGGGGTTGGCCGCAATCGCGGCGCCGTTCGTGGCGCGGACGGCGTCGCGGCCACGCGGGCTCGGAACTGCGCACGGAAGAACCCGCGGACATCAGCGGGCCGAGCGCGCAACGTGGCATCGCGCGCGCGTAGCACCTCGGTCTCCTCGAACAGCGTCGTCCACTCCTTCACGAAATCGAGGGTGATCGACCCGTCCAGACGACGTAGCGCACGGAGTACGGCTTCTTCCAAAGACTCTTCATGGCGCTGCGGATAGCGATCGATGCCTTCGCGCCCAGACATGATGGACGGCCTGGGAAATCGCACAAACACGGGCTGGGCAAAGTGCGGATGCCGCACCATCAATTGGCCCTTGTCCAACGTGGCGAGCTTGGTCTTGGTCGCTGGGCCAAGGACTTGATATCCCGGTGTCGCGAGTTCATCGGAGTCCATGCGTCCATACAGCGCCGTTGCCGAATTGCCCACGACGCGACGGTGCACCTGGCTGCGGAATTGTTGGGCACTGAACAGCACGAGACCCAGGTAACGACCCCGTTCTGAGATGTCGAGCAGCATGCGGCGAACGTAAGTGTCCTGGCCATCGGCTGGCGCGTACTTGTTGAGTTCATCGACAAACACCACCAGATGACTAACGCCGAGGTCGCGACGCTCCAGACGTTCCCGAAGCACAGAGACGACGCGCGCGAAGATCAGGTCCTGCGCATCCTCTTCCAGATTCGCGACGTCGATCACGTACACCGCGCGATCTTCGAAGTTGCCAAAGGGGAGGTCGCTCACCGCGGCCCCTTCCGTGACCAAACCCTGGCAGCGCGTGGAAAAGTTGGAGAGCCGGTTCCGGATCTTACGCACGGTTGCGATGTGATGCGTTCGCCAGCTCTCTCGTCCCGAGTCCTCCATGTGCATCAGGACGTCCTTGAACCACGCGTCAAGATCCTCGAATGTGCGCACGTGGTACCGCTTCCCGCCGGCCAACTGCGGGTCGTGGAACTCGCGCGCCACAATCCGCTCGGCAATGAAGTCGATCAACGCGTCGGCCTTGGCATCGACGTCATCTCGATTCAGCAGGACTTCCGCGTAGCGCAAGACCTCCTCGAGTCCCCAGGTCAGCGGAAACACATTGTGGGTGAGCGACGGATTCGAACGCAGCGTGTTCAGCGAGAGGCCGCGCGCCGTATACGGAGCGTAGTAGGCCACGTTCTGGAAGGGCTTCGCCGGAATGCCTAACGCGTCATAGACCGCCTGGTCCGACGGGTCCAACGCGGGCGCCGGCTGGTCCAGAAAGCACAGGTCAGGCCCCTTCACGTTGAAGCAGACGGCCGCCACGGATCCCTTCTGGGCGGGAAAGTGCGCGAACAGCGACTGCAACAGAAACTCCACCGCACTCGTCTTGGTGGCGAGACCAGAAACGCCTGTGATATTCAGGTGCGCGGCTTCGGGACCCACCAGAAAGTCGGCATCCAGATACACGGGAGACGCGATGCCGCCCGAGCGATACTGACCCACGGGAATCGCGGTGCGCGCGCCTTCACGAAGATACGCGTCCATGCGCAAGGCCAGCGCGACGTCATCGTGATTGGCCAGGTACACCGCACCCATCGGGACGGGCTGCAGTGGCTCATCGGGGATGTGGCGAAGGACGGCAGCGGTGTACAGCCGAATTTCCGAACGTTCCGTGGGAGCCCACAATGCATCTGACGGCGACCCATCATGGCCGATGACGTCATGCAGAGGTGACGCAAGGTCCGTGTAGCTCAGCCCATCGGTGACGACGCCGTAGATCTGCGGAATCTGGCCACTGACCGGAAAGGTCCCTTCCACGCGCACGATGGTCCCGATGCCAACCGGGGAATCGAGGGCGGTCCAGAAGTGGAACTCGTGCGGAGTATTGGGACGCTTCTCGGTCGCGACGACCCGACCCAAAATGCCGGTCGCCGGCGTGGGAATCTGACCGGGAGAGTGTTCGGAGTTGTTGCTCACAGCAGCGGGGTCGAGTGACCGCGCGGCGTGGCGAGCCCGCGCGTTGGAAAGGTATCCCGGTGACTCACGGGTGCCAGCACCAACCGGGGACTACAAGGGTGAGCGGGCGCGAAGAAAGGTCTCGCAGTCTCGTACCCCGTATGCCATTCGGTCCCATCGGCCGTCGGGAAGTGCGAGTGGTGCGCGCTCCGCCAGAATCCATCGGGATACTAGATCGGCGCGGTCGGCGAGCACGGCCTGATCCGCCTTGTCCGGGAGTGCTACCTCCACGCGCACCAACCCCCAAAGCGGATCCATCCCCGACGACCGGCGCACCCTCAAATACCAGGAGGCAACGGCCGGCCCCCACGTCGGCTCGATCCGGAACACCCGCGTGCGCTGGCTTTCGCCTAACGACGCGATGATCCGCAGCGCCTCCCCCTGCGCGTACAGCGTGTGGTGACTCTTCACGACTCCCACGCACCACGGAGCGACCGCTGAACGCTCTCCACGTGGCAGCCCGCCATCCACAAAGAGCGGCGACGACTCCCGAGCGCACCAGGCTTCGGCACAGGCCTGCTCCATCTGCTCTCGGTCGCGCTGTACGGCGTGGATGGCCGAGCGTAGCAGCTGCAACGGATGAGGGATGTCTGGCGAAGCGCCGAGCGTGTCCACGAGGGGCACGTCGAGCGATGTCAGTGCCGCGCGCGTGGACGCAGACAGCAGGGCCAGTGGCGCATACATTCCCCCAAACTCCCTCGGCTCTCCCCATGACGTCAGCCGGCGGTCGATGCGAACACGAATGGCCGCGGCCGCATGTCCAAACACAATCGGGATGCCCGCCTCGTATCCCCATGGGCGACTGGTTTGCACGCCGTCCAAGAAGGCGGCGAATCCAACCATCGGTTCCGAGGAAAGGGCAACGGCCTCCAGCCGATCGCCTTCAATCACCACACAGTCGCGCGTGTGCGGCGGCTCCGTCGGAAGATCGCTGGCCTCCAGCGTTGGCGCGGAATCGCTCGCCAAGTCGACGCCGGGCAACGCTACGCGCCAGCGTCGCCGCAGCCCACGAATGTCCAGCGTCACGCGACCTGTCTAGCCGGCACCCATATCCCATGCCTGCTCCACATCTCCCTTGGAGTAGGCGCGAAAGGCGGTCAGCGTTTGTGTGCGCACGATGCCGGCGACCGCGGGAAATCGCTCGGTCACCACTTCGGCGATCTGGCCGTACTCGGCTACGCGCACAACGGCGACCAGGTCCCATTCGCCAGACACCGAATAGACCTCGGAAACGCCATCGATGCCCGCGATCTGCCGTGCCGTCTCCGGGATGTGTTTCGGATCGGCTTTGATGAGGACGATGGTTGTGATCACGCTTCCTCCGGGAATGGAGGGACGTCAAGGAGCCAGACGCCGGCGAGCCGGTTGCGGCCGTCGACGTCAATGAGGACGTCGCGGGCGATGCGCACGGTGCGCGTCGAGCGACGAGGACCCAAGCGAAAATGGATGGTGCGCTCGGCTTGGTCGGCGTCGGCGGCCATGGAGGTATCGACCTCCACCGCATCGAGTCGCGGGGCGGAATCGGCCGAGACGTGCACCGTCGCGTTTTCCACCTGATCGGGGGGGGAAAGGTCAGAGCGCTTGCGAACCGTTGGCCACACGGCGACTTCCACGCCGTTGATCCTTCCGCCAGCTACATCAAGGATCAACCAAGACCCGTCACTCCCTTCCAAGTCGACCGAGCCATTCATCCCCGCCGTGTCATCGTGACGCGTCAGGTGTGCAGTCAAGATGTCCGTATCCGCATCCCACCGATACACGACGTCGGCCGGTGAACCCGCATACGGTTCCACACGCACGGGTATGTTCACGCGATTCTCTGCTCCACCACGCGTTGCACCGCCATCATTGGCCCGCTCTGAACCATTCGATATGACTCCCGATAACCCGTGCTCACTCGCGCGAATAATACCAACCGCCAGAGGCGTCCGACCAGTGGACCTTGCGTTTAGCCTTGGCGCAGTTTGCGCCACAGGTCTACCGTTCGTGTGATCCCATCGATGACCTGCTCGGTTTTGGCGGCGTATGACATGCGGATCCAAGCCGGCGTTAGGAACGCCGCTCCCGGCACCACGGCCACACCGGCTTCGTCGAGCAATCGTGCCGCAAACGCGCTGCCGGCAGATGGGTCGTTTGGCGCGGTGAGCGACATGTCCAAATACAGGTAGAAGGCGCCGTCCGGCCTAACGAGCCTGAGTTCGGGCACTTGGCACAATACGGCCAGTGCGGCATCGCGGCGTCGCTGGTACTCCGTGACCATCGCCGCGACCTCGACGTCAGCCTGCGCCGTTTCTGTCAGGGCGGTCAGCGTCGCATACTGCGCGACCGTGGTTGCGTTGGACGTGGTATGCGACTGTAGCGCCGCCATCGCCTTGGTGACAGCGGCCGGCGCGATAGACCAACCGATGCGCCAACCCGTCATGGCAAAGGCCTTGGCCACGCCGTCGATCACTACCACACGATCGCGATCATCGGCTACCGACAAGATGCCTGTGGCCGGTCCGTTGTAAGCGATCCGGCGATAGATCTCATCGCTGATCACCCACCATCCGCGGGCCTTCGCCAGATCCAAAATCGCCCGCCATTCCTCGGCACTGTACACGGCGCCGGTTGGATTGCACGGCGAGTTCAGCATGATGCCGCGCGTTCGGCCGGTGGATGCGGCGTCCAACTGCGCGGCATTCACCTTGTACCCGCGGTCTGGATCGCCCATCACCGGCACACACGTTGCGCGCGACAGCTCCACCATTTCGTAGTAGCTGGTCCACGCCGGGGTCGGCACCAATACCTCATCACCGGGCCCAAAGAGCGCAAAGCAGGTATTGAATAGCGCCTGCTTCGAACCCGTAGTGACGATCACCTCGGACGCCTGAACCGGTGCGACCCCCGGCGTGTTGGCATTCGTGTAGGCAGCGATTGCCTCGCGAAGTGGAGGGATTCCCTCCACGGCCGTGTACTTGGTTGCCCCCTTGGCCAGCGCAGCCGTGGCGGCTGCCTTGATGAATTCTGGCGTGTCAAAGTCCGGCTCACCTGCCCCGAGGTCGTTGATGGCTCGTCCCTGCGCGCGGAGGGTCCGGGCTCGCTGCGAAACGGCGATGGTCGCCGATTCCTTGATGTGCGCGACGTTTGGGGATGGGGTGTAGGACGTGGTCATCTCGGGTGGCGGCTCTCGCTGGGATGTCGTGTGTGGGTGGGACATCGACTACCTTTCACCTTCGCCCGCGACAAGTCTAATCGTCCGACGTCGCCAGCGCTTTGACAACCTAGGGGGAACTGTGGAGCAGGACACACGCGAGGACGCGGGTGCGGGACGCACCCAGCACGCTATTCATATACTCACGCGAGATGATGAACTCGCGGCGACACTCATTCTCCCTGGGCTAGGTCGCGTCGACGCGGCCGACCGCACACTACAGGCCCTCGTGATCGCACCCGATCGCGACGCCGTGTTTGCCATAGCCGCGGCCACAAATTCCAAGGCGCCGGTGGGAAGCACACTCCTGACGCCTATTGCGGGCACGCCGCGCGGCGAGCGAGTCCTGCGCCGTGGCGCGTTGGCGATGTGTGCGACCGCAGACGACCTGTTGGCTTTGATGGGAAAATCGCTATTCAAGCCGCAACATTTGCGCACGATTGCGATCGTCTGGGGTGAAGATCAGCTCACCGAGGCCCAGCGTCCCACCGTCGAAACCGTTCTGGCCGAGGCACCACGCGACGCCGACCGGTTGCTCCTCGTGTCCCAGCTCAGTGACGCCGTCGAGCACTTTGCCACCAGCTTCCTGTGGCGCGCGCGCCGAGTGCAGCACCCCGTCGACGTTGCAGCCGCCGGTGTAGTACTGGAGTACGCGCCCTGTGTGGACGAAGCGCGTGCCCACGCCGTTCGGTTGTTGCTGGAGCGGTTAGATCCGGCCACGGCCACCCTCGTTACTTTCTCCGAGCAAGGCGTGGTCACTGGGGCGCAGGTCGCGGCGTCGTTAGGCCTGCCAGCGAACGACGAGACACTGCGCGTGGTTCGCGACCGGTCCGAAGGGCCGACCGACCTCGCCATCCTGCTGGACCTTCCGAGTGACCTGAAGCAACTCGCCGGCGCGGCGACCGAGGCGGCGCGCGTGGTAGCCTTGGTCCCGCCCAACCGACTGGTGGCATTCGCGGAAGCCATGGGGGCAGGAGCCACGCCGTTCGCGTTGTCCTCTGCCCTGCGCGATGCCTACACGTCGCGCGACCAGCTACGCGATGAAGTGCTGGGGACCATTCGCGGCCGCACGTTGAGCGGCGAAGTATTGGCGTTGGAGCCGCTGCTGGCGGATCGCGACCCGGTCCTCGTCTCCGCCGCACTGCTCCGGTTACTGGAGAGCGAGCGGAGCAAGACGCGTCGTGCGGTGGCCGCCAGCGGGACGCCGGCGAGAGTCTCGGCCGCACCAGCTGGACGCAGCCTTGAGCCCTCACGGCAGGGTGACGGCGCTTGGACCCGCTTGTTCCTGAGCGTTGGTGAACGTGACGGGCTACGCCGCGGTGACCTGGTGGGCGCCATTACCGGTGAAACCGGTATCAACGGTCAACAAATTGGGAAGATCGAGCTGCGCGAGTCACATGCGCTGGTGGAAGTAGCAGCGGACGTGGCCGAGGCGGTGGTCGCCAAGATGTCCGGGGTGACGCTGCGCGGGCGACGAGTGATGGCGAAGGTCGACGGCGGAGGACCTCGCGGAGGATCGGGGGAGCGCGCTCCACGCAGCCGCGACGGCGGCGGGCGTGGACGGGAAGGAGGAGCGGGGCGACCGGCCGGTGGCCGATTCGGAGGTCGCGAACGGAGTGGTTCCGGGCGAGAATTCGGGGGCAAGCGTGAGCGCGAGGGAGAACGTAGCCCCCGTCAGCCTCGCGCCATGCGCGAATCCCATGAATGGGGCAGCCGGAGCGACCGGCTGCGCAACGCTCGACGCAAGGGACCCGACCACGAATGAGTTCGTTGCAGCTGACAGGCGGCTGGATCGAGGTGATCGCTGGCGTCATGTTCAGCGGCAAGTCCGAAGAGCTGCTGCGGCGCGTGCGGCGCGCGATTATTGCCCGCAAGCGGGTCCAGGTGTTCAAGTCGCACCTGGACGACCGCTATCAGGGCCTGTTTGCCGTCTCCAGCCACGACGGACGCTCGGTCGACGCGATACCGGTCGACTCATCAATGCAGATCGCCTCACGTATCGACCCGATGGCTCACGTCATCGCCATAGACGAAGCGCAATTTCTCGACGACGGCGTGGTCTCGCTGGCGACAACGCTCGCCCAGCGCGGACGACGCGTCATTCTAGCGGGCACGGACACCGACTTCCGAGGCGAACCTTTCGGCGCCATGCCGCAGCTGATGGCGGTGGCCGAAGTCGTTGACAAGTTGCATGCGATCTGCGTGCTCTGTGGGGCGCCCGCCTGCCGCAATCAGCGGCTGATCGACGGCGAGCCGGCGGCGTGGGATTCCCCGGTAATCATGGTTGGCGGCACGGACTCCTACGAGGCACGATGCCGAGCGTGCCACATCGTTCGCCGCCGCGACGAAGCGCAGCGCACGCTCGGTTTCTGACCGCAGCCGCACCACAAACACATGGGGCGCACATCGCAACCGCGACGTGCGCCCCACATGCCTCCCCCGTTGTGTGACTACGGACCTGACTGCAGGCGGCGATAGAAGTTCGCGACGCCAATGGTGTTGAACGTTCGGATCGAGTTCGTAGAACTCGTTGTCCTTATACCGACCGTCAGCGGGAAGTACGCAGGCGAGTCAACGTCCAGACAGGCGTCCTTCACGCGATTTTCTGCGAAGCCTGTATATCCGCCAGCGAACGTTGCGCTGATCTTTCGCTGGAATCACGCCGCCGGCCTGGCTGATGCAGCCGCCGGAGGTTTGCGCCGAGTAGGGACACTGGCGTGCAGAGCCGTCCGGTGCTGGGCCCCGCGGAAAGATTCTCGACTCCGGAATGTTGCCGTCGTGTTGGAGACGCCGTCCAGCGTAACCGCATGCAGGAAGAAGTCCTGGTTGTCGTCGAAGAACCTCGTCTGCGTGGTCGACGTGCCATCCACGTTTCGCGGGCGATTGATATTGTTGTCCGCAATCCAGAGGTTGTCGCCGGTGATGATGCCTAACAAGTTCTGGCACACCGGGAGTGACGCCGGATTGGACACGTAGGTCAGGTCGTCAATGAATTTCCCAGTGCCCGAGATGTACAGCGTGGCACGCCCGCGGAACACGCCGCTCAACCAGATGCTGCCATTGACGTAGATCACGCCCTTGGAGTTCAGGTTCTGCGTACGGTGCACCGGCCAGAGATACTGCTCTTCGACGAGCTGACGACGCGTCACACCAGCGGTGAAGAATGAACCGGCGTACCCTGGCCAGACGCGCCAGTTGCCGGTACGCGTCGCCGCCGTGAAGGTCGTGTCGGAGCCACCACGTCGTTGATTGGCGGGCAGCACGTCGGCACTGGGGATCAGCGCCATGTTCACCGGTCGCTCGACAGGCATCAGGTTCGGGTCACCCGCAGGGAAGCAGCGGGAGCCCGCAGTCTTTACCAGCGCCACCTTGTTGGCCAGCACGGCACCGGTCCACGCTCCAGCGCGCGCACGGGCGTTGGCACCGCTTCCGCCGAAGTTCTGTGCGACGAGGGAATCGCGGAACCATGAGTACCGCGCCCTCGTGGAATCGTGTACGGCGAACGGCACAAAGGTCGTGTCATTGCGAAGGCCATCGGCCTGTAAGGCAAACACGTAGTACAGGCCACACTGGTTTTCGACGACGCTGCGATTCACCGAGGCGGCGCCGTTGATGAAGCCGTCCAGCTGTGTCGCGTTCGGCGTGCCCATGCGGGTGAACGACGTGTCCGTCCCCGCGCCGGCGGCTGAGTACGGATCCGTGCCCGCGTTGCTTCGCGCGTCAAACACCCGGAAATACCCTTCCGCCGCACCCGTGAAGGTGCCGTCGCCATCCAGGTCCACTGGGGTGAACTCAAGGCGTGTCCCACCGCGGGTGGCCGTGATGGCCGTCGGCGTGAAGCTCAGGTTAGCCGCCGAAGCGTAGCCCGGCATGAACGAGAGCTTGGCGACGGTTGGGAATGGGATGACAGGCGCCGAGGGGTACTGCGCTGACTGATACTGCGCCGTGCCGGTGATGGTCGTGACCGCGCTGACCGTATCTGTATAGGTCGGCCCTGGGGAACTGGCGCAGGATTGCCAGTTCTGGTTGCTGTGGGCGCGCCCTCGCACGATTTCGCCTGTGGTATAACAGCCGGGAGACCACTGGTCCGTGAACATCGCGTACCGAGCGAAGTTCTCGGCCTGCAGCTCTAACCGACGGACGTGTCGCGCACCGCCGTTGTCGTAGGCGACGGCCACCAGCTCGACGTACTGACCGTATTCGCCCGTTGAGCTACCGCCGATGCCGGCGTACAGGTCGACCTTCACTTTCGGCACCGTACTGCCGGTAGCGTCTGTGACGGTCTGGCCGTTCATGATCTGCAGGTAGAGCGAGTCCGGCAGGTGCAATGACGTGTCCGTCATGACCCGTGACTTGCCGATCGACAGGGCCCATTCAGCGGCGTAGCGATAGTCGCGTTCACGGTCGTACAGCTTCGACAGGATCGTCGTGCTGCCCGACATGTAGATCGCGGAGATGGCGAGGCCACCTAACGCGAACGTGAAGACCATCGTGAGGATCAGCGCGGAGCCCTTACGGGAGCGCGCGAGCCGGCGGCGGATTTTCTGGCGCAGTCCAAGCATCGTGTGTCCCTCGACTAGTGCGTGATCTGGTTACTGGTGCGAATCGCGGAGTTCGCCGGCGAGCAGTCCTGTGCGGCTACTCCATACTCGAACGTGGTGCCCAACTCGAGATCAAAGTCATCGTAGGTGTACGTCGCACTCCCCTTGCCGATGACCGCCACCGGGTCGATAAACGGCTGCCCCACGACGCGTCGAAAGATGGCGTACCGCTCGACGTCCTTTTCGCCAGAGACCTCGTCGTTCGAACGCGCGAAGGTCACCGAGACGTGGTCCTTGTTGCCGGACACGAAGACCATAGCGGCCGTTGGATTCCCGGGATTCAGTGGCACGTCGCCGCACGACTTCAGCTGGTTCAGTCCGATGTTGGCCAGCGACGTCTGCGAATTCACCACGCGCTTCATGGACGTGGTGTCGTTATGCATGTTCCGGCCGTGGAAGATCCCCGTCAGGTTGATCGTCACGGTGCGGACCGAGTCCGACCAGGAGTTGACCTGGTCCCAGTAGACCGGCAAGCTGGACGTCGCGACGTTGACGATCTTGGCTGAGCTGTCGATGCGCGTGTAGGAGAACAGCGATTGGCCCGCAGGGACCTGGATCCCCGAAGCCACCACGGCCACCGGACCGGCGTTCACGCGGCGGAAGAGCACGTACTCGTCGGTCTTGCCCGAGGTGGAGTCGACGGACGCCCAGTAGGACACGGTCTCGGCCAGGCTGCGCGACCCGTCCGTGTTCCGGTACGTGAAGTCCGGGTACGATTTCGACACCAGCGGCAGGGTGACCGGTGTTGAGGTCTCCAGCGCCACCGTCAGCAGCGTGTCGACGTTGGGATCCACGTAGACCGCCGTGACATCCGACGTGTCGTTGGCGACCAGGTCAGTGTTGAACGTGACAGCGAACCGGTTGGCGTACACGATTTTTGGCTGTGGGCGTGTGATGCCCAGGGCGCTCACCATCGGGGTGACGCCAATGCCAATGTTGCGCAGTTCGCGGTCGATGGTGTTCTGCGCATATCGCGCGGTCATCTGCGCCTCGGTCCGGCCAAGGTTGGCCGTCAGGTTGCGCAGTTGATAGGTGAAAAACGGGACCGCGGCGCCGAACACCATGATGGTGATCGTGAGCGCCAGCAACAACTCGGCGAGTGAGTAGCCCGCGCGGCGGCGGCGACCGTCAGGTAGTCTCGACATGCATGTCTCCTAGAACCGCGCCACTGCGGTTGTCTTCTTGACGGGCGTGGTCAGTGCCGAATGCGTGACCTTCACCGTGACGGTCTTGTAGTCGACCGACGACGATGTCACGTGCAGGATGTACGTGACGCGGGTAAAGCCCGGATATCCGGAGATGTTGGACTCGCTGATTGCCAGCGTGTCCATCGAGGTGTAGTTCCGCTCGGCCTTCACGCGCTCGACGCGCGCGCTGGCCAGGTCAATCGCCTTGTTCATGACCGACGTTCCAGCGTTCGTCTTGGAGAACCGGCGGCCGTACTCAGACATCCCAATGAGTGACACGGCCAGAATCGACAGCGCCACGACGGTTTCAAGGACCGAGATACCGCGTCGGTTGCGGAAGCGAATGCGTCGCATGGTCAGTTGTACCTCCCCCAAGCCGTGCCGGAATAGCGATAGGTTTCCGTGCGTCCGCCGGCCTGCAGGACGCGCACCATGCGGTAATCACCGACGGCGGCGCGTGAGGATGACACGTAGATGTCAACGCTCGTACTCGCCGCGCCATCGCGAAGAAACTGAACGGACGGATATCCCGACATCGTGCACATGCTGGAGCCGAAAATCGGTCCGGAGGGCGAGGTGCCCGGGTACGGCACGGACGGCAGGTTGAACTTTGCGCCTTCTTCCAGCGGCCGCGTGGTCACACGCTCGCCATTGTCCTTGGAGCAGTTGTTGTTGGTGTCTTCCAGGATCACCAGTTTGCGCCCCGACACGTCAAACCCGACGACTACGTTCGTCTGTCGCATGATGGCGTTGCGTTCGGCGCCCTGCAGGACGGTGCGCACGCTGCGCATATCCGCATCCGCCCGGTAGCGTTCATAGTTCACGCGCGGAATGGCCATACCGGCAATGATGCTCACCATGATGAGCACCACGGTCAGCTCCAGGATAGAGAAGCCGCGGCGTGCGCGACGCTCCAACCCGCGCCGTCCCTTACTCCAGTCAAAGTGCGATGACCTTCGCATACCGCTCCCGCGTGTGATTTCGCCAGACAGCTCTCAAACCTTCGGTGACCTTCGATACAAACCCTTGTGAATAGAGGATTTGCGGGCTTTTGTCCGTCATGTCGACGAGGCCCACGCACACAAGGTCACGATGCAGGAACGGCGATGTCGTCACCGGGAAGGACCCAGCTGTCACATCCAACCACGCGCTGCCAGCGGCGTGACGCCTATGAGTGTCGGCACGTCCTCCCAAGGACTTTCTCGCACTCACCCGACCGCACGCATGGGCATTGTTGCCACCCTTCTTCCCGACCCGACACGGCTCTTTCGCGTGCGGGCCGCCCTGCGTGGACGCCATGCCGTGGAGGCCTGCGCCGACTGGGCCCAGCTCACGCTGCGCTGCGAGGAACAACCGGTGCACATTGCCGTGCTGGATCTCTTCGGTGCGCGGCCGATGAACCTGGAAGCCTTTCGTCAGCTAAAACGACGCTTCCCCCGATTGGTCACTGTCGCCTACCTCGAACCGGTGGGGGGCCGGGAACGCGACCTTTTCGACGTAGGCCGCTCCGGCATTGACGCCCTCATTCTGCTGGACCGTGACGACGACCCGGTCTCGTTTGGCGCCACTCTGGAGCAGGCGGAGGCGCGCGGCGTGGCAGCGCTGGTCCGCGGGGCACTCTCGTCAACGCCCGCGTGGGTGCGCGACGCCGTCCTGCTTTGTGTGACTCGCGCCCACGAGCGCCTCACCCCGCTCCGTGTGGCCACCTCGCTCATGACCACACGGCGCGTCCTGGCCAGCAAGCTCGAAGAAGCCCACCTGCCACCACCGCAGCGGCTCATCACCTGTTGCCGGCTGATCGTGGCTGCGTACTTTCTGGAGGACGAACATCGTTCGGCGGACTCGATCGCCAATGCGTTGCAGTTTCCATCGGGGAGCGCATTCCGGAACGCCTGCCAGCGCTACCTAGGGGCGACGCCATCGGAGATCCGAAGCAACGGTGGTGCAGAATGGGTCGTAGACAAGCTGTTCGCACCGCGCGCCCAGCTGAACGCCAGCCGCCCCCTGCTCGAGGCGATCTAGCGACCAAACTCCGTGGGCAGCCCTTATTCAGGGCCGCGCTCGCGAAGACGGACCGTGTGCCCGCCGTGCCCTGCTCGCGAGCTAGCGGCTACGGACCGTGGGCCAGGCGCAGGAATTCGCTGCGCGTCTTGGCATCATCCCGGAAATTCCCAAGCAGCGCCGACGTGATCGTCTTGGAGTTCTGCTTCTCCACGCCGCGCATCATCATGCACAAGTGATACGCTTCGATCACGACCCCCACGCCATGCGGCGCCAGCACGTCCTGAATCGCTTCGGCAATTTGCTGCGTTAGTCGCTCCTGCACCTGCAAGCGTCGCGCGAACATGTCCACCAGACGGGGAAGTTTGGATAGCCCGACAATGCGACCGTGCGGGATGTAGGCAATATGGGCCTTTCCAAAGAACGGCAACATGTGATGCTCGCATAACGAGTACAACTCGATATCGCGCACCATCACCATGTTCTCATGCTGTTCGGCAAAGATGCCCTCGCCGACCACCTGGCGCACATCGAGGTCGTATCCGCGCGTGAGCCACTCCATGGCGTTCGCGACGCGCAAGGGCGTGCGCAACAACCCCTCGCGATTCGGATCTTCGCCGACCAGTTCCAGCTGCCGGCGAACGAGGGCGGCGTATTCCTCTATGCGCATGCTGACGGCATCGTATTCGGGGTCACCTTCGCTGGCGGGTTCCGCGGCAAAGGAGAATTCGTTGGTCGGTGGCGCCATGGGTCCCTCGGATTCGACGGGTGACGATTCGTCGCAAGTTACTGCGCGGCACCCTGTGCAACAGCAGCGTACCAGTTCTCGTTGCCTGCCGTCCAGCTTGAAGCGGCGCTACTTTAGCCACCTACGCATTTCGGACACCAGAGATGCTTGTCGTCGGGCTTACCGGGAACATTGCCAGCGGAAAGAGTGAGGTCGCGCAACGTCTGGTGCACCTGGGTGCGCGCCTTATCGACTCGGATGTTCTGGCTCGCCGCGCCGTTGAGCCCGGGTCGCCGGGGCTGCGGGCCGTCGTCGCTCGCTGGGGCACCGGCGTCCTGAGTGACAGTGGCAACCTGAATCGCGCGGCCCTTCGCAATATCGTGTTTCGTGACCGCGCCGAGTTGGAAGCGCTGAATGCGATCGTTCATCCCGAGGTCGAGCGACTGCGTCGGGAAATGCTGCAAGAGTTCCGGGCACAGGGCGCTACGGTCGTCGTGTGCGACATTCCGCTGCTCTTCGAGAATCACTTGGAGCGTAACTTCGATCGCGTGATCCTGGTGGACGCGCCCGTCGACGTGAGGCTGGAACGACTCGTGGAGCGTCGCCACATCGCGGCTGACGAAGCACGAGCGATGATGAAAGCACAAATGCCCAGCGCCGACAAGCGAGCGCTAGCCAATTATGTCATCGACAATCAGGGATCGCTGGACCAGCTCCACGACGCGGTCGACACCCTCTGGAACGACCTGCGGCGCGACGCCGCGACATGACGCATTTTCTTGACAACAAGAATCTCGCGCGGGTACTTTCGCCCCGACTTTCTCCATTGGTAATAGACTGTGGCCAACATCCCATCTGATCTCGTTTACACCGCGGACCACGAATACGTGAAGTCGACGGACGCGGCAGACGTCGTCCTCGTCGGCGTGACGGATTATGCGCAGGACCAGCTCGGCGACGTGGTATACCTGGACCTGCCGAAGGTTGGCGCGAAGTTCGACGCCCACGGCACCTTTGGCACCATCGAAGCCGTGAAGGCCGTGTCGGAACTGTACTCGCCGCTGGCCGGCGAGGTCGTGGAGGTGAATCCTCGCCTGGATGGTGAGCCGTCGCTGGTGAACTCGGATCCCTACGGCGATGGTTGGATGATCAAGCTCAAGATGAGCAACCCGTCGCAGAAAGCGTCTTTGATGAACGCAGCAGCCTACGCCAAGCACATCGGCCAGTAGCTGAGCTCCCGAACGGTCGTTTAAGACCGCACCGACTCGGCGCCACGAGGTCCCGAGGACATAAAAGCGAAAGGCCGCGACGATAACCCGTCGCGGCCTTCGTGCATTTAGCGCCGGTCGTCGCCTAACTCGTGTACATCTCGATCGGCGGGCACGCGCAAACGACGTTGCGGTCGCCATACGCATTGTCAACGCGAGAGACGGCGGGCCAGAACTTCCGCTCGCGCACCCACGCCACCGGGAAGGCGGCCTTCTCGCGCGAGTAGGCGCGGTTCCACGCATCGGAGATCACGACCTCCTGCGTGTGCGGCGCATGCTTCAGCGGATTGTCCTGCTTATCCATGATGCCGGACGCGATCTCGGCGATTTCTGCGCGAATCGCGATCAGAGCGTCGCAGAAGCGATCGAGTTCCACTTTCGACTCGCTTTCCGTCGGCTCAATCATCAACGTGCCGGCGACCGGGAAGGACACCGTCGGCGCGTGATACCCGAAGTCCATCAGTCGCTTGGCGATGTCCTCCACTTCCACGCCACTCGTCTGCTTGACCCCGCGTGGATCGACAATGCACTCGTGGGCAATGCGTCCGTTTCGCCCCTTGTACAACACTGGGAACGACGCTTCCAGGCGATGCGCGACGTAATTGGCGTTCAGCATCGCGATCTTGGTCGCCTCAGCCAGTCCGTCTCCCCCCATCATCTTGATGTAGATCCACGAAATCGGGAGGATGCTGGCGCTCCCCCAAGGAGCCGCCGCCACCGCACCTAACGACGAACGTCCGGCCTGCGGCACGACGGGGTGCCCGGGAAGGTGCGGCGCCAGATGCTTGGCCACACCGATTGGGCCCATGCCCGGACCACCGCCACCGTGCGGAATACAGAAGGTCTTGTGCAGGTTCAAGTGACAGACGTCGGCGCCTATGTCGCCGGGGCGCGCCACACCCACCAGCGCGTTCATGTTCGCGCCGTCCATGTAGACCTGCCCACCGTGCGCGTGGACGATCTCGCAGATCTCCTTGATTCCCTCTTCGAACACGCCGTGCGTGGACGGATAGGTGACCATCAACGCCGCGAGGTTGGCCTTGTGTTCTTCGGCCTTGGTGCGCAGGTCGGCAATGTCGATATCGCCATTGGGCGACGTCTTCACTACGACCACGCGCATGCTGGCCATGGCGGCGCTGGCCGGATTTGTTCCGTGTGCGCTCTGGGGAATCAGGCACACATCGCGATGCCCTTGCCCCTGCGCTTCATGATATCGTCGGATCACCAGCAGGCCGGCGTACTCACCCTGAGAGCCAGCATTCGGCTGCAACGACACCGCGTGGAAACCGGTGATTTCCGACAGGTCCTTTTCCAGCGTCACGAACAGCTCGGTGTACCCCTTGGCCTGATCAAGGGGCGCGAACGGATGGATCTTCCCGAACTCCGGCCACGTGACAGGGATCATCTCCGCGGTGGCGTTCAGCTTCATGGTGCACGACCCCAGGGAGATCATGGAGTGCACGAGTGAGAGGTCTCGCGACTCCAGTTTGCGCATGTATCGCAGCATCTCGTGTTCCGCATGATGGCGATGGAACACAGGGTGCGTGAGGAACGGCGAGGTCCGCGCAAAGCGCTCGTCATATCGAGCATCTACGTCAGCCGCGACGTCCGTCAGCCCAAACGATAGCGCGCGGCCACCATTCAACGCCGTCAAGATGTCAACGACGTCGGACTCGCCGACGGTCTCGTCGAGGGCCACCACCACCGTTTGGGCGTCGTGCTTCCGGAGATTGATCCCCACGGAACGTGCCGACGCCACGACGGCGTCTGCCCCAACCCCCTTGAGGGTGATGGCCACGGTGTCAAAGAAGACATCGTGCGCTACCGCGTGGCCCAGTTTACGCGCTCCGGCAGCCAACGCCTCGGCGTGCCCGTGGATCCGCCGCGCAATCCGCGTCAGGCCATCCGGCCCATGCCACACCGCGTACATGCCGGCAATGACCGCCAGCAGCACCTGCGCCGTGCAGATGTTACTCGTCGCCTTCTCGCGGCGGATGTGCTGCTCGCGCGTCCCCAGCGCCATGCGCAGCGCCATCTTGCCTTGGGCGTCACGGGATACGCCGATCAGGCGCCCTGGCATCACCCGCTTGTATTCGTCCCGCGTCGCCATGAAAGCCGCATGCGGACCACCGTAGCCTAACGGCACTCCGAAGCGCTGCGAATTGCCAAACACCACGTCGGCTCCCCATTCGCCGGGGGGTTGCAGCAGTGTGAGCGCCATGAGGTCCGACGCCACGCCAACAATGGCCCCCGCGGCGTGGGCCCGCTCGGTGGCGGCACGATAGTCGTGCACCCCGCCATCCGTCGCCGGATACTGCAGAATGACGCAGAAGGTGTCCGCGCTGAATTCGGTCGCGCGAGCATCACCCACCACCACGTGCAGCTTAGACGCCCAGGCGCGCGTCCGGACGATGTCGATGGTCTGCGGATGCAAGCCGGCATCCAAGAAGACCGTCTCCTTGCCCTCCTTGCCCTTCAACCCGTACGCCATGTGCACGGCTTCGGCCGCCGCGGTCCCTTCGTCCAGCAGCGACGCGTTAGCGATCTCCATCCCCGTCAGGTCAATCACCACCGTCTGGTAGTTGAGCAACGCCTCCAGGCGGCCCTGGGCAATTTCCGACTGATACGGCGTGTACGCCGTGTACCACCCCGGGTTCTCCAAAATATTCCGCTGGATCACCGGCGGCGTTAGGCAGTCGTGATAGCCCAGGCCAAGGTACGATCGACAGACGACGTTTTGTCGGGCGATCCGTTGAATCTCCGCCAAGACATCATGCTCCGTACGCGCCGGGCCGATGTCCAGCGTGCGCCGAAGCCGAATACTCTCCGGCACGGTGGCGTCCACAAAGGCGTCGAGGTTGGCGTAGCCGAGCGCCGCGAGCATTTCGCTGACTTCGGCATTGGATGGACCGATATGACGAGTGACGAACGTGTCGGTGAAGTCGGGAGCCACGGGAGGATTCACAGTGGTGAAAGGTCGCAAAATTGGCCGGTGAGTCGTGCGTGAAATCTACTGGCCAGCGGTAGGGGAGGCGAACCTTCGACGACGCGAACGCGTTTGGTCGGACCCTCCGGCAGCGGCTGCGGCGCCGCTAGCTTTCTGTTTCCTCCGTCCAGCCGTTCGTGACCTCCGCAGACTCGAATCCCCTGATCGGCCAGCTGCCTTTTCTTGGCGTGACGACCTGGCGATTGCTCGTCAACGCCCCGCTGTCGGGGGCGGCGAACATGGCGATCGACGAAGTGCTGATGCATCGTGCGGCCGAAAGTGGCGAAGGGGTTTTCCGCATATACCATTGGAACCAGCCAACACTGTCCCTTGGCCGGCACCAGCGCGCGCGCGAGGCGTTTGACCCGCAGCGCGCCGATTCCCTTGGGGTCCACCTCGTCAGGCGCATGACTGGCGGGCGCGCCTTGCTGCACTGGCATGAAGTGACGTACAGCGTCACCGCCCCCATCGGCGGCGAGCCGCTGCATGAGAGCTACGCGGCGATCAACGCGCTACTGCTGGACGCACTCGGCGTGCTCGGGGTGGATGCCCAGATCGCTCCACGGTCGGGACGGATGCCCCCGCCGGGGAGCGCGCCGTGTTTTGAGCTTCCCGCTGAAGGGGAAATTCTCGTCGGCGCGCACAAGCTGGTCGGTAGCGCCCAACTGCGTGACAGTCGATCCATGCTGCAGCATGGATCAGTCCTCATTGCCGACGACCAGGCGCTGGTCGGACGCGTCTCGCCGAAGCCCGTGACGCTCGTCGCACCTGCAGCCACACTGGCGCAGGCCCTCGGGCGCGTGCCGACATTTGAGGAAGTCGCCGCCGCGTTGCAGCATGCCTTCGTGCATCGGTTGCAGGCGCCGCCCGCGTCGCTCGAAATGGACGCCATTGCAAGCGCCGTCGAACCGCTCATCGCGAAGTACGACAGCGACAGCTGGAACTGGAGCCGATAGGCAGATCGCGCTCGACCCAGCAGCTTCGAAGGACGACAGCGATAGCTGGAACTGGAGCCGATATGTTGATCGCGCTCGACCCAGCGGCTGCGGCGTAGTACACTTACGCTCGCGATGGCGGGCTTTCTCCTTCGACGCGTGGCGCAGAGCGTCGCGATCCTATTCGTGGTCGCGACGCTGACGTTCTTTCTGCTGCATGCGGCGCCGGGCGACCCCATCGACGCGCTGTCGAATGACATTCGCGTGACGCCGGAAATTCGTGCCCTCCTGCGAGAGCGCTACGGCCTGAACGATCCACTGATCGTTCAATACGGAAAGCATCTGGCCCGCCTCACGCGCGGCGATCTGGGCTACTCGATTTCGCAGCGACGCACGGTCGGTGCTGTGCTTTCCAGTGCACTGCCCAACACGATGCTGTTGATGGGCACCACGATCCTTGTCGCCTTTGCCGTGGGAATCGCCGTAGGTGCCCTGCAGGGTGCACGCGCCGATAGTCGATTCGACCGCATAACGAGTCGTATAACCACGACCCTGGCTACCTTGCCGGATTTCTGGCTGGCCACGGGCATCAGTCTCGTATTGGCTTTCAAGCTTGGGCTCTTCCCAATTGCCGGGATGGTGGACCCGGTCATGCACCCGATGATGTCGTCGTCAGGCAAGGTGTGGGACGTGATGAGGCATTTGACCCTTCCCGTGTTCTCCCTCGCGCTCATTGTCGCCAGTGTAGTGGCGCGATACCAACGTTCCGCGCTGATGGACACCTGGCACGAGGATTATTTGCGGACGGCGCGTGCTGCGGGTGTTCCCTGGCGTCGCCGGCTCTACCGCCACGCGTTGCGCAACGCCCTTCTGCCGATCATCACGCTGCTGGGACTCGCCTTACCATCGCTGGTCGGCGGCGCCTTGTTCATCGAAACGGTGTTCGCGTGGCCAGGCATAGGTCGCCTCGCCGCCGAGGCAATTCCCACGCGTGATTTTCCTCTCGTGTTGGGGGTCGTTATGGCCGCCAGCGTCCTGGTGGCGCTTGGCGGAATTCTGGCGGACATCCTGCACGCCGTGATCGATCCGAGGGTGCGTGCCTAACGCCACGCCTCGCTCCGTCGCGGCCTACGCAGAAACGGCACCGGGCGACGTTGGGCCGGACGTCCCTCCAGCGTCCCGCCTGCTCGCCACGCTCTTACAAGACCGCACCATGCTGGTGGCCGTCGCCGTCCTCTTGGTCATCGCCCTCGGGGCACTTCTGGCACCGTGGGTCACGCGATACGACCCGAGCCAGCAATTCGACGTGGCCCGCCTACTCTTGCCCCCGTCGGCGGATCATTGGTTCGGCACTGACCCGCTGAGCCGTGATGTGTTCAGCCGCGTCGTGTACGGCGCACGCGTTTCACTGGCCGTCGCACTCCTTGCGATGTCTCTCTCGATTGGTATCGGCACCGTGTATGGCGCGGTCGCCGGGTATGCGGGAGGAACATTGGACGCAACGATGATGCGGTCGCTCGATGCGCTGCTTTCAATTCCCAGGGTACTGCTCCTTCTCGGCGTCTTATCGCTGTGGGGACAGTTGTCCACCAAATCGTTGGTGGTGCTGATCGGCGTGACGGGTTGGTTCGGCGTGGCGCGCCTGGTACGGGCGCAGGTCCTGGCGCTACGCGAACGGGAGTTTGTCGCCGCCAGCCGCGCCCTCGGCGCGAGACGATGGCGAATCCTCGTTAGGCATATCTTGCCTCATGTGTCGTCGCCGGTCCTGGTGGCGGCCACGCTGGGGATAGGCAACGTCATCATTGTCGAGGCGGGACTCTCCTTTCTGGGCTACGGCGTTCCCGTGCCGCAACCAAGCTGGGGCAGCATCCTCCGGGACGCCCATCCGTATCTCAACACCCAGATCGGCTGGTGGCTCACCGTCTTCCCTGGTTTGGCGCTCGTCATCACGGTTCTGGCCGTGAATGTGCTGTCCGACCGCTTGCGCGCAGCGATGAATCCGCGGCAGCTTCCCGCCTCATGAGCACGCCCCTTCTTTCGGTGGAGAACCTGCGCACGTATTTCCACACGCCGCATGGTGTGGCCCGTGCGGTGGACGGCGTGAGCTTCTCCGTCCAGCCGGGAGAGATCGTCAGCGTCGTCGGCGAGTCGGGTTGTGGTAAGACCGCCACCGCACTCTCACTGCTGCGCCTCATCGATGCCCCAGGACGGATCGAGTCGGGCTCTCACATCTGGTTCGAAGGCAAGGATCTGCTGGCACTGAATGAAGAAGGCATCCGTCAGGTGCGCGGGCAGCGGATTTCGATGGTCTTCCAGGAGCCCATGACGGCGTTGAACCCGGTATTCACGATCGGGGACCAAGTCGCCGAAGTGGTGCGTGTTCATACGAAGACCTCACGCGGCGAAGCATGGTCCCGTGCGGTGGAGATGCTTCGGCGGGTGGGCATTCCCGAACCGGAAGTGCGCGCCAAGTCGTACCCGCACCAGCTGTCGGGCGGACTGCGTCAGCGAGTGCTGATTGCGATGGCGCTCGTGATGCGTCCGGCGCTGCTGATCGCCGATGAACCCACGACGGCGTTGGACGTCACCATTCAGGCCCAAATCCTCGAGTTGTTGCAGCAGCTTCAACGCGAGTTGGGAATGGCCGTCCTGCTCATCACGCACGACTTGGGCGTGGTGGCCGAGGTGGCGCAGCGCGTGATGGTGATGTATGCCGGGCAAGTGGTGGAGGACGCCCCCGTCCGCGAGCTGTTTGCGAATCCGCAACACCCGTACACGCGAGGGCTGCTGCGCGCCATGCCGCGCGCGCGCCGCACGGCGGAGCGCTTACAAACCATTCCAGGCACCGTGCCACCGCCGACCGCGTGGCCCGATGGGTGTCGCTTCCGTGACCGCTGCGCCGAAGCGTTCGCGCGATGCCAGGAGCCACCCGAGCTGTTCTCGGTCGGCCCAGCGCATCACGCGCGGTGCTTCCTGACGCAGCAACCGGCACCCGCCGAGGGCTCCGCGCGATGAGTGCTCCACTGCTCGCCGTTCGCGATCTCAAGAAGCACTTCCCAGCAGCGGCCGGGCTCTTCGCCCGCCGGGGCGCGCCCATCCGCGCCCTCGACGGCGTGTCGTTTGATCTGGCGGAAGGCGAAACGTTAGGCGTTGTGGGTGAGTCCGGATGTGGAAAGACCACCCTTGGTCGAACGATCCTGCGACTGGTTGAGCCCACATCCGGCGACATCCATTTCGACGGTGCCGACTTTCGAGCCCTGGCTGGCAAAGAACTCCGCGCCATGCGGCGCAATCTTCAGATTGTGTTCCAGGACCCTTACTCGTCCTTGAACCCGCGCATGACCGTTGGGGCAGCGATTCGTGAGGGACTCATCATTCACCACCTCGCGGAGGGGGCCCAAGCGGACCAGCGCGTTCGCCAGCTCCTGGAAGAGGTGGGACTGCGCGCGGACTACGCCAATCGCTACCCGCACGAGTTCTCCGGCGGTCAGCGGCAACGCATCGGCATTGCCCGCGCCCTAGCCGTTCAGCCCCGCTTCATCGTCTGCGACGAACCAGTCTCGGCGCTGGACGTGTCCGTGCAGGCGCAGGTGGTGAACCTGCTCCTGGACCTGCAGCGCGACCGCAAGCTCGCCTACCTGTTCATCTCGCATGACCTGCGGATCGTGGAACAGGTTGCCGCTCGCGTGGCCGTCATGTACCTGGGACGGATTGTGGAGCTGGCGACCGCCGAGGGTCTGTATCGCGAACCCCTGATGCCGTACACCCAGGCGCTGATGTCCGCGATCCCCGTTCCCGATCCGGTCACCAAGCGTGAACGCATCGTCTTGAGCGGCGACGTCCCCTCGCCATCGAATCCTCCCACGGGGTGCGTCTTTCACCCACGTTGTCATCACCCAGCCAAGGACGACGCCTGCCGCCGCATTGTCCCTCCGCTAGAAGAAAAGGCCCCCGGTCACTGGGTAGCGTGTATCAAGCAGCCACCGACCGGCGTGCCGTGGGATGTCCAGCAGTCGCACGGAGCCGTCCGGCCACCGGTGCGCCACCTTCCGACGCTCACTGAATCCAATGCTTGACGTCCATCCGGAGCCCACGTCGTGACTGCGTCCGCCGCATCCCTCGCACCGTCGAACAATCCCGTCTTCGAAGATCGGGCCCTGCTCGGACAACCGCGGGGCCTGGCCCTGCTCTTTCTCGCCGAGATGTGGGAGCGCTTTTCCTACTACGGCATGCGTTCGCTACTGGTGTTGTACCTGGTCAATGAGCTCAAGTGGTCAGACGCCAGCGCTACCAGCTTGTACGGCACCTACACCGGACTGGTGTGGCTGACCCCGATTTTCGGCGGCTACATCGCTGACCGATTCATCGGCACGCGGCGGTCGCTGGTGTTAGGCGCCTCCGTCATCTCGGCCGGCCACTTCGTGCTCGCTATGCAGTCGATGGCGACCTTCTACGTGGGCCTCGCCTTAGTCATCATCGGGACCGGGTTCTTCAAGCCCAATGTTTCCACCATGGTCGGGCAGATGTACAAGGAAGGTGATCCTCGGCGCGACGCCGGGTTCACGGTGTTCTACATGGGGATCAACACGGGCGCCTTCATCGCGCCGTTCATTTGCGGCACCCTTGGGCAACGCGTTGGATGGCACTACGGCTTTGGTGCCGCGGGCGTCGGCATGCTGATCGGCCTGGCGATGTACCTGTACGCGCGCGACAAGTACCTCCCCGGCATTGGCACCACTCCCACGCAGGTGGCGCGGGCTACCGCTACGGCAGACGCAACATCGGGCGGAATGAACCCCATGCACGGCGTGATCGGCGGTGTGTTGGGGCTGGTTGTCGGTTGGTTGGGATCCGGCGGCAACTGGTTCGGCGTCCTGATGGGCGGCACGGTGGGGGCGGCGTTGGGACTGTCTGTGCTTGGCTCGCACGGCGAGGAGCGCAAGCGCGTCATCGCGCTGTTCATCGTGGTGTTCTTCGTGATCTTCTTCTGGATGGCGTACGAGCAGGCCGGCAGCTCCATGAACATCTTCGCCGATCGATACACGGACCTGAAGCTAGGCTCGTTTGAGATCCCCTCCAGCTGGTTCCAATCCGCCCCACCCCTGTTCGTCTTGCTGTTCTCGATACCCGTGGCCGCCGTATGGCGCAGCCTGAACAAGAAGGGCCTGGAGCCGTCCACGCCCATGAAGATGGTATGGGGGCTCGCGATCCTTGGGGCGAGCTTCGCGGCGATGTACCTGGCGGGGCGGGCCGCGGATGCCTGCATCGCGCAGGTCGGGGCCGAACAAGCGAGAACCAACTGCCACGTTGCGTCACCGACCTTCCTGATTGCGACGTACTTCGGCAATGTGATCGGTGAGCTGTTGGTGTCTCCTATTGGATTGTCCTACGTGACCAAGGTGGCACCCGCGCGCTTTGGCTCGCTCCTCATGGGCGCCTTCTTCCTCTCGAATTCTGCCGCGTCGAAGATTGGTGGCTACGTCGCGGGGCTCACCGAACGAGTGCCCACGCAAGCACAGTTCTGGTCCATCTTCATTGTCACGTCGGTGGGTGCTGCGCTGGTGATGCTGCTGTTGGTACCGACGCTGAAACGGCTGACGTCCAGCGTGAAGGCGTAGACGGACGTTCGATCGCTTAGCCGAGGGTTCGCCGACGGCGAGCCCTCGGTCACGTCGTCAGGGCCACTGAAAGACGTTCGTGGGCGTTGATCGCTCGCGATTGTTCCGTAGGTCGTTCGGCTCCCGCCAGAACGTCCGCGTGCGATCGTCATTGCTGAAGCGCAGCTCCCACCGGGCACCGTATTGCCGCTGCAGGGGGAATGCGAGGTCGACACGCCACAAGCGCTGCGAACGCGGCGGAACGGCGGCCAGTAGCCCGAGTCCCACCGAAGAAAGCCACGGGGAATCCGTGCCCAACGGCACATCGCCACTCCACAGGCGTCCGACATCGGTGAAAATCGCCACACCAGCGTCCGCCGTCCCGCGAAAGCTCCCGATGCGCCACCGTTCCTCAGCGCGGCCCACGAGTCGCCGGCCACCGCCCACGCTGGCATGCTCGAACCCCCGGACGCCGCCGCGCCGGTCGGCCACCGACAGCTGAAACGGCGCTCGCTGGCGCCAACCATTTCCCCACAGCACTTCGGTCAACACCGTGTGTCGCGGATGCGGCCGCAAGTACCAGGCGAATCGTCCGCCCGTCAGGAACGAATCCCAGTAGGCGCTACTGTCGGCGCGCCGTCCCTCGGCGCGCCACTGCACGGCCGCAAAGGACCGGGGGGAACCCGCACCAGCGTACACGTCGAGCGCGGCGTACAAACGCTCCCCCGTCGGCGCCCCGTCTGGCAGTCCAGCGCCTAACGTCGCACTGACTTGCAGCCCGGTCCGCACGTCCTGCCGTCCCGTCAAGGCATCAAAACCGCTCACTTGCATGAACTGCGCGGAACGAAATCCCAGCAACAGGTTCAGTCGCGTCGCCCGGTATCCCGGATAGCGATTCAGCAGCGCCGGCGCCGAGTCTGCGCGCAGGCCGGTATCGGTGACGAACACCGCCATTCCGTCAGCCTCAACCATTTCGTTCGACAGGGACGCGCCAATCAAGCCCAACCGTCCCGGCCGACCCACTCGTACCACCCCACCTACATCGGCGAAGCTTCGTGAACTCCCCAGCGCCGATCTCATGCGATCGGGATAACGAAACGGGATGTAGTCGCGACTGGATCCGAAGGCCACCTGCCAGGCGTACTTCTGCACGTCGGAGAAGAATGGGTACGAGAGCGACGTCTCCCATGCATATCCAAGGTTTCGACGTTCTCCGCTGGCTTCGTACAGGTACGGCGCGCCGAACATCTGATGGTTGGCGTAGTCGAACTCATACGTGTCGCGATAGAAATACCCTTCGCGCCACCCACCGACGGCGTAGACCCCCTTCCCTGCAACGTTCGCGCTTCCCAGGGTCACCTTGGTCAGCACCGGTGATCGGCTCACCAACCCCAGTGACGCAACTGCGGAGGGTTCATCGACAGTCACGACCTCGATGCGGACACCCGATCCATCGGGATACGCGGTCACCGAGGCGTCAGCCAGAAAGGGTTGCGCCCGCAGCACACGCTCGGTCTCGTAGCGTCGCAGCGGATTGCACGGCTCCCCTTTCTTCAGCAGCAGGAAATGCTCGATGACCTGGGGGTCAGTCGTCACGTGCAACGCGTCCAGCATCCGCGAAGCCACCGGAGACCTGGCAAACCACCCGCCAAAGGTTGGCGCCTGCGAGCGTACGAGAATTTCCGTGATTGGCTGCCCGTTGCAGCGTACCTGCGTGCGCGTGCCTCCGCCCTGCCCCAGCAACGCACTCGGTACGAGCGCGCCTCCAGCCACCGCCCCAAGCACGATCCCGCGGATCAGGGGACGCAGCGTCACATCCCCATCTTCTTCTTCAGCTCCGCCAACCGCGCATCGGCGTCCGCATCCAACGCCGCCCGGCGTTGCGCGCGTCCCACGGAGTCGATTTCACGCTCCAACTCGGCCGATTCCGTCGACCCACCATCTGGCGACGACGCGGCGCCTGGGCGCATGCCCGATCCTACCCCAGCATTCGCCGCCTTCAGTTGATCCATCATTTCGGCGACCTCGGCCTCCGCGATCGACAGCTCGGCCTCGCCCCCATCTAACTTCTTTTCCAGTGCGGCGATCTTGGCGACGTGTTGGCTTTCGAAGCGTGCCGCAATGGCTACGGTCTCTGCGTCATTGATCCCCTCAGCCAGCGTCTTCCGTCGAAGCACCGTCTCCAGCTCGGTCCGTTCATGTTGCAGCCGCCGGCGCGTGGAGGCCACGGCATCGCGCATTTCGTCGACCGAAACCCGGGCCAACGCCAGGGATTCTCGCATGGAGTGGAGAAAGGCGCGCCGTTCTTCTGGCGCAACCCGGCCGGACAGCAGGTCTCGAAACGCGTCCTTGATGTCGTCGAACACGGCACTCTCGGGTGGCAAGGCATCTCCCACAACGACAGACCCAACGAAGGTGTTTCCGTCCGTCGCGGCTGCAGGTAGGATACGGAGGCCGCCACACCGCGAGCAACCGCGTCTTACCCCACACCGCTGGCTTTTCCCTCGATTCGGCGAACATTCACCGACCGTCGTCGATCCCTGCGAGCCTCCCGATCCCATGCGTCCACTCGTTGCCATCAGCGCCTCGACCCGAGTCACCGACGGGGCCGAGCGCGTCCGCTTGAATCAGGCATACGTGGACGCCATTGAGCGTGCGGGCTTGCTACCGATCATCATCCCGCCGCTGAATGATCCCTCGGATGTGCATCAAGTGCTGGCCGCTGTCTCGGGACTGGTGCTGAGTGGCGGCGAGGACGTGGACCCGTTGCACTATGGAGAGGACCGACACCCCGCCACCGGCGATCCCCACCCGGAGCGCGATGCGTGCGAGTTGGAACTGGCGCGGTGGGCGCGCGATCACTCACTCCCAACGCTGGCCATCTGCCGAGGTGTGCAGTTGCTCAACGTATCGCTCGGTGGCACGCTGATTCAGGACATTCCGAGTCTCATCAGCAACGCCGAGTCCCACGAGGCAAGCCAACAACGCGCGGCGCGTACGCACGCGGTACATGTCGAACCGGACTCTCACCTCGCCGAAGCCCTTGGGACGACGGACCTGCGGGTGAACTCCATCCACCATCAGGCCCTGGATCGCGTGGCGGCCGGGCTGCGCGTCACCGCGCGGGCCGCGGACGGGGTCATCGAAGGGGTGGAATGGAGCGACAACAACTGGTGGGCGTTAGGCGTCCAGTGGCACCCTGAGGAACTCACGGACACGTCCGAGGCTTGGGATCGCCGCCTCTTTGCCGCCTTTGCGGCCGCCTGTGAAGGCCGTTCCGCGGTACCGCGCGCGTAACCGCGCCTAAGTAGGCTGCCAGCGCGCCTCGTCCTGCACCTGGCGGATCAAACGCGCCGGTGAGTGCGCGTTCGGGAAGAGGAACTGGTCACTGACCCGATTCAGGGCGACGCGCAATTTTGGGAATCTCTCGGCGACCGCTGCGAACAGTCGTTGCATCCCGTACTGCTCGGCCAGACGGTGCTCCGCCGCCAGCTCATACCCCCGCCGACCCAAATCCTCGTAGTAGCCGAGGTCCGGACCGCCACGTCGCGATCGGCGCTCCTCAATGAAGTCGGGAAAGAGGCCGCTCAGCCACAACGCATAGTTGCCCAGATGCGCCCGAACCATGAAGGCCCGTGTAGGATCACCACACTCCGCATCTTTCAGCAGTCCGGCCAGTGAGTCGTAGATCTCGTCGTCGTGCTCGCCAATGCGCTCGGTGCGCTGGCGAAGGGAGAAGTGCAACAGAATCGACGCCACGTAATCAGCCATCGCGCGGTCACGCTCGCCCACACTGCACAGTGCCTGTCGGGACATGACGTACGTGACCAGTGGGAGCGAAGCGTGCGAACCGTGTCGCCGTTCGATGAGCGCTGGGAGCAGCCGAGGGTCATCCAGCAATTCATCGAGGCCATGGTCCCGCAACGTCGATTCTACGCGCTGCTGTTCCTCGTGCGAACCATGCGCCAATAGCTGGAGCACTAGTTGCGCGTCATTTCTCGTCAGGCGGTGTCTCGTGTTCGCCAGGATCATACGTCCCTCGCTGTCCCGTACGTTCGTTCTTACACCGAGCATTCCTTTTGGGTATCGTCGCGTTCTTGCCCACGGTTGAGCGACAACTTCTTTCCTGACCGCCAAGTCTGGCGCCGGGTCACTGGCCGAGGCGCGCGGTCCGGGCGATCTTCCGCGCCATGACGGCCCTTCGGCTGATTCACGTGGACGCAGGTCGCGAATGGCGCGGCGGGCAGCGGCAAGTGTTTCTGCTGGCTCGCCATCAACGCGAGCACGGACACGAGCCATTGGTCGTGGCCCCCCCCGACTCGCCTCTGATTCAGCGGGTTCGGCTCGCGGGACTCGCGGCATCCGCCGTGCGCATGCGCGCCGAGTGGGACTTGGTCGCGGTGCGCCGCCTCCGCGCCCTGATTCGGACCTGGCGACCCGACATTCTGCACGCGCATGACGCTCGGGCACACGCGATCGCACTCGCCGCTCTGGTTGGCCGGCGCGAGACGCCGCTGGTAGTCACCCGCCGCGTCACCTTTGTACCGAAGGGGCGCGTCAAGTACGGCGAGCGCGTCTCCCGGTTCATCGCAATCTCGAGCGCGGTGCGGTCGGCGTTGATTCACGGGGGCGTCTCGCAGGATCGCATCGACGTCGTGTACTCCGGAGTTCCTGCCCCGGCGTTGCACCGGCGGCGAGACTGGAGAGCGGAATGCGGCTGGCCGGCCGACGCCGTGCTCTGCGGCGTGGTTGGCGCCATGACGGCCGAGAAGGGCCTCTCGCTTCTGACGACGATTGCCGAACGCCTAACGAGCGAGGCTCGTCGTCGGGCACGGGTCGTGCTGCTCGGAGGAACAGCCGCGGGCGTGGGCGAGGTTGGTGGCGTCGCCGTCTATCGAGCGGGATTTGTGGATGCCATTCACGACGCCATGGCCGGCTTGGACATCCTGTGGCATCCATCGAGCGCCGAGGGTCTGGGCACGGCCGTCATCGACGCCATGGCATTGGGGGTGCCACCAATCGCGTTTGACGTTGGTGGCCTGCCAGAGCTGATCGAGCCGGGTATCTCCGGCATCCTCGTGCCCCTAGGCGACACCGAACACTTTGCGCGTGAGGCCTCGCGACTCATCTCGGACGCCGACCTTCGCGCCACCCTCGCCGCTCAGGGGCGGCAGCGCGCGGCTCAGTTCTCTGTGAAAGCCATGGCCGAGGGCACGCTGGCCGCGTACCAGCATGTGCTGGCTTCGTCAGCCCAAGGACGCACCTGAACCGGGTCGGGCCTTTCGTGTAACAGGTAGACGCACGGGAACAACGTCGCCTAACTTTATTTGTTGCACGCTGCCAACCCCAATTCAGGGTCCGCTTGTTCTACATCTGCATCCCGGCCTTTAACGAAGCACCGACCATCGGCGTCCTGCTCTGGCGTATCCGTAAGACGCTGGAGGACTTCCCGCGCGAGTACGAATTGCTCGTGTATGACGACGGGAGTACGGACGAGACGGCGGAGGTCCTGGCGTCGTACATGACGGTGTTGCCCCTGACCGTGCTCGGCGGGAAGGAACACGTCGGCTACGCCAAGGCGGTCGAGGCGTTGTTGCGCGCGGCGGCGCAACGTACTCGGTACGCGCGAAGAGACGCCATCATCTTGTTGCAGGGCGACTTCACGGACTCGCCGGAACACATTCCGGAGTTGGTGCGGCGGTTTGAGGGCGGCGCCGACATCGTAACCACGAGTCGGGCAGCAAATGGAAGCACGCCAACGCCGGAACGACGCCTGCGACGTGTAGCGCCTTGGCTGCTCCGGCCGTTTGTCAGCCTGGAAGGGGTCAAGGATCCCTTCTCTGCGTATCGCCTGTACCGCGTCGCGGTCGTGCGCGATGCCATCAAGACCGCCGGGACGCAGGCTCTGGCCTCGGCGGAGCGCTGGGCAGCGAACGTGGACTTCTTGCTCACCCTGATGCCTCACGCGCGCCGTGTGGAGTCGGTGGAGCTCGCGCCGCGCTACGACATTCGCCCCCGCGAGTCACGCATTCGGCCGCTCGCGGATGCCGTGGCCCTGTACAAATTCGGTCGCGGTGCGCGCGGACGTCGCGCGACCGTGGTGTCGACCCCGCCAGCTTGATGCGCCGCCTGATCATGGCCGGCCTGGTGGCCTGGATGCCTAACGTCGACGGCGCGATGGCGCAGGGCACCAAGGAGACGGTGCGCCTCACGCCGCCTGCTGGCGCACTCGCTGTGCCCTTTCAGACCGGCGAGAAGCTTGAGTACAACGTGCACTTCGGCCCGCTGAAGGTTGGGCAGGGTTCCATGGAAGTCATGGGAATCGTCCCGGTGCGCGGGCATGATGCATGGCATACGAGACTGCGCGTGAAAGGGGGCATACCCTTGGCTCGCGTCGATGACCTGTTCGAAAGTTGGATCGACGTCGGCACCTTCTCGTCCTTGCGATTCGTGCAGGACCTGAGTGAGGTCGGCAAGGATCGCGAACGGCACTACGAGTTCTTCCCCGAGCGTCAGACGTTCACGGAGAACAACAAGCCCGAGCAGCCGGCCGCCCTCAATCCACTCGACGACGGCTCATTTCTCTACTTCGTTCGCACGGTACCACTTGAAGTGGGGCAGACCTACGAGTTCAACCGCTACTTTCGTCCCGACCGCAATCCGGTCACGCTAAAGGTGCTGCGACGGGAGACGATCAAGGTGCCAGCGGGAACGTTTAATACCCTGGTACTGCAACCGATCATCAAAACGTCGAAGCTCTTCGCTGACGGCGGCCAGGCGTTGATCTGGATATCCGACGACTCTCTGCGCATGATGGTGCAGATGAAGACGAAGTTGTCATTCGGCTCCCTCAACCTGTATCTCACATCGCTCCGCCTGACCGCCCCCAGCCAGCCGACGACACCGGACGACTCAACCCGTTAGGCAACCTGGCCGAAGCCGATCTGTCTCGGGTCCGCACCGTCCCGATAGCACAGCGGCCGAATAAGGTGAGCGCCCGCGAGTTCGCGCATCCGCCAGCCGGGGATGCCTCCTTTGTAGCTTTTCTGGACTCGCTCCCCGACGTGCTGGTGGCCCGCGACTTTCGAAACGTCGCGACCGCCATCGTCCAGGCAAAACGCGCCGGCCGTGCCGTCGTGCTGATGCTCGGCGGCCACGTGATCAAGACGGGGCTCGCGCCGCTGCTGATCGACCTGATGGAACGGGGAATCGTGACCCACGTAGCCATGAACGGATCCGCAGCCATCCACGACTACGAGATCGCGCGCTTTGGAGCAACCTCCGAGGACGTGGCTGCGGGACTGCGTGATGGCACATTCGGCATGGCGGACGAAACCGGACGTGGATTGAACGAGGCCTTCATTGCTGGCATGCATGCGCAATGGGGCATGGGGGAATCCGTCGCTCGCGCGCTCCAGAATCAACCGACGCTGGCCAACCCGTCGCTTTCGATCCTGCTTGCAGCGCAGCGACTCGGCGTCGGCGCCACGGTGCATGCGGCGATCGGCGCGGAGATCATCCACCAACATCCGGTAGCCAGTGGCGCAGCGATTGGCGACACGAGTCATCGAGATTTTCGGCGACTCGCGGGAGCGCTTCCTGGCCTGCACGACGGCGGCGTGGTGTTGAATGTCGGAAGCGCCGTCATAATGCCTGAGGTGTTTCTCAAGGCGCTGACGATCGCGCGCAATCTGTACGATGGACAGCCAGTGAACTTCACAACGTGTGATCTGGACATGTCCCGCCACTATCGGCCGCGTGTGAACGTCGTGCAGCGGCCCACCATGGCCGGCGGGAAGGGATACGAGATCACCGGCCATCACGAGATCATGGTGCCGCTGTTGGCGTGGGCCGTGGTCACCGAACTGAGCCGCGATACCTGAATACACAGCGGCGACGTGTCACGCAGAACTCTCGCGCGAGCAGTCGATATCAAGGCTGAGAGATGGCGCCGCGCGTGAACGGCGGGTGTCTACCGTCGAGTAGTCGCGAGGGGGCACTCCAAAAGCATGGTCATGCAACCGACGTGTTGCGCCCGATGCGCGGTCCCGTCCTGTGTTGCAGTCTCGTTAGGTATCCGCGAAAAGACGACCGCGTGACCAGACGATGTCCAGTCACGCGGTGCCTGTATGTCGTTAGCGCCGGGAACCCAGCGCCAGGTGGGTACTAGTAGCTGGCCGACCCCGAAAAACGCTCGCGCAGCTTCCGCGCGGTGTCGGGACTGAAAATGCGAATCAGCAGGTACACGATCCCGCCAATGATGGCGATCCGAACAGCCCAGAACAGCAGGGCGATCAGCAGCGCGAAGAACGCACCAAAGACGCCAAAGAACAGTTTCAGCAGGAACAGACCGAGGATCGCGAAAAGGCCGATCATGAACACGGTGCGGAGCATTGCTCAGGTCTCCAATTCAAGTTCTGGCGTCACTACGGGTGCGCCATTTCGCGGGTTTCACCGCGCCGTTCCGAGCGCGCAAAGCTGCGTATTCCTACGCATGACGTCCAGCGATCGTGGCGATTTCTGGGCTGACGAGTAAGGGCGGGTGTGCAGCACGCGGAATCAAGCCACCCGGAGGCGTAGTTGCGGCTGACGATTCGGCACCGCGGAATGGGCGCAGCACCGATGGAAAGCCACGCGTCCAGGCACACTTTCTTCCGGGGTTTTGCCTCCCCTTTCGTCGCCCCACTATCTCGACTCGCAGACAGCGGAGTTGCGCTCGTCACGTGGCCACGGGGAGACCCAGCCGAATATGGGGCTATCCCGTTGAGCCAGTTCGGTATAGCTGAGCCAGCCAGAGCTATGCTTCGCGGCTCTACTGAGAACATTCATGTCCCCGGGGCGCTCGTCCAAGGTCGAAATCGAGTACGTAACTGTCAACTGCGAAATAAGCGGTTATAACGTTCTGGTAGCCGCCGAGACTTAGGTCTAGATTGCTGCCGCACCTAAGGTTGGCCCGCTTGCCCGCGCGCGGGCTTTCTTCTGCTCAGGCGACGTCCGAATGGGTGAAGTCTTATACCAGATCATGGGAAGGCGGCGTTCAGACCCCCTTCCGGAGCGCAAACCGTCCTGGCTCAAGGTCAAGGCGCCGGGCGGCACCAATTACGCACGCCTGCGCCACCTCATGCGCGACCTGAAGCTGCATACGGTCTGCGAAGAGGCTCACTGCCCCAACGTTGGGGAGTGTTGGGAGCACGGAACGGCGACCTTCATGATCCTGGGCGACGTGTGCACCAGGAACTGCGGGTACTGCGCCGTCTCGCATGGCCGACCGCCGGTCTACGACACGGAGGAACCATCTCGGGTGGCCGCGGCGATTGCTGAAATGCAGCTGCAGCACGCCGTGATAACCTCCGTCGATCGGGATGACTTGCCGGACTACGGTGCTTGGATCTTTGCGGAGACGATTCGTCAGGTGCGGGCCAAGTTGCCGAGCTGTTCGATCGAGGTGTTGGTTCCGGACTTCCAGGGCAACGAAGACTCGATTCGCGCCGTCCTCGAAGCGCGCCCCGACATTTACAACCACAACACCGAGACGGTGCCGCGCTTGTACAAGCGGGCGCGACCCGGGGGCCGGTACGAACGCGTCCTGCAGATCTTCCGCGTGGCGAAGCAGATGGCGCCCCACGTTCCGACCAAGACAGGAATCATTCTTGGACTCGGCGAGACGACCGAAGAGGTCGTGGCCGTGATGCGGGACCTGCGGAGCGTAGACGTGGATATCCTCACGTTAGGCCAGTACCTGCGCCCGTCGAACGATCACCTTCCTCTGGACCGGTACTATGCGCCCGAGGAGTTCCGGGCGCTTCGGGACATCGGCATGGAGCTCGGGTTCCGCCACGTGGAAGCTGGCCCCCTGGTTCGCTCCAGCTATCACGCCTGGGAGCAAGTCCAGGCGGCCGGCGTCTAGTCCTCACTCTCTTTCTCCCCACTCCCTTCGATGTCGAAGCGAAAAGCGGACGCCAAGTCCCAGCCTGCGCACGCGACCACGGCCGAAGAGCGACGCGCCCTGCTCCGCTCCATGCTGCTGCAGCGGCGCTTTGAGGAGCGGTGCGCCGAAGCATACGCGTTAGGCAGGATTGGCGGCTTCTGCCACCTGTACATCGGGCAGGAAGCCTGCGGCACGGGCGCCATTTCCATGCTCCGCGAGGATGACTACGTCATTACGACGTACCGTGACCACGGGCAGGCGCTGGCGCGCGGGATCACCCCGCGAGCGGTCATGGCAGAGTTATTCGGACGGGCTGACGGGTGCGCTCGCGGCCGTGGCGGCTCCATGCACCTGTTTGACCTGAACACGAACTTCCTGGGCGGACACGGCATCGTGGGCGGTCACGTCCCGCTGGCGACTGGTGTGGGCTTCGCCATCAAGTATCGTGGCGGAGACCAAGTGTGCCTCTGCTTCATGGGCGAGTCGGTCGTGAACACCGGCGCCTTTCACGAGGCCCTGAACATGGCCGGCTTGTGGAAGCTGCCGGTGATCTACGTGATCGAGAACAACCGGTACGGCATGGGTACCGCCCTCGAACGAGCGTCCGCCATTCACGACATCTACCAACGGGGCGCGGCGTACGACATGACGCGCGACGTGGTCGACGGACAGGACGTGTTAGCGGTCCGCGATAAGATGGCCGAAGCGGTCCAGCGGGCGCGCACGCAATCCCTGCCGACGCTGCTGGAGGTCAGAACGTACCGGTTCATGGGCCACTCCATGTCCGATGCCGTGAGTGGGACGTATCGCAGCAAGGCAGAGTTGGAGGAGTACATGAAGCGCGACCCGATCATGGTGCTCCGCATGCGCATGCAGGACGCCGGCGAGATCGACGATGCCGGCATGACCGCTCTGGATGACGAAGTCAAAGCCGAAGTCCAGGATGCCTGGGACTTTGCCGAAGCGAGTCCCGAACCGCCCGTGGAGAGTCTCCAGGAGTACGTCCTGGTGGACACCACCACCTAACGCCGTTCTTTCGCACTCGACATCAGGACTCAATGCCCGTTCTCACGTATCGTGACGCCCTGAACCAGGCCCTCCGCGAGGAGATGCAACGCGACGATCGCGTCTGCCTCATGGGAGAGGAGGTTGCCGTGTACCAAGGGGCGTACAAGGTCTCGAAGGGTTTGCTGCAGGAGTTCGGCGAAATGCGCGTCGTGGACACGCCGATCACCGAGCTGGGATTTGCCGGCGTTGGTGTGGGCGCCGCGATGGTCGGACTGCGTCCCGTCATCGAGTTCATGACGTGGAACTTCGCCCTCCTCGCGCTGGATCAGGTGGTCAACGCCGCCGCCAAGATGCTCTACATGTCGGGCGGTCAGTTTCACATACCGATCGTCTTTCGCGGCCCGAACGGTGCGGCGTTGCAACTGTCGGCACAGCACTCGCAGGCCTGGGAGTCTTGGCTGGCGCACATCCCCGGACTCAAGGTGGTTTCGCCAGGCACGCCGCACGACGCCAAGGGGTTGCTGAAGAGCGCCATCCGCGACGATAACCCGGTGGTCATGCTCGAAGGTGAGATGCTCTACAACACCAAGGGCGAAGTTCCCGCCGAAGAATACGTGGTGCCGATCGGCCAAGCCGAAGTGAAGCGCGAAGGCGATCACTGCTCACTGATCACCTACGGAAAGTCCGTGCTGCTCGCCGTGCAGGTGGCTGATGCCTTGGCGAAGGAAGGGATTCGTGTCGAGGTCGTCGACCTACGCACGATTCGACCCATGGACGTGGACGCGATCGTGGCCTCCGTGAAGAAGACCAACCGGGCCGTCGTGCTCGAAGAGGGTTGGGAAGTCTGTGGGGTCGGGGCCCAGGTGACCGACTACATCCAGCGCGAGTGCTTCGACGACCTCGATGCTCCGGTACTGCGTGTGCATCAGGTGGATGTGCCCATGCCATATGCGAAGAACCTCGAGCGCGCGGCGAAGCCCGATGCGGCCCGCACGATCGCGGCAGTCAAGAAGGTGATGTACCGGGAGTAGCAGCTGGCGAGCGGCGCGGACGCTTCACGGTTCCGCGGCAAAGGAATCAGCACGGACGGATCGGGGACGCGCGGGTGTGCGGGCGATGGTGCCCTAAATCTGGGATTCGATATGGCAACGAAGGTATTCATGGAGGCGCTCTCTCCGACGATGGAAGAGGGACGCCTGGTGAAATGGATCAAGGGCGATGGCGACACCGTGAAGAGCGGTGAGACGCTGGCCGAGGTTGAGACCGACAAAGCCATCATGGAGTTGGTGGCGCGCGGCGATGGAGTGCTGCGCCGCTTGCTCCCAGAGGGTTCGACGTCTCCGGTCGGCACGCTGGTGGGTGTGATCGCCGCGCCCGGTGAGAACGTCGACGCGCTGATCGCGGGGGCAGGTGGGGCGGCTGGCGCTGCGCAGCCGGCACCGGCAGCAGCCGGGGGCGGCACGGCCGCGCCTGAAGCCGCGCCAGTTGCGGCTGGGGGCCCCCCCCCGAAAACAGAATCTAACGCACCGGCAGCTCAAACGCCGCATCCTTCGGTCCCCGACCGGACCGTTTCCACGCCTTCTACTGCCGCGGCGTCGTCCCCCAGTGGGCGCCCACGTTCCTCGCCCCTGGCGCGCCGGCTGGCCTCGGAGCGCGGGCTCGACCTCGGTGCCGTCCAGGGTTCAGGGCCCGGCGGCCGCATCATTCGTCGCGATGTGGAGACAGCAGCCGCTCCTTCCGCCGCGGCCACGCGCCCGTCGGCGCCCGCAGCAGCCACTCGCGCTTCCGTCCAGGCCAGCGGCGCGGACTACACCGACGTTCCGCTGACGCAAATCCGCAAGACCATCGCCCGCCGACTGGCCGAGTCGATTGGTCCGGTGCCAACGTTTTACCTGACGGCAGAACTCGACCTGGAACGCATCGCCGAGATGCGCGGGGCACTGGCCGAGCTGGGGGATGCCTACAAGGTCTCGTTCAACGACATCATCCTGAAGGCAGTGGCGGTCGCCCTTTCCCAGCATCCCGAGTGCAACGCCCACTGGCTCGGCGACCAGATCCGGTATTTCAATCGCGTCCACATTGGCATGGCGGTGGCGATCGACGACGGCCTGATCACGCCGGTCATCTTTGACGCAGACACCAAGCGGTTGAGCGAGATCAGCCGAGAATCACGCGATCTGGCAGCGCGCGCTCGCGAGCGAAAGCTCAAGCCGGACGAGTACACGGGCTCGACCTTCTCTGTGTCGAACCTGGGCATGTTCGGCATCGATCAATTCACCGCGATCATCAACCCGCCCGAGGCCGGCATCCTCGCCATTGGCGCGATCGAGTCGAAGCCAGTGGTCGTTGACGGCGTGGTAAGCGTTCGCAAGCGCATGAGGATCACCATGAGCTGTGATCATCGCGTGATCGACGGGGCAACGGGGGCCAAGTTCCTGCAGACGCTCCGACGCATGGTGGAGAATCCCCTCCTGCTCGTGCACTGATCCTCGCCGGTGAGTGGCGTAGGTCACGCAATGAGCAACGCCGACGTCCGGAGGTAGGGTCCGGGGCGGTACAATGCTTCTAAGTTGATGCAGCGCTGATATTTACAGGCGTTGCCATTCAGTTGGCTGGCGCGTCTTCTAAGCGGTTACTCCACCCGCGAGGAAGCACGTGTCGTCAGCCCATCCCGCCGCCCGCCGGCCAGAATTCTTCAACGTCCTGCGACGGAGTGGGGCGTTGGTGCTGACGTTCCTCGTGGTCGGCTGCGGCAAGGGAGATGGCCCGTCAGCTCCGACGACCGGTGGCCTGGCGATTGGCGTCTCGGGACTTCCATCGGGTGCACCGGCGGCCATCACGGTCACGGGCCCGCAGGGCTACTCGCAGAGCATGTCTGGGGCGGGAACGTTGTCCGCCTTGGTGCCAGGGAGCTACTCCATCGCCGTTGATCGCGTCATGTCCGGCGATGTCGCGTACGACGCAGAGACTTCGCCGCTGTCCGTCACCGTTACCGCAGGTCGCGTCGCGTCGAGTGCGCAGGTGGCGTACGTCGTGCGCACGGGAATGCTGCAGGTAACTATCGCCGGGCTTCCAGATGGCGGCAGTGCCGCCGTGACCGTGACCGGACCGGGTGGTTTCTCCCGTCAATTGACGGGGTCGAGCACGCTGACGGTGCTGACCCCCGGCGACTATCTCGTGAGCGCGGCCAGTGCGCCCGCCAATGGTCATACGTTCGCCCCTGGCGTCGCCTCGCAAACCGTGACCGTGACGGCATCGCCCACACCGTCCTCCGCCAGCGTTAGCTATGCGCTGGGGACCGGGGCGATGGCGGTGGCCATGACTGGCCTTCCGTCAGGGTCAACGGGCAGCGCGCAACTCACCGGCCCCGACGGCTATCAGCATGCCGTTACTGGCGCGGAAATCATCACGAACCTTAGGCCTGGGACATACACGCTGGCCGGAACCACCGTCACCGCCGGCGTCGATCGTTACGCACCGTCGGGGGCGGCACTGCAGCTCACGATCACGGCCAGCCTCACCCCGGTATCCGCCACGTTGACGTACGCGCTGGCTAGCGGATCGATTGCCGTGGCCATGGTCGGGCTTCCCCAGTCGGTCTCGGGAAACCTGAGCATCACCGGACCCAGTGGCTATCACGCCACGGTGACCCAGTCGCAGATCATGGCCGGGCTGGCCCCTGGCACCTACGCGATTGCGGCAGCGAATGCGACGGCAGGCAGCAACATCTATGCGCCGACTCCCGCCCAACTGAATGTCAATGTGTCAGCCAGCCCCACGCCTTCGCCAGCGACGATCACGTATGCGTTGGCCTCGGGGGGCATATCGTTGCAGGTGACGGGTCTGCCTGTCGGAGCCAATGCCAACGTTCTGGTGACCGGCCCCGGCAGCTACTCGCATCCGATGACCGCCGCGGGAGTGCTGCTGGGACTTACCCCCGGCACCTACACCGTCAGCGCGTCCTCTGTCACCGTGGGGCCAACCACGTACGCGCCGACCCCTTCGTCGCAAACCGTGTCGGTCCCTGCGTCCTTGAGTGCCGCCACGGCAACCGTGGCATATGTGGCCGCGACCGGCTCGCTCAACGTGACCATCAGCGGGCTGCCAGGTGGCGTGAACGGCGCCGTGACCGTAACCGGGCCCGGGGGATTCTCCCAAAATCTCACGACGTCGCAGACGCTCATTGCGCTGTTAAGTGGGAGTTACACGGTCACAGCGGCGGCGGTCAGTAACGGCCCAACGACGTACAACCCGCTGCCACTCACCCAGTCAGTGCCAGTCACCACCGCGGCTTCCAACGCCACCGTCACCTACTCGGCCGTCGGCGGAGGTGGGTTGAACCTGGTGATCGACGGAGCCACCGTCACGCAGACGGTGCAGAGCTACACCGGTACCGTCCAGCTCATCGCGAACAAGAACGCCTTGCTGCGCGTGTTCGTGAAGGCATCACAGTCCAATACCGCCACGCCCGCTGTCCGCGCACGCTTTTACAACGGCGCCACTCTGCTAAGTACGATCAGCATTCCTGCCCCCGGCGCGTCCGTTCCAACTACTGTCGACCAATCCGTCATCGGTAGTTCGTGGAACGCCACGCTCTCTGCCGGCTTGTTGCAGCCGGGGGTGAGCATGTTGCTGGACGTGGATCCGACCAACGCGGTGACGGAGTCGTCGGAGTCAGACAATTCGTTCCCGTCATCTGGTGTGGCGCAGTCGATGGGCATCGTCGCCGTCTCAACGTTCCAGATTCGCTTGGTGCCGGTGACGCAGAGCGCCAACGGATTCACCGGCAATGCGTCGAACGCCAACAAGGACCAATTCCTCGCCTTCCTCCAGAAGCTGTATCCCATCTCCACCGTGGACGTGGACGTGCGCGCCGCGTACTCGACGAGTGCACCGGTGCTCGACGCCGGTGATGCCAATGGCGCGTGGGGACAGATCCTGAGCGAGGTGAACGCGCTCCGCACGGCCGACGCCAGCACGCGCTACTACTTTGGCGTGGTGAAGGTCGGCTACTCGTCCGGCGTGGCCGGCTTGGGGTATGTTCCCGGGCGGGCCGCCATTGGCTGGGACTATCTCCCGTCAGCTGCTACGGTGCTGACTCACGAGGTTGGCCACAACTTTGGCCGGTGGCATGCGCCATGTGGCGGCCCCAGTGGCGTTGACCCGAGTTATCCGTATGCCAATGCCCAGATCGGCGTGTACGGGTATGATGTGGCCGCCGCGACCTTGAAGCTGCCGACTGCCACGGACGTCATGAGCTACTGCAGCAACAACTGGATCAGCGATTACAACTACAACGCCATCTTCACCTACCGTCAGGCGAACCCGTTTGTGGTGTCCGCCGCGGCGCGCCCGGGCTTGCTGGTCTGGGGCCGCATCGTGAATGGTGCGGTGGTGCTGGAGCCGGCATACGACGTCGTCGCTCCGCCGTCGCTGCCCACTCGGACGGGACGGCACCGTCTGGAACTCACGGGCGATGCTGGCGAGTCCCTCGTTTCCCTCTCCTTCGACGGGGAACGCATCGCCGACTCACCGACCAATGACGAGACATTTGCCTTTGTGGTGCCGAAGGACATGCTCCGTGGACGCGACGTGGCTCGGCTGCGGGTATCGAACCCAGCTGCGTCGCAGGAAGCGCGCGACCCACAGGCGCAACGTCGCCCACTCGTAAGGGATGCGAGCGACCTGCCCGTGGCTACACGCGTCGGCCGTGGATTGTTGCGGCTGACGTGGGCGAACGATCAGGTGAAGGGAGTGCTTGTCCGCGATGCACGCACCGGCGACATCCTCACCTTCGCGCGAGGGGGCGGCGCCACCGTGCGCACGGATGCGTCAGCGCTCGACCTGGTGGTTTCGAACGGCGTGCGCAGCGAGCGCGGACGCGTGGTGGTGCGGTAGCGCACCTCCACGGCTGTCGCACCACGACCATCTGACGGAGCGCTTAGGCCCCGCCTGACGCTCCCAGTACCTTGGCCGCGGCATCCGCCGAACTCAGCACCGGAATGACCTCGAAGTCGGTGAGATCATTCCAGGCGGCCATCCATTGGTCCAATAGCTCGCGACGGTCGGTCTCCATGACCTGCCAGCACCGGCCTAACGACTCGTCGACCCAGCTCACGACGTAACGCAGGCCGTCCGGCGCCAACCGACCGCGCGCCTTGAAGCGCTCATAGATCGGACGCGCCTGTCCATTCCGAAACGTCTCGATCACCATATACAGCTGCGGGGAGTGCGACATTGGCTCTGGCTCCCTCTGAGAAGCCGGTAGATTTGCACCGTTTGATAGAATCTGCGAGCGCCACGATGTCGACTCGCCAGCGGGTGCGCTACCCATCGGCGTTGTACGTCGGTAACGGCTTGTGGCTCACGGGCGGCCTAGATTCGCACGGGCGCCGACAGAGCACGGATCCAAGGCGGCACGAAAGCGACCTAGCTCCCTAAACCGAGCGCCCGGCGAGAATCCCGCACCGAGGTTTCCCCACACCCCCCTGCGTCGGTTAGATTTCGGCGCGCGTCAACCCATACCAACGCTTTCAGACACAAGATCTTATGGCTTCGTACGACGTCATCTTCATTGGCGGTGGTCCCGCCGGCTACGTCGGCGCCATTCGGTGCGCCCAGTTGGGTCTCTCCACCGCGGTCGTTGAACGCGACGGCCTCGGCGGTACCTGTGTGCTGTGGGGCTGTATTCCAGCCAAGGCGCTTCTCGAGAGTGCATCGCTGGCGAACAAGGTGCGACATGCGGCGGACTTTGGCGTCACGGTCGGCGACGTGAAGTTCGAATACGGCGTCGCCATGAAGCGCTCGCGGGCCGTGAGCGCGCAGAACTCGAAGGGGGTCGAGTTCCTATTCAAGAAGTACAAGGTCACGTGGATCAAGGGCACCGCGAAGCTGGCCGGCACCAAGGCCGTGACGGTGAAGACGGCTGACGGGAAGGAGGAGAAGCACGACGCCAAGAAGGCGATCGTCCTGGCCACCGGATCCCGCGTTCGCGGACTGCCGCAGATCGGGTTGGAGCTGAACAAGACGACGGTCATTTCCTCGGACGAGGCGCTGGTGCTGGAGAAGAATCCCGCGTCGATCGCCATTGTTGGGGCGGGCGCCGTCGGCTGCGAGTTTGCCGACGTGTTCAACGCCTTCGGCGCCAAGGTGACGCTCATCGAGGTATTGCCGACGATCCTGCCGTTGGAGGACTCCGACAGCTCCGCCGAGGTGGCGCGATCGTTCAAGAAGCGCAAGATCGATGTGATCACCGGCGCCAAGATCCTGGCCGCCAAGGCGGGCAAGGAATCGGTGAAGCTGACGGTTGAGGCCCAGGGCGCCAAGCAGGACCTGGAGGTCGATCAGGTCCTGGTGGCGGCTGGTCGTGCGCCTAACGTCGAGGAGATCGGGCTAAAGGAAGCCGGGGTCCAGCTCACCGATCGTGGCTTCATCAAGGTTGATACGCGCACCTACGAAACCAGCGCCAAGGGGATCTATGCCATCGGCGATGTGATCGGTGCGCCGATGCTCGCGCACAAGGGGATGCGAGAGGGTCACATCCTTGCCGACCAGCTTGGCGGTCAGCACACGCATCCGCTGAATTACGGCAACATCCCTAACGCGACCTATTGCCACCCCGAGGTCGCGTCCATTGGCATGACCGAGGCGCAGGCGAAAGAGAAGAAGGTCGACTACAAGGTCGGCAAGTTCGCGTTCTCGGCCAACGGGCGCGCGCGCACCGCGGGAGAGACCGAAGGGTTCGTGAAGATCATCCGCGACGCGAAGTACGGTGAGATTCTGGGCGCGCACATCGTCGGCGCACACGCGACCGAGTTGATCGCCGAGCTGGTGGTGGCGCGCGAGAATGAGTTCACGGTGGAAGAGATCGACCTGGCGATCCACGCGCACCCGACGCTCTCCGAGGCCGTAGCCGAAGCTACGCTCGACTCGTTAGGGAAGATGCTGCACGCCTAAGGCCACATGGCAGATCGCCGGTTGCATGTCGTAGATCTCGGGGTCGTCCCATATGGGGCGGCCCTTGATCGTCAGCGGCGGGTTGCACAGGCGGTCATCGACGGACGCATTGACGGCGACGTGCTCCTGCTGCTGGAACATCCTCCCGTGGTGACGCTCGGCCGCTCGTCCAAACAGGCAAGCCTGGTGGCCTCTCCGGCATTCCTCGCGTCCCGTGGGGTGGAGCTGTTCGAGGTCGAGCGTGGGGGCGACGTCACCTTCCACGGCCCGGGCCAGCTGGTTGGCTACCCGATCGTTGACCTCAAGGCGACGCCGCACAAGAAGGACTTGCACTGGTACCTGCGGCAGGTGGAAGAGGCGTTGATCCAGACGCTGGCGGCTTGGAACCTACGCGGACTGCGGAACACGGGATACACGGGCGTGTGGGTCGGCGACCGCGCGACCGACGATGCGCCTCGCACTCAACTGGTCGACGTGACGCGAGACGCGGCGCACTCGCACGTCAGCGCTGCGGCTGGTGATTCAACGCGCTCGCCGTCCGACGATGAGACCGCCAGCAACAACCTCAGACCAGCAGAGGCGTTGGCGAAGGCCGATGCAAGCAGGGATACGCCACGGCGGAAAATTGCGTCGATCGGCGTGCACGCGCGTGATTGGGTCACGTGGCACGGCTTCGCGCTCAACGTGACCACGGACCTCTCGTACTTCGACCTGATGATTCCCTGTGGGATTGCCGGCGTCACGATGACCTCGATGGAGCGTGAGGTCTCCGCTGAACGCGCATGTTCCGTCGCGTCCGTTGCGAAACGCGTTGGTCAGGCCTTTGGCGAGGTGTTCGGCGTCACTCCGGCGGAGCTGCCCGCGGGCGCCCTAGCCGAACTGACCTCAGTGACGGTGACGTAACGCGCCTAAGTGAACGCCCGCTCCAGCCGCAGCTGCCCGCGGACGCCCGGGCCGAGCTGACGTCAGTGACGGCGACATAACGCACCTCAGCGAACGCCCGCTCCGGAGTTCCCCGGCGGGAACTTGGTCACGGGCGCTGGTGGGCTGTCGCCGACTCGTCGCCATCAGCCGCGGACTATCGCAAACCTCCCGTCACCACCAGATGCATGTCGGGAATGAGCAGCGGGTCCTTCACGCGAAAGCGCAGGAGCACGGGGCCCGAAACGTCGCCCGGCCGCAAGACTCCCTCCGTGCCGAGGATTGCATCCAGCTGGAAGGCGGCGCCGTCACCAGTGCGACCATTCGACGCATTGAGCACCGCTGGTGCCTGTTCGCGCAGTTCGTTCCCTAGTCCACTGCCGAACTTCCGCACGGTCAGCGTCAACGGGCCGATGATGACGCGTTGGCCGCTGTTCTTGAGCCGCAGGGGAATCTCCAACTCCCCAGTGGCCGCGTCGAATCGTGAAGGGTCCGGCTGGAAGGTGATCTGCCCGGTGATATCCGATGCCGCGGCCGAGCTGGCAACAGTGGATGGCCCGACAGCTTCAACCCGCACCCGCGCGGTCCATGCCTGAAAGGTGCCGGAACGGGCGTCCGCCCAGAACGGATGGAAGACGCCATCGGCGTCCGCCGCGAGCCCCGTGTAGTCGCCGCCATTCCCCCACCGGCTGGCCGCCGAGAGGAACACCAGACGAGTCGCGCCGCTGTCGTCGGGGACCGTGAAGAACGACGGCGTGATGGTCTGGTTGCCGCTGCCCAAGGGGCGCGACTGTTCGGACGTCACGCGTCGCGGGGAAAGGAACGTGGCGCCGCCATCTGTCGATGCCGCGAAGTACACGTGGTAACCGCGATCCACCGTGCTTCCACGCGTGTCCTGCCAGCTCACACCCACCACGCCGTCCTTGTTCACGCTGACGGCCGCCAGGAACTGCTGCGACGTGCTGGGTGCCGACGCATCAATGGGGCGCGGCTCACTCCATGTGGCGCCGCGGTCGTCAGACGTGCTGATAACGATGCGCAAGCGACCGCCGGCAAAGCGCGCGTCCTGCCATACCCGGTAGACGCGATCGTGAAAGCGACCGTCCCGATCGATGGCCATGGACCCGTCTCCGGCCAAACGAATGTTGGGGTCGGAGTAGGCCGGAAACTCCTCGTCTGGCCCCGGACGTGGCTCGCTGAAGGTCACGCCACCATCCGGCGACGTCACCGTGAGGAAATGGCTCCGTCTTTGCCCCGGCGCATTGCGGTCACCACCTAACGGGAAGTCGTGGAAGGCTGCCAGCAGCGTGCCGTCGGAGAACACCCCCATGGGCAGCACATTCGCACCAAGCTCCTTGCCTCCAGCGCGATAAAAGCGCACCGGTCCAATGAACGATCGACCATCATCATCGGAGCGAAACAACCCTAGATCATATTCGCGCCCGTACAACGCGCTCAGGTAGATCCGACCGGCATAGGGCCCGGTGGACTGATCGACGGCAAACATCTCGTGGTCATACGAAGCGCCAAGGTCGGCCGGCTTCGACCAGGTCAATCCGCCGTCTTCAGAGCGATACACGTGCAAGAAGGCGCGCGTGCGTCCCGACTCATCGGGGTGCATGTTGAGCGACGCAAAGAGCGCCGTGCCCCGAGGGGTGAACGCGACCTGCGGATCACCGCCGCCATCGGTGCGTTGTTCCGGAAAGGCCACGTCCGTCCAGCTCCGCCCGCCATCCGCGGTGGAGTAGACCTTTGTCGCAGGCGTCCCGTTAGGCCCGCTGTGGGTAATGCTCCCTGCAATGAGGTTGCGCGCGCGCCGTGGATTCGCGGCGACGTGCATTTCCACGTGCGGATTGTTGCCGTCGCGACTGGCCAGAAAGTCTGGTTCGACGACAATGCGCCACGAGGTCCCGTTCCCCTGTGCTCCGACGCGTCCGACGGCAATGAACAGCAGCACTGACCTGAGAGCCCGGAAAACGCGCGGCATGGGATCCTCCGACAGTTGTGTGAGCGCAGCGGCCGGCGCCGGCGTGGCTGGAAGCCGGCCAGGGCACTGCGAACCTCGCCTGATCACTAGGGTAGCACGCCCGGCAATATTACATTCTTCAGGCGCCTGTGAAGTAAGCGCCACCTACCCACTCCACCTGCCATGTCCGTACTCCGCCAGCCGCACCGAGCGACGTCGCGCGTTGTGGGCCTTGCTGGGGCAGCCGCGCTGCTCCTGCTGGGTGCCTGCACCGACAAGCGTGTCTCCGAACTTACCATTGGCATCAAGAAGGACTCGCTCCTCAAGATCATCTCCGAGGGAGCGCCGCCGGGCGACTCAACGCCCAATGTACTCCGCCACAACAATTACCTGGTCAACGGGAAGATGTACGACATCTACCTGTTCGACCCGGATAACCACGAACCGAAGGACTCGGCCACGGTCGATGAATCTGAGTTGACCCCGATCATCGTGGTGGATGGCGTGGTGCAAGGCTGGGGTTGGCGGCAGGCGGATCAACTGGCGCAGGAAACCAAGATCGCCATCCGGCAGAAGAAGTAGGCTTAGCGTGCTGCTGAAAGGCAGCAACGTCTGCAGAACGAACGGGCGGCCAGGCCGCGGGTCGCCCGTCCCGCGCCGAGCCATCGCCCCCTCACTGCTCGGCGCGCATTCCCGCACATGACGGATTTCACCATCGATCTGCAGCACATCGGCCGCGACCGGTACGTCGCCTGCCACGTGCTGAACACGGCTCCAGGCCCTGTGCTGGTCGATTGTGGGCCAGCTTCAACGCTCGACACGCTTCGGAGTGGCTTGGCCGAGCATGGTCTGCGCGTACGGGATCTGCATGCGGTTTTTCTGACGCACATCCACTTCGATCATGCCGGGGCCATCGGGCGTCTGGTCGAGGAGCAGCCGGAGCTGACGGTGTACGTCCACGCGCGAGGCGCCCCACACCTGAGCGACCCATCGAAGCTCATTGCCAGCGCCACCCAGATTTTCGGGGATCGCATGGACTTTCTGTGGGGGCAGATGGCGCCGACGCCGGCCGATCGCTTGCACGTGTTACATGGCGGGGAAATGATTTCGCTGGGCGCTCGGCGCTTCGAGGTGCTCTACACGCCGGGGCACGCAGTGCACCACGTGGTCTATCTGGAGCGCGCGACGGATACCGCATACGTCGGCGACATCGGCGGCATACGCGCCCCTTTACTCCCGTATCCACTACCCGTGACACCGCCGCCCGACTTCAACCTCGAACTATGGTTGGCGAGTCTGGAGCGCATCGAAGCGTGGGGGCCGCAACGTCTCTTCTCGACGCATTTCGGATTCTCTGACGACCCAACGACTCACCTCGAGTTATTGCGACGCGGCCTTCACGACTGGACCGCCACGGCGCAGCGCCTGCTAAGCGAACCCGGCACGGATCCGACTCGTGCTGCGGCCTTCGCGCAGTATGTGATTGACTCGCTGGCGGGCAAGGCCTCCGCCCAGGCGATTGCGACGACCGCTGCGTCGTCTGACTACGGCGCCAGCTGGTACGGGATCGCGCGCTATCTGCGAAAGAAGGCGGAAACGGCGGCCAGCACCTAACGACCGCATATTCTGCTTTGACATGGCCCAAAGTACTTAACCGGGCATGGACCTTTTCTGGGCCTCGCTCCGGCTTTCCCTCCGCTCCCGTTTTTTGTCTCGATGTACAGGGTGAGGGCGACACCGCGGAAGCAGCGGATCCCGCGCCCCAACCGATGGCGCTTCGCACGGCCGAACGGGAGGCGCCCCTACAAGTTTGGTAGGACCGCGCGAATATGCTCGGCGAGGGCCCTCACCACGGCGCGCGGCCGCGGGCGATCGTAGCGGATGGCAATACCCACACGAGGAAGCCTTGGCAGGTCGCGGCCCGGCGTCAGGATGCGCAGGTCCCCTGGTACCGCCGTTCGCGTCAGCACGGCGATGGCCTGCCCCGACCGCACGACGGCGGTGAGTCCCGCCAGACTTCCACTGGCGTACGCCACGCGGTAGGGACGCTTCGCCTGTTCTAGGCCGTGACGGGCTGCCCGGTGGTCCAACGTGTCTCGGTCAGAGACTGCGATGCGCACAGGCGTCTGTTCGAAAGCATTCGACCCCGGAGCCGCCACCCAGACGAACGGTTCGTAGCGGATAATGTCCCCGGATCGATCGTTCTCTGGCAGCGAGATGAGCGCCAGGTCCAACTGGTGGGCGCGAAGCCGATCAAGCAATGGCGGTGTTGAAGCGCAAACGACTTCCACATGGACCTGGGGATGCTCGGTGGCAAACCCTCGAAGAAGTGGCGGTAGAAAGACCGTGGCGTAGTCGTCGGGGCAGCCAAAGCGAAGGTTGCCGGCCAGGCCACGGCCGGACAGGTCGGCCACCGCTTCGTCATGGACGCGTAGCAGGCGTTGGGCGTGCGTTAGCAGCCGTGTGCCATGGGGCGTGAGGGTGACGCCGCGCGAGGTGCGATGGAGCAGCTGCTGCCCCAACTCGCGTTCGAGTCGCTGCACCTGCAGTGAGACGGCCGCCTGAGTGAGGCCAAGGCGGGCGGCCGCCTGACTGAGCGTCTTGTGTTCGACGACGGCGACGAACGTGCGAATGAGGTCGAGTTCTAGGGCCATGGATTCACCATAAATGATTCTTATGGCAACCATAACACCTATTACGGCTACTTGCATCGCTCCAGCGGCGCGTGGCAAAATTACGCGAGTGCCAGACCACACAACCCCCGGGTTGGTTCCTGGCGTGTCAGCGTCCGGATGTCATCGTGTCCTCACCTCGCGTCGTGCAGGCCCATGAGCCACAGAGTCGTTGTTCGCGGGAGCTTTCGTGCTGGAATCGCCGCGTTGGTCCTGACCCTCGCGGCGGCGAGTCTCGCCGCGCTGCGCGCACAAGCGACGGCGAGCGACGTGCCCAAGCAGTTCACGGTTCGAGCTGACGATCAGCCGTACGTCAAGCGCGAGGCCATGATTTCCATGCGCGACGGCGTCAGGCTGTACACCGTGCTCTTCGTGCCAAAGGGTGCCAAGGGCGCCCCGATGATCATGGAACGGACTCCGTACAACGTGGCCATCTTCGAAGGTCGCGTCGCGGCCCGCCCCCTATTTCGCGCGGGCTACATCCTGGTCTATCAGGATGTTCGCGGGAAGTACAAGTCCGAAGGGGAGTATGTCGTCACCCGCCCTGTCCGCGGCCCGTTGAATCCAACGACCACGGATCATGCCACGGACACGTGGGACACCATTGACTGGTTGGTCAAGAACGTCCCGGAATCAAATGGCCGCGTGGGCATGATCGGCTCCTCGTATGACGGATTCACGGCGGTGATGGGATTGATCGATCCGCATCCCGCTTTGCGTGCCGCCGTGCCGCAGGGACCGGTGCTGGACGGCTGGATGGGTGACGACTGGTTCCACTACGGCGCTTTTCGCAACATGATGCTCGGCTACATCCACGAGCAGACCGCACAACGTGGCGCCGGCGAGATCACGCCGAGCGACACCTACGACAAGTACGAGGAGTTCCTCCGCGCCGGTTCGACGGGGGACTACATTCGCGCGCACGGCTTGGATGCCCTGCCTTGGGTGCAACGCACGTTGGCGCATCCCGCCTACGACGACTATTGGCAGGGGCTGGACGTAGTGCGCGTGCTCGCCGCGCGGCCGTCGCGCGTGCCAACCCTGTGGACGCAGGGACTCTGGGACCAGGAAGACATGTGGGGGGCCAACCATGCCTGGCGAGCCCTCAAGGCCGCGCACCAAGAGTCCAACAACTGGCTGGTGCTGGGCCCGTGGAATCACGTGCAGGTGAACGCTGGCGCCACGTCATTGGGCCCAATGCAGTGGAATGTCAACACGTCCTTGCAGTATCAGCGGGAGATTTTGCTCCCCTTTCTTGACGAACACCTTCGCGACGGCCCTCCCGCCAACCTGGCCCGGGTCACCGTGTTCAACACGGGAAAGAAGGGATGGGAACGCTTTTCCACGTGGCCGACATCATGCGATACCGGCTGCGCGACCGGACTGACGCCGCTCTACATGCAGGACGGGCGCTCGCTGTCGTTCGATGAGCCGTCGGTTGCTGCTGGCGGCGACACCTATGTGAGTGACCCCGCCAATCCCGTCCCCTTCCTGCCACGTCCGGTCATCGACCCGTTCCGGGGGCTCAGCGGCGGAGCACTCGACTTCTATGAAGCATGGAGCACGTGGCTGGTCCACGACCAGCGATTTGTCGACGGGCGTCCGGACGTACTGACGTACGAAACCCCCGTCTTGACCTCCCCCGTGCACGTGCAAGGCGTTCCTCTCGCCGATCTACGCGTTGCCACGACCGGCACGGACGCGGATATCGTGGTCAAGCTCATCGACGTGTATCCCGCCCTCGATCGCATTGATCCGATGGTCAGCGGCTACGAGATGCCGATTGCGCTGGACATCTTCCGGGCGCGCTATCGCGAGAGTGCCGCCAAACCCGCCGCGTTTCCGGCGAACGTGCCCCAACGCGTTCGGTTTGAGCTGCCGAACGTCAACCACGTGTTCCAGCCGGGCCATCGCATCATGGTCCAGGTGCAGTCGACGCTTTTTCCGCTCTACGATCGCAACCCACAGACGTTCGTCCCGAACATCTTCAACGCAGCCCCAACCGACTATCGCAAGGCGGACATCACGGTTCTGCGATCGAAGGGACAGGCGTCGGCCATCCGGCTGCCGGTGATCGCTGACACCAGCTCGATGCGCCGCTAATGTCGCACATCGCGGCGGAACACGAGGCCGATCGCACGCGTTGCGCTCCTCGTGAACATGATCCGTACAACTTCACCGCTGTTTGACCTGATTCACCGAGGCCACGTGCTCCAGATCAGTCAACTCACCCACGTCTATCCCAACGGTACCCGCGCGCTGGATGGCGTCTCGCTGGACGTTCCGCCCGGGGTCTTCGGCCTTCTGGGGCCAAATGGCGCGGGCAAATCGACGCTCATGCGGTGCATTGCCACGCTGCAGATTCCCTCGTCAGGCGCCATCACCTTCGACACCATTGACGTCCTCAAGAATCCGCAGGCACTCCGAAAGACCCTCGGCTACCTGCCGCAGGACTTCGGCGTGTATCCGCGCGTATCGGCGTATGAGATGCTGGATCACATTGCCGTGCTGAAGGGATTTGCGGCGCGGGGTGAGCGTCGGACCCTGGTGGAAGGCCTGCTCAACCAGGTCAACCTGTGGGAGGTGAGGAACAAGGCGCTGGCCGGCTTCTCCGGCGGCATGCGACAACGATTCGGGATCGCGCAGGCGCTGATCGGACAGCCAAGGCTCATCATCGTCGACGAACCTACGGCGGGGCTGGACCCGGAAGAGAGCAATCGCTTCCAGAACCTGCTTGTCGAAGTCGCCGAGAGCACCGTGGTGATCCTGTCGACCCACATCGTGCAGGACGTGACGAACCTTTGTCCGCGCACGGCGATCATTGTGAACGGGCGGGTCGTGCGCGTCGGCGCGCCGCGCGATCTCATTGCCGAACTCCGCGGCAACATCTGGTACAAGACGATCGAGAAGGGTGAGCTTGAATCGCATCGCGCGGCGTTTGAGGTCATTGCCACTCGATTGTATGGAGGACGAACGATCATCCATGTTCTAGCCGACGCGAATCCTGGCGACGGATTTGCACCGGCGGAGGGAAGCCTCGAGGACGTGTATTTCTCGACGCTCGCGTCCGTTCGACGCGTCGCCTGACCTCACATGCTGACGCGCGTCGCTCGCTTTGAGGTCAAGCATCAACTGACCTCGCCGATCTTCTGGATCACCAGCCTGGTCTTCTTCGGACTGACGATCTCCCTTGTGATCTCCGATTCGCTGCGAATCGGCTGGGGGGGATACGTGGTCCGCAATTCCCCGTATACGATCGGTCTGATCTGCCTGATCATGACCCTGTTCGGGATCTTCATCGTCACGGCGTTCGTTGCGAACGTGATCCTGAGGGACGACGAGACGGGATTTGGTCCGATCATTCGGTCCACGCGGCTCTCCAGCTTCGACTATCTCTTCGGCCGCTTCTTCGGTGCCTTCGCTGTCTGTGCGCTGGTATTTCTGAGCGTGCCGATTGGCGCGTTCGTGGGCGCTGCCCTGCCGTGGCACGACCCGTCGACCGTTGGTCCGTTTCACCTAGGGACGTACCTGTACGTGTACGCCGTGTTGTGCCTGCCGATCCTGTTCGTCATGGCGGCGGCCTTCTTCGCGCTGGCGACACTCACACGGTCCATGATCACGACCTACATGGTCGCCTTGATCGTGTTGATGATGTACTTCCTGAGTGCCAGATACTTTGCGCGTCTGGAGTACAAGGATCTGGTCGCGCTCCTGGACCCATTTGGCCTTTCCGCCTTCCGACGGGCGACGGAGCGCTGGACGCCCGCTGAGCGCAACACACTGCTGCCTCCGTTCTTCGGACCCATCCTGCGGAACCGCGCACTGTGGACGGCGGTGGCACTCGCGTGCCTCGGCGCGGTCTGGCGATCGTATCGTGCCGGCACGGCTTCACTGAAGGCCGCCAGCAAGTCGCTGGACAGCCACTCATCCGAGTCAGTGGGGTCCGCGACCAAAGCGGTGCCCGCCCCTAACGACCTGACGTCGCCCTCGCGCCCGTCACCGTCGCCAGCTGCATCACCAGACAATCGCCGCTCGCTGGGATGGGCACCACTCGTCGCGCTCACCAAGTTTGACGTGCGCAGCGTCCTTCGCAGCCCCGCCTACATCCTTCTCCTTGGCATCGCTTCAATGAATGCCATCGTCGGGTTGTGGATTGCCGGGGATGACAACGTCAGCATCACGCTGCCGGTGACGCGGCTGCTCATCAAGACGCTGTTCGAGCAATACACGCAGATTCCGCTGGTTATCGCGGCGTACTACGCAGGAGAACTGGTCTGGCGGGACCGTGAACGTCGCGTGCACGAGATTGTCGACGCTACCCCAGCTACCGACTGGGCATTCGTGGTGCCGAAGATCATTGCCATCGCGGTGGTGCTCATCACGATGGCGCTCCTGATCGTTGCGGCATCGCTCATCGTGCAGCTGCTCAAGGGCTATCCATCGTTTGAGCTTGGGCACTATGTCACGTGGTTCATGGTGCCGTGGGTCATCACGATGCTGCTCTACGCCGTGCTGGCGGTCTTCATTCAGACCATGGTGCCAAACAAGTTCGGCGGATTTCTGGTCACGCTCCTGATCATTGCCGCACAGCTGGGGCTCAATCGGCTGGGACTCGAGCACAACCTGTATCAGTTCGGAAATACGCCGCCCGTTCCGCTGTCCGACATGAACGGCCAGGGGGCATTTGCCGGTCACGCGGCGTGGTTCCGCGTCTACTGGATGGCTTTTGCCACCGTACTCGCCGTGATCGCGTACGGATTGTGGCGCCGAGGGGCGTCGGCTCCACTCAGGCGCCGCCTAACGTTGCTTCCTTCGCGACTGAAAGGAGCCACCGGGTACGTGCTGGCCGGAGGAGCGCTTTCGATGGCCGCTGTGGGTGGTTTCATCGTATACAACACCAACGGCCTCAACGAATACCGCACCAGTCTGGACAGCCAGCGCTGGTCCGCAGAGTATGAAAAGACCGTGCTGGGCTTCAGCCATCTGCCGCAGCCAAAGATCACGGATGTCACGCTCACCGTCGACCTGTACCCGAGCGAGCCAAGGGTCGTGACGCGCGGCCGATACACGATCGAGAACAAGACCGACAAACCGCTGAGTGAAGTGCACGTCTCCTGGGCGCGAGCGCTGGAACAGAAGTCGTTCTTGGGCACGCTGTACACCAGCGACCTGCAGATGCAATCGCTGGAGGTAGTTGGCGCTCACGTGACGCGCGACTTTCCAGACCTGCACTACCGGATCTACACCTTCGACCCGCCGCTCGCACCCGGGCAACGCACAGAAGTCCGATTCGAGACGCTCATCGAACAGCGTGGCTTTCGCAACTCGAACAACGAGACGCGCGTGGTCGCCAACGGAACGTTCCTGGACAATTGGCGAATTGCCCCGTGGCTCGGCGTCAACGGGTTTGAGCTTCTCCAGGATCGCACCACTCGGCGCAAGTTCGGACTTCCTGACGAGCTGCGGCCACCACCCCTGGAGCAGGATTCGGCCCGCGCTTTCAACTACTTCCGACACGACGCCGACTGGGTGAATGTGGACCTGACGGTGTCCACGGGCGCTGACCAGACCATCGTGGCCCCGGGTGAGCTTGTGGACTCGGCGACGACGAATGGCCGGCGCGTTTCGCATTTCCGCACCGCGTCACCCATACTCGACTTCTTCTCCATTCAATCCGCCCGCTATGCTGTGCGCGAGGATCACTGGAAGGACGTGAAGCTGGCGGTCTACTACCATCCCGCACACCCGTACAACGTCGACCGATTCCTTCGGGCGATGAAAGCGTCGCTCGACTACTACTCGACGAACTTCAGCCCGTACCAGTTCCGGCAGCTGAAGATCGTGGAGTTCCCAGACTACGCCGCATTCGCGCAGGCATTTCCGGGAACCATCCCGTACTCCGAGGCCGCGGGCTTCATCTTCGACAACTCGCACCCGGACCGGATTGACTTCAACACGTATATCACCGCCCACGAGACGGGCCATCAGTGGTGGGCGCACCAGGTCATTGGGGCGGACATGCAGGGGCAGACGGTCCTCTCTGAAACGTTGGCGCAGTACTCGGCGCTCATGGTCATGGAGCGAATGTATGGTCCCGCAGAGATCCGCCGCTTTTTGAAGAACTCTCTCGACGGCTACCTGCGAAATCGCGGTTCCGATGTGTTAGGCGAGGTTCCGCTCGAGCGCGTGGAGAATCAGGCGCACATCCGCTACCAGAAAGGCGGCATGGTGATGTACCTGCTCAAGGACCTATTGGGCGAAGCCGCGGTGAATCGCGCCCTCCAGTCCTTGATCCAGGCGTACGCCTTCAAGGGGCCGCCCTACCCCACGTCACGAGACCTCGTGGACCGATTGAGGGCCCAAGCGGGTCCCGAGTACCAGCAGCTGATCACGGACCTGTTCGAGAAGATCACGCTGTACGACCTGAAGGTGACGAACGCGACCGCTACGGCTCAAGCCGATGGCAGATGGCGTGTGTCGATGGACGTCGAGGCCAAGAAGCTCTACGCGGACGCCAAGGGTGCGGAGACCGAGGCGCCGTTGGACGAGCTGTTCGATGTCGGTGTGTTCACCGCCGAACCAGGGCGACCCGGCTTCAAGGCCGACAACGTGCTGTCCATGCAGCGCCAACGCGTTCGAACCGGGCGCCAGACGTGGACCGTGGTCGTCGACCATGAACCGAAGTACGTTGGCCTCGACCCGTACAACAAGTACGTGGATCGCAACTCGGATGATAACCTGCGGGCGGTGAGTGCTGCGCCGACGGTGACGAGTGCACGGCCGGATTCGGTCGCCCATCAGCTGCAACTCGCCGTCCGCCCCGCGCGTACGTCGCCCGCGCCCATTCCACTTCTGCCTAACACACCTCACACGAGGATCGTGAACTGATATGACCACCGATTCGAACGTTCCCGCGTCATCGCCCGACGTGGAGACGTGGAAGGAAACCACGCTCGCCGGTAGTGTGCGACGGTTGCCCCCTCGACAGGAAGCGTTCACCACGCTGTCGGGGCTGACAGTCGACCCGCTGTACACGGCAGAGAATCTGTCCGCCGTTCCCGCAGACAGCATTGGATTTCCGGGCGAGTACCCGTTCACCCGCGGCGTACACGCCACCATGTATCGCGCACGGCCGTGGACTATTCGTCAGGTGGCAGGCTTTGGGACGGCGGAGGACACCAACGGTCGATTCAAGTACCTGCTCGCTCATGGCGAGACCGGCCTCTCCACGGACTTCGACCTGCCTACCCTCCTAGGCTTGGACTCCGACCATCCCATCGCAAGACCCGAAGTCGGCAAGATCGGCGTCGCCGTCGATACGGTTGAAGATGTCCGCATCCTGATGAAAGACATCCCGCTTGACCAAGTGTCCACGTCGTACACCATCAACGCATCTGCCTTCGTGCTGATGGGCATGTACGAAGTGGTCGCCAAGTCGCAGGGCGTGCGCGCCGACCAGATCACTGGCACCATTCAGAACGACATCCTGAAGGAGTACACGGCGCAGAACGAGTACATCTTTCCGCCTGCACCGTCGGTGAAGCTGGTGGTCGACACCATGGAATACGCGGCGCAAATGATGCCGCGCTACAACCCGGTGAGTGTCTCCGGCTACCACATCCGCGATGCGGGCTCCACGGCCGTGCAGGAGTTGGCGTTCACCGTCGCCGCCGCCCATTGCTACGTCACCGAAGCCGTCAAGCGCGGGTTGAGCGTCGACTTCGTAGCGCCGCGCGTCTCTTTCTTTTGGAACATCTCCAACGATTTCTTCGAGGAGATCTGCAAGCTGCGCGCGGGGCGTCGCCTATGGGCGCGCATCATGCGCGACTGGGTTGGAGCCAAGGACCCACGATCCTGGATGATGCGGGCACACTCGCAAACGTCTGGGGTGAGCCTGACGGCGCAGCAGCCGGACAACAACATCGCGCGGACGGCCATTCAGGCCCTAGCCGCCGTTCTTGGCGGCACACAATCCCTGCACACGAACTCGAAGGACGAGGCCTTCCAGATCCCGTCCGAGGGCGCCATCAAGATCGCCGTCCGAACTCAGCAGATCCTGGCCCTGGAGAGTCGCGTGGCAGACGTCGTGGACCCACTCGGCGGCTCCTACTACGTCGAGTCGCTCACCACGCGACTGGAAGAGGAAGCGGAGTCGCTCATCCGCCAGATCTTGGACCGCGGCGGCATGGTGCAGTCCATCGAGGATGGATTCATCCAACGACAGATTGCCGACGCCTCTGCGGAATTCCAACAGCGTGTCGAATCCAACTCCGAGCACATCGTCGGTGTGAACATCCATGTGGAGCCGGAGGCACCTCTTCCCTTCGAGACCTTTGTCCTGGACTCTGGCCTTGCCGAGCGGCAGATCCAACGCACGCAGGGCATTCGGAAGTCCAGGCCGCAGGCCGAACACGCCAGCGCACTCAACGAGATCGGGCAGGTGGTTCGGCGCGGAGACAACGTCATGCCGAGCGTAGTGCGGGCGATCAAGGCGCAGGCCACCGTTGGTGAAATTTGCGACGTCCTTCGCGGTGCGTTAGGCGAGTATCGCGCACCCCTCGTCTACTAGCCCAGCGCCAAGAGATCACGCCATGTCTACACAACCAACCACGCCGCTGCGCGTCGTCGTCGCCAAGCCAGGCCTCGACGGCCACGATCGTGGCGCCAAGATCATTGCCCGTGCCTTTCGCGATGCCGGCATGGAAGTCATCTACACGGGCATCTTCCAGACGACCGAGATGATCACACGAACGGTCGTGGAAGAAGACGCCGACGTCCTCGGTTTGAGCATTCTGTCTGGAGCCCACCTGCACTTTGCGGAAGAAATCTGCCGCTCGCTGCGTGAGCACGCAGAAAAGGACGTGTTGGTGCTGATGGGCGGGATTGTCCCACCCACCGACGTCCCAAAGGTGAAGGCCTACGGCGTCGCCGAGATCTTCGGACCGGGAACGCCGACTCGGGCGATCGTCGACTACGTCCATCAATGGCGCAAGACGCGATGACCGGAATCGATCACGGCGCCGCTCAGCGTCTGGACGCGATTCTCACGCGCGCCGCGACTACCGTACCGGAGCGCGCGGCCGTCGTGTTCGAGGGCGTCACGTGGACCTATGGCGAGGTCTACGATCGGGCACGTCGACTCGCTGGAGCCTTGGCTAATCTTGGCGTTTCGAAAGGCGACCGCGTTGCGCTGTGGACCACCAACCGCGCCGAGTTCCTGGAAGTGTTCTTCGCGGTGCCCATGCTCGGCGCGATCGTCGCGCCGTTGGACTACTGGTGGAACTGGGACGAGGCCCGCATGGCCCTGCAACAGCTCGAACCGCAGGTGCTCATCGTGGGGGCGGCGCAGGCGACGACGGTAGCCAACGCGATCCGCGAGGCCGGCGCCGTCGCAGGCGGATCAACGTCGGAGGTGCTCCAGCCCGATCGCCCCGCAGGAGCGATCGAAATTCTGGGGCTGGGCATGGGCATCCGCCACGTCTATACGCTGGACGCGCCGCCGGCCGGAAGCGGATTCGGGCCGTACGCGGCACTCATCGGAGATGCGACCCCTTTGCCACAACCCACGCCGGTGGCGGCAAGCGATCCGGCGTTGATCCTCTTCACCTCGGGATCGACCGGTCGCTCCAAGGGTGCCGTCCACACCCACGGAGGGCTGTCGACGACAGCGTTGACGATGGTGCTGGAGTTGGAGCTGCAGGATGGCGAGCGTACCCTGCACTTTCTCCCCCTCTTCTCATCCTGCCTGGAGCACTTGTTGCCCCTGACGATGGCGCGAGCCACGCATGTCGTGATGTCGCACTTTGACGCACCCGCCGTGTGGGACGTGGTTCGCAACGCGTCCGTCACACACTTTGACGCGGTGCCAACCACGTTGCGGCGACTCCTCGACAGTGCCCCCGCATCCGCCGACATTCCTCCCACGCTGCGCATGATCTCGTATGCGTCTGAACGCATGCCAGATCCCCTCATCCAGGCATTGATCGCGCGAATGCCGTCGGTGCAGTTCGTTCAGTTCTACGGCATGATCGAACACCTCTGCCTAACGGTACTCGGCGCCACCGACCAGCTGCGAAAGATCGGAACCGTCGGACGTCCCATGTTCGGCGCCCAGTTGCGCATCCGCCAATCGCCCGATCAAACCGCCGGTGCTGACGACTCGTCGGTGGGTGAGATCTACGCCAGCTCTCCCACGCTCTTTGCCGGCTACTGGCGCGATGACGCGGCCACGGCCATGGTCGTGCAGGATCACTGGATGAAGACCGGTGACGTCGGGCGCTTCGACGCCGATGGATTCCTGCATCTGGAAGGCCGAGTCAAGGAGATCATCAAGACAGGCGGCTTCACTGTTATTCCAACAGAGATCGAGGGTGCCCTGATGGCACACCCCGCCGTGCGCGATGCCGCCGTGGTTGGCGTGCCTGACGAGGAATGGGGCGAGGCGGTGCACGCCTTCGTGATCCTTGCCCCAGGCGCCAACGTGTCCGAGTCGGAACTCAAGACCAGCTGTCGCGAACATCTGGCGAGCTACAAGTGCCCAAAGCGGATTCACCTCGTCCCGGAGTTGCCGCGGACCGGCATCGGCAAGATCGCGCGACGGGTGGTTCGTGAACAGGTGATGGCGTCTGGCGCCCATCAGCGAAAGGAGTCGTGACCATGGAAGGTTTCATTCGAGTGCGCATGTCGCTGGCAGACAGCCACTACGGCGGCGGTGTGGTAGCGGGGGCCCGCGTGTTGCAGCTGGTGGGCGACGCGCTGACCGAAGCCCTCATTCGACACGACGGCGACGAAGGTCTGGAGCGCACCATGAACGTGGAGCTGCTCGCCCCCGTCTATGCCGGCGACTACCTGGAAGTGAGGGCCAGACTCCTCTCTATCGGTCGGTCCTCCAGACCCTTCGAATGCACCGTGCACAAATGCATTCGCCTACTGTCTCCTGACGGCTCGGCGGCCGAGGTGTTGTCGGAACCCGTCCTGGTGATGAAGGCGTCTGGCGTGGCGGTGGTGCCAGTGAACAAGCAACGTTCCGTCGCCTCGTGAATCAGGTCCAGGAACGTCTGGCGGCGGCGCGCGGGGGCCGTATCGGCGCGATCGCGCGCTTGCTCTCCATTGTGGAGAACGACGAGCCCGAGGCCATGGATGTCCTTCGCGCCACGTTCCCCGCCACGGGCCGCGCCGTCACAATCGGCATCACCGGTCCACCGGGAGCTGGTAAGAGTACGCTGGTCTCTGCACTCACCGCCGCATATCGCCGATCGGTGCCTCGCGTCGCCGTCGTCGCCGTCGACCCATCAAGCCCCTTCACCGGCGGTGCCATCCTCGGCGATCGCATCCGCATGCGCGAGCGCTATCTGGATTCGGGGGTCTTCATTCGCAGCATGGCCAACCGCGGCGCGTCCGGCGGCCTGGCGCGCGCAACACGTCGGGTGGTGAGCGTGCTGGACGCCATCGGGTTCGATGTCATCCTCGTTGAAACTGTCGGTGTGGGGCAGCAGGAGATCGATATCGCACACGCCGCGGATACCGTCTGCGTCCTCACCATTCCGGGCGCCGGCGATGACATCCAGGCGATCAAGGCGGGAATCATCGAGATCGCCGACATTCTGGTAGTCAACAAGGGCGACCGGCCGGGAGCGGATCAGGCCGTCCGAGACCTGATCCAGATGTTGAAGCTTGGCACTCCGCGCAGCGACTGGGACACTCCCGTGTTGATGACCACCGCCACCACGGGCACCGGCATCGACGAACTGATGGATGCCGTCCAACGGCATCGCACGTGGTCCGGCACCGGCGAAGGGAGTGTCGCGCATCGTCGCGCCGCCGACGCCATGCAGTCGGAGATCCAAGCGCTGCTGCGCGAACGCGTCCTGCGCGACCTGGCGGCCCGTATCAGCGCGCCGCGGTTGGAAGCCGTCGTGGCGCGCGTCGTGAACAAGCAGCTCGACCCCTATGCCGCGGTCGACGAGCTGCTGGAGTCGAGTGGAGGATAGACGTTGGCGGGGCACGGCCATCTGTGCGCGCGGCCGGCCCTTCTCAGGTGCAACACTCAACCGACCCGCCCCAAGGGCCAGGAGCAATCGATGAAACGACGAGAATGGCTGATGACCACTGCTTCGGCGGCAGCGGCGATTGGAACGGTGCGGCTGGCGGCCGCGCAGCAAGCCGTGGCCAAGCCCAGCGCGACGTCCGTCGATGAGAGCAAGGTCAAGGCCGCGCGCGAAGTCCAACGCTCGACGATCGTCGTGGACGGGCTGGACGGGGCCGGCCGCACCCAAGGGTACCTGGACATGCTGAAGTCCGGCGGCGTGGACTGCTGGCATCAGAGCCTGGGCGGTCTGGCGTCGTTCGCCAGCCTGCTGACGTTCCTGGATGAGCATTCCAAGTCCATCGTGCAGGCCGGCACCGTGCATGACATCAAACGCGCCCACGAGCAGGGCAAGATGTCCCACGTGTCCGGCTGGCAAATGGCCGATCCGCTGATTCTCGATGCCAACGGCGTTGGTCCGACAGAGAACCTTCGCGCTTATCGTCAGCTCGGACTGCGGATCGCCTCTATCGCCTACAACAACTCCAACATCTTCGGCGGCGGCTGCTTGGATCCGGACGTCCCCCTTACCCGCCTGGGACAGAAGTACATCGAGGCGCTGCACAAGAACCGCATCCTGGTGGACGTCGGAGGCCACACGGGCGAGCGCACCTCTTTTGACGCGATCGAGATCTCCAAGGGGGTGCCGATCATCTGCTCGCACACTAATGCGCGGGCCTTGATGGACAACCCGAGGAATGCGACCGACCGTTTGATCGAAGCCATCGCCAAGACCGGCGGCGTGATCGGACTCACCTCGGTGAGCGACTTCCATATGCGAAGCCGCAAGGACGCCGCCGTACAGCGTTCACCGCAAGCGACGTTGGACAAGCTGATGGAGCACTTCGACCACCTGAAGAAGCTGGTGGGCGTCGACCACATTGGACTCGGTCCCGACTTCATGACCTTCCGCTCGGACCTGGATGCGATTGGCATGGACCGCGAACGCTGGCCGGCGGACGTGTACAGCGACCAGCCGTGGAACATGGTTCGGGGCTTCGAGACCATCGTTGAGCTGCCGAACGTGACCCAAGCGTTGCTGGACCGGGGATGGAGCGCCGGAGAGGTGCGCAAGGTGCTCGGCGAGAATTGGCTGCGGGTTTACGAGCAGGCTTGGGGAGCCTAGGCACGCACGCTAACCCTTTGAACCTCCCCGTTGTGAGAGTCCGGTCGCTCGTGATCTGATAGAGTAGGTGGCTGCGCCGATGAGAAGAGGACGCAGCCTTGAGCCGCAAGGAGACGTCGTCGCGTGAGTGAGCGCGACGGCGTCCGCGCGATGGCGTGTCGACTATCCGCCAATGTGACGCCAGGGAGATCCTGGGCATCCCTTCGCTAGAGTCCGCGCCGTCCTGAACGCGGGCGTCCTCGGCTCAAGCCGATCGCCGTCTCCGGTACGTATGCGCCTCCATGTTGGGCGCACATCGCGCGTGTGCCCTCGCAGGGAGAGAGAAGTGCACGTCAGGAAGCTTGTTCTCTTACTGCGGAGCCGTAGAGCCGGATGATCGCCCAGAGGAGATGCCACAAAAAACTGCAGGCCCCATCCGAAGATGGAGCCTGCAGTCGCAAGCTGAATCTCGCTTGCTACACCGTCATCACGGAATGGTGTAGGTCTGCGTCGAGAGGCCGTCGCCAGCCGCGCTCATACCGACTGCGCGGATGAGCTGACCGGTGGTGAGCGCCGGCGAGATCGAGGTCAGGGTGTACGTCCAGAAGCGGTTTGAACCCTGATCGAAGTGCGTCGGGTTGTTCGTCGGCGGATTCGGCTGAGAAATCACCGTACCGAGGAACTGCCATGTGCCGTCCGCATTCTGGCGGAAGAACGCCACCTGCGGGAACGGCGGGTTGGTGATTGAAGTGGAGGTCTTGGCGCGAGCCTGCGCGGCCGAACCGGCCGGCGTGCCTACGTCGAAGACATACCACTGCCCCACACCTACCACAGAGAACGGCGTGCCAGGCGTGGTGGTACCGGGCAGCAGCGGCGCAGAGAACAGACCTGAGGAGTCCGGCGTGGCACCCGTCAGGGCCGTAGCCGCGGCCAGATGCTTGATGTCATAGAACTGCGAAGCCACGAAAGTCGGGGCATACGTCGCGGACACCGTCAACGGTGGCGTTGAGTCGTTGCCAGCGCACACCAGAGGAATCGCCGCCGAGCAAACGACGTCGATACCGTTGAGGAAGCCGTGCGGGACGCTGAAGCCAGCCGCACCGAACGCAGCGCCGTTACCAACCGGCGTGGCCAGCGTGCTGTTCCACGGCGCGTCGATCGCAGCATACGACGAGTAGCGGAGGGCACCGCCCGGCATGTTCGGGTACGTCAGGTACAACGCACCGTTGTTGACTTCGAGATCATCCTGACCGTTCGGGACGAACGCGACATTGCTGGCGCCAGCGAGGACGGCCGGGAAGTTGATACCGGTCACCTGCGGAGCTGCGATGTCGATCGCGGCCTTCTTGCTGACGGCCGTCGAGCTGTTGCCAGCACGGTCGTTGGTCCAAGCGGAGAACGTGTAGTAGCCCGGCGAGGTGCCCGTGAGGCCACCCGTCGTGCCGAACACTGGGAGCGAGTCACGACGGAACGTCGGGTCGTCGTTGCCGACGGCCAAGGCGACGTCGACGTAAGCGCAGCCCACTCCACCTTCAGCGCACGTCGTGCCCGACGGGGCCAGACGCGTGATCTTGCGGTGGTAGTAGTTGTTGTTGACGATGTCGAAGCCCGACCGTTCATCGCGGATGCGGACACCGTACAGCGCGGTCAACGAGGTCACCGTCCCGTAGGAGGCGACGAGGTCGTTCAGGGTCGAGTCCTTCGTGGTGAGCAGCGTGTTGCCGCCGCCGCCAAGGGCCGCACCCGTCAGTGCACCGGTGTATTCGATCGTCGGCGGCGTCACGTCGACACCGAACGTCGAAGCACCACCCTGCAGGACCGTCGAGGCGTTGCCAAGGAGGTCCTTCACGGTCACGCGGGCATCGTAGGCCGCGTTGGTGAAGTCAAGCGCATCTTCCGGGATGCCGTGCGGCGTGGCCGGGAACACCGTCCAAGCCGTCGCCGGGAGATCCTGGTACTCGTACTTGTCCGTCGAGGAAGCGGCGAGGCCGACACCACCAGCGTCACTGCCGCGGGTCGTGATCGACGTCCAGTCAAACGCGGCGTTGATCCAGTTGTTCGGAGCAACAGCCATCGTCAACGCAACGCCACCCGGCGCAACGTTGTCGATCTGGATCGGAACCAGCGGGTTGTTCGCGAAGACGTACGTGCCGCCCGGAACCGGGAGCGGGTTGCTGACGATCGGCGTCAAGACGCCGTTCGTGGCATCCGTGTACAGCCAAGCGGTCACGATCGACAGCTGGTTGCCCGCGGAAACGCCGGCGCAGGAGAAGCTGTTCGAGAACGGCAGCGACGTGTCCGTCACGGCACCGCAGCCGCCGAAGCCGAAGGTCGCCTGTGCGGCCGACTTGCCGCTGTAGAAGACCGGGTAGACCTGGAGGCCGACGGACGTGCCGGGGCCGCCGTACCACAACGTGCCATTCGGGCCAAGCGCGCCACTCGCCGAGTTCGTCGGGTTGGTCACGGCCGCATGGAACGTGTCGTAGTTGTTCAGCGTGATGGCGATGGTGTTCGACGCCGTCGGGGCGCTGGCACCGTGCACATACACATTCGCCTGGACGCTGGTGCTGCCGTTCAAGAACGCCGGCACGCCAACACCGGTGGTGTTGTTCAGCGTGTACTTGCCCGAGTTGATCGAGAGCGTCACCGGCGCATTGGGGGCGCCGTTAACCGTGAACACCTGCGAAGCGGCCGGCACGCCACCGAGGCGCACTTCGACCGAGTCCAGCGTCTGGCTGCCGGCGCTGATGTTCATGGTGACTTCGAACTGGCCGAACACGTTGTTCAACGTGACGGGAGCGCCACCGGTCGTGATGGAGGCGATCGAGACCGACGCGCTGGCGACGTTGATCGTCGTGGCGGCGGACAGCGAGTTCGTGCTGGTCGTGCCGGTCGTCGTGATGACGGCGGTACCATTGCCCACCGCGGTCACAAGCCCGGACGCGTTCACCGTGGCAACGCCGGCGTTCGACGTCGCATAGGTGTACGTGACGGTCGGGTTGCCGACCTTGGTCGCATTCGCGACGATCTGTACGGTGCCGCCGACGCCCAAGTTGGCGTTGGTCGGAGCGACCGTCAGGCCGATCAGATTCGCCGAAGGCGGAACAACGGTGACGGAGCCAGCGCCGGATGCCGCCGCGTTGGCAGCTGACGTGGCGCGAATCGTCGTCGTACCAGCCGCGTTACCGGTGACTTCACCAGTGGCGCTGACGGAAGCGATCGTCGCATTCGCCGTCGACCAGGTCACCGCCGTATTCGTCACGGTGCCGTTGGTTTGCAGCGCGGCCGAGAAAACCACTTTCTCGCCGATCTGGATGGTCACCGACGTCGGAGCAACCGTTACGCCCGTAACTGTGGGCGGCACTGGGGTTGGCGGCGGCGTGACCGTGACGTCGTCACCGCAAGCAGCGAGGCCAACGACCGCGCTGAAAGCGAGTAACGACCGAGTCAATTTCTGCATTCTTTCTCCCCCTTCTGCAGAGTGAAATGGAACTACAAATCGAAAAACGAGAACGACTTAGCCTACCAGCGGACTGCGTTTCCTTCTGTTCGGCCGGCGCTTCCGACCTCCTACTTCCTGCTGACGAAAGCGCCGACAAAGAACGCAATGCGGCCTATGTCTCAGCACTGGAGACCCCGCCTCGTTCCATGTCGTCACTTTTCCCAAAAACCTTGTCTGCGAATCACATACGCGATTGCGCAGCGCGACAAATTACAGAACCCGCGTCATACGGTCAAGCTGACCGCACCCCGCAGGCACCGCATTGTCCCGTGACACCCTTTCCAGCGCGGCGAATCTACGAGCGCCGGGCAAAGTGCGCCAGCCACTAGCCTCCTCGATCTGCAAGGGCCGACGCGATTGGACGAACCAGCCGGCCTAACGGCACGCCCCGTCCGCTCAAACCCGCGCACCCTGCCCGCTCCTCCACATTCCACCAGTGGCCCCACTCCCCTTCTCGCCGCCCGTATACTTCCGCGCATGGAGCCCTCGCCCACCCGTGCCCCCGACCCCACCCAAGCGCGCGTCTACGACCGCTCCACTGAGATCCCGACCCCGGAACACAACCTCCTGGCGGAGCTGAACCCGGAGCAGGCGGCCGCCGCGGGATTCGGAGACGGCCCCCTTCTTATAGTTGCCGGCGCCGGCACAGGGAAAACCCGAACCCTCATCTATCGTGTGGCCCACCTGCTGGAGCGCGGCGTCCCGGCCGAGCGCATCCTCCTGCTCACCTTCACTCGGCGGGCCGCCCAGGAGATGCTGACGCGGGCCGAGCGGTTGGTCGGCAGCCGAAGCCGTCAGGTGCACGGAGGGACGTTCCACGCCACGGCACACCGGCTCTTGCGTCGCTTCGGAACCACGGCCGGACTCGGCGCCGACTTCACCATCATGGACCAGGGGGACGCCGAGGATTTGTTGCAGCTGGCGCGGGCCCAGTTGGGGCTGGCCGCGGCGCGCCAAAGGCGCTTCCCCAAGAAGGAAACGCTGCACTACCTGTACTCACGACACGTCAATACGGACATCTCGCTCCACGACCTGCTGGTCGACGAGTTGCCGCAATTCATCGATGACCTACCGGAGATCGAGCGCGTCTTCGCCGACTACACTCGCCGCAAAGCCGACCGGAATCTCGTCGACTACGACGACCTCCTGCTGTTCTGGGAGGCATTGGTGAGCGATCAGTCGCCCCTCGCGGAGAAGCTGTCGGGGATGTACCAGCACATCCTGGTGGACGAATACCAGGACACGAATTCGCTACAGGCGCGCATCCTGCGCGGCATGTGCCGCGTGCGGCAGAACCTAACGGTGGTTGGTGACGACGCACAGAGCATCTACGCGTTCCGCGGCGCGTCGTTCCGCAACATCCTGGACTTTCCGTCGCAGTTCCCGGGCACCACGATCATTGCCCTCGAGCAGAATTATCGCTCGGTGCAGCCAATCCTCGACGTCACCAACACGCTCATCTCACGGGCGACCGAGCGCTTCACGAAGAACTTGTGGACGCGGCGGGAAGGAGGCGACCGACCATGGCTGGTCACGGTGCAGGACGAACAACAGCAAACGCGCTTTGTGGTCGAGCGCATCCTGGAGTTGCACGAAGAGGGAACGCCGCTGCGTGAAATGGCGGTGCTGTTCCGCGCCGGCTACATGTCCGCGGATCTGGAAATCGAGCTGACGAATCGCAAGATCCCATTCGAGAAGTGGGGTGGGCTCAAGTTCCTGGAGGCAGCGCACGTCAAGGACGTCCTGGCCTTCCTGCGGATCCTGGAGAATCCACGCGACGAGGTGAGCTGGTATCGCATCCTGTTGCTGCTGCCGGGGATCGGCGACGCCACGGCCCGGTCGGCGATCGACGCGATGGCGCAGCTGGCGTGGCACTCGACGGCGTTCGGGCGATTCAACCCGCCGCCGCGCGCCAAGGCGGCGCATGCCGCACTGGTGGTCTTGCTCGACCAGCTGCGACAGGGCCCCGACGCTGCCGGATCGGTGAGCGCCGACATCGCGCGGGTACGTTTGCTGTACGATGACGTGTTGCGCCAGAAGTACGACCGCGTGGATCCGCGCTTGTCTGACCTGGACCAGCTGCAAACCATTGCCGGTGGCTACCCGTCGCGGAGCGCCTTTCTATCGGCCTTGGCCCTGGAACCGCCGCAAGGCACCCAGGACCTTTCTGGGTCAGCCGACGACGAGCAGGATGCCTTGGTCCTGTCTACCGTGCATTCAGCGAAGGGGAAGGAGTGGGACAGCGTCTTCCTGATTTGGGCGGTGGATGGCTGGTTCCCCCTGGCCAGATCGTTAGGCGATGAGGACGAAGTGGAGGAGGAACGCCGCCTGATGTACGTGGCCCTGACCCGCCCGAAGAACCGGCTGGCCGTGACGTATCCGCTCAATTCGTACGCCACGCGCCGCAGCGCCGACTACACGATCGATCAGTTGTCGCGGTTCATCGACCGTGGCGTACGCGACCTGATGGAACGCGTGGTGCCAAAGTACGAGGCACCCGCCGCACCGGAGCCTGCCCCCGAGGCGTTGGCGCAGGCGATCGACCTGCGCGCGCTCATGCGCCAGCGCTTCAACCCGCCGACGCCGTAGTCGGCAGGCCTGTGCGGCGCGACGATTAGCGCCCCCGGCCTCGCCCCACACACCACGAAGGCAAGCTACCCTCCGAGTCTCCGCAGGTCGTGACGGTGGGCCGAACTCAGTGCTCAGCCTCGGTGACGCGATCCGCCCGGAAGGCGTGCACGCCCCACTTGGGCGGTTGCATCTGGGCCTCCCACCGCGCGTAACCTTCGTGCAAGCGGGCCAGTGTGTCGGGGTATGTCGCCTGAAGATTGCGCGTCTCCCCGAGATCCGCGGACAAGTCCGTCAGCGTCGCCAGCCGTCCGCTGTTCCAGAGTGCCTTCCAGTGTCCGGCGCGAATGGCGCGCTCGGGGCCCAAGCGCCAGTACAGCGTGTCGTGCGGCGCCCGATTGAAGGGACCGGCCGCTTGAAGGAAAGGCAGCAGGTCCACGCCATCCACGTCGGCATGCACCGGATTTCCAACGGCGGCCATGATGGTGGGCACCAGGTCCAGCGCACTGACGACTTGAGGGAAATCAACTCGCGGTGGCAACATCCCAGGCCACTTCATGACCATCGGGACGCGGATACCCCCTTCCATCATTTGTCCCTTCACGCCGCGCAGCGGCTCGTTGCGGGCGCCTGTGCTATGGGGTCCCCCGTTGTCGCTCAGGAAGATCACCAGCGTGTGGTCCGTAAGCCCGCGCTGCTCCAAAGCGGCAAGGATCCGGCCGACAGCGACGTCCATGCCGCTCACCATGGTCGCGTACGCCCGGCGAACGGGGTCCTTCACGCCATGGATCAGCGGCGCCCCCACTGGGTCTGTGGTGATGGGCTCGTGCACGGCATTGAACGGTACGTAGACGAAGAACGGTTCCTGGGCGTGCTGATCGATGAAGCTGACCGCCGCGTCGGCCAAGGCTCCGGTGAGAAACGGCGGCGCCCGCTCGAGATCCGTGCCGTGTTCGACGTGACGGACGGGAAACGCCCACCAGGCATTCGAGTAGTAGTGCTGCGCCGTAAGGAAACCATAGAACGCGTCAAACCCGCGCGCGGTCGGGACCTCGTGCTGAGACGATCCGAGATGCCACTTGCCGAAGATGGCGGTCGCATAGCCTAACGACTTGAGCCGCTCGGACAGGATCGGGACATCGTGGGGAATCCCGAACGCGGAGTCCGGGCCGGACGCCACGCCGGGATTGAATTCCTGACCCCAGCGCATCGGATAGCGGCCGGTCATGATCGCCCCACGGGACGCTGAACAGAGCGGGGACACCACGTATGCCTGCGTGAAGCGGACCCCGTCCTTGGCTATGCGATCGATGTTCGGAGTCGGAATATCCGTGGCACCCTGCACGCTAAGGTCCTGATATCCGAGATCGTCGGCCAGCAGCAACACCACGTTCGGCCGCCTGACGGGCGCGCTGGATGGCACGGCACGAGCGGCTTGGGCTTCGAGCGGCGCGGCAACCATCGCCGTAGACATCACGGTCGCGGCGACCCCGGTGCGCAACCCCCGCGCGAAGACCCTGCGCCGAGCGTGACGGCCAAGATACGTGCGTAGCGAAACGATCATACGACAGACGCCGTGTCGCCGGACGCGAGGAACAGGCAGGCCTGCGGCTTGGAACGGCGCTGCAGTGGAGAATGTTCGTGCTGACGCATCGGATCGACCGAGAAATTGCGGGGTTCTCCAGCTGGCCGTTCCCACCGCGCCACCAGGCTGCTGGATCAACCTGAACTCGTCGATATCGTAACGTGCCGAACCTCAACCGTTCATAAAGTGACCCGCGTAACCTCGCGCGCGGGCGTCAATCGTCCTTCCGATAGCGGTACCACTGCTGGAACTTGCCCAAGATCCCAGGCAGGAGAACCTTGGCCCGCTGCATGGAACCGTTCCACTCGTCGTACGCCGCGTCCAAACGCTTCGCCACGTCCCGATGGCTCTTCTCTACGGACGTGTGCTCACCCGGGTCTTTGGTCAGGTCAAACAGGCGCGAACGACCAAATAAGCGGTCGGAAACGAGCTTCCAGTTGCCCTCACGAACCGCATAACGCGTCCCCATTCGCCAGAACAGGCGTGCATGTGGCTCGGCAGTTCCCTTCTGCCCGGTGAGAAAGGGTGTGAGGTCCACCCCATCGAAGGGCACCTTCGCATCCGCCGCGCCGCCGGCAGCCGCAACAGCGGTTGGTGCGATATCCAGTGCAATGACCGGCGAGCGATAGGTGGCGCCCGCCGGCAGTCGTGCCGGCCAGCGCATGGCAAAGGGCACGCGGATGCCCCCTTCAAACAACATCGCCTTTGCGCCGGACAAGGGCGCATTGCTGGCCGTCGTCCGGTCGCTGGGGCCGCCATTGTCGCTCAGGAAGACGACCAGCGTGTTATTCGTCAGCTTCAACCGTTCGAGGGTGGCCAGCACGGTCCCCACAGCGTCGTCCAGGGACGTAACCATGGACGCGTACGTTCGCCGCTTGGCGGCACGAACGCCCTGCACCCGCGGCAACGTGAGCGAGTCCGCCTGCATGGGCACGTGCACGGCATTGAACGGCAGGTACAGGAAGAAGGGTCGCGCCGCGTTTCGCTCGATGAAGGCACTCGCCTCCCGGGCCAGGGCTCGCGTGAGATACGTGGTATCGGTCACGGGCGACTGGCCACGCAGCACCGGCTCATACGCCGTGGTAAAGCGATTCCGTGCGTACCAGTGCTCTCGGCCAAGAAATCCGTAGAACTCATCGAACCCGCGGATGTTGGGGCGCGAGTCGGCGCGGGTTCCCAAATGCCACTTCCCGATCAGTGCCGTGGCGTAGCCCCTGGCCTTGAGTCGCTCGGCCAACGTCGGGACCTCGGGAGGGAGGCCAAAGGTCGCCGAGTCGTCCGCGAATTCGCCTGGATTGAAGTCGTGACCAAAGCGCTCCTGATACCGGCCAGTGAGAAGTCCGGCTCGCGACGGACTGCATAACGAGGCCGACACATAGCCGTTCGTGAAGGTGACGCCATCGCGAAAAAGCCGATCGATCGACGGCGTTGCAATGTCCGGACTTCCCTGGACACCCAGGTCCTGGTAGCCGAGGTCATCGGCCACCAAAACCACCACGGTGGGCGGGCCGACGGGCGTCGCCGGTGTGGCGGGCTGCCCCGCGACGCGAGCCGGCGTCCTGACGCCGCCGGCGTGCGCTGGTGGCTTGGCGGGCGCGCCAGCCGTCACTTGCAACAGTGCGACAAACGAAAGAAGCGCGTGCATCGTCAGGATGAAGAGTCGGAGATGGAATTCACGGGGTCAGGCTGGGTCCGGAGGTCTCGAGCCAGGCGTGCAGTGCCGCAAAAGGATCTTTGGCCCCGCGTGCTATACGGGCGATGACGGCAACACTTCGCCGCAAGTCACCTCGATTGCGCGTCAAGACCTCGTCGAAGAGCCACAGGTCCGCAGCATACACCTTGTGCGCCAGCAGGGACGCGTTGTCCAGAGGGATACGCTCCAGTGACTTTGGCGAGTACGTCCGCATGGATGGCGCCAGGTCGTCCATCAACACGCGGCGCAAGTGGGCGTATACGGTGTCGCGCGCCGTGAGTCGGGCTGCCTGATCGTCGGGGTGCGCCGCGAAGGCCGAATCGATGGCCCGCTGCGCGGCACTCCAAAAGGACGCCATGAGCTTCTCATCTTCCCAACGCCGCTCGGCGCGAGTCGCCGCCACAGTCGAGCCACGGGCACGAAAGAATGCCACGGCCCCACGCCCTCCCACGAAACTGGCGAGGGATTCATTGAAGGTGACCTGGCTGGGCACGAACACGGTGTTGTGCGTGAGCTCGTGGATCACGGTGTTGGCCAAGGACAGGGTGTCCAGCTCCAACGTCGTCGACAGCAGCGGATCATTGAACCAGCCTAACGTCGACAGTGCGCTCGCCGGCCGAACGTAGGTATCCATCGACTGCTTTTGTAGTTGCTCGGCCAGCGCTAGCGCGCCATGGAAATCGAAGAATCCCTTGTACGGTACTCGCCCGACGATGGGAAACCACCACGTGTATGATACCAAGCGGTCGCGAGGCGCGGCTGAGACGACCAGAACCAGGGTATCATGCTCGAGCGGCGTGTACGTGGTGAAGCTTTCGCCAGCACGCAAAGCCAAATCGCGTGCGGCGAACGTCCGGGCGTCCAAGACCAACTGTAGTCGCGAGCGGGTGGCGACGTCCGTCGCCGTGTCGGCAATGACCCGCGGGATCGGTCGACGTCGAAGGAGGATCTTCCCTTCTTCCCACGCACCACGCAGGAGGTACCGCCCCGTTGGCATGGCGATGAAGGTGACGGACAGCGCAACGATCGCGAGCCCGACCCACCGAAACATTCGGCGCACGACTCCGCGTTTTTGCGCGTTCGCCTCCTCCGCAGCGTTCATGATTCCGCGACGTCAGCGACGGGACGACATCGGTCGGTGCGTCGGTCGTCCCGCGGTTTTCGATCGGACAAAGGGAAGATGGAGTGCATCCGAAATTCAGGTGCTTCCGGCAGGGTTCCTGACGCGCGACCTCATCCGCGCGAACCTTCACGTTAGCGACCTGCGCCGCCATCCCCAACGTCGTCGCGTGAAACCTTAGTGCTTGACGACGGGAGCGCCGGTCTCGTCGGGTGGACGCACAATGTGCTCGGCCTCTCCCCAGCGCGGCGCGACCATCTGCCGCGCCCACCCTTCGTACTCGCGCTGCAGACGCGACACGACGTCGGCATGCTGCGCCGCGACGTTGACGTGTTCTCCCACATCATGCAGAAGGTCGTACAGGCGAACGGGTTCCCCGGCGTACTGCACCAGCTTCCAATCGCCGTCACGCGTCGCCGACATGTCACCCAGTCGCCAGAAAAAGCGTCGCGCGATCGGGGTTTCACAGGGGCACTCCCACAAGGGAGCCATGGACACACCATCCGACGAAGCCGCGGGTTTCGCACCGACAGCTGCAAGCACTGTCGGGACCACGTCCAGGGAGGTGACCGGTGCGTCGATTACGCTGGAAGGTGCTACATGCTTGGGCCAGCGCATCAGCATTGGCACACGCACGCCTCCTTCATTCACCAACCCCTTGAGGCCGGAGAGCGGTCCGTTCGACGATTTGACACTCATCGTCGCGCCGCCATTGTCGTTCATGAACAGCACGATCGTTCGGTCGGCAACGCTCTGAGCGCTCAACGCCTCGAGGATCTGGCCGACTCCGTCATCCATGGCCACGAGCGTCGCGGCGTAGGCTCGTCGATCTGGATCCGCGATGGCGGCCAGACGTTGCAGCCGTTTGGGGTCCGGTTCGAGGGGCGCATGCACGGCGCTATAGGGAACGAACAAGAAGAACGGCGACGCTTGATGCCGACGGATGAAATCCACCGATTCGCGCGTGATAGCGTCCGTCAGGTACGTGTGCTCACGCGCCCGCCCATTCGCGCGCATCAACGCGCCCTTGAACTGAATGAGCTTGGGTCGATAGGGGTGCGTCGCCCCGACAAATCCAAAGAACTCATCGAAGCCTCGCGCGAGCGGCATGTGCTCTTCGCTGTAACCGAGGTGCCATTTCCCGAAGAGGCCTGTGGCGTATCCCTCGTTGCGCAGCAACTCGGCCAGCGTGGGAACGTTGGCTGGTATGCCGAAGTCGCGACTCTGGTTCTCTGGACCAGGGTTGAACTCGTGGCCCCAACGCTCGGGATATCGCCCCGTGAGCAGGCCGGCACGCGAGGGCGAACACAGGGGAGATACTGAGTAGGCGCTGGTGAAGCGCGCGCCTTCATGTGCAATCCGATCGATATTCGGCGTGGGAATGTCCGTGCTTCCCTGAACGCCAAGGTCCGCGTATCCGAGATCGTCCGCGAGAATGATGACGACATTGGGCTTGGCGTCCGATGCAACGGCGCGCGGAACGGCCGGTGTGTTGGGATGCTGCACCGCTGATCTGCGCGGCGCATCCGACGAGCATCCGGCCAGCAACCACAACAGGGCAACCCGCCCCTTTCGAGACGCGCTGGCCAACAACTCGGTCATGCGTGGGTTTGGCACGGCAGGATGTGACGAAATGAGGCAGGAAACGGCGATTGACCCTCCGCCGGCGGTTGACATGTGTTGCACGATGCGCGCCAGACTCTGGCATTTGCACGTCCGTTGCCCCTTTCCTACGCACGGCAGTCCGTCGAGCGCAAAGCAGCGCACGTAACGCACTAATTTGCATCGACTTAGCTTCACCGCAGATTACGGCCGATCGTTTTGCGGGCGGGTTGGTTGCGCGATATGTTCCCCGGGATGTCTTTCGTTCATCTCCACTGTCACTCCGAGTACTCGCTGCTCGATGGCGCAAACCGCATCGACGACCTGATTGCGCGTGCCTTGGAGTTCGAGCAGCCCGCGCTGGCCATCACGGATCACGGCAACCTGCATGCAGCGTGGGAGTTCCAGGAGAAGGCGCGAAAGGCCAAGCTTCGGCCGATCATCGGCATGGAAGCCTACGTTGCCCCCGGTGACCGACGGATCAAGGGACGTCCGAGTCCGGGCTCCAAGCCCTACTACCACTTGGTGCTGTTGGCGCAGGACGCCACCGGCTACCGGAACCTGGTCAAGCTCTCGTCCTTCGCGTACACCGAAGGGTTTTATACGCGGCCGCGCGTGGATCGCGAGCTGCTCGAGCGATACGCCGAGGGCATTGTGGTGTCCTCCGCGTGCATGGCGGGAGAGATTGCCACGCACCTCATGGCCAACCGCTGGGATGAGGCCACGGCGGCCGCCAACTGGTACGCCGAGCATTTTCCGGGGCGGTATTTCCTGGAAGTGCAGGCCCACGACAGCGAGGGACAGCAGGAGCTGAACCGCCGAGTGTTCAAGCTGGCGGAACAAGTGAGCCTTCCGGTCGTTGCCACCAACGATTCCCACTTCCTGAAGGCCACGGACCACGACGCCCACGATGTGCTGTTGTGCATCGGACTGGGGAAGGACCGCGACGATCGTGATCGCATGCGGTACGACGGCGGCCTGTATTTCAAGAGCGCGAGCGAGATTGCCGCCAAGTTCCCCGGCCGGCCGGACGTGCTGGAGAACACCGTCGCTATCGGAGAACGCTGCGGCGTGGAGTTCGGCAAGAAGTACCATGTGCCGTCGTTTCCCCTGCCGGCGAACGCGGCCAGCGAGAACGACCTACTGGTGCAGCTGGCGACCGAGGGCGCGCGGATGCGCTACGGAACGCCCCTGCCCACGCACGTGGACGAGCGACTGCGCTACGAGCTGGACGTCATCACCAAGACAGGGTATGCCGGGTACTTCCTGATCGTCGCCGACTTCATCAAGGCGGCGCGGGACCGCGGTATTCCGGTGGGGCCCGGTCGTGGCAGTGCCGCCGGATCACTGGTCGCGTATGCGCTCCGCATCACGGACGTTTGCCCGCTGAAGTTTGACCTGCTGTTCGAGCGATTCCTGAATCCCGAACGCGTGTCCATGCCGGACATCGACGTCGACTTCTGCTTCGAACGCCGCGGTGAAGTGATCGAGTACGTGCGCGAGAAGTACGGCAAGGATGCGGTTGGCCAGATCGTCACCTTCGGGACCATGAAGTCGCGCGCTGCGGTCAAGGACGTGGGTCGGGTACTCGGTTTCACTCCGGCCGAAACGGACGCCCTGGCCAAGCTCATTCCGAACCAGCCGAACTTCTCACTCACCGTGCAGGAAGCGGTGGAGAAGGTGCCCGAAGTCCGGAAGCTCTATCGCGACGATGAGCGCTACACCCAGCTGCTGGACTTTGCCATCGCGCTGGAAGGGCTGTCGCGCCACACCGGCGTGCACGCGGCAGGTGTGGTGATAGCCCCCGGTCCACTGGACGACTATGTGCCGATCTGCACGCAGTCGTCCAAGGGCGCGGGCGCCGGATCGGAAGAAACCGTCATCGTGACCCAGTACGACATGAACTGCCTGGAAAAGGCAGGCATGCTCAAGATGGACTTCCTGGGCCTAACGACGCTGACGATCCTGCACGACACGCTGGTGGCAATCAAGGCGCGCAGCGGGCAAGACATCGATCTGGACGCCATTCCGTATGACGACCCGGAAACGTACCGCATGTTGCGGCTGGGTCGGACGGTGGGCGTCTTTCAGTTCGAATCACCGCTGGCCACCGACATGCTCCGGGCCATGCGCTGCGACCGGTTCGACGACCTGGTCGCCTCGAACGCGTTGATGCGACCCGGTCCGCTGGATGCCGGCATGCACAAGGTGTATCAGCGCCGGAAGCGCGGCGAAGAGCCGGTGGTGTACGCGCTCCCTGAGCTCGAAGCGATCCTTGAACCCACCTACGGCGTCATCACCTACCAAGAACAGGTGATGCGTATCGCGCAGGTGCTGGCCGGCATTTCGCTGGCCGAAGCCGACGTGCTGCGAAAAGCGGTGGGAAAGAAGGACGCGGACCTGATCAAGCTGGAACTCGACAAGTTCATCAGCAAGGCGGTGGCCCACGGATACAAGCGCGACGTCATCGAGGAGCTGGCGGCGCAGATCGAGACGTTCGGTCGTTACGGCTTCAACAAGTCCCACTCGGTCGCCTATTCCGTTCTCTCGTTCCAGACGGCTTGGCTCAAGTGCCATCACCCCGCCGAATTCATGGCCGCGGTGCTGTCGGCATCGATTGGGGATACCGACAGCGTCGTGAAGTTCATTAACGAGGCGCGTGAGGTAAGCCTGGAGGTGCTGCCGCCGGACGTGAACGAATCGGGCTACAAATTCACGGTCGTCGGCGACCGTCGCATCAGGTTTGGGCTGGGAGCGGTTCGCAATGTCGGCCGCGGCGCGATCGATTCCATCCTCGCCGCTCGCTCTCAAGGCCCCTTTGTCTCGCTGTTTGACCTGTGCGAGCGCGTCGACCTTCGGCTGTGCAATAAGCGCGTGTTCGAGGCGTTGATCCACTCCGGCGCGCTCGACACGTTAGGCGGTCATCGCGCGCAGTTCGGCAATATCCTGGATGCCGCCCTTCAAGAAGCCGCGCTGCGCCAGACCGAACGAGAGACCGGCCAGGGAACGCTCTTTGGGGAGCCCGACCCAGCCAGCGCTGACGGCGCCAAGGGAACCACCCTTTCCCTGCCCAACGTTGCGCCGCTCTCCGAGTCGGAACGTTTGACGCGGGAAAAGGAAATTCTCGGGTTTTACATCTCCGGGCATCCGCTGGAGCCGTATCGCGCCGAGTGCGAGTTGCTGGCGTCTCACACGGTATCGCAGTTGGGGACGTGGCAGGAGGGATCCCTTTCGCTTGGCGCGGTCGTCACGGCCGTCAAACGCCAGGTCTCCAAGAAATCGGGGGCCGAATTTGCCAGAATAACCGTTGAAGATTTCTCAGGATCGGCGGAGCTTCTGGTGTTCCCCGAGGCATGGGCTGCAATTTCTGATCGGGTGCGAACGGACATTCCGCTCCTGATCAAGGGAGGGTACTCTCGCCGGGATCAGGGGACGGATAATCCGACCTTCATTGTGGAGCAGGTCCGCCGGTTCGAAGAGGTGCGGCTGGAAGGACAGATCTCCGTATCGATCGAACTGGTAAGCTCGGAAGGGAATGGCGCTAGCTCCGGGAACGGGCACGAACCGCTCGTGCCCGGGTTGATGACCGACGTTCGTACCGTCATCGAAGCGCATCCGGGGGCAGCTCCGGTCGAAGTGCGCTGGACAGAGGCTGATGGATCGCGAGTGCGACTCCGGTCGCGCTCACTCAAATTGGCGGCCACCAGTGCCGCGCTAGGTGAACTGCGTGCACTGCTCGGTAACGAGCGTGTGCGCCTTGTACGCGGAGGGTGAACGTGGCGAGCACCCCAACGCTGGAATTCGAGCGCCCGATAGCCGAGCTCGAGAAGCAGATCGACGAGTTGAAGAAGCTGGCGGATGACCAAAAGCTGCCGGTGGACTCGGATCTTGCTCCTCTCGAGAAGCGGCTATTCCAGTTGCGGCAACAGGTCTATCGCAACCTCACGCCGCTGCAACGCCTGCAGGTGGCGCGCAGCAACAAGCGTCCGTTCACGCTGGACTACATCCGGCTCTGCTTCACCGACTTCATCGAGTTGCACGGCGACCGCGCCTTTCGCGAGGACGCGGCGATTGTCGGAGGATGGGCGCGCCTCGAAGGCGAGACGGTGATGGTGATCGGTCACCAGCGCGGTCGCGACACCAAGGAGAACCTGAAGCGGAACTTCGGCATGCCGCATCCCGAGGGGTACCGCAAGGCGCTGCGACTGATGAAGCTGGCGGAGAAGTTTCACGTGCCAGTGATCACGATGATCGACACGCCAGGGGCCTGGGCCGGTCTGGGGGCGGAGGAACGGGGACAGTCCGAAGCGATCGCCCGAAACCTGTTCGAGATGAGCAAGCTGGAGACCCCCGTCATCGCCACCATTATTGGCGAAGGGGGATCCGGCGGTGCGTTGGCGTTAGGCGTCGCCGATCGCGTGCTGATGATGGAGAACGCGGTCTACTCGGTGATCACCGTGGAAGGATGCGCGGCCATCCTGTGGAAGGACGGCAAGAGCCCTGAGATGCGGGAGCGCGCCGCTGGTGCCCTGCGGATTACCGCCCCCGACCTGCTGGACCTCAAGATCATCGACGAAATCGTGCCCGAACCCCTTGGCGGAGCTCACGCCAACCACGCAGAAGCGGCCCAATCACTCCACGACGCCCTGGTGAAGCATTACGAGGACTTGCGTCGCTTGAAGCCTGACAAGCTGGTGCGCCGCCGCCGGGAGAAGTTCCTGAAAATGGGGCAGTTCATCGCCTAGATTACTACGGGTGCCGCAACTCATCGAAGTCGCCTTCAAGGGGAACCGCAAGGAATTCTTCCAGTGGGAAGGCGAGGAACCCCCTCCGCTGAACGCCTCGGTCGTCGTCGACGCCGATCGAGGTGAGGATCTGGGGCGCGTGCACGCCACTGGCTCGCTGGCCGAGCAACGAGCCAAGGGCACGGCGCACGGCCTGATTCTTGGACCGGTGGAGCGTACGGCACGACGCCTGGCCACCGACGAAGAGTTGAATCGGCTGCGCGAACTGCGCGACGATGACGAAAGCGTGCGCCAGAAAGCCATGGAACGCGTGCGCGCCAACGCCCTACAGATGAAGCTGACGGACGCCGAGTGGCGCTGGGATCGCCGCAAGCTGACGATCTACTTCACCGCCGAAAAGCGCGTCGACTTCCGCAATTTGGTTCGCGAACTGGCCTCGCTCTTCCGCACGCGCATCGAACTGAAACAGATCGGCGTGCGGGATGAAGCTCGGCGGCTGGGCGGCATTGGCCGGTGCGGCCGCGAGTACTGCTCGGCGTCGTGGCTGCCGGAATTGCGCCCGGTGAACCTCGGCGTGGCCAAGGACCAGCGACTGTCCCTGAATCCGTCGCAGATCTCCGGCGCTTGCGGCCGACTGATGTGCTGCCTGCGCTACGAGCACGACTTCTATGTGCAGCAGCGCAAGAAGTTTCCCAAGGAAGGCAAGAGCGTGATGACCACCAAGGGCGAAGAGAAAGTGGTCTTCAACGACATCTTCCGTGAGCGCGTGACGTTGCGCAGTGTGGAGGGCGAGGTCCGGATTCTGGCGTTAGGCGACCTGCGGAAAGAGATGGGCGGGATCGGCCCCGTCCCGGACAGCAGCACGGTCTACGAGACGCCTGCCATTGCCGTCGAGGGCCTCACCGACGAAGTCATCCGGTTGCAGGACACCTCTGAGCTGCCGGCCTGGATGCCCCGCTCGGCGCTTGGCGTCACTCCGCGCGACCTGCCCGTGATCGAAGCCAGTCCCCCTGACCTGGACGAGGACATCGAAGAGGATGACCTGACGGAACCCGACGAAGAAGCCGGCGATGCCGCAGAGGCGTCGAGCGACACAGAGAACCGCCCAAACTCTGCTGGGGGATCCAGCGGACGCCGCCGTCGTGGACGACGCGGCGGACGCGGGGGCCGGCGCGGTGGTAGAGGCGGCCGTCCCCCCGGCGGTGGCAATGACGGGTCGCCAGGCGGGTCAGGCCCCGGCGACCAGCGCCCATGACTTGGGAGACGAACCACACGTGAACGCGAAGCGGTTTTACCTGACGACTGCGATCGACTACGCCAACGGGGACCCGCATCTGGGTCACGCGTTCGAGAAGATCGGCACGGATGTCATTGCCCGGTATCACCGGTTGCGTGGCGACGACGTGCACTTCCTGACCGGCATGGACGAGCATGGCCAGAAGGTGGCGCAGACCGCCGCCGACCGTGGCGTGGCGCCACAGGCCTTCGTCGACGAGATCGCCAGTCACTTCCAAGCCATGTGGAAGCGACTGCACATCTCGTACGATCAGTTCATCCGCACCACCGATGCCCCGCACAAGAGCGGCGTGCGCGCCTTGATCAAGCGCATCGAAGCGTCGTCGCCCGACGATTTCTACGAGCGGACCTACGAAGGGTGGTACTGTGTCGGCTGCGAGTTGTTCAAGCGCGAGAACGAGATCGCCGACGGGCGCTGTGTCATTCATCCCACCCGTGAGCTGCAATGGACGCAGGAGCGAAACTGGTTCTTTCGACTGAGCCGATACCGGCCGTTCCTAGAGCGCTTGTTCGCCGAGCGACCAGAGTTCCTGCAACCCGAATCGCGGCGTAACGAAATGCTGGCCCTGCTGGAGGCCGGCTTGGAAGACATCTCCATCACCCGCTCGCGGCTGACGTGGGCGATTCCCTTCCCGATTGCCTCCAGCGACGGTGAGTCGCAAGGCACATGGGTGTGGTTCGACGCCCTGCCGAATTATTTGACCGCCACCGGCTACCCGGATGCCGCCTGGAAGAACCGTTGGCCGGCCGACCTCCACGTCATTGGCAAGGACATCACGCGCCTTCACGCCATCGTCTGGCCGGCGATGTTGCAGGCGGCGGAATTGCCGCTCCCGCGCCGCGTCTGGGCGCACGGCTTTGTACAGCTCGGCGGCGAGCGGTTCAGCAAGTCGGCCGGCGTAAAGTTGGAGCTGTCGGAGGCCATCGACCGATTTGGTGTCGATGCCTTCCGGTACTTCCTCATGCGGGAAGTGCCGTTCGACACGGACGGCAACTTCTCCTGGGAGCGCTTCGAGGAGCGCTACAACGCAGACCTGGCCAACGCGTTGGGGAACCTCGCGTCCCGGTCGATCGCGATGGTAGAGAAGTACTTCGACGGGGTCGTGCCTGCGTCGTCATCCTCGTCCCTGGACGAAGCCGACCGGGCGGAGGTCGACGCGTACCACGCGGCCATGGATGGGCGCCGGGGCTACTTGCTCCACGAAGGACTGCAGGCGGTCTGGCGAAGCGTCGCGCGGGGCAACGAGTACGTGGACCGGCAGGCGCCGTGGAAGCTCGCCAAGGACCCCGCCCTCCGCGGGGCTCTGGAGGAGACCATGGCGTCGCTGATGCGCCACCTGGCCCGCCACGCCGTGCTGTTGTCCCCATTCATGCCCAACAAGGCGCAGGAGTTGTGGAGTCAGCTGGGCGCTCCGGGGGAGGTCAGTGCCCAGCGGTTGCCCGACCTGATGGGTCTGAATGCGACGGGCTGGCGCGTGTCCAAGGGCTCGCCGCTCTTTCCCAAGGACCAGCCCGCCAAATAATCCGGGGGACTTCAGGCGCGCTTGCGGGTTGGTCGCCCGGCCCGTATTTCAGCCGGGTTGAGCCGTGAGCCATCGCACCGCGCCCAAGCGAGCGCGTCGCGATCGTTCCTCCCCGGGGCCACGCAGGCCACGGCTTGCTGGTCATCATGACGACTCCCCCGCCTCCCGACTCCCCGGCCCCCCCGCCGCCTGCGACGCCACCACCGTCGCGTGAGCGGCGCTGGACAATCCTGCTGGTGCCGCACACGAGCGATGCCTCGCGGAGCTTTTCGCTCTCCGAACGGACGCTGCGGCGGGCGGCGTGGACGGTGGGAGTACTGTCTCTGGCCGTCGTGCTGGCCTTTTCAGCACTGCTTTGGCGCGTGCAGGAGACGAACCGGGCCTTGGCCACGGCCTGGCAGAATGGCGACCACGACGTGGATTCCCTTCAGGCGCGGCTGGACTCTTCGGGGGAGCATCGCCGGAATCCAGTCGCAAGAACAACGCATCCGGGCGTCGGTTGGGGTTATTCCAACGGAATCGCCGTCGTTCTGGCCCGGGTGCTCCGGCACAAAATGACCGGGACGTCGTCGCCTGAGCAGCAACGGAGCTTGTCTGTGGTGCGCGATTCCCTGCGCAGAGAAATCCGCAACGTGTCACGGACCACCGACTCACTGGTTGTTCGAGCTGTCGACGCGAACGGTCGAGCGCAGCGGCTAGCCGACTCGGTGACGCAGGTGTTGCCCCGCCGGCCGTAGCGGCCTAGCGCGGTCCACCATCCACTGGGCCGTTCTTCCCACCCGAACCTCCGCCCAGCAGGTTGAACGCCGCCCCGATGGCGGCCGTGGCGGCAATGCCACCGACGCCCAGCAACCACGAGCGGCGTTTGTCCAGCGACCGCAGTTGCAACCCGCTGATCGCCGCCTTGGGCACGTCGACGTTCTCGCCCTTCCACATCGTCTCGATGCCATTGCGAGCGATGGCATTGGTCACCGACAGCACCATCAGCGTGTCCCGCACCGCGACGAGCGAGCCATCAAGGGTGACAATGGTCGGCCCGATCAGCGGCGCCAGATTAATCGAGCCCTGATCCGTCAGACGCATCCGAATAGGCTGCCCAAGGTCGCTTGGCGTCCCCTGAATTGGCGCATAGCGGTAACAGCCCGATGAAGCGAGTAGCAGAATGGCAATCCAGCGGCGGGACATAGGCAGGTGAATCAGGGTTTCGCGACGATTCCCGGCGAAGGCAGGGTCGCGGGAGCACGTAGGAATTTGCGGCCTGGTCTTTGGGAGGAAAAGCGCCAAGGCCGGGACGTACTTCTTAAACACCCGAAAGCAAACGGCTCCCTGTCCGAAGACAGGGAGCCGTGGGCCTTCACTATCGCTGCGAGGACTAGCCTTGACCCTTGCAGGCGTTCCCCAGCGGATCCGTGGCCGTCTTGGGGTCGTTCTTGTTGCGCCGCGGCTGAGCCGACGGCGTTGGGATGTTCGTGTTCGTGTTGCGTTCGCCGGCCGGATATAGGAAACGAGCCGGGATGTAGTTGCTGCCATCGGCCGTGTTCACGTTCGGATAGCAGGTCCGCTTGTAGTCGTTCCATGCTTCCGGGTTCTCGAACTCGGCAATGTACTTCTCCTCGAGGATCTGATTGAGGAGCGCGGCACCGGCCTGATGATTGGCGTCCACCGGATCCATCCCGATGTGCGCGCGGTAGGCCTGCAGCGTGGCGAGTGCTGCCGCCGTTGCACCCGTCTTGTACTGCGCCTCGGCCTTGATCAGGACCGTTTCGTCGTACGTGAGGATGGGCTGACGGAAGTCAGGGTTGCCACGCGGATCGCCTAACCAGGCGATGGTTCCGTCATCTTCGGCGTTAGGCGGCGAACCAAAGACCTCGCCGCCGGCAGCCGCGCCCGGGCTGAAGTACTCGAACAGCCGCGGGTCATTGCGGGACTTCATGAGGTCGACGAGGTACTTGCCGGCGCCCATATCCGTGCCGCGCTGAATGCGGAACTGGTACCAATGGTTGATTTCGCCCGTGCTCCCGCTGGCATAGGCGGTGAAGTCACCGTCGTTGTCCGCGATGCCCAGGCTAGCTTCGGAGAGCGCCTTGGCGTAATCGCCGGCGGTCACCTCGGCCGTGTGCATGTACAGGCGAGCCTTCAGGCTGTGGGCGGCCTTGATCCACTTCGACTTGTCGCCGTCGAAGACCAAGTCTGCCGGGCCAGGGCCCGTCCCAGCGCCGTTCAGGTTCGTAATCGCCTGATCGAGCAGGGTCTGCAGCTTCCCATACACGGCGATCTGATCGTCGAGTTTGGGCTGCGTGTACTTCGTGGCGTCGACCGCCTCCGTGTACGGGATGTCTCCCCACACGTCGGCGACGAGCCCCATCGTCATGGCTTCCCAGACTTGAGCGATGCCGAGGTACACCTTATCGGCACTCACGATCGTCTGGATTTTGCGAAGGTCCACGAGGCCGCCGCCGGTGTAGTAGCCATCCCACCCGAGGTCGTTCTCCGTGAACTCATAGTGGTCATATCCAGACCATTGGCGTCCCGTGCCGGCCATCTGCTGCGTGAACAGCGAGAGGTAGCGAGCGACGTCACCCGTCAGGTTGTAAAAGCTCAACCCTTGGAACCCGACGAACAGCTGGTCGGCATCCCCAGTGCTCGGCGTGTTCGGGTTCGTATCGATGCCGGGACCGCTGAAATAGTCGTTGCAACCGACCAGCATGCCAGCGGTCGCAACGATTCCCAGCGCCCTGATTGCGCGTCTGATCATCATATGTGGTCTCCGCCGGTTACTTGTTGAAGCTGAAGCCGATGACGAAGGATCGGTTCTGCGGGCTGTTGAAATAGTCCTGTCCGCGACCGATACCAACGGCACCCTGCAGGTTCGTCTCTGGATCGATGCCCAGGTAGTCGGTCCACGTCTGCAGGTTACGGCCCGACAGACGGATCTCGACGCTCTGGACGCCGAACGTGTTCTTCACCCACGGCTGGTCGGCCGTGTAGGTCATGGAGATTTCGCGGAGCTTCACATAGCCCGAGTTCTCCACGCCCTGTCCGGTGGCTCCGTTGAAGTTGTTGCCGAGACCAAGGCGCCACCAATTCTCGCCGACCGGAACCGGCTTGTTCGCGCCCGGTCCGACGACGCCAGGTGACTTCTCGATGTCGATACCGAACTTCTTCTCGTTGCCCGTGCACGCCGTCGCCGTGCAGGTGGCGCGCGGGACGGTGTTGGCAATCGTGCCGAAGCGCTGCAACGCCAGCCGCGTACCGTTCCAGTTCACGCCGCCATTCTTGATGTCGATCAGCGAGGAGAACTGCAGCTTGCGCCACAGGGTGAGCCCGGTACGCACGGCGCCGGTCCACTTGGCATTCGGGTCGCCTAACGTGTGGTTGGCGTCGTCCTGGATCGGGAAGCCGTCAGCCGCCACGTACAACGCGTGGTTTGGCGCATTGGCCGACTTACACAGGGCGTTGATGTCGATGTCGTTCACGACGTTCGAGGCATCCTCATAACGGCAGCGCGCCCAGTCCGTTCCGTAGAACGCACCGATCGGCTGGCCCTTGACTGCGGTGGACACACCGAAGCCGCCGGCGATACCTACATACGTGGCGCCCTTCAGGTCTTCGAGGACGTTCTTGTTGCGGCCGAAGTTCACGCCCAACTCGCCCTTGATGTCCCGTGATTCGAACACACGCCAGTTCACTTGCGCTTCCCAACCCTTGTTGGAGATCGTGCCACCATTGCTGGTGACCGTTCCGTAACCGGTGGAGCCCGGGATTGGGAGCGAGAAGATGACGTCCGTGGTCTTGGCGTTGTAGTACGTCACGACGCCGTCCACGCGCTGGCTGAAGAGACCGAAGTCAAACCCGACTTCCGTTTCTGCCGTGCGCTCGGGCTTCAGGGTCGGCGTGCCCAGCGTGGAGCTGGAGATAACACCGGCCAGCCCGGCCTGACCCGTGGCCGTTGAACCGCCACCGAAGTCGAGCGGGAACGCGCCCGTCTGGTAGGTGGTCAGGATCTGATACGGGTTCGGCTCGCGGCCGACTGCGCCGTAGGCGCCGCGGAGCTTCAGGTAGGACAGGGTTCCCTTCCCCTGACCGGCACCAACAAAGCGTGAGGCATCCCACGCCGCCGAGAACTTCGGATAGTAGTTGTTCCGGTTGACCTTCGGGAAGGTCGACGACTGGTCCAAACGAACACCGGCCGTCAGGTACAAGGAGTTCCACAGGTCCGCACCGGCCTGCGCGAAGTACCCGGCCACATTGACGTGTGACTCGTAGTTCTGCGGCTGCAGGTTGCTGGTGACGGTGTTGTTCAGCGTGAACAGGTCCTGCGAAATGAACGTGGTGCCTTTCGCCTGGATCTGGTTGACCTTCTGCATGTTGAGGTTCTGACCAAGGGTCAGCGTCCCCGAGAACGATGAGCTGAAGGTCTTCTGGGCGGTGGCGATCAGGTTGTGGTCGATGCCCAAGAAGGTGTACGTGCCCTGCCAGAGCTGGCCGGTCAGCGCGTCGCCGGCGGACTGCGGCGGCAGGCCTTCGATACGCTCGTCACCGGAGTAGTCGGCGCCAAACGTTTCCTTGAACGTCAGCCATGACAGTGGATTCCAATCCACGTTCATGTTACCGAAGGCGCGACCGACGTTCGACGTGTTCTTGTCGATGTTCATGACCCAGAACGGATTGTCGTACACGCGGTCGTTCAGTCGGTCGACGGCCACGGCGGTCGTATCGGGGTTCGGATAGCGATACGAGCGCTGCAGGCCCTTGATCAGGTACGGCTGGTTGTTGAAGTCGGGCGGCGTTCTGGTGAGCCCGAGGAGCAGACCGTTCAGGTTGTTCCCCTTCTGCACCGCGGCCAGACGCACATCGGAGTAGGCGATGTTTCCGCCGATCGTCAACCGCTCGGTCAGCGCCTGCGTCGCCTTCAGGCGAAGCGTGGTACGGTCATACCAGGAGTTCGGCGAGTTGATGGTGCCGCTCTGGTCCAACCGGCCTAACGACATCATGAACGTCCGGCGGTCATCGCCGCCGGAGATCGAGAGCGTGTTGTCCCACGTGTGACCGGTGGTGAACGCCTCGTTCCAGTGATCGTACGTCTGCTTCCCAGCCAGCGACGGGCCCCACGAGACCGAGGCAGGATAGCACCCGAAGCCGCTGCAGGCCGAGGTGTTGCCGAACGTGCCGCGTCCATACGACTGCTGCAGTGGGATGGCCTTGTTGACGTCGTCGAAGCTGTAGCTCGAACGCAGGTTGTAGCGCGTGGCACCAGCGCGTCCACTCTTGGTCGTAATCAGGATCACGCCGTTCGCGGCACGCGCGCCGTAGATGGCAGCGGCGGCGGCGCCCTTCAACACGTCGACCGATTCGATGTCGTTCGGATTCAGGTCGGCGGCGCGATTGGAATACGACGTCGAGGCGTCAGAGAACTCAGAGGTCGCCGTCGTCGAGTTGTCGATCGGCGTGCCGTCCACCACGAACAGGGGCTGTCCGTTGCCCTGGATGGTCTTCAGGCCGCGAATGAAGATCTGCGAGCCTGCCCCTGGGTCACCGGCCTGTGACGTGATTTCGATGTTCGGAGCCTTGGCAGCCAACGCATTGACGATGTTGGGCTCAGAGGCTTTCACGATTTCGACCGACTTCACCGAGTTGATCGTGTTGCCGAGCTTCTCGGAAGTCGTGGATGTGCCGGCACCGGTGACGACGACTTCGCCCAGTCGAAGGGGATTCGATTCGAGCGTGAAGTCCTGCGTAATCGTGCCGCCACGCAACGTGATGGTCTGATTCGCTTGCTTGAAGCCGAGCTGACGAACACTCAAGGTGACTTGCTGGCCCGACACGCGGGCCGCGGGAACCACCAGGCTGTACTGCCCATCGGAGCCTGACTGCGCACCCACACTCAGCGTCGGGATGAACACCGTCGCATTCGCGACCGGCGATCCCGCTTCTGACGTGATGCGTCCTCTGATGGTCGCCGACTGCTGTGCCATCACCGCCGCGGGAACTACCGCGAGCAGCGACGTCACGGAAAGCAGACGCCGGATCAATCGCATAACGGATTCCTCCAAAAGGGACTCGCTACTGGACTGCTTACGAACCAACGACCTGCAACGAACGATGGAGTGCCTGTCGATTCCTCCCGCGAATGGGCTCGGGTACGGACGACGGCCGAATGCACGATTCGTCCCCCACGTGCCACGTTAATGCTGAAAACGGTCGAGCCCGAGAATGTGGGACGACCGGTCAGAATAACCGTAGTATTGGCCGCGGCTACGTTACGGTTCGGGGTTTCCAGTGTCAACGAGAACTGAAGGCTTGGCAGGCTACGAAACGGCTCGTCCCTACCGAGCGGTCCGTCCCCAGACGAGGGTGCAACAAAAAATTGCGGCGCCCGATCTCACGGGCGCCGCAACAGCCTGCTGCCTTCATTACTTCTCGGCGGGTGGCTTGGGAGGTGCGGCGGCTCCCGGCGCGGCTGGGGCGCCGAAGTCCACCTTGGGGGGCTCCTTGGCCCCGGGGTTCGTCACCTCGAAGTACTCACGAGGCTTGGAGCCAATCACCTTGGCCGTGATGACCGCCGGAAAGTTGCGGATGTACGTGTTGTACTGCTGGACGGCACCGTTGTAGTCGTTTCGCGAAACCGCGATGCGGTTCTCCGTGCCCGTCAACTCGTCCTGCAAACGCAAGAAGGCCTGGTCGGACTTCAATTGAGGGTATGACTCGACCGTAACCATCAACCCGCGCAGGGCACCCGTCAGGTTGTCGTTGGCATTTGCCATCTCGCGTGGGTCGCCCTTCTGAATAGCGCCAAGGAGACCGGCGCGTGCTTGTGTCACCTGAGTGAAGACCTGCAGCTCTTGCTGCGCCTGCCCCTTCACGGTGGCCACGAGGTTCGGAATCAGATCGGCCCGGCGCTGCAGCTGCACTTCGATCTGCTGCTTAGCGGCGCTGGCCTGTTCATCGTACGTCTGGATGGTGTTGTAGCCGCACGCCGTCAACAACAGGGGAGCGGCAAAGGCGATCCAGCGACGTCGCATGTTCAGTGTCTCCGCGTTCATGTGTCGATACCTTCCGGCCAAACGTGGACCGGATACTGCAAGCTATGTGAACCACAAGGCTCCGGGGAGCCGCCATCTATACGAAATCCGTGCGGTTAGCGCGCGACGCGCGACCCGCACTTACTCGCCGTCAAACGTGTCCGCGTAGCGCGCCAAGGAATCGGCGGCTGCCAGATATTCAGTGACAGTGTCCAATACGGCATTCTTGTCGAGCTTGTCCACGCCGCGCGAGAATCGAAGTACGCGCTCGAACGGCTTCAGGTTCACCGGCACCTGACCCATCAGCTGGGTCAGCAACGCCTCTGAGTCCGTCGCCGGATCCAGTCCGCGCAAGCGCGCCAGGGCGCGCAATAGCGTCATGAATGAACTGATGCTGCTCTCCATCAGCTCCCGATGCGCCTTGTCGTCTCCGCCAGCTGCAAGCACGGCGTGTCGAAGGCGCAACAGCTTGCTCATGGCCTCGTGCTCCAGCTGGAGCCGCAGGTCACGCATGCTCACGGCGATGCCATCCATGGGAAGCGTCCCCCGCAGCACTCGGTGGTGCGCCAGGATATCCGCGTACTCCATGGGGAAGATGTCGGCCGACCCGCGCCACTCCTCGACCGTTAGCGTGAGTGGAGGTGGGTTCCCGGACTCACGCCACGCCGCGGCTACGGCCGCCTCGCGTCGCAGGTGCTCCATGCGAATGGCATCTACCAACACAAGCACGTTCAGGTTCGCGTTCCGCGTCACGCGATCACCACGAGCCGCGGAGCCAAAGAGCACCACGGCGCGCAGTCCGTCGCCGTACACGGCGCTCAACTGCGAAGTGAGTTCATCGAGTGTCATATGTGCCATGGATCGTCACCAACTTCCGCTCGAACCGCCGCCACTGAATCCGCCGCCGCCACCAAATCCGCCGAAACCTCCGCCGCCGCCAAAACTCCCCCCGCCAAATCCTCCTCCACCCGACCATCCGCCGCGCCCTCGTCCCGAATTTGAGAGCGCCCAGAGCAACGGCCAGCATCCCGAGTTGCAGCCACGCCGCGACCGACGGGACGCCATACTCGTTAGGATGAGAAACAGGACCAACACCACTAGGACAAAGCCAAACGGCACGGATTCTCCGTTCCCGCCCGATGGCACGAAACTCGGCGGCGCTGGCACCAACGCGGTATCCAGCGAGAATCCGAACTCGCTGGCGAATCGGCCGGCCACCTGCTCCGTCACGAAGGTCAGGGCGCCGCTGTAGTCCCGCTGCTGCAAGTACGGGATAGCCGCGCGGCGGATATCGCCGGCGTTGGCGTCGGTGATGAATCCCTCCACGCCACGCGCCGTCTGAATGCTGATGTACCCACGCCCATCACTGCTGGTCTCCTTGGGGACCACCAGGATCACCACTCCGGCATTTCGCGTGCGATCGCCAATGCCGCTGTTGGCACCGACACCCCAGCTCCGCCCAATGCGAAGCGCCATATCCGCGACGTCGCGCCCGCCGAGATCAAGGAGCGTGACTACGGCAATTTCGCCCCCCGACTTCTGCTTTACGTCAAACGCGATGCGGTTGATCCTGTCGATCGCGTCCGCAGACAGAACGTGCGCGTCGTCGACCACGATCTCGGCCGCGCTCGGCGAATACCCGCGCGGTGGCGACGGCAGCTGGACGCCCTGCTGAGCGACGAGCGCGGCAGGAGCTAGGGCAAGGAGCCAGGAGATTCGACGCACGCCGAGTGCAGGCCTCGCGATCTGGATACGCGGCAGAATGCCAGCGCTGGCGGTGTAGACTAGTGGCACGGAAGCAGCGCGGGTAGTCGCCGAACCCTGACGACTGGGCGTATCTTTCGGATGGAGAATTCGCAGCATTCCCGGTATCCCACGGATCCCCATTATGCGCTCACCGTCCTTCGCGTTCGTTGTTCTATCCCTTACGGCGGCGCTCGCCGCCTGCGGTGGCGCCGAAGCCCGCGCCAAACCTACGCCAGAAGACGCCGCAAAGGTTCAACCCGCGACGGCCGCCAACGCGCCAGCCTCCGCCGACGAGCGGGTGCGCCGCGCCGACATGTCGCGCATCAAGGGTGACAGCGCTGCCAAGGTCTGGTTGGTGATCGTGTCCGACTTCCAGTGCCCGTACTGCAAGGTGTGGCACGACTCGACAGGTTCAACGATCGAGCGTGAGTACGTCGCCACCGGCAAGGTGCGGATGGCCTACGTGAATTTCCCGCTGCGCATGCATCAGCATTCCCGCGAGGCATCCGAGGGCGCGATGTGCGCCGGTGCGCAGGGGAAGTTCTGGGAATACGGGGACAAACTCTTTGCCACCCAGCCGGAGTGGTCACGCGAGGCAACGGCGACCCCCGCCTTCGACGCCATCGGCACAGGGCTGGGGCTGGACATGACAGCGTGGCGCGCCTGTATGACCGAGCATGCCATGGCCGGCATGATCGACGCCGACTACGACCGCGGCGTCAAGGCGAACGTGAATTCCACACCGACGTTCTTCGTCGGCGACCAGGTCATTGAAGGCGCCGAAGGGGCCGCCAAGTTCCGGGCCGCACTGGACAAGGCGCTCGCCGGCGGCAAGTAACCCGTTCGTTTGAGCTGGATACCGGTCACGATGGCTGGTAGCGACACCACGCGCAGCAATCGGCGCCGTCACACGTGAATCCTGCGCTGCGCGTGGCCTATGGTGCCGTTGGGCAACTGGCGCGTGCGTTCGCCGCCTTGGCCCCGGCGCGCGGGGAGAAGTTGGCGCGATCGCTCAGCGCGCGGCGCGGGATTCGCGATCGTTACGCCGCGTGGGCACCCATCCGCGATGTGTCACGACCGCTCCTGTGGGTGCATGCGCCTTCCGTTGGCGAGGGGCTTCAGGCACGCGTGGTTCTGGAGGGCATCCGCCAGCTGCGCCCCGATGTGCAACTCGCGTACACCTTCTTCTCGCCGAGCGCCGAACGCTTCGCGCAGTCGCTTGACGTTGATTTCCGCGACTACCTGCCGTTCGACACGGCCGGTGATGCGGATGCTGTGCTGGACGCCCTGCGCCCCTCGGCGCTGGTTTTTTCCAAGCTCGATCTGTGGCCAACACTGTGCGCGACGGCACACCGGCGCGGTGTGCGCCTGGGAATGATCAGTGCGACCCTCGCGACCGGTTCATCGCGGCGTGGCTCCTTAGCCGGCTCCCTGCTGCGTGATGCCTATGCCCTCTTGGATGCCGTCGGGGCCATTTCGCCAGATGACGGACAGCGGCTTGAAGCGTTAGGCGTTCGACGTGAGCGCATTCGGGTCACGGGGGACACGCGATTCGACCAGGTGATGGCGCGGGCCGCAGCAACAACGCGCGCCGCGCCACTGCTGGCGCCGCTCGCCGCGGATCGGCCGACGCTGGTAGCTGGTTCCACGTGGCCGGCGGACGAACAGGTGCTCTGTAGCTCGTGGGCGGCCGTTCGAGCTGAGATCCCCGGGGCCCGCTTGATCATCGCCCCGCACGAGCCGACGCCGGAACACCTGGAACCGCTGGAGGCGTGGGCTCGCCAGCAGACATCCCCGATGCGCGTGGCGCGCCTGTCGGCCGCCGATGCCGGCACCGACGTGGTCGTGGTCGACCGCACGGGAGTTCTTGGCGAACTGTACGCCCTGGCCGATGCGGCGTTCGTGGGCGGGGGCTTTCACGCGGCCGGGCTGCATTCGGTGCTGGAGCCGGCAGCGTATGGAGTTCCCGTGGCCTTCGGCCCTATGCACCGTGGCAGTCGCGAGGCGGGCCTTCTGATTCGCGCGACGGGAGCCGCCTCGGTCGCCACCGTGGACGAGCTGACCGAAATTCTCGTCCACTGGTTAGGCGATCCGGTGACACGCCAGGCGGCGGGTGCCGCCGCCCGGAGGTTTGTGGAGCTGGGGGCCGGCGCCGCCGAACGATCGGTGGAGATGGTGCTGGCGCTCCTGGACGCGGCACAGCTGCAACCTAACGGCAGCTAGCCGCCTCGGAGAGAGATCGCGGCGCCTGTCGCGTCGGGGTTGCTCCTGGTCTTGATCGGCCCCCTCCGGCTTCGGCCCGACCTACTTTTTCAGACCGGGCGGCGACCAAGCCAGAGAAACGCCAAAACCGTCCTGTCCGGACCGATCCGAGCCGCCGAACACGCCCGTGACACGGAGGGCCAGATTGCGGGAGAGCTGCAAGTTGCCCCCGAGGTCGAAGTCCACCGCCAAGCTGGAACAGCCGCGACATGCCTCCAATGCCACCCGCGGGTGGATGTACGGCGTGAGGCTGATGTTTCCGTCCAGCGGAAAGGTGTGGCCGACGGAGACACCGACCGGGACTCGGAAGATGCTGTACGAGCCGCCGCCGATATAGGCGCCGGTGGTGAGGAGAAAATCGAGGGGCACGTCCGCACTGGCGCGGGACAGTTGCCAGGCCAAGGCGCCGCCGGCAAAGAGCTGGGTCTCACTGTCGCGGGCGTTGGCGTCGGCAATGCCGCCTTCAAGCGTGAACTGCATGCGCGCAGTGGTCGCTTCACGCCATTGGAACATCAAGGCCGTGACGCTTCCCGAGTACGCCACGACGCCAAAGTTGAACTCGCGGGAAGACAGAGTGGGCGGTTGAAAACTCGGCGCGCCACCTGACTGGGCCTGCAACGCGGGCGCCGCACCAAGGACCAGCGCGGCGATCGCACGAAGAAAGAGATGTCGACTCTGCATATCGGACAGGGCGTTTGAATGATCGGTGGTACAGACGCTCGTCTGTACGAACGGAAAGTATCGCGGTGCGCGGCTGACCCGAAGTCCGCCGGCGCGACCCTTCTACGCCAGTCACGCCCAGAAGATTCATGTCCGCATAACGACAGTCGACGTTTCCACGCACCACGCGAGACGACTGCACGCCCACACCCGCCCCCGACCTGCCACGCGATGCTCGTTAGAAAAGGCGCAACTCACACGGGCACGGGCGCCGATACGCGAACGCCCTCGTGCCGTCCGACGGCACGAGGGCGTTAGGCGCGCGGGGGGTCGCGCCGTGGCTTACGACTTCTTCACCTGCCCGCGGATCTCTCCCCCAGGGAAGGTCTTGGAGTGGATATTCAGGTACGCCGTGCCGGCGCGCATGCGGGTGAGCAGCGAGTCGAAGTTGAAGCCGGCATTGGTATTGAACGTCGAGGTGCGGAGGATCGTGCCCGTGTACAACGTGCCCGTGATGTTCGCGGAGGGCGTAGCGTTGGCGATGAATCCGAAGATCACGGGACCGGCGACCGTTTCATCGGCGGCGTGAAAGTGTCCGGCCGTCACTTCGTTGATGCCCGGGGTGGTGATCGTGAAGTTGATGGTGTTGTTGTCCACGACGGTGACGGTGGCTGTGGCCGTGGCCGTGGAGCTGTTGGGGTTCGGCCGCTCCTTGGCGCCCGTCAGCTGCACGACGTACTGCTCCTTGGGGCCCGTGGAGTCATCGCTGCACGACACGGCTACGATCGCCGTCGCGAACGCCGCCACTGCGAGTAACGAATACGTACGTTTCATCGGCATCCCTCTCCTGGTGGGTGAACAGGTGGAGGCGCCCAATATCAATGGCGCGCTCCGCGAAGAGGGGGTGGACAGGTGATACGAATGTGCAAAGAGGTACGACGTGGCGCCAGTCTGACCCTTCGGGAGGGCATGGCCGACCCGTCCGGACGAGACTCGTCGTGGTCAACGGACACCGCCTGAGAAAAGGAAGAGGGCGACGGAATCGCCGTCGCCCTCTTCTATGTCCTTCGTGGTCCTTCGTGCAGTACCGCGGGGGCACCGCATCAGGGCATTACAACGCCTCCGCCCGCTCCGTGACCACGCGTACCTGGTCATGAATCACCTGCATGAAGCCCCCATCCACGCGAAAACGCCCGGCACTCCCGCCAGCTCCTAACCGCAGCTCGCCGCGCCCAAGCAGCGTCATCAACGGGGCGTGCTGAGGAAGCACACCTAGCTCCCCATCGAACGCCGGGGCGACCAGCGAATCGACCTCCCCTTCGAACAGGGTCTTCTCGGGAGAGATCACGGACACCTTGAGCATGGCCATCCTACGCCTTGGCCAGCCGCTCGGCGTTCTTCACGATATCGTCAGCTCCACCGCACATGAAGAACGCTTGTTCCGGGTACTGGTCGAACTCACCGGCGCAGAGTCGTTCGAACGATGAGACGGTTTCGGCGAGCTTTACGTAGGCGCCCTTCATGCCGGTGAACTGTTCAGCCACGGAGAACGGCTGCGACATGAAGCGCTGAATACGCCGGGCGCGTCCGACGATCTTCTTGTCGTCCTCGGAGAGCTCTTCCATGCCCAGAATCGCGATGATGTCCTGGAGTTCCTTGTAGCGCTGCAGGATGCGCTGGACTTCGGTCGCCACACGATAGTGGTGTTCGCCGATGAACTGCGCGTCCAGGATTCGCGAGGACGAATCGAGCGGATCGACGGCCGGGTAAATCCCGAGCTCGGTGATCTTTCGCGAGAGCACGACGGTGGCATCCAGGTGCGCGAACGCCGTGGCCGGCGCGGGGTCCGTGAGGTCGTCGGCCGGCACATAGATCGCCTGCACGGACGTGATGGAGCCGTTGCGCGTGGAGGTGATTCGCTCCTGCAGGTCGCCCATCTCCGTCGCCAGCGTCGGCTGGTAACCGACGGCGCTCGGCATGCGGCCCAGCAGGGCCGAGACTTCCGATCCGGCCTGGGTGAAGCGGAAGATGTTGTCGATGAAGACCAGTACGTCGGCGTTTTCCCGATCGCGGAAATACTCGGCGACCGTCAGCCCCGACAATCCCACGCGAAGGCGTGCACCTGGCGGCTCATTCATCTGCCCGTAGATCAGGGCGCAGGAGTTGATGACGCCGGACTCCTTCATTTCCAGGTACAGGTCGTTGCCTTCGCGCGTGCGCTCACCCACGCCGCAGAAGACCGACTTGCCGCCGTGGCCCTTGGCCACGTTGTTGATGAGCTCCATGATGACGACCGTCTTGCCGACGCCGGCGCCACCGAAGAGACCGATCTTACCACCCTTCACGAAGGGCGCGATCAAGTCGATGACCTTGATGCCCGTCTCGAAGATCTCGGTCTTGGGCTCCAAGGCAACGAAGTCGGGCCGCTTGCGGTGAATCGGCCACCGTTCGGCGGTCTTTGGAATCGGCGCGCCATTGTCCACGGGCTCGCCAATCACGTTCAAGATGCGGCCCAGCGCCGCTTCGCCGACTGGAATGGAGATGGACGCGCCGGTGTCGACGGCCTCCATCCCACGCTGCACACCGTCCGTGGACGACATGGCGACCGCCCGAACCTGGTTGCGTCCGATGTGCTGTTGCACCTCGACGACGACGCGTTGTGGCACGCCGTCGTTCACGAAGTTCACCTCGAGCGCGTTGTACAGTTCCGGCAGGTGCGACGCCTCAAATTCCACGTCGAGTACCGGACCAATGATCTGGACGATCTTCCCGACCGTCTGCTGCGCTGCTGCCGTTGCCATAGCGTAAGAGCCACGTGAGTTGTGAAATACGCAAGCGGTTGGCGCCGGGCGCCCGGCCGCTCGTCTATCCGTTGTCCTGCGTGCTGCTCCCTGCCGGTCCTTGCTGCTGATGCAACGCGTTATTCGAGTGCTGCCGCGCCACCGACGATTTCCGCGATCTCCTGCGTAATCGCCGCCTGTCGCGTGCGATTGTACGTCCGTCGGAGCAGGTTCAACATTTCGCCTGCATTGTCGGTGGCGCTCTTCATGGCGGTACGTCGCGCGCCCTGCTCACCGGCCGCTGTCTCCACGAGTGCGCGATACACCTGGTTGCGCACGTACAGGGGCAGCAGGTCAGACAGGATGGCGTCGGCGGACGGCGCCAGGATGTAGTCCGGCACCGGACCCTTGCGCTCGGGCGGAGCCACCGGCAGCACCCGCGACGTCGTCGGTGGCGTCGACAGCGCTGACTTGAACTGGGCGTAGACCACGTAGACGGCGTCCAGCTCACCCTTGATGAACTTCTCCATGACGCCATCCACCAGCCCTTGGGCATCGGCGGCCGTCGGCTTCTCGGAGATCATGGTCGTCGCGGTCATCAGCGTCTCGCCGACATACCGGAAGTACCCAACGCCGCGTCGTCCCTCCACGTGCAACTCCGTCTCCACCCCACGTTCGCGCAAACGCGCCAGCAACTGCCGCGCCTCGCGAATGAGGTTGGAGTTGAACCCGCCGCACAACCCGCGATCGGCCGTCATGAGGATCACCGCGGCTCGCCGCTCCCGCTCGGGCTGCCGCAGGAGTGGAAAACGCTCGGCCAGGTCCGGCGAATACAAGCCGGAAATCACGTCGCCTAACGCCGCGGCATACGGCCGAGCGGCGTGCACCCGGTCGAGGGCCCGCTTCATCTTGGCCGTCGACACCATTTCCATGGTGCGCGTGATCTTGCGCGTGTTCTCGGTGGTGCGGATGCGAGCCTTGAGCTCTCGTCCCTTGGCCATGGCCGCTTAGCCCCGAGCCGCCACTTTCTTGTACTCGTCGATCCCCCGCCGCAACGCCTCCTCGGAGTCCTTCGACAGTGCCTTCTCCTTGCGGATGGCATCGCCGACCTGCGGGTACTTCGACGACATGAAGGAATGGAAACCCTGCTCCCACGCCTTGATGTCTGAGACCTTCACTTCATCGAGGAAGCCGTTGGTCACGGCAAAGATGATCATCACCTGCTGCTCGACCGGCAGCGGAGAGTACTGCGGCTGCTTGAGGACTTCGACCGTGCGCGCCCCGCGTTCGAGCTGTCGCTTGGTGGCGGCGTCCAGGTCGGACGCAAACGCCGCGAAGGCCTCCAGCTCGCGATACTGCGCCAGGTCCAGGCGGAGGCGACCGGCCACCGACCGCATGGCTTTCACCTGAGCCGACCCACCGACGCGCGACACCGAAATGCCGACGTTGATCGCTGGACGAACACCGGCAAAGAACAGGTCCGACTCCAGGAAGATCTGGCCGTCGGTGATGGAGATGACGTTGGTCGGGATGTAGGCGGAGACGTCACCCGCCTGTGTCTCGATGATCGGAAGCGCGGTGAGACTGCCACCCGGCTTGAAGATCGTCTTGTTGTCCACCACGTTCGTTTCTTCACTGAGCTTTGCGGCTCGCTCCAGCAAACGCGAGTGCAGGTAGAACACGTCGCCGGGGTATGCTTCACGACCCGGTGGACGACGCAGCACCAGTGAGAGCTGACGGTAGGCCGCGGCCTGCTTCGACAAGTCGTCGTACACGCACAGCGTCGGACGCCCTTCGTGGTACATGAAGTACTCGGCCATCGCGCATCCCGTGTAGGGAGCGATGTACTGCATGGGCGCAGGGTCGGAGGCCGCGGCGCAGACCACGATGGTGTACTCCATCGCGCCGGCCTGCTTCAGTCGCTCGACCACCGCCGCGACCGTCGAGGCCTTCTGGCCGATGGCGACGTACACGCAGACGACGCCCTGCCCCTTCTGGTTGATGATCGTGTCGATCGCGATCGCCGTCTTCCCGGTGCCGCGATCGCCGATGATCAGCTCGCGCTGACCGCGGCCGATCGGGATCATGGAGTCGATGGCCTTGATACCCGTCTGCAGCGGCTCCTTCACCGGCTGCCTAACAATGATGCCTGGCGCCTGTGACTCCACGCGGCGTGACATCGAGGCATTGATTGCCCCCAAACCGTCGATCGGCGCACCCAGCGCATCGACCACGCGACCCACCAGTTGCGGGCCAACGGGCACCTCCAACACGCGCGCCGTGCGCCGCACTTCATCGCCTTCGCGCAACTGGAGGTAGTCACCAAGAATGACGGCGCCGATGTTGTCCTCTTCGAGGTTCAGCGCCAAGCCGGTGACGACGTTCGACGTCTCGGACGAGGTGACTTCGAGCATCTCGCCGGCCATCACCTTCTGAAGGCCGTAAATACGCGCGATGCCGTCTTTTACTTCGAGCACCGTCCCGACTTCTTCGACATCGATTTCCTTGAGGTCCGCTGCCTCAATTTCGCGCAGCAGGATGTCCTTGATTTCGCCGGGTCGGAGGATGGTTTCGGAGGCCATAGAAGGGGGGTGCAGTTTGGTCACCGGCCGGGGCCGGCCGAGCTTGTGAAAATTATCACAAGCTCGGCCCGGGATCAAGGAAGCGCCGTACTCGCATGCAGCTTCTCAGCCTAGCCCTTAGCCGGCCACCGCTCCTAGCACCCGGCGCCTCCTCGTGGCTAAACCCCGGTTGAGGGGGCAGCGCGCACCCTGCCCTACCCTCGGGAGCGTGTCCTGCCTTTGACGAACCGATCCACCAGGTCTACGGTCCGGAGCCTCGACAGGGACGCCGGACGCGTCCCCACAATGCGCTGCGCTGTGGTCGAGAGGTGTGACGACGATGCGAATTCCAGGATCGAGGCAACGTCTCCGATGTCGAAGCCGGAGTTCTTCGAGAGCTCCGCGGCGGAGATGAGGCGCACCAGGTCGATCAGGCGTTTCAGGTTGGCGGTGCCCCCGGTGCCAAAGGCGCGGCTCAAGTGTTCGCGGGTCACGCCGAGGGCGGCGGCGATCGTATCGGTTCGCACCACCCGTCCCGCGTACGAAACGAGCACGCGCCACGCCGAGAGCTGCAACGGTTGATTGAGCTGCAGAGAGGGCGGCGGCTCGTGCAAGGCGTCGGCAAAGCGCGACGTGTACGCCTGCGCCAGCACCATCTGCCGCGCCAAGGCGTCATCCACCCCTTCGACCAGGAGATCGGCGAATTCGGCCGCGACGCAGCGGGCGATGCCCGGGGCGTCCGTGGGTCGCAGGGCGGTCAGCGCAAAAAAGGGGATACTGGGAAACTCGCGCGCCGAGTCGACGGCATGCCAGATCTCGTCCGAGGGGGTGGTGATGTCGATGATCACCGCATCGACGAGAGTGGTCTTGAGGAGGGTATCCAGGTCGCGCCCGAGCCTCGTCAGATGCAACTTACAGCGGCGCCGGGGGAAGGCGGCGCGCGCGAAGGTGCGGGCGCGTTCGCGGATGGTCAGGACAGCGATCGTGGCGGGGGCGCGGACCGGGAGGGACGGCGACGGCGGCGCCGTGGTGGCGCCGCGAGGTGGAGCGAGCATGGGTCAGGGCGTCTCGACGCCAGTCGAGAAGAGTTCCTGCGCCCGCCGCAGCACGTCGCGCGCGTTGGCATACGACACGAGTTCGATGGCCCGATCAAAGGGCTCCCAGCGACAGGCGGTGATCCCCTCGTCGCGCTGCGGGCAGGTGGTCTCCAGCACCGTTTCCATCAGGAAAAAGTGACAGACCTTGTGAACCAGCTTGCCCTTGAAGCGGAAATACCAGTCAATAGCCTGGATGGGGGCTCGCAGCTGCAACTCCTCGAGCCCCGTTTCCTCACGGACTTCGCGCACGGCCGCTGCCGACGGTTCCTCGCCAGCCTCCACATGTCCCTTCGGAAATCCCCAATTGCGGTAGGAATCGCGGATCAGGAGCACGACCGGTCCGTCGGGGGCACGACGGACCACCACACCGCCGGCGGATATTTCGCGCGTGGCGCGATCGCGGCCATTCATCTCACGTTCCCGTGGCGGCCGCGGTCTCGATATCGGCGCGCCCTTCGACGAATTGCCGAACGATCGGATCACTACTGTTGCGAATCTCGTCCACCGTGCCCACCTGACGGACGCGACCCTCGTACAACATGGCAATGCGCGTGCCGACGCGGTACGCGCTTCGCATGTCATGGGTGATCATGACGGAGGTCACGCCGAGCTTGTCGCGCATGCGAATCATCAGTTCGTCAATGACGGCACTGGTGACTGGATCGAGCCCGGTGGTCGGTTCGTCGTACAGGATGTACTTGGGCCGAAGGGCAATGGCTCGGGCCAAGCCGACCCGCTTGCGCATGCCGCCGGAGAGTTCGGCGGGAAAACGCTCTTGCACGTTAGGCAGGTCGACCAGATCGAGGACTTCCGACACCCGCGCTTCGATTTCGGCGGCGGTGAGCTGGCCCTGCTTGCGCAACCCCATCGCGACGTTCTCGCCGATCGACAACGAGTCGAAGAGGGCGGCGAACTGGAATACGTAGCCGATGTGCGATCGCAATTCGTACAGTGACCGGCGGTCGAGCTTGGGCACTTCCTGGTCGTCGACGATCACCGTGCCTTGATCGGGCTCGAGAAGTCCGACGATGTGCTTGATGGCGACGGATTTTCCGGTACCGGAATAGCCGATGACGACCATGGTTTCTCCCTCGTTGACGTCGAGAGAGAACCCTTGCAGGACTTTCTTTGGGCCGAAGGCTTTGTGGACGTTAACGAGGCGAATCACGGCAGCGCGCGGAGACGATAGGCTGCAGCAATCAACACCACGTATGTGATGAACGTAAGTGGTGCCGGTAACGCGACAGGGGCGCCCCGGAAGGAGCGCCCCTGTTGTGTTTTTGAAGCGGTGTGGCTAGGCGGCGAAGCTCGACAACGCGCGACCGACGTCACCTTCGCGCAGTCGCTTGAGTGCGCGATCGCGCAGCTGCCGGACGCGTTCCCGTGTGACGCCGAGCATGGAGCCGATTTCTTCGAGCGTGTGTTCGCGTCCGCCTTCGAGACCGAAGTACAGACGCAGCACCTTGGCGTCACGAGGCGGCAAGGTGCCTAACGCGAGCTCGATCTCATCGGTGAGGAAGCGGTTCATGGCTTCCTCTTCGGTATCGGGCATCTCATCGGCGACAAAGCGTTCGATGAGGGCGCGATCGCCTTCGGGATCCATGGGCGCATCGAGGCGCACGTCGCCGGTATTCAAGGCAGCGAGCGACTGGACGACGTCCACCGACAGGCCCGTCAGCTGCGATAGTTCTTCGGGGCTTGGTTCGCGGCGAAGTTTCTGGCGAAGGATTTCCGACGCCTTAATGATCCGCGACAAGTCGGCCGTGCGGTTCAACGGCACGCGAACGGTGCGCCCCTGGCGGGCGAGGGACGACAGGATGGCCTGTCGAATCCACCACACCGCGTAGGAGATGAACTTGACGCCCTGATCGGGATCGAATTTCCGCGCCGCCGTGAGCAGCCCGACGTTCCCCTCACCGATCAGGTCGATGAGCGGAAGGCCGCGGTTCTGGTACTTTTTGGCGACCGAGATGACGAAGCGGAGATTCCGCTTCACCAGCTCTTGAAGCGCGTCCTGATCACCTGCCCGGATTTTCCGCGCGAGTTCGATTTCCTCGACGGCCTTGAGCAGGGGGTAGGTGCTGACCTCGTAGAGGTACTGATCGAGGATGTCGCGCTCCGGTTCGCTCGGCGCAATACCCGCTGGGGTAACGCGGCGGCGGCGGCGGCGCTTGACTTCGGTCATTGGGATGGGTCCTTGGGATTGATCTATGGCGACGCGGCGACGAACACCGCTTGGCCTACGGAAAGTGAAACGCGGACTCGGACGACTCGTCAGGCAGAGACTGCGTGGTGCAAGCTGCTGGAAGATACTGATTTGACGGTACTTCGCCAGATCGTTTTTCTTGACATCGACTTTACCCGGGAGTACAATTTTCGGTTCCTAATCGGCGCCCTTGTGGGCCGGTTGGTCCTGGGGGCGTAGCTCAGTTGGGAGAGCGCTTGAATGGCATTCAAGAGGTCAGGGGTTCGATTCCCCTCGCCTCCATGCCGCGGGGTGCCGGCTCCCCAAAGCACCCACCGGCGCGTGTAGTTGGCCGGTACTGCGGGAATAGCTCAGTTGGTAGAGCACAACCTTGCCAAGGTTGGGGTCGCGGGTTCGAGTCCCGTTTCCCGCTCTCGACAACCGTCGGTCACTCCGGCGGTATTGTCTATAGTTGTATACGTATTTCGTGGTGATTTTGCTTCGCTTTCTTTTTGGGTCAGAAAACGGGGTGGTGCCGCGAGCAATTCGGATGGGGCGGTTAGCTCAGTTGGTTAGAGCGCCACGTTGACATCGTGGAGGTCACAAGTTCGAGTCTTGTACCGCCCATGCTTGGAGGCTCCTCAGGGAGCCTCCTTTTCTTTTACTAGGCACCGCTCCTTCCCTGTCGCGCCCATTGGGGAGAACGAAAACGACTCGGCCTGCTCCATATGGGTCAACGTTCGGTGCTGGAATGGTTTATCACTTCTTCTGGCTGGCGGCGCCGAGGCTTGACCCTCCCCCAGTGACCGTCTAGGTTGCCCCTGCTCCACGAGATCCGCGTCGCGTGATCAACTTGCGACGGGCGTTCTGGTGGCCAAGCGCCCTTAGCTCAATTGGATAGAGCATCTGACTACGGATCAGAAGGTTGGGAGTTCGAGTCTCTCAGGGCGCGTTCCAGGGCAGTGGGCTTATGCCATGGAAGGGTAGTTTCGGGGCGTAGCGTAGCCCGGTAGCGCGCCTGCTTCGGGAGCAGGAGGTCGCTGGTTCAAATCCAGTCGCCCCGACTGAATGTGTGACGCGTAAAGCGCCCCTCCGACGGAGGGGCGCTTTCGTTTAGTGCGCTTGGCGCCGGCGCTCGTGTGGCAACGGTTCCTGATTCGCTCAGTCCGCCAGCTACGACGATGCGTGCTGATGCGACCTGGCGTACAGCGCCCATTGGCATGGACCGGTAGGCTCGGGAATCGCCACCAACCCCGATCCACTGGGAGGATCCTGTGCCACGTCTTGTGCCCCTCCTTCGACTGGCGTGCCTGCTTGCCTTGGTCAGCTGTGCACGTGACGACGCGCGGTCCCGTCCGACGGCGCCGAACGAGAGTGTCATGCCTAACGCGCACTCGTTGCTCGGCGGACCTCCCGGGTACCAAACGGTGGCCGTGCAGGTGCCGGCGGCGCTCCGGACCCCGCCCTTTGACGTCACCCGACTCCTGACGATCCCCACGAGTTACGCGATCGCCGTCGTGGCGCGCGTGTCAGGGGCGCGCTTTCTCGCCGTCACCCCGGACAATCGGCTGCTCGCCAGCGTGAGTGGCGGTGGGAAGATTGTGCTGGTCCGGAACAACGGGGCGGGTCAGGCCATCGTCTCAGACTTCCGGACAGGACTGCGAAATCCGCACGACCTGGTCTTTGCCAACATCGGCGGCACGATGTACCTGTACTTCAGTGAGTCGCACCAGGTGTCGCGGGCCGCGTACGTGAATGGTGACCTGACCATGCGCCCCCCGCAGGTCGTCGTGGGCAACCTTCCCGACGCGCAGAGCCCTGGACTCGGGGGCTATGCGCATCCGTTGAAGAACATCGCGCTGGACAACAGTGGCCACCTGTACGTGTCGATTGGCTCCACGTGCAACGTTTGCCTGTCGGACACGCAGAGCAATCCTGTTCGGGCGGCGATCTATGTGTACGCGGCCGACGGCAGTGGTGGTCGCCTGTACGCGCGCGGGATTCGCAACGCCGAAGGATTGGCGACGCACGCGGTGACCCAGTCGCTCTACGTCGTGGTGAACAATCGCGATCAGATCCCCTATCCGTTCAACGATGGATCCGGCAATTACGGTCGCGTCTTTGCTGGGTACGTCGATGATCATCCGCCTGACGAGTTCATTGGAGTTCGCGATGGTGGCAATTATGGGTGGCCGTTCTGCAACCCCAATCCCAACACGGCGGCGGGCTTGGATGACATGCCGTTCGATGACGACTACAACATGAACCTTGGCGGCACGGTGGCGACGTGCAGCGTGATGGACCGGGTGACCCGAGGGATTCAGGCGCATTCCGCACCGTTAGGCATGTCGTTGCTCCAGGGAACGGCGATCGCGACGTACTATCGCGAGGGCGCGCTGGTGGCGCTGCATGGATCCTGGAACCGAACGGTTCCGACGGGCGCCAAGGTCGCCTACTTCACGTGGGACCCGGTAACGCAGCGTCCGTCCCAGCAGTTCGACTTCATCGCCGGATGGAACACAGGGGCCGGGTATTGGGGGCGCCCAGTGGACGCGGTGGTGGACCCGAAGGGAGCGATCCTGATCTCCGATGACCTGAGCGGCACGATCTATCGCATGCGGCAGGTGGGACCGGTGCCTTAGGCGTCGGAAGGGCACGGCGCTGGGCCAAGTACACTGCTCCGGCCATGCACTCTTGGCGACAACGCGCGGCGGAAGTAGCGTTCCCGCTTCCCTCTCCGACGAGCGAGTCATGAAACGCCGCGACTTTGTCGCCGCTGCACTGGCCCTTCCCGCCTACTCGGCCCTGGTGCCGGTTCTGCCTGACGGCAGGAGGCGGCCCGGGCGTTCAGGGCGTGCGTTGTCGCAGCTGGCGGATGGGCACGTCGAGGTGCTCCTAGACGAGCCGATCGGGACGATTGCGCCGGAGATCTACGGACACTTTGTCGAGCACCTCGGCGGCGTGGTGTACGATGGCCTGTGGGTCGGGGAAGATTCCCGAGTGCCTAACGTGGGTGGCATCCGGAAGTCGCTGGTTGAGGCGCTCGCGGCCGTGCGGCCGGCGGTGATCCGCTGGCCCGGTGGGTGCTTTGCCGATGCCTACGACTGGCGGGATGGCGTGGGCCCGCGGGATCGGCGGCCTCGACGCTCCAACATCTGGGGAGATGACGAGCACCTGAAGGCGTTGGGCAACGTGCCACAGAAGTTCGAGCCGAATTGGTTCGGGACGAATGAATTCGTGCGATTCTGCCGACTGGTCGGCGCTCAACCGTATTTTGGCGCCAACCTGCGCACGCTGTCGGCACAGGTGTTCCACGAGTGGGTGGACTACTGCAACGCGCCAGCCGGGAGCACGTCGTGGGCCGACGTCCGAGCCGCGGGGGGCGAGCGCGACCCGTTAGGCGTTCGCTACTGGGGCGTGGGAAACGAATCCTGGGGCTGCGGTGGCAACTTCACGCCGGAGGAGTACGCGAGTGAGTTCCGCCGCTTTGCCACCTGGGCCGTCCCGGAGTACGGTCGGCCGCTCTCGTTCATTGGGTCGGGGCCCAGTGGGGCCGACTACGAGTGGACGCGGCGATTCTTCGCGAAACTCACCGAACGGCGCGATATGGACCGCCTGTGGGGCTGGGCCATGCATCACTACTGCAGCTCAACCAAGGGCGAGGCTGTCGCCTTCGACACATCGGGGTGGTATGAGCTGTTGGCCTCCGCCGACAAGATGGAGGGCCTGATCACCTCGCAGTGGCAGGTGATGCGTGAGTTCGATCGCGAGCATAAGGTCAAGCTGGTGGTCGACGAGTGGGGGGCGTGGCACCAGATGACGACGAACGTGGATCCCTCACACCTCTTCGGGCAGCAGTCGACCATGCGGGACGCGTTGGTGGCGGCGTCGACGCTCGACACCTTCAACCGTCATGCGGACAAGGTGGCGATGGCGAATATCGCGCAGCTGGTGAACTGCCTGCAGTCCCTGTTTCTGGCGCACGAGGACCGCATGATCGTGACGCCCACGTATCACGTGTTTGCGATGTACGCGCCGCATCAGGGCGCACGCGCCGTACGGACCGTAGCGACAGCGAGCCCCATTGCGTGGACAGACTCCGCGGGCAAGAGCCAGACTTTCTGGGGCCTCGGGTGCTCGGCGTCCCGGCAGCAAGGAACGGTGACGCTGACCCTGACCAACCCGCACATCGCGGAGGGGCGTGAGGTGGAGATCGCGTTACGCGGAGGACGTGCTAAGAGCGTCCGCGCCATGACGCTGGCGTCCAATGACCCACACACCCACAACACTTTTGACCAGCCGACCGCGGTGAGTCCCGTCGCTCGCGACCTTTCGGTGAGCGGTGATCGCTTGGTGCATCACGTCCCGCCGGCGTCGGTGACCCGGCTGGAGGTCACGTTAGGTGGCTGACGGGCGGGGTGTGCGGTATTAGATATTAGTCACGTTCCGAGCGCCCTTAGCTCAATTGGATAGAGCATCTGACTTCGGATCAGAAGGTTGGGGGTTCGAGTCCCTCAGGGCGCGCTTCCTGACGCATGTCTCGCCGATCGCACTCAGTTTCTGCAGAACACGACGTCGGCCCGGCCACGATCCATGTTCAGGGTCACGTGCGCCACGCGTTCACCAACACCACCGAACGCCGCCTCCCACGAGGCATAGCTCTGTGGCGTTGAGAGGTCGAAGACCGGGTTGTTCTCCGTTACGCGAGGCAACAGGTTGCCGCAGATGACATTCGCCAATTCGCCGAGTGCGTCACGCTGGACGTCTTCTGGGGGCGGCTCGTCAGCGCCAATCATGTTCGCGGCGAAGGTTGGCAGCGTGCCCGTAGCCATGGAGACCAGCAGGCGACCCTGATACGGGCCGGCGAAGTCGACCCCGACGATCCCATCGCCAGCGTCGACTGGTAGCTCGGCTTCAACCGCTACAGAGCAGAGGAAGGCCATCTGCTCCAGGACCATGGACGCCGTTTCGTGCAGTGGCGTCGTAAGCGCGTTATGCATCGGCGACCCCCAGGACCTGAAGAACGGTGGAGCGGATTTGCTCCGGCGAGAAGGGCTTGTGTATGAAGCGCACGCCGCGGGCGGTGAGCGCAGCAACGCGTGCCTGACTGCCTTCGGTGGAGACGACGATGGTCTGCACGCCAGCCAGGCGTGCGTCGCTCTGCATGACGTCGATCAGCCGGTCGCCGTTCATGACTGGCATGTTGATATCGACGAGCGCGAGATCGACGTGATTGCTCGTGAGCAGCTCGACCGCTTCGGTACCGTTTCCGGCTTCATGAATCTCACCAAGCGGAATCCCACTCATCCGCAGTGTGCGAATGAGCATCGAGCGCATCACGGCGCTGTCGTCGACGACGAGGATGTTGATCGCCATAAGATTTCCTGCAGGAGTCAGAGGGCGGACTCGCGCCCGTTGGACTTCACCAAGACCTCACCCGTTCCGAGGTGAAGCGATACGGTGCGCGAGACGCGCTGTCCGCCAACATCTTCGGCGCGGAGAATGACGCCGTTCTTCCATAACAGCTTCTTGAGTGTGAGCAAGTTGCGCTTGCCGACCTGAAAGGGGTCGGATTGGTCGTCCTCGCCCACGAAGGCGCCACCGGCCACCTTCACCACCAAACGCTCCTTGGTTGCACCTGCGCGATAGCAGGCCCGAAACAACTCGGGAACGCCCGTATCGACGAAGAGGCACGGGTTGTGCTGCGCCTTCTCCGGGTCGATTTCCGAGAGCGGCAGCATGACATGCAGTAGCCCGCCGACACGGGCCACCGGATCGTGGACCACCACACCCAGACAGCTCCCCAAAGCATACGTAATCAGGCGCTCCGCGGGGTCACGGGAAACGCACATCTCGGCGATGCCGACGACGCGATCGATCAAAGTCTCGGTGATCATTCCCTATGTTCCGTACGCCGCCGGTTGCAGATACCGCAGCGCGTGGCGAATGCCGGTCAGACTCTCGGAATGTCCGAGGAGCAGGATGCCGCCCGGTGAGAGCCGCTCGGTGAAGCGATCCACCAGCTGTTGCTGCACCTGACGGCTGAAGTAGATCATGACGTTGCGACAGAAGATGACGTCGAAGTGTCCGCGCATGGGCCACGTCGCCATGAGATTGAGCTTGGCGAAACGGACCAGCCGGCGTACCCGATCGTTGACTTGATATGTGGACTCGTCAGTCGAGTCGGTCACGACGTCAAAGAACGCGCGACGCAACTCAAGGGGCACGGAACGCAGGGACGTCGCGCCGTAGATGCCACGCCGCGCCGTCTCCAGGACGCGACCGGAGATATCGGTCGCCAACACCCGCACCCGGGAGGCGGCAGGGCCTAACGATTGGTGCGCCGACATGGCCACGGAATAGGGCTCTTCGCCCGTGGAGCAACCCGCGCACCAGATGCGGATCGGGCCGCCACGACGCGCCAGCCCGGGCAGCACCGTTTGCTCGAGCAGCTCAAAATGTGTATGCTCGCGAAAGAACTCGGTCTTGTTGGTGGTGAGGGCGTCCACCATGTGTGCCAGTTCCTGGCCAGACTCTCGTTCCACGCGATCCAAGTACTCACGGACGCTCTGCAGGTGCAACGTTCGCAGACGGCGAGACAATCGGGAGCGGACGAGCCCTTCCTTGCCGGGTCGCAATTCAATACCGGCCACTGCCCGCATCAGTTGAGCGACGCGCGCGAAGTCGGCAGGCGTTAGCTCCACGCCATGCGTCATGCTCGTCGGTGCGAAGGCTCCGGACATGGTCATGCCGCGACGGGCTCGTTCCCTGGTACCATGTCGGCCGGCACGGCGCGATCAAGGTCCAGCAAGAGGCGCACGCGTGACCCGCGCTTCGCGATGCCACGGAGACACTGCGTGTTCACCGCAGCGCCGAATGACGGTGTTTCAATCTCGTCCGCGGCGATCGCTGCAACCTCGCCAACTCGATCGATCAGCATACCCAACAGGGCACCACGAAGCTCCGTCACCACAATACACGTCTCTGCTGCTCCCACCGGGAGCTCCAACACAGAGCGCAAGTCGACGACCGGAATCACCTTCCCTCGCAGGTTGATCACCCCGCGGATGCTGGCCGCCGTCCGAGGCACGCGAGTGATTGGCAATACGCCAACGATCTCGCGGACGCGGACGATATCGACTCCGTATTCTTCTTCGCCGAGGAAGAAAGTCAGGTATTTCTCGGTAGTCTGAGGCACAGAGTTGGGTCAGGTTTGTGGGGATTTTCAAATCCCTGCTTTGTGGTATCGACGCTGAGGGCTCGAACCTTAAGAACGGCTCACATTCCCGGCGCCAATGCGACGGGGGTCACACGTAGCAGGGCCATGAGCGCGGACACGTCGAGGATGAGACCCACGCGGCCGTCGCCCAGAATGGCCCCGCCGGCGATGCCTTCGGTGGGGGGGAGCCCATCGCCCAGGGATTTGACCACGACCTGCTGCTGACCGACCAATTCGTCAACGAAGAGGGCGGCCCGTGTCCCCTCGTCACCAACGACCACCAGGATTCCCTCGGCTGGGTCTTCGAGTCCCCCTTCGATGCCGAGCATCCGGTGCAATCGCAGGACCGGAAGGACTTCATCACGCAACACGACGACCTCACCGCGCCCCACCACGGTGTTCAGGGCAGCGCGTTGTGGGCGGAATGAGAAGTGAATGTGCGACGTTGGAATGACGTAACGCTCGGCCCCCACGCGGACGAGCATCCCGTCGGTCACGGCCAGCGTGAGCGGCAACCGGATGGTAAAGCGTGAACCCTGACCGGCAGTCGATTCGATGTCGACGATGCCTCGCATCGATTCGATGTTGTTCCTGACGACGTCCATCCCTACGCCGCGACCCGACACGTCCGTAAGCTGGTCGGCCGTGGAGAAGCCTGGAGTGAAGATCAACTGCCAGACACTGGCATCGTTCAGTTGCGCGTTGGGGGCGACCAGACCGAGGTGGATGGCCTTGGCGAGGATCCGGGTTCGATTCAGCCCTCGCCCATCGTCCGTCAGCTCAACGACCACATTGCCGCCGGCCTGCGATGCCCGCAACGTGATGCGTCCGACCTCTGGCTTATGGGCGCTGACGCGCTCGACTGGTGTCTCGATGCCGTGGTCGATGGCGTTGCGCAGCATGTGGACGAGCGGATCGGCGATGACGTCGACCAGGTTGCGGTCGACTTCGGTGTCTTCGCCGTGGCACTCGAGCGTCACCAACTTGCCGGTCCGATGGGCCACATCCCGCGCCAAACGTTTCAGCTTCTGAAACGTGGCACGGAGCGGGACCATGCGCATGGACATGGCGAGAGACTGAAGTTCGCGAACGATCTTGGTCGCTTGGTTGAGCTTTTCGCCTACCGGCCCTGCCGCCACGGGGATCTTACGGAGCGATTCGTCCTGGGCGACGAGCGTCTGGGCGATCATGAGTTCCCCAACCATCTCGATGAGGCGGTCGAGTCGATCGGTGCGGACGCGCACGGTGGCATCGGCGCCTCGCGCGCCATGACCACGTCCCTCGGCCTCGCGATCGAGGTCGGCCTGCACGCGCCAGGCGGCACGCCGCTCGACGGCCGAGATCCCGAAGTTCTCGGGGGACTTGAGCCGCGCGACCAGCGGATCGAGGTCGGGGAGTGGCTCGGGTGGCTCGCCGGCAGTTTCGCGTTGCACCCGACGAATGAGATCGGTGAGGACGTCGACCGACTGTAGCGCCAGGCCAGCGTATCCACCAACGCACCGTATCTCCTTGTCGCGCATGCGAACCAACAGCGTCTCGGCGCTGTGGGCGAAGCGGCTGATGACCTCCAAGGCCAGGTAGGTCGACGTGCCCTTGATTGTGTGCACGGCGCGAAACACCGTGTTCACGGACTCCATGTCTTCGGGGTCGCTTTCCAGCTGCAACAGTGCGGACTCGGCGCCATCCAGCAGGTCCAAGCACTCGGTGATATAGTCGGCGACCAGTCCAGGCTCGGCGTCGGCCGGCAACATGCCCGCGGGCACCGGTGTGGGCGTCGCCGATCCGGGGACGCTGACGTTGTTCTCGGGGGCGTTTGTGCCGTGCGTCGCAGGGCTTGGCGACGCCGGGCTGCTGGGCGGGGGCGTCGCCTCGGTATCACGCGTCGTGTTGAGCCCGACGGAATGCGTCGATGGCGAAGGGACCGTGGGATCCGAATGATCGGTGGCGGTCGTGGCCAGGGTGCGCCGCATCTCCAACCGCGTCACGATGGAGCGGAAGACGGCGAGTGCGGCCTGGAGCGCCCGCGGTTCGCGCGCGACCTCCTGGAGATGTGCGGAGAGGCTGGTCCCCAAGGCGCGGACAGCCGCGGGGAGTGACGCGTCGGCCCGGAGCGCGTCGGCGACTGCCGTTAGGCGGCCGGGAGTCTCCGGATCGAGCGGATCGACGCTTTGGGCCGCCCGAATGGCGTCATCGAGCGTGAAGTCCGGCACGCGCGCGCCCGCGCCTTAGGAGCGACGATGGGACGCGGCGATGATTTCGTCGGCCGTCGCCTGTCGTTCCTCGCGGCCGCCGGTGGTCGCGTTTGGGTCGAAGGTCTGCGGCGCGGTTGAGGCGGGCGCGGCCAACGTGCCAACGTGTGGCACCTCAAAGGCGTGGGCGATCGTGGCCAGTCGCGCCTCCACCTCGTCGAGCACCGCGGAGGCATAGGCCAGTTGTTGGGCCGTGATGTCCTGGAATTGCATGTGCCCCATGACGGCAAAGAGCTCGTCACGCAGGTTGGCACGCAAGGCAGCGGCGCGCTCGCGGTCGTCGGTCTCCGCGCAGGCGTCGAGACCGTCGATTAAGGTATTGGCGCGATCGATGCCGTTCAGGATGTCGGTCGCTGCCGTTTCCGTTGCGCTGGACACTTCGCGCAGCTTGGAGCCGGTATGCGAGATCTTGTCGAGCGTCGCGCGTTCCAGAAGGGACCGACTCTGACGGAGCGAGTCGAGCACCGCGGTGATCTCGCGATAGCCGCGTTCAAGAATCTGCGCCGCGGCGCTGAGGCCGAGATCCGGACGCGCCGGTGCGGCGTCTGGTGTGGCGGGGGGATCGCCCATGTCCTGAATGGCGGAGTCGACGAGGCGGAGGGCTGCCTCCGAGTCGTACAGGAGTTCGCCCGGTGTCTTGGACGTCATGGTCGTTAGGCGGCCTGACTGGTGCCGGCGAGGATGGCGTCGATCTTGTCTTTCAGGACCTGCGGCGTGAACGGCTTCACCACATAGTTGTTCACGCCGGCCTGAATGGCGGCCACGATGTCCTCCTTGACGGAGCGCGTGGTGACCATGAGTAAGGGAACCTTGCCGCCGTCGGGGCGGGCTCGCAGGGCGCGGGCAAAATCGATCCCTGACATGTTCGGCATGTTCCAGTCGGTGATGACGAAGCCCACACTGGCATCGAACTTCTCCAGGGCCTCGCGTCCGTCGCCCGCCTCCACACACTCCTGATAGCCGATGCGCTGCAGCGAATTGACGAGAATGCGTCGCATGGTCACGGAGTCGTCCACCACCAGGAACTTCATGATGCCTCTTGCTCCCGAACAGGGTTGAAGCTACACGTCGCCGCGCTTGAGGATGCGTTGCGCGACTTCGGAAACGACATGATCGATGTCGTACGCGCCGCTGAGCACGCGCTGTCGCACCTGGGCCAGCCGGTCCTTGGCGTCGGATGGCAGGGCACTGATCGTGTCCTTGGCGAGCTTTCGCGCGGCATCCGAGATCTCGACTTTGTCGGAACGTCCGCTGTCTACCGGGAGAATGCCGGGAGCGCGATCCTTCTGCACGCCCTCCTTCTCGCGATTGTCAGCTGGCCGGTCCGGTCGAATCGGGCCGTAGTTGCGGTCGTAAATCTTCATGTGGTGCCTCCTTACCTATGGTTATCGGCAGCAGCCCACCAGTTCTTTAGGTGCGCAGATGTTACCTGCGCTCATCGAGCGCGTCATGGGGCGGCACCGCAGCGACCTTGGCGACGTCATGTCGTTGGCGGATCAGCCCTTGCAGCACCCCACTGCCCAAGACGGGGGCCACCCCGCCCCGCAACTCGTACGGCGTCCCGATGCGCTGAATCTCGGTGACGGCGGCGGCAATGAGCTGCCGGACATCGGGGGCAGCCTCTGGCTCTTCCGGCGGTGTGCTTTCGACCTGACGCAGCTGATGGCCGAGTGTGTCGAGCACCGCGGCGATTAGGGCCACATTGCGCCGGCGCGCGGGAACGGGAGGCGGGGTGGGCGACATACCATGCGCTCAGCGGCGGATGTCGACCCTGGCCACCCGAGGCGCCGAGGCGGCATAGCCCGCGACGGCCGACTCGTCGTGCGTGATACGTTCTAGCTGACGACGGATCTCTTCGCGCGCAGTGACGACGCGTGCTTCCAGTTCGCCATTGCGCCGCGTCGCCTCATCGGCCAGCCGCCGTGTGGCAGCCGGCATGGGTTGGCGGCCAGCCGTCGATCGGGTGAACTCACTCAGGGCGCGTGTGGCCAGCGAGCGTGCATCGAGGGCCCCGGCCAGCGCGGTCTCGTCGCCGGCCTGGACGGCTCGCAACGCGATCTCGGTCAGAGCGAGATAGCGCTGCAACAACTCGTCCAGGGTGGGAGCAACGGTGGTCATGGTTAGGCTTGACGCGCCGTGACGAGGGCCGGGGCGGTTTGGGCAGCGGCTTGGGCGAACGCTTCGCGCAATTCGCGCACAATACGAATCACACGCTCGTAGCGCTTGGTATCCGGGCGCAGGCCAAGGGTCGTCAGCTCTCCCAGCAGGAAGGAATAGATGGCGGCGAGTTGCGTGCCCAGAGCGCCACCCTTTTCCTGATCCAGGGTGACCAGCAGCTCACACAGGGCCGCGCGGCATTTTTCCAACGCATCGGAGCGCGCCGCCAGGTTCGACGCCCCTTGCAGCGCCTGCGCGCGATGGAGCTGGGAAAGCAGGTGATCATACACCATGACGATCAACTCGCCGGGCGACGCCGCCATGACCTGCATTTCGCGGTAACGCGTCGCCTGCTTTGGTGCGGCACTATACGACATGAACCTTCCTCACATTGGGGAGGTCCGGTTCACGTCGTCAGTTCGAGTTGTTGCTGAGCTGCGAGATGAAACCGGAGAGTGCGGTGCCCTGCTGTTGGATCTGGCTGAGCGCGCGTTCCATCGCCACAAACTGCGCGGTGAGGGATTCACGACGACGCTCAAGCGCCTGCGTCACAGTATCGGCACGAGACTGCAGACTGTTGATGCGGCTGGTGAGCGCATCTTGCTGTGTGGCCACCGATCCGCCGGCGCGGGCGATGACGTCGGCGGCGTTGTACAGCATGCCGCTGACACCCAACACGAAGGTGACATCCCCCTGGTTCCCGGTCGCCGTGCCATTGTAGCGGATGCTCAACCCTTCGGTCGCCCCGCCGGCCACGCCGGTGAGGATCTGCCCGCTGCCGGTGGCTACCAGCCCTCCGATCGTGCCAGCGACATCGGTGCCGCTGACGACGCCGGCGGTGATGCCGAGTTGTGCGGAACCATCGGTTCCGCCGGCGGTGAATGCCGTCGTGATCGTGGCAGCGGTGCCGTACTGCCCGCTGGTCATGACCAGATCGTTGCCGTTCTTCGAGGCCGTAATGCTCATCTTGGCCGCGGCGAAGGCTGCATTCAACTTGGAGATGATCGTATCGATCGTATCGCCGTTGGCGAGTTGCACGCTGGCCGTGGCGCCGGTCGCGGAATCGGTGACGGCCATGGTGTCGGCCGTGGCGTCATCGGCATACGTGCCGCTGAATCCGACACCGGTGACCACGGGGGTGGTGGCGGCGGCGGTAATGTCGATGGCGTAGGTGCCTGGAACGCTCTTGTCCGTGGACAGGAAGTACGAGACGGCACCGTTGGTGGCCGTTCCCGACGTTGCAAAGAGGGACGTTAGGCCGGAGGGATTGGTCGCGAGCGCTTGCTTGAACTTGTCGGAGTCCAAGGTCAGCGTCCCATCTTTCTGCAGCGAGAGTCCGCCAAAAGCCGCCGAGGTGAAGGGGCTGGAGGCGCCCACCACGGTGGAGAGGATCGCGCTGGTGACCGTCGACATGTTCGCACGCAGCGTCGAGTTGTTGAAGAGCGGCGCATCCGTCTTGGACTGATCGGTGCGGAACTTCAGCATGTCGTTGTAGGCGCTGGTGAGGTCCGTCATGGACTTCACGATGGCGTCTTGGTCGCGGGCGATGGTGACGGTGCTGACAGTGCCTGCTTCGCTCTGTTGCAGGTTCAACGTCACACCGGCAATGGCGTCGGAGACGGTGTTGGTGGCGCGTCGCATGACAACGCCGTCGACCGCCAGGCGCGCATCGGTGCCAGCGACCACTTCACGCAGACGACCGACCGTGGAGGCATTGACGCGTCCCAGCGCCACGGTCCCGCCGCCGGCCTGGGCCACAGACATCGACAGTGAGAGCTGCGAATCGCCAGCGGTGCCGTCAGTCAGGACTAACTGCCCGTTGGTGATGCTGGCGGTGGCGCTGCGGCTGCCGCCGCCGTACCCGGTGCCAGCGTTCAGCTTGTTCACGAGCGTCTGCAGGGTGTCTGACGCACCGACCGTGAACGACACGTTCACGACGGTGCCGTCGCCGCGCGCGCCCTGAAGCGTGAAGGTATCGCCCGCGGCGATGCCGAGGGGATTGCCGTTCACGCTCAGGTCCGTCAGCAGCGTCGACGTGGTGGCTGTGGCGTTGCCAGCGTCCGTGAAGGTGTTGTCGCTCTGCAGGACCTGAGCGATGCCACCCCGGCCGGCCTTCATGAAGCCGAGAATGTCGAGCACGCGCTGCCCGTCGGTCGTGGCGGCGGCCACGGTGTCGTTGGTCTGCAGGCGGTACTTCGTGACCCCTTCGACGGTCTCCGAGCCGACCGTGGCGTTGCCACCGGCCGCCATGATCTTGGCGGCGATCGTGGCCAAAGAGTCGACCGTCAGGTCAACGGTTATGGTACGTCCGCCGACCGTGATGGTACTGGGCGGCGGCATGGAGACGCCGAGCATGGCGGCAATGGCCGCCGTGGAGGACGACACCTTGTACGATTGGGCGCCGCCGCTGGCGTCCAGGTTCAACGTCTTGGTGTTGTCGACCAACCCCAGTGTCTGCAGGGTGCCGTTGGTATCGTCGACGAGTTCGATGCCTGACGACCCGGTATTGGTCGCCGTGAGCACCAACCGATGTTGCGAGGTGCCGGTGGAGAGGACGCTGGCCGTCACGCCGCTGGGCGTGGTCCCGCTGTTGAGCGCGTTGATCTTGTCGCGCACATTGGCGAGGGTATCGGTCGCGCTGACCGTCACCTTCTTGCCGTTGACCGCGAATTCGCCGGTGATGCCCAACGCCGTGGTGGCACTGGACTGCACGCTACCACTCAGCTTGTTGGCCCTGGCGAGGTCGAGGACTTCCACGCCAAATGTGCCTGGCGAGGCATTGGTGTTGGCGGTGGCGGTGAGCAGTGTCCGACCACTGCTGTCACTGGTGCCGCCTGTGACTTGGAATTGGGAGAACGCCGTGGCATCCCGGAGCGCCTTGGTGGCGTCGCGGAACTTGGAGACGAGCGTTTGCCACGTGGTCCAGGCGTCGTAGCGTTTTTGCTCGGTTGACTTGGCGGTCGTGAGGGGATCCAAGCGACGCTGTTGTTCCAGCTGCATGATCTGATCGATCATGTCACGCCACTGGATGCCGCTTGCGAGCCCGCTGAAACTGCCGATTGGACTAGTCATCTATCCACCTGCGTTCTTGTGCGAAGTCCCGGGACCGACGTGATCGTCGGCCCCGGGGTCATTCGCGTCAGAGAGTGTGTTAGCCGCGGAGCAGCGTGAGCACGCTCTGGCCGCTCGAATTCGCCTGCGCGAGCATTGCCGTACCGGCCTGCACGAGGATCTGGTTCTTCGTGAAGGAGGTCATTTCTTCGGCCATATCGAGGTCGCGGATCGTCGACTGGGCGGCCGCGAAGTTCTGCGCCGTGGTGCGGACGTTTTCCGTCGCCGTCTCGATGCGGCTTTCCAACGAACCGATGGTACCGATCGCGCTGTTGACCGTCGTGATTGCCACGTCGATCTGCGCCAAGGCGGATTGCGCGTTGGCCAGCGTGTCCGGGTCGGTGGTGACCGTCAGGGCGGTGCTACGAAGGTCGAGGTTCGATCCGTTGATCGTGATCGAGTCGTTCCCTGAGTACTGGCCCGAGGAGCTGACCAGGAACGTACCAGAACCAGCACCAACCGTGAGGTTACCAGCCACCGTCGCGGCACCAACCGCGTTGGTGGTGTCGACCGAGATGCCTAACGCTGTGAAGTTCAGCGTCTGCTTGGAACCGGCGGTCACGCCGAGGGTCTGGGAGACCGAGCCGTTGGTGAGGGTGACGACGCTCGAACCGGAGCTGAAGGTGTACGCGCCGGCGCCGGCACCGCTCAGTCGGGCCGAATACACGCCCGTACCAGAGGCAAGAACCGTCGACGAAGAGTTCACCGTGGCGCCGAACGAACCGTTGAGCAGCGCGTTCCCCTGGAACTTCACCGTGGCGACCGTACGGTCGATTTCTGACCGGAGCGCCTGGTACTCGGACGTGATGCGCGCGCGACCAGCAGAGTCGACGCTGTCCGACGCGGCCTGCGCCGCCAGTTCCTTCATACGTTCGAGCATCTTCTGCACGGTGCCTGACGCGCCATCGGCGATGTTCAGTACCGCACCGGCCTGCTCGGCGTTACGGGCCGCCTGATTCAGGGCGCGAATGTCGGCACGAAGCACGTTCGCGATACCCAGACCAGCGGCGTCGTCAGCGGCACGGGTGATCCGGAAACCAGACGACAATTTCGCCATCGACTTCGACAGCTCGTTGTTGACCCGCGTCAGGTTACCATGAGCCTGAATCGCGCTGACGTTCGTGTTGATACGCATTGCTACAACTCCTTGGGTAGTGAGTAGGGGAATCCGTTCCCCTCTGGGGCGTCGGCCCTATGCCGTTCCCTCCAAAGAGCCGTATCGGTCACACCGCGAAGAAACTTGAGAATCATTAAGAAATTCGTGCTTAGGCGGCCAAGGCCGGGGCCATGGGATGCCGAAAGAGCAGATTGAACACATAGTTTGTGTCCGGCGTCTCATCCGGACCCAGGCGCTGGAGCCATGTCTGGCCGGGCTGGAAGAGGTATGTCTCATAGCCCATTTCGCCGATGGCATTCCGCAAGTGCCCTTCGGACGCGCCCATTGATTCGAGTCCAAAGCGGTTGATCTCGGCGACAATGAAGGGCACGGGCTGTCGCGCGAGCAGGTTTCGAGCGCCAATGAGAATGGCGAATTCGGCCCCCTCGGCATCGATCTTGATGGCCTTCAGATTCCTGACATCCGTATTGGCGAAGTAGTAGTCCAGGGACGTGACCGGCACCTTGCGGGTCGTGGGTGCCTGACGCGTGCGTTCGTTGAATGGGTGGCGCCCGACTTCCCACAGGGCGTGGCCACCATCATTGTCGGCGTTCACGAAGAAGTCGGCGACGGCCGGTACAGCTCCAACAGCCATGTGCACGGGGGTCACGTTGCCGGCGTTGTTGAGGCCCATGTGCTCCACCAGATGATCGTAGTTGGAGCGTTCGGGCTCGAAGGCGTACACGCGACCCGTGTCCCCGACCAGCGCCGATGCCAACATGGAGAAGTATCCGACGTGGGCACCGATATCGATGAACGTGTCACCGGTGGTGAGGATGTTGCCGAGGAAGTTGCTCGTCTCCGCCTCGTAGAGCTGGCCGCGCCCGAAATCGTTGAGCATGAACTGCTGGCTCATCTGCGCGGGGTCCAGGGACAGCGTCACGGTGCGTGGTCCGGAGCGTGACGCGAGGTTGATGGCGATGTCGTTGCGAGGCATGGGGCAGAGACCGGGACGTGAAGGGAGGGAAGCGAAAGGGAGATCAGGGGAGCAGTGGAGCAAGCACGTCGACCAGGCGGTTCGTTTGCGCCCGCCAGCTCCATCCTTGCATAGCAGAGGCGCCGTGCTGGGCCACCGCTCGCGTGCTCGGCGCGTCGTGGTAGGCGGTTTCGAGGGCTTGGACGATCTCGTCGACGTCGGACTCTCCCCAGCCATCGATGGATCGGAAGAAGCGCGTGGGTGGACGCACGGTGCCCTGGTGTTGCAGGGCTAGGCAGCCACCGGTCGCCACAAGGTCGGCATGCCCCGTGTTGTTGGAGACGACGGTAGGAATGCCGGTCGCCATGGACTCCATGGCCACAAGGTTGGTGCCGCCTTCCCCGCGATTGGGGAAGACCGCCACATTGGCCTCGCGCAGGATTCGACCCATCGCCTCGTTAGGAACGCGTCCGATGTCGATGACGGCATCGCGCGGGATCCCGTTGGCCGCCAGCCAGGAGGTAACGTCGAGCACACCGTCGCGCACCGCAGGGACACCGTTGACGTGACCGGCGCGATCGAGATCGGTAATGAGGTGAGGCCATGGGTTGTGCCACGCCGTCACCAGCACGGACTCGGGATACTTCTCGCGGAAGCGCCGGAAGGCGGCGATCACCAGGTCCTGCCCCTTGCGATACTCCAACTTGCCGCCAGAGAAGACCACGAACCGATCGGCCATGCGGCCCGAGGCGGGCGCCGGGTGAAAGATGGTAGCGTCCACGCCCTGCTGGATCACGCGCACGTTCGAGACGCCCAGAGAGCGTAAGACGTCGCCATTCCAGTTGGAGCCGGCGATGACGAGATCCAGGGCGCGTGCTGCGTCCACGGCCACGTCGTCGAACGCGGTATCCTCGAAGAAGATCACGCCGACGTTGCGCCGGCCGCGAAGGCGGTCCCACAGCGGACCATGCGCCCCGTTATTCCCCAGCGCGTGCAACATCAGGCCGTCGAATTGCCGGGACGCAGGAAGATGTGCAGCCACCAGTCGTTGGAGCTGCCACCGGTCAAAGGCTCCCGTATCACGCAGATCCGCGGCGAACACGTGCGGCACGACGTCCGATCGGCGGCTCAGCTCAATCGCCAGGTTTGTTCCGTAGACGCCCCACCCTGTATCCGGCCGGACTTCCCAATCAATCCCGATGGCCTGACGCGCGCCTGACGAGTGGTCCGCCGGAACAGCCGTCACCGCGTCCTGCAGATGGGGGGTGTGGTTGTGGCTGGCGTGTCGCGTCAGGGCATTCAGGGCAGCAGCAGAAAGGATGGCCAGGTCTTGCTTCCCTTCCCAGTCGACCACGGGATCGAGCGACACTTCGTCCGCTGGCCGGGTCACCTGAAACGCGGTGAAGCCGCGCGCCGCGAGGGCGCACAGGGCGTCGCGGATCTCGGTCGGGGCTACCCCAGTTACCGTGACGATCGAGAGCTGGTCGAGGACGCGGTCACGTTCGAGCTGGGCGAGCAGGTCCCGGACGTGGTTGGCTGATTCGCAGCGCACCCCCACCTGTCCAGCGGCGACGGTCACCTGCAGGGTGTCGCACACCGTCAGTCGAGGCCCAACGCCGCGGCTGGTTGCCAGCTGTCGCAAGCGCTCGGCGCCCTGTTCGTTAGGCTCGATGGCGACGACCGAGATGGCGGCGGGAGCCGTGAGGACCGAAAACAACGAGAGGCCGAGGCCCGGAGCGAGGTCCACGAAGGTATCGATGACCCCTGAGGCGTCATCCCAGAAATCGCGCAGCGATCGATCGTATCCGCCACCCACGAGTTCCTGCTCGTAGGCCGCGAACACCGACGGCTCGTTGAGCGCGGCGATGGGGATCCACAGATCGAAACGTGAGCGCCCGTCTTCCCGACGCGTCGCGGACTCGAGGAGCGTAGTGGGCACGTCGCGCGGTGCGCTGGCCGCGGCATTCGAGCCACGCTGCGCAACGAGCGATCTCAATTCGGACTCGACCTGGGCCAGGACGGGAGACCACGCCTGCGGTTCTGGCTGACGGAAGAGTCGCATGGTCGGATACCATGGCGTGTCCGCGCGATCCAGCATCCAGCGGAAGTCCGGCACGTGTGGGAGAAGCGTCCACGTCGGGCGGCCGAGCGCGCCCGCGAGGTGCGCGACCGACGTATCCACCGTGATAACGAGATCCAAGCATTCCAGGACGGCGGCCGTGTCACGGAAGTCGTTGAGCGCCGGACCAAGGTCGGTCACCCGGGCACCGGGATATGCCGCCAGCTTCGCCGCCGACGCATCACCCTTCTGCAGCGTGTACCACGCCGTGCCAGGAATCGTCACCAGCGGCGCCAACGCCTCAGCACTGATGGAGCGCAGGCGATCGCGATGGTGCATGGGATTGCCGGCCCACACCACGCCAATCCGAAGGAGCGAAGTTGGGGCATCTACCAAGGCCGCTGCCGGACGATGTTCGACCGGGATGTACGGGACGCCGGAGGGGATCGTCTCCAGTCGCAAGCCTAACAAGTGCGGAAGGCTCATCAAGAGGACGTGCGCGTCGTACGACGGACGCGGCTCGCCGCGCGCGATCACCTGATCCACGCCCTCGACACCTGCCAACAACGGAGCGATCGGGAACGGGCACTCGACGATGACCTTCCCCGCGCCCTTGGCACGGAGCTGCGCCACGAGCCGAATGAATTGGATGGCGTCACCGGCGCCCTGCTCGGTGTGGACCAACAGTGTGCGCCCGACCAACGGCGAGCCGTCCCACTCCGGCGCTTCGTACGTCGATCCGTCAACGATGGCCGCGTGCAGCGCCTTGCGGGACTCGAACTGGCGCCACCCCTGCGCAAAGTCCCCTTGCAGCAGCAATAGGATGGCTAGGTTCCAGTTGGCATTCCGGTTATCCGGATCTAGCGCCAGGCACTCGCGCAGCAGCTTCATCGACTCGGCGTACTTTCCTTCTTCGAGGGCGCAGTTCGCCAGCAACACCAGTGGTTCAGCGAAGCCGGGGTCCAGTGTGCGCGCCCGCTCCGCGAGTTCGCGCACGCGCGCGTGATCGCCTAACAACTCGTACACCGACGCGAAATTGGCGATTGTTGGCGCGTGATTTGGCGCTACGGCCATGGCACGCTCAAAGACCGCGATCGCTTCTGGCAGGCGGCGCTCCTCGCGGAGCATGACGCCAAGATTCGAAAGAGCGTTTGTTCCCTGTGGATTGCGAGAGAGAGATTCCTCGAGAGAACTCAAGGCCTCCGCCGTCCGCCCCAACCCTCGCAGCGCCAACGAACGGTTGTTCCAGAATTCCGCTTCGTTCGGCGCGAGGGTCACGGCGCGATCGAACGCGATCAGGCCTTCGGCGAATCGTGACAGTTCGACGCAGTTGTTCCCAAGACTATTGGCCCAATCGGCGCGACTCGGATCTGACTGGCAGGCCGCGACGAACGAGGGAAAGGCGTCCTGATGACGGCCCAAGCGTGAGCAGGAGGCCGACGTTGTGGTGCGCTTCGCCGTAGTCCGGCTTTATCCGTGCCGCTCGTTCGGCGAGCGCCAAGGCCCGAGCCGTTTCACCACGTTCGCCGAGGATGGCACTGAGGTTGTTGCACGCCTCGGCGAAGTCCGGAGCCATCGCGATGGTTTCGCGATAGAGTTGGGCGGCTTCATCCAACCGACCGGCGACATGGTGTCGCACTGCGCGTTCGAAGAGGTGCTTGGTTTTCGCAGCGGGGTCGATGGTAGTAGACATGCGGTAGAGCATCCGGGTCCGTCCGTGGGCGCGGCAGGTCGTCGCGCGCCCGCGCGTTCATGCGCGGACAGGAAACCAAAGGCATCCTGCGTGCCAGAGGCGAAGTGCTTGTGCCGTCATGCGTTGCGCGTTAGGCGACGTGTGATCGACTGGCGCAGCCGGAATCTCTGACCGGCAGAAGGGTCACTCGTCAGGCAATACTTGCCGGGAGATCAGCGCGCGGCTTTGGCGGCAGCGGCCACCAGGTGCTCGATATCGAACGCCTCGCGCACGTTGAACCCATCGTCCGGACGCAGGCACTGGTAGGCCTGTCGCGCGCGCAGGTTAAACAGCAAGGGTGCCTGGAGATTCGCCGTGTAAGCGTCCGCCGAATGCGCGGGCATGGTCACGATAGCCAGCACCAGGGTGTCCTCCGGTGACGGTGTGCCCAGTCGCGAGAGGTCGGCTCCCGCCAGGTCGATCTGATATCGTCCGGCGAAGAACAGGAACGGATCGGCCAGCAGAAAGGCGAGGGCCGCGTGATCCACCGACTGCAACCAGTAGATCCCTTCACGCGGCGTTGGCAGGAGCGCGAAACTCCGCGCCTCGGGGAAGCCGAACACGCCCGCGGGAAAGTTGATGAGATCCTGAACCGGCACCTGCAAGGTGCCGAGGACTTGTGATGCGACCTGCACGTTTCCGGCGGATGGTGCGACAGCAGTACTCATCTCATGTAGTCCGCGAGCGAGAGCGTGAGGACCTTGGAGGTGGCGAGGAGGGCCGACTGATACGCGTTCTGCTTGCTGACCAGTGTCGTCACCGCCGCCTCAAGATCAACATCCTGCAGGTTCGACTTGAACGTTTTGAGCGTTCCGGTCAGTGCCGTGATGTTCTGCGTCGTGGTCTCCAACTGATTCGACTGCGCGCCGACGTCGCCGAGCAGGTTTTGAACGGAACCAAGGGCGGAATCGATCGTGTTGAGCGCGCTCATGATCCCCGGTTGGTCATTCGCCCCGAGGGCCGTCGACAGCTGATCGAGGGACGCCAGCACATTGGAGTTTATGAACACCTGCGTGGCGTTGTGATTCACGTTGATCACCAGCCCTTCGGAGATCTGCGCCCCGCGCTGACCGGTCGGCGGCGTCGCGCTAAAGGGCGGCGACGACGACGTGATGGGCATGGTCTGTGACTGGTCACCACCGAACAGGTATTCACCTTCGAACCGGGTGTTAGCCTGCTGAATGGCAAACGCCATGATCTGGTCGACTTCTGCCTTGGCCACCAGGCGTGTTTGCGCACTGGCGGAGCCGTTGCCCTCTTGAATCCCGAGTTGCTTGGCCCGTTCAAGGATGGTGGACAACTGGTTCAAGACTTCTTCCTCGGTATTGCTTCGCGAGGTAGCGGAGTTGATGTTGCGCTGGTACTGATCGAGGGCGCGCAATGAGCCCGCCGACGACATGATGGACGACGCGGCGTTGGGATCGTCGGATGCCAATTCAACGCGAAGTCCGGTCTGGGTGCGGCGCTGCGCATCCTCGACCTCGCGTGAAGCATGCTGGAGGCCTAGGATGGCGTTGGTACTGATCCCGATGTTCGTGACTCGCATGACTGGGGGCAGCCTGGAGATTAGATCCGGACAAGGTTGCGACGGGTCCGGGCAAAGCGTCTGTGGGTCAGTATCGGCCGTTCGCGGCCGGGACTTTAGCGGACTTCTGGACGAGAAGTCGCTGCCGGACCCGCATCGCTGACATGGCCACCATTCTCTACGTCGACGACGAACCTTCCGTCGGCTTAATCCTCGAAGACACGCTGACGCGCGCCGGCCATCGGGCCTTGGGTGCGCGCAATGTCGTTGAGGCCCTGCAAGTCCTCTCGAAGGAAAGCATCGACCTAATCATCTCCGACTATAGGATGCCGGGGTTGACGGGGCTCGAGTTCCTTGCCCTGCTCCAACGCGAGGGATACGACATCCCTCTCATTATGGTGACGGGGTACGCCAGCATCGAACATGCGGTGGCCGCCATCAAGGCCGGCGCGATCGATTACATCACCAAGCCGGTTCGCACGCAGCAGTTGGAGCTTGCCGTGGAGCAAGCGCTGGAATTCGTGCGGTTGCGTCGCGAGAACGCCGTGCTGCGCCGCGAAGTGATGGAATTCCGGAATGAACGGCAGATTGTCGGTGACAGTGCGGCCATTCGCCGCATCCAGCAGACGGTCTCTATGGTAGCGCCGACGCGCGCGACCGTCCTGTTGCAGGGCGAGAGTGGAACCGGCAAGGAGCTGTTCGCGCGCGCGATCCACGACCAGAGCGATCGCCGTGACCGGCCGTTCATCAAGTTGAACTGCGCGGCCCTCCCCGAGGGACTCATCGAGAGCGCGTTGTTCGGGCACGAGCGCGGGGCCTTCACGGGCGCAATCAAGCGGGTCGAAGGCGCCTTCGAGCGAGCGCACGGCGGCACATTGCTGCTGGATGAAATCTCGGAGATGAAGCTGGAACTGCAGGCGAAGCTACTGCGGGTCCTGCAGGAACAGGAGTTTGAGCGCGTCGGCGGTACGTCGCCGATCCGTGTGGACGTGCGTGTGATTGCCACCACGAACCGAAACCTCGCTGGTGAGGCGGCGGCGGGGCGTTTCCGGCAGGACCTCTACTACCGGTTGGCCGTCGTCCCGATCGAGATTCCCCCGCTGCGCGAGCGGCCGGAAGACGTCCCGATGCTGGCGTATCGGTTCGCGATGCGCACCGCCGCCGAAGTCCAGAAGGAAGTGGCAGGGCTGGCCCCAGAGACGATCCGCCTGCTGCAGGAGTACGCCTGGCCCGGGAATGTCCGTGAGCTGCAACATGCGGTGGAGCGGGCGGTGATCCTGAGCCACGAACCAATGCTGCCGCCGCGTGTCTTCGACGCCCAGCGAGCGGGGATGGCATCGCCACTGGCGCAGCAGGCGATGATGCGCACGAACACCCCGCGTTCCGTCGATGCAGTGGGGGCCGCGGGAGCAGCGAACGCCGGGGCCATCGTACTCAACACGCTGAACGTGGAAGAAGCTGAGCGCGCGCTCATCCGCCGCGCCTTGGAACTCACCAAGAACAACCGCACCAAAACCGCCGAACTGTTGGGCATCAGCGTGCGCACGCTCCGAAACAAGCTGAATGGAGCGAGGGTTTTGGACGAGGCGGGAACGTCCGCGGGACCAGGCGACGAGTAAGGGCAACGGCAACTCCGGCCGGTAGCCACCGGGCAAGAGTTGCCACCCCACCCTTCTTTTCCGCTCGCTGATCGTCGAACGCACGAGCGATCGCAACACGCGCGACCTGCGCATGGCGGTCTGCTAACCGCCTCATCGACAACACGTTAGGCTGGCCGACGGAGCGCTCGCGAAGAGACTCCGCATCACCACCGCCGCTGGTTCGCCGTGTGGTCCGGGCATTGCCCATACGATGCGCCGGGATGCGCAATGGGGCGCGTCCAACTACGCGGATCGTTCGCATGCTCTTCGGCTTTTTTGGACGAGTGTCTGGTGCACCGCAACTGCGCGACGCCCTTGATGTGGGGAGTCAGCGCGTTCGTGGCATTGCCCAACGCGTGTCTGGAGCGACGATCGCCAACCAATCCGGTTTTTCGATCAACGGCGCCGCGCCCAGTGAGGCGGCAAACGTCGACATCGAAAAGGAAATGACCAACCTGGCCGACGCGCAGCTTCGGTACGAAGCGACGGCCAAGTTGCTGGAAAAGGCGTACGCGCAGATTCGCCTCAGCGTCACGGAGCGCTAATGATCCGGCCCCTCGGTTTGCTTCCCCTGCTCACCAACAGCGGCACTGAAAGCTCGCGTAATCCGATGTTCCGCCCGTTGGACATCGCATCGTCGGGACTTTCCGCGCAGCGACTCCGCATGGAAGTGATCGCGACCAACGTCGCGAACGCTGAAACCACGCACGTCGGTGACGGCGGCCCGTACAAGCGGCGGGTGGTGCAGCTGGAAGAGGCGATGCGTGAGGGAGCGCCGCCGACCTTTCCACCCCTCCCGACGGACCAGATGTCGGGGGCTGCGCCGGCGGCAGATCCAACGGATGCCTTTGGCGGCGTACGCCCCTTGGAAATCGTGGAGGATGCCTCGGAAGGCGAACTGCGCTACGACCCCGGCCATCCCGACGCGAACCCACAAGGGTACGTGCGGATGCCGAATGTGCGCGTTACCGACGAAATGGTCGACCTGATGGAATCGCGGCGCGTCTATGAAGCCAACGCGACGGTCTTTCAGGCCGCGAAACAACTCCTTCGCCGCGCCCTCGACATCTAGGCCGCCCACTCTCGCCCGCCCTAACGAGTTCACATGAGCATCTACGGAATCCGCGGCCCCATGATCGGCACCACGCAGGGGACAAACGCCCCCGCGACGCCGGGCGCCAACGTCCCGAACGGCGCGACACGAACGGACCGACGTCCGGGTGCCGCCCCATCGCCTGCCAAGGCACCGGCCGCAGCCGAGCGCCCGGCATCAGCGAATGCCGCCACCGTTCCCGCGCAACCGCCGCCGGGCACAGATCCCGAGTTGTGGAGCGTGCTGTCGAGCGATGAGCGGACGTACTTCGCCAAACTGGGCGCCATGGGACCGTTGACGTACGGCCGCGTGTTGAGCGGTCAGGTGCAACCGCAGCAGGTCGTTTCGCGGGGCGCCCGACTTGACGTGAGGGCATAACCATGGCCGCTGATCTCTTTGCCTCAGCCGCCCTGCGCGGCACGATCGGCGCCACCGGCGTGGGCGACGCGATGGATCGCTTTGCGAAGCTGGAGCAGGCGCTGCAGCAACGCGGCGGCACGTCGGAAATCGGCGGGGACACGGCCAAGGGCTACACGATCGACCTGGGGAAGTCAGACGATACGTCGTTTGGGGACACGTTGAAGAAGGTGATCAATCAGGTCTCTGACACACAGGACGCCGCCCAGGACTACATGCAGCGCTTTGTCAACGGCGAGCCGGTGGAGATTCACCAGGTGATGGCCAAGGCCGAAGAGGCGGGCCTTTCGTTGCAGCTGCTAGTGGAATTGCGCAACAAGTTCACGGACGCGTACCGCACCGTGATGTCAATGCAGAGCTAGTCTTACCTCACAGCGATGGCTGACGGAATCGACGGACTCATTGAACGAATAGGTGGCTGGCGCCGGCTTGCCACCATTGGCGTTGGTATTGGTGCGGTGGCGCTGATCATTGGCGTGTCCCGTTGGGCAGGTGCCCCAACGTGGGTGCCAGTGGTGAGTGACGCTCCGCTGGATCAGGTGAGCGCGGTGTCTGACCGCCTGACGCAGGCGGGCATTCCCAACCGGTTGGACCGAGGCGGCGCCGACGTGACCGTCGCGGTGACCGACCTGCCGCGCGCGCGTGTGGCGTTGGCCAAAGAGGGACTTCCCACTTCCGGTCGGCCCGGCTGGGACTTGTTCGACAAGCCAGCGTACGCCATGACGAACTTCACCGAAAAGGTGAACTACCGACGTGCGCTCGAGGGTGAGCTCGAGCGCACGATCGGCAAGATGCGTGGCATCCAATCGGCCCAGGTCCACCTCGCACTCCACGAGACGTCGAGCTTCCGCGCGGCCAACACGCCTTCGGAAGCGTCGGTGGTGTTGAGCCTGCGCAATGGTGAGGAGCCTGCTCCAGCCGTGGTCCAGGGAATCACGCATCTGGTGGCGAGTTCCGTGGACGGCTTGGTGAGTGACCAGGTGACCGTCGTCGACGACGCCGGCCGACTGCTGTCCATACCTAATGAAGAGGGATCGTTGCTCGGCTTGACCAGTCGCCAGCTCGCCAATCAACGCGAGGTCGAGCAAGACCTGCGCGACAAGGCCGAGATGCTGCTGTCGCAGATGGTGGGACAGGGGAACGCGCGGGTGCAGGTGTCCGCGGCGCTCAACTTCGATCGGCTGGAGCGGACCACACAGACGCTGGACCCTGACAAACAGGTGGCCGCGTCGGAACAGAAGGCCGAGATCACCCCCGGCGCACAGGGTGGCGCGGCGTCGTCCAACCAGGCGACGACCTATGAGAACTCCAAGAGCACCGAGGTGTTCGCCAACGCGTTAGGTACGGTGCGTCGTCTGACGATTGCCGTGCTGGTGAACGACAAAATGACCGGTGCGGGCGACAGCGCGAAGTTTTCGCCTCGCACGGCCCAGGAACTCACCCGCATCGAGACGCTGGTGAAGAGCGCCGTCGGCTATGACTCGACGCGCGGTGACTTCATGTCCGTGGTCAGCGTGCCCTTCTCTCTCCCCTCGGCTCCAGTGGCCGCGGCGGAGACGCCCCCGACGTTGGTGCAGAAGGTGCAGCAGAACCAGTCCCTGGTGATGAACGCCGTCGCGCTGGTGTTTGCCTTCGTGATCGGCTTCATGGCACTCAAGTCCGTGCGTGGGCCCAAGCAGCTACCGCGACCGGCAGCCGCAACGGCGCAATTTGCCCCGCCGACCTCGGCACCGGCCCTGCCGGCACCGATCGCCCATCACCATCCGATCGAAGACGCCCCGCTGGCACCGAAGATGGTGCCAGAGCTCGCGGCAATGCAGGCGAACGCCGAGACACGCAACCGCGTGACGGCGACCGTTGATCAGCAGCCTGAGGTTGCGGCGAAGCTGGTCCGTGCCTGGATGAAGGAAGCGTAAGATGGGAACGACCGCCGTGGCGACCCGTCCATCTGCCGCACTCACGGACAGCGAGACGGGCGTGTTGGAGGCCCTCTCCGGCCGCCAGAAGGTCGCCGTGCTCTGTCTGGCGTTAGGCAGCGACGCCGCCGCGCAAATCACCCAGCGCCTGTCGTCCGACGAAGTCGACGCCATCTCGTTCGAGATCGCGCGTATGGAAAGCATCAGCCCCACCGTCGTGGACATCGTGCTGGAAGAGTGGCTGACGCGCATTACGGTGGCGGACTCCCTGGCTTCGGGGGGTCTGGAAGCGGCTCGCGAGATCCTGGAAAAGGCGTTTGGCACGCGCAAAGCCTCGCAGGTTCTGGAGCGCATCCAAGGGCAGTTGCACAACACCATCGGGTTGCAACGCCTGCGCAATGCGGACCCGCAACAGCTGGGCACCATGCTGCGCGGCGAACATCCGCAGACGATCGCCCTGATCCTCGCCCATCTGGATCCGCAGCAGACGGCTGCCATCCTGAAAGACTTCGACAGCGAGATCGGGTCCGAAGTCGTGTATCGCATGGCCAAGATGGAAAAGGTGCAGCCTGAGATGTTGCTGCTGGTGGAACGCTCACTCAGCGCCGACACCGACCTCACCATGTCGCAGGGCATGAACACCGCCGGCGGCCCGTCCTCTGTGGCCTCGGTGCTCAACTACGTCACCTCATCGTTGGAGAAGGTGCTGCTGGACAGCGTGGCCGCGAAGGATCAGGCCCTGTGCGACCAGATCAAGAACCTGATGTTCGTCTTCGAGGACATCGGCACCCTGGACAGCCGCGCCCTGCAGCGGTTGCTGCGCGACGTGGATTCCAAGGAACTCGCTCTCGCGCTCAAGGCGGCCAGCGCCGACTTGCGCGCGAAGATCACAGGCGCGATGTCGCAGCGCGCGGTGCAGGCGTTGAACGACGAAATGGAAATGATGGGTCCTGTGCGCATGCGCGACGTCGAAACGGCACAGACCAACATCGTGGCCATGGTGCGCAAGCTCGAGGAAGCCGGCGAAATCGTACTGAGCGGTGGCGATGATGACCTCGTCGTCTGATCGCTCCCGCGGCCGCGTTCCTATGGCCACCGAAGTCATCGCCTGGGCACCGGATGAGTTGCCGGTGGGTGATCATCACGTGCCCGTGGCAGGCCCCGATGCAGCTGCCGAGGAATTGCTCCCCGCGCACGTGTTGGATGAAGCGCGGCGGGCGGCCTTTGATGAAGGGTTCCGCGCGGGCGAGGACGCAGAACGGACACGCCTGTTCCATGTGGCCCGTGCGCTCCGCGATGGTTTGGTCTCCGTGCAAGACGGCGTGGATCGCTGGGTGGCGAACGCCGAGGAGAACATCGCCGCCTTGTCCGTGGCCATTGCGCGCCAGATCCTGTCGCGCGAGGTCGCCGTGGATAGGAATGACGTCATTGACGTGGTCCGGCAAGCGATCGCCGACTTCCCGATCGACCATCCTGTGATCGTCCGGTTGAACCCGGCGGACCACACCGTGGTCCTGGGCATGCTGTCGACCATGGACGGCGAGTTGGCGCACCGCAAAGAGACCGAGTGGGTGGCCGACAGCCGGATCGCTCCCGGGGGATGTGTGGTGGAGGGACGCGAGCGCATTGTGGACGGCCGAGTGGACGCCGCGCTCGAGCGTATGTACCGCCGACTGACGTACACCGGTGCCTGAGACTCTCGTCCGGCGCATCGCCGATGTCCCGCGGCTCGTCCGCCATGGACGCGTGACCCGCGTCGTCGGCCTCGTCATCGAGGCGACCGGCTTGGACGTCGCGTTAGGTGAGTTGTGCCGCGTTTCGTCGTTCAGCGACGATCATTCGGTGCTGGCCGAAGTGGTCGGCTTTCATGAGCGTGGCGTCCTGCTTATGCCGTTAGGTGACCTGGCGGGACTGCACCCGGGGAGCTTTGTACAGCCGTTGGGTCGCTCCTTTGGTGTGGATGTGGGTCCGGCCATGCTGGGACGCGTGTTGAACGGGCTGGGCCATCCAATCGACGGCCTTGGCCGCTTGGACGCCAAGGAACGTGTCCCGCTCGCCGGTGAGCCGCCGCATCCATTGGAGCGCCAACGCATCGGGCAGCCCATGGAAACCAGCGTCCGCGCCATTGATGGCATGCTGACCATTGGTCGCGGCCAGCGTATCGGCATCTTCTCTGGTTCCGGTGTGGGCAAGAGTACGCTGCTGGGGATGATCGCGCGCAACGCGAAGGCCGACGTCAACGTCATTGCCCTGCTGGGTGAACGTGGTCGCGAAGTCCGCGAGTTCATCGAGCATTCGTTAGGCCCCGAAGGACTCTCTCGTTCCGTCGTGATTGTGGCGACGGGCGACCAGGCCGCGCTGGTGCGCGCCCGCGGTGCTTTGGTGGCCACGAGCATCGCCGAGTACTTCCGCGATCAGGGCAAGCAGGTGCTGCTGATGGTGGACAGCGTGACCCGCGTCGCCATGGCGTGGCGCGAGATTGGGCTGGCCGTCGGTGAACCGCCGACCACCAAGGGATATCCCCCCTCGGTATTCGCGGCTCTTCCTCGGCTGCTCGAACGCGCCGGAAACGGAACCACCGGCGGCATCACCGGCATCTATACCGTGCTGGTTGATGGTGACGACTTCAACGAACCCGTTGCCGACGCCGCCAGGTCAATCCTTGACGGCCACATTGTGCTCACGCGACGGCTAGCGAGTGCTGGCCACTTTCCCGCCATTGACGTGCTGGAGAGCAAGAGCCGCGTGCGCGACCAGATCATTTCGCCGGCCCAACGTCAGTCGGCGAACCTGTTGATGCGGCTCGAAGCCGCGTATCGCGAGAAGGAAGACCTCATCATGGTTGGCGCGTACCAGAAAGGGAGCGATCCCCTGGTGGATGCGTCCCTGCGGCTGCGCGAACAGATGTTGGGTTTCCTGCAGCAACGCCCTGATGAGATCTCGGCCGCCGGCGCGACTGCGAATACACTCGCGTCGATCGCCCAGCAGGTAGGCCCCATCAGTCGGATGAACTGACATGTTCAAGTTCCCCTTACAGCGACTGCTTGAGCTGCGTGAGCAGCGCGAACAGGAAATGGCATTGGAGCTGGCGAGAGCCCGCGACACCGCGGATTTCCATCACCAGCAACTTTCCGCCCTGACCTCAGCGCGGATCGCCGCGCAGGCCAGCGTTTCGCGGGCGACCGGTGAAACGCCGACCGTGGGCCAGATCGTGAGCCTGAGTTTTGTGGTGGCCCAGCTCGGCGAGCGCGCCAGCGCCGCGTTCGAGCAGGCGACCGCCGCCGATGAACACGTGAATGAGCGACGAGAGGCCCTCACCTCCGCGGCGCAGGATCGCCAGATCCTGGATCGCCTGCGCACCCGTCGCCTGGATGAATACCGCGCCGATGCCGCCCAGATCGAGCGCGCGACCATGGACGCGATCGCCCTGACCCGGCACGTGCATAACGCCACGGATGATCGCAAGGAGAACAAGGCATGATCCGCTTGATCCTATTTGTCGTGGTGGGGTTGCTGGCCGGTCTCGGAGCCGGCACCGGCTTCGCCGTTTTGAAGGCCAAGTCTGCCTTTGCCGCCGAAACCGCTCGACGCGCAAAGGTCGTCGCGGACAGCCTGGCAGAGCACGCGGAGAAGCACCCGGAGAAGAAGGCGGAACCGACGACCGAAGGGACGGCGGCGCCCGCCGATTCCACTGCCGAAGCCGCCGTGCCGACTGAGACCGCGACCGCAGAGCCCGCGAAGAGCGAGCCAACGACCAAGACGCCGGCCCACGAGCCGCACGTCGCACCCGCCGAGAAGCCAACGAAGGACAAGCCGGTGAAGGACAAGCCGACGGCGACCGTCGCTGCACCGCCAGCGTCAACACACAAGCCTATCGAAACCGCCGCGACGCACGCAGCGGCGACGACGACCCCGAGTACCCCTGAGCGTGCGCCCGTCACCACGGCCGCAACGCGCACAGATGACGCGGCACAGCCCAAGCGCATTTCCAAGATCTTCGCGTCCATGCCACCCAAGGACGCCGCCAAGGTGCTGCAACAAATGGACGACGCCGACATCCAGCTGATCTTGCAATCCCTGCAGGAGAAGCAGGCGGCCGCGATCCTCGTGAATTTTCCAGCCGATCGCGCGGCGACCATTAGCAAGAAGTCCATCGGATCGGTCAAGCGCCCATGACGATGCCCATTCTTCCCTTCATGGGACCGCTTGAGCAACTCGGGACACCACCCGGCGCCGAGGCGACGGTGGCTGGTCTGCCGTTTGCCTCACTGCTGGGCAACGCCTTGGGCGCGGCCCCCGCTGGTACACCGTTGCAGCTGCCTGCCGTGTTGGCACAGCTCCTCGGCCGCACCGCTTCGCGGACGCCTGGGTCGCCGATGCCCGAGCGGGCGCAGGATACCGCGCTGACGCCGGAAGCCACGGGAGCACTGGAGCAACTGGGACCCGAGCAGCTGCAACTGCTGATCGACGCCCTCATTACGGATCGTTCCTCCACCGCGCCTGGTCGCACCGACCTGCCGCTAACGACCGATCCCGACCACGCGCCGAAAGACACGTCAGCCATTCCGGCCGATACCCGTCAGGCCTTACTCGACGCGTTGACGGCACGCTTTCCGCACGTGATGGAGCGATATGGTCGGCGAGGAGACGGATCGAAAGAAACGCCGCAGGACGGGTCACACACGACCAGCGCCGACGCCATCATGGCGTTGGGCGTTGCGGCTGTCGGTAACGTATCGATGACGGCCGGGGATGCACCCGGGGCCATGGCGCCGACCGGCGTCGTGATGGATCCGTCAATCACAGGACGTGTGGCCGACCTGGCTCGCACCCTGCGCACGGCCTTCCCCAATGTCGATCCGACCGCCATCCGCCGGGAACTGTCATCGCTCCGTCCGGAGTTTCGCGATCGCCTGGAGCAATTGATCGACCGCATGCAACGCGAGTTCGGTTACACCGTCGAAGTGGTGGAGACGGTGCGCACGCAGACGCGACAGGATGCGCTGTTCGCACAGGGTCGCACCGCCCCAGGCCCGGTCGTGACGTGGACGCGCATGTCCCCGCATCAGGAAGGGCGGGCTGCCGACGTGACGATCGATGGTGGATACGACAATAGCGAGGCCTTTGCCCGCTTGGCCCGTGTCGCCAAGGAAGTCGGCCTGCGGACACTGTGGCCGCGCGACCCGGGGCATGTGGAAATTTCAGCCTCGCAAGCGGCCCTCGGCGAACCGTTGGCGCAAGCGCCCGCTCTCAAAGTGCCGGTTGCGGCCGCACCCGAAGTGACTGCGGCAGCCCGCGGCCCGCTGCAAGCCGCCACGCGTGCGGGTATCCAGCGCCTGCCGACGCCGCAGCCATCCGCTGTGTTGCCCCTGCCGACACTACCGACGGACCCGACGGTCCTTCGCGATGTGCGGCGTCCGGTCGTGCCAGCGCTTCCAGACGTTGCAACTGAACGCCCCGCTCGACCCTCGGCGCCCATGGCGGTCCCGAAGGTCGCGTCCGTGGCCCAGGTGGCTGCCGTCGCTGCGGTGGCGCAGCCGGCTCGCGTGGCCAACGTCGCTACTGTTGCCACCGTCGGCGCCGCCCCGCCAGTCCGCAATGAGTCTCGGGTCTCTGCGCCCGCGTCGCGCCTGACGGCGCCCGCGGAAGCCGCCGCGGCGACCGCGATGGGGTCGACCACCGTCGAGTCCAAAGCACCCGCCGCGCCTCCAGCGATGGATGGTCTGGTGGATCGCGTGATCGCCGCGGTGAACGATCACCTCGCACGCGACGAGCGTCGTGGTGGCCGTCAGGACGAACGCGGCGCCGAGCGGGATCTGGTGGCCGCGGTTCGCGAACGTGTTGAAGCCGCCGGAAGCCGCGAGGCGGGTCGGGCGGTAGACACGCTGGTCGGCCGCGCCGAAGGATCGAGCGGCGTCGACGCTCCCACACCGGTATCAATGACCGATCGGGTGGCTCGCGCCATGGAAATCCGTGATGCAGCTGCCGAACGGCCCCTCTCGTCCGTTCTCCTACGACTGGATCACCCCGAAGGCGGTGAGGATCGCATTCGCATTGACTTGCGTGGGCACTCGGTGTCCACCGTGATGGATGTGCGCGATCCCGTCGCCGCCGATCGGCTGGCGACCCACGCCCCGGAACTGTCGCGCGCGCTGGAGCAGCGTGGATTGGAACCGGAAGCGGTGACGATCCGCGCGATTCGCCCCGACAGTTCGCTGACGGGCGCGGCAAGCGTCACCACCGAACGTGACGGTGGACGCGTCACGTCTTCGTCCACGGCATCTGACAGCAACTCCACTGGCCAGGACCGAAACCCCCGCGATCCGAACCGCGCGTACGACCACCAGGCAGGTGATGGCCGACAGCGCCATCGCCGCGATTCCAAAGGATCCCGCTGATGTCTACTTCCATTCCGCCGACCACGTCGACGCCCCCCGCGACCACCACCACCGCGCAGCGCGATGGTAGTGCGTTTGGAGCTGGCGGCAAGCTTGGCAAGAACGAATTCCTGCAGCTGCTCACCACGCAGATGCGGTATCAGGACCCCATGAACCCGATGGACGGCAGCAAGATGGCCGCCGACCTCGCGCAGTTTTCCGGACTCGAGCAACTCGTGAACATCAACGACGCGCTCGCCACGCAGCAGACGCAGTACAACACCATGCTCCTCGCCATCAACAACTCGGTGGCATTGAGCACGATTGGCAAGACCGTCATGGCCGAGGGCAACCAGATGATGATTGCCAAGGACGCCAATGGCGTGAAGCAGGGCAAGGTCGTGGCCGATATCGCCACGGAAGGCGACGCGACCCTCAAGATTCTGAATGCGGCCGGCAAGGAGATCGCCAGCCGCCCGTTAGGTCACTTGGCCGCCGGCGACAAGATGGAATTTGATGTCGGCAGTGCCGCGCAGAAGCTCTCGGAGGGCATGTACACCTACAGTATCGAAGTCAAGGACGCCAAGGGCGTGACCACCACCCAGAAGACGTACTCCGTCGGCAAGGTGGACGGCATCTCGTACAACAGTACGGGCGCGGTGCTGACCGCGGGCCCCATGACGTTCAACATCGGAAGCGTCGTCAAAATTTTCTCGTAGACCTTACCCTCACTCGAGGATCTCGCACACATGATGCGATCACTCTTTTCCGGTGTCTCCGGCCTGCGCAATCACCAGGTGCGCATGGACGTCATCGGAAACAACATCTCCAACGTCAACACGGTCGCGTTCAAGGCTGGCCGCGTCACCTTCAAGGAAGGTTTCGCGCAGCTGCTGCAGGGCGCGTCGCGCCCACCCGGCGATCACGGCGGTATCAACCCGATTCAGGTCGGACTCGGCATGCAGATCGGGTCGATCGACACGATCTTCAACCAAGGCAACCTGGAAACCACGGGCCTGAACACCGACCTCGCCATCCAAGGCGACTCGTTCTTCACGGTGGCCAAGGGCAACCAGCACTACTACACACGCGCCGGCAACTTCCAGCTGGACGCTGACGGAAAGCTCGTCTCGCCCACCAACGGGTTTGTCGTGCAGGGACGCATGGCAGACAACGGTGTGTTCCTGGACGGCATTCGGGACGTCACGCTGCCGTTCGGTCAAAAGACGGCCGCCAAGCCGACGGACTCGGTGGCGCTGGCCGGCAACTTGAACGCGTCGGCACCCGTCTTCGATACGAGTGCGTCGCCCACCAATGCCTTCGACGCCGCATCGCGCGCCGACCCCGCCAACAAGGATTCGTGGACGGAGTCCTCGGTGACCGTGTACGACTCGTTAGGAAACCAGTGGGACCTGAAGCTGCAGTTCTGGAAGACGGCCGCTGACACGTGGACCTGGCAGGTGGACGGCACCAATCTGCCCGCCGGCTTCACACCGCCCAACTCCACGCCGCAGACGTTGCAGTTTGACCCGACGGGGGTCCTGCTGACCGCTGCGCCGACCGATCCGCCGATCGTCACCTTCGACCCGCCGGGCGCCAATCAGGTGTCCGTGACGCTGGACCTTGGTACTGGCATCAACGGCATCACGTCGTTCGCCGGCACCAACACCGCGGTGCTTCGCGACCAGAACGGGTACGCCGCCGGTCAGCTGCAAAGCTTCTCCATCGACCGGACCGGCACGATCACCGGCGCTTTCACGAACGGCACGAACGTCGTGCTGGCCCAGATCGTCCTCGCCGACTTCAACAACCCGGCCGGTCTGCTCCGCGTGGGCGACAACATGTACGGGGTGTCGGGCAACTCGGGCGGTGCGGTCAATGGCTACGCGCTGGAAGGCAGCCAATCCACACTCACCAGTGGCGCGTTGGAAATGTCCAACGTCGACCTGGCCGCCGAGTTCACGTCGATGATCGTTGCACAGCGTGGGTTCCAGGCGAACTCCCGCGTGATCACGAACAGCGATGAAATGCTGCAGGAAGTGGTGAACCTGAAGCGGTAGTTGACGTCGTAGATCGTCGGAGGGGGTTGGCCCGAGAGTCAGCCCCCTTCGTCGTCCTCCGCCTCGCGTCCGTCGCCGTTCGAAGGCAGCGGAAAAAGGGGCCCGCTGCGAGCGGCACTTCCTGCCGCCGCGGCCGAAGTCTCCCCATGGGTGGCTATCGAATCGTTCCCACGCCTCCAGCGCGTAACGTGCTGCAGGATTGTGGGTTACGCGCTTTGTACAGGCCTCGATTTCGTCGCCTGATTGATGGTATGCGCCCTGCTTTTCCGTGTGATCGCTCACTACACCTCTCGCGATCCAAACGGACATGTCAGAAGAAACCGCGCCCCCAGCCGAAGGCGAAGCCAAAGCGGCTTCGAAAGGTCCCAAAGGGATCGTCCTCATCGGGGCTCTCGCTGGCGGACTGCTCCTTGGCGCCGCCGGCGGCCTCTTCGCCCTTGGCCCAATGCTGGCCAAGAAGTCGGGCTATGTCGTGCATCCCGACTCGCTGGCGGCCGACTCCTCCGAGGCCGAAGCCGCCACCGGTGGCCACGAAGGCGGAAAAGAGGGTGAGGCCGCAGCGAGCACCGTCTACCTCATCGACAACGTCATCCTGAATCCGGCCGGTTCTGGCGGAACGCGATTTCTGATGCTGGCCACGGCGGTCGATGCCAAGGACGCCACGGTCGTGGAGCAGATGAAGGCCCGCGACGCGGAGACGCGCGATGTCCTGCTGCGCGTGATGGGCTCCAAGACGGTCGAGCAACTCGCCGACATGAGGTTCCGCGAGGACATCAAGAAGGAATTGACGGATTCGTTAGGCGCGCTCTTCAAGAAAGGAGCGATTCGCCGCATCTACTTCCCGCAATACGTCATCCAGTAGCCGTGGCGTCCGAATCCCTTTCACAGAATGAAATTGACGCGCTGCTGGGAAGCAGCCGTCCGGCCGACGTTCCCGTTCCGGAAGAATCGCTCGCCGGCCCGGCCTCCGATGCGCAGCTGTACGACTTCCGCCGCCCGCACCGGATCTCCACCGACAAGCTTCGCTCCCTGGAAGCGATGTACGAGCGCTTCACCAAGGGACTGGAAGGGTGGCTGATGTCCCGCGTCCGCGGCGCCGTACAGCTCCAACTGCAGAGTGTGGAGCAATTCTCGTTCGGCGAGTTCACCCTGTCGCTACCGACGCCCTGCGCCTCCTACACGTTCGAGATCCTGAAGACGGGTGGCCAACAGGGCGTGCTCGACTTCGGGCACGAGTTCGCCTACTTCCTGGTCGATCGGCTTTTCGGCGGCAGCACGGCCTCACCCTCGCCGGAGCGCTCCCTAACGCCGCTCGAGCGGATGGCGGTGCGCACGGTCGCCGAGCGCGTGCTCACGCTCACTGGCGAAGTGTGGCAGGACTACGTCGAGATGGACTTGCAGCTTACGGGCTTCGAGTCGGTCCCCGAGATCTTGCGCGTCGCAAACCGTGAAGACCCGGTGCTGGTAGCGAACATCGAGGTGACGGCGGACGAGACGCGGAGCCTGTTGCTGGTCTGCCTGCCCTTCGCCGTGTTGGAGAAGTTCTTCGCCGGCGGCAGTGAGCGGCGCATTTCGCTCCTTGGCTCGCCCGAGGAGCAGGCGATGAATCGCCTGGTAACCGAGCACTCCTTGCGAGGCACGCGCGTGCGGATTGCCGCCCGTCTGCCCGCGTTTCGCCTGCCAATTCGCCAGCTCTTCTCACTGAGCGCCGGCAGTGTGGTACCCACTGGATTGCCACGCACGGCGGAGATCGACGTGATCGTCGGTGACCAGCCGCGCTTTCGCGCCAGTCCGGGCCGCGTCGGGCCTTCGTTAGCCGTCAGGCTCAACGAAGGGATCATGCCGGCCCCCGAAGTCGTGACCATTCCGTTCACTCGTCCGTAACCCGAGGCCCTCGCATGGGGACCAACCAGATGCCCGACCCGACCACCGACATCAACTTCGACGAACTCGGCGAAGCGATCGTGGGACAGACCGAGGTTCCACTCTCGCTGCTGATGGACCTGACGCTTCCGATTTCGATCGAACTGGGGCGGACGACCATGGCCGTGCAGGAGATCCTGCGCCTGGGCCGTGGATCGGTCGTCCAGCTCGAACGTCTGGCCGGCGAACCCATCGACATCTTCATCGGCGACCGCCGCTTTGCCGAGGGCGAAGTGGTGGTGCTCGGTGAGCACTTTGGCGTCCGCATCACGCGGATCCTGTCGCGTAAAAAGTCGGCCGAGGCCGCGGCGTGACGTTTTCGGCGCTGGTCGGCGTTGCCATGACGCTGGCCTTGGTGTTGTCCCTGGTAGCGATCACCATGCGCTTGCTGCGACGGGTGACCGCTTCGGCGTCCACCGCACGCGGCGGCGTCCCCATGACCGTGGTCCAGCGCATCGCGTTGGGCCCACGTCAGGGCATTGCTGTTGTGCGCATTGGCGAACAGTTGCTAGCCGTGAGCGTGGGAGAAGGTGGTGTGCGCACACTCGCCGAGCTCGACGCCGTGCCCGAAGCGGCAACGACGACCGATCCGAGTCTTGCCCGCCCAGCCTTCGACTTCAAGGCAGCCGTCCGCGCTGGCCTGAAGAACGCCGGCCTGCCGATGGCCGCGTTGTTGCTGACGACGCTGGCGTTCGCCCCCACCGCTCGCGCCCAAGCCACCGACAGCACCCGACGCGCCACACCTCCGCGAACGAGCGCGCCCGCGCCAGCGGCGACCTCGGCGAGCGGCCGTACACCAACTACGACCACAGGCAGCACGACTCGCAGCGCCACACCGGCCAAGCCGGGAGCAACAGCGGCCGCCCAAGTGGCTCAGCCGGCAGCGTCCCTGGACGCCGTGACGCGCGCCCTGCCGACGTTGGACCTGAAGGTCGGCGAGAATGGAGACGGTGGCTTGCGATTGAGCGGCACCGTTGGCGTGGTGGTGATGATGGGCGCGCTGACGATGTTGCCAGCGCTTTTGCTGCTCATGACCAGCTTCACGCGTATTCTGGTCGTCCTGCACTTCCTGAAGCAGGCCTTGGGAACGCAGACGACGCCGCCCGCGCAGCTGCTGGCGGCCATGTCGTTGTTGCTGACCGGCTTTGTGATGTCGCCGACGTTGGCCGAGATGAACCGGACCGCGCTGACGCCGTGGATGAACGGCACGATCGACCAGTCGGCGATGATGTCGGCGGCCATCGTGCCCCTTCGCGGCTTCATGATCCGCCAGACGCGAGAACAGGATATCGCCGCCTTCATTGATATGAGTGGCGGCCCGGCACCGGCTCGCGTCGAGGACACGCCGACGATTGTCCTGATGTCCGCCTTTGTCACTTCCGAGCTGCGAACGGCCTTCCAGCTCGGCTTCGTGCTGTTTCTGCCCTTCATCATCATCGACATCGTCGTCTCGTCGGTGCTCATGAGTATGGGCATGTTCATGTTACCGCCCGCGATGATCGCGCTGCCGTTCAAGCTGCTGCTGTTCGTGCTGGTCGACGGGTGGTCCCTGTTGATGCAGAGCCTCGTGGCGGGCTTCCGATGAACTTCGCCACCGTTTCGGACCTCGCGCGCAATGCCATGATGGTGGCCATGCTGGTCGCCGCCCCCATGCTGGTGGTCGCCATGCTGGTGGGCCTGGTCGTGAGCATCCTGCAGACCGTCACGCAGATCCAGGAACAGACGCTGTCGTTCGTGCCAAAACTCGTGGCCGTCGCGTTGACGTTTCTGGTCGCCCTGCCATGGATGCTGCAGCTGCTGGTGGAGTACACCGGGAACCTGTTCCGCTCGTTGCCGGGGCTGGTGTCATGAACGCGTCGACCGGCTTTGACCTGCTGGCTCCAGGCGCCGCCACAGCGTTTGTGCTGACGATGGCGCGGATTGGTGGCTTGGTCTTGGTAGCCCCCATGTACTCGGCGCGCACCTTGCCGGCCACCCTGCGCACCGCGCTGGTGATCGTACTGGCGATCCTGTTGCAGCCGATGGCCAGGACGCATGCCAGCCCGACACTTGCAATCACGCCGGCCACGATCATTGGGGAATCGCTCATTGGGTTCATCGTCGGCTTTGGCGCGGCGCTGCTGATTGCGGCTGCCGAAGCGGCCGGCGAACTCCTATCGGCGCAGATCGGCCTGTCGGGTGCCGCCCTCATGGATCCGCTGTCGCTGCAGCAATCCACGGCGCTGGGCCAGTTCATGAACCTGTTGGCGCTCACGCTGTTGTTGGCCGGCAATGGTCACCTGGTCATGCTGGATGCCCTCGCCGGCACCTTCCAGCACCTGCCGATTGGCGGGGCGTTGCAGCTACCAGATGGCATGCAAGCCACGGTCCTCATGGGATCGGAACTCTTCGCCCTCGGCTTCAAGTTCGCGTCGCCGGTCATCGCGGTCATCATGGTGACGAACGTCGCCTTGGCCGTGCTGAGCCGCGCCGCGCCACAGCTGAACATCCTGCAGCTCGCGTTTCCCGTGCAGATCGCCGTCGGGCTCTTCGCCTTCACGGCGTCTATCCCGATCATCGCCGGCTGGTTCATCGGCTGGGATGTCACCTACTCAGGCATGCTGACACGCCTCGTGTCCGTCTTTGCCGGCGCGGGAGGACGCTGACATGGCTCTTCACGACCAAGAAAAGACTGAGGCCCCTACCCCAAGACGTCGCGACGAGGCCCGCAAGGAAGGACGCGTCCCCCGCAGTGCGGAGCTGACGACCTCGTTCGTGTTGTTAGGCGCCGCCATCCTGCTCAACGTCGCCGGGCCGTCGCTGGGCACCCAGATCGTGAACATCTTCGGCTACGGACTCACGGCCGTCGGCTCCTCTGGGCTGGACGTGGAAGGCTCGGTCTCCTTGCTGCGGTCCCTTGGACTGCGCACGCTGGCCGTGCTAGGGGTGTGGGGTGGCTCGCTGATGGCGGTAGCCATCGCCATCGCCGGTCCACAAGCGCGCGGTGTGGTCACGACCAAGCCACTCATGCCGGATCCCTCGCGCCTGAACCCCGCGAACAACATCAAGCGGATCATGGGTCTGCAATCGATCGCCGAGTTGGTGAAGTCGATTGCCAAGCTGCTCCTGGTGGCGTGGGTCGTGCGCGGCGCGCTCGGCGCGGCCTGGAGTGACATGATGTCCCTGTCGCAGATGTCGGCGCTGGGATTCCTAATGGTGGTGAAGAAGTACTCGGTGAAGGTCCTGATGACGGCGGGCCTCGCCTATCTGGGCATAGCGGCGCTCGACTATGCGTGGCAAGTCTGGCAGTACGAGCAGTCGCTCAAGATGAGCCGCGACGAGATCAAGCAGGAGTTGAAGCAGACGGAAGGCGACCCGTTGATCAAGCAGCGCCTGCGGAGCTTTGGGCGAGCCTTGGCGCGTCGCCAGATGTTCCGAAGCGTGCCGACGGCAGACGTCGTCATCACGAACCCCACGCACATCGCCATTGCCCTGTCCTACGATCCGGACAAGGCGCCGGCGCCGATCGTGCTTGCCATGGGGCAGCGCAAGGTGGCCGAGCGCATCAAGGCGATCGCCCGGGAGCACGGCGTGCCGTGCATCGAGAACAAGCCATTGGCCCGAGCCCTGCTGGCCACGGCTCGCGTCGGCAGCATCATCCCCGCCGAGTTGTACGTGGCGGTGGCGGAAATTCTCGCCTTCGTCATCCGGCGGCGGCTCAGTCGTAGCACGCGCCTGCAGGAGGTGGTCGCATGAGTAGTCCTGCGGTCGCCCTGCACCTGGAAGGACCCGCCAAGCGCAACGCCGAGATGGGCCTGGCCGTGGCGGTGGTGTTCGTCATTGCCCTGCTGATCATCCCGCTGCCGGCCTTTGCCCTGGACTTGTTCCTGGCGACGAGCATCGGGCTTTCGCTCGTGGTGCTGCTGACCACGATGCAGACCGCCGATCCGCTGGAGTTCAGCTCGTTCCCCGCCCTGCTGCTGTTGTTGACCCTCTTCCGCCTGTCGCTGAACGTCAGCAGCACGCGGTTGATCCTGGCGGAAGGACACGCCGGGCAGGTCATTCAGGCGTTCGGGCAATTCGTGATCGGGGGCAACTATGCCGTTGGCTTGGTGCTCTTCCTGATCCTGATCGGCATCAACTTCATCGTCATCACCAAGGGCGCAGGTCGCGTGGCCGAAGTGGCGGCTCGATTCACGTTGGACGCCATGCCCGGCAAGCAAATGGCCATCGACGCCGACTTGTCGGCGGGGCTCATTGACGAGACCGAGGCGCGGCGTCGCCGCGAGGAGATCGCTCGCCAGGCAGACTTCTACGGGGCGATGGACGGCGCGTCCAAGTTCGTAAAGGGCGATGCGATCGCCGCGCTCCTCATCACGTTCATCAACATCATCGGCGGCATCTTCATCGCCGTCATCCAGCGAGGCCTGCCGTTGTCGCAGGCCGCCTCGCAGTACACGATCCTCACCGTCGGTGAAGGATTGGTGGCGCAGATCCCCGCCCTGATCGTCTCGACCGCCGCCGGTATCATGGTCACCCGCGCCTCCGGGCAGACGCGGATGGGCGCGCAGGTAGCCGATCAATTGGCGGCGTATCCTCGCGCGCTGTGGCTGGCGGCCGCGGTGCTGGGCGCGTTCGGGCTGGTGCCAGGACTGCCCAAGGTGCCCTTCATCACGTTAGGCGCCGTCCTCGCGTTCATTGCCCGTACGGCCACTGAGGCCGAACAGCGTCGTACCAAGGCCGCGCGAACGGCCGCCGAGCAGACCGAGAAGGGGCCAGAAAAGCCCACCGATCCGATGCGCGACCTGCTCCAGATCGATCCGATCGAACTGGAAGTCGGCTACGCGCTGATTCCGCTGGTCGACGAAAAGCAGGGGGGCGACCTGCTGGAGCGCATTCAGCTGCTGCGTAAACAAGCGGCGCTGGAGGTGGGCATTCTCATTCCACCAATCCGAGTGCGCGACGACCTGCGCATTCCGCCAAACGAATACGTCATCAAGCTGCGCGGCGCAGAGATCGCCCGCGCCGAAGTGATGCCGCGCTTCCAGCTCGCGCTAGACACCGGCGGTGTGGCCTATCCGATCGAGGGCATCGAGACGATCGACCCGGCCTTTGGGCTGACGGCGCGCTGGATTGCCGCCACGCGTCGCGTCGAGGCTGAGTCGCTGGGCTATGTGGTGGTGGAGCCGACGACGGTGATTGCCACGCACCTCATGGAGGCGCTTAAGGCAAACGCCGCCGAATTGTTGGGACGTCAGGACGTGCAGGAGATGGTGGACACGCTCAAGAAGTCGCACCCGGCGTTGGTGGAGGAACTGATCCCCAACCGGGTGTCGTTGGGCCTGTTGCACCGCGTGTTGCAGCGCTTGCTGCGCGAACGCCTCCCGATCCGCGACCTGGTGACGGTGCTCGAAGCGTTAGGCGATTCCGTCGACCAGACCAAGGACGCCGAGGTCTTGGTGGAGCACGTGCGCCGCGCCATGTCCAACGTGATCGCCCGCCAGCATGCGGACGATACCGGCGCGGTCCGCGGGATCACGATGGGACCGCGATTGGAGGGAGCGCTGATGGGGCTCTTCTCGCCACGGTCGGCTCCCTCTGGCTTGCCGACGCTGACGCCGGATGTCCTCGCCGACTTGCTGCGTGACCTGAACCTGCTGGCCACGACGCACGCCGCCGATGGCCGCATGCCGCCGTTGATCACACCACCCAGCCTGCGCATTGGCGTGCGCCGGTTGGTGGAACCTGTGCTACCGGCCCTGCCGGTGGTGTCCCTCGCCGAGCTGCCGCCTTCAGTGAAGCTCAATACCGTTGCCACCTGGGAGCTGATGCATGCTGTTTGAATCCTTTCACGGAACTGACCTCCGTCAAGTCTTCGAAGATGCGCGACGCGCGTTAGGCGATGACGTCCTGATCGTGCGGAGCGATGTCCAGCGGCACGGCCAGCGGACCCGCGTCCAGGTACTGGCGGCAAGCGCCGAAAGTCTCGGTGTATTGCGCCGACGGCTCGAACCGCCACCGCCAACGCTGCCGCGGGCGACCGGCGGGCGCGGGCGCAGCGGTCCATTTGTCCTGGCCTTGGTGGGACCGACCGGCGCCGGCAAGACCACCGCGCTGGCCAAGCTCGCCCTGAGTCCGCAGACCTTTGCCGGCGCCAAGGTGGGCATCTTGTCGCTCGACACGTTCCGCGTCGCGGCCATCGAACAGCTTCAACAATACGCGGAGATTGCCGCGTTGCCTCTGGAAGTAGCCTACGACGCCCGCGACCTCACCGCGTCCCTGAAGCGCTTGGACAAGTGCGACGTCGTGCTGATCGACACACCCGGGCGCAGTCCGCGGGCCAAGGAAGCGAATACGCAGTGGCAATCGATGCTCAAGGCCGCCGCGCCTGACGAGACCCACTTGGTCGTGCCGGCCACGATGCGTCCCGATCTGTTGCACGGCGCGGCCCAGCATTACGCGCCCTGCCGCCTGACGCATGTGCTGCTGACCAAGACAGACGAAGTCGCCGAAGACGCCATGTTGGCCGATGCCTGCGCGGCACTCGACCTGCCCATGCGCTGGTTGTGCGACGGACAAGGCGTCCCGGCCGACGTGCGACCGGCGCGCGCCCGAGTGCTCTCGGCCCTCGGGATTGCTCCCCAGCAGTTATCGGTGCGGGCCGCGTGACGTCGCAACTCGAGGCGGCCCGACTGGCCACGACACCGGAGCGCCGCGCGGCGCATGGCGTGCTCATGATCGCCGTTGCCAGTGGCAAGGGTGGCGTGGGCACGTCGACCGTGTCGGCGTTGCTGGGCGCGGCCATCTCGGCGCAGGGCCGCCGCGTGCTGCTGGTGGATGGCGTCGGGCGGCTGGGGACATTGCACGAACTGCTGCGCGTGACGCCGACCTACTCGTTAGGATCGCTCCGTCATGGCGTGGATCCGTCGGCGTTGTTGTCTCCGGTATCGCCCTCCCTGTCGTTGCTGGTGGCAGCGCCGGACGAGCGTCCGGTGCCAGACGCCGAGCAACGCGTGTTACACGACCGACTGACTTCATTGTACGACGGTTTTGACTGCGTCGTGGCAGATGTCGGGTCGAGCGCGGCGTCCATCCTTCAAGGATGCCGGGACGGCGCGACGCGGCTGTTGGCTGTGTGTGGCGCCGATCGCGTTGGCCTTGCCGCCACCTTTGCACTGTTCAAGCTGGTCACCCAGCAGTATCCGCAGGTACCCATCGACCTCGTCGCGAACCGCGTGACGGACGACGTGGCCGAAACGCTGCACGGGCACCTGAACGCCGCGGCGATCCGCTTTCTCTCGCGGACCGTGACGTTTGCCGGCGCCATTCCCGAGGATGCCGACTTTGGCCACGCCCTCGCCGCCGGACTCGGCGCGATCGACGCCGCCGTCGGCTCTAACGCGGTCGCTGCCATGCACCCGATTGGCGAACGCCTCCTCACCGATCCGTCGGCGTCGTCACGCGCCGGCTCACTGACTCGCCCTTTTAGGAAGAGGTAAGCTCATGTCGTCCGATAAGCTCTGGCGGGCCTACGCCAGCGGAGACGCCAAAGCGCGCGACACGCTGCTCCAGGAGAACTTGAACCTCGTCCACCACGTGGCGCGGCAACTTTCCCGGGCCCTTGCAGCTCCCGCCGACTTCGACGAACTCGTCAGCTGCGGCACGATGGGACTGATGAGCGCGCTCGACGCCTTTGAACCGTCGCGTGGCCTCGCCTTCTCGACCTTTGCCGTCCCGCGAATCCGGGGGGCCATTCTCGATGAGCTGCGACGCCAGGATCACGTGCCACGTTCGGTGCGTCGTAAGACACGGGACATCTCGCATGCCCGCGAAACGCTCACGCGCATCTTTGGCCGCCCGGCCTCGGATCGCGAACTCGCCGAACACCTCGGCGTTGATCTCGAGACCTTCTGGCGCTGGCAATCAGAAACAGAGAGCGCCGTGCAGATATCGCTGGACCAGTCGGCCACCGATCATGACGGCAACCCCGGGCTACCGCCGGAAGCCATCATGTACGATGCCGAATCGAACATCGAGGACGAAGTCAACCGCGAGCAGGAACGTGAAATCCTGAAGGATGCGTTGCGCCGCCTGAAGGAGCAGGAGCGCGTCGTGCTCACGCTGTACTACTTCGAGGAGTTGAAGCTGCACGAGATTGCTGAGGTGCTCGACCTCACGGAATCGCGTGTGTCTCAGATTCGGGCCAAGGCGCTCGGCAAGCTCCGCACCGAACTTTCACACTTTCGCACCACGGCGGCCTAACGATGAAGACGATCTACGACCTCTGGTCCACCGTCGCCTCGGACCCCGTGACGCTGGCGGCGGCGCTCATGATGGCGGCCGCCGTGCTCGCCCTCGTGCTCATTGCCACCCCCACCCGCGGCACCTCGGCCAATGCACCACAGCGCCGTCCGGCGCAGGCCCGGTCCCTCGCCGCCCATGGGACCAAACCCGACGAAATCGCTCGTCGTACCGGGCTTTCTCGGGATGCCGTCGCCTTGGTCCTAGGGGCGACTTCTCCCGCCGACGCTCGGAAAGGAAAGCCGGTGGCGGCACGTTTTTCCCCTGTCCCGGCCGGCAAGACGTCACCAGACGCGCGCCCTAGCGCTCGCTAAGTCAAGTTGAGTAAAGAACTTACGAGATAGGGCGCGGCCAGCACGCGGCGGGCATGTGGGTTGCCTTTCTATAGGAAGCGCAACTCACCTTCGAGCCCAGACCGCGATGATCAAGACCGATGGAATCGCCAGTGCCGCCAGCGCCCTCCGCTACTGGGAGCGGCGTCAGGAGGTGGCCTCGAACAACCTCGCCAACGCCAGCACGGATGGGTTCAAGGCGGAGCGGGTGTTCGCTCGCCTGATGGGTGATTCCCTCCCCACCCCCGACGCCCGCACGGATGTCACGAACGGCACGTTCCGCACGACGGGACAGCCGCTCGACCTGGCCATGCAGGGGGACGGGTTCTTCGTGGTCGGTGGTCCGCAGGGTGAGCAGTGGTCCCGCGGTGGCACCTTTGGACTGAACGCCGACGGCCTCCTGGTGGATGCCGACGGCAACGCCGCGTTAGGCGAGCGTGGTCCCATCCGCCTGACGCGGGATGCCAAGGGGCGTGAGATCCTGCCCGAGCACGTCGAGATCGACCGCACCGGTCTGGTCTCGGTGAATGGCGTCGGCATCGATCGCCTGCGCGTCGAGCGCAGCAAGGCGCCGACGCTCACGCACGCGGCGGGCACGCACTTCCTGCCCGATGCCTCGCGTGAGGCGGTCGCCGTGACCGATCGCAGCGTCCGTCAAGGCGTGCTGGAAGAAAGCAACGTGAACACCGTGTCGTCGCTGGTGGACCTGATCGAGGTGCAACGCAACTACGCGTTCGCCCAGAAGGTCCTGACGACGCTGGACGGCATTCGCTCCACCATCGCCAACGACATCGGCAAAGTTCCCGCCTGACCCTCTTCTCCCGGTCTTTTTCATGGATCCCGCCCTTCGCACCGCCGCCACTGGCATGATGGCCCAGCAGCTTCGCACCGAGGTCATCGCCAACAATCTCGCCAACGTGAACACGACCGCCTTCAAGCGCTCGCGGGCACATTTCGAGGACCTGTTGTACCAGACGGTCCAGGGGCCGGCGATCCTCGGCGCTACCGATACCAACACCACGCCGGCCATCCAGATTGGTCGCGGTACCCACCTGTCCGCGGTGCAACGCCTGCACTCGCAAGGCAACGTGGAAGAGACCTCCAATCCACTGGACCTGGCCATCGAAGGGGACGGCTTTTTCCAGGTGCAGATGGCCAACGGTCAGGTCGCCTACACGCGCGATGGATCCTTCGGCATTTCCGACACCGGCACGCTCGTCACCTCCAACGGCTACACTGTTCTGCCGGGCATCAAGATTCCGGTGGACGCGAGTGATGTGACCGTCTCGCCCACGGGCGTGGTCTCCGTCACCACCGGCAGCGACAAGACGAATGTGCAGGAGATTGGCCGGATCGAACTGGCCCGCTTCCTGAATCCCGAAGGGCTTGAATCGTTAGGTGAGAACCTGCTCGCGGAAACCCCGGCGTCTGGCCAGGCCATCACCGGCTTTGCCCAAGATGAAGGCTTCGGACGCATCCTCAAGGGACACCTGGAAGGCAGCAACGTCGAGATCGTCCAGGAGATGGTGGACATGATCACGGCCATGCGAGCCTACGAACTCAACTCCAAGGCGATCAAGAACGCCGACGAGATGATGCAGGTGGCCAACGGATTGGTGCGATAAATGAACGCGTCCTGGATCCGTCGCGTGGTTCGCTGGCTCGTCGTGGGCTCACTGCCCATGGGGCTGTTGGCGGGGACACGCGCCCAGGCGCAACAGGACACGCTCCCGGTGTTGGTGGCGACGCGGCCCTTGCCGCGCGGCACCGTACTCACCGAGAGCGACATGACGCTTTCCACGCACCCCCTCGGCGAGCGCCGCGGGTCGGGGCGCGCAAACGAACTCAGGCCGGAACCGGGTTGGATCACCCGGCGCGTCATACGCGCGGGCGAGGTACTCGCTTCTCCGGCCGTGACTCCCGCACCGACGATCGCGAGCGGTGCCGCTGTGCATTACGTGGTTCGACGTGGCGATCTGGAATTGGCGGTTCCCGCTGTGGCAGTGACCTCAGCGTCTGACGGTCAGCCGATCACGGTCCGCTTCACCACGCCACCCCAACGACGGGCGACAGGGATCGTCGCCGGACCTGCGCGCGTTGTCGCGCCTTCCGACTTCTGAGAATTGCGATGATCCACAACTGCCAGATCGCCATCATGCCCCCAACGCCCGCTCGCCGCACCTTGTCGGCGGCTCCGGTTGTTGGGCGATCCGCCTGGATTCGGGCGATGGTCGGGACCTTCTCTGCCGTCGTGCTGCTGGCGACGCTGGCTGCGTCGTTAGGTGCCCAGGCACCAGCGGCGGCTGCGGGCGCAAAACCGGCCACCGATTCCGCGGCCGCCCCCACGCACCGCAACCTCAACTGGTTGAGCGACCGGCGCGCCTTTTCCGTGGGCGATATCCTGCGGGTCAAGGTCGACGAATACGCACTCGCCAGCGCCAACAAGGGCACCACGGCCGAATCGTCGCGCTCCCGGAACATGGACCTCGGCATCACCCCGCCATCCACCGGCGCCTCCAGTGCAGCCATGGGTCCGATCGACGGCAGCGTAGCCACCGGCGATGCCGGCAAGAGCCGGCAGACCGGCGAGGCGACCCGCGGCACGCGATACGTCGGTGAACTTCCCGTGCGGGTCGTGGCAGTGACGAAGGAAGGATTGCTGCAGGTGAAGGGGACCAAGCTGATCGATGTCGACAAGAACAAACAGGAAATGACGCTGACCGGGTTCATCCGCCCGCAAGACGTCACCTCGCAGGACATCGTCGAGTCGACCTCCATCGCCGACGTACAGCTCGCCTACAAGTCCAAGGGCGGGTTGGGCAAACCGAAGAACGGCATCATCACCAAGCTGGTGGGTATCCTGTGGCCATGACGCGAAGTGCTCCTCCGTGGGGCCGGCGACGCTCGTTAGGCGTCGCGGTCGCCACCGTGTTGCTCCTGACCCCTGCGCCGGCTTCATTGCCCGCGCAGGGTGTTCCCATTCACGACCTGGTGATCGCGGACCAGAATGTTCCCGTGCGCCTCGTGGGGTACGGTCTCGTCACCGGTCTCTCGGGCACGGGAGACCAGACAAGCACGGGCCGCACGTCGGGACACACCGTGCAGTCGGTGGCCAACCTGCTCAAGCGTTTCGATATCACGGTGCCACCCGAGCTACTGCGCACTCGAAACGTCGCCGCGGTGCTGGTGACGGCTGAAGTCTCGCCGTATCTGCGCGCCGGCGGCCGGTTCGAGGTGCAGGTGTCGTCGGTCGGTGACGCACGAAGTCTGCGCGGTGGCGTGTTGTGGATGACGCCATTGATCGCCGAGGCGGGGGGGCAAGCCATTGCCACCGCACAGGGGAATGTGGTGGTCGATGACCAACCGATGTCTACGCGACGCCGCTACGCCTACATCGAGGGGAGCGCCCGCATCGCGTCGGGGGGCGTTGTCGAAACCGACTTGCCGCGTCCGAAGCAAGGCACTTCGACGCGCCTTCTCTTGCGCGAACCGGACATCGGCACCGCGTCGCGCATCGCTGCGGTCATCGACAGCGTCGTGGGCAAGGACGCGGCCAAGGTGGAGGATCCGGGAAGCGTCGCCCTCACCCTCAAGGATGGCGAAGCGGCCGCTCAACTGGCCACGATCAATGGGCTGCGCGTGGAACCCACGCGAACCGGCCGGATCGTCATCGACACCCGACAGGGGACGGTTGTTGCTGGCGGTGATCTCACGTTAGGTCCGGGGGTCGTGTCGGTGGGCGGCATCACGCTCACCATCGGACGCGTGAATCCCGCGGACTCCACTCGAAAAGCCGAACCGGGGGCCTTGCGCCTTCAGACCGGGGCGACCGTGCAGGACCTCGCCGCCGCGCTTCAGTCCGTGCGCACACCAGCGGCTCAGGTGGCGCAGATCTTCGAAGCCCTCCGACAGGCGGGCGCCATTTCCGCCGAGGTGGTGGCCCGATGACGTCGATTGGTCGAATCGGAACGCGCGACGCCAACATGCCGACGCATGACGAGGCGGGACTTCGCCACGTGGGTCGTCAGCTGGAAGGCGTCTTTGTCCAGCAGATCTTCAAGGCCATGCGCGAAACCGTGTCGCACGATGGTGCGATCGACGGCGGTGCCGGCGAAGACATGTTCACGAGCATGATGGACGAGCACATCGCCGAAGCCGTGCCCAATCAATGGAACCACGGCATTGGCGAATCGCTCGTTCGCCAGCTGCGCGCCGCGCTCACGCCGCCCACTTCTACGTCGGAGCCTCGCTGATGTCCAAGCAGCTCTTGCCGTCCGCTAGCCCAGTCTCGGGCAACGCCCTGGTGAACAGCCTGGTCGACTCACTTCAGACGGAACTGCGTCTGGTGGAGGAGTTGACCAATATCATGCTGCGGCAACGGGCGTCGGTGGCCGCCGAGGACCTGCAGGGCGTCGAAGATTCGGTGTACGCGCTGCAACGGGTGTTGTCCACGTTAGGCGAGTCGCGCAAGCGCCGGCGCCACATCAATGTTGGCCTGGGATTCGCAGAAGACATTCCCCTCCACGACCTGCTGGAGGTCATGGGTGATGCGGCCCCGCCGGCGCTGCGCACGGCCAGCCGCAAGCTGTCGGAACATGCCCGGGCCTTATCGAACGAAGTGAATGTCAACCGTCAGGTGCTACGTGAATCCCTCACGGCGGGCGACGCCTATGTGCGCGCCCTCACGGGAGCCGTGCCGCCGACGATCGGGTATGGTGAGACCCTGGGCGCTCCGCAACACGGGCCCGCTCGCATCGTGAACCGGAGAGTCTGATGTCTACCTTCGGGAATGTCCTGAGCGTCGCCCGCAACGCCATTTCCGCCCAACAGGCGGCCATGCAGGTGGTGTCGCACAACATCGCCAATGCGCAAACCGAGGGGTATTCGCGCCAGCGCGTGGAGATGCAGCCGAACTATCCCCTCGTGTTGCCCTTTGGATCGCTGGGCACCGGCGTCAGCATCTCCGACGTCACACGCGCCCGAGACGCCCTGCTCGACGGTTCATTCCGTCGCGACACGTCGAGCACGGAAGGCTACGGCATGCGGCACGACCTGCTGTCGGAGATTGAAGGGATCTTCAACGAACCGTCCGATGGCTCGCTGGCTGCGTCCCTGGACGCCTTCTGGAATTCGTGGTCGGACCTGTCGAACAATCCGGGCAACCCGGTGATGCAGGGCGTCGTGAAGCAACGCGGCGCGCAGGTCGCCTACACGTTCAATTCGTACACCACGCGGCTGAACGAGCTGATCAGCCGCACGCGCGACCGGTTGGCGTCGACCGTAGACGAGGTCAACTCGCTGGCCACCCGCATTGCCACGTTGAACGGCGAGATCAACGCCGCCGAAGCCTCTGGCAATCAGGCGCCGGACCTGCGCGACGCTCGCGATAAGCTGGCGGACCAAATGGCGAAGCTGGGCGTATCACGCGCCGAGCCGCAGGCAGATGGGACGCTTTCGATCTACATCGGCGGCATGGCCGTCGTGTCGGGGAACCAGGCGCGCCAAGTTGAGGTGCGCCCTGGTGCCACGCTCACGATCGGGCTGGTTGGTGACGTGGACCCGTTGATCAATGTCACCGGCTCGCTGGCTTCCATGCTCGACTTCATCAACGTGGACGCGGCCGGCATCCAGGGGAAGCTGGACGAACTCGCGCGCGGCCTGGTGAATGGCGTGAACGAGTACCACGCCTCGGGATGGACGGCGGCCGGCGACGCGTTAGGCAACGCCAACTGGAACCCCGCCAACGGACCAACCGGCTCGCGGGTCAACTTCTTTGACGCCGCCTCGCTCACCGCGGGCACCATGCGTTTGTCCGACGAGGTCCTGGCCGACAGTTCGGTGATCGCCTCCGGTGACGTGCAAAACGCTCCGGGCAACAACACGATCGCCCTGGCGATCGGTGCCCTTCGTGATGACAGCGGGATGGACGCCCTGCGTGTGCGCATGGGCGCCAACTTCGCCACGCAGATTGGCTTTGCCACGGGCACCACCTACGGCGAACACTATCGCCAAACGGTCTCCGACCTTGGCGTTCAGGTGGCCGACGCCGACCGTCAGCACACCGTCTTCGATACGCTGGCGACGCAGTCCGATCATCGGCGTACCGCCGTCTCGGGCGTGTCGATCGACGAGGAACTCACGCGAATGATGCAGTACCAGCAGGCCTATGTCGCCGCCACGCGCATCGTGAACGCGGTGGACGAGATGATGCAGTCACTCATCAACATGGTGTGAGTGCATGCTCATACTCAGTCGTCGTCCCGGGGACGCCATTGTCATCGAAGGAGGCATTCGCGTGGTGGTTCTTGCCTGCGATCGCCGCGGCGTGCGCCTGGGCATCGAGGCACCGAACCACGTCAGTATCGTCCGCGAGGAGATCGTCACTCAAATCGCCGCCGAAAACCGGCGTGCCGGCGCACCCGCACACGCCCCCGAGTGGCTTGGCGTGAAAAAGCAGGAGTCAGAACCTGTCTAACCCGTGACCGCGCCGCGCATTGCGCGCTTTTCAGTCCGGTCCGCCACGCGTCGATACTTATGATGTGGCCGGTCCACAGGCCACTCTCACTCTGCCTCAACTCATCGACGCGTGTTCCAGCTCATTGGTCTTGTCGTAGTCCTCGCCAGCGTGGTGGTCGGATACACGGCCCACCACGGCCGGTTGGAAGTGCTGTGGCAACCGACGGAGTTCCTCATCATCGGCGGCGCCGGTCTTGGCTCGTTCATCATCGCCAACCCGCCGACCGTGCTCAAGGGCGCGGTGAGTGGCTTGCTTGGCTTGTTGAAGCCGAACCCGTTCAACAAGAAGGCCTACGGCGAACTGTTGCAGGTGCTGTACGAAGTGTTCCAGACGGCGCGCAAAGACGGATTGATCGCGCTGGAAGCTCACATCGAAGAGCCGCACAAGAGTCAGATCTTCTCGAAGTATCCGACGTTCATGCATCACCATCATGCGTTGGTCTTTCTCTGCGACACGTTGAAGGTGCTGCTGACGGGGGCCGTCGAGGATCACCACCTGGCGGAGATCCTGGACGTGGATCTTGAACGTCAGCACGAAGAAGAGCACCAGATCCCGAACGCGCTCAACAAGGTCGGTGACGCCATGCCGGGCTTCGGCATCGTGGCCGCCGTGCTCGGCGTCGTGATCACCATGGGCGCCATCGGCGGCGCGGCGTCGGAAATCGGTGAAAAGGTGGGTGCGGCACTCGTCGGTACGTTCCTGGGCATCCTGCTTTCGTACGGCATGATCGGTCCGCTCGCCGGTGCGATCGAAGTGCGGCAGCGTGCCGAAGGGGCGTACATGTCGGTGATCCGTACAGCGCTGCTGTCGTTTGCGCGCGGCGATGCACCGATGACGTGCGTCGAGTTCGCTCGGCGCAGCATCGAACCGGGCGACCGGCCATCGTTCGCTGAACTGGAAGGGCTCACGCGGCGCAAGGCGGCATAGGCACAACGCCACGTGCATGGAACGCCGCACGGGCGCCGGGAAACGGGCCAGCGGCTGGTTGGGGGACGGAGGTGGTGGGGATTACCTAACGATTGCGAGGTTTGTTCGTGGCCAAGGGTGGCGGTAGCAAGATCATCATCGTGAAGAAGAAGGTGAAAGGCGGCCATGGGCACCATGGTGGCTCTTGGAAAGTGGCCTACGCCGACTTCGTCACCGCCATGATGGCCTTCTTCATGGTCATGTGGATCCTTGGCATGGACGAGAACCTGCGCAAGGCGATCGAAGGCTACTTCTCCAATCCCGTCGGCTTCAAGAAGGGCTACTCGGCCGGGGCATCTCCGTTGTCCGCCGGGGCCTCACCCGCGTCCATCAAGCGCGACGCGATCGAACTCGCCTCGCGGAAGTTGCAGCAGCAACAGTTTTCCGAGGCCAGTGGCCACATCAAAGAGCGTATCGACTCCCTGACGCTGGCCGGAGGGCTCAAGGCGCGAGTCGAGGTTACGCTGACGTCCGAGGGGCTCCGCATCGAGCTGATCGAGGACGAACACGGCGACACCTTCTTTCCCTTTGGCTCGGCCGACATGAAGGCGGCGGGCAAGACCGCCCTGGAGATCATCACCGACGAACTGCAAATGCTGCAGAATCCGGTGATCATTGAAGGGCACACCGACGCGGCGCAGTACTCCCGGACGAACTATACGAACTGGGAATTGTCGGCGGACCGGGCCAACGCGGCGCGCCGGATCATGGTCGCCGACGGCTTTCCCGACAAGCGAATCGTGGAAGTGAACGGACTTGCCGACCGCCAGCTCAAATATCCGAACGACCCGTTGAATCCGTCGAACCGGCGCATTTCCATTCGCCTGCCATTCCTGACACCACCAGAGACGCCGTCGATCGAGCGCCTGGAAGACAAGCTCTCAAGTAAGGGGTCGCCCGCGGGCGGCCGCTGAGGACTTGCGACCCGCGCACCCGGGCGGTAGAATGTAGTCACTCGTGACTACATTCTCCCATGCGAACGATTGGTGTCCGTGAACTGAAGGCGCATCTGAGCCGGACCTTGAGCGACGTGCGAGCTGGGGAGGTGTTCCTAGTCACCGATCGCGGAAGGGTCATCGCCGAATTGCGTCAGCCAACGTCGGCTCAAGCGCGTGACCTGAGTGCGACGGACCAGGCGACCCTTCGCTTGTCGGCCGCGGGTGAGCTGCGCGTGGCCGAAGGTTCGCGCGCGCGATATGGAGCAACCGGCGTGAGCCACCCAGATGGGACGGCGCAGGCCTGGCTCGACTGGACGCGCGGTGAGCGGTGATTGTTTACGCCGAGTCGAGCGCAGTCCTGTCGTGGCTTTTAGCTGAGCCACGTGGCGTCGAGGCGGCGCGCGTGCTTGAGAGTGCGGATGTGATTGTTGCCTCGGTGCTCACTGGCATCGAGTGTTCCAGAGCCATCGTGCGGGGTGTGCAGCTTGGCGCGCTGACCCGTGGTGATGCGCGCGTGATCAGTGAGGCGCTCGCGCGCGCGGAACTGGGATGGCATCGAATGGAAGTCAGCGATCGCGTCATGATTCGCGCCCGCATTCCCTTCCCTGCGGAGCCGGTGCGGTCCTTAGACGCGATTCATCTGGCGAGTGCGCTGGTTGCGCACGAGGCGTATCGCGGGGTGACGATGGTTTCATTCGATGAACGGATACGAGCGAATGCTGAGCAGCTAGGGATGATGGTCTTGCCTAGCGAGCCGCGCTCTTCGTCTCCCTCGGCGGCGTAGCGAACCAACTGCGGTCCTCCGCGCCTCAGCGTGCCATGCCGTTCACGTTCACCTGCATTTGCAGCAGTTCGCAGATCGGCGCACCAGCCTGACGAGCTGGTGAAAATCGTATGCGCGGCAGCACCATGTTAACGCTAGCGACCGTGGCTGCGTCGGCGTCTGGGGCGAGGAGCGTGGTCGTCGAGTCGACACGGCCCGTGGAGTCGACGAGGAACCGCACCCATGTGGTTCCTGCGGGGGCGCTGCCGGCGATGCTGAGGATCGGCCTCGAGCTCGAGCCGCCGAGGGTGACGGCACGGATGGTCGGAGCTGACGGCGCCCGCGCCGACGCAGCCTGACGCTTGGGCGCGCCAATCGGCGGCGCGACGATCGCCGATGGCGTGGCGTGCTCGAACTCTATCGCGTCCACGCCGAACCCGGCGGACAGGAGTGGTTCGGTGAATCGCACCTCGTACTTGGTCTGCTTCTGCTCGTCGGGATGACCCACCTCGTTGGACCCGTAAGCCGGCGACCAGCCGTTCATGTCGACGCGGACGCGATAAGTCCCAGGGCGCGGAGCCGTGAGGGCGAACGATCCGATGCGCGTGGTGCGCTCGCGGTCAACCACGTTCTGTGCACTGTCTTCCAATGCGATGGTCGCGCAGGCCAGCGGGGCTTGCCGATCCGCGTCGACGACGAGCCCCGTGAACGACGGCGCGTGTGGATCTGGCGGATACGCTGAGACGAACGGCACGTCAACGCTGAGCACGCGACCGAGGAGCCCCTGCGCCTCCTCCGCCAGCTCAAAGTGAAACACAGAGCGCCCGGGCTGTCGCGCGACGAGCTGGTCGGGCGGTGTAAAGTCCACGGCGCCACCCACGCGGCGTTGCCAACGGAGCCAGCGCGTTCGACCGAGCACCACCCCCTGGCTGTCGACCACGACGAGCCGGACGCGATCCATCGTGGTGCGTTCGCCAGGTATGAGCAGCAGGGACTCCGGGACGGCGCGGAGCGCTGCGGCGCGTGTGCCGAGCACGGTGAAGTCTTCGCGCGTGAGTTCGTTGTAGCGAGGGCCGGGCGTGGCGCGATCCAACGAGTCGGCGCGCCGCTGTGCGTCGATCCTTCGTTGTGCCGCGGTGCTGCCACTCGCGGCCAACGCCTGCTCAGCCGCGATGCCTGACGAGTCCGCGTTCCACCCGAAATGGAATTGATAGGCGAAACCCAGTGTCGGGTTCTTCGGCTCCACGCGCAGGGCGAGCCGAGACTGTCCAGGGCCGACCCGCAGCTTCACCTGTTGCGGGCGACACGGCATCTTGATGTTCTCGCAGCCGCTCAAACCGACGCTGAAGACGGTAATCGGAACGGTGGAACCGTTTTCCACGAAGATGACGTGTGTGGGTGGATCGCCCTCACGTTCCTCGGTCCTGCTCCTCACGGTCTCCTGGGTGGGCGCGATGAATCGCTTCTGGGCCGCGAGTGGAGCCGGCGCCAGCGACGCGATGGCGACGGTCAGCCTCAACAGGGTGTGCAGGGTTGAACGCATCGGACCCCAGTGGGGAATACCGTTGGAAGAGATCATCAAACGGTCCGTTGGAAGAGATCATCAGAACGGTCCGTCGATAGGCTGCGAGAACCTCACGTTAACAGTCAATCTCGCGCCGGCCAATGGGAGGATGCCTCACATCGCCATCCGATGCCCGCCCGCGAGTACCGTGGCAACATCGGATCGTCCGATCGCCCTCAACCTGCGTAGAGTCGAGCACACGATCGGCATGGTGGCTCGCGGTCACCGCCGCCACGCGTTCGTCAGTCGTGCCGCCCATACGCGAATCGCCAGCCTCGTCGGACTTCAGTGATGCACTGACCCCGTTCGTCACAAGCGGCGTATGGTTGGCGCTGTCGATTGGGATGCGCGACCGGGGATTCCGTCAGCTCTGGCAGCGCGCGTCGCGAATCCCCAAGAAGACGGGGCGTCCGTCCAAGCGGAGGCGAGCCGGGGCACCCGACTCGGATGGCACCTAGCCCCGACGGGCACGGATGTACCGTGCGCCGCCGAAGAACCTCCGACCTCGAGGTTGAGGACCTTAGAATCCCGCGATCAGTTCTCGCCGGCCTTCTGGATCTGCTGACGCGCCCACGCCAGGGAGGCGATGTAGAGGTCGGAGACGACCTGCGCCGGGATCCCCAGCAACGCCGCCTCGCCAGTTGCAACGTCCCAGGCGCCGCGCTCGTAGGCTTCCACCAACGCCAGCGTGGGGGCGAAGGGACCGCTGCGCACTAGCAGCGCGCGCCGCACCTCGGTGGCCAGGTCAATCCGATCCAGTAGTTCGGACATCGGAATCTTCATGATCGCGTCGAGCAGTGAGAACAGCCCCACCATGAACAACGCCTCTGCGCCGCGCTTGTCTCCGCGGTCCATCGCAATCAGCTCACACATCCGAGCGCGGCGAATGGCCGTGTGCACCAGTTCCTCTCCCGTCCCACCGGCCCCGGACACGGACGACACCAAGAGCAGCGCCAACCACTTATGCAACTCGGCGCGTCCCACCAGCCGCACCGCGTGACGAATGGACTCGATGCCGCGGCCTCCCGACGCCGCGGAGTTCACGGCGCGAAGGAGCTTGTACGTCAGCGACACGTCCGTCTTGAACGACTCCTCCAGCTTGGTGTCCGACGACTCCACATCCCGCAACTGATTCATGAGCCGCAGGATCGTCATCTGCCCCGCGGACAGGTCGCGCTTGGCCAGCACTTCGGGCTTCGAGAAGTAATAGCCCTGGTACAGCGTGTACCCTAACGACGCACACAACTTCTGGACCTCAGCCGTCTCCACACGCTCGGCCAACACCTGCAGACCGCGCGACTTAAACTGCTTGGCCATGCGGCCCAGTTCCTCGGGCGATTTGTTCAGCACGTCCAACTTCACGATCTTGGCCAGCTTCAAGAGCGGCTCGTGCGCTGGCGAGTACTCGAAATCATCAAGGGCCAGCGTGTAGCCAGCCTTCACTAGCGCCTCTGCCGCGGCGTTCACCTCGGCGTCGGGGTGGACGGATTCCAGCAGCTCAATCACGACTTCGTTCGGGTTGAACAACTGATACACGCCGTGAATCAGCATCTCCCGGGTGAAGTTCAGGAATGCTTTGGTTCCGCCGGTGAGCCGATCAACGCCGATGTTCAGGAATGAGTGAACCAGCACTTCAGCGGCCATGGCCTCGGCCGTCTCTCCGTCAGCGTGCGTGGCCGCGCTGTTTCGCCGATACAGCAGCTCATACGCGTAGACGTTGCCGTTCGCGTCGAAGATAGGCTGCCGAGCGACGAAGATGTCGACAAGGGCCGTAGCGGGGAGAGGGGGGGTCGCAGTCGTTGGCGAGGACACGCGGTAGGTTCCGTAGTCGAAGGTCGAGAGGCACGGCAGTGCCCCGGGGAGGAGTCCTCCCAGTGGATGAGTATCGGCACATCCAGCGCCTTGTCTCAAACTCCGGAGGCCGTTAACCTACCCCCTGTTGGTAGGCCCCCCCGGCCCCGGCCCAGGTCGGAACCCGGTAGCCATCCGCGCGAGTAGCTCAGCTGGATAGAGCGTCGGCCTCCGGAGCCGAAGGTCGTGGGTTCGAATCCCGCCTCGCGCATGCGATCCCCCGCCCCCGCCGCGACTTGCCCCACCACCGTCGCGAGCGCGGGCACATCCCCTCGATCGCCACACCCCCACCCCACGCGTGGACATCGCAGAACTCAAACGGCGCTCTGTCAGCGAGCTTATGGCGCTCGCCGATTCGTACGAGCTCCCCGAACTCTCTGGGCTCAGAAAGCAGGACCTGATCCTTCGCATCGAACAGCACCTGCTCGAAAAGGGCGAGGCGCTTCGGGCCGAGGGCGTCTTGGAGCTTCTGTCGGAAGGATATGGATTCCTTCGCACGCAGGATTGGGACTATTTGCCCGGCCCGGATGACATCTACGTCTCGCCATCCCAGATCAAGCGTTTTGACCTGCGCACGGGCGACACGATCACGGGTCAGGTGCGGCCGCCAAAGCCTTGGGAGAAATACCTGGCCCTGTTGCGGCTGGAAACGCTGAACGGCGACGCGCCTGTTGCCGATGTCAAACGTCCGGGCTTCGACAACCTGCGGCCGGTGTATCCGGACCAGCGCCTGCGACTGGAGGACGGCGACGTGAGCATGCGCATCGTCGACCTCATCGCCCCGATCGGCAAAGGACAGCGTGGGTTGATCGTCGCGCCGCCGCGCGCCGGCAAGACGATCCTGCTGCAGAAAATGGCCAACGCGATCGCCGCCAATCACCCGGAGGTGTACCTCATCGTGCTGTTGATCGATGAGCGCCCCGAAGAGGTGACGGATTTTCGCGAGAATGTCCCCGGTGCCGAAGTGATCGGGTCCACGTTCGACGAGACCGCCGAGCGACACGTGCAGGTCGCGGAAATGGTGATCGAGAAGGCGCGGCGATTGGTGGAATCCAACAAGGACGTCGTCATCCTGCTGGACTCGATCACCCGCTTGGCACGCGCGCACAACAACGTGATTCCCCAGTCCGGGAAGATCCTGTCGGGGGGATTGGACGCCGGCGCGATGCAGAAGCCGAAGAAGTTCTTTGGTGCCGCGCGGAAGATCGCGGGTGGCGGCTCCCTCACCATCGTGGCCACTGCCCTGATTGAAACGGGCTCGCGCATGGACGAGGTGATCTTCGAGGAGTTCAAGGGGACGGGCAACCAGGAGCTCGTGCTCAGTCGCGACATCGGGAATCGCCGCATCTACCCGGCCATCGATATCAACAAGTCGGGAACGCGACGAGAGGAGTTGTTGCTGAACCAGGAAGAGCAGAACCGCGTGTTCCTGCTGCGGACCTTCCTGGCGGACATGCCCCCCGAAGATGCGATCGCCTTCCTTATCAAGCAGATTCAACGCTCCAAGACGAATCGCGAGTTCTTCACCCTGATGGCGCAGGGCTGATCAACGGATGTCACGAATCCTCGCGATCGACTACGGGGACAAGCGGATTGGGCTGGCGGTGAGCGATCCGCTGCGCATGATCGCATCGCCCGCCGGCCACATCGTTCGTCGCGAAGGAAAGCGTCCACCGGTCGCCAAGTTGATCGAGCGCGCACAGGCGTTGGAAGCCACATCCTTTGTGATGGGCTTGCCGTTGGATGGCGAGGGTAATGAGACGCCGCGTTGTGCGGAGGTTCGCGCGGTGGCGAGTGAGCTAACGAAGCGGACGGGCTATCCGGTGGAGCTGGTCGACGAGCGCTTCACGACCGCCGCGGCGCTGCGCGCGGTTCGCGACATGGGTGGCTCGACGCAGGGGCGCAAGGGCGACGTGGACGCACTCGCCGCCACGGTGCTCCTGCAACACGCGTTGCGGCATGCGCCGTAGCCTTCGCGTCGTAGGCGTAGCCGCCGCGCTGGTCGCCGTGACCGCGACCTCTTCGTGCTGGGGAGGCAACGGCTCGGGCCCGCCCGTACGCGTCACGATCCCCGCGGGGGCACCGTTCAGCTGGGCGGCGGATTCGCTGGCTGCGAAGGGGCTGATCTCGATGCCAGGGGTGTTCAGCACGTACGCGTCATTGCGAGGTCGCGATCGACACGTGAAGGCGGGCACGTATCTGCTGCGGCGTGGCGCGTCGTGGAACCATATTCTCGACGCCATTGCCAATGGTCGCGGCATGGTACGCGGGATGACGATTCCTGAAGGGTGGTCGCTGACGCAGATTGTGCCCCAGCTGGCTCGCGTGTTGGATCTGCCGGTGGACTCCGTGGAGGTCGCGGTGCGCGATACCGCCCTGCGCCATGAGTTGAACGTCCCCACGCCAACTATAGAAGGGTATCTCTTTCCAGAGACCTACCTGTTCCCAGTCGGCACCACGGCACGCGCGGCGGTGCGCATCCATGGTGGTGAACGAATTCGAGAAGCTGGAAGCCGGAATGGGATGACCGCGCACGCGGACAACCGTGACGCGCCAAGACGTGCTGGCCGCGCCGCCATCATCGAGAAAGCCAAGGTGCCGAGGAACGAAGCCGGTGATCTCGGCGGTCTACCACAATCGCCTGAAGAAGGGGATGTTGCTGCAGGCAGATCCTGCCGTGCAGTACGCGTTGGGGCACCACGTGGCGCGCGTGATGTTCAAGGATCTGGAGATCGACTCGCGGTACAACACCTACAAGTACAAGGGACTGCCGCCGGGACCGATTGCCTCGCCGACGCCTTTGAGCAACGCCGCTGCCCATCCCGCGGACGTTCCCTACCTGTACTTTGTTGCGGCTGCGACGGAGCACCATGAATTTCGGAAGACCTTTGCCGAACACGCCGAGGCCATCGCCGAGAAGATCGGCGGCTTGTCGGCGCATGGATCCGCGCGGCCGCGGAGAGCACGGGCAAGGCACTGCGTGCCGGCGCCGTGCCGACCGGACCGCGGACCAGACGCTAACGATGTTCCCGACCGCGAGCGTGACGGCGAAAGGAGCCGCGCGATGGCAAAATGGTCATCCGTGGATCTTTCGGAGCGACATTCGGTCGGCGCCAGACGCCATCGCCGGCGCGGTGCGCGTGGTCGGCAGGCCGACAGCGCCCCTGGGCGTCGCCCTCTGGAGCCGACTTCGGAGATCTCGTTGCGGCTGCTGGACCGCGATCCCAACGCCAGCAGATGGCGCATGGTGGAAACGCCGGCCGCAACACGCCTGGAGCGGCGCACGGTCTACGGCCAGTTACGACGGCCTATCGGCGGGTATGGTGAAGGGGACGGATTCCCTCGCTGGTCTGCGATCGTTTTGACCGCTGGCTGGTGGTGCAGCTGAACAGCGCCGGGTTGAGCATTCCGCGCTCCCATCGTGGATGCGTTGGTTGAACTTCGGCGGGAGCCGACGGCATGCGGCGCGCAATGACGCGTCCCTTCGCGCTCGGGAAGGGGTTGCCGCGCGAAACGGTCCTGTTGCACGGCGACGTGCCGCGCGAGGTGGAGGTCCGCGAACATGGCGTGCGCTATTGGGCCGCCCCGTGGACGGGCCAAAAGACCGGCGCCTTCCTGGACCAGCGCGAGAATCGCGTGCGCATCGGTGAACTGGCTCGGGGACGCGCCCTGGACTGCTTCTCGTACCACGGGTCGTTCGCGTTGCACCTGGCGAACAAGGCGCAGACGGTGCTGACCTTGGACTCATCGGCCGAAGCGCTCGCCCGAGCCCGGGTCAATGTGGCGTTGAACGGCTACACCAACGTCGACTGTCTGGAAGCGAATGCCTTCGACTTCCTGCGCGAGCAGGAACGCCGCGGCGAAAGGTACGACACGGTGGTGTTGGACCCACCAGCGTTCGCGAAGACACGCGCCTCCGTGAACACCGCCCTCCGCGGATATCACGAAATCAACTTGCGAGCGATGAAGCTCCTGGCGCCCGGTGGCCTGCTGTTCACCGCCAGCTGCAGCTACCACGTGACCAAGGACCTGTTCCTGCAGATGATCGAAGGCGCGGCGCAGGACAGCGGGCGGCGCCTCATCCTGCGCGAGGTCCGCACACAGCCGTTGGACCATCCAGAGGTCCTGACGATTCCCGAGGCCGGCTACATCAAGGGCGCCTTGCTCGAAGCGGGAGACTGACCAAGCGCCGCGGCGGCGCACTCGCCCCGCGGACGCTTGTCGTTGTCCCGCCGCTCAGTGAATCGGCACGCGTCGCAAGGCTTCGATCTCGGCGACCATGTCGCGCACCTGCGCCTCAACCAGCTCCTTGCCCTTGGCCCGGCTCGCCAGCGTCGCGTTGCCGAAGGTGCCGGAGCGAGACCACACCTTGCCGTCCCGGATGGCGGCCACGGAGTCGCGGGTCAGTCCACCCTTGCCGTCGTGGTAGTCGTCCACGGCCTTGCTCATGTCCACGACCTCTGGATGCATGTAGAGCATCATGGACGTCTCCATCTCATCAGCGTGCGTGCCCCCCTTTTGCTGACGCAGTCGCTCCTCGGCGTCCTTGCCGACATTCAGGATGTCGGTGTACCGCATGACAATCCCACTGGCCGTTAGGGAGTCCTGGGACGGGCCTAACGCGCGCAGTGTCGAGACCCCCGTGTTGAGCACGTAGAAGCGTCGAGGCCCATGCCGCGCAATGGAACGCACGATGTCCACGATCAGGTCGCGTGCGGTACCGAGTTGCAGCGAGGTAGAGCCGGGATACTCCACGAACGACGGATAGAAGTGGTAGTTCACGGTTGGGTAGAGCACGACACGCGTCGTGCCGGCCACGCGATTGGCGAAGTACTCGGCGAGTAGCCAGTCATTGTTGAGTGGGAGGTGTGGACCGTGCTCCTTGGCTTCAGCTCCAATAGGAATCACAACAATGGCGGCCGTATCTAGCAAGGATTCCGCTTGAGTCCACGGCACTGTGGCGATGCGTACACTGCCGTTAGGCCAGCGGCTTTGGCCGCGAAGCATAGGCGCGCACGCGCACACGAGCGCAGCGAGTATGAGGGGCGCTTGAATTGCATAGCTATGCGTGGGCGTAGCGGTTCGACGTGGCGACGCGCTGTTTGATCGTCATTGATGCTGCACAAGGTACATATCCGGCCAGGCTGCGCGCTCAGTCCGCTACGTGAGGCATGGGAAAGGCGACATGGCGGTGCTTACCTTGGCGCGCGGATTTTCGTGAAGATCGTTCCAACATTCGCGATGTGGCAGGCAGTAGTAAGGGGGTTGTTGCCCGAAGAGGACCCGCCTTTTTGATATCGCATGAATATTCATGCGTAGGGGAATCTCCGGCGAGTACGTGAGACTGTCTTAATTAACCACACCTTCACATCGCTCGTTAGGAATTGGCACGGGCTTTTGCTTTTCATTCACACAGGCGTCCTGTGATATGTTGCGTCCAACTATTGTAATTTTGGCCGACCGACCTCAGCTTGCGGGCGCGCAAAAATGTTTGGCTGCGCTGCACATACACGTGTGGTGGGACGAACCGGGCAAGTCACCTTGGCACTGGGGGCAGCCGTGACTGACGTTCTTGGCCTGGTAACCGACGGGACAGGGGAAGAGCGGATGGATGAGGGGGATGTGGAAGCGGGGTGGGTGGCGCGCTAGTCCATGTTGCGGGCGACAGAACGGAGAGTGCTGGCCGGCTACAGTCTGGCCCTCGCGATTCTTGGTGTTATCGCGTTGGCGAGCCTTGGCAGCATCCAACGACTTCGGCTGGATGCTGCGCGCATGCAGCATGCGAATGAAGCGATCGGAAGCCTTGAAGGCGTGCTCAGCTCAGCCCTCGAGGTGGGAACGGCGCTGCGCGGCTACCTGCTCACTGGAGACACGACTCACCTCGCCATCATTGCGCGCGCTGAGCGGAGCGCCGACTCGACGCTGCGCGCGCTGCGCGCCATGCCGTCACTCGACAGCGCTGAGCGAGAGACGCTGGATACCGCCGCGGCCACACTGGGCCGACGCGTGGCGGTGGCGCAGGAGATCGCGTCCATTCGACAAGCCCACGGCTTGGACTCGGCGCGACAGGTCTGGGACCGAGGGATCGGCGTGGCACTACAGGACAGTGTGCGAGCGCGCATCCGTCAGATCCAACAGACGGAGCGGACGCGAGCGGAGCGCGATCGCGAGGCCGCCGAACGAAGTGCTGGAGCGGCTCGTTTGGTTATTACGTTGGGCAGCGTGCTGGCAATCGTGTTTGTCGGCGTGTCGCTCTTCCTGGTGCACCGCGGCTTCGTCCAGGCGCGCGAATCCGAGCGCGCCTTGCGTCAATCGAACGAACTCTTGGACGCTCGCGTGAACGAGCGTACCGCGGCGCTGGAGAAGGCCTACCATGAATTAGAGAGCAGCGAAGAGACCCTTCGCGAATCCATGGGGTCCATTCCGCAGCAGGTATGGATCAGCGAGGCAGATGGCCACTGCAGCTTCATCAATGCCCGCTGGGTGGAGTATGCTGGCACCGCACCGGATGACCTGTTGGGCCAGGGATGGCTAGCGCGGATTCACCCCGCGGAGCGCGCGGACGTGGGTGAGCGGTGGCGTAAGTCGGTTGCGACGGGTGATCCCTATCAGGCGACCGGCCGCATTCGGGGAGCCAACGGCGAGTACCGCTGGTTTGACCTGCGGGCCGTCGCCACGCGTGCAGCTGACGGGCGCGTCACTCGCTGGTTTGGCGCCAACACCGATATTCAGGTCGCGCGTGAGCTGCAGGAGTCACTGCGCGAGGAGCGTGAACGGCTCACCGCGGTCGCAGCCGTCGCGCCGGCCCTGCTGATCTCGTATCGCCGGCGGGCAGACGGGCACGCGACGTTTGTGTACACCGGTCCCGCGGTCGAGGCCTTCTATGGATTCACGGCGGAGGAGCTGGCGACCGACGGCAGCCTGCCGGGTCAGCGGGTCCATCCCGGTGATCGTCCGACCGTGAACAAGCAGATCGCTGAGTGCATGGACACTCTGACCCCCTGGCACGGCGAGTATCGCTACCAGCATCCCACGCGCGGGGAGATCTGGCTGGAAGGACACCTGAGCCCGTCGCGTGAAGCTGACGGCTCCGTGATGTGGCAGGGGGTGGTGGTTGAGGTGACGGAGCGCAAGCGCGCTGAAACCTCACTGCGATTGTGGGCTGGTGCCTTCGAACACTGCGCACATGGCCTTGCCCTTGGTGATGCTACCACCGATTCGATCATCACCTGCAATCCTGCCTACGCGCGGATGGTCGGACGGTCCGTGGACGAGATCGCGGGGTTGCCGATCCTGTCGTTGCACGCCCCGGCCCAACGAGAACGGGTGCAACGTTTGCTGAAAGAGGCGGACTGGCGCGGGGCGATCCAGTTCGAGAGCACGATGCAACGTGCCGACGGCACCTCGGCGCCTGTGCAGATCGACATTGTGGCGGTACGCGATGCCGCGGACCAGCCGCTCTTTCGCGTAGCCACGGTCCAGGATATCTCCGAGCGACGTAAACACGTCGCGGAGTTGGGACGCCGTGCGACGGAGCTTGCCCGGTCGAACACCGACCTTGAGCAGTTTGCATACGTGGCGTCGCACGACCTGCAGGAGCCCCTGCGCGCCGTGGCGGGGTGCGTGCAGCTGTTGCGAAAGCGGTATGCTGGGCGACTGGATGATCGCGCCGACGAATACATCAACTTCGCCGTTGACGGTGCCTCACGCATGCAGCGCTTGATCGACGACTTGCTCACGTATTCGCGACTTGGCCGCGAGACGGAACAGCGTCAGGTGACCGACTCGGCGGCATCACTGGCCACGGCCCTGGCCAACTTGTCCGTCGTTTTGCAAGAGACCCATGCGGTCATCACGAGCGACCCAATGCCGCGATCGCTACCTATGCGTCGCAGCTGACGAACGTATTCCAGAACCTCATCGGGAATGCCCTGAAGTTTCGCGGCGCGACGCCGCCATGTTCGGGTCTGTGCCGAACGTCATGAGAATGCGTGGGCGTTCGCCGTCCACGACAATGGTATTGGCATTGACCCTCAGTACTTCGACCGGATTTTCGGGATCTTCCAGCGACTCCACACGCGTTCGGAGTACCCCGGCACCGGTATCGGATTGGCCATGTGCAAGCGCGTGGTCGAACAGCATGGCGGCCGGATCTGGGTGGAGTCCGCTCCCGGTGCCGGATCGACGTTCCGCTTCACCATTCCTGACAGCGACTAGGCCGCGTTACCGGAGCCACTGGCATGACGGAATCGGAGTCACGAACCCTTCGCATCCTGCTCGTCGAGGACAGTCCGACGGACGCCCTGCTCACCCAGGAAGCCTTCGCCGACTCGCCATACGACAGCGTGATCTACCGCGTGGAGAATGGCGTGGAGGCGCTCGCCTTCCTGCGTCGCGAGGGTCGCTATGCAGACGCTCCGCGCCCCGACCTGGTCCTGCTCGACTGGAACCTTCCGCGCAAACACGGACGCGAAGTCTTAAGGGAGGCGAAGGTGGATGAGGCCCTGCGCAGCATTCCGGTGGTCGTACTCAGCACGTCGCACGCAGATAGTGACATTCGAACGTCTTACGACTTGCACGCCAACTGCTACATCTCCAAGCCTGTAGGCTTCGATGAGTTCAACGACGTGGTCCAGTCCGTGCGCGATTTCTGGTTCCGCACCGCGTGCCTCCCTGACTCGGGAGACGCATGAACACTGAACAGATTGGCGTGCTGCTTGTTGAGGACAACCCGGTGGACGCCATGCTGCTGCGTGAAACGCTGGCCACAGTGCCCGGCGTCGACTTCGCGCTCACGCAAGTCGTCCGGCTGTCCGAAGGCCAAGCACGCCTGCGCGCCGAGTCGTACGATGTAGTGTTACTCGACCTCGGCTTGCCGGACTCCACAGGGCCCGAAACGTTCACGCGGCTGCAACGCTCCAATCCCAGCGTCCCCGTTCTCGTGCTGACTGGGCTGAGCGATGAGGAGGTCGGCCTTCGCGCGATGCAAGAAGGCGCACAGGACTACCTGTTGAAGGATCAGTTGCAAGCGCCGCTGCTCGGTCGGTCTATCCGCTACGCCATTGAACGTCATCGCGCCGCGTCGCAACTGAGTCGCAGTGAGGCGCGCTTGGCCGGCATCATCGGGTCCGCCATGGATGGCATCGTCGTGGTAGACGTCCACGGCGCAGTGCTTCAGGTGAACCCGGCGGCAGAGCGCATGTTCGGCGACCGCACCGACAGCATGCTCGGACAGCGGATCGACGCCTACCTGTCCACGCCGTCGAGTCCGCGCGGCGCGTGGCAAGAGCTGATTCGTTTGCGCCCTGCCTCAGCCGGCAATGGAATCAACACTGCGATCGGACGACGTCAGGACGGTACGCACTTCCCGGTGGAAGCGACCATCGCCAAAACGGACGTCGATGGACAGAGCTTGTACACGCTCATCCTGCGAGACGTCACCGAACGCCATCGCGCCGACGAACTCCTGCGGAGAACGAAGGACGAGCTGCAAGCGATCGTCAGCGCGTCGCCATTGCCGATCGTCGCGGTGGACCTGCACGGCGTGGTGCGCTTGTGGAGCCACGCCGCCGAACGGCTCTTTGGATGGAATGAAGGCGAAGTGCTCGGGGCCCCGCTGCCGATCCTTCCATCCGCAGCTGAAGAATCCTACGAAGAGCTGACTTCGACGACGTCGGACGGTGCCCGGAGCAACTTGCTCGGCCAACGCCTAACGCGTGATGGGCGAGTGCTGGAAGTCTCGATTTCCACGGCCGCCCTACGCGACCAGGAGGGTCGGTCGATCGGGCGCGTCGCCGTGTATGTCGACCTGACGGAGCAACTCGCCTTGCGCGGCGCCCTACGCGCCTCAGAAGAGCGCTTTGCCTTGGCCTTCCAGGCGAATCCTTCGGGCAATGTCCTGATTCGAGCAGCGGACCGACGCATCGTGGAGGTCAACGAGGCCTTCCTCAAGTTGATCGGACGCTCACGCGACGACGTGGTCGGCCAGTTGGCGACGGCGTTCCAGATCGCTCCAACGCACGCCGGAGACGCAGCGGCGTGGGACATCGTATCTGCCACACCTTCGCGCTTGAACGTCGACTGCCAGCTGACGGCGGGCGATGGAAGCCAACGGTACGCGTCCCTGTCGGCGCAGCGCCTCGATATCGATGGCGAAGCGTACATCATGGCCGTTCTCCAGGACGTGACCGAACGGATCACCGCTATCGAGTCGCTTCGCGAGAGCGAGGAACGATTCCGCCAGGTGGCCGAGACCATCCACGAGGTGTTCTGGTTGTTGGATACGGCGGACCACCACGTGATCTACGTCAGCCCGGCTTATGAGGAGATTTGGGGACGCGATGTCGCTACGCTCCGCACCACGGACGACTGGCTGGCCTCCATTCATCCGGACGACCGCGGACGCATCCGAGAGGCCATGCGCAAGCAACTGCTTGGCACGTACGACGAGGAGTTCCGCATCGTGCGGCCCGACGGAGTCGTGCGCTGGATTCGCGATCAGGCGTTCCCCGTGCGCAATGCCGCCGGCGAGGTGATCCGGCTGGCGGGCGTCGCCGAGGATGTGACGGGCCGGCGCCATCTAGAGGCGCAGCTGCGACAGACGCAGAAGATGGAGTCCGTCGGCCAGCTCGCCGGCGGTGTCGCGCATGATTTCAACAATTTCCTGACGGTCATTTCGGGGTGCGCCGAGTTGTTGCTGATGACGGGCGCCGACGCACCGGACGCGCGTGAGATCCTCGATGAGATCCGACGCACGAGTGAACGAGCCGCGTCCCTCACCCGGCAGTTGCTCTCGTTCAGCCGGCAGGAAATCGTGGAGCCGCGCGTCATCGACCTGAACTCGGTGGTGATCGACACGGATAAGATGCTTCGACGGCTGCTAGGCGAGGACGTCGAATTCCATAGTGTGCTCTCACCCGGGTTGCTTCCGGTGCGCATTGACCCGGGACAGTGGTCGCAGGTACTGATGAACCTGGCGGTGAACGCGCGGGATGCCATGCCACGCGGTGGCCAATTGACCATTGAGACGCAAAACGTCAGCGCCACACCGTCCGGGCATGCCCTCCCGGGGCTCACCGGCGGGCCCTTTGTCATGCTCGCCCTGACCGATACAGGCGTTGGGATGACGCCCGAGGTCCGAACCCGAATCTTTGAGCCCTTCTTTACCACCAAGGGGCTGGGTCGCGGAACGGGGCTTGGGCTCTCCGTCGTCCACGGCATTGTGACGCAGAGTGCGGGGCACATCGATGTGTACAGCGAGCTGGGGAAAGGCACCACGTTCCGCATGTACCTGCCCGCGGCAGAGCCGCGAGAGGAGTCCGGCGGGAACGTCACGCTCGCTGCCGCGGCCGGTGGCACCGAGACGATCCTGATTGCGGAAGACGAGTTGAGTATTCGCACGTTTGCCTCGCGGGCCTTGCGGGCCGTCGGCTACACCGTGATACTCGCGGCCAATGGCGCTGAAGCCATCCACCTGATGGAGCAGCACGAAGGAGACGTGCATTTGCTGCTGACGGACGTGGTGATGCCGATTGTGGATGGCCGCCAACTCTCCGAAGCGCTACTGGCCAGGCATCCGAACCTACGCGTGCTGTACACCAGCGGGTACACGGACGACGCCGTGGTCCGGCATGGGATCCTTCGGGCAGAGGTCGCGTTCCTGCAAAAACCTTATTCGCTGGAGACCCTGCGGCGTCGGGTGCGCGACGTGCTGGACCGCCGGGCGTAACGCCACCGGCAGTCTAGGGAAATAACCCAGGCGTCAGCCGGCGGCGGTGGCCGGCGGCGCCGTGCGGCGGAGGGCGATGGCTGTTGCCGCCAGCTGAGACGTCACGTTCACGGACGTCTTGAACATGTCCGGCACCAGGTCCAGCGCAATGAGGATCCCTGCTCCCTCCGCGGGAATTCCGAGGCTGGTCAGAAACGGTGCCAGCAAGAAGAGACTGGCGCTGGGAAGCCCCGGCACACTGAAGGAGATCAGACTGGAGGTCACCACTACGGTGGCCATTGCCGTCAGGTCGATCGGTACGCCATAGAGCTGACCGAGGAACAGAATCCCCACCACCCAGGCCAGCGACACGTTGCAACGAAACACCGCGACCGAAAGGGGAAGCAGGAAGTCGCAAGCAACGGCCGGGAGCCGCAACCGCTCGCGAGCCCCCGTGATGAGTGACGGGAGTGCCGCCAGAGATGAGCGCGAACTGATGGCCACTGCCTGTGCCGGCGCTGCGGCCGCTGCAAAGTCCCGAATGCTCACCCCCCCAAAGACCACGGCGATGGGGTACAGCACTCCCATATACGCCAACATCACCCCCGACAGCACCACCACATAGTAGAGCAGCGCCCCAGCCGACTCCGCACCCATCCGTGCCCCGAGCGAGAATGTCAGAGCCAAGATGCCAATCGGCGCCAGCGCCAGGACCCACTGCACCAGCACCAGCATGGCGTCGCCAATGCCACGGAACAGCCGCACGACGGGATCTCGTCGCGACGGATCCAGCGATGCGAGGGCCGCGCCCATGGCGATCGCGAAGACGATCAGCGGCAACATCGCCCCGTCCACAGCGGCTTTCACGGGGTTGAACGGAACCATGTCGATGATCCGCTGAGTTAGGGAGGGCATGGCCGCCGCGGCTCCTGTCGCCGTCGCCAGTCCCGCGCGAACCCTGGCCGCGACCTCGGGCGGAATCGTCAGACGCCCGATCAACGGGTAGCCGAGCACGGCAGCGAATACCCCTCCCGCCAGCAACAACGCCAGAAAGACGGGCACCACTCGAGCCCCCAAGCGGCCCAGGCGACGCAAGTCGGTATCTGACGCGACACCAGTGATCACCAATGACATCACCAGCGGAATCACGGTCATGCGGATCCCGTTGATCCACAGCGATCCCACCGGTTGCGCCCCGGCCGCCAGGGCCACCAACACGGGGTGACTCGTCGCCGCCGTGAGAACGCCAAGGCCTAGCCCGATGACGAGCGCCAGGAGGGAAACCGCGGGCGATTTCATCGGCGCGGGTCCGAAGATCCTGCCACCGGCGCGGAGTGCAGACGTTGCAGCTCCCGGTCATGGATCCGCACCATAGTCACTTGCGCCACGATCGACCCGATGAAGGCGAGGAACATGTCCCACTGTGTGTCCCACACGTCGCCCTGCGTCCCGAGGAAGGCGTCGGCGGCGCTCCCTCCCAACACGGCCGCCCACCACTCCACAAACTCGTACATGGCACTGACGGACAGGCACACGCAGACCACCAAGAAGAACAGCCACTTGCCACGCTCCAGCGGCGAACGACGCAGCAGAATCTCCCGGGCCACCATCGCCGGCACAAACCCCTGAGCAAAGTGCCCGAGCCGGTCGTAGTGATTGCGCGCCAGGTCAAGCCAGTCTCGGACCCAGAAGCCAAGAGGCACCTCGGCGTACGTGTAGTGCCCCCCCAGCATCAGGATGCAGGCGTGCAAGAAGACGAGACGATAGACGAGCGGCGTGAGTGGGAAGCGATGGGCCGTCGCCACCAGCAAGGGAATCGCGATGAATATGGGAAAGACTTCCAGCACCCAAGTGGACGCATCGTGCGGATGAATGCGCGACACGGCCAGCAGCACCACGGTTAGTGCCAGAAGAACGAGCGGCTCACGTTTTGCCACGACGGCACTCATGGTTGGGGGGAGTCCGGCGAAGTTACTCGGCGACCGGCAGCTCTGACACCCGCCACAAGGCGAGGCTCTTGTCGGTGAAACGACCGTCGCCCTCGGTGCACCCCTCATTGAAGATGGCTTGCGGGGGAGGAAACACGAATGGCGATCGCTCCAGGTTCAATGGACGCCAGTCTCCCGTGGCAATGTCGACGTTCTCCGACTGCGCAGGAAAGGTGGTGGTGAGCAGGAACCGCACGCCGGAGCGCTGGACGTTGCGGATCGCCCGTCGAATGTCATCGACTGACAGATGCACCAGGCAATCGCGGCAGAGCAACAGGTCGGCGGGGGGCAGACGGCTGGTCGTGAGGTCCAGCACCTGGAAGGAGCGCTGATTCCCTCCGAACGTCCGCTGGTCGGCCTCCACCAACTCAGGCACGAGGTCACCCCCGATATACTGGACACCATCCAGCGGGACCCGCGACATCCAGCTGAAATCGCCGCACGGCAGGTCAAGAAGCGTCTGGATGCCTAACGTGCGACAGAGTTCGGGGAGCAGAGCCTGAACGCCGAGCGTCTGATCAGGTGCAGCTCCCGCGCCAGATGGCGAGACCGAACCCTGCCAATGATGCGCGTGATAGATGTAGCGAAAGCGCTCGAGTGGTGAGAGGACCTCACCCGCCTGTTCGCGGCGCGCGAAGTGTTCTGGATCGAACGGAACGGCCGTGCGACGGTCTTCCATGCAGGCTTAACAAGCAGGGAGCGTGGAGCCCGCGACACATCTTGCCGCCCGCTCCAAACTCGTGTATGAGATAGTTGAACGCTCAGGCAAGTGAGAGGTAGATGCAAGACGGCAACGTGACCGAGTGGCTGTCCAGACTCCGCGCCGGAGATGAAGGGGCTCTGGAGCACCTGCTGCCGCTGGTCTACGACGAGCTCAAACGGATCGCCAGGGCCCAGCTGCGTCGTGAAGACACCGGGCACACGCTGTCACCGACCGCGCTCGTCCACGAGGCGTACTTTCGCCTCGCCGACCGAGAACACCTTGCTCCCGAGGATCGACGGCACTTCCTCTCGATCGCTGCCCAGGCCATGCGTCGTGTGCTGATTGAGCACGCACGCGCCCGCCGGCGCGACAAGCGCGGCGGCGGCGCCCGACCGGTCCCGCTGGATGAAGCTGCCGAGTGGCTCACCGACAGCGCGGCCGACGAACTGGTGTCACTGGATGAAGCGTTAGAGCGCCTTACAGCCGTGAATCAGCGAGCATCCGATGTCGTGCAATATCGCTTCTTTGGCGGCCTGAGCCTGGACGAGACGGCTGACCTGATGGGTATCTCGAAGAAGACGGTGCAACGCGACTGGCTCTTGGCGCGGGCATGGCTTCGCAAAGAGATGGATCGAGACGTCTTGGATACCGTGCCCGGCTCGGGTGACTAGGCGGGCTTCTGCCCTGCACCGTCCGGCGTGAACAACTTCCGGTCCGGTCCAAAGTCCGGCAGGTCCAATCGTCGCTCGAAGTGCAGGCCAATCTTTTCCAGCACGCGTGCCGACGCCTCGTTATGCGGCGCCGTCACGGCCACCACCCTCGGTATCCCGAACCGGTCCCGGCTCAAGCGCATCATCTCGGTGGCTGACTCCACCGCGTAGCCTTTGGACCAGAACCGGGGCAGAAAGGCGAAGCCGATATCCACGTCCTCCATCACCTCGCGTCGCAGCAGGCCGCAGATCCCCGCCGATTCGCCCGTCGTCTTCAACGTGACCAGAAAGAGGCCGAAACCGTGGCGAGCGTATGAGGCCATCGGGCCGTTGCGGATATACTGCCGGGCATCTTCCAGCGAGCGCACCCCTCGATCGCCGATGTTCTCCAGGAATGAGCGTTCATTCAGCAGCTCCAGAATGAACGGCGCGTCGTCTGGGGTCAGATGTCGAAGGAGCAGGCGCTCCGTCTCAGCAACTAGCGTGTCGGGCGATTCAGGCATGGTCCAGCCTTGGCGCTACGGTCGCACCCTCCGCGCTCGACCGGCGATCGGCCGACGCCTGCAGTCGTTCCATGATGTCTCGCGTCATGGCGACGGCCAGCTCCTGATCCGCATTCAACACGCGGTCCGCACGTTCTTGTCGTAGCAAATTCGCCTCGTCGTCGCCGTGTGAGCGGACAATACAGAAGATATCAGGGTTCAGGGTCCGCGCGATCACGATCATCTCCCGGGCCGGCACCACGTCTGGCACCGCCAGCACCAACGTGCTGGCCCGCGCGATGTGCGCCTGGATCAAGACCGCTGGCACCGAGGCATCGCCGCACACTGCCCCCACGCCACGGGCCCGCAGCCCCTCCACAAGATCCCGATTCTGCTCGGCCACCACAATGCGTATCCCTTTGGCCATCAAGGCCTCGCCAATCCTTCGCCCAATGCGGCCAAACCCGACCAAGACCACGTGGCTGGTGAGATGCTGGGCGTCGAAGGTGGCGGGCAGCTGCGCCAACGGATCATCTGACTGCTCCAGCAACCGCGCGGCCTGGGAACGCGACCTAACCCACCTCTGCACCGGCTCAATGGCGCCAAACACCAGGGGATTCACGGCGATCGACAGCAGTGCCCCGGCCAACAACAGCCCCTGACCCTCTGGGGGGAGCACGCCGAGCGACACACCGAGGGCCGCCAGGATGAACGAGAACTCGCCGACCTGCGCCAACCCGGCGGCCACAGTGAGTGCCGTGTTGAGAGGGTAGCGGAAGAGGAGCACGATCGCGACGGCCACCAACGCCTTGCCGAGGACTATCACCGCCACAACGGTGAGCACGCGTCCGGGCTCGCGCCAAAGCATGGCGGGGTCGAACAACATCCCCACCGAAACGAAGAACAGGACAGCGAACGCATCGCGGAAGGGGAGCGACTCATCCGCGGCGCGATGACTGAGGTCCGACTCTCGCAGCACCATGCCGGCAAAGAAGGCGCCAAGGGCATAGGACACACCGAAGAAGGCGGCGGAGGCGTAGGCGATGCCGACCGCTGCGGCAATGACGCACAGGGTGAACAGCTCGCGCGAGCCGGTGCGCGCCACCTGCCACAGCAACCAGGGGAACAAACGACGGCCGCCGACCAGCATTAGTGCCACGAACACCCCGACGGTGGCGAGCGTGCGCAGCACCACGTCAGCACCAACGTCATGGTATCGCCGCCGGATCCGCGCCCCCCGAGCGCCGTGGCCAACGGAGGAAGCAAGACCAGCACCAACACCATCGCCAGGTCTTCCACCACCAGCCATCCCGTCGCGATGTGACCGTTAATGGAGGCGAGGAGCCCGCGTCCCTCCAGTGCGCGCAGGAGCACCACTGTGCTCGCGACGGAAAGCGCCAGACCAAAGACCACGCCAGCCCCGGCTCCCCAGCCCCACACAATCGCCAGCAGCACGCCGAGCGCCGTGGCAATCGCCATCTGTGCCACGGCCCCGGGAATGGCGATGCGTCGCACCGCCATCAGGTCGTCCAACGAGAAATGCAGCCCCACGCCGAACATCAGCAGCATGACGCCGAGTTCGGCGAGTTGCTGGGTGAGCGCGACGTCGGCCACGAAGCCGGGTGTCGCCGGTCCGATGATGACGCCGGCCAGCAGATAGCCAACCAGCGCCGGCAGTCGCAGGCGGGCCGCTACGAAGCCGAGGATCAGCGCCGCGCCAAGGGCCGCAGCGATGGTGGTGATGAGGGTGACGTTATGCGGCATGGCGTTCCTCCCTCAGGTGAAGCGCGTCAGAATCAGGCTCGTGCTGTTACGCCAGCGTTGACTGTGTGTTCGCGTTAGGGGCCGACTAAGTCCCAGAGGTTGCCGTACAGATCCTCGAAGACTGTCACGTGTCCGTAGGGTTCAAGTCGCGGCGGTCGGCGAAAGGTGACGTTGTGCGTTTGCAGCCGCTCGTAGTCACGCCAGAAGTCGTCAGTCTTCAGGAAGAACCCCACTCGGCCCCCCGTTTGGTTTCCGATGCGCGATTCCTGCTCTGACGACGACGCCCGGGCCAGTACGATGGAGGTCTCCGTGGAGCCCACTGGGCGAACGACGACCCATCGTTTCCCTTCCTGCGGCGTGTCCTCGACCAGCTCAAAGCCGATGACATTCGTGTAGTACGCGATCGCCTCGTCGTAGTCACGGACGACGAGGCTGAAGTGCATGATGTGCTGCTTCATGGGCGTCGTTGGGAAGAGAGTGGGCTGCCGAGTGTTGCAGCCGACGTACGACGCTGGGGAGACGCGGCGCCGTCGGCCCTACGGCGTTCCTGGCCCCGCGCGGATACGCTCGTACGTGGCAAACGAGACGTTGGTCGTGTGGCCCTGTCCGTCGTCGCGCATGTACACCACGGCGATCGTGTTGCCATCGGGCGAAAGGACGTTGGTGAGCACTTGGGTCACCTGACCATCCTTCTTGTTGACGATCTCGTTCACGCGATCGTTGATCCGACGAACGGCACTGTGCGTCTGACCGGGATTCCCGGTCACGGGCATGTCCTTGCCGTCAAAGTTGGTGGTGTACCACCATCGAGTCGTGTCGCCCTTGGCGCTGACGGACTCGATGGTCACCTTCATGCCGGCCTCACCGAACGCCTCGTACGTCATAATGTTGCTGGCGGGCGCCGGTGCTTCGGATTTGAGCCGCCACCGCCCAAAGCGCGGATTCACGTTCTGCGCGTGCGCCACCGTGGCCAGGCAGAGTGCCACAGCGATCATCCCGACGCACCGAGCACCGTTAGACCTACCAGTTCGCTCCCCCCGTGATATCCGCATGGTCACGCTTTCTCCGTCAGCTCGTACGAGAACTCGTACGAGTGCTTGCCATCCGCGATGATGATCCTGAGCGAGCCTGACAAGCCCGTGAGCGCATCCGTACCGGAATCGGGGACGACGGTTATCACGAGGGAGGGCACCCCGCGGTTCATGATCCCTGTGTGTTGCAACGCGAACGTGCCCGACCGGCCGTGCAACGTTCCAGTCACGCGTTCCACGGCGACGTACCCTGCAGAACCCTTCACGCTACCCGCGGCGGTGAGCATGGTCCCGACGCTCGTTGCAGCCAGGTCTCCATGAAAGGTCTTCTCCAACGACATGCGTCCGAGCGTGGCGGCGTTCGGAACCTCATCGCTCGCTTGCGGGGTCATCTTCACGTCGAACGTTCCCTTCGCCTCGGCCATCTCGGTCTCCGTCGGAGCTACTGACTGCTTACGGCCCGACGCTCCGTTTCCTCGTCCAACATCGCGCGCAGCTGCACGATCACTGGATGATCCTCAGTGAAGCGTCGGCCGTACGACAGGTTGAATCGATAGTCGAAGTCGGGGGGATTCTGTCCCTGCGTATGTTGGAGAATCGTCTCCAGCTTGTCGAGCGCCTTGCACAAGCGCGCCTCTGGAGTTGCGGCGCCCTCATACTCGTCCCACAACTCGCATACCTCGGTGCGCATGGCCTCCGGCAACGGCGCAACCAACTTCACCAGGTCGTCGCGCTCCTGCGTGGCCTTGCCCGCGGTCGGGTCAGTCATCAGTCGCCTGGCCTGCTCAGGCGCAGGAACGTCTCCGCCGATCGCTTCGCCCAGGTCGTGAACCAAACAAATCTTCACCACCTTCGTGAAGTCCACGTCTGGAAAGGCCGGCCGCAACACCATCGCCATCAGGCACAGGCGCCACGTATGCTCGGCCACACTTTCGGTCCGGCCGCTGCTGGTGTACGCACTGCGTGTCTTGACCTTCAGCTGCTCGGCCGCGCGCAAGAACTCGAGGACACCCGCCAGATCAGACGATAGCATACCGACAATACTAACCGCAGACGACTCGGCTCGCTGGTTGAACGCTCAGCAGCGCGTGTGCTCGCGAGCGGTATGATGCACCGCAGGGATGCCTCCTCGGCTTCACTCAGCCGTTGCGTTGGTCACTCGCGCGGGAATTCCTCGAGTTCCTCATCCAACTTGGCAGCGCATTCCGGACAAAGACCATGCGAGGGACGCACCTGGTGAGCGCCCAGAAACACCTCAAATGACACCCAGCTCTCTTGATCATGTACCCGCCGGCACCAGCCGCAGAGCACCACGAACGACTCCAGATACGTAAGACGTTTCACGAGTTGAGCGCTGGCGTACGTGACCAGCGCACCGAGCACAACGACGACTGTGGACTCGAGGACCGCCTCCGGCAGTCGTGCAATCGTTGGCGGTGCACCAAAAACCATATGCGGGACGTCGAGCAACTCGTCGGCCCATATGAGAACGACGACCAACGCGAAGCCGAGTGCCTGCAGCCACAGAACCTGTCTGGGAACGTGTCGAGCCATACAGGATGATTCGCTCCGCAGACCTCAACAGGGCCTAACGCGTCGTTCACTTGCAGTGGGGCAACTTCTCCATGCGCTGACGCACGCTGTCTGGTGCTGTGTTGCGGATGATGAGTTCATAGCCCATCGTCGGCGGGGCCCCCTTGGGAGTTCGTTCACCAGTGAGTTCGAACGCGAGTGGCACCAGCACCAGTGCCCGGTGGTAACCGGTGGAATCGGTATAGGGCTCCAACTTCAGGCGCAGCAGCCAGTCACACACCGGACTCTTGAACCCGCCGTCATTGAGCTGAAAGAAGGAGATCGACCACGGCTCGATACTTCCGGTGGTGTCTACGACGGCCGCCACGACGATATACCCTTCCTTCTCGGACCTACGCAGAGTGGACGGGTACTCGGGGGGCCTTTGCCCGGGGATCGGAGTGGGCGAGGGCTTCGGCAGCAGCATGATGTGCTCAAAATCCGGAAACCGATCCGACTTTGAGCCCACCTGAGCGAGCACGGGTTGCGCCAGCGCGACGAAGGCCGCAAAGGTCATCAGCGCACGACGGAGTCGGCGTCCAACGGACGAGTCGTGCACGCGAGCGCGACGGGCGCCTAACAACTGGCGCATCTGAAAGTGGCGGTAAGTGCGGTCGCGCGTGGCATGCGGATGGAAAAGATGCGGGGCGCACCGGGCTTCTGAAAGACCGGGCCCCTTGGCCCACCGAGTATTATTCGTGCATGACCGCACCAGACTCCTCTCCGACCACGACGCCATTCGAGTTACTCGGCGGAGCCACCGGGATCCGCACGCTGGTGGATCGCTTTTACGACCTGATGGAAACGGCGCCGGAGGCCGTGCACGTGCGTTCGCTGCACGCGGCCAGCCTCAAGGCCTCACGGGAGAAGCTCTACCTGTACCTCACGGGCTGGACCGGCGGACCGGCGCTCTACGAAGAGAAGTTCGGCCACCCGCGATTGCGCATGCGTCACTTCCCGTTTCAGATCGCCGAGCGGGAACGGGACGAGTGGTTGTGGTGCATGGACCGCGCCCTCGATGGTCACGAGATGCCCGAGCCGCTGCGCGCGCACCTGCGCGAACGCCTACATGCCCTGGCCGATCACATGCGCAATCAACCCGGCTGACGCTAGGACGTCAGCTGCGACGTTTGAGCCGCGCGGGATCGATGGAATGCATTCGATTCCCCGGAACGCCGAGCTTCTCCAGCCATAAGTCTTCCAGAGCAATCAGGTCGCCTAACGGGTCGTAGCCCGGCTCATCGCTCGGAGGCAGCTCCTCCAGCACTTCGAAGACGAACGACGATGGCCCATGCGCGGCCCAATCCGCCTGTAAGTCGTGCGAGTAGTGTCCACCCATCTTCAGCTGGGCCCGGTGCCGATTGAGGATCGACGGGAGATCGCGCGCCGCCGCTACGATGGTGCGGCCCGTCACCACGTTCCGCACCTGATAGACGCCCATCGGTGGGCGCCGCTCTTTGTATTCGCGAATCAGGGCTTTTCGGTCCATGGTCACACTCGGACGGAGGGTCGACGTTGCAGCTGACTTCGTGGATCACCTCAAGGACGCTCGGCCGTGACCATCTTCTCGGACGGTCGGGCGTCACCGATGCTGCATCACGCTATGCCCCTTCTTGGAGAGTTGCAACTCTCAGACTTGCCGCCGAGCACTACGGCGAAACCGCCGGCGCACACAGCTTGGGCTACAGATTTTCCTGAATGAAGCGCGGGCTCAGGTGCACATCGACCTGGACCAACGGCGAGTCACCAATGCAACGGAATCCGTGCACCTCTCCCGCCTTGATGACGAGAATGTCTCCAGCACCGGCCTCGAACTCCTGACCCTCCACCGTCCACAGACCACGACCCTCGCGCACAAACTGCACCTCGTCATACGGATGTCGATGCGGTCCCGGTCCACGTCCAGGCTCGGCGCTCAACAAGAACACCGAGATGCCAACGTCACCACGATCCGCACCGATGAACTGATGAGAGCTTCCGACAAATGGGAGCTCCTCCTGGCGATAACGAAACATGCGTTAGGCTCCTTAAGCCGCGTGAATATTCGCTGTTCTATCTTGGCGTACTGACCGTCGGGTCCAACCCCGCGGACGGCGGCCGGCCAGTGGCTGCCTTGCTCGACAACGTGGCCAACCACAGGGCGTGTCCATTGTACATGCGGTTCGGAAGAGCGCGCGCGCCAAGTACAGCGAGCCACCCGCGCTGCGTCTCCTCGGTGAGCACTCGACTGCCGCTGGCCGTGGGCTCAAGCACCCACGCATGATACGCGTGAACGCCTACGCCGTGGGCGTCCCAGGCGATTCGCTGGTTCGGAACGAACTCGCGAACCGTCGACGCAATGGATATCCCGAAGGTACGCCACGTGAATCGCGCCCCAAGCTGCAAACGCTCCCGATCGCCGTCCAAGACGCGAACACGCGCCGAGTTTGGGTACCAGCCGGGCCACAGGGTCGCATGGATCAACCAGGCCCAAACGCACTCCGGCGATGCCCGCATGTCGGCCAGATTGCGCACGTGAACCGGGCAGCTCGATGGCGCAAATTCCGCAGGCCAACGCACTTCGAAATTCTCTGAAATCGTGCCTCCCGTGCCGACCGCGTGTTGTAACCGTCCTAACGCCGTGGCCGAAACAAGAAGATGGGCCGCGCTGAGGACGGCGGTGAACCTGCGGGAAAGCTCAAGGAGGCGCAACACGGTGCGCACGCCTATTTTCCTCTCGACTCATCCACACGACGTTGCGCTACTCCACACTGACTCAACGCATCGCGGGCGAGGGTTCCGACGCCTGGATCGTGCACGACCTGGCCATTCAACGTCAGGCCGCGGGGCAGGACATCATCCTGCTTTCGATCGGCGACCCGGATTTCGATACGCCGGCCGTCATCCGACGAGCGGCGATTGATGCGATCGAGCACGGACGCACGCACTACTCTCCCATTCGCGGCGAGGTGGCGGTGCGTTCGGCCATCGCCGAGCAGGCCAAGCAGCTCATTGGGGTGGACGTCGGTCCCGACCACGTGACGATGTTTCCAGGCGCGCAGGCCGCATTGTTCGCCGCGGCGCAGTGCCTGTTCGAGCGTGACGACGAAGTCATTGTCGCTGAGCCGGCGTACGTCACCTACGAGGCCGTCCTCGGCGCTCCGGGGGCACGCATGGTGCAGATTCCGCTGCGGCCGGAGAACCGGTTTCACCTGGATCCGCGCGAGGTGGAGCGGGCGATCACCTCTCGTACGCGCGGCATCTTGCTGAACTTCCCGCACAACCCAACCGGCGCCTGCCTTTCACCCGACACGGCGCGTGAGGTCGCCGCCCTGTGCCGTCAGCACGATCTCTGGTGCCTGTCTGACGAAGTGTATGCCTCCCTGAACTTCGCGCTCCCGCACCAGAGCCCGTTGGCGCTGCCGGGGATGCTGGAGCGCGGCGTGCTGATCTCGAGTCTGTCGAAGTCTCATGCGATGACGGGTTGGCGTTGTGGCTGGACGGTGACCACGGTGGAGTTGGCGCATCACCTGGACCACATGGCGCGCGCCATGTTCTTTGGCGTGGCGCAATTCGTTCAGGATGCGGCCGCGGCGGCCCTTCGAACGAGTGGTGAAGACCTGGAACGCATACGTACCTCATACGTTCATCGGGCGCGCACCGTGGTCGACGCCTTGGCCGACGCACCAGGAATCGTTGCGCGTATGCCGGACGCCGGGATGTACATCTTCGCCGACGTTCGCGGGACTGGCCTGGACGGGAAGCAGTTCGCCCGCGGTCTGCTGGACGCCGAAGGCGTGTCAGTCACGCCAGGCGAAGGATTCGGGCCGAGCGGCGCCGGCCATGTGCGCATCACCCTGGGCGTCGATCATGACCGCCTGCGGGAGGCCTGCCGCCGCATGACGAGGTTTGCCGCCAGCTGCACGGTCCTGGCTACGCCCCGCCCCTGATCAGGCCTGACGCTCCTGCCCCTTCATCCAAGGCCACGCCCACAAGACGAAAAGGAGCGTCGCCGTCAGGTACACCGCCCACACCGCTAGCGGAACGCCCAGCCACACTGGCTGATGGAACTGGTCCGGATGATCAATCCAGGTGAAGTACGTGCGTACGTCCAGCGGCTGTAGGATCACCATGGGAAACAAGGGGAGCAACAGGGACGCCAGGTACACCGCCCAGCGATGCCGATTCCCCACCGCGCGCCACGCCAACACCATGGGCGGGATGATGAGCGCGAGCACTAGGATGGAGAGCGGCCAGATGAAGCTGTTCCGCGCCACCAATCGCCCCACGTAGTTCCAGTCGTCGCCCCCGGACATGACGGAGGCCAATCGGACCAGGGGCATGGCTCCTATGACCGCGGCGAACCCACGTAGGCGCCCCCATCCACTGCGAATCGCCCACGCTCCCCACCAGAGGATCAGGAAGGAGATCACTGGTCCGCTGGTGTTGCCGACCAACGACTGACATCCCTCGCGTTCCTGAAATCGCGTAAAGCTCGCGCGGCCGAAGCCCCCGCATTCCACAGCTGCAACAAGATGGTGCCCGAGCTCGTGTGCGGCGGTGGCCACGGTGACGGCCAGCCCAAACGCCGCGAGCGTCTTCCAGGAAACGGGAACCAGCATTCGCATAGGGCCTATGACCGTCGAAAGACATCGGTGCTGAGGTACTTCAGGCCACTGTCGCACATGAGGGTGACCACCGTGGCCTGCGGGCCAAGTTCGACTGCCACACGCAGCGATGCAACCACGTTTGCCCCCGACGACGTGCCGGCGAAGAGGGCCTCGTCCCTCGCCAACCGCTTGGTCATGGCCTTAGCATCGTCCGTGCTCACGGCGACGATCGAATCCACCAGACTCGGCTCCCAAAGCGGAGGGGTGTATCCGATCCCCACCCCTTCGATCTTATGTGGATTCGGTTGACCACCAGAGAGCACGGCGGACTCGCCAGGTTCAACAGCGACAATGCGGATGTCGGGCTTGTATCGCTTCAGCACTGTGGCCACGCCACGCAGTGACGCCGCCGTCCCGACGGAATGGACAAACGCGTCGATCTTGCCATTCGTCTGTGCCCAGATCTCCTCGGCCAACGGAAAGTAGCCGGCAATGGCATCGCTGTTGTGCAGCTGATCCGTCAAAAAGGTCCGCGGCTGCGAACTGAGCTCGCGCGCCTTGGCGACCATGTCCAGGATGAGCTTCTTCGTCGTTCGTCCACCCTCACTCGGCACCAGCACGAGTTCCGCACCGAACGCAACCATGGAGTCGCGCTTCTCCTGGCTAAACGCGTCCGACGTCACGATGCGAATGGGATAACCTTTGGCGGCGCAAACGAACGCCAGCGACGTGCCCGTGCTGCCGCCCGTGTACTCCAGCACGGAGTAGCCAGGCTTCAGGCGGCCATCCCCCTCGGCCGCCGAAATCACCGCTCTCGCCATGCGGTCCTTCATGCTGCCCGTAGGATTCTGCCATTCCAGCTTCGCGAAGATCGCCGCGCCCCCCGCCGACACGCGTTGGAGTCGGACCATCGAGGTGTTGCCGACGGCGCTCAGGATATCCATGGGTCGCATTCCCTGTTGAATTTGCTGTATGAAGCGCCAGGACCGGGCGAAGTTCCGACCTCACAGTGAAAAGGCTGGCCGGCGGTCGCACAACATCACCCTGCAGTATGTCGGCCATGGCGGCAACTCCGTCGAGAACGCCGCAACCTATGCCCCACCCGGGATGCCCCCGCATCCGGTTGGACTCTGGCAGCGACGGAGAAGAATCGCCATCGTAAGGCACCAAAGGCCATGGAAGAGGGACGTCAGGCGGCGTGATGGAGGTCCACCGCCAGTGCGTTCACGCACGGCCCTTGCCCCAGGTCCCACCGCGTTTGATCACCCTCGCTCACACCGTTATGCGCGCCTTTCGCATCGCCGCATTGCTCACGCTCGTCACCGCCGGCACCAGCGTCCCATCGCATGCCCAAAAGACGCAGAAGCCGCCCCTTCATGGCACGCACTGGGTCGCGGTGACAGGCAAGCCGATGGCCGCGACGGCAGGGGCGATGATCTTCCAGCGAGGAGGGAACGCCGCCGACGCCGCAGCCGCCATGCTCGGCGCCGTAACGACCATGTGGGACGTCCTGAGTTGGGGAGGTGAGACGCAGGCGCTCATCTACGATCCTCGGCAGCAGAAAGTGATCGGGTTGAACGCCCTCGGTGTTGCACCGTCAGGAGCAACCGCGGAATACTACCGGAGCCGTGGGATGAACAATCCGCCGGAGTTCGGCCCGCTGGCCGCCGTTACTCCGGGGACGCCCGGTGGATTGATGACCTTGCTGGCCGAGTTCGGGACCATGTCTTTGGCGGACGTGCTGGCCCCCGCGATCTCCATGGCTGACGGCTACGCCATCGACGCGCAAACGGCGAACTCCATCGAAAACAACAAGAACTGGCTGAAGCAGTGGAAATACGCCCGTGCTGTCATGTTGCCGCATGCGGGTGAAGCGAGGGAAGCGCCCGTTGCGGGCGAGGTCTTCGTCCAGAAGGACTTGGCCGCCACGCTCCGTAAGCTCGTTGAAGCTGAAGCGGCGGCACGTCGCGCCGGCAAGTCGCGGAAAGAGGCGATCTACGCCGCGTACGACCGCTTCTACAAGGGAGACATTGCCGAGGAGATCGTGCGCGGCGTGCGCGAGGAAGGCGGACTGTTCACCAAGGAAGACCTCGCGAATTGGAAGGTGAAGCTGGAAGAACCCATGTCCACCAGTTACCGCGGCGTGGACGTCTATAAGCTGCAACAGTGGACCCAAGGCCCGGCGCTGCTTCAGACGCTCAACATCCTGGAGAATGCGGACCTCAAGTCCATGGGGTACAACAGCGCTCGGTACATCCACACGGTGTACCAGGCCATGAGCCTCGCCTTCGCTGACCGCGACTTCTACTACGGCGACCCGGCCTTTGCGCCCGAAGAGCCGATGAAAGGCCTGATGTCGAAGGACTATGCGAAGGCTCGTTATGCGCTGATCAACTGGCAGAAGAACGATCCAACGATCAAGCCCGGTGACCCCTATCCGTATCAGGGGGGCACAAATCCGTTCAAGGAACTCCTCGACAAGTGGTCCACCACGGGCGCCCCGGCGGACATGCCGAGGAGTGGACAGCAGGACAAGGTGATTCCCAGCAACGACTCAACGTTTGACGCGGCATTCTACGCTGGCACCACCTCTATTCAGGCCGCAGATACCTCGGGAATGATGATCTCAATCACTCCGAGTGGCGGCTGGGTCCCGGCAGTAATCGCGGGCCACACTGGTGTCGGTTTGAGCCAACGTGCGCAGAGCTTCGTAACGCACCCGGGCGACGGACCCTTCAACGTGATTGAGCCGGGCAAGCGGCCCCGCGTCACGCTCACCCCGTCGCTCGCCATGCGTGATGGCGCCCCCTTCCTTGCCTTCTCCGTACAAGGGGGCGACTCACAGGACCAGAACCTGCTGCAGTTCCTGTTGAACGTGACGGAATTTGGGATGACGCCGCAGGAAGCGGTCGAGGCTGCGAACATCAACTCCTATCAGATGCGATCCTCGTTCGGGAAACATGAAACCCGCCCGGGCCGCATCTTGCTCGCCGAGTCAATCCCGGACTGGACGCGCGGGGAGCTGAGGAAGATGGGCTACACGTTGGAGTTCGAGCGCCTGACGTCGGGACCCATCACGGCCATTTGGTACGACCGAAAGCACCGATCTTTCTGGGGTGCCGCCTCGAATCACGGGGAAGACACCGGCATCGCCTGGTAGGTTCGGCTCTCGGATCCTCCCGACGTCACAGGAAGTGTGAGCGCAGTGCCCTACTGGGGCCCGCGTTTCACGCCACGTTTCGTGAACACGAGCACCACGCCTTGCGAGCCGATCGTTCCGTACATCACCCCGACTTCGTTCCCTCGCAGGATGATGATGTAGTCCACGATCTCGGGTGGAAGCACTTCCGCCGTGTTGCCGATGAGAAGTCCATCGACAATGACCGGCATGCAGCCCGGCGGCTCGCCGCGCGTGGACACGACACACTTTCGCTCGTAGTCCACGCCAAAACCAGCAGACGGATTGCGAGACACAAGGTCGGTGAAGTCCTTGGCGCCGGTCACCGCGCGGTCCACCTGTGTGGGTGAAATGACCGTGGCCCCCAGCGTGCCGATCTTCATCCCGAAAAACTTCTCATTACGGATCGCGTCGCGCTCGGCGCGAATCGCCATCTCCGGCAAGAACTGCGGAATGCGGGGCAGCCACACCACCGCTACCGTGGTGTCTGTCCCCGTGACGCCGATCGGCTCACTGGTCGTCGGTCGGAACCCCAGCCGGCGAACAAACACGGTGTAGCTGCCCGTGCCGTGGGGCTTCAGCTGCAATACTCCGCCCGACCGGGTGAGCCCCGAACTCACGATCTGCCCGCGCCCGTCCAGCATCGCCACCGCCGCATCCACGATGCCCTCCGCGGTCGCCGAATCCACCACCGTCACACGGACCACCTGCGACGCCGCACCCTGCGGAACTCCGGCGAGCGCAATCATCCCCATGATCCATGCGCGGCGCCAGCGCGGTCTCTGTCCCTTCCCCATGGTCACTACCTGGCCAGGCGTGATGTCCGCTGCCGTCAGTCAGCCACGAGCCGTCCGGAACAGCTGAATGCTAAACGCCTTCCGTCCCTAGGTTCCCGGGATTAGGTGCCTAGACCCGCGCCCCCAGCTAGCGGCAGCTCACGAACCCGCCGCCCAGTTGCCGCAAAGATCGCGTTCGCCAGCGCGGGGAGCGCGCTTGGCACCCCCATTTCACCAGCGCCACTCGGCGACGCGGTGCTCGGAATGATGTGCACCTCAACGTCTGGCGCCTCGCCCATCCGCAACAGGCGATAGTCGGTGAAGTTCTTCTGCTGAACGCGCCCACCCTCGACGGTGATCTCCAACCGAAGGGCGGCCGAAATACCATCTATCGTGCCGCCCATCATCTGGGCCTCGATACCCAACGGATTCACTGGTTGCCCAACGTCCACCGCGCAGATGCATCGGTGAATCTCCACTCGCCCTTGCGACACGCTCACCTCCATGGCGTGCGCCGCGTAACCGCCAAAGGTGAAGTGGCAGGCAATGCCCCGCCCTCGTCCAGCGGGGACAGGCGTGGTGCCCCACCCGATGGCCCGCGCCGCCTCACGCAACACGGTGGCCAACCGACCGGTGTCGAAGACCGGACCACCATGGTCGCGGTATTTCAGCTGACGTGGTTCTCCCAGCAGCTCCAGCCGATACGCCAAGGGGTCGCGACCGGCCGCCTGCGCGACCTCGTCCACAAAACACTCCGTCGCAAAGGCCCCAAACGTGTGGAGGGGCGCGCGCCACCAGCCACGCGCCAGCCCAAACTCTACCGGAGCGAACGTGCTCTCGTAGTTAGGCACCAACCCCGCGGGATAGTTGTCCGGGTCGCACACGCCGAGCCAATCGGGAGCACGTTGTTGACCAGCGTCGCGGAACTTCCGGGAAGTCGCCGCCACGCGATGCGACCACCCGGTCACGCGACCGTTCGGATCCAGCGTCGCTGTCATCCCGTGCACACCGAACGGCCGATAGTAGTCGTGCTGTAGGTCATCCTCGCGCGTCCAGATCAGCTTCACCGGCTGCTTCACCTGCATCCCGAGCTTCACGGCCTCCACGACGTAGTCGCTCCGTAGACGCCGGCCAAACCCGCCGCCACTCCTCGGCAGGCGGATCTCGATGTTCAGCCGTGGGATTCCCGTCAGCTTCGACGTCAGACGCGAGACCTCGCTCGGACTTTGACATGAGGCGATCACCAAGGCCCGGTCCGGCCGGATATCGACCGTGCAGTTCGGTGGTTCCATGGTCGCGTGAGCCAGGAACGGGACCGTGTATTCGGCCGTCACGACTTTGGCGGCCGACTGACGCGCCGAATCCACAGACCCATCCGTGCGGGCTACTTTCCCAGGTTGCGAAAGCGCGGCACGAGCACTGGCCTTCAGGGCTTGGCTTGAGTCCTTCGACCAGGGCCCAGGATTCCACGTGACTCGTAGGGCACGACGCCCCTGCATGGCACTCCAAGTGTCATCAGCCACCACCGCCACGCCATCGGCCAATTGCTCGTCCACGGGCTCGCCGGGGGCGGGCCCCTTGATGGCCACTACCTGCCGAACACCGCGCACCGCCTTCGCCGCCGTGGCGTCGAAGCTGGCGAGCGTCCCATCGAAGTAGGGACAGCGCTCCATGACAGCGACCAAGGCGTTTGGGATTTTCGCATCGATGCCGTACGACGCTCGTCCTCGCACGATTGACTCGGCGTCCACCACGCGCGTGGGTTTCCCAATCACTTGAAACGCCGCCGGCTGACGCAGCACCGGTTGCGCATCCTGTATCTGAACTTGCGCGGCGGCTGACGCCAAGTCGCCATAGGCAAGTCGACGCCCATCCGGATGAATGACATAGCCCGCATCTGTGCGAAGCGACGTGACGTCAGTACCCGCCCCCCACTGCTGCGCGGCGGCGTGCATCAGCCGTTGCCGAGTGTAGGCCCCGACCATTCGTAGCTCTTCCCACCCATCGGGGATGTTGGTGCTGCCCCCCGCGCCCTGATCCCCGTACTTCGGCTGGAACCCTGGAGACTCATTGGAAGGCAGGAGGCCGTAATCGAGCTGCTCGACCGTCACCATCGCCCACGGCACGTCCAGCTCCTCGGCGATCAACATCGGGAGCGAGGTGCGCACGCCCTGGCCGATCTCGCAGGCGCGCGCCCCTATGAACACGCGATTCCCCGCTTCCACCCGGACGAAGGCATTGATGACGCCATTCGCTGCGTTGAGGCGACCGGGGCGCAGCGCTGCCGCCGCTCCGCTGGGCAGCACCGCGGATACGAAGATTCCACCTAACGCGGATGTCGAGACCCGCACAAAGGCTCGTCGGTCCAGTTGCGTGGCGGTCATCGGTTCTCCCCTCCAGCGATGATCGTCGCGGCCCGATGGATCGCCCGACGAATGCGCGGATACGTTCCGCAGCGACAGAGATTCGTCAGACGATTGATGTCGGCGTCCGTCGGATTCGGTACGCGCCGCAGCAGGTCGACCGCCGCCATGAGTTGGCCCGCCTGGCAATACCCGCACTGGGGGACGTCCTCCTCGATCCACGCGCGCTGCACCGCCGACAGTTCACTGCCGCCAGGCGCCAATCCCTCAATGGTGGTCACCGTCTTTCCTTCCAGCGTGGATACTGGCGCGCGGCAAGATCGTGTGGCGGCACCATCGACATGCACCGTGCACGCACCGCACGCCCCGACTCCGCACCCAAACTTGGTGCCGGTCAGTTCCGCGTGGTCGCGGAGATACCAAAGCAATGGCATCGTGGGATCGCCATCGAACGCCACGGGAGCGCCGTTGACCGTGAAATGAATCGGCATGTTCGGAGGGATTGGTGTCAGCCGTCCCATGAATCGCGGGGGTACTGCCGATCGACAACCGGGGTGTGACCGACCGACGGGAAGGCGGTCCGAGTCGTCGTCCGCGAACAGCGCCCGCCGTTGTACCTCACCGCTTCTTTTGACAGGACGGGCAGAAGTAGGTGCTACGTCCAGCCTGAGTCAGGCGCCGGATCTTGGCTCTGCAGCGACGGCAGGCAAGCCCCTCGCGATCATACACATTGAACCGCCGAGGATCGTCGGCGGCCGCACCGTAGTATCGGCCGGGGTCGCGGAGCGCCTTGTCCATCGTCTGTCTCACACCGACGACCAGCCGCTGTCGCTGGGCCTGGGTCAGGCGGCCAGCTTCAACGCGGGGGTCCAGGCGAGCCCGCCACAATGCCTCGGAGGCATAGATGTTCCCGATGCCGGCCACGACCGCTTGGTCCAGCAGCGCGACCTTGATGGGAATGCGGCGCTTTCCGACGGCGTGTGCCAGGGTGGTGGCGTTGAAGGCGGGATCGGTGGCTTCGGGGCCCAGGGAGGGCAGCGGATCAACGCCTGCGTCATAGAGCACGACGGCAGACAAGGCACGTGGGTCGTCGAGGACCAGTCGGGAGCCGTCATCGAAGGACAGCTCGAACCTGGGATGTCCGGTAACCGGCTGGACCAGCGTCTGAGCCGATGGGGCCGGAATCGCACGCCAGTCTCCCGTCATGCGGAAGTGGACGTGCAAGGTGCGACCGCTCGTCAGGCGCAGGAGTTGATGCTTGCCACGTCGGTCCACGGCGCCGATGCGGTCGCCAACCAGGCTGCGCGCAGCCTCGTCAGGCAGCGCGCGCCGTTGAGACGGGTGCAACACGGTGGCGCTCGTTATGGTCCGCCCTGTGACCGCACGCCTGACGATGCGCACCGCGAATTCGACTTCAGGTAGCTCAGGCATCGTGCTCCTCAATCACTCGTAAGGCAGTTGCAGATGAACACACACGCATTCGTGAGGCACACCCTTGCGCGCCTGACGAGAGTGCCTAACTTTACGTTCATTCACGCCGCTCGCGGAGCCCATGGCGCACCCGTTACCACGCTCCCTTCGACACGAGTACGACATCTACGTCGAGCAGGAGATCGAGAACTATAAGGACTCGATCCCGCGTTCGGCCCTCCTCCGCATCGGCGACGAAGCGGTCGATCAGCTCCGCAAGCGCAACCAGCTCGAGTTCAGCGAAATCCTCATTTGGGCCGAGGTCGACGTCATCATCCGACGCCGCCTCCGGATTCCCACCTTCGCCACGTGGCGCAACCGCCGGCTCAAGCTCATTGTCGAGTACCGTCGGCCTGAACGGTGGGGCATCGCCGCCGATGCGCCGATTGTTCGTGAAGTCACCACGGAAGAGAGCGATCGCCACGTGCTTGTCGCCGGTGTCCGCGAAGAAGGCACGACCATGTTCCTGGTGGCCAATGGATGTCAGGTCACAACGGTCGAGGATGATCCAGACATTGTCGATCGGTTGATTACGGCCGCCGGACAAGTCGGACTCACCTCGCGCGTCAATCCGTGTGTGATCTCGCTGGCTCAGTGGCTGCCCGACGAACCGTTGAACGCGGTCGTCTGCACACCAGCAGCGTTCGAACGACTCGGCGCGGCTGAGCGCGCACGCGTCATCGATGTATTGAAGAGCGCGACGCTGGATGGTGGCATTCACTTGGTGCAGACGTTGGCCGCAGGTCAGGCGGCGCTTTCCGAAGACGAATTGCGCGACAGCTATGCTGGATGGGATGTCTCGATCGTTCGCGATGAGATGTCCAATCGCACGTTCATGGCTCGTAAGCACGCGTAACGAAAAGAAACGCTCGTGTCTCGATCGAACGTGTCGTTTCGCGACACTTAGTCGATCGAATCGCGTCTTCGGATTTGCAAGTAGGCCCTCCACAACTACTTCCTAGCTGCAGCGACGTGGCATTGGCCCTGCCTTACAGGGCGGTACGCGCCACGCGTGTTACCTACGTGACGTAAACAGAGCCGGCCGCATTCGGTGAACCGTTCTCGCCGGCTGCGGCCGCTTTATTTGCGGAACCCTGGTTCACGACGCGCCATTCCATCTGGTGAATCCGCTGGCGCGGGGCGCGCGTAGACAGAGCGAAGGCAGGCATCGGGAGGACTACTATATGAAGAAGACACGACAGAAAGTGCGATCAGAGGATCTCGTCGGCATTGGCATTCCGGCGACGAAGTTTCCGTCGTACGAGCCGATGATGATGGCGTACATCTGGGCCGATGAGGATGAGCTGGAAATTGCCACGCGTGAAGTGAAGGTGGCTTAGCGCAACTCACTGGTCTGCGATCGACAAGGATAGAAACAAAAAAGCCGGCGCAAGCGCCGGCTTTCTTGTTGGTCTAGCCCGAGAAGTTACTTCTTCTTCGCCTTCTTGGCGGTCTTCTTCGCGGCCTTCTTTGCGGTCTTCTTCTTCGCAGCCATTGGAGTAATCTCCATGTCTGGTGTGAACGCCGGTCCAATCCCCCGGTGGATTAGTCGGCAACAACCGAGTGGTGTTCTACTCGGCTGACCCTGCGCGCCGGACTGCAGCGCTAGACGGAGAGGTACAACCGCTTGCTGTCAAACAACACGATGCGGATTCGAACGTCTCTGCAGCTATCGACGACTCGCGCCCACGATCGTTACGACAAGGTCGCACCCTAATCTACATCGAACAACCATCGGTAGTAAAGTTGCGTCGTTGATTTTTTCTACGACGCACATTAGGCGATGCCATCGCGTCGCCGCATGTATGCGGAGCGAACGGAACGTGTGTGCCGCTCGCGATGGAAACAAAACGAGCCACGCCGCCATCGCGGAATTGCCGAACACACCCGTCGCCCCGGAGCAACGCGCGCCTTCGAGCAAGCCGGGCGCCACTCATCAGCCTAACGAGTGCGCTGCCGGTCGTGACTCGTCCCCGGGGTACGTCACCCAAACCACGGCGTGGCGCCATTGCGGCGCCATCGATCACCAGCGATCGGTGGGCAGGCTGCGATCCGCACCACACGCTGGTTCCTGAAGTCTCGGAATACGTCCCGGTTGGTTCATGACGGGGCCACCAAACGCGGCCGCTCGGCGCATCAAGCGCGGTGCGAGCCTGCCGCTGGGGCTGAATGGACATGTCGCTGGCAAGAACCGGGGAGACGACACCCGAGACCCTGGACCGTGACGCATCGGGATCCGACGCGAAGTCCAACGAACCAGCAACCGCTTTAGCGATTTGGAGTGACTCGAATCGAGTAGAACTCAAGCAGTATCCTCGCGCATGCGCGAAGGCGTTGGACGAATATAGAAATGAGACTTTATGCGAGTCAATAGTGACGGTGCAAAAAGTTTCCACCGCGCACGGCCCGGAACGTCCCGAATCTTCTGCCTAACGAGTCGTCGCGCTCGTCAGAAGCGCCCCAACTGGCGCCGATACCGGACGCCGAACCGCGCGTGACGCCAACTGCCGCACCCGACGAGGATCCACCCCCGACGTATCGATCCCCGCGCTCGCCAACGCAGCCAGCACGTCGTTCACCACCTGGCCAACCCGACGTCGATACACGTCGGGATATAGGGTCAGCGTGCTGTCACGAACCTCGACGATGCGATACACCACGTCCACGCGCATCCCGGACGGAAGCGATACGCGTCGCGTCTCCCGGGCCTGCACCGTCAGTGTGTCTACCGACGCCGAATCCAGCGGAAGACCCATCAGACGTTGGACCAGAATCGCCAGCTCGATCGCGTCAGCGTTCCGCATCCGCAAGCAGCCATGCGAGGCCGCGTGGCCGACACTCGTTGGGAATGGAGTGCCGTGCACATACAGCAGGTCGCCGAATTGGAGCTTTACTCGTCCCATCGGATTCGTCGGACCCGGCGGCGTCACGGTGTCCTTCGCGGCCCACTCACTCTGCGGCGGGGTCCACCAAGGATTCCACACCACTTCGGTCAGCTCGTACGTCCCCGTCGGTGTCTTGTACTTCCGCATCCCGATCGCCACTGGATAGCGACGCGTGGGCTCACCTGGCATGACCACTTCGAGACGATACGCGGGAAGATTGATCTCAACGGTCGGAAGAGGCGCCAGCAAAGTCGGCGGCGACTGCCCCTCCGCGAACACGGCGCGGAGACACAGGGCCACAACCACGCTCGCGCCATGCATCCTGCGCCAACGACGATGCGGCCTGGCCACGTTCACACGTCGAACTGCAGCTCCGCGTGCCACCGACCGTCCGTCGATTCGACGCGGATGCCGCTGGTCGATATGCCGCGAAGTGGCGATGACCATGAAGTCACCGGCTCGCACCGTATCCAACCCTCGACAGCGAATTGTCCGTCGCGCTGGCGCGTGATGTTCACGTCGCGATGGGCCGCGTAGAGTTGGGATTCGGTCCGTGCCTTCTCTACGAGCAGGTTGACCCACGCCGCCAGCAGCGCATCCGGGCCACTCGTTGCGATCGATACGAATTCCCACTCCCCCGGAACGCCAGTGGCACAAGGATTCGTTCCACCGATGAACCTGCCGATCGCATCGAAGAGCTCAGGCAGTGAGTCGCCTTCCAGCATGACGCGCCAGATGGCGCCGTGCTCCTCTGTTTCGATTTTCGGGCGCATGAATGTCTCCAACAGGCTCCCACTTAATGATTCGGCCATGCGCATCGAATGACAGTCGGGTGGACGCAACGACCGTGTCGGGGCTCGCCTTTCTTCTATGACATGCTGTACGAGAGGAACGAACGGGCAGCTGAATGCATGCGGGTAGCAACAAGGAGCAACCCATAGCGACTCGTTCGCTCCAGAAGTAGAATCCGGTTGCCGCCGGGCGGGGTGGACGTTCAAGTCGCGCAGGGAGCGCGACGACGTGTACTGTATGGTGGGGAGGAACCCGATATGCGGAAGCAGGGAATTCTTGTCCTTAGTGCGGCGCTCGCTCTTTACGGTTGTTCGACGGATCCCGCGACGTCGCCGCTGCAACGTCAGACAGGTCCGACGGCGGCTCAAGGGTCGACTGGCGCCAGCCCTGACTCCATGATGGCTCGCGCACGTCGCGCCGAGTTGCTTCGAGCGAATCGCGCGGTGATTGCGCAGGCCGATCGCTCGGCCCTTCCCTTCGCCCACACCGTGGTCAGAGTAGTCGTTCCGTCGGCATGGGCCGTGGCTGTTCGTGCTGACGGACTCGTCGCCGTGGCCAATGTCTACGGCTCCAGCATCACCATGATGGACGTTCGCACCAAGGTCACGCTGGCCACTATCCCTGCGACGGCCGTTCCGACCGGCATCGCGTACTCACCGGATGGTCACTTCCTTTACGTCGCGGCCCAGGGAAACGCACTGGACATCATTGACGCGAACGCCAAGCAACGGCTCGTCTCCGTCACCGGATTCAACGCCCCCCCACTGTCAGCCATCACCTCGATCAACGGCTCCGTGGTCTACATCGGGACTGGCGGCGGCGAGATCTACGCGATGGACGCAACTACCAAGTCGTTCGTGAAGACCCTCCCGGTTGGCGGACAGGTCAACGCCATGGCCGTGGACTCCTCTGGTACGCATCTATACGCGACGGACATGCAGGGTGGGCACGTCATCGAAGTGAACCTGCCTGCCATGACGGTCGGACGCACATGGATTGTTGGCGGGATCACACAGGGGCTCGCCGTGACGCCTGACGGCAAGCGGTTGGTGGTGCTCAACGAAACCGGACTCGCTGTGAACATCGACCTCACGACTGGCGTTGCAACGCTCGTGAATGGTTCCGCCCCGGCATTCGGAATGGCAGACGCCCCCGCATTTGCCAGAATGTTCTGGACACAGCCGGGCACAACCAACGTGCAGGGCTTCCTGGTCAACAGCAGCACGGTCATCGGTACACTGAGCTACGGGTTCGGTGACAATCGTCGTGCAGCCTTCTACAAGCCGACGCGAACATTGCTCGTGGCGGACGCCACGGGCTCGCTGGCCTTCATCAACTAACACACAGGAAGGGGGCGTCGAACTCGGCGCCCCCTTTCCTTTTTCGCGACGACCGACTGACGTCACGGTGAGACTCCTGGTGCGTCTCCAGGGCCCAGACAGTCGGTCACCAAACTGCTCCCGAGTGTTGCGCCTGACGGCAGGCCAGAGTGCCGCCGCACCCTCCCTGCGGTGAGCGATCGCTCCATCTGGATGGCGGAAACGCTGGACACCCCCGGATCGCGCCGCGATCTTACTTCTATGGAAGGGGTGAGGACCCAGTACCGACACGCCTGACTCGCCGTATGCCGACCCTAACTATCGACGGCTTCGAGGTTTCCGTACCGGCCGGTTCCACGATTCTCGAGGCCGCCCGGTCCCTCTCGATCGACGTCCCAACGCTCTGCTGGTACCCGAAGCTCCCAACGGTCGGGAACTGCCGGATTTGTCTCGTCACGGTGGAGGGCAACCCAAAGCTCGTCCCCTCCTGTGCCACGCCCGCCGCCGACGGCATGAACGTCACGACCGAGTCGGTCGCGGCCGTGCGGAATCGACAAGGCGTACTGCGCCTGCTGCTCGAGCGTTACCCGGTGGAGCAGATCCCGGACGGCGGGTATCGCAACGAATTCGAGCAGCTCGTCAGGCGTTATGACGTCCCGACGACCAAGAGCCGTGAACTCCCGCTGCGCCACGGCGACGAGCGCGATGGTGACCCGATCATCCGCCATGACATGTCGACGTGCATCCTGTGCACGCGATGCGTCCGTGCCTGCGAGGACATCCAAGTGGTTGGCGTCCTGGATGTTGCCAACCGTGGCGACCACACGGAGATCATCGTTGGGGCTGACGGCAACCCGGAGCACGCTGGCTGCACCTGGTGCGGCGAGTGCGTTCGCGTGTGCCCGACGGGCGCGATTCACGACATCCTGCCCATGGCCGTGCGCGCCGCCAGTGGCGAGTCGGTCCACCAGATGCGCTCCAAGGACATGCCGGAACCGGATCGCACGGTTCGCTCCGTCTGTCCCTACTGCGGCGTCGGTTGCCAGATCGACCTGCAAGTTCGTGACAACACGGTCATCCATGTGAAGAGCCCATGGATCGAGGCGAACACCCCGAATCAGGGTTCAACCTGCGTGAAGGGACGCTTTGGGACCGATTTCATTCAGCACCGCGATCGGTTGCACACCCCGCTGATTCGGCGAGGTTGGCAGAAGATCGATGGCCGATGGACCTACCTGCCCGACTCCAACGGCCACAGCTCGTGGGGCCGTCGCGGAGGACCGTGGGACCTGGTTGAGGAGGAAGGCAAGAGCACCAAGGGCCCGTCCCGGACCAATCCGTTTCGGCGGTCACCCACCGGCCGTGACACACTCGGCGATCCACGCGATCGCGTGGCGACACCTGCCGCCTGGTATGAACCGTTCCGGGAGGCGACGTGGGAAGAGGCCATGGAGCTGACGGCCCAAGAGCTCGTCCGCCTACGCGACAGCTATGGCCCCTCGTCACTCGCGGTGTTCCAATCCGCGAAGTGCTCCAACGAAGAGAACTATCTGTTGCAGCGCATGTTTCGTGGCGGGCTGGGCACCAACAACGTCGATCACTGCACGCGACTATGTCACTCCTCGTCCGTAGCGGCGATGCAGCGCGCCATGAACACGAGTGCCGCGTCCGGCTCCATGCGCGAGGTCGAGACAGAATCGGATGTCATTTTCATCCTTGGCGCGAACACAACCGAGTCGCATCCGGTCTTTGGCGCGGCCATCAAGCGCGCGGTGAAGCGCGGCGCCACCCTGATTGTCTGCGATCCACGTCGGATTGAGCTGGCGACGAAGGCAAAGATCCACCTGCAGGCGCTGCCGGGCACCGACGTCGCGGTCATGAATGGCATGCTGCATCACATTCTGGCGATGGGACTGGAGAATAAGGACTTCATTACCAGTCGAACCCACGACTTCGACAAACTTCGCGAGGCGGTAAAGCCGTACACGTTGGAACGCGCCGAGCAGATTTCCGGAGTCCCGGCGGACTTGATCCGCAGTGCCGCCGAGCTGTACGCGAAGGGGCCGCGCTCCGCAACACTCTGGGCCATGGGGCTCACGCAGCACAGCACGGGCACGGACATCGTCGCGTCGCTGCTCAACTTGATCCTGGCCACCGGCTCCATCGGGCGATGGGGGGCGGCGATGATTCCAATTCGCGGCCAGAACAATGTGCAGGGCGCCAGCGACGTCGGCGCGATCCCGATGTTCTACACGGACTATCAGTCCGTCACCAAGCCAGAGGTCCGTCACCTCTTCGCTTCCACATGGGGCGTGCCTGACGAACGCATCCCGTTGGAGGCGGGACTCAAGGTCACGCAGGTGGTCGCTGAGGGATCACCGGTGCACGGGATGTACATCATGGGCGAGAATCCGATCTTGTCGGACCCCGAGGTGTCACACGCCGAGCATTGGTTCCGGAACTTGGAGTTCCTTGCCGTACAGGACCTCTTCCTCACGGAAACCGCGCGCTATGCGGACGTGGTGCTTCCCGGCGCGTCGTTCGCGGAGAAGACTGGTACGTTCGTGAACACGGAGCGCCGCATCCAGCTGTCGAACAGGGCCGTTGAGCCTCCCGGCAACGCGCGTGGCGACCTGGAAATCGTTATCGAGTTGTCGAATCGGATTGGCTTGCCAACACCATTCGAGAACGCCGCCGACGTCATGGACGAAATCGCGCGTGTGACGCCGAGTTGGCGTGGGGTTTCGCACGAGCGCCTCATCGCCAGCGGCGGCCTTCAGTATCCCGTGGTCGATTCGGATCACATGGGGACTGACTTCCTGTTTGACGAGCATTTCCCAACACAGGACGGCAAGGCCAAGTTTGTACCCGTCGAGTTCTTGCCGCCGGCGGAATTGCCTGACGAGGAGTTTCCGTTCCTGCTGAACACCGGGCGCCAGATGTACCATTGGCACACCGGCACGATGACGCGCCGATCCTTCGCGTTGGATGCACGAGAGTCCACCCCGACGGTGGAGCTGCATCCGGAGGACGCCAGCCAGTTAGGCGTGACGGACGGGGACGAAGTGCTGATCGCGTCGCGACGGGGAGAGATACGCATCGGCGTACGCATATCGCCGCGCGTGGCGCGAAAGCAGGTCTTTGTGCCGATGCACTATCGTGAGGCGGCCGCCAATCTACTGACGCATGCCGCGCTTGACCCTTACGCGCACATTCCGGAGTTCAAGGTGTGTGCGGTGCGCGTGAGACCGGTTCGTCCGGCTTCGTGGCGCGGCGACGCCGAGGTATCGGCTCGAACAGCCACCGTGCACGGCGACTGATCCGAACCGATCCACTCGACGGCGTCAGCCTTAGCTGAACGTCGAAATTTCTGCACAGGCGGCTGCCCGCGTCGCGCGGTCGCCACGTGCGCATGCGAGCGCGAGGGTGAATCGAGCGGCGTCCTCGTTGACGAGGGTAGCCGTCGCACGCGCCTGACCGATGCGCGCCACCACTGCCGAACCGGCCTGCCCAATGAGGGCAAACGCGACCCGCGCGTGTTCGTGTGCAAGTTCCTGTTCCCGATGCGCGGTGGCATCGGCCTGTGGCGCGAGCTGCAACCACTGGTCAAAGTGCGTCCACGCCGCACTGTGCGGCGCCCGCACGAAGGTGCTGACGTTCGGCGCGGTACCGCCTCCGCGCCGTAGGCGAGTCGCGAAGTGCCTGACAAGTCGGATCATGTGCTCGCCCTCCCGGGGCTTGAGGTGAAGGTGGTGGTGATGAGCGGCCAATGGCCGCAGGGAATGCAGGTGGTCGTGCAGCTGGAAAGCCGCTGGCTGAGTGTTAGATGCAGAACGCCCCGCCGGCGCAGTGCGCGGGCGGGGCGTCAAAGCTCCCTGAAATGACGGTGGCGCGAACGTTAGTCCGTGCCCGTGTCATTCCCCGCGCGTGTTGGAAGTGTCTGTCGGTCCAAGGCCCACGGTTGGCGCAACCGTTCGCTTGACCGCACTCCAACGACGACTCGCAGACCGAAGTCCGTGAGACATGCGTTGTAGAGGGTGGTCAATTGGCGCATCGACTGACAAAGAAAAAGGTGGAAGGGAGCCGTGTACGTTCGGAGACCCCACGCCTTGCGGGTCGGTCACAGTCCGAAGAACGCGAATTTCGCCGCGGCGGACCTCAACTTCGCTCGCCGGGCGGAGTGCAAGATAACCACGTGCGCGTCCCACGCACACTGCGCATCGGATCGACAGTTGCCGTAACCCCGAGCGCATCGCACCTTCACGGCACCATGATGTGACCTGACCCTTTCGCGTGCTGCTGCCATGGATCTCGGACTCACCAACAAGATCGCCCTCGTTACCGGTTCGTCATCCGGGCTCGGGCTGGCCATTTCTCGGGAACTCAGTCAAGAAGGGGCGACGGTCGCCATGGTCGCCAGACGCGAGGATGTTCTGCGTCAAGTGGCTGCAGACTTGACAGCCGCAACACGACGCCGCGTCTTGCCAATTGCCGGCGACCTGTCCAAGGCCGACGAGGCCGCTCGCGTGGTGGACATTGTGCAACGCGAACTCGGACCGGTTGACATTCTCGTCGCCAACGCCGGTGGCCCCCCGTCGACGCTCTTCGAATCGACCACCGATGAGCAGTACCTGCAGGCCATCAATCTCAACCTCATGAGTTCGATCCGTCTGGCGCATGCCTGCGTCCCGGGGATGCGAACGCGCAAATGGGGACGCGTGCTCTTCCTGACGTCCATGGCCGCCAAGCAACCGGTAGCCGGGCTGCTGCTCTCGAACACCGCGCGCGCCGGACTACTCGGCTTTGCCAAGACGCTAGCGAACGAGGTCGCGCGCGACGGCGTGCTGGTGAACACCGTGATGCCCGGTCACTTCGATACGGCGCGCGCCATGGAACTGGCCAAGATGCGCGCCGAGCGTGAGCAGCGGCCGGTCGACGTGATCTTGCAAACGCGATCGGCGGGAATCCCGTTAGGCAGGTCGGGCGACCCCAAGGAGTTCGCGGCCGTGGTGGCGTTCCTGGCCAGTGAACGCGCCTCCTTCGTGACGGGCACAGCGCTCCAAGTGGACGGCGGGCAGATCCAGACGATCGTCTGACCATCATGGACGTCGCGTACTGGGACGCCATGGCCGGCGCGTTCGATGAGGAGATCTTCAACTCATTGCGAGAGGATGCGCGCGGGGTCATTCGCCAGGCGATTGCCGGTGTAGCCGGCCGGCGAAAACGCGTGATGGACATGGGGTGCGGCGTGGGTCGCTACCTGCCCCTGTTGTCGCGCCTGTTCGGGGAGGTGCACGCCTCCGACTGGTCGCCCATCTGTGTGCGCCAAGCCAGTAGCGTCGCTGAATCGCTGCCTAACGTGACGGTGAACCTGCCGGCGGCGTATCGCGGACGCACCTGGACGGGAGCCTTTGATGCCGTCACCGCGATTAACGTCCTGTTCGACCCCAATGCCAAACGTCGGACGGCATTGCTCAAGGACATCCGGCGCTTGCTCAAGCCGAAGGGAAGTGCCGTGCTCGTCGTTCCGTCACTGGAAGCCATCGTGTACGCCGACGCGGTGCGCCGCACGCACGCGCCGCGCACAAGGTCCCTCTACACGTTTGGCGTACCGGCGTCACGCAAAGACCCTGGCGTCCTTCATATTCAGGACGTGCCCTACAAGCATTTTGTCGGTGAGGAGTTGATTCACGCGCTGCGCCGCGCGGGATTTCGTCCCGGCCCACTGGCGCGCGTGGAATATCGGTGGAGCACAGAGGCCGCGGCGCCGCCACGACACTTTGACCTAGCGCCACCGTGGGACTGGCTCATCGTCGCGCGCCGCATTTGACCCCGCGGCCCTTCCCCGCCCACGCGACATGTCGCACCTTTTTCTCGCGCGCTCGTGATATTTCGAGCGCGCCTTTTTTCGCGCGTGCCTTGCGCGCGAACTCCCATTGCAACTGAGCGAGCCGATGAAGGCTTTGGTGAAAGCGAGCGCAGCGCCGGGCTTTGTCATGCGTGATGTTCCGGTGCCGACCATGCGCGACAACGAGGTGCTCATCCGCGTAAAGGCTGCCGGTGTTTGCGGCACCGACGTGCACATCTATACGTGGGACGATTGGGCTGCCGGCCGGTGCAAACCGCCGTTCACTGTCGGCCACGAGTTCGCCGGCGTTGTGGAGAAAGTCGGCTCGCTGGTGCAGGATGTGAAGGTTGGCGATCGGGTGACAGCCGAAGGACACATCGTCTGCGGCCGCTGCCACCTGTGCCGCACGGGGAACTCGCACGTGTGCCCCAACACCAAGATCATCGGCGTCGACCGCGACGGGTGTTTCGCAGAATACATCTCGATGCCGGCGACCAATGTGTGGCATCTGGATGACTCCATTCCCTTCGAAATCGGCGGCATACACGATCCGATGGGGAATGCCTTTCACACGGCACTTCACGGCACGGAGATCCCAGGAGCGACGGTGCTGGTCACGGGGTGCGGGCCGATCGGCATTTTTGCCGTGGGTATCTGCGTTGCAGCTGGCGCCTCACGCGTCATCGCCAGCGACGTCAATCCCAAACGCTTGGCACTCGCCCGCCAGATGGGTGCCCACGATACCGTTCACCCCTCAGAACTCTCGGCGGCGGTCGACCGTGCCACGGATGGCCTGGGCGTGGACGTGGTCCTGGAGATGAGCGGTGTGCCGGCGGCCATCCATCAAGCCTTTGCCGAGGTCCGTGACGGTGGGCGCGTGCAGATGCTGGGAATACCAGCCAAGCCCATGGAGATCAACCTCGCCACCGAAGTGATCTTCAACGGAATTACGATCTATGGCGTGGTTGGCCGGCGCATGTACGACACATGGATTCAGATGTCCCAGTTCCTGCGGTCGGGCAAGTTCGATCCAACCCCTGTGATTACCCATCGATTCCCTCTCGATCAATTCGAGGAGGCGATGGGAGTCATTCGATCGGGGGAAGCAGGCAAAGTCGTCTTCGTGATTCCTTGAGTGGAGCCTTCCCGTGAGCTTGAACGCAGCCTTTGCCAAAGACCAGCAGTCGAAGATCGATCAACTCAAGGCCGACAAGGTCTATAAGCGACTGAATTTCCTGGACTCGCCACAGTCCGCTCGAGTCCAGATGGAGGGACGCGGCGAAGTCCTTATCCTCTCCTCTAACAACTACCTGGGCCTGTGCGACGAGCCCAGCGTGATTCAGGCCGGCATCGACGGGCTCAAAAAATTTGGGGCCGGAACCGGCAGTGTGCGCTTCATCTGCGGCACTTACACGATTCACCGCGAGCTGGAAGCGGAACTGGCCAGTTTTGTTGGCACTGACGCATCGCTCTCCTTTGTCGCCTGCTGGAATGCGAACGAAGCGCTCACCGCTACCATGGTGGAAGCCGGCGACTTTGTGGTCTCGGACGAGCTGAATCACGCGTCCATCATCGATTCCATCCGCCTGGCCAAGGCGATCACGAAGTGCACGACGGCCGTGTACAAGCACGGCGACTTGGACGACCTCGTGGAAAAGCTCAAGGCGAATGCCAGTGCTCGCCGACGAGTCATCTGGACGGACGGCGTCTTTTCGATGGAAGGGAGCGTCTGCAAGCTTCCCGACCTTCTGCAGATCGCCAAGGATCACGACGCCGTCCTGGTCATGGACGACTCTCACTCCACCGGTGTCTTGGGGAAGACGGGTCGCGGCACCGCCGAGCACTTTGGCGTGTTAGGGGAGGTGGATGTCATCACCTCCACGTTAGGCAAGGCCCTTGGCGGAGCTGCCGGCGGTTTCGTCGCGGGTCCCGAGCCGCTGTGCGACATGCTCACGCAACGCTCCCGGCCGCAACTGTTCTCCAATGCCTTGGCACCAACAGTCGCTGCCAGTGCCTTGCAGGCGGTTCGTTATACCGTGCAGCATCCTGAGCGCGTACAGAAGCTGCGCGACAACACCAAGTACTTCCGCGAGCAGATCGTGGAGGCCGGCTTCAAGCCCCTGGACGGCGAAACCCCCATTGTCCCCATCATCATTGGTGACACCGCCGCCGCGATCCAGATGAGCAACATGATGCTCGACGAGGGCGTGTTCGTGACCGGGTTTGGATTCCCCGTCGTGCCACAGGGGACGGCGCGTGTTCGCTGCCAGATTTCCGCGGCGCATTCCCGCGACGACCTCGACTTTGCCGTGCGGACTTTCAAGAAGGTCGGAGCAAAACTCGGGCTGGTGTAGTCGCGGGCCATCCGTGAACTCGCTAGCTTCGCCCCATGCGCCGACCCCTTCAACCCACGGCCTCGCGCGACGGCCGAGCCCATCGCGACGCGCCCCCGCGCGAGGCGCTTGAAGTCCACGAGGCGGTCAAGCAGATCAACGCGCTCTGGCTAAGCGGCCGTGTGGCGCGACTGAATGAATTCCTGCTGGCCGACGTCGTCATGATTGCGCCAATGTTCGAAGCGCGCCTCGAAGGGCTGCGCGCCGTCATGGAATCGTTTCAGGCATTTATCCGCAACGCGCGCGTGCATGCCTTTCGCGAATCCGAATTCCAGGTCGATGTATGGGAAGACTCGGCCATGGCAACGTACCGCTTTGACATGACCTACGATTTTGGTGGCGCGACGTACGAGGAAGCCGGGCGCGAACTGTGGCTCTTTGTCCGCGTCGACAAGCGGTGGCGGCTCGCGTGGCGACATCAGGTTCCGCTCTCCCGGCGCACCATCACGACCGGTTGAAGCCGTCGGCCCAGCCGACGGAAATCGCAATACACTCTCCGCAGGAGGCGTATGTCACATCGCTGCTCTCGTCGACTGGCGAGCGCCATGTTGGTGCTGGTCATCGGCTATCCTATGAGCGGACGCGCCCAGGGCGTGCCCTCGCCGAAAGCCGCGCTCGGCTTTGACGTCGGGGCCGACCGGACGTTGGCCGACTGGCCGCAGATCACGCGCTACTTCAGCGCCCTAGCCGCCTCGCCAGCTGTGCACGTTGACACGCTGGGGCCAACCACGAATGGCCAGCCGTTCATCCTGGCGGCGGTCTCTTCCCCGGAGAATATCCGGCGCTTACCGGAGATCCGCGCGAATCAGGCACTGCTGGCGGACCCCCGGAAGCTGGACGACGCCACAGAGCAGCGTCTCATGCGCGAACAGCCCAGCGTCCTCCTGATCTCGTGCAACATCCACGCGAGTGAGATCGGGTCCAGCCAAATGGTGATGGAGCTGGCGTACCGGCTGGCGACGAATGACACGCTGCAAGCGCTGCTCCGGCACACCGTGGTGCTGCTGATCCCGTCGATGAACCCCGACGGGCAGCTCATGATCACCGACTGGTACCGGAAGAACCTGAACACCGCGTGGGAAGGAGGGCCGTTGCCGTGGCTGTACCATCCGTACGTGGGACACGACAACAATCGCGACTGGTACATGGTGACGCAGAAGGAGACGCGCCTGGTCACCGACATGCTGTATCGCTCCTGGTTCCCCGAGGTGATCTATGACGTGCACCAGATGGGGAATGAGGGAATGCGGCTGTTCGTCCCGCCCATGGTGGATCCGGTAAACCCGAACCTGGATCCGATGATCGTTCGAGGGATCAATCTGGCGGGAGCCACGATGTCGTTCGCGCTGGAAGAGGAAGGGAAGAGCGGCGTGGGCGACGGCGTGCTGTACGACATGTGGTGGCACGGGGGATTTCGGTCGACACCAACGCGTCACAACATGATCGCCCTGCTCACCGAAGCGGCCAGTGTGCGAGTCGCCACCCCTATCGAGCAGGAGCCATCGTCGCTGAAGGGACACTCTCGGGGGCTCCCTCGCTACGAACAACGCGTCTCGTTTCCCAATCCGTGGCCCGGGGGCTGGTGGCGACTGCGCGACATCGTCGAGTATGAGCGGATTGCGGCCGAGGCACTGGTGAAGCTGGCGGCGGATGAGCGAGAGCGTTTTGTGCGGGGCATGGTGCAGATGGGCCGCCGGCAGATCGCGTTAGGTGCGTCGACCGGTCCTCGCGCCTTTGTGATTCCCAAGGCACAACGCGACCCTGGCGCCACGCGAACGCTCTTGAAGACGCTGCAGGTGGGGGGCGTGGAGATTCACGAGTCGGCCACCGATTACGTGATCCGCATGGACCAACCGTATCGCGCGCACGCGAAGGATCTGTTGGAGGCGCAGAACTTTCCCAAGATGGAACGCTGGCCCGGAGGTCCGGTGGAACGTCCGTACGACGTGGCGGGATGGACGTTGTCGTATCAAACGGGCGTAACGGTGAGGGCGGCGAATGAGGCGCCGAGCACTCCACTGAAGATGCTGCCGCCGGTGGAGACCACCGCTTGCACGCGTTGGAGTGCGACGGGAGCCAAGATCGGGAAATACACGATCCTCGATGCGCGGGACACGGAGAGCTACCGGTTGGTGATGCAGGCGCTCCGGGCGGGGTGGGATGTGCGTCAGGCAACGGAGCGGTACGACCCGCATTTGAATGATGGGGGATATCCGTCGGGAAGCTTTTACGTTGCCCGGCGGGGGGGCCCCCCCACGGCCGTGGATTCTTCCCTCTATTGCCGGCCATCCATCGACGTTCTGCCGAGGCATCGGGTGCTGAAATCTCCCCCGCGCGTCGCCCTTTACCGGTCATGGACCGCCAGCATGGACGAGGGCTGGACCCGCTGGGTATTTGACCAGCACGCGGTCTCTTACGTCAGTGTGACGGACTCCACAATCCGCGCCGGGAAGCTTCGTGACCAGTACGACGTAATCCTCGTCCCTGACATGAGCCTCCGGGACGCTCGCGTGGGGATGTTACCCTCCGCCGTTCCGCCGCAGTACGCGGGCGGTCTGGGTGACGAGGGGCTCAGCCAGTTGAAGACGTTCGTGGAAGCAGGGGGCACGTTGATTCTGCTCGATCGGGCGTCGGAAATCGGCACCGCAGTCCTCGGTGTTCCGGTCCAACGTATCACGGTACCGGGTCGCATCGAAGACGATGAAGTGTCGGAAGGCGTGGGATCGGGGGGTCGACGGCGCGAGCCGTTGTACGCGCCGGGATCCGTCCTCCGCACGCTGGTGGACACATCGCAGCGGATTACAGCCGGCCTGCCGGACACCGCCGCCGTGTACTTCACCAACTCGGTCACGTTCGACGTTTCGCCAGGTTCAACGGTTCGCCCGCTGCTCCGGTATCCGGATCGCAGCACCGACATTCTCATGAGCGGCTACTTGTCAGGCGCTCCGGAGATCGCCGGCAAGGCGGCCGCGGTAGCGGCGACGGTGGGACAGGGCCGGGTCGTCATGTTTGGATTTCGCGTGCAGTATCGTGGCCAGTCAGTGGGCACGTTCAAACTGCTTTTCAATGCGCTGCTCGACGGAGTGACGCCCGCGCAGCGCTGATTGCCTAACGTCGCGTCAACGAGGTTCAGCGTATGCGCATTGTTCGCACGGTGGCCAGGGCTGTGGCCTGCACCGCGTTCGTTCCGTCCCTGGCGCTGGCTCAGGCGCAAAGTGGCAACGCCTTCAACGACTCCTGGTTCTGGGGCGTGAAGGGCGGCGCCTCCATGTTCACGGTCGTCGATGGCGCCAGCAAGAAGACGGCGCCCAGCGTCGGCGTGGAGTGGCTCATCACTCGCACCCGGATGGCCCTCAACTTGTCGGTTGAGCAGTCATTCTTCGACAGCCAGACCGGTGTCTATGACCCCACGGTCTCCGGCTCCGTACGGCCGGTCGACATCAGCGATTGGCGCCGCTATCAGGGCTCGGTGTATTTCTTCCCGAAGCACTACGACAACCTGCACCCGTACGCAGGCGTCGGCCTCGCCATCAACGTCATCCAGAACGCTTCGCCCGAAGGGCAGTTCACCAGCCAGACCTCGCAGGATGCGGTCTTCAAGCAGGTGAGCGACTACAGCAGCCGTGCCTCCATCGTGTTCACCGGCGGCGCCCAGTACGCCGTCGGCCGGGCCTCGATCTTCGGCCAGTTTAACGCAATGCCCACGCGCGACCGATTCCTCGTCAGCGGCGCCGGCTACACGTTCGGCTTCGAGGGCGGCGTCAGGTTCAACGTTGGGAACGCCATCGACAAGCTGAAGTAAGAACTTCCTCATCTTCGCGCCGCTTCCTGGGCAAGGCGAGCGACGCAGGCGCAACGAGCCGCGGGTAACCGCGGCTCGTTTTGCATTGCGCCGATGGTTCGCACGGCCCGGGGAAGGCATTATCTTGCGCCCACCATGCGACGCATGATGCTGGTTCCTTGGAAGACCACGTGATCGCTGCGCACGACGCGCCGGTGACGCACCACTGCTCAGCGACAGTGCGTTGCCCGTGAACACCTGGTTCGGTCGTTCGCACGCCGCTCGCATCGCCGCCGTCGAGGCCATCCTCGGCGTCAACGGCACCTCGCGCCACTCGTTGGTGCGGAGCTACGCGATCGCTGCGGCAATTGCTGCAGGTGCCATCGGTATTATGTCGTTGCGGCCGTCGGAGCTGACCAACTCCGCGTTTCTGGTGCCCACCTGCGGCATGGTCCTGCAGGTACTGCTGAATCCCGAGCTGGGACCCAGTCTGCTGGTGGGTGCATCGACCGTTGCAGCCGCAGAGTATTACATCGTTCCACTGCAAGGTCAGCTGCCGCTCGCCAGCCCCATGGACATCTTGCGGCTGGTCCTCGTGTCCTTGACCGCGGTGGTCGCCGCGGTGTTTGGTGCGCAACGCCACCGGGACAGCCTCACGATGCGTCGCCAACGCGGCATCATGGAGCGACTGATGGAAACCGGCGGCGCCCCGATCTTGGTGTCGTCGCGCGCGCGGGAGATCGTGTTCGCGAACCAGGCGGCGCAGCGCACGTTGGGGTTACTCCCCGCTGCCGACGGAGGCGCGGGGTTTATCCTGCCCTCACTGGTGGTCTCTGACGCCAACAATCACCCACTGCCCATGGAGGAGTGGGCCAGCGTGGTGACGCTGGAACAGGGGCGACCGCAGGTCGGCCAACGACGTCGCATCCAAACTGCAGACGGCACGTCGCGTCTTTACCTCGTCAATAGCTCGCCCATCCTCCACGACAACGGTCAAGTGGCCGGTGTCGTGACCATGCTCACCGACATCACGGAACTCGAAGGAACGACCGAAGCCCTGCGGAAGTCCACCGAACTCTGGGAGCACGTGTCCGAAGCCATGCCCGGCACGTACTTCCGCTTTCGTGTTGCGTCTGACGGATCGTATAACTTCGACTACCTCAGCCCCAATTTCGCCTCCCTCATTGGCGTTCCCGCCGCCCGGGGACGCTATGATTTTGCGGGAGTGTGGAAGGCCCTGCACCTCGACGATGTCGCGCATGTAGCAGCCGGCATCGATGCGGCCGTTCGGCTGCGCGGACCATGGACCGACGAGTGGAGGATCCTGCTGGAAGACGGGCGGGTGCGCTGGATGCGTGGCTCCTCCCGTCCCGATGCCGCGTCCCCCGATGGATCACAAGTGTGGACGGGCGTCTTCTTCGACATCACGCAGGAGAAGGAGCTGGAGCAACGGCTGTTGCAGGCCCAGAAGATGGAGAGCATTGGACGCCTGGCCGGCGGCATCGCGCACGACTTCAACAACATCCTCACGGCTATTCGAGGGCACGCGGATCTGGCCCTCGACGCCCTCACCGAGCCGCATCTGGTACGCGAAGAGTTGCAGGAGGTCCGCCGCGCCACCGATCGCGCCGCCGCGCTCACCCGCCAGCTCCTCGCCTTCAGCCGAAAGCAGCAGTTGGAAATCAGCGAGTTCAGCCTGACGCAGCTGCTGCGGGACCTCGAGAAGATGCTGCGCCGCGTCATTGGCGAAGACATCGCACTGCGCGTTACCACACATGCAGGCGCCGCCATCGTTCGAGCTGACCGCAGCCAGGTCGAACAGGTCGTGTTGAACCTCGTGGTCAATGCCCGCGACGCCATGCCGCACGGCGGCCAGTTGAGCCTGGAAACATCGGTCGCGTCGATTGGGGCCGAGGCCGGCACCGCGCTCGATATTCTCCCCGGCGACTACCTGGAACTGGCTGTGGCGGACAGCGGCACGGGTATGGATGACGCCACACGGGCGCGCATCTTCGAACCCTTCTTCACCACCAAGCCCGTGGGCGAAGGAACCGGGTTGGGGCTGGCCATGGTGTACGGCATCGTGCGCCAAAGCGGTGGCGCCGTGCTCGTCGACAGCACTCCGGGCAAAGGGTCGACCTTCCGGGTCATGCTCCCTCACGTCGCGGCTGGTTCGCCGGTCCGGCCATCTGCGGAAGACCACGCCCCGTCCGCCGGTGACCAGCCCGTGCGCGTCCTGGTGGTCGAGGACGAGACCATGGTTCGGGCCCTCGTCGAACGCATGCTCTCCGAAGCGGGGTGCGACGTACAGACACAACCAAGCGGCGACGATGCCCTGGCCTGGGTGCGTGTGAACGGGATTCCTTTCGATGTCCTGCTGACCGATGTGGTGATGCCTGGCGTCGACGGACCAACCCTGGCCAGACGACTGGTGGAGCAACGCGCGGGCCTGCGCGTGGTGTTCATGTCCGGTTACTCCAGCGCCACACCGGAGACGTTTGAACTGCCGGGAACGCCCGTCGTGCGTCTGGCGAAGCCGTTCACGCGCGATGCGTTGCTGGCCGCCGTCATGACCCACTCGGGGCAGCGGCAGCGCATTAAGGCTTAACGGTTCGCGCTCCCCTTCCCCGACACCCACGGATTTCCGCGCTCAAAAAAGCGCAGTGGCCACTCGGCGGCCTTGCTGATCCCGATGCGCGGGCTCACCCCAACCGCGGACGAAGGAACGACTGCGCCGGCGAGAATCCGCAAGGGACTACGACGCAGGTCCGCACCGTCGTGACGTTGGTCGATGCCGAGCGCCTGACACAACTTGCCAGGACCATTGGTGAGGTCGCGGTCGCGAAGGACCTTTCGGCGCCGGTGCATGAGCGGCAACCCGCTCACTGGTTCAACCGCCCGAATGAGAACGGCAGAACCATGCCCCGTTTCGCGCGTGACGGCGTTCACGCACCAGTGCACTCCATAGATGAAGTACACGTAGGCGGTACCCGGCGGACCATGCAGGGAGCGGTTGCGCGCGGTGAGCCCGGCGGCTGCGTGACATGCCGGATCGTGAGGACCGAGGTACGCCTCGGTCTCCACAATCCGACCACGACACACGCCTTCCCGAGTACGACACTCCAGGACTGCACCTAACAACTCGCGAGCCACGAGCTCGGTGTCGCGATCGTAAAACGACGCGTCCAGCGCGGGCCCAAACGCACGCCGCCGCGCGGGACGACTCGGCGCGGCGGCGGGCTTCACTCGGCAGATTCAGCGGTGGCCTTCTTTCGCCCGCGGCCTCCGCGGCGTGTCCGTTTCTTGGCGGCCGGTGCCGCCTCGGGCGCCTCTTCGGCGACCGCCTTGGCCGGCGCGGCTTTTGGCTTCGCCGGCGTTTTTCCGCGCGGTGATCGTGCGGTGCGTCCTTTCTTGGCTGGAGCCGCCTCCGCCTTTGCGTCAGCAGCAACCGGTGCCGCCGCGGGTGCTGTCTCGACAACGCCCACGGACAAGAGCTCCGGCGGTGGAGCCGGCATGGTCCGACCGCGCCCGGGGATCCCACGCGGACCCATTCCACGCGGGGCGGCAGGCGCCGTTGAAGCCGACGGAGCGGCCGCCGCGTGTGCCTGCGCCGCGCGATTCAATTGCTCGGCGACCGGTGCTACCGCGGCCGGCAGCGCCACATCGTAGTCATCGCCGTGACGGCGCAGATCCACGACTTCGGCGTCATGCGCATCCCGAAGGATGCGGAAGAAGTTGCGTTCAGCGAGCGACTCCGAGTCCCGTCCCAGCAGCTGGAATGCTCGGCGCCGTACGTCGCCAGCCAGCGCGGCACCCTCGGCGCCAACCAGCTCCTTGACGGTGCGGGTCACCAGGTCAAACGCCTCCTGCTTCGTCAGCCGTTCGCCGCCGAGCCCGATCCCATCGTTCGTGGCCGGGCGACTGGGGACCGGCTCCGCGACCACCGGCGTTGCCGGCACCGCAGTTTCCCCGGTGACAGTCATCGGCTGGTCACGAGCCTCTCCCCGATCACGGTCGCGATCGCGGCCGCGACCGCGACGTCCGCGGCGGCCACCACGCTCTTCGCGAGGCGGACGTTCCGCGGCTGGCTCTGCCGGCGCGCCACCGTTCGTGGCCCGCGGCGCCAACGTCACTGAAGCACCATTCCCCGCACCGACGCCATTGACCGCCCCAACCTCAAGCTGACCGTTCTCGAGTTTTGTGATGGTCACCAGGCCACGGGTCGCCGCTTCCTGGACGAACCGCGAGAACTTGGACATGCCGAGGTTCTTTTCGTCGAACGTGGCATCGATGTCCTGCATGACCTGCTTCAGCCGATCGGATCGCATGACATCGCCGTTCTTCGTCATGCGCGTCACGGCCTCCACCACCAGCTCCCACGGATCCCACTTCACCACTTCCTCTTCCGTGGACTTCACCAGGCCGGCCAATGCGTTGTAGCTGTAGTACTCGTCGCAATTCATGACCAGGAGGTCACTGGACGACTCCCGAATCCCGACGCCGATGACGTACTTGCCATACTCCTTCAGCTTGGTCACCAGCGACGCAAAGTCGGAATCGCCGGAGAGCAGGATGTAGGTGCCGATTTCGGCGCGGGTGAAGACCAGCTCCATCGCGTCGACCGCCAGGCGAATATCGGTGGCGTTCTTCTTGGACGACCCATAGGCCGGCGCCATGATCATGTCGATCGACGACTCGGCCAAGGGCACGATGTACTGCGGGTAGCGTCGCCAGTCGGCGTAGGCGCGTTGGACAGCGACCTTGCCCTTGATGATCTCCGAGGAGAGCAGGGATCGGAGTTCGCTCGCCAGGTCCGAGCGAATTCCCATGGTCACATTGTCAAAGTCGATGAGCAGTGCCGCGTTAGGTGCGTGCTGGAGCGGCGAGGTGAGCTGGCCCGGGGCCATGGCCTGCGGACCGCGGTGGAGTGGCGCGACGGGGCCACGCGAAGGGCCGTGTCGCGACGATCGTGGATGCATGTACTCAAGCTGGTGTCGTGTGGCGGGCGCAGTGCGCGCCCCGGCTCCCCGCTGCACACCAAGCCGCGCCACTGCGATGGACGCGCGCCGAGTCGAGCGGAGCGTGGATCGAATCCTCAGCAGCTGGTTCGGACCAACCGAACCGACGTTGCGACTGCCGGTCTCATCCGGGATCCGCCGCTCGCGCGCACCGGCTCCCCGCGACCTCGCGGAGCCACCGGTGTCGCAGGCGCCGTCGTCCTCTGCTGGCGTTGGAGCGCTTACGCACCCCCTCGACCGCTTCGGGCCGACCCCGGCCGGACGAACGAATCTAACAGGTTCTTGGCGCCAATTGACCTGCCCCCTCACACCCCCATGGCTTTTAGCAGGACCCGTTTGGGCCGTTGACCGTCCCATTCCCCGTAGAACACGCGCTGCCAAGGGCCAAAATCCAGGCGCCCATCCGTGACCGGCACCAGCACCTCGTGCCCCACGGTCAACGAGCGCAAATGGGCCGCCGCGTTGTCCTCTCCGGTCTCGTTATGTGCGTACTGCCCCGGATGCCAAGGAGCGATCCGCGTCTCCAGCCACTCCAGAATGTCCTGCCAGAGCCCTGATTCGTGGTCGTTCACAAACACCGAGGCGGAAATGTGCATAGCCGACACCAGCACAAACCCCTCGCGAATTTGCGCGGTGGCGCGGCATCGCTCGACCTCGTCCGTGATGTCGATGATTTCCTGTCGCTTCTTGGTGTTGAAGGTGAGATAGGCAGTGTGTGTCTTCATGGGTCGAGACCGTGAGTGACGAGGAACGGACGCGGGGAATCTGTCGCCGTCCGGAGCCCGGTGGACTGTCCGGAAGCGGGAACGGGGCCCAACTTTCGCCGAAACTTCCCCTGCGTCAAACCACGTACTTCCATCGGCGTGAAGCAGCTCCGGTTTCGGACGCGTCTCCTCCTGATCCTCTCGCTGTTCGCGATCGTGCCTTCGCTGGCGGTCACGGTCGGGTGGGCCGTGTTTGTAAGCCGCGCCGCGAAGGTCGTTGCGGGAAACGCTGCGTGGGATCGACTGGCTACCACAGGATCACAGGCTATCGACGCCATGAAGTCGGCGGCCGTATCGGATGACCAGAAGCGCGCCATTCGCGCGCATGAGCGTGAACTCGAGCAATCGGTCACGCAGAGCCGCCGCCTGGGCTTTGTCGCGAAACGGTCGGCCCCGCCGATCCTGCTCGGCGCCTTGGCCGCGCTCATTGTTCTGGGATTCTTGGCGTCGCGAGTTGCGGGTCACCTGAGCCGTCAGCTCAGCCGACCATTGAACGAGTTAGTTGGGTGGGCCGAGCTGATCGAGAAGGCGGAGCCACTGCCAGTCGCCAACGCCGCTCGGGGGGCGCCCGAATTTCAGGTGCTTCGCGAGCGTATGCGAGCGATGTCGCAGGCCTTGGCCGTTGGTCGGTCACGGGCAATGGAGGCCGAGCGACTTCGGGCATTCCGAGAGAGCGCCCGTCGGGTAGCACACGAACTGAAGAATCCGTTGACCCCCATTCAATTCGCCATTGCCCGCCTCAAGAAGGACGCGCCGGCCGAACTCGGAGACGCGGTTCTGGTCCTTGAGGTTGAAACAGCACGCCTGCAGGAATTGGCGCGCTCGTTCTCGCAGTTCGGTCGACTCCCGGAGGGGCCGCCCTCGGATATCGACATGGGAGAGTTGGTGCGATACGCCACGCGCGCCTCGATCCCTCCGGGGATCGCCACCGACGTCCACGTCGACGACGACCTGCCCATGGTGCGCGGCCACTACGACGCGCTCCAGCGCGTCATGACGAACGTGTTACTGAATGCGGTGGACGCATGCGGTGGTGCAGGCCACATCGACGTCTCCGCCTGTCGCACCAACGTTGACGGTGCCGCTGGAGTTCAGGTGTCTGTGCATGACACCGGATGCGGCATTCCCGTGGAGCAGCTCTCTCGCATCTGGGAACCCTATGTCACGAACAAGCCGGGAGGCACGGGTTTGGGGCTGGCTATCGCGCACCAGACGATCTTGGCGCATCATGGACGCGTAGACGCGGAGTCACAGGTCGGTGGGGGAACCACCATTCGCTTTTCGCTGCCCGTATCGGGCGCCGAAACGTTAGGCATCTGAGGAACCTCATGAACCCATTTGCGGTACCGATCGCCTTGTTCGTCTGCGTCGCCTTTACGGTGGTCGGGGTGTCGTTCGCCCGCGTCCTCGGCCGACGCATCGATGCTCAGGCTGGGCCAGGCAACACCGAGGTGCTGAACCGGCTGGAGCGCATGGAGCAGGCCATCGACGCCATTGCCGTGGAGGTCGAACGCGTGTCCGAGGCGCAGCGCTTCACCACCAAACTGCTGTCCGAAAAGGCCGCCACCGGTGGTACGTTGGGAGCCGGGCGCTCATGAACGAAGACGTCATTCTGGCGTTTACCATGCCACTGATGGTGATTGTGGTGGCTGTGGGATACCCGTTGGTGCGGGCGCTGGCCAAACGTTGGGAGCGGCAAGACGCCTTACGAACGTCGGCCGGAGATCCGGAGCGCCTGGCTCGGATAGAGCAAGCCATCGACGCCATGGCCGTCGAAGTGGAACGGATCAGCGAGGGGCAACGCTATGTCACTAGACTCCTGTCTGAACGAGAGGCACACGCGGCGTTGCCGCGCTCTCGTGAGCACGGCACCTAACGAAAGGGAGAGACACGGTCCATGGCACTCGTGAGTGGTGGCGACGTGGCAATCGTCGCAATCATTTTTGGATCACTCAGCGGCACCGTCATTTCGCTGGCCAAGATGCGCGCCGCCCGGCTGTCGGCGGCCAATCGTCCATCCCTAATGGGGGTGCAAGTGGAAGAGCGGCTGCAACGCATTGAACAGGCCGTGGACGCCATCGCCATCGAGGTGGAGCGAATGTCTGAGTCTCAGCGATTTGTCACCAAGGTACTTGCCGAACGTCTGCCCGCTCCGGGCGCCGCTGCCCTGCCGTCTCGTGCGGAGCATTCCTCATGACCCCGATTCACCCGATGTCATACTCCACGTTGCAGGCCCCGAGCAAGGACGAGTTGCGGCAGCAATTCCAGAACAGCGTGCGCGACAAGGTGCGGGCCATGCGCGACGAGGCTCGCGCTTTGCAGCAGAGCGGTGCGCCCGTCGTGGCCAGCACGCAGGCCCCACAGCCCGTGCTCGACGCACTGAATGGGCAAATGCAGGCGGAACGCACGACGATCGAGAAACTCACTCAGGAGCTCACCCCGGGCCAATCCCAAGCGCGTGTGGAGGCGATCAATCAGCAGATCGACGACGCTCGTGAGCGCCTCCAGACACTTCAGGGGCAGTATGATCGTGCGGTAGGTGCGCCGGAAGCCATCGCCATGACGCTTCCCCCGCAGTTTAATGAGGAGATTCCCCGTCAGGTCATCCCGCTCGTCGGCATCATCATGTCGTCGCTGGTGCTGATCGCGATTGGCTGGCCGCTGGCCCGGGCGTGGGCGCGTCGGATGGACCGGAAGACGGTGGCCACGCCGTCTGGCCCGGACATGTCACCGCGATTCGATCGCATCGAGCAGGCCATCGAAGCCATGGCGATCGAAGTCGAACGTATCTCGGAAGGACAGCGCTTTACGACCAAGCTCATGTCCGAGATGCGCGCCCTGCCCTCACCCAACCCGCTGAACGACTTCAAGGGGGTGCAGCCTCGGGTGGCCGAACCGGTCCGAAGCGAGGGTAAGCCCTGAACGTGAAGCGTTAGGCATGCCGAGCGTCCTGATCGTCGACGACGAGCCCAACATCCGGCGGATGGTCGGCGCCCTGCTGGCCAACGAAGGCTACGACCTGCGCGAAGCATCAACGGGGGCCGAGGGGTTGACCCTGGCGCTCAATTGCGACCCGGACGTTGCCCTCGTGGACCTGATGATGCCCGGAAACATGGACGGCTTGGGCGTTCTGGCCGCGCTCCGTCAACGCCTGCCTGACTTGCCCGTGGTCATGATGAGCGGACGCGCCGGCCTGAGCGACGCCGTCCGTGCCACGAAACTCGGCGCGTATCACTTTCTCGAAAAGCCCCTGACCCCCGAAGGTGTGCTGCTCGCCCTGAGCGGTGCCCTGGAGCTTCGACGAGCCCGAAGGGAAGCCCAGGCACTCCGCGAGGACCTCGGGTTGGCCGGCGAAATGGTCGGCGAAAGCGCCGCCATGCATCGGGTTCGCGATTTCATCACACGCATTGCTCCCAGCGACGCGCGCGTGCTCATCACCGGAGAGTCCGGCACAGGCAAGGAACTAGTGGCGGCCGCACTCCATGCGGCCTCGCCGCGGCGCGACCACCCGTTCGTTCGCGTGAATTGCGCGGCTATTCCGCGAGATCTGCTGGAAAGCGAAATGTTCGGGCACGAGAAAGGCAGCTTCACCGGGGCGACGGAGCGTCGCATCGGCCGGTTTGAGCTGGCGAACAAGGGTACACTGCTGCTGGATGAAGTGGGCGATCTTGGCAGCGAGGCGCAGGCCAAACTGTTGCGCGCGATTGAAGCGCGCGAGATCGAGCGGGTTGGCGGTGCCAAGCCGATTCCCATCGATGTCCGCATCATCTCGGCCACCAACAAGGACCTGCCGCGGGCCACGCGCGAGGGAGCGTTCCGCGAAGACCTGCTCTTTCGCCTGAACGTCATCCCGCTGGAACTCCCGCCGCTGCGCGAGCGACCGGACGACATTCCATTACTCGTCAGGCACTTTGCAGCCATGCACCGGCTCAAGACTGGGCGTCCCAGTCCGCAGTGGTCCGATGCCGCCATGTCGCTGCTGGCCCGCCACCGATGGCCCGGCAACGTGCGCGAACTCGCCAACATCATTGAACGACTGGCGATCCTTCACCCCGGCGCGCCGGTTGGCCCGAACGAGATACGACAAGTCCTGGCCATTGAGGACGCCAACACCCTGCAACCGACAACGTCGCTTCTTCCGGACGCGAGCGGATTGGATGCGCCGTTGAGCGAAATGCTCGATGACTACGAGCGCATTCTCATCGCTCGAGCATTATCGGTCGCGCAGGGAAATGTCGCCGAGGCCGCCCGGCGTTTGCAGACCGACCGTCCGAACCTGTATCGGCGGATGCGTCGGCTGGGCCTAGCCGGCGATGGCTCCAGTCCCGCCGGGGGGAACCCGACCGTCGAGTGACCTGGCCATGCCGAAAGGCAGCGGTCTGTTGTTGGCAGCGTGGCAACCCACCATCGTTCAGCACTCATAGACCCTGTGCGGGGAGAGCGTGTCGCGAACAGGAGTGAAGATGGACCGATGGTCAGCCATGGTACTCGCCGTGCTGGTCTGCACTGTGCCCGTGCGGGCGCAGGAGACGGGCGCGGCTCAGGGGCGTGAGGTCGTCCGCATCACGGATGCCGCGGGGCTGCCCGGCGCATTGGTCGACGATGTCCTACGCGTGGTCAACGACCCCGGCACGCTTCGGTCGTTCGGGAACCTGAACATCGAAGCGACACGTCAGGTAAACGGCGATGTCGCCGTGCTCGGCGGGAACGTGAGTATCGCGGGCCACGTCCGAGGTCGCGTGATTGCCGTAAATGGCGACGTCTTGCTCCATCAAGGGGCGCGGATCGACGGCAACCTGTTGGTGATTGGCGGGCGCCTGGTCGGTCGCGATGTTGCAACTGTCGGCGGTGATGTACAAGAGTTTGCCGATCGGATCGTGTACACGCGCACCGTAGACTCCACCGCTGTCAGCGCTCCGGCCGAGACCAACCCGGACGAACGTTGGTGGCGGCTGCGCCAGCGATGGCGCAAGCGATCGTGGAGCGACATTCGGCTGGTCTCCGCGCACACGTACAATCGTGTGGAAGGACTCCCCGTCCTGGTCGGTCCAGCCTTCGGGCGTGACCTCGGATGGAGCCGTCTGACTTTGGACATCCTTGGTGTCGCGCGCAGCGTGGGTTCGTTCGAGCAAACCTCGGAAAACCTAGGGCACTCGGTGAAGATGGAGCTGCGATTCGGCCGCGACTACGGCGTGAGAGTCGGCGGGCAGCTGCAAGACCTGGTGTCGCCCGTTGAAGGGTGGCAGATGTCCGAGGGCGAAATCGGCCTTGCGTCGTTCTTCTTGCGGAAGGATTTCGCGGACTACTACAACGAGCATGGCGGCAAACTGTACGGCGGCCTGTACCTGGGCGACCACACCGACCTCACGGTGTCGTACGCAGATGAACGGTGGGGAAGTCGCCGCGCGAAGAATCCACTCAGCCTGTTGCACAACAATTCGCCGTGGCGCGTGAATCCGGCCATGGACGACGGCACCTTTCACCTGTTGCAGGCGGCGGTTCGCTACGACAGCCGGAATGACCCGACGGACCCCTGGACGGGGTGGTTCCTGTCCGGGAAGTATGAGTTCGGGCGCGGCGCGATCTCGCAATACGGGGCGACCTCCATTGGCGTTAGGCAGACGAACCTCAATGGGCAGACTGAGTACGATCAGTTCCTGCTGGACGTGCGTCGGTACAACCGGGTGTCGCCGGAAGGACAGCTGAACCTGCGGGTGGTGCTCGGCGGCTGGCTGAGCGGAGATGACTTGCCGTTGCAGCGACGGTATTCGGTTGGAGGGCCAGGCACGTTGCCAGGCTACGATTTCCGCCGCGTTCGCGGTGACACCGACTTCTGGCAATGCTCCGAGCTGTCGAGCGGTGTTGCTGGTCAGCCTGCACAATGTTCGCGGATCGCCTTGGGACAAATCGAGTATCGCGCCGAGTTGGGTATCGATCCGTGGGGGATGCTGGGGGGCGAGCGCGCGCAGCGGCGCCTGGGATGGGGGCGCCGTCCCGAATGGGTGGCGTTTGCCGACGCCGGGCGTGGTTGGTTGGTGGGCGACCGGCGTGGCGACATGGTATATCCGGCGAACCGACTACCGCCGTTAGGCACCTTCCGCGCCGATCTTGGCGTGGGGATCAAACTCGATGACCTCGGCCTGTACCTCGCCAAGGGCGTCTCCGAGCACGGCGGTCCCTGGAACTTCTTCGTCCGCGTGAAGCCCCGGTTCTAGCGTGACACGCCGGTACCTCCTGGCTCTCCTGCTCTGGTCGGCGCCGTTACTGGCGCAGGGTCGGCCGCGCCTGGATATCACGCTGCCGGCGCGGCCGGCCCTCACGTCCGAGGGACCATCCGTGCAGGTCCAGCACGTGATCTCCGATGCGGCGGTTCAGGAGCTGCTGAAGAACGGATTCCCTGTGCAACTTCGCTATCGCGTGGAATTGTGGTCGTCGGGAGGTGTCTTCCACTCCATGCGAAAGTCCGTGGAGTGGGAAGTGATCGTGCGGTACGATGCGCTGGCAGAGAACTTCCGAATTGCCCGGCGTATCGGCGAGCGGGTCACTCCGGTGGCGCAGTACGCGAAGTACACGGATGCCGTCGCCGAGGTCGAGCGCCCATTCAAGGCGCCAATCACGGCCGTGCGAGACCGCGACCGACAGTACTACATCGCCACCGTGGAGGTGGAGACGCTGTCGTCCAATGACCTGGATGAGGTCGAGCGATGGTTGCGTGGCGAGGCGCAACCGGCGGTTCGGGGTGAAGGCAACCCGGGGACCGCGTTAGGTCGCGGCGTGCGCAAGCTCTTTGCCCGGCTGGTGGGCGGGGAACGGCGCAACCTGCAGACACGTAGCGGAACGTTTCGCGCGAACTAGGCCCGAGCGCGTGCCCCGCGGCGCGGCCTAGCCGTTCGCGTCAGCGTGCAGACGCCGGGCATGGGTGCGAGCCTCGATCTCTTCCAGCTGATGCAGCACATCCGCCCCGTAGAACAGCCGGATGTAACGCGCCTGCGTTGGCGTGAGGCGGCGTACAGCCCAGCTGAGATGGACGAAGTGCGGCTCGACGGGGGCATGCAGCGGATGCATGCCGATCTCGCTCGGTAACCGGTTCGCCTTGCGCGTGTTGCAGCTGCTACAGGCCGTTACCACGTTCGTCCACTCGTTCGTGCCACCCCGCGACAGGGGAATCAGGTGATCCCGGGTCAATGACTCGCGCGGGCGCAGGTCCAGAGACCCTCGGCCGCAGTACTGACAGCGGTAGCGGTCGCGAGCGAACAGAAAGGTGTTGGTGACCTGTCGCCGAAAGCGTCGCGGCACGTGAATGAACTTCGTCAGCCGGATCACGACGGGACGCGGAAACGCGAGTCGTTCGGAACGAACGACACGGCTGCCGTCCGCTTCCACGATCTCTGCCTTCCCGTCAATGACGAGACGCAGGGCTCGCTTCAGCGGCACCATCGTCAACGGCTCGAACGATGCATTCAGCGCCAGACAACCAACGACCACGTACACCTCCGGCCACCGGGTACAACAACTCCCGCCTCGACTGAGCGCGGGAGGGATCGATCGCGGTTGGCAACACAACGCGGCGCAGCGGAGACGCGCGCACAACGTTACTCGGAAGCTATGGACCCGACCACCGTGTATCAAGCGCACGGCAGCCGGGCCGCGGACCTACACCTGCATCGTTATGCGCTGGCGGCGCCTGCCCCGACAGGAACGGGCGTTAGCCACCCATGCCGGTCCGGGACACGACCCTGCGCCATGCCCAGATATTCCGCCTGAAGCGACAACGTGATCGGGCCGGGCGTGCCGGCACCAACCGGTACTCGGTCCACCGAACGCACCGGCGTCACTTCAGCCGCCGTGCCGCAGAAGAAGATCTCGTCCGCCACGTACAACATTTCGCGCGGGATGTTCTGTTCCCGCACCTCGAGGCCCTTGTCCTTTGCCAGCCGAATGATCGTCGACCGCGTGATCCCTTCCAGGATTCCGGCAGCGACCGGCGACGTGTACAAGACGTTGTCACGCAGGAGAAAGAGATTCATCCCCGTCCCCTCGGACACATAGCCGAAGGAATCCAGCACAATGGCTTCCTCATAGCCATTCTGCCGCGCTTCAATCCCGGACAACTGTGAATTCAGATAATTGCCAGAGGCCTTCGCCATGGTCGGGAAGGTGTCCGGTGCCGCACGTCGCCAGCTCGAAACACAGGCGTCGGCTCCTTTCTCCAGCGCCCCATGTCCCAGGTAAGGCCCTTCCGATCGCCAGCAGATGATGAAGGTCTCGACAGGCACACCGATGGGATAAAATCCCATTTGCTCGCCCGTCCGAATCACGAGGGGACGGATGTAACAGCTTCGCAAATCGTTCGCCGCGACGGAATCCACCGTCGCCTGCACCAATTGTTCGAGGCTGTACTCAATGGGCATCCGGTAGATCCGGCACGAGTCCAGCAGCCGCTGCATGTGATCGGCCAAACGGAATACCGCGCCACCCTGCGGCGTCTCGTAGCATCGAATGCCTTCAAACACACCCGATCCGTAGTGCGCGACGTGGCTGATGACGTGAATGTTGGCATCGTCCCAATTCACCAATTCCCCATCACGCCAGATCTTGGCAACTCGGCCCGTCTTGCCCTTGGCCATGAACGTCTCCGCTGAGTGGTCCTGAACGATAACCCCCGCGGGCACGCGGGGACATCCGGCGCTCAGATCGCGACAGAGCTGGGGGCACCTTCGTCGTGCCACTTTTGCAGCGCCTGCCCTGCATCCTGCACGCGGCGACGCATTGGCTCCACATCGACCCGGAGCTGTCCGTCGCGGACCAGCTCCTTCCCTTCAACAAAGACCGCCTTGGCCGGCCGCCCGGCGACGGAGTAGACCAGCGCACCCGAAGGCTCGAACGCTGGCACTTCGCGCACGCCTTCGAGCGAAAACACGGCGAGATCGGCGGCTTTCCCCACCTCCAAAGACCCGACCTCGCGCGCGAGTCCCAAGGCGCGCGCCCCTCCTAACGTCGCCATCTCCAAGCTCTGCGTGGCGCCCAGAACATCCGGGCTTCCCAGACGGGCCCGTTGCAAGAGGACGGCCATCCGGGCCTCGTCCAGCATGTCCATGCGGTTGTTGCTCGCGACCGAGTCCGTGCCGAGTCCGACCTGCAGTCCCAGCTGCAACATCTCGTGCAACGGGGCAATCCCGTGGCCAAGCTTGGCGTTCGACGCCGGACAGTGGGCCACGCCACAACCGTGATCCATCATGCGCGTCATGTCCACGCCACCCACGCGGACGCAGTGAATCAACAGCGGACGTGTTCTCAGCACGCCCGTGCGTTCCAACAAGGCGATTGGCGACGTTGCCCGAGGAGCCACGTCGATGCCGCGAGAGCGCCACGCGTTGGCAAAGGCCCCTTCCCCGCTGCGCACCAGTTGCGACTCTGCCTCTGACTCAGCTACATGGACGGCCACCGGCAGGTCGTCGGACCGCGCCATCTCCGCCACCGCGGTGAACAATGCATCGCTGACCGAGTAGGCCGCGTGCGGCGAGACGCCGGTGCGAACCAGCGAAGTGTCGGACTTGCGAAGGTCTTTGACTGACCGCACCAGGTCATTCATGACGGTGGTGCACTGCGTCGGCTCAGGACCAAACGCTTCCTGGTACACCACCCCGCGGGCGCCAACCGTTCGCAGGGCCTCGTGGCCCACGCCGGAACTGGAGGTGTCACCAAACGACGTAATGCCCGCCTGCAGCCCCTCCGCGATCCCGACGATTGCCGAGGCAAACAGCCGGTCGCGATCCAGCACCTCGTGCCGCGCCTTGGTCAGGCGAACGATCCACGGGCGAAACGGAAGGTCTTCCAGAAAACCACGCATCGCGGTCAGTTCGAGATGCGTGTGCGTATTCACCAGTCCGGGCATCAGCACGGCGTTCCCGAAGGTGCGCATCTCAACCGTCGGCGCGGAGGACATGGTGCCGACGTACACGATGCGTCCCTTACTGACGGTGACGCACCCGTCGTGAATTGGGGGGCCAGCGATGGGGAGCACCCATCGCGCGTGGTAGCTGATCACGCCGTTCCTCCGACCTTCGAGCGCTTGAGTTGGAACAGAGCTTGGATGTTCAACACGGGATCTGTCAACGAATGGCCTTCGATGTCACTGCGGAATCTTGAAAGGATTGGCCGAATCTTTCGGGGCTTTCGCGGGCTTGGGAACGGGAAGCGGCACCCGCGTGGCGGATGCGTCCAGCGGATGTTCGGCCGCGGCGCTGGGAATCGAGAACGGGTTCGTCATGGAATTGCCGCAGCCGTTGCCGACATCCGTGCCGGGAATGAAGTACTCGACAAAGGGATGGTCCGACCCGCAACTCACTTCGCGAGCAACAATACTCTCCGGCTTGGGCCAGTCGGGAGGTGTGGGGCGTCGGCGATACGCCTCCATCATGAAACTCGTATACGCCGGGGCGGCCAGCCGGCCGCCCTGCGCGTTAGGCATGATCTTCTTTGGCTTGTCAAAGCCCATCCACACGCCGGCCACGAGGTCCGCCGTGTACCCGACGTACCAGACGTCGGCCCCGTCGTTCGTGGTGCCCGTCTTGCCTGCCGAAGGAACGCGAAATCCCGCGCCCCACACGCTGCCGGCGGCCGTGCCCCGCTGGACCACGTCTTTCATCATGCTCACCATGAGCCATGCTTCTGCCGGCGAAAGCACCGTGCTGAACTTCGGCTGGGGTTTCCACAGCACGTTACCGTCGGCGTCTTCGACGCGCAGGATGCCCATCGGCGCGGTGCGAATCCCTAGGTTGGCGAAGGTGGTGTAGCCGCCGATCAACTCGAGCGGGTACACGTCCGCCGATCCAATGTGGATGGAGGGATACGGCGGTACCGGCGTAGTGATCCCGAAGCGCCGCGCCTCGTCGATGACCGTCTGCTCGCCCAGCTCCATGCCGACCTTGATAGCGATAAGGTTCCGCGATTGCATGAGACCATGGCGAATGGTCATCGGACCTTCGTACTTGGCGTCGTAGTTCTGCGGCGTCCACGTGGAGCCATCCTGCTGGGGCACAGAGATGGGCGAATCGTCGATGATGGTCGCCGGCGTCATGCCATGCTGCATCGCCGCGGAGTAGACGATCGGCTTGAACGTTGAACCTGGTTGACGCAGCGCCTGCGTGGCGCGGTTGAACTTGGAGTCGTCAAAATCTCGCCCGCCAATGAGCGCGCGCACCGCGCCATCTCGCGGATCGATCGCGACAAAGGCCCCTTGCAGGTACGGTGACTCGGCCTCGGCGCCTTCTTCGCGCGTGCTTCCGCGGGACACATACTGTTCGAACGACTGGTACTTGAAGTTGCCGTACTTGCCGGCCTCCACAGCGCGCAGCTGGTTCTCCAACGCGCGGTCGGCCGCCGACTGCATGTCCAAGTCCAACGTCGTGTACACCCGCAGGCCCTGTTCGTATACGCGCTCCCCAAAGCGGCTTTCGAGCTGCCGGCGGACCCAATCAACGAAGTAGGGGGCGATGTCACCGGACTCCTCGCGCCGGGCCAGTCGCAGGGGATAGGCGCGAGCCAGGGAAGCGTCGGCGTCATCCACAGCGCCTTCGTTGTCCATGAGCGCGATGATCGTGTTGCGGCGTTGGATGGCACGGTCGGGATACCGACGCGGGTTGTACCGGCCCGGCGCCTTGGGAAGGGCGGCGAGCGTGGCCGCCTCCGCCAGGTTCAATTCCCGCACCGTCTTGCCAAAGTACCGTTGCGACGCCGTCTCCACGCCGTACGCACCACTCCCGAGGTTGATTTGGTTCAGGTACAACTCCAGGATGTGGTCTTTCGTGTATTTCGACTCGATCGCCCGCGCGACCCGAATCTCCTTCAACTTCCGGACGAGTGACTTCTCGCGCGAGATCTGGTCAGGAAAGACGTTCCTCGCCAGCTGCATCGTAATCGTTGAGAACCCCTGGGCGAACGATCCAGCCATCAGGTTGTGAAAGACGGAGCCGGGAATGCGCAACCAGTCGATGCCCGAATGCGAGTAGAACCGCTTGTCTTCCGTGATGACAAACGCGTCACGGACGATCTTGGGAATATCCTTCAGCTCGACGAGGGTGCGACGCTCCAACCCGATCTCGGCGACGAACCGGCCATCGATCGCGTACAATCGGGACGTCTGGCGCGGCGAGTAGCTCTCCAGAATCGCAATGCTCGGGCAGCGTGTCCCGGCACAGACCAACCGCCAGCTGGCGTACGCGGCGCCCGTGGCGCACGCCCCGATGAAGATGAAGGACACCGCCAGCGCCCGCGTCAGGCGCGGGTTCCGTGAAAAGAAGGCGATGAGTCGGCGAGTGCGAGCAGCCATGGGCGGTTCAGCGTTGGCCAGCAAGACCGACCGCAGTCGGAGGCCCGGCCGGACCCGGGTGTGAGAAGGTAACCCGCGGAAAAAACCGCAGCAACGAATGGCGCTGCAACCCTGCGCCTATCGGTGACTTGGCGCACCGTTCGCTTATCTTTCCGCGATGACGATTCACGCGTCGTTTCTCAGCGAACTCGCATGGCGCGGGCTGCTGTACCAGCAGACGGAAGGATCGGACGCGGCCTTGGGCAGCGGGCCGGTCACCGGGTACTGCGGTTTTGACCCTACAGCACCGAGCCTCCACGTCGGGAATCTCGTGCCAGTCATGGGGCTGGTGCATCTCCAGCGTGGCGGACACCGACCCATTGTCCTGGTCGGCGGCGGCACCGGCATGATTGGCGATCCGAGCGGGCGATCGTCTGAGCGGCCCTTGGCCGACGAGGCGACGATCGAGGCCAACTCCCAGGGCATTCGAGGGCAGCTGGAGCAGTTTCTCGACTTCTCCGGCTCGCGCGGCGCCTTGATGCGCAACAATGCGGCGTGGCTCACGTCACTTGGGTTGATCGCCTTTCTGCGTGATGTGGGAAAGCACTTCAGCATCAACCTCATGCTCGCCAAGGACTCGGTTCGGTCCCGACTGGAGACCGGCATCACGTACACCGAGTTCTCCTACATGCTCCTGCAGGCCTATGATTTCGCCGAGTTGTGCCGCACGGAGGGCGCCACGCTGCAGATTGGCGGCAGCGACCAGTGGGGCAACATCACCGCGGGGACGGAGCTCATCCGGCGCACGTTAGGCAAGGAAGCGCACGGGGTCACGCTGCCGTTGGTGACAAACTCCGATGGCAAGAAGTTCGGAAAGTCCGAAGGCGGAAATATTTGGCTGGACCCCGAGCGCACATCGCCGTACCAGTTCTATCAATTCTGGATCAATACGGACGACCGCGATGCGGGCCGGAACCTGCGATACTTCACGCTGAAGCCGCGGGCAGAGATCGAGGGTCTGGAGCAGTCGCTGGCCCAAGCCCCAGAGGGACGCGAGGCGCAGCAGGCCCTGGCCATGGACGTCACGGCACGGGTGCATGGAGAGGAGGCCGCGCGGACAGCGCGCGACGTGTCGCGTATCCTCTTCGACAAGCGCGCCGACCCGCGCGACCTCAATGCCCAGGCGCTGCGCGCCATTGAGCGCGAAGTCCCCTTTGCCACCGTGCCGGTGGTGGGCGCGGCCGAAGGAGCTGCCGAGCCGGCGTTGGATGTGGTCGACGGGCTGGTTCGACTGGGCATGGTGAAGTCGAAGTCGGATGCGCGCCGACAGCTTCAACAAGGCGCCGTGTCCGTCAATGGCCGGCGACTAACCACGGACGAGGGTGCCGTGCCGTTAGGCGAGGCGTTGCACGGCACCTACTTCCTGTTGCGGAAGGGGAGCCGGGATGTCGGCCTGCTGCGCACCGAGCTGCATCCGCGGTAGCTGAGCACTTCCTGCCGTCCCGCGCTGCTACGGACAGCGCGGGAAGCTCGCTGCCGCGCGAAGTGCGCGTCCAGCGGTCACGATCTCATGCATCGCCGGTCCGCGAGCGATGACACGCTCGTCCCCGCCTGCGCCGGCTGCGTCGATTACGACGCGATCAGGTGCAACGCGCGGTCCAGGGACTCCTCGCTCGTGTAGAAGTGCGGCGACAGGCGGATGGCCCCTTCGCGCAGCGAATGGGCAATGCCCGCCGCTTCCAGCTTCCGGCACACCCCCTCTGCATCGGGTGGGATCACGGCGACAATGCCGGCTCGTGCGGCCGGGTCCGACGGCGTCACCAAGGTGATGTCCCGCCGGCGCTGCGCCCACGCCACGATCTGGTCCGCGCGGGCCCGCACCAGCTCAAACACGCGCGACAGGCCAACCTCAAGGAACATGTCGAACGTCCCGGTCATCCCGGCAAAATCCTGGAACGGAAGCGTCACCATCTCGAAGCGACGCGCATCATCAAAGAAGTCCATGGCGTAATCGAGGAACCGGCCAAAGTCCGTCGAAGAGCGAACCGCGAGCCATCCCACGTCGGTGGGCTCGAGTTGGCTTATGAGTTCACGGCGGACGTACACGAACCCTGTTCCCCACGGAGAGAGCAGCCACTTCTGCGCACCACTCGCCAGGATATCGATATGACACGCGCGCACATCCAGGGCTGTGGCGCCCACTCCCTGAATCCCGTCGACCACGAAATAAATGCCGCGCTCGCGGCAGGCCGCCCCCAAACGCTGCAGGTCTAGCCGCTTGCCAGTCTCGAACGAAACCCACGAAACCGCGAGCACCTTCACATTCGGCTGGTTGATCGCCTCGAGCATCGCATCCTCGTCGGCCAACCGCCCGCGGCACGGCACGCGGTGGAAACGCACGCCACGCGCTTTTTCCAGCGCCATCCACGGGTACACGTTGGCGGGAAACTCTCGGTCGCCCCCCACCACCACATCGCCCGGTTTAAGCGGCAGCGATCGAGCGGCGAAGTTGATCCCGTAGCCCGTGTTCACCATCATCGCGATCTCGTCCGCATCGGCGCCGATGAACTGCGCGGCCTGCATCCGGCCTTTCGTGAGGATTCCGAATTGCCGGTCGAGTGTGATCCGCCACGGTTCGGCGCGCAGTCTGGCCCACTCGTCCAGCTGGTCGAGACATCGCTGCGGCAGCGGCCCTGTGGCGGCGTGGTTCAGGTAGACGATATCCGGCCGAAGCGTGAACGGATATTCCTGCGCGCAGAGTCGGTCCAGGGACGTCACGGCGAATCCTTCCTGTGCGAACGTGGTGCGGGAAACCTAACGCGAGCCGCTCACCCGAGCGAATCGGTCAACGGGGCTCGCGCAGCTCCTCCGGCGTATCGGGGGGCTGGCGCCGCCACCGACGATGGTGCCAGAAGTATTGCTCCGGATACCGGCGCACATAGCGTTCGAGCACCTTGGTGAACATCGCCACCGCATCATCCACGTCCCGCTCGCGATCTCCCGACGGACGCAACGGAATCGGCTCAATCACCACATGGTACCGCCCTTCCGGCTGCAACACGGCGACGACAAAGATCATGGGGAGCGCATACTTCAGGGCAAAGACCGCCGGCCCACGCGGCGTCTTGGCCGGCCGCCCAAAAAACGGCACAAAAGTCGACGCGAGACCCAGCACTCCTTGGTCTGCGACAAAGCCAACGGCCCGTCCTTCACGAAAAGCACGGGGCACCCGTCGAACCGCCTCCGCGTCTGGTACGACCAGAAGGCCGAGTGCCTGACGTGTCCGGGTGATCCAGTCGTCGAAGAGGGGATTCGCTTGCCGTCGTGTGATGACGTCGATCGGCACCCCCTTTGCCGCGAGCCATGCGGCAGAAAGCTCCCAGTTGCCCAGGTGTCCCGTGACCAGAACCACACCGCGTCCGGCGGCCAGAGCCTCCGTGATCGGCGTGAGGGGGTCGTTGCTACCGACCAAGGCCAGTACGCCGTCCCGTCCGCGATCGGCGGATAGCGCCGATTCGATGGTCGTTCGTCCCAGGCTGCGATAGGCGCCGCGCGCCAGATCGGCGACCTCGCGCTCCGCCAACCCGGGAAAGGCGGCGGCAATCTGCCGGGTGACCACGCGCCGTCGAATGCCGAATGGCCGGTAACCCAGCATGCCTAACGCCTCGCCCATCCGTCGAGCCCACTGGAAGGGCAGGACGCCCAAAACGGCAAGGACCATCCGCAGCGCCCCGTATTGCAGGCGATGCGCGACGGTGGCCCGGCCCGACTTCCCGTTGGACGGTCCTTTGCTCATGAAGCCGTCCTCGGCAGGTCCAACGCGACGTCGCGTGCAAAGGCGATGGTCTCACGGGCAACCCGGTCCCAATTGAGGCGATCGATCACCGCCTGTCGCGCCGCAGCGCCCATGCGTCGCCTTCGCGGCTCGTCGCCCAGCAGCTGCCGAAGCGCGGCGACCACCTGATCGACGTTCTCCGGCTGAACGACCAGCCCGGTTTCACCGTCAAGGACCGCCGAGCGTACGCCGCCCGAGTCTCCGGCCACCGACGGAACGCCACTGGCGCCAGCCTCAACGAACGAAATGCCAAAGCCTTCAGCGTTGATGTCGTTATGCACCCGGGACAGACCGACGTACACCGACGACGTCGCATAGGCCTCGGCAATTTCATCGTCCGTCACCGCACCGGCAAAAATCAGGCGATCGCTCACCCCTCGGGAGGCCGCCAGGGCGCGCAGTCGTGGCTCGTCTGCCCCCGTCCCAACGATCGCGTAGCGCAACGTGGGAAACTCGTCGCGCAATCGCGCCATCGCCTCGATCGCCACGTCCTGTCCCTTGTGCGGCACCAGACGCGCTACCGTTAGCAGCAGGGGTTCGTCGGCCAGACCCCAGACGCGACGCAGCTGCCGACGGTCGTTGCTAGGTTGGAACTGGACGGGATCGGTGCCCAACGGGATGACAGCGACGGGCGGCGGAGCTTCCAGCTCGAGCCGATCCAACAACGTGCGCGTGATGTCCGCCGTCCAGTCAGAAATCGCCACGACGCCGCGCGTTCCCCCCAGGATCGCGCGCGCCGTGGCTCGCGTTAACGGGCTGGATTGCGTCTTGCGCAACTCCCGCAGGACATCGCCGCCATAGACGTACGTTACGTACGGCAGGTGCAGCCGACGGACTGCCATCCACACGGCGTACCCACAGGGGCGAATGTTCCCCAGGTGCAGGAGCCCGGTGCTAGGTTGCGCCTGGCGCACGAGGGACTGCGACCATCGGACTTGGTTCAGGAATCGCTTGGCCTCGGCGAAGGCAAATTCCTCCCGAGCGACGCGATACGGTTCCCCGCGGTCGAAGGCCGCAGCGTCCGCCGATGCCACCGTCGACACGACCACCTCGTCAGGTGCAAACCGTCGGCACAATTCCACATGGCGCCGAGCAATGCCCCCGAGGTCGGGTCCGTAGTCCTGCGTGACAAAGAGGTGGCGCACGTCAGTCGGCTTGCCCCGGTCGTCTTCCCAATTCCCACAGTAGGGCATACTTCGTGGCGACGCTGATGGCCGCCAGAACCGCCAGCAGCACACCCGCAACGCCGTCCAGAAATCCGCCGCGCAGTACTAGCATGGAGAAAAAACGGGCCGGCGGTTTGGTCACCACACTCCACATGGACGCCCGGCGACCGCGGGCGAAGTGCTGCGCCGCCCACCCACGGCTGTACCGACCCAGCTTCTCCAGGTACTCATCGAGTGAATCGTAAGGCACGTGGGACAGTGGCTCGTGCAGCATCCCAACGCGGCCGGTGGTCACAACGTGCTCGTGCACCGCGTGATCATCGTACCGCAGGGTTCGGGCAAACAGGCGCACCGGTCGATCGCGCTCCCAGCCACCATGCCGTATTTCGCGCCCGAGAAAGAGATTTCGACGCGGCACCCGCCACGCCGCCAGACCGTCGGGCGCGGCCAGGCGATTTGCCACCTCGACGCCTAACGCGGGAGTCGCGCGTTCATCAGCGTCCAGCACCAAAATCCAAGGCTGTGTCGCGCGGGCAATCGCGGCGTTGCGCTGGCCACCGATGGTCGTGAATGGATGGGTGAACACGGTGGCCCCGGCGTGGCTCGCCTCCTTCACCGTGGCGTCTGTCGAGTCGTTCTCCACGACTAAGACTTCCGCGGCGAAGGCCACGCTGCGCACACAGTCGCCGATCTGGTCTGCCTCGTTGCGTGCGGCAATCACAACGGTGACCGGCACCTTGGTCGTCATCGGGCACCACCCGCGCCAGCACCGGCGCGCACAGGGACCCGCGCCCGATCTCGCACGCGGCGCGCCGCCTGCTCCAACACCGCGGCGACCTGACGATCCGAGTAGTCGCGTTCCACGCGCGCCCGAGCCGCCAACCCCATCGCCTCGCGCCGCGATGGAGAAGCCAGCAGGACGGACAGCTCCGCCGCCACGCGCGACGGCTCCAACGCGTTAAGCAGGACGGCGTGAATGCCATGCGCGACGTACCGCTCCGTTTCGGTCGTCCGCGTGGAGACGAAGGGAATCCCCGAGGCCATGAGGTCCAGGCACCCGAGGATCTCCTCGTCGCCTTGCGCCACCACACAGCCGACCGTTCCGTGTCGCATCGCCGCCTCGCGAGCCACGGCGTCGCTGACCCAATCGACATGGTCAGCTACGCCGAGTGACGCCGCGTGCAGCTGCACATCCGGATCGGCAGCGACATCGCCGACCACCGCCAGCCGCAACCGTGCGTATCGTTCGCGAAGGAGCGCAAAGGCTCGCAACGCTTCACCGAGGGCGGCCGTCCGCACGCTCCCCGCCGCGCAGACAAGTCGGGGTGCGGTGACGTCGCCCGTATCCGCTGGTTGTGCGGGCACCCGCACGCATAGCGACGCTGAGACGACTTCCCCGCCATCGACCACGGGTCGGACACTCCCGGTCGTGGCCACCAGGTACGCGACGGTCGCCCGGCGTTCCGCCAGGCGAGCCCGCCAATGACGCTCGAACGCTTCCTCAGTGGCGACCCGCCGCATGAGTACGGGTCGGTTCTCGCGTCGCACGGCCCACGCCGCCCCCAACAGATCCGACTCAGAGGTCACGGCGATCAGGTCCGGGTGTTGCGCGGCCAGGATACGTTTGAGCTCGCGGGAGCGTCGGTAGGAGTTGGCAACCTCCGCGACAGCCACCGTCTCTAGCCCCAGCGCCCGAGCCACGCGCTCTACGTCGCCACCAGCGGCGGTGGCAATCAGCGCGCTGTGTCCGCGGGCGACCAACGCCACCCCCCCATCGACCAGGGCACGTGCGCCGCCGTCGAAACACGGGGCTGGCACGACGAACAGGGCCCGCACGACCTAACGAGCCGGAGCGGGCACGGCCGTCACCGGCAGCGCCATCCCGGGCCCTGACTCCTGCACCAGGGCCAGGCGCGCGTACATACCGCCATGGGCCAGTAACTCGCGGTGCGTACCGCGTTCGACAATGCGCCCGCGGTCCAGGACGAGGATCTGGGAGGCGTGCTGGATGGTGGACAACCGATGGGCGATGACGAACACGGTGCGGCCAGCCAGCAGCCGATCGATCGCTTCCTGAACCAACCGCTCCGATTCCGTATCCAGCGCTGATGTCGCCTCGTCCAGGATCAACAGGGGCGGATCCGTCAGCAAGGCGCGAGCAATCGCCAGTCGCTGTCGCTGTCCGCCGGACAGGCGCGTCCCACGCTCACCAACCACGGTGTCGTACCCGTTAGGCAGCGCGACGATGAAGTCGTGGGCATTCGCCGCCCGGGCCGCTGCCTCCACCTGCGCCGCCGTGTAGGTGCCGCTGGCCCCGTAGGCGATGTTGTGGCGAACGGTATCGTTGAACAGCACTGTGTCCTGGCTGACGATGCCCGTCAGCGCGCGCAGCGACGGCAACGAAAACTCTCGCACGTCCACGCCATCAAAGCGGATGGTGCCACGCGTCGGCTCGTAAAAGCGGGGAAGCAAGTCCACCAGCGTGCTCTTCCCCGCCCCACTCGGCCCCACCAGCGCCACTACCTCGCCCCGCCGGGCCGTGAAGGTGATGTCCCGCAGGACTTCGGCGTCGTCGTAGCTGAATGACACGCCCTCGAAGGCAATCTGCTCGCGCGGCGCCGATGCCGTGCGACCACCGCGGTCCTCCGTGAACTCGTCGGAAGCGTCGAGAATCTCGAACAGTCGATCGGCGGCCGCCAACGACTGCTGCGCGACCGTCGGGACCTGTGACAGCTGCTTCAACGGTTGCAACATCCGCATCACGAGGATCAGGAAGGCGATCAACATGGACCCTGAGACCGTCCCCGTCAGCAGCACTTCCCGGGCTCCGACCCATAGAATGGCGACAGCGATCGCCGTCCCGACCGTTTCGGTGATAGGCTGGGCCAGGTAGGCAATACGCGTTACGCGCACCATGCCGCGGGCGTACTGGTCGCTGGCCGCGCGAAAGCGCCCTTCCTCGAAGGCTTCGGCGCCATACGACTTGACCAAGCGAATGCCCGTGACGCTCTCCTGGACGATCGCCGTCATATCGCCATACTGATTGCCGAGACGCTTGTGGCCCTTCCGCAACCTTCGTAGCAGCGGCTGCAACAATCCGATCAGAATCGGAGCGATGACCAGGGAGATCAGGGCCAAGCGCCACGAAATAGCAAACAGGGCGACGATCGTCGTCACGACTACCGCCGCACTCTGGATGGAACGCGTGACGGCTTCGGTAATGACCTGCTTTGTCTGCGCAGAGTCGGTCAGGATCCGTGAGAGGATCTGGCCGGCCTTGGTCCGGGTGAAGTACGCAAGCGGCAAGCGCTGCACGTGCGCGTAGACGGCATTCCGCAGGTCTCGCGTGACGTACTCCTGTAGCGAAGCGCCCAGCTGTCCGCTCATCCAGACCAAAACGTTCTTCAGGGCAACAGCGGCCAGGATGACAAGAATGACGTTGCGTAACGCCCCCATCTTGTCGTCCGGATTCAGGAACACACCGATCACCCGCTGTTGAAGGTGGCTGATCGGCCCAGCAGGCGTGGTGGTCCCGAAGATCGCGTCCAGGAACGGGATCAGCAGGGTAAACGAAAAGACGTCGAGGACGGCCGCCCCAATATTGCAGGCCACCGTTCCCACCATGCGCCACGCATGCGGTCGGAGAAAACGGAGAAGCCGAGCGTACATGTCCTAACGAGCGAAGCGTGCGAGCTGGAGCACTAGGCACGCCCCTTGGGCGTGAGCAAGGCCAGCGGAACAATGCACTCTTCAGGCGTCACGCCGCCATGCAGGAAGCTTCCCCGGTACCGACTCTGGTATTCGCGCAATTTGGTCGGGTACACGAAGAAGGTGTTCCCGGCCGCCAACAATGTGTTCGCACCCAAACCACGCCGCGGCAGCCGCAAAAGATCCTCGTTCGGAAATAGCAGGGCCTGTTCCGCGCGTTCCGGTCGCAAGTCCTCGCCGAACTTGTACCGCAGGTTCTGCGTGGCATCGCGCTTGGCAAACACGGTGGCCGGCGAGGTGCAGTGAATGGACCCGTGATCGCTGGTGAGGATGACCGTCACCTTACGACGGGCGGCCTCCTTCAACAGGGAGAACAGCGCCGACCGCTTGAACCACTGCTCCGTGAGCTGACGGAGGGCAATCTCGTCGCGGGCCACTTCGTACAGGATCGCCGATTCTGAACGACCGTGCGTCAGGAGGTCGACAAAATTGAAGACGAACGCGCCGATTCCCTCAATCGGAATCGCTGACGAAATCCGTCGCTCCAGATCTTCCGAATCCTGAGGCGTCGAAATCTTCTCGTAACGAAGTGGGACCGAGAGCTTCATCTCCTTCAGCTGCGCGTCCAACAGTTCCCGCTCGTGCGCATTCAGCGTCTCGTCATCCCGCTCTCCCCACCAGTCGGGAAAGCGCGCGGCAATTTCTCCGGGAAACAGACCGCTGAAGAGGGAATTCCTGGAGTACGGCGTGGCCGTGGGCAGGACAGCGAAATAGTGCGTCGTCTCGACGTCAAAGAGCGGGGCGACAATGCGCTCCAGCACGCGCCACTGATCCAGACGCAAGCAGTCCACCACCACCAAGGCCGCGACACGCTTCTCCTTCCACACGGGAAGCAGGAATTCGCTCACCACGTCGATCGACAGCGGCGGGCGATCTCCCTCCAGATTGCGCAGCCACTGTGGATAGGCCCGATACATGAACTGGGCAAACTCGCGGTGCATGTCCGGATAAAGCCCACGCAGGGATTCGTACAGCCCAGGCTCGCCCGCATCCGCCAGCTCCACATCCCAGCGCATCAATTCATCGAACCGCTCAATCCACCCTCGCCAGTCCAGCACGCGGTCACGCTCCAGCTCCATCGCGCGGAAGCGGTCCACGAACGAGCGGGCCACGGCCTGCTGCCGAATGCGCGTGCCCTCTAGAATCTTCGTCACCACGGACAAGACTTGGCGCGGATTGACCGGCTTGACGAGATAGTCGGCCAGCTGCGCACCTAACGCCTCGCGCAGCGTCGCATCTTCCTCGCTCTTGGTGACCATCACCACCGGCAGCGTCGGCGCCACATCCCGAACGTCGCGGACCGTGTCCAATCCACGTCGACCGGGCATCTGTTCATCCAGCAGCATCACATCGTACGAGCGCCGCCGCAGCATTTCCAACGCGTCGTCCGCATTGGTGGCCACGGCGACTTCGTATCCCTTGCCCGCCAGAAACACACGATGCGGTTCCAGCAGCTCCGCCTCGTCATCCACCCACAACACGGTCTTGGGTGGCAAGGCAGCCTTCGGTAGGGGTGCAGGCATGCAGTAGAATGTACTCGGAAGGGGGTCCGCACGGCGCATCACACACGATGAACAACACGTCATCGGTGTGGCTTCCCATGGCAGATGTCGCCAGAGCGTTTGCCGAGGGGCGGCGAGAACCTAGATTCCGGTCGTGCAAACGCTTCCGCCGTACGCCGTGTACCCCCCGGAGTTCCGGTTTCGCGCGCTCACGTTGTTGGTGAGCCGGCTGGCGCTCGGGGGCCCGCGAGAGATTGCGCTCGCCACCTTGATGGGGGCGCGCTTCGCCAGCACGCCGGACTTGAGTGAGTTGCTCCCTCCCGCGCGGCGGGCGCGGTGCGCTGCGGCCCGCGCCTGGAGTAGCACCCTGACCATCCCCGCAGCGGTGAAGGCAGGGCTCAGCGGTGTGATTCAGGCCACGGAGGATGGCAATCGCGCGGCGCTCCGCGAAGCCATCGACGCACTCGGCGCCAGCGCCGACAGCGTGTTGGATCTGCCAGCACGCACCGAACTCAAGCGATTGGCGCACGATCTGGTCCCACGCGAGGTGACCCCGGTATGAGCGGAGACAGCGACCGTCCGACGGGCGGCGAAACGCCGACGCTGCAGTTCCCGATTCGTGGGCGCACCGGAGAGAAGCCGACGGTTCCGAAGTCGCCAGATGCCGCGGCGCACTTCGAGGCCCTGAGTGACGGTGCGGCGAAGGGAGAGACCATTGCCACTGGCTTCCCGAGCCTTGACGCCCTGCTCGGGGGCGGCATGCGACGGGGCGACCTGTTGGTGCTTGGCGGCGATGTCTCCAGCGGCAAATCGGCGTTGGCCCTGGCGATCGCGTTACGGGCGTCGACCAATGGTCGGACCGTGGCCTTTCTCTCCGGGGAAATGACCCCCGAGCGCATCATGGAGCGCGCGCTGGCCCTGGAAGGGCGCGTGAGCGTCGACGAACTTCGCGCGGGTGAGCTGACCGATGCGGCCCACACGTCCGTGGCCACGGCATCACTTCGGCTCCGCGACCGCGGGCCCGTGCTGGCTCGGGTCCCCGACTCGGGATTTACCGGCGTGTCCGACCTGACGGTGGAACACCTGGGGCTGGAATTGGTGGTGGTGGACGCGCTGCAGTCCCTGGCAACGGGAGCCGCCACACTGGAAGAAGAGCTGGCCCGCGCCGTCCGCGAACTCAAGGATCTCGCCGTCAGACGCAACTGCGCGATCCTGCTGGTGTCGCACATGACCGCCACACCACGCGGCCGACCCGATGCCCGACCGACTCTGGAGGATTTTGGCGCCCTCGGCGCCGTGCGTCAGCACGCCGATGTCGTCGCTGCGGTGTATCGTGAGGAACTGTACAACACCGCCCCAGGCATTCAGGGAGCGACGGAACTGCATCTCCTCAAGAACAGGAACGGCCCCGTCGGCTACGTGGACCTCTACTTCTACAACAAGTGGCTGCGCTTCGAAGACGTGATGGAGCCCGAACGCTGAGCAAGCACCATCTCGCCGCCCTGCTGGCCATCACCGTCAGCTGCGCGCCGCCCCCGCGACCCGTAATCGCTCCGCCTGCGCCTTCGCCAGCACCAACCCCGGTGACGCCGGTCCGCCCGGTCACACCTGCCGAGGGCACGGTGTCAGCCGGCCCCGGGATGTCGCTGTACTACCGCATCGAGGGTTCGGGCCCGGACACGATCGTCGTGCCGCTCGGCGCCTATCTGGACACCGCCCTCGCACCACTCGCACGAACGCACACCGTCGTGTTCTACGACCCGCGACAACGGGGACGATCCGCGGCAAGCCCAGACACCACACTCGCCACCTTCGACGCCGACGTCCAGGACCTGGAGCGAGTGCGCGTGCAGTTGGAGCTTTCGCGCATGGCGTTGGTCGGCTTCTCGTATTACGCCGCGGTCACGGCCGCGTACGCCGCTGCGCATCCCGACCGCATCACTCGGTTGGCCCTGCTCTCACCGATCGAGCTGACGGACTCCCTGGCCAAACGGCGCGACGTCGCCGCGGCCATGGCGCGTATCGACACGGTGCAAGCCCGCCATCTGGTACGTTTGCGCGCAGCCGGAAAGGACACGACCGACGCCGAGGGATACTGCCGCGCGTACTGGAAGGTGAACGCTCCCGTTTACGTCGGCGACACGTCGCACGCGGGCCGTGTGCGGTCGGACATGTGCAAGCTCCCCAACGAGGGGATCCGCACCTTCGCCCAGCACATGTCTCTGCTGATGCGCTCACTGGAACGCGAACGCGACCTGACGCGCGTCGCCAACGCGATTCGCTCGCCCACACTGGTCATTCGAGGGGATCGCGACTTGGTCGCTAACCCCGATGGCGCGCGCGCGTGGGCCGCGGCGGTTCCCAATGCGCGCCTGCTGACCGTACGAGGAGCCGGACACTTGGCCTTCGCCGACGACCCCGACACGATCGTCCGGTCGTTGGCCACGTTCTTTGGCCAAGCGTGGCCCGACGCCGCCCAGCCCGCGCGATAGGACTGCAATGGCCGCCAAGAAGGGTCCTGCGAGCAGCGCCAAGAAGCGCACACGGGTCGTTAAACCACAGCGGCCGCCGGAGTCCGAGCCCGCGGTAACGGAGGTAGTGGTCCCAGCGCCGCGGCCAAAGGCACGACGCACTCCCGTGGAGACGCCTGCAGTTCCCGAGCTCCCGGCCCCCAAGGTCGTTCGCGAGCCGGCACCTGCTGCGCCAGCCCCACCACCGACGGTGGTTGAAGTCCCCGCGCCGACGCGCAGTCGCAGCGAGCGCCAACCGGTGAACCTGGGCCAGGCATTGGCCGCGGCCTTCCTGACCAACGAGCGGATCAATCAGGTCCTGCTGGACGCTGTGAATCCGCGAATCTGGCGGATGTACCCGCCGAGTTCGCGCGGCCGCAACATCGCCACCTCGTTCGCGCACATTCACAATGTGCGTTGCATGCGCATCAAGATGTCCGCACGGTCCGTCGCTGCTCCCGAGCCGCTGGACCGCGCTGCCGTGTCCATCGATGAGGTGCGTTGGTCGTTAGGTAGCAGCGCGCGTGCCATGGTGAGCCTGATCGAGGAGGGACTGCTCGACGGGGGGCACGTACGTGGCGATCAGCCCGATGTTATCGCCATGGCCTGTGCGGCCATCACCCACGAAGCCCACCACCGCGGGCAGATCTGCCATTGGCTGCGCGAGCTTGGCACACCGCTCACGCCCGAACAGCAACTCACCATGTGGGAGTGGGATAAGCGGGCACGCGAAGTCCGCTATCCGTTCGAATCCCGGTAAGCGCCAGCCGTCGTTCCATTTTGGGCGCACCACGGTCCCCGAGCGGGCAGCGGCGGCCTATATTGCTCCCCGGAAACCTCAGACGGCGCGCGAGACATGGCTGGTCACAGTAAATGGAAGCAAATCAAGCACTACAAGGCCGCGACCGACGCGAAGCGTGGTGCAAAATTCACGAAGCTCATTCGCGAAATCACGGTAGCGGCAAAAGCGGGCGGCGGTGACCCTGGCGGGAATCCGCGGCTTCGCACGGCGATTGACACGGCCAAGGCTGCTTCCATGCCCAAGGAGAACATCGAACGGGCAATCAAGAAGGGCACGGGTGAGCTGGAAGGTGTCGACTACGTCGAGGTGCTATACGAGGGCTTTGGCCCAGGCGGCGTCGCCCTCATGATCCAGGCTCTGACGGACAACGCCACACGCACGGTCGCCGAGGTGCGCCACAAATTGTCGCGCGGTAACGGCAACATGGGTGCCTCGAATTCCGTGTCCTGGATGTTCGAGCGGAAGGGCCAGTTGTACCTGGATGCCGCCAAGTACAACGAGGACGCCACGCTGGAGGCCGCCCTCGAGGTAGGCGCGTCTGACTTTGCCCGGGAAGATGACCAGTACGTGGTGAGCACGGACGTACCGTCGTTCCACGTCGTCAAGACGGCGCTCGAAGCCAAGGGCATCGTGGCGACAGAATCCGAGATCGCCTGGATTCCCAAACAGACCGTTCGCGTCGAAGGCAGCGACGCCGAAAGCGTGTTGAAGCTGATAGAGGCCCTTGAAGAGCTGGACGACGTGCAGAAGGTCGATGCGAACTTCGATATCGACGCCAGCGTGATTGAGGGGCTGGGAGCCGGACAGTAGGCGCGTGCTCATCCTTGGGGTCGATCCGGGCACCGCAATTACAGGCTACGGACTGGTCCGCGGCGACGCGCTCGGTCCGTACACGCTCCTGGAATGCGGCGTCATCCGCACGCACCCCGGCGATTCCCTCTCGGCGCGGTTGTCTGAGATCCATCGCGGCATCTGCGAGATCATCGCGCGGCACCAGCCAGCCGCGCTGGCCGTCGAGGATATCTTTTACGGCAAGAACGTGCGCACCACGGTCACGTTAGGCCACGCACGCGGCGTGATCCTGCTGGCGGGCCAGCAGGCAGGGTTGCCCATTCACGAGTTCCCTCCGGCCTCCGTGAAGAAGTCGATCGTCGGCGCCGGCGCCGCGACCAAGGAGCAGGTGCAGTTCATGGTGGCCCGTCTGCTGCGACTGAAGGCGGCCCCCGCTCCGTCCGATGCCGCCGATGGCGTAGCGGTGGCTATCTGCGGACTCATGCAGTCCTCGCCCCTGGCCCGGCGCATCGCCGAGCCGCGCCCAACCCGGCGCCCCGCTTCCCGATGATCGCTCAAGTCTCCGGCAAGCTGCTGACCAAGGACCTCGACCGTGTCGAACTCCTGACCGCGGGGGGCGTGGCGTATGAGCTGGCGGTTCCATTAGGGACCTTCGAGTCCATCCCCAGAGCTGGCGAGTCGTGCACGCTGCACACCCACGTGGTCGTGCGAGAAGACGACTGGCAACTGTACGGCTTCGCGACCCTTGCCGAAAAGCGCGTCTTCCGGCGGCTCCTCGGCGCCAACGGCGTGGGGCCGGCGCTCGCCCTGGGCATGCTGTCGGCGCTCTCCGCCGACCGCCTGGTGCGCGCCATCCGCGACAAGGATCTCGCCACCTTGATGTCCGTGCCGCGCGTGGGTCGCAAGAAGGCCGAACAGCTGATTCTCGATCTCGCCGAGAAGGTCAACGACCTGTTGGCCGCCGACGATGCGGCGCCACGCCCCGCCGGCGCCGCCGCCGACGATGCCATGCGCGCCTTGGTGTCGTTAGGGTACAGCAACGCCGACGCGGAACGCGCCGTTCGGGCCACGCTCGAAGGCACCAAGGAAAGCCTCGACGCGGCCGCACTCATCCGCGCCGCTCTGGCGAAGGTCGTGCGCTAGACCCACCATTCCTGCTCGCCACTTTCGTCCACCTCTGCCGCGTTCCGCCTTGCCCGCACTCCGCGCTGCCACATTCACCGAATCCGTCATCCGGGAGATGACGCGCGTCGCACAACAGTACGGCGCGATCAATCTGGCCCAAGGATTTCCTGACTTCCCGATGCCCGCCAAAATGAAGGAGGCGGCTTGCGTCGCGATCAACGGCGATATCAACCAATACGCCATCACCTGGGGCGCGCGTGAACTGCGCAACGCGATCGCCGAGAAATACCGACAGTGGTATGACTATCCGGTGGACACGGAGCGCGAGATCACCGTCACTTGTGGGGCGACAGAGGCCATGGCATCCGTCTTCCTGGCGCTGATCGACCCAGGTGATGAGGTCATCGTCTTCGAGCCCTTTTACGAGAACTACGGGCCCGACGCCATTCTGGCGGGCGCCAAACCCGTGTTCATCCCACTCGAAGCGCCAAACTGGACCTTCGATCCCGATCGCCTGCGGAGTGCGTTTACCACGCGCACCAAGGCCATCATCGTGAACACGCCGCATAATCCGACGGGCCGGGTGTTCACTCGAGAAGAACTCGACCTCATTGCTGAACTCTGCACGGCCAATGACGTCTGGGCGATCACTGACGAGATCTACGAGCATATTCGCTACGCCGGCAATCACCACCTGCTGGCCTCTTGGCCTGGCATGCGGGAGCGCACGATCACGATCAGCGGGCTGTCCAAGACCTTTAGCTGCACCGGATGGCGGTTGGGCTTTGCCATCGCGCCGGAAACGGAAACGACAGCCATCCGAAAGGTCCACGACTTTCTCACCGTCGGTGCTCCCGCCCCCCTGCAGGCCGCTGGCGCGGTGGGCATGGCCTTTCCCCCCGAGTACTACAACCACCTGTCGCACGATTACCGGGAGCGGCGTGAACGACTGGGCGCCGCGCTCACCACCGCCGGCTTCACCTTTACGCTGCCCGAAGGGGCGTACTACGTGCTCGCCGACTTTTCCCGGATGAGCACGATGGACGACCGCGCCTTCTCCCTCTGGCTGGCGCAGGAAGTCGGCGTCGCGACCGTGCCCGGATCCTCATTTCACGCCACGCCGGGTCTCGGCAAGAACTACGTTCGCTTTGCCTTCTGCAAGAAACAGGAAACGATCGAGGCCGCTGCGGATCGGCTGGTACGAATTCCCGAACTGCTGTAGCGATTCGTTAGGCAGCGACGGCTGATCGATCGGTCGTCGCTGCCGCTGGATCGGCCGGCGTCGACACCATCGCGGCCACCTCGGCCGCGGCCACGGGACGGGCAAAGAAGTACCCCTGGCCAAGCCGGCATCCCAGCGCCCGAAGCACACGAAGCTGGTCCGGGGTTTCGATCCCCTCGGCAACGGTCTGCAGGTTCAGGCTTTCGCCCAGGGCGATAATGGCGCGCACCAGCCGGGGATCCGCCTCATCGCGTGCGATGTCTTCGATGAAGGCCTTGTCGATCTTCAGGATGTCGATCGGGAAGCGCTGGAGATAGCTGAGCGACGAGTAGCCAGTCCCGAAATCATCGAGCGCCAGCGTCACACCGAACGCCCGTAGTCCGCCCAGGACATCCAGGACTTCGTCGCCGCGGTGCATCAGGGTGCTTTCCGTGATTTCCAGCAGCAGCTGCGACGACTCGATCCCTGCGGCGGCCACGGCGTCACGAACGTCCTCCAACACGCGCCCGTGTTGAATGTGACGACCAGAGATGTTCACGCCGACATGAATCCGCACGCCCGTTTCGTCCTTCCAGGCACGGGCTTGGCGCGCCGCCTCGTGCAGGACCCAGCGGCCAATGTCTTCGATCAGCCCTGCCTCTTCGGCGATCGGAATGAAGACTGAGGGCGAGATCATACCGTGGCGTGGGTGCCGCCAACGCAGCAGCGACTCTACGCCGAACAGCTCCCGGGTGTCCAGATGAACGATCGGCTGAAAGACGAGCGACAGCTGCGAGCTGCCAATCGCGCGCCGCAAGTCATCCTCCAGCTCCAACCGCAGGACCACGTCGGCATGCATTTGCGGCTCATACGTCGCGCACCCGCTCTTGCCACGCGTTTTGGCCATGTACATGGCCAAGTCGGCGTTGCGCATCAGTTCCGCCGGCGTGCTAGCGTCCCGAGCGCTCGCGATGCCCACACTCACGCGAACGCGGATTTCCCGCCCCGCCATGGTCAGGGGTTCGCGCAGGACCCGCTGGACACGATCGGCCACTTCGTTCGCCCGGCTCAGACCACCGCAATCCTCCAGCAGCACGCCGAACTCGTCGCCACCCAGCCGCGCCAGCGTGTCCCCTTCGCGCAGGGTGGTCTGGAAGCGCGCGGAGACCACCGACAGCAGCGCATCTCCCGCCGAATGTCCCAGCGAGTCATTCACCTTCTTGAAGTCGTCGAGGTCGATGAAGAGCATGGCCACCTGCGACAGGTCGCGGTGCGAGCGCTTCATCGCATGGTCTGTCCGGTCGATGAACAGCGTCCGGTTGGCCAGGTTCGTCAGTGGATCGTGGAAGGCTTGATGCGTCAGCCGTCGTTGCAGCTCCTCACGCTCCGACACGTCGCGGCTGTTGAGCACGATGCCCGTGACCGTGCGCTCGGCCAGCAGGTTCGTCGCCACGTGTTCCATGAGAATCCACTGGCCATCACCGTGGCGCATGCGGCATTCAACACGCGGCGTCTCATCCGGCGTCTCGGCGGCCAGAGAAAGCAGCCGCAGAGCGGCGTCCAGGTCGTCAGGGTGAACTAGCTCCACCAACAGACGTCCGACCAAGTCCTCCTCGGGGCGACCAAGAATCTGCTGCACCGCGGGCGACGCGAAACGCACGGTGGAATCCACGTCCACGATGAGGATCACGTCCGACGAATGCTGCACCAGTGCTCGAAAGCGTGCCTCGCTCTCCAGCGCCTTGGATTCCGTGAGCAGGCGCAGGTTCTCCCGGACTGCGATCGCTTGTCGCAAGACCGCGAGCCCAGAAATCGCCGCCGCGCCGAGCGCGAGGACGAACACTTCGTTGGCCCCCGTGCTGTAGCCTACGTACAGCAGCACCAGGAACAGGAGCGCCGAAGACCCGTAGGCGAGGTACGACGTGCTGGTCACCGGCGCGCCGTCGTCGGCGTGGGCCGCCACTCCCGATTCGCGACGCTGCTGCCACGCCGCCATGGCCACCCCCACGTAGCTGGCCGCCCAGATCGCGTCGATGTAGCTGCCGGGCGCGTATGTTCCGTGACGCAACCGCCAAGCATGCAAGCTGTCGCCGATCAGGGACAACATCATGCTCGCCGCCAGGTATCGCATGGGCACCGACGTGTGGGCCGGCAGGTGCCGAATGACCAGGACCGCGAGAGCCACGAGGATCAGGACGTCACCGAGTGGATATCCCAGTGTGTAGACCAGCTCGTAGGGCGCATGCTCGGTCGTCAACGAGGCGCCAAACTGCGCGAAGTACCACATGGTGATCCCCGCGGAAACGATCACCATCGCCACGTCCAACCAGTACCGCGTGGAGTCGTCCCGGGAGCGTGTCGTGTGCGGGAAGTACAGCACGCCAACCAGGAAAAGCGGGTAGAACATCAGGTAGATCGGGTCCGACCACGATACCAGGGGACTTTGCCCCTTCACCGTCTCCAGATACCACCACCAGACGTTCCCGACCCACGCGAAGGCATACGCGATGCCGATCCATCGCCAGCCCGCGCGCACCGACGTTTGCACCTTGGCGTCGCGGCTTACTCGCCAGGCGGTCGCCGTCAGCATCCAGCCTAACAGGACGTCCGCAATGTTCTCGAAGTCGATGCGCGCCACGTCCCTCACCCCAGGCGCGGCCTGAAGAGCGAGGGACACCAGCGTGCGAACGGCGAGCAGCCAAGCGACGGCCGCACCGTCAATGGGCGCCAACGACGCGGCGCGCCGGCGCACCTGCTGCAAGCGGGAAAAGGGGGAAACGCGCATGGATTCTGCTCTGGAGTTTCGTCCCCGGGACAGTCAGGACTTAAGCACGTCCAGCACTTTACGCGTCGACTACATCACGGCATTGACGCCCACCGGCGAGGGCGAATACATCTGCACCACTGTGAGTGATCGCGGGGTGTCCACCATGCACGACACGAACTCCTCCGCCGGCATCGATCTCGCAAATAGATAGCCCTGCCCCAGCGAGCAGCCCAGCGTCAGCAGCCCATCTCTCTGCTCGGGACGCTCGATCCCCTCGGCGATGGTTTCGATCTGCAGGGTGCGGCCCAGCGCAACGATCGCTCGCGTCAGGGCCGTGTCCACCCCTCGCGAACCGACCGTGCCCACGAACGAGCGATCGATCTTGAGGATGTCGATGGGGAAGCGGCGGAGGTATCCCAGTGAGGAATATCCGGTTCCGAAGTCGTCCAGCGCCAACTCCAATCCCAAGGCCTTCAGGTCGCGCAGCTTCTCCACCAGCGCCGCCGATTCCTGCATGAGAACACTCTCAGTGATCTCTAAGGTCAGCATGTTCGGTGGCAGACCCGACTCCTTCAGCGCGTCGCGCACGTCGTCGACCAGGGAGGACTCGTGGAAGTGTCGCCCCGACAGGTTCACGGCAATGCGCAACGAGCGATTGCGCCGCTGCCGATGACGCCACTCCTGGGCTCGCGCGCACGCCTCCTTCAGCACCGTGCGGCCGATCGGTACGATCAGTCCCGTGTCTTCGGCGAGGGAGACAAAGTCGGAAGGGGCTAACAGGCCCCGCTCGGGATGCCGCCAGCGGACGAGGGCCTCAGCGCCGTACACCATCCCCGTCGCCAGGTGCACGATCGGTTGGTACTCCACGAAGAACCCACCGCGATCGACCGCGTGCCGAAGGTCGGCTTCCAGCTCCAACCGGTTCATGACCTCCGCATGCATCTCGCGTTCGTAGATCGCGAAGCGCCCCTTGGCTCGTGATTTCGCGAAGTACATGGCCAGGTCCGCATTGCGCAGTATCTCATCCGGCGTGTCCCCATGCGAGACGTCGGCAATGCCGATGCTGACACTCACGAACACGTCGCGCCCGCTGACGCGGAATGGCGTGCGAAGGCCCTCGGCGATGCGATCGGCGACCGCGGTCACCGTGGAGTAGTCGTCCACGCCTTCCAGCAGCACAGCGAACTCGTCGCCCCCCAGCCGGGCAATCATGTCGCCGGGGCGCACGCACGAGGCCAGACGCGCCGACGCCGCCACCAACAACTCATCACCCACCGCGTGACCTAACGAGTCGTTGACCTTCTTGAAGTCGTCCAGGTCCAGGAACAGGACCGTCGCCGGATGGCGCTCGCGTCCCCGCCGTCCCACGGCACGGGCCACGCGATTCAGGAACAGCGTGCGATTGGCCAGCCGCGTCAGTTCATCGTGAAAGGCCTGATGCGTTAGGCGTGCTTCCAGTGAATGCCGCTCCGAGACGTCGCGGGCGTTGACGACAATGCCCGCCACCGTCGGTTCGTGCAGGAGATTTGTCCCCGTATTCTCCACCCACAGCCACGACCCGTCGAATCGTCGCATCCGCCACTCTTCCACCACGGGCACCCCTTTCGTGCGTCGCACGTTGGCCAGAAAGCGCTCGGAGATCGCCACGTCCTCCGGATGCGTCACGTCGGCCAGCGTGGATTCGAAGATGCTCCCAAACAATCCCTCGGCCGATGGCGTCACGTACCGAGCCGCCCCATCGGGATCAAGAATCAGGATCGCGTCCGTGGCGTTTTGGACCAACGCGCGAAAGCGCGCCTCCGACGCGGCCAGGCGTTGTACGTCCCGCTGCACGAGGGCGATCCGCCGCACCAGCTCGAGCAGGACCATCACGACGATGGCCAGCACGAGACCGGGTATGGGCCAGGTGCCGCTTACCTGAGAAGGCATGTCGGAGATGGGGGCACGACTGTCCAGCGCTGAACAGTACCGTGGTGTGGGGGCACATTCTTAAACGCGCCTCATGACCGAACGTCACGAGGATGGCTTTCGGATTTTCTTTGGGACATATTTTTGGTTGCCAGTGCCTCGTTGTTCAGCCCCGAATCGCGCCGAATGCCTCACGAGATCACCACACCGGACGCACTACCCGAAGAGGGTCCGGTCGAGCTATCGCTACGCCCGCAGCGGCTCGCCGAATTCATCGGGCAGCAGAAGGTCAAGGATTCGCTGCGCATTTACATCGACGCCGCCCTTGGCCGTCGCGAGCCGCTGGACCACACCCTGTTCTTTGGGCCCCCAGGGCTCGGCAAGACCACGCTGGCTGAACTGATCGCCCGCGAACTGGGGGTGAACATTCGCAACACCTCTGGTCCTGCGCTCGAGAAGCCAGGTGACCTGGTTGGCACCCTCACCAACCTGCGTGAGGGAGACATCCTGTTTATCGATGAGATTCACCGCCTTCGCCCGGTGATCGAGGAGTTTCTCTATCCGGCGATGGAGGACTTTCGGATCGATATCCGCCTGTCCGAAGGCCCCAAGGCGCAGACGATCACGATGCCGATTGAACGCTTCACGCTCATTGGCGCAACGACGCGTTTGGGGATGCTGACGCCGCCCATGCGCGCGCGATTTGGGATCGTCATGCGGTTGAACTACTATCCCACCGAAGACCTCGAACAGATCGTCCAGCGCACCGCGCAGGTGCTGCGTGTGCCGATCGACGGTGAGGGCACGGCGGAGATCGCGCGGCGATCGCGTGGCACCCCTCGCATCGCCAACCGGCTGGTCCGGCGCATACGTGACTTTGCGGAAGTGCGCGCCGGAGGTCGCATCGATCGTCTCGTGGCTAACGAGGCGTTGCAGCTGCTGGATGTCGACCACTTCGGCTTGGACGACATGGATGCTCGCATCCTGCGCGCGATCATCGAGAAATTCGACGGCGGCCCCGTGGGCATCAGTTCCATCGCCGTTGCCGTTGCCGAAGATCCCGGCACCATCGAGGAAGTGTACGAACCCTTCCTCGTGCAGAACGGCTTCCTGCAGCGTACCCCGCGCGGACGCACGGCAACGGCACTGGCCTATCGCCACTTCGGCTACCAGGTGCCGCCCTCGTCGAACCGGGATCAGGAACAACCCGGCCTGTTCTCGACGTAGCGTCGCAGTGGCCAAGGGCCTTCGCACCAGCGACTACGAGTTTGAGCTGCCCCCCGCCCTGATCGCCCAACAGCCGATCGTCGAGCGGGACCAGAGTCGCCTCATGATCGTCGATCGATCCACTGGGCAGATCACACACGGCGTCTTTCGCGACCTGCTCACCCTCATGCCACCGGGGGACGCGCTGGTCCTCAACACCACGCGGGTCATTCGCGCGCGGCTCATCGGACGGCGCCTCTCCGGTGGCTCCGGGGAAGTCCTGTTGCTGCGACCCGTCGGCGCGCCTGAGGAGAAGACGTACGAGGCGATGGTTCATCCTGGCGGAAAGCTCCGCCCCGGACGGCGCTTGTACGTGACGCCAGAATTGTCCGTGGACATTCTCTCGCTCACGCCGCGGCGCACACGCTTGGTTCGCCTGGTCACCCCACTCGCCGCAAGCGAGGCCATCGCACGATACGGACACGTACCGCTGCCTCCGTACATCAGTCGTGAAGACGCGCCATCGGATGTGGAGCGCTATCAAACCGTGTACGCCGTGACTGAGGGATCGGTCGCCGCTCCAACGGCCGGACTGCACTTCACGCCAGACTTGTTAGACCGCCTCGAGGCACAGGGCGTGACCCGTGCCACCGTTGTGCTGCACGTCGGAGCGGGCACCTTCAAGCCAGTTGAGGTCGACGACCCGTCGCAGCATCCCATGCATGAGGAGTGGTACGCGATCTCCGCCGACGCATCCGTAGCGCTCAACCGCGTACGCGCGGCCGGCGGTCACCTCTGGGCAGTCGGCACCACGTCGGCGCGTACGCTCGAAAGCGCCGTCCAACCCGACGGTACCTTCGTCCCCACCGAAGGGGACACCAATTTGTTCATTCGCCCGGGATCCACCATTCGCGCCGTGGACCGGCTGATCACCAACTTTCATCTTCCACGCTCCACTTTGCTGATGCTGGTCGCGGCCTTGGCCGGGTATGACCTGACGATGCACGCCTACGCCGTTGCGATTGAGCAGGGATACCGGTTCTACTCGTACGGCGACGCGATGGTCATCCTCTGAGCAAGGCCAGCGCCCCCAACCGTTGGCTGCCTAACTACACACCGTGACTTTTCGGTTCGAGATCGTTCATCACACGGGGGCCGCACGCGCGGGCGTCTTTTTCACGCCGCACGGCCCGGTCCATACGCCAGGCTTCATGCCCGTCGGCACCCTCGCCAGCGTCAAAGCCTTGGACCCGGACGACCTGCGACAACTCGGCGCCGAAATGATCCTCGCCAATGCCTACCACCTGCACCTCCGACCCGGCGACGCCCTGATCCGCGACCGCGGCGGCTTGCACCGGTTCATGGCGTGGCACGGGCCTATCCTCACGGACTCCGGCGGATTTCAGGTGTTCTCGCTGGAATCGCTGCGCACGCTTTCCGAGGAAGGCGTGGAGTTCCGCAGTCACATCGATGGCTCGCGGCGCACATTCACCCCCGAGTCCGTGATGGCCATCGAGCGCAATTTGGGCGCCGATGTCATCATGCAATTCGATCACGTGATCCCCGGCCAATCCGATGCGGCGCTCGCGCTGGAGGCGAGTGAACGAAGCCTTCGCTGGCTCGAGCGCTGTCGCGTCGCATTCGAGCGACTCGCCCACGAAGACCCGATCGCGCGCCCCTCGCTCGATGCGGCGACAACAGCCACAACGATTCAGGAGCAGGCCCTCTTTCCCATCGTGCAGGGTGGGATTCACCCACAGTTGCGCCGCGACGCTGCGCGCACCATTGCCAGCATGAGTGATTGGGTGGGGATCGGGATCGGCGGACTGTCCGTCGGCGAGGCGAAGCCCGACATGTACGAAATGCTGGAAGTGGTCCACGACGCCCTGCCGATCGATCGCCCGAGGTACCTGATGGGGGTGGGGTTTCCCGAGGACTTGGTGGAGGCCGTCGGGCGAGGCGTTGACCTGTTTGACTGCGTGGCCCCCACACGAATGGGTCGCAACGGCACGGCATTTACTAATACGGGGCGCGTGAACGCCAAGCGCGCCGACTGGCGCGAGGACGACGCGCCCATTGACCCCGAATGCGACTGTGCCGCCTGCCGCCGATTTTCAAGGGCGTATGTCCGGCATCTGTTCGTGTCCGACGAGATCCTTGGGCTGCGCCTCCTGTCTTTGCACAATGTACATTTCCTCGTTGCCCTCATGCGCCGCGCCCGGCAAGCCGTTCTCGACGACACCTTCCCAAGCTGGAGTCGTGAGTGGCTGGCGCGCTATCACTCCGGATCCGAACCATCCCAATGAACGCTTCGCTCTTTCCCACCCTGCTCGCGTTGCAAGCCACTGGCGGCGGCATCTCGATGGTCGGCTTCGGCATCCAGATGGCCGCCATCTTTGCGATCTTCTACTTCCTCATGATCCGCCCGCAGCAGAAGCAGCGGAAGCAACACGAAGAGCGACTGATGCAGCTCAAACGCGGTGATACGATCGTCACCGCCGGCGGCATCGTCGGCGAGGTTGTTCATGTGAAAGACGGAGCCAAGGATGGCGCCTCGACCAAGGGCCTGGAGGACCAGGTGACCATCAAGTCCGGCGAATCCCGGCTCATTGTTGAACGCGGCCGCATTGCGCGTATCACGTCCGGCACGGCGACTGCCAACCCCGCCGCATGAGCCTGCTCGACATTCACGTTCTTGGGTCGCCCATTCTGCGCGTCGAGACGCGCATCGTGACCGACTTTACGGACGAGCTCAAGACCCTCTCGGAGAACATGTTCGAAACGATGCACGCCGCCGAGGGCATCGGGCTGGCGGCTCCGCAGGTCGGGCGCGAAGAACGACTCGCCGTGATCGAGGTGGACAAGGCGCGCTACGTGATCGTGAATCCTGAAGTGCTGGTGGAAGAGGGAGAGGAACGCGGCGAAGAAGGGTGCCTCTCGATTCCCGACATTCACGGCGACGTCGATCGCGCCACGCGCGTTGTGGTGAAGGCGCAAGACATCGATGGTCAGCCGATTGAGATCGATGCCACCGGATTGCTCGCGCGATGCCTGCTGCATGAGATCGATCATCTTCACGGCAAGCTGTTCATCGACTACCTGAGCATCCTCAAGCGGCGCGCTGCAATCGGCAAGTGGGAGGCTTCGCGAGCTAAGTATCCCGGCAACATTCGCAAGCTGGTGCCGGTGGGCGTTCCGGGACATCGCATCCCCACGCCGGAGCACGGGGAGTTGTAGCGTGCGCGTTCTCTTCTGGGGAACGCCGGAGTTCGCTGTTCCCCCGCTGCGGGCCCTCCTTGGCGAGGGATACGACGTGGTCGGCGTCGTGACGCAGCCAGACAAGCCCCAAGGTCGCAGTCGCTCCGTGCTAGTGCCCTCTCCAGTCAAGGCATTGGCCGTGGACGAAGGAATTCCGGTGTTACAGCCGGAACGTCCGCGTGGGCCGGAATTCTTGGCTGCACTCGACACCCTCCACCCCGACGTTTCAGTCGTCGTCGCCTACGGGCATCTCTTGCCGGTCGACGTCATCCAGCGACCAGCGTTAGGCACGCTGAACATCCATGCCTCCTTGCTCCCCCGCTGGCGCGGAGCAGCGCCAATTCAAGCCGCTATTCGCGCTGGGGACCTGGAAACGGGCATCACGATCATGCGCATGGTCCGCGAGCTGGACGCCGGACCTGTCGTGCTGCAGGCCTCCACACCAATTGAGAGTGACGAGACCTACGGCGAACTCCAGTTGCGTCTGAGCGAACTCGGCGCCCTGGCGATTGTCGAGGCTCTGACCCTGCTCTTTCTTGGCAACGCGCCCGAACACGAACAGGACTCGGCAGCCGCCAGCTACGCGCCGAAGATCGATCGAGCGCAGCAACGTGTCGACTGGTCAGTCAGCGGCGACGAGGTCGCGCGACTCATCCGGTCTTTTGACCCGCGGCCGGGCGGGTTTTCGGCCCTCGGCGGCGTTGAGGTCAAGTTGTTTGGGGGGCGCGCGGTGCGGGACGCCCGCGGCGCCGCCGGCACCGTGCTGGATGTTGATGAGTCTGGACTCCTGGTCGCCTGCGGAAGTGGCGGTGTGCGCTGCACCTACGTTCATCCCGCCGGAAAGCGCCGGCTAGCCGCGCTGGACTGGTTTCAGGGACGTGGCGTTCGGGTCGGCGATCGATTCGAGTGAGCGGCGTCGTTAGGTTTTCTGCCCCGTGCCGTCTCTAGCCGCCCGGCCCCGACCTTCTGCCCCGGCAGCCCGGCGACGGCTATCTTTCGACCTATGATTCGGGATGACGCACCAGCCGTCGGCGGAACCGCCGTTGCCAAGGGCGGAGTGACCGACGGCAGGGTCGTCGCGGCCGATGTCCTCGGCGACCTGCGTGGCGGCATGCTGCTGGACGCCGCTTTTGATCGGCGCGCCGCCCCCATGGACGCGCGAGATCGGCGATGGACGCAGGAGCTCGTGTTCGGCACGCTTCGCAAGCGCGGCTGGATTGATGCCGTGCTGGATTCCTGTGTGCGCAGTGGCCTCTCGCGCATCGATCCCGAATTGACGGACGTCCTGCGGCTGGGCGTGTACCAACTGCTGTTCATGGGCAGCGTGCCACCGTACGCGGCCATCGCCCAAAGTGTGGAACTCGCCAAACAGCGGCGCGGCATCGGCGCCAGCAAGCTGGCCAACGCCGTGTTACGACGCGTCGACCGCGAACGAAGCAGCCTGCGCCCCGAGGAAGGAATTCGCGATCCCGTCGACGCGTTAGCCGTCTCCCACTCCCATCCACGATGGCTGGTCGCTCGCTGGGTGCAGCGGTGGGGACTCGAGCAGACGCGTCGCTTGCTCGAGGCGAACAATACCGAACCGCCGTTGATCGTACGCCCATTCGGTGTGGTGCGCGAGCAGTTGGAAGCATCGTTGGAACGCAGTGGTGTGGCGTGCGAGGACGCCCCTTTGGTGGGTGACAGCCTTCGGCTGACGGGATCGATCACGCTGACTGAGTTGGGAGCGTTTCGTCAGGGCATGCTCTTCGTGCAGGATCCTGCCGCCACCTTGGTGGCCAGGTACGCCGCGTTCGAGTCGAACAGCGTGGTGGCGGACCTGTGTGCGGCACCCGGTGGCAAGACCTTGGAGATTTCGCATCGAGCCGCACTCGTGATCGGTGCTGACCGGGCGACTACACGACTGGGGCGGCTGCGGGAAAATCTTCAGCGCTTGGATGTCCGCAACGTGCATCTGGTGGCAATGGATGCGCGTGAGCCCTCGTTAGGCCCCGTGGATGGCGTGCTGATCGATGTGCCGTGTACAGGGACAGGGACACTCAGGCGCCATCCCGACGCACGGTGGCGACTGAAGGTGTCTGACCTGGCGGTCATGGCTGCCACGCAACGGGCGATTTTGGAGGCCGCGGCCACGATCGTGCGGCCTGGCGGGTTGCTGGTCTATAGCACCTGTTCGTTGGAACCAGAGGAAAACGATGCGCCGGTGGACGCCTTTCTGGCGCGCCACCCAGAGTGGGTGCTGGAGCCACCGCCAGATCAGACCGTGCCTTCTTCCGTTCTCGACGGCGGACGTCTTCGCGTGCTGCCGCAGCTACATCGAACAGATGGCGCGTTCGCGGTGCGGCTGCGACGCGGCGAGGCACCGAGCAACCCGACGGCATGATCTCACCACGCCTGCGTTCGGTCCTACGGTACTTGGCCATTGCCGCCGCTGGGTTTCTCCTCGGCTATCTCATTGTCGCGCTGTTCATCTTTCCGAACGACGGTGTCGACGATGGCGTGAAGGTGCCGGCGGTCGTTGGGATGCCGTACGACGAGGCCGTCAAACGCCTCGCGGCCATCGGGCTCAAGGGATCGTTAGGCGAATCAAAGGTGAGCGCCACGGCGCCCAAGTCCACGGTGCTGAGCCAGCGGCCTGCCGGCGGCCTGGACGCCAGCCGTGGGTCCACGGTGCTCCTCGACATCAGCGCTGGCCAACAGCGAGCCACGGTCCCATCGATCGCGGGCCAGGCACAAGACGCCGCCGCGGCGGCATTGGCCAGTGCTGGACTGGCGTTAGGCCAGGTGACCGAACAGAATGCCGATGAACCGCGGGGCACCGTGCTCGAACTGCGCCCCGATGCCGGCCAGGTTGTTCCCGCAGGAACGCATGTGGACTTGGTGATTTCGGCCGGCCCGGCGCTGCTTGCCATGCCAGAGGTCATTGGGCGCGAGCTTTCCGAAGCACGACTGATACTGGAACAGCTGGGCGTGGAGGTGGCGCCGGTGGAGTATGATTCTACCAGCTCGCTCCCGCGTGGCTCCGTTATTTCGCAGTCCCCTTCGGCCGGTTCCAGCATACCCCCAGGAACCGCCGTCGTCCTTCGCGTGGCTGGAAGACCATGACCGTTCGCATCGCCCCCTCGATCCTGAGCGCCGACTTCGCACACCTGGCAGACGACATCGCGATGTGCGTGGCGGGTGGTGCTGACTGGATTCACATCGACGTCATGGATGGGTGTTTCGTTCCCAACCTCACGTACGGGGCCAAAGTCATTGACACGGTACGACGGCTGACGACCCTTCCTCTGGATGTCCACCTGATGGTGGTGCAGCCGGAGAAGTACTTCGAGCCGTTCGCTGCCGCCGGCGCCAATGTACTCACCGTGCATCAAGAGGCGACGCCGCACCTTCACCGTCAGCTCCATCGTATTCGCGAGATCGGATGCCGGGCGGGTGTCGCCTTGAATCCCTCGACGCCGGTCGAGACACTTCGCGACGTAGTGAGCGACCTCGATCTGGTGCTCGTCATGACGGTCAACCCCGGCTTTGGCGGACAGTCCTTCATCCGCTCGGCCCTCGACAAGATCCGTCGCGCGCGCATGATGCTCGATGCGGCCGGGAGCCATGCCGCCGTTGAAGTTGACGGAGGGATTGCCCGCGAGACCATCGCCGAGTGTTGGCGGGCCGGCGCCGACACCTTTGTCGCTGGCAACGCGATCTTTGGCGCCTCAGACGCGAAAGCAGAGATTCGCCTCCTACGCGACCTGTGCATGGAGCAGGTGTGAACTCCCGGCAACTGGTGGCGTTTGTGCTGGCGGCCTCGGGCATCGCCATCAGCGGCTACGTCGTGGGAAGTCGGCTGGGACCATTGAAGGTGCCACCCGCCGTGACCAAGGGCGCCGTCGCTCCCGATTTCCAGGGCGCCGTCACGCTCGATATTCCCCCGCGTCCAAAAAACATCACCGACTACCGCGGCGACGTCGTACTGTTGAACCTGTGGGCGACCTGGTGCGGACCGTGCGAAGTCGAGATGCCGAGTATCGAGTCCTTGCACCGACGGCTTCGCAGCAAGGGACTTCGCGTGGTTGGCGTCAGCGTAGACGACCCAGGGAATGAAGATCGTATCCGGGCGTTTGTCGCCAGTCACGGACTCACCTTCGAGATTCTCAACGAAGGAAGCGGCCGGATCGAGAATGACTACCAGACCGCCGGCATTCCCTCCACCTACCTCATTGATCGCCAAGGCGTGATTCGGTTGAAGGTCATCGGCGCCACGGACTGGGACAGCCCCGATCGCCGCGCACAAGTCGAGGCCGTGCTAAGCGAAGCCGCGGGAAGACCCGTGGCCAGCGCCGCCGGCATTCCTCGGAGGAGCACTTCAGATCACAGTGAACGGATGCTCGCGTCCGCGGCTGGGCGGCCCGCACCTCGTGTCTCGCGTGCGACCGGTGCCCGTGGGCGGTAGCTGATCATGACGCGCGTGCTGGGCATCGAGACGTCCTGCGATGAAACATCGGCCGCTGTGCTTCGGCAACACGATGGCACGATAGCCACCGAGTCCATCGTGATCTTGTCGCAGGATGTCCATCGCGTGTTCGGTGGCGTTGTCCCGGAGATCGCCTCGCGCGCGCACATGACCTCCATCGTGCCGGTCGTCGATCGAGCGCTGGCCGATGCCAAAGTATCGTTAGGCGAGGTGGACATCGTCGCCGTCACCCACGCGCCGGGACTAGTCGGCGCCCTGCTGGTGGGCGTCAGTTACGCCAAGGCCCTGGCGTTTGGCGCCGGCAAGCGATTGATCGGCGTGCACCATATGGAGGGGCATCTCTTCGCAACCTCCTTGGAACACGCCGAGGCGGTGCCGCCATTCACGGCGCTGCTCGTGTCCGGTGGGCACACGCTACTCGTTGACTGTCCGGCGTGGGGTGAATATCGACTCCTTGGGCGCACGCGCGACGATGCCGCAGGCGAAGCCTTCGACAAGGTGGCTAAACTCCTTGGCCTGCCGTATCCCGGCGGTCGCCCCTTGGAAATGTTGGCATCCCAAGGTGACGGAGCGCGATTCCGATTCACGCGGCCGATGCTGCGGCGCAACCAGCAACCAACCGACGACGATTACTACGACGTGTCGTTCAGCGGGATCAAGACCGCCGTCCTACTCGAGGTGCGGGCATCCGCGGACCTCGATCACGACCGAGCGGCGATTGCGCGTGGGTTTCAGGATGCGATGGTGGACACGCTTACCGAAAAGACACTGCGTGCCGCACGGGCGTTCGGACGGGAACGCATTGTCCTGGGGGGTGGCGTCGCGTGCAACGGGGCCTTGCAGCGCACCATGTCCGAACGCGGCGCGGCCGAAGGGATACGCGTGTTCGCACCCTCTCCGCGACTGGCCACCGACAACGCGGCGATGATTGCCCGTGCCGCGCTGTTTCATGCCGGGCGCGGCGTCAACGCCTCGTGGAACCTGAACGCATACGCTACCTTGCCAATCCCTGGCCTCGCCACCTAACGACTTCATGTCACCCATCATTCATCACCCGCTCGAGGTCCGTCTGGGCCCCCTGAACCTGACGGGGTTCGGCTTGGCGGTTTTTCTGGCGTATGCCATTTCGCAGGTCATCTGCCAGCACGAGCTCGAACGGCGCGGCCGAACGTTGGAAGCGGCCGCCATCCCCGACCTGATTCTCGCCTCGGTCCTGGGCATGCTGGTCGGGGGCAAGCTCTACTACGTCCTGCTCATCACCCACAACTGGCGTGACCTGCTCTCACGCGCCGGATTCGTGTTCTGGGGCGGTCTGATTGGAGGCGTGGTCTTGAACTGGCTGTACATCGCCTACAAGAAGCTGCCCTTCGCACGCTTCGCCGACGTGGCGGGCATTGCCATTGCCGCCGGATACGCCGTCGGCCGAACGGGGTGTTGGGCCGTTGGCGATGACTATGGCCATCCGTGGAATGGCCCGCTCGCCGTGACGTTCCCCCAGGGATCGCCGCCGTCGACCGCCGCCATCATGAACCAGATGTTCGGCACGCCCATCCCGTCAGGAGCAACCCCCGAGACCGTCTTGGCCGTTCATCCTACGCAGCTGTACGAAACGGCGATGGGACTGATCATGTTCTTCATCTTGTACCGGCTGCGCGGACACAAGCACGCCGAAGGTTGGTTGTTTGGCGTGTATTGCGTGCTGGCCGGTATCGAGCGCTTCATCGTGGAGTTCTTTCGCGCGAAGGACGACCGCTTCTTCGGCCCTCTCACCGCGGCACAGTTGATCGGCCTGGCGATCACCGCCGTTGGCCTCGTGGTCATGGCGGCACGTCGCAACGTTGGGCCCGGGAAGCCGGGTATCTCAGCCACGCCGCAGGCAGCAGCCATCTAAACAAGCCACCCGTCTTCCGCGGCGCGAGGTGCGTGGTCGCACGGCGCGCCGAGAATCGCGGCTAATCGTGCAGTGAGACGCCGTCTGAGATCCCCTGCTCGATCGACGACACGCGTTGTTCCAAGTCGGCCAGTCGCTCGCGAATGGCATCCACCCGCTCCTGCGCCACGGCGTCCGCGGGCATGGTGGGAAGCGCCACCGCCCTCGATGGCCAGAACGTCTTGAGCAGCGCGAAGACGAAGAGTCCGAGCAGGACCAACTGCGCCAGCAACGTTTCCACACTTGGGAAAATCCCCATCGCGTCCACATGGGGCCATCCCGGCAGGACGGTGATCGACACGACGTCACCCTCCTGCAACTCGCGCACCCCTTTCCCCATGAAGACAAAGGCCATGTAGTACAGCAGGGCGCTGGTGACGGCAAAGAACGGACGCAGGGGAATGCGGACACCATATCGGTAGAACAGCACGAAGATGACCGACAGGATCACCGCGCCAATCACGATGCCTAACGCCAGCGGCCCGGCCAATGCACCTCCTTCATGAAACAGCGCCTGGTAGAAGAGCGCCGTTTCCGCGCCCTCGCGATACACGGCCAGGAACGCGACAAAGGCCAGCGCCTTCCCCCCACCGTGCTCCAGCGCGGTGTTCACTTTCTCGCGGATGAACTGCTGCCACTTGGCCGCCTCCACCTTGGAGATGAGCCAGTAGCTCACCGAGAACAGCACGCCCACCGCCACCAGCAAGGTCACCCCCTCTATGATCTCTCCGCTCGCCGGCACGGCGGACAACAACGTCGCAAGCGCCACCGCCGTCAGGGCGCTCGCGGCCAAGGCACCACCCACACCCCACCAGATAGAGCGCAGACGCTCGCGATGACCCGTCTTGAGCAGGAATGCGACGATCGCGCCAATCACCAGGATCGCTTCAAAACCTTCTCGCACGATGATCAACAGCGACTGGAAGAACGCCCCCCAGGCTCCTTTCGGCGGCTTGGTGAGATCCACGATGCCGGGGAGACCTGCTTCGATGGCATTGCGCGAACTCTCTGCGTCGCGCAGGGCGGTCGCCTTGATCGCCCCCTTGAAGTCAGCAAAATGCCGCTCCATCGCGCCAACCATGCCCGGGCTCTTCGCCCGCGCGGGCGTCTCCAGCGGCTCGAACGCGATGTAGGCATCGAACGCCCGGTCCGACGCGTCGGACTTCTTGCCGGCACGTGCCTGGGCTAGCGCATCATCCAGGAGCATCATGACACGCCGGGCGACCACGGCAGCGTCCGTCGCCGAGTCGGTCGCGACCCGTGGCAGGGGCGAGTCACGAAGTGCCAGAAGGCGCACATACCGCACGAGCTGCTCGACATCGGGCTCCGTGAGGTCCCGCGCCCCCGGCATGGACGTCCCCGCGACACCGGCGCGGATCGCCTGCGCCAGTTGGGCATCACTCCGCTCCGACTGCCACCCAAACGATGACAACTCGGCCGGGAGCGTGCCTAACGCGGCGCTCATGGGGCCATCGGATCCGCCGCCCGCCCCGTGACAGGCCGCGCACCGCTGAATGAACAACCCCTCCCCCTCGGGGGCTGGGCGGGCCACCGTGCCGCGCATCGACTGCAGATACCAAACCACGTCCCATCGATCGTCCGGCGTCAACGCATTGCCGAAGGCCGCCATCGGAGTCCCCGAGACGCCGACCGACACGATGCGGTACTGAATCGCCGGCGTGCGGTCACGCATCGCCGTGGCGTTGCCTAACGGTGGTGGCTTGGGGTTCAGCCCCTTGGCATCAGGACCATCGCCCTGTCCCGTGGCGCCATGGCACCGAGCACACTGTGACTCGTACGTAGCGCGGCCCGCCGCCAGGTCGATCGGTCGCGTCGGCAAGTCCAACGCCGCGTCTTCACCCAAGGCCTCCACGAACCGCTCATGCCACGTCCCAACCGACGACGGGGGTGCGTGCCGCCCCATGAGACGCACCAAGGAATCCAGCGCCACCCGCGCGCTGTCGGCGCGCCCGCCGCTCAACCGCGACGCCGCGTCCCGCGCGTCGCCCAGGAAGCTGATCGCCTCATCCAGCTCCTGCTGTGAGATCAGATTCCCCTTGGCGTCGATGCCCTTGCCGTACTCCTCCACGGCCACGCCAACGATGCTGGCGATGCGCTTAGCAGGGCGCTCCTGTGCGCGCAGGCTCCCTCCCCATGCTAAGGAGAGAAGGGCGAGCGCCGCGCCGCATCGATAGATGAGAATGCTTCTCAATCGCATCCCGAGTGAATCTATCGGACTGAGCATGCCCGTGCTACCCGCCGTCCTCCAGTACCACGACGGCCGCGGCACTCAGGTCCGTGTGCGTAAGTGAGCAGTGGATGCGCGCTACACTAAGAGCCGTCGCGCGGGCCGCCGCGCGCCCATGCAGGGCCAGGCCTGGTCGTCCAAGGGCATCCCGCGTCACCTCGATCTCACTCCACCCAATCGCGCGCGCTTCTTCGCTTCCGCTGAGCGCCTTGAACGCGGCTTCCTTGGCGGCGAGTCTCGCCGCCAGATGCAACGCCGGCTTCGCCTTGGACATGGCGTACGTCCGCTCGGCCTCGGCGAACAAGCGGTGGAGCATGCGTCCGCCGTGCTCGCTCAGCATGCGCTGGACGCGGTCAATGTCCACCACATCAATGCCGACACCGATGATCATGCGTGGGCCACCATTGCCACGCCGACCAACAGCGCCAGGGCGGCGCCACCCCCAGGTCCCTTGCGCCCTCGTCGCTTCTTGGCGGGCGATGGAGGAAGACGCTCCAGTAGCGGACGGACGGCCAGCCAACAGCGATCGGCCTCGACGAACACCACGCGGGCCCGGGACGCCCACGCGCGCCACGCCTCAAACCGCTCGGCATCGGCCGCCCGACGCACGTCCTCGGCGGCGACGCCTAACGATTCAAGGGCCGCGTGGAGCCCCTCGGCCTCGTCCAGGGCTTGGGCCTCCAGCGAACGCCGCAGCGCCGCGGTGTCGAACGTCCGCTCGGCCACCATGTCGCGCAGCACCGTCGTGGTCAGTTGTCGCAGGTCCTCGGCGTCGAATGCCACTAAACGCCATTCAAGGTCTCGTTGCTCTTCCAGCCGTCGACGCGCTGCCAAGAGGGGCGCGAAGAAGCGGCCTTGCAACGCTGCGTCACCGCCATGTCGCGAACCCAGCGCGCGAAGCCCGATGGTGAGTTCGGGCAGCGCACAGGCGCGTTCCTGGACCGCCAGCCAGGCTCCCTCGATCCCCGGAGCCGCCAGGGCTACCAGCTGGCCATGCGGCGCGTAGAGGGTCAGGGCACCTGAGCGCAGGTCGGCCCCCGACAGGGCGGCGTAAGCGATCCGAATGACACGGGCAGCGCCCGTCACGTCGACCACCAGCTCGTGTTCGAACAGGCGCAAGCGACCGCGTCCCGCGTAGTCTTCACCCATCCACGTCAGTTGCAACATCACGTCACGGACGTCGACCGGGGCGTCAGGCATCGTCCAGGGAATCGCGGAAGTCTCCCCGCGCCTCGCGTTCGCTGATGGCCGCGCGCTGGCCCGTGCGCGCCTCGTACCGGCGGACAAACGCGGACACGCGCTCCGTCGTAAACCCATCTCGTTCAAGCTGCAACACCTGAATAGCCGCCTCGATTGACGCCGCAGTCCCTTCCACCTCCACAAGCACGTCCATGCGCGGATAGCGCTCCAACCGAACGTGCGCGCCGTGGACCTCGTACACCCGAATGGCCCGGTCGATCTCGCGGGTCACGACGTACCCGAGCCGCGCCAGCAGGGCCGCGCACACCTCCCCGTCCCCCACCGCCAGGCTCATCTCATCGCGGTGCTTGTACCCATCCTCATAGGACGTTGGACCCTTCAGGTCGAGCTGCGCGGACACGCCACTGGCCCCGCGCGTCACACGAATGCGCAACACCTCGTCTCGGGCGAAGAGTGCGCGATCCGGCGTGTCAAATCGACGATCGGTGATCGACCCATCAAACGACAACGTGGCGCCCGCCTGTTCGAGCCGACGAATGGCGGCCGCCTCGTCGGGCACCAACCCCTTCAGCTCCGTCTCACGCATCGGCGATCGCCGCCAGAACCGCGGCTGTGTCGGCAAGATCAGGAAACACGAAGGCCGGCGCGTGGCTCGCCAGCTCGTCCACCGAGTATTGGCCAGTGGCGACCGCAATCGCCCGCGCGCCCACTGGGCGTCCGCAGGCGATGTCCGACGGCGTGTCCCCGACGATGATCAGCCGATCGCCGTCGAACTCCAGGCCCAGCGCGTCACGGGCGCGAGCCTGCGCAATGCCCGGCAGCTCCGAGCGAACTTCGTGATCCGAACCAAACGCGGTCACGCGGAATTGCGAGGGGTCGATGCCGACGGCGCGAAGCTTCAAGTCCGCGCCCATCGCCACATTGCCCGTCAGCAGCCCAACCACCCGATCGTGGAGTGGACGCAGCGCCTCTAGCAGCTCAAACACGCCGACGTAGGCGCGCGCTCGGATCGCGGGACTCGCCAGTTCCTGTTGAAGTTGTTCCAGGTACCGGGCTTCGACCTGTGGCAGCGCATCGTCGATGTCGTCATCGGTGAACCCCGCCGCGCGCATTTGCTCGCGAACGATCTGTCGGTCGGTCTTGCCATCATATCGATAACCAGGCGCCCCAGGCGTCCCAAACCGCTCAGTCAGGGCATGCTCCATGGCTCGGCGGCCGGCCCCATCGCTCGAAAGCAAGGTCCCATCAATGTCGAACAGGATCAGTTTCACATTCAGTCCGGGTTGCCGCTGGGGGCCCGCGTCGCGCCGGGCTGCGAGCGGGCCAACACAAGCCCCGCCATGATGCACACGGCGCCCAACAGCTGCCATGGCGTGGGCCGTTCTCCGAGTGCTAGCCAGGCGACGAGCATGGCGATCAGCGGTTGAAGGTTGCTGTACATGGATGTTCGCGTCGGCCCTATGATGCGAACGCCTCGATACCAGAACAAATAGGCGACAACCAACGCAATGGCACCGCTGTACGCGACGGCCGCCCAGCTCAGTGGCGTGGTATCCCGCCACGCCACCTGACCCCACGTGGGCACGGCCGCCACGACGGCGACCAGCGCGCCGCCCAGCATGGTGTATCCACCCAGCTGCAACGGTGCGACCCGGTGCGCGTACGGGCGGATCAGGATCGCATACGCGGCCCACGCGGCCGCCGCCAGCAGGACCAACGCGACGCCAAACAGTGAGTCACTCCCAGACGTCGCACCGGCGGCGCCGGCCACAACACTCAGGACGCCCAACAACTGCAGGGCAATGCCGACGATGGAACGGGCCGTGACGCGTTCACTGCCGTGCCACCATCCAAAGACGGCGATCAGCGCGGGCGTCGCCGCCATCAGCAGCGCTGCTGTGGCGACGCGGGTGCGTGCAATGCCCAAAATGAAGAGCACCTGGTACACGCCATTTCCAAGCATGCCCAGGACGACCAACCGTGTCCGATCCGATGAAGCGAGCGCCGGCTCGCGCGTTCGGGATGCGGCCAGCTGGACGCCGGCCGCCAGCGGAATGCGCAACCCGTTGAACACCAGAGGCGTGAACGTCCGCGTCGCAAACTTGATGACGGAGTAGTTCACCCCCCAAATGGTCGCCATGGCCAGCAGCGCCACGTCCGTCAGGCCCACGTGGTATGTCGCTGTCTCGCGCGGAAGTGTCTGGTCGTCGGCCGTGGTCGCCATGCCGAAAACTATGAGGCCGCATCCATCGATGGCAGCGTGCGACTGGTGGGCTGCGCCGTGGCCGCGCTACGTTTCCCAGCATGCATGTTTCCTTCGCGCTCTTCGCCGACGCCGCCAACATCTCGCAGGAAGGGAAGTTGAACGTGCTCGGCGTCTTCGATGCTGTACAAGTTGGCCAGACACCGGCCGTCCATCCGCGGGCTCACTTGGTGGTCCGCCTCAAGGCCACACCGCGTGACGTCGGCTCCCATTCCGTGACGCTACGATGGTTGAACCCGCACGACGAGGAGCTGTGGTCGTCGGCGGGTGAGATCGACGTCGGCATGCCGCCGGCCACCGTAACCGAGATGGACATGCCGATCATCGCGTCGATTGACCTGCCACTCGATCAGGTGGGCAACTTCACGATGGAAGTCGCCATTGACCACGAAACCTGCGCCACCGTCGGGTTGCAGGTGCGCAGCGGCACTCCGTTTATGCCTTCGTCAGCGCTCGTCAGCTGACGGTGGACCCTCGGGCGCCACATCGGCCGAACCCGGGGACTCGCAGGCCTTGCAGCGACGCACGCCTCGCATGTTGCAGATCTGGCAGATGAACGTGCCGCACCCTTCGCAGGGATAGCCCTCGGACGCGCGCTCTTCGCGACCGCAGGCGCGGCACACCATGGCGTCGTGCTCCAGCAATTCAGCCACTATCGTTCCCCGTTGCGTCGCGCCGATGGAGTCAGGCGCGCCAGGCCAAAGTCGCGAATCTTCTTGATCAACGTCGCACGCGAAATGCCAAGCGCGCGTGCCGCGTGGGTGCGGTTGCCGCCGTGTGCGCGCAAGGTACGCTCGATATGCGTGCGTTCCAAGTCCTCCAGCGTCCGCGGCTCGTACGCATCGGCCGCGGCGGCGCCGGGATGTCGAAGCTCCACCGGCAGGTGCGACAGTTCAATTCGCTCCGTGCCCCGCCCGACGATCATCGCCCGCTCCAGCACATTCCGGAGTTCGCGGATGTTGCCAGGCCACGCGTGCTTTGACAACCGATCCAAGACGTCGTCCGACAATTGCCGGGGTGCTTCCGGCAGCTGCGCCGACAACTCATCGATCAGGCGCGCGATTAGCTCCGCGAGGTCCTCACGTGACCGCGCGCGCAGCGGTGGCAGGTACACGGGCATGACGCTCAACCGGTAGTACAAGTCCTCGCGAAACCGCTGCTCGGTCACCTCGTTCACCAGGTCCTTGTTGGTGGCGGCGACCAGTCGCACGTTCACCTGTACGTCACGCGTCCCGCCGCATCGCCGAAAGGGGCGGCCTTCCAGCACGCGCAGCAGCTTGAGCTGCAACGGCGCCGGAAGTTCCCCGATCTCGTCCAGAAACAGCGTGCCGCCGTCAGCCACCTCGAGCAATCCCGCGCGCACCGGCCCGCCCGGGGTGTTCGCCGACCCATCCACGCCAAACAGCTCCTCGTCCAACGCGTCCATGCCGAGTGCGGCACAATTCGCCTCGACAAACGGGCGCTCGGCGCGTCGCGAATGCGCATGCAGCAAAGACGCCACTCGGCCCTTCCCAGTCCCGCTTTCGCCCAGGATCAACACCGTCGTCTTGTCGCTCGCCGCCAAGAGTTCGATTTGCGCCGACAGTTCCTGCATCCGCCCCGACGTACCAAGGGCAATCGATCCGGTGCTTGTGCGTCGCTCGGTGAGGTATCGACCCAAACGCCGCAGCTGCACCTTCTCCAACGCGCGATCCAGCGCGACCGACAGGTGCGCCAGCTCCACCGGTTTTGTCAGGAAATTCTCCACCCCCGACTGCACCGCGCGTACGGCATGCGGAATGTCGCCGTGTCCCGAGATCATGATCACGACGGGATCGTCGGCCCGGATGGCCTCGTACACGTCAAACCCGCTCATGTCGGGCAAGCGCAGGTCCAGAAACACGACATCTGGGCGATGTGACCGATACAGATCGATGGCATCGCTCCCGCACTGTGCGCGAATCACGTCGTGGCCCAGCCGTGCGCAGTAAGCGCCGTACGCTTCGGCGACCGCGTCCTCGTCATCGACGATCAGGATGCTGGCCATTAGGTGCCGACCGGTTCAGCTAGCACGCGCCGGACATCTTCGAGCACAAACGGCTTGGAAATGCACGGGCGCCCGGTGGAGGTGACAAAGGACTGCAGCGCGTTGTTCTCCGAATCCCCAGTCAAGAAGACCACGCGCGGCGCCATTTCCGGCGCGCGCTGCGCCAGCTCGCGATACAGCACGTCGCCGGACAGTCCAGGCATCCGCACGTCCAGCAAGATGCGATCGTACGTGCGCGACGCCATGCGTTCGCGTGCCTCGAATCCGTCGGACGCCGTGTCCACCGTATGTCCCAGTCGCGTGAGGTACCGCGTCAGCGGCTCGCGAATCCCCGCCTCGTCGTCCACCACGAGCACGGTCATCGGGTGCTCGGGAACCGGCCATTCGCGCGACGTCGAATCAACCACGTTCGCCGGCCTGGCCAGTGGGAGCTCTACCACAAACGTGGCGCCCGCACCGAGGGTGGAGTCCACATGGATCCGGCCCCCATGATCGCGCACGATGCCTTCGGCGACTGAGAGCCCCATGCCCGTGCCCTTCCCTACGCCACGAGTCGTGAAGAAGGGGTCAAAGATGCGTGCGCGGTTCTCCGGATTGATCCCAGGTCCCGAATCCTCGACGCTGATCGTCACGCCATCGCCCGTGCGGGCGGTTCGCACCGTCAGGTGCCGCGCCCCACTCCAATCGGTGAGCGCCTGCTCAGCGTTCGCCAGCAGGTTCAACAATACCTGTTGCAACTGCGAGGCATCCGCCAGGACAGCTGGCAGGTGCGGCGTGAGGCTCACGTCCACGGTCATGTTGTCGAGCTGCAACGCATAGCGGCGCATGTCGACCGCCTGCGCGACCAACACGTTGACGTCGATCGGCGATTTCTGTGATGGTTGCTGGCGAGCGAAGGCCAACAGGTTGCCGATGATCTTGGCGGCCCGTCGCGCCTCGCTCAGGATCATCTCGGCGCTCTCGTGCTCCTCGGGCGGCAGTGCCGGAGATTCCACCAGCAATTCGCCCAGCGCCATGACGCTGGCAAGGGGGTTGTTCAGTTCGTGCGACAACCCACTGACGAGATGGCCCACCGCGGCCATCCGCTCATGCCGCATCATCTGCTCCATGACCCGTTTCTCTTGCGTCACGTTACGCACGATGGCCAGAGCCCCATTGGGGACACCTCCGGCATAGATCGGTGACGCAACAATCGAAGCCCAGCCGACACCACCCTCGCGGTGCAGGAATCGCATTTCGCCGCGCTGCACGGCGCCATGAAGCGTTGCCCGGAACATACCGGCCACCAAGTCTCGATCTCGTGGATCGATCACCTCGAGAATACTTGCCCCCAAGGCCCGTTCGCGCGGGACACCCGTCGCGACTTCGAACGTCTTGTTCAGCGCCGTCAGGTGACCTGACTGATCGACGGTGATGATAGCGTCCGGCGCCGTCTCGACCAGCAGGGCGTAGCGTGCTTCGGACCGGGCCAGGGCCTCGGCACGGGCGCGCGCTTCGGTCACATCACGCATCCAGACCACCACGCCCTCGATCCCGCCCGCCAGCGACAACGGCGCGAAGCTCGCCTCGACCGTGCGCGACTCCTGATCCTTGACCTCCACGCGATGCTCGCCGCGCGGCGACGAGCCAACGAGGGTCTGTTGCAGCTCTCGCTCGAGGTCCGGCAGTTCGTCCGCTGGCAGTAGGTCGCGGAACGGAACGCCTTCCAACTCGTGGCGATGAAACAGGGCGCGCGCCGCCGGGTTGGCCGAACTGATGACCCCCGTCGGGTCCAACGTCAGCAAGGCGTCCGACGCCGCGTCGAGCACGCGCGCGTTGCGGTCAAGGATGTGAGGGGCGGCCCGTTCCTCTTCCAGCGTGACGATCGCGCCGCCGTTCACATGCGGGGCCGCCGACACGCGCAGCGCCATGCCCCGCACCGGTGCCGGGAGCACACCACGCACCGTGACACCATCACGCATCGCCCGTTCCACCGGCAAGTCATCATCAGCGGTGGGCGCTTCCCCAAGGAACGTCTCGTAAAACGGCCTCCCCACCAGTTCACGGGGGCCCTCCACGTTCGCCAGCTGCAATGCCCGCGCGTTGTAGCGGGCAATCCGCCCGGACTCGTCCACGATCACCATCGCGCTCCCGATGGCGTCAAACGTCGAGCTCCACTCCCGCGTGGCATCGCTCAGCTCTTCGTAGAGCCGCGCGTTCACGATCGCGACCGTCACCTGGTCAGCCAGGCGACGCAACACCCGCGCGTCATCTTCCTGGAACGGCTCGCTGCGATTGAACACCGAAAGGACGCCCAGCGGACCGCGGGCCGTCGTCAGCGGGACGTTGATGACTTTCTCGATCTTCGCCAGGCGCTGCGACACGCGATACACGGTCGGATCGTTGCTGGCGTCGTTGACGATCAGGGTGGTCCCCTCGCGCACCACACGGCCGGCCACGCTGCCGTGCACCGGCAGGTGCACTCCCTTGAGGAGCTCTCCTGTGCCTACAGCTGCAACAATGTGCAGGTATTCGCCCTCCAACAGCGCCACCCCGCCACCGTCCGCACCCAGCAGGGCCGTCGCATGCCGCAGGATCAGTCGCAACACCTCGCCCATGCGCAACGACTCGCCGACGGCGCGTGCCGCGGCCGCCAGGGCCTCACTCTGCCGGCGCTCACGCTCGGACTCGGCGTAGAGTTGCGCATTGCTGAGGGCAATCGACGCCTGTGCGGCGATCACGCGCAACGATTCGACATCCTCTGTCGTGAACAGGTCCAACCCCCGCGACCACACACCCACCAGTCCCAGCAACCGACGGCCGTGCATCAACGGTGCGACCAGCATCGAACCTAACGAGGGCTCCCCCGCCACCTCGCCGTCACCCATCGACGCGGGGGCGCTGGACGACACCTCGCCAGTGCGTGCCGCCTGCTCGACAGCACCGCCGTCCAGGGGATGCGAAACGGGCCCGCCCGTCACCGGCGCATCGACGCCGTCCACCAGCCGGTGAAGCACGACCACGGTGCCCGCATCAAGATCGGGACGTGCCACAAACACGCCGTCACCACCAAGCAGGCGATGCACCCCACGCGTGAGCTCTTGCACCACCTCCGCCGCGTTCAACGTCCGCGAGAGCGTTCCGCTCGCCCCCTGCAATCGCTGCAACCGCCAGGCCCGCTGGACCGAGACACGAATCAGGTCGCGCAACCGCGCCGCCTGGTTCTCCGGCACGCCGGCCAGCAGCGATTCCACCTCCGCGTCCTGCGACGCCGTCAAGGGTGCGCCGAACGGAGGCGAGGTCTCGCGATTGGGAACAGGAGTCATGGGCGTCATGCGAGGAAGACGCGGCCGCCTAACGCGGCGTGGGAACGATGACCGTCAAGGCCCCAGCCTCGACGCAAAACGAGGCCGGCGTCTCCCCTGCCGGCTCGCCATCGAACTGCACCGGTCGTCTGGGATCGGACACCAACACGATCTCCTTGCCTTGGTGGAACTGCATGTGCGGGTGCGGACGAAAATCGTTCGTCAGCAGGCGCCACGTAACCGCGACGGCTTCACGGACGTTCGTCGGAGAAAGGACGCATAAGTCTAGCATCCCGTCATCTGGACGAATGTCAGGCCCCAGATGGATGAGCCCGCCTAAGACGTCCCCAAAATTCGCTACGAACGCCGCCCATGCGTCCGTCGCTACCTCGCGCCCGTCCACGGTGGCCCGCAACTGGAATCCCTGACGAGCGAACGCCGCCTGCGTAGCCGTGACAAAATACGTCGCCACGCCCCACCGTCGCTTCATGGCGCCTGTCGCGCGAGTCACCATCTCGGCGTCGATGCCCGTTCCGGCGGCGAAAACACTCACCCGACCGTCGTCCATTCGGGCGACGTCGATCCGGCGCAAGCGTCCGGTCAGCAGCGACTTCACGGCGTCCTGCGTCCGCAGGGGAATCGCTAACGACCGCGCCACCAGGTTCCCCGTCCCCGCCGCCAGGATCCCCAGCGGCGTGGAAGTCCCGGCCAGCACCCGCGCGATCTCTGAGACCGTACCGTCGCCACCTAACGAGAAAACGGCATCGTGCTCCGGCGCGTGGGTGGCCGCGAGCTGCGTGGCATCACCCGGCCCCGTGGTATCGCACACCGTCAGCTCAGCGCCCTCCCCCCTCAGTGTGGCCAAGGCCACCTCACGGGCCACCCGCCCCCGGTTCGAGGCTGGGTTTACGATCAGGAGTACGCGACGGAAGTTTAGAATCGCCACGCCCGATAGAAATCGAGCCCGAACTGCTGCGGCGTTGGTGCAAAACCACGCTCCTGACCGCAGAACACCGCGCTAGCGCCCGGCTCCACGCCAAAGGAGACACCGTACCCCTTCTTGAGCGTGTGCTCCACCTTCACCCCAATCGACTGAGGGTTGAAGGAACCCAAGGACCCTTGCGACCCGGTAGTGCACAAACCGGCTTGGAACGACACCCACGTTCGGTCATTGATCTGCTTGCCGAGGCCGAACTGCAGCCCGTTGAAGATGGCCGTCTTCGCCGCCGACCCCACGGTACCCTGAAGTTGGTTTTGCGCCGACTGGATCTGCACCTGATCGAAGAAGCGCCCCGTCAGCGATTGCGCCAACCGGCTGCTCACGCTCGACAGGAACAACGACGAGAACGAGACGCCGGTCCCGCGCGTGCCACCGATCTCCAACGACGGCGCCCCCGTGACCAAGTAGCTGATCAAGTCCGACTCCGACAGGTTCAGCGAGTCGGCGCTCTCGAACGACACCCGCGGCTGGAGGAATGTCCCCTGCAGCTTCACCCGAACACGAATGTCGTTGCGCGTGGCGTTGTCGTTGAACTGCCGCACCACGTGCAACGCCCGAATATCGACGGCCGGGTTCAGGTCAGCGTCGCCGAAGAACCGAAGCTCGCCGCCTTCGATTGACAAGACGCGCTGCACCACCCCAAGGTCCAGGATGTAGGTGCCTTGTTCAGTGCGCAGCCGCCCATCCAATGCCAACGCCGCTTGAGCGTTCCGCGATGAGGCCGACGACGACCCGCGGTTTCGCGCCACCGTCATGTTCACCGCGCCACCCAGCTTGATGTTGGCCTCGTCAGATCGCAGACGCACATCTGGGCCCATCGCGATCGCCACGTTTCGCACGTCCAGGTTCTGCAGCATGCGCGGCGGTGCCTTGGGTAGCAGCGTGCGATTCGCTACCACGCTGGTGTCGACAATGTTGAACAGGTCGGGATCGTCCAGGCTCACGATGTCCTTTTCGAAGAACTCCGGGATGTAGATGATGCCGCGGTCGATCGTGGCACCCCCGGTGAGCGAGGACCGCAGGGGACTTCCTTCCAGACTTAGGTTCGCGGACAACTGCAGGTCCGCCACCCGCGGCCTGACGACCACACGGAACGACCGAGCGCCCAGCTGAAGTGAGTAGGAAGGCAGCGTATCCGCTCCAAAGAGCGAGACCGTGCCCTTCACCCACAGGGAGTCCCCACGTTCTGGCCCGCTGGTCGCGACCATTCGCCGGATCTCGATGCTGTCGTGATCGGCCTGTAGGTCCAAGAACACGTCCCGAACGCGTTCGCCACCCATGGCCTCGATATTCGCGGCCGCGCTATCGATGCGCACGAATCCGTTCAGCGTCGCATGTCGCATGCGCCCGCGAATCGCGAAGTCGGCATTCAGGCGGCCCACCGCATTCTTCAACGACGGAACGAATCCCTCGAGGATCGCCATGTCCACATCGCGAGAGCGGAATCCGATATGCAGGGTATCGTCGAGCATCCGTCGCGGCGTGCTGGCCAGACGTAGATCCGCGGGAAGCGCGGCTGAGACATCGAGCACGGTCGTCCCGTTGCGCACCACATCGAGCTTGGCCTGCGCCCTTCGATCCGCGTAGCTTCCGTTTACGAGAATTCGTTGCAGCTCAACGCTGCCGACGGCGCCGCCTTCTACGGTCCCACGCAAGGCCATCGTCGGGACCATCTTGGTGCCCTTGATGTCCAGCTGCGCCGTCAAACGGCCGCCAAGCGTCACTCCGGTCTGCGCCAGCACGCCCAGATCCCGCATCGAGACGGAGTCGGCGCGCGCCATCAGCATTACAGCGCTGTCCTTGGGAATCGTGCCCTGAACGGTGATTCGTCCCAACGAGCCGCCCTCACCCTCGAGCACAATCGGATCGATCCGAATCCCTGCGGTTGTGGTGGTCACACGCGAGGGACGCGCCAATTCCCAGCGATCGTCGCCAAACTTCAGCCGCAACGATTCCATGCCCACGTCCACCGTATCAGCGGCCAAGCGAACGACGCCCTCCCCCTCCGCCGATCCCCCTCCCACCGCGGTCACTCCGACGCGATAGCCCACTTCACTCGGCGATCGCACGTCCGCCGTGCCCGCCAGCGCGTGCAGCGACAACCCCACCACCCCAACCGTGTCTCCCGTCAGGGTCACCTGCCCATGCGTTACTCCTGTGAGGTCCTTGAGGTCTGCCGTTAGGTGCGCGGACCGCGCCGACGTCTCACCAACAGCAAGCCCCTCAATAAGGCCGGTGGCGCGGAGTCCCAACGAATCCACTGATCCAAGCAAAACCCCGTCGATCGTCAAGCGGCCACTCATGCTATCAGACGCGGCCGAGCGCAGTGCCGCCGTGTCGGCGGCGAATGAGCGCAAATACTGCCGGCGGAAACCACCCAGAGAGTCCGATCGAATGGCGAACTGCAGGGAGTCGCGAATCTCGGGAGAGATACCGAGCCGTCCGCGGGCCGTTAAGGTTCCGGCGACAGACTCCACGGCCAAGGAGTCAACGGTCATAAGCCCTTCGCCAAATCGCAGCCGCGCACTTCCGTTGTAGACGCGCATGGAGTCGATCGCCGATCGCTCGAGATCCACAGCAAGTGCGCCATTGGCCGTGGCCAAGGAGTCGAACCGCACGCGTGGGATTGCCTCGCCGTTCAACGCGGTGTGCGGTACGGCAGATGTGTCAAACAACACGCGGAGGTCCAGGTCACGGAACCGGAAGACGCCGTCGGCTGCGTAGCCGCCCACCGAATCGGCGTCCACCTTGCCTTCGTAATTGAGCGTTCCGCCAACGCCGCGGATGTCGGCGCTCAAGTCCAGGTCCTCCATGGTTCCCTGCATTCGGATTGGCCCCGAATACTCACCGCGATACGGCAGCGGAATTTCCCGATAGGCATGCGCCACGGTGCCGAACGAAATGGGGGCCGCCTCCATGGCCAGATCGTAGGTCAGGAATTTCTCCCCAAACGTGACGCGACCGTTGCCCGTGAAATGATTCGGGACACCGGGGCCGTCACGATGTGTGACGTCCGCATTGCGGAAGCGAAGGTCCAGCCACGATGAATCCAGCCGCGCCGACCCCGAGACGATGCCGTCGAATCGCGGGAAATTGGGATTGAGAAATTGGATCGAGCGCAGGTCGAACTGATCGACTTGCAGGTCAAACCCTCGGAACACGGTGAAGGCCGGAAAGAGGATGTCGAGCTCACCACGTCCGCGCATCTTTCCCCACGCCCCCGGAACATTGGCATCCTGAAATACAAAGTCCGCACTGTCGACCTTGAATCGGTTGACCGGCCCTCCGGCCGCGCGCAAATGCCCGGTGAGCGTACCACGCCACGGGTATGGCAGCGGCTTTCCATTGATCTGGTGCAAGAACGCCCAATCCATCGGATCCGCACGGACGTTCACGTCCTTCACGATTAGTACGTCGGCGCCGCTGCCAAACGTGACGTCGCCACGCAGGCGAGACCCCGTGGTCCGCACATCCATGTCGGTGATGACATAGTCCAGCACGTGGAGGTCGCGCTCGTTGTGAATGCGGAGCTTCATCTTGCCCCCGCCACTCTTCGGCAGCGTGGGATAGACCCAGTTGACGTCAGCGAGGGCTACGGAGTCGCCAACAATCGACAGGTCGTACCGCGTTGGCTGTCCGCCACCCCACCACACCTTGCCGGATCCGCTACCAGTCGACGCCGGCAGGTCAAAGTGCGGCAGGTCCAGCCACAACGAGTCGCCCAACAGCCGTACACGACCGGCGGCCGCGCGGAACTTGAATGGGGGGAAGAACTCGTCGACATCCAGTCGCGAAATCTCGAACTGACGTCCAAGCGCCGTATGGTCATCTACTCGTGCGTGGGCAATCGCCATGCGGCCCTGCGACCAGATCCACGTCTGCTCGAATCGACGCTCCCCCACGCGACGAATGACTCGGTCTTGCCTCGTCAGGTTGAACTTTAGGGCACTGTCGAGTTTGGCCCCACGCAGGGAGTCATTCGGCACCCACGGCATGACCACCCGCACTTCGACGCTGTCCAGAAAGGCACTGTCCACCGAGATGTAGTCACCGAATTGACCCTGAGTCGCCTTGCGGGGCGGCCCCTTCGGCCCGGGTGGAAAGATCTTCCGGAAATTCCACGTGCCCGCGCTGTCCTGCTGCACCCGCACCACCGGATGCGACACGCGCGCGTGGGTAGCATAGATGCGCCGGTCGAGCAGGTCCAACGGATTGAACGTCAGCGTAATCGGACCTGTCGAGACGAACAACGAGTCGTTGGCCTCGCGAATGGCCAACGTGTCGATTCTCAGGTCACTGAAGATGGACCCGCTGATCCGTCCGATGTGAATCTTGCCTTTGCTGGCCCGGTTCATCGCTCCTTCAACAAAGGAGCGGATCTGCTCGCGGCCATAGTCCGTTCGCGTCAACATCGCCACGCCCAACGCCAACGCGCCGCCCAAGCCGAGCAGGACGGCGGCACTCACCAAGACCACGGCGCGTCGGCGTGTCATGGCGTCAGAAGGCCTGACCGATCGAGAAGTTGAACGTCAGTCGGCCCAGAACCGACGCGCGTCGAGGCGGTTGAAACGAACCAGGACACTCGCCGGATTCTTGCGATGGGGGTATCGGCTTGGCCCCGGTCTGCGGTCGCTCGTTGCGCACCAGCAGCGTGTTGCCCGGGCTCACGCAAATCAGGCCGATCACGAAGTTCGAATCGTAGGCGTTAGGATCCGGCGTGAAGTACGCTGGACCGGCCGGACGGGCGTACGGGTTGTAACCGATGTCCAGCCGCACGGGCCCGACCAGCGTGTTCACTCGGACGCCAACCCCCGGCGTCACCTTGAAGTTGCCAAAGCCCCCCAAGCCGCCCTGACGACGATTCCAAACCTCGCCACCGTCGACAAACAAGGCGAACTGCACCAGCTCCGGCAGGAAGAACGATCGCAGGCGCAACTCAGCGCTTGCCAGCGCGACGTTATCGCCCCCAGACGGAACGACACGTTCGCCCGTTGTATCCGCCGGTACCGCACGCCAGTACGAGGTGGAATCCGTCACCGCCGTCTTCACGATCGCCTTGGAGTCCGGGATATAGAGCACCGCGCCGAGTTCATTCTGGCGGTAGCCTCGCACCGAGTTCGGACCGCCCGCGTACATTCGCTCCTGCAGGGGAATGAAGGTGCGCCTCCCCGACTGTAGCGAGAGGTTCGTGCCAATTACGCTCCCGGCGCGGAACCGCAACGCGAGAATGCCGCCGTCAAACACCTGTCGGTACAGGGACACGTCGCCCAACACGCGGTTGAACTGCAGCGTGGGGTCCGACCCAACCGCGGGCGACGCGTGCCGCGCCTCGAATCTGGTCACATATCCGGACGTGGGATTCGAGAAGTCGTTGGCCGCCGAATGCGTGGTCGTCCAACCGATCGTGGCCAGACGCCGTCGTGACAACAGCCGTTGCTGCTCGCCGGCATCGCACACTTGGAACACGCCACAAAAGAAGGCTGGTTGTGCCAGCGTGCTACCAAACTCCAGCTGGTAGCTGAACGTCATTGGCCAACGACCATTACCTTCCCGGAACACGGACGCCAAGACGCCGATCGGAGTGTCGCGAAGGAAGGCTAGGTATTCCGACCGTCGTTCGCTGTAGAGCGTGACGGTGGGGACGTATCGAAGTCGGTAGAGCGCCGCCTGAGACAAGGTCGCGCCGACGTAGAAATTCAGCGTGTCGCTGAGCGGATCTCGTTTCACCTGTGCGGTACACAGGCCACTCGCAAAGTCGAACGGATATCCCGTACCGATCTTCGATAGCCGGCCGGTCAGGTCCAATCGAAGCAGCCGACCAAGGAAGTTGTAGTCGGAATAAGCGCCCTGTGCGCGCGCGCAATCCAGGTTCCCCCATCCCAGCGACGTGCGCGTCGAATGAAGCTCGCCTTCGCCGGCGGTCACATTGATAGTGACCAGGGAGTCGCCGTCCTGCAGGCTGGCACTGTCCACGGAAATATCGACATGCCGGAACGCGTCCGTCAGATACAACCCTCGCTTGGCGGCTTCCAGCGACCGCTCGCGGTACAGGTTGCCTTCACTGATGCCCAGGACGGAACGCAGCCGGTCTGGATCCACGTGGGTTGCGCCCGCCTTGGCGGAATCCACGTGCACGCGAATCTCCCCAAGCCTGGCGCGCGGCCCTGACACCACGCCGTAGTCCACCAGCGCCGTATGTGACGCAGTGTCCGTCTCGTAGGAACGCAGGACCTCCGCGAGTGGATATCCCTGGTCGCGCAGCCGACGCGCCAGCGTATCGCGTGCGGCGTCCATGCGGATCTTATCGAACCGCTCCTTCGGTCGTGGCAACACGGCGCGTGCCAATCGGACACCGTTGGGCACACTGTCCAGCCCTGTCACCGACACGGAGTCGATCAACATCGGTTGCCCTTCCGCGATCGTGAAGCGCACCGTCACGGTCCGCGCCGCCACCAGCTGCACCGCCAAGCCAACACGCACGTCCGTGTAGCCGATGTCGCGGTACAGCTTCACCAGGCGCAGTGAGTCCGTGCGCACGATCAACGAGTCCAGGCAGTACTTCTTCCCGAGAATTCGCGTCAGACGCCGCCGGAAGGTCGAGGGCGTGGTGACAATTCGACGAGCCAAATCACTCGACCGGAACGCGCGATTCCCCCGGAATTCCAGCGAACGGACCTCGAGATCTCGTCCCTCGCAACTCGGTGATTGTCCTTGCACCAGACGTGGCACCGCACCGAACAAGCCTGCACCCAACAACACACCGCAAAGCCCTCGCGCAATCGCCGCGCGCCGATCAGGCATGTTCCACCAGCACCGACCCAGGCCCCAGATGTTTGGCCCGTCGCTTCACGTCTGCCGCCCGCATGCCCAAATGCGCCAGGTTGACCCACGCCGCGGGCGCCACGTGCAACACCGCCGCCGACACGCACGCCAGCGGAAACCGTCGAACATTCCCGTCGCGATCGAGTCCGGTGAATCCGCCGGCTCGCGACGCCTCCGGGCCAACCGCGCCCTCGACAACCTGCCGGCACCGCGCCGAGCATTCGCGCACCACGGCCTCTGCCCGAGGTTCGTCCGTCAGGACAATGAAGTCATCGCCCCCGATGTGTCCGACGAAGTCGCGCTCTCCATCCGCGCCGCCCCCCGCAGCCGCAACGCTGTCGCGAATGGCGCCCCCAAGCCCGCGGATCACCTCGTCGGCAATGGCAAAGCCAAAGGTGTCCGCAAACGGCTTGAAGTTGTCGAGATCAAGGTAGCAGACCGAAAACGCCTCGCCTCGCTCGACCCGCGCGTTGATCTCTCGGTCGATCGCCCGGCCACCTGGCAAGCCGCTGGTCGGGTTCCGGTCACTCTCTCGCTGGACCAACCGCAATAACGCCTGCACACGCGCACGCAGTTCACGTGGATCGAACGGCTTGGCGATGTAGTCGTCGGCCCCGGCCGCAAAGCCCTCCACCTTGCTCTCGACCGTGCCCTGCGCCGTCAGCATCAGCACAGGAATGCGCGCCGTGAAGGGATTCTGCTTGATCCGACGACAGACCTCGAAGCCGTTCATGCCGGGCATCGAATGGTCGAGTACGACCAGGTCCGGCTCACGTTCCTGAATCGACGACAGGACCTGCAATCCATCAGGCGCGAGTGCGACCTCGTGACCCGATGCGCGAAACAAGTCGCGCAGCATGAGGCGCATGTCCTCATTATCGTCGGCGAGAAGTAAGTAACTCACGGCTTGATGGTCACTTGCGTCATGTTTGACGGCCCAATGCCGACCGCATAAGTTCACGCGGCATTGCCCGTACTGTCAACGGCGATTCCGGTGTGTTGTCCTTCTCGTCAGGCACACCCGCATACCCAACGCGCCCTCCGTCGTTCTGCGCTGCGCATTCGGCGCTTCGACGTGATCCACGACACAGGCCCGCATGCCAGCTGACCCTATCGCACCCCTCGGCGCGCCCACCTTCGAAAGCTATCAGCGTGACGCATCGCGAACCTTGAACGCTGCCCTCACCGCGACCGAGCAAACCCTCGATGCCGCCTCCGGGATGGCCGAGGAAGCGGGCGAGGTGCTCGCCTTGGTCCGGAAGCATTTCTTTCAACATCGACCGCTGGACCGCGAACGCTTGGCCATCGAGCTTGGTGACGCCCTGTGGTGCCTGACGGCCGTCGCAACCTTGTCTGGACTTTCGTTAGGCGAAATCGCCTCGCGCAATCTCAGCAAGCTCGCCGACCGCTACCCCGACGGACTCGGGCACAAGCCAGCGGGTGAGCGCGGAACGCCTTAGTCGTCCTTCTGTCCGAAAACGGCCATGTTCGAGCTGTGCCCCGGTGCAACCTTCTTGTCCGGATAGATCCAGTGGACGGCTTGGTTCACCGCGGTCGCCGCTTCCCCGAAGCCCGTGGCGATCAGCTTGAGCTTCCCTGGATACGTGGTCACGTCTCCAGCGGCGTAGACCCCCGGCCGCCCACTCTCCATCTGAGAGTTGACGACAATTTCGTCCTTCTCGAGCGTCAGCCCCCAGTTGGCGATGTCCCCCAGGTCGCTCACGTAACCCAGCATGGGGAGAATCACGTCGCACGGCACTTCGCGCGTCGCCTTCGTCTTCGTATCGCGCAAGACCACTCCCGTCAGCACCCCATTCAGCTCGCGAACGTCTGCTAACTCATGGAAGGTGAACAGGTCCGCGTCGCCCGCGGCCACCTGTCGCTGAACCTCGGCCACCGTGGCGCCGTGCGCACGAAATCGATCAGAACGGTGAACCAGCGTCACTCGCGCGGCTCGCTTGTGCAGCTGGTGGGTCCAGTCAAAGGCAGAGTCTCCGCCGCCGATGATCATGACGCGCTGCCCATGAAACTGTGCGGGATCGGTCACCATATCGAAGATGCCACGCCCATACCATGGCTCGGCTGACGCCTGCGGGAGGCGACGCGGCGAAAAGGCGCCGATGCCAGCCGCAATGACGATAGACCTCGTCGGGTACCGCGAGAGTTCGGTGACGAGCACGAAGTGTCCATCCACTTCCTCCAGCCCTACCACGCGTTCGGCCAGGTGTGTCGGCACCTGAAACTGTGCCGTCTGCTCCACCAATGCGCGCACAAGATCCTTCGCGAGCACCTTGGGATAGCCGGCGACATCGAAAATGAACTTCTCAGGATAGAGGGCGGTTAGCTGACCGCCGAGCTGCGGCAAGGCGTCGATGATCTGTGCGGACACGCCGCGCATTCCGGCGTAAAACGCGGCAAAGAGCCCCGCCGGACCCCCGCCCACCACCGTGACGTCAACAATGGGATGTGTTGGCATGGCAGAAGTATAGTCGCCCCCGGAGTGGACAGCCCGCCAACCCGTGCCGGCCTGTCGTTCGGCGCGTACCTTACGGACTTCGAGCACCCCGATGCGATTCCGATGAAGATCTATACAAAGACCGGCGATCAGGGCGACACTGGCCTGTTCGGCGGTGGTCGTGTGGCAAAGGACGATCCCCGCGTTGAAGCGTACGGCGACGTGGACGAGTTGAACGCGTCGTTAGGTCTGGTGCGATCAATCGAGATGATGCCGCGTATCGACGAGGTTATCGTCGGGATTCAGCGCGATTTGTTCAGCATAGGGGCACTCCTGGCCACTCCAGACCCCGTGAAGATGCGCGAGCATCTGAGCAAAGCACGCATCGACGACGACCGCATCGCACAACTGGAGCACGCCATCGACGACTGTGAGCGGGAGCTGGAGCCTCTTCGAGCCTTCATCGTGCCCGGTGGAACGCCAAAGTCGGCCACCCTGCACGTAGCTCGCACCACCTGCCGTCGGGCGGAACGGCGCGTCGTTTCGCTGCGACGCGACGTCGATGTGCCTGACCTTGTCGTTCAATACCTGAACCGACTCTCCGACCTGCTCTTCATGCTGGCGCGCGTGGCCAACCGGCGCGCGGGCGCCGGCGAGGTGACGTGGTAGCGTGGCTCACAAGCCGATGATCGAACGAAAGCTGCTGGGCGGCGCCGTCGTCATCGGTGAACCACTGCACGCTGCCGCTGCCCGCATCGCGGCCCAAGCGCCGGCACACGTCTTCGCGGTGATCACGGATGATCACGTCTCCGCGCTACCGCACCTTGAAGCGTTGACGACCGGACTCCGGGCAACATCCGGTCAACGCGTCATCCAGCGTACCATTCCAGCGGGCGAGGCCTCCAAGACGCGCGCCCATTGGGCCGAGTTGTCAGACTGGTTGGTGGCGGAAGATTGCGGCCGCGACACCACGGTGATCGCCTTGGGCGGGGGCGTGGTTGGTGACCTGGCAGGCTTTGTCGCAGCCACCTACATGCGTGGCATTCCCGTGGTTCAGGTGCCGACCACACTCCTCGCCATGGTCGATGCCGCGTTAGGCGGCAAGACGGGCGTCGACACAACGGCCGGGAAGAACCTCATTGGAGCCTTCCATCATCCCGAGCTCGTGGTCGTTGATCCGTCGGTGATTCGCACCCTGCCTCCCGCACAAGTTCGTGCCGGGATGGCCGAGGTGCTCAAGCACGGCGCGATTGCCGACAGCGACTACTTTCGGTGCGCCGCGGACGTCGCGGCTGGGTTGGCAAGCGGCACGCTGGACCCCGTCTCCTGGTGGGAGTCGAGTGAGGCGCGCGACTTGATTGCGCGAAGCATCGAAATCAAGTCAGGGGTCGTGGCTCAGGATGCGCGAGAGCATGGACGGCGTGAGTCCTTGAACTTCGGTCACACCGTGGCACACGCCGTCGAAGCTGCGCTCCAATACACGCTCCTACATGGTGAGGCCGTAGCCATGGGTATGGTGGCGGAAGCCATGCTCGGTGAGTCGTTGGGAATCACCGCGCCCGGAACCGGAGAAACCCTTGAGCGTGCGCTGCAAGCCGCCGGCTTGCCGACACGCCTGCCACCGGGACTCTCGGCGGAACGTGTGGTCGCAGCCGCTGCGCACGACAAAAAGTCTCGGGCCGGCCAACTGCGCGTCGCTGCCCCACAGTCGTTAGGTGTCTTCTTGCCGCGGGATGGAGGGTGGTCCACCGCGGTCGGCGCCGACAGCCTACTTGCCGCCCTGCAGGGCTTGGTCACCCCGGCTCCCGTTGCCGGGTCACGTTAGGCACGATGCGCCCACGCACCGCGGTCGCCGTCCTGGCGAGTGTCGTCATCGGACTTCTGGCGCTGGCGGCGTGGATGCTCAGCGTACCGGCGACCTTTGTGGTTGGCGGCACGGTCGTGGCCCTTGTATTCCTTGCTTGGCGCGCGCGAAAAAAGGCACCTAACGGGAAACGTTCGGGTCTGGAAGTAGGCGTTGGGAATCCCGATTCGGATACTCGGCATACCTGAACTGTTCCCCAAGTCGTTGTCCTGTCGAGAAATGCCATTCGGGCGCCCTTTCGCGCCTGCATGGCACGGAAAATGGCTGTTGACGGTTTTGTATACCGATTTTATGCTGCGCGCCCCAACTGCAGGACACTCGAGCGCCGCTCGATTTTCACCCTCGTCTCCCAAGGGGCGTGTATGCAGCAAGTGACCGAGAGCAGGACCAAGGGATTCGCGCGTTCCTCCCCATCCACCGCTTTCGATCAGTATCTGCACGACATACAAAAGCTCCCTCTGATCACGGATCCTGAGGAAGAGCGACGGCTGGCCCGTCGGGCGCAGAAGGGTGATGAACGCGCCGCCGAGAGATTAGTGACGGCCAACCTTCGTTTCGTCATCTCCTACGTGAAGAAGTATCAGGGGCATGGGCTGGACCTCTCCGAGCTAGTGGCCATTGGGAACGAGGGTTTGCTCAAGGCCGTTCGAAAGTTCGATCCCGATCAGGGCGTGAAATTCATTTCCTACGCCGTTTGGTGGGTGCGTCAAGCCGTCTTGAAGGCGTTGGCTGAGCAGACACGGTCGGTGCGCATTCCGCTGAACCAGAATTCGCAGCTCATCCGACTGGCGCGCGCCGAAACGATCCTGTCCCAGGTGTTGAAGCGGGATCCGACTGACGACGAGATTTCGCGGCTTCTGGAGGAACCCGTCGAGAGCGTGCGCACGGCGCGCCAGATGACGTCCACCGAGGTGTCGTTGGATGCACCGATCGATCGCAGTGACCGCGAGGCCTCCACGTTAGGCGAACGGTTCTCGGGCGGCGACGGAGCGGAAATCGAGGAGACCACCGATTTCAAGCTTATGCGCGAGTTCATTGATCGCGTCTTTCGGAAGTATCTCACGCCACGTGAGCGTAAGATCCTCTACCTCTACTACGGGCTGGAGGAAGGGTCGGAAGCCATGACCCTCGAGCGCATCGGAGCCCTGATGGGCGTCACGCGTGAGCGCATTCGACAGATCCGCGAACGGGCCTTTGAGAAGCTTCGTGAGTCGCCCGACGGTCGCGCCCTCGCTTCCTTCTGGACAACAGCCTAACCAGTCGCGCGACAAACAATGTGAACGGAGAGGTCGGGGAATTCCCGGCCTCTGTTTGTTCCGGCAGATCACACCGGCCGGTCGTGGAATCGCCGACTGTACCATGCCGTCAGGCGCATCACCATGTGCGATGCGATCCCAAGCCTGAGAAACGCGTCGCGTGGCCGCCCCGCGATCCGCTCTCAACGCTCCAAGAGGATGTGCACCTGTTCACTAAATGCGCTTTGATCTTTCTAATGCGCAAACAAGCGAGCTGACGTATATATCCGGCACCAACAGTATTGTTTAGAATGGGCGGATTCCTGAAAATCGATGGATCAAAGTGAACACTCAAGAACGTTTCGGATCGTGAGCGACCCCACCAGACCTGCACCGCAAGTCTTGGTGATTGATGACGAGTCAACCATTCGCATGGCGCTCCGCCGTTTCTTCAGTAGACTCGGCTGGACGGTCGACGAGGCGGCGAGTGGAGAAGAGGCATTGGTTAAGCTCCTCGAATCCGGCGAGGATGATCGGTACAGGTTGATCATCTGCGATCTTCGAATGCCCGGACTCAGTGGCATCGACTTGCACGATCGCATTGCGGCGGAGCGCCCTCGACTCCTGTCCAGACTCATCTTCTCGACGGGGGACCTCGTCTCGGAGGAAGTGGCTGGATTCATCGAAACCACGCATTGTCTAGTGTTGGAGAAGCCGTTTGAGCTGAGCTCCCTTTTGGAGACCGTTCAGCGAATCTCTGATCGCAAAGACGACCTTCCCGAAGCTCGGTCGGGATAGTGGCGGCGGAGCCGGCCCCTCACGCTGCCTAACGGGCCGGATGAACGTGATCGCGCGACGTGCCGATGCCGACGTACGCACGGCACCGTTCCGCGCTCGTACCCGCGACGCACCGCGGCGCACTCACTCACCAGCGCATGACGCGGATCGCCCTGAATGTCAGAGCGAATTGTGAGATGTCGGTCTACCAAGGCCAAACCCCTGCCCATGCGCACAAGTACGGCGCGGAGTTCAGCCGAGGAAGTGCTAGTGCAGGTCCCTGCCCGGCTGGTATGCTTGTAGCGTGAACGATCCCGCCACGCGCGCCATCCCGTTGTTCCCGCTGCCGCTGGTGCTCTTTCCAGAGGCGCGTTTGCCACTACACATCTTCGAACCGCGTTACCGCCAGATGCTTGTCGACGTCAGCGGCGGCCGTCGACAGTTTGGCATTGTGCGGCATGACGGTGCGCGCGAGGAACGCGACATCCCCCCGGGAACGGTTGGCTGCATCGCCCACCTCGAAAGTAGCACCACGCTTCCTGACGGCAGGTCGAACATCGTCGTGCGAGGAACATGGCGATTCGCGCTTGAGAAGATTGCACCGTCCACGGCGCCGTATCTCATGGCGCTTGTGAGTCCAGTAACCGACCGCGACGAGCCGGACGACGCCTTAAACGTGGCCGCCGACGCGCTACGAACGATTGTTCGACGTGTTGCCACGGCAGCGCGGTCCATCGCAGACGAGGCCGACTCCGAGCTGCCATTGCCCGATGACCCTCGCATGCTGTCCTTCGCCGTTGCGCAATCCATCGATCTGGAGCTTACGGTTCGACAGAGCATCCTTGAGAACGTGTCTCCACTCGGAAGACTCCGACAGCTCCGAGAGTTGTTGGAGCGGTTGACCAGCTCAGTTGAGGAGCGGGCGCTCGCACATCATCGGGCAAAGTCGAATGGCCACGGTCCTCACGCCTCGTAGTGTATGAGCCTTCCTGAGAGTCTCCTCGTCCGACTTAGGGAGATCGTCGGTGAGCGGCATGTGCTCGCGAGCACGGGCGAGCTTTTTGTCTACACGGCCGACGGTCTTCCTGGATATCGAAAACACCCTGCGGTCGGCGTCTTTCCCGGGACGCGCGATGAAGCCATCGCCGTGGTGAAGGCCCTCGCCGCTGACAACGTGCCGTTTGTCCCGCGCGGAGCAGGCACGGGACTGTCTGGTGGCGCACTTGCCGATGGAGTCGCGCTGCTGGGGCTGAATCGTCTAAACCGCATCCTTTCAATCGACGCAGCGAATCGCACGGCCACGGTCGAACCGGGGGTGGTGAATGCCCATCTGACGCGCGCGACGGGCCAGTTTGGGCTGCACTATGCGCCGGATCCGTCCAGTCAGGCGGCTTGCACGATCGGTGGTAATGTGGCGGAGAATGCGGGCGGGCCTCACTGCCTCAAGTACGGTGTCACTCTCAACCACGTGCTCGAAGCCACGGTGCTTCTCCCGGACGGGAACGTGACCACGCTGGGAAGCGCCATGGGCGAGTCCGAGGGCTACGACCTTCTCGGTGCATTCGTCGGATCCGAGGGCTGCTTTGGGATTGCCTTGGATGTTACGGTGCGCCTGACGAGGAATCCGCAGGCGGTGCGTACCATGCTCGCTGACTTCATGTCGATCGAATCAGCTGCACGGGCTGTTTCGGCAATTATCGCGAGCGGAATCGTTCCCGCGGCACTGGAAATGATGGACGCTGGCACTATCCACGCCGTGGAATCTTCAGTGTACGCAGCAGGCTACCCCGTTGACGCTGCGGCCGTACTACTGATCGAAATCGATGGCCTGCTCGCTGGCTTGGATGCCGATGCCGATCTAATTAGCGGGCTCTGTCGCGACGCAGGGGCCCGCACCGTACGAGTGGCAGCCGAAGCGAGCGAACGCGCGCGCTTGTGGCAGGGTCGTAAGAAGGCGTTCGGTGCCATGGGGCGCGTGTCATCGCATTTAGTCGTGCAAGATGCAGTGGTTCCGCGAACCAGACTTCCCGCAATCCTGAGCGAAATCTCCGAGATCGCGGAGCGCCATCGCATCACGGTATGCAATGTGTTTCACGCCGGCGATGGGAATCTGCATCCCAACATCCCCTACAATGCGCATGACGCGGATGAAAGCACCCGCGTCCACAGCGCCATGAGCGACATCATGCGCGCCTGCGTTGCTGCTGGCGGGACGGTGACCGGCGAGCACGGCGTCGGACTGGATAAGCTGGACTACATGTCACTCATCTTCGGTGCTTCGTCGTTAAATGCCATGTGCCGGCTGCGCGACGTCTTCGATCCGGCGCGCCTCGCCAATCCCGGGAAGGTGGTCCCACTTCGATCCTGCCGAGAATGGCAGGGAGCACCGGGCGTGCGGCGATGAAACCATCACCGACGATCACATCAGTCCGAGCACTCGCCGCCGCGGTCGCAGATGCCAACGCAGCGCAGACTCCCCTTCGAATTGTCGGTGCGGGACACTGGCTTGGCGCGGGACGTCCGGTTGATGAAAGCCAGGCGCTCGATGTGTCGCAGCTGAAAGGCGTGGTGGAGTACACTCCGGGCGACCTGACACTCACCGCGCTGGCCGGCACCTCGCTCGAAGAACTTGACGCCGTGACGCAGCCCCACGGCCAGTGGCTCACTCTCGATCCTGCCGGACCGCGTTCGGGTACGCTGGGCGCCACGTTGGCAACGGCGAGTAGTGGCCCGCTCGCTGCTTCGTTCGGAACTCCGCGCGATGTCGCCCTCGGCGTGACCTTTGTGAATGGCGAAGGCGAGGTGATCCAGGGTGGCGGACGGGTCGTCAAGAATGTGGCGGGATTCGACTTGGTGCGGTTGTCCATCGGTGCCTGGGGAACGTTGGGCATTCTCGCCGAAGTGACGGTGCGCATTCGGGCAATCCCCACGGTTGACCTGACGGTTCAGGCCTCAGTCCCCACCGGTCGAACAGCGCTCGCCGACCGTTTACGCGCCTATCGCGAGGCGGCTGCTGCGCCGCTAGCCGTGCAGCTGCTGAACGGCCCGCTGGCCCGAGCGGTCGGACTCGCCGGCGCACCGACCGTGCTCATACGGCTCGCAGGAAATCCGGCCAGTGTTGCGGCACAGCGTGACATCCTGCATCGCTTGGCACCGCTCGACGACGCGCCCGGGGACGTCTGGCGACGACTCACTGAATCCGACCCCCGTGACGCTTACGCTTTCCGAACGTCCATACGGCCGTCGGAGCTGTCGGAGGTCTGGTCGGCTGTGCAGGAGGCACTCGGCACAGACGGCGCCGCGCTCAGCGCCCAAGTCACACGAGGCTCGATGCGCGTGGTGGTTCCGCTGGGCGCCGAAGACTCCCTTGATACCGCGATCATGACCGCGCGTGCGGGAGGGAATGTGGTACCGGAGCGATTACCGGCTCGCCTCTGGCCGACCCTCCCGTGGCCGACGAACGCGCTGATGGAACGCGTTCGACAGGCGTTCGACCCCAACTGCATCCTGAATCGAGGCATGCTCGGTTCCGTCGGAACCGCCACGTCATGAGGACGCCTAACGATTCGAGGATTCAGGCCTCTCCCCTTGGGAAATCCGCCGCTGGGCTGGATCGGTGCGTCCATTGTGGGTTTTGTCTGCAGGCGTGCCCCACCTATCTCGTCCTGGAAGACGAGAACGATTCGCCCCGAGGGCGACTCCTGTTGATGCGGGGCGTACTCGAAGGCGAACTGCCGATCGAAGATCCGTCGGTGCGCACGCACTTGGACCGTTGTTTGGGTTGCCGAGGGTGCGAAAGTGCCTGTCCGAGCGGCGTGCCGTATGGCCAGCTCCTGGAAGCCGTGCGCGAAACCATGGTGCAGCACAAACCCTTGCCAGTAGTCGCTCGAGCGATGCTGGCGGTGTTTGCTCGACCGCGCGTGCTCGCCTTCGTGCTCGCCGGTGCTCGCATGCTGCGCCTGACGGGGCTCGCGACCGCACTATCAAAGATTCCGGGCCGTCTCGGCTTTGCCTCTGCAATGCTGGCGTCGACCTCCACCACCGTGAATCGGGACTACGTAGCATCCGGCGACGGGAGCCGCGGCGTCACGGGCGTGCTGGAGGGATGCGTGATGAAGGGGTTGTTCGCGGAGACGAATCGCGCGACGAGTCGTGTGCTGACCGTCAATGGCTATGATGTGCGACCGGTTCCCGGACAGCTCTGCTGCGGCGCCTTGCACGCGCATGCTGGAGACGCCGACACTGCACGGAAGCTAGCGCGTGCCAACATCGCCGCATTCGAGCGCGCCGGGGTGGAATTCGTCGCCGTAAATGCCAGCGGCTGTGGCGCCGCCATGAAGGAGTATGGCCACCTGCTGCACGATGATCCGGCCTGGAAAGAGCGGGCACGCGACTTTGCCGCTCGTGTGCGGGACGTGTCGGAGCTGCTGGCGGCGGCGGGGCCAGTTACCGGAGGGCCGATTGATGTGGGCGTCGTGACCTACGATCCGCCTTGCCATTTGCTACACGCGCAGCGCGTGGTGGCCGCGCCCGTCGCGGTGCTGCGAGCGATTCCGAACCTAACGATTGTTCCGCTCGTCGAGGAAGAGACCTGTTGCGGCAGCGCAGGCATCTACAACCTTGTCCAACCGGACGTGTCCAACGCCGTGTTGGAGCGCAAACTGGCCAACATCCAGGCGACAGGCGCTCATGTCGTGGCGACCGGCAACCCGGGCTGTCTGATGCAGATCGGCGCCGGACTCCAACGGCAAGAACGGTCAGCGGTAGCGCGACATCCAGTGGATTTACTGGACGCATCGTACGCCGCGCGCCGTGGAGCGAGAACAGATCGGCGCGAGGCGTAGCGCGGCAGGGCGTACCTCGTTAGTTCTTCGAGTATGCTGGATACCGTGCTGTTCGAGTTCGACGGCGTGCTCGTTGACACGTCTGACGCCCGACGCGACGCGTTGGGCGCGGCGCTCGTCGCGGAAGGGATTCATGTTTCGGCTGACGAGTATCACGAGCATTGCGCCGGCTACGCATTCGACGAGGCAGCCACGGCCATGCTCGTGGCGCGCGGCGTCGTCTTCGACGACACGTTGGTCGCCCTCATCACCGCACGCGCCGAGCGCGCGTTTCGGGCCTACGTCGGCAAGGGTGTGACACTCGTCGAGGGAGTCCGTGATCTGGTTGACCGGTTGTTGCCGGTCGCCCGACTGGGGATCGTCTCTCGTTCGAGCCGTCAGGAGATTGCGCCAGTGCTTTCGCTCGCCCGTTTGGAGCATGCCTTTACCTGTGTCATCGCGGCTGAGGATGCTTTCCCGCCAAAGCCATCTGCTGCGCCGTATCAGACGGCGATCGCCAGGCTCGCCAAGCATCGACCGCCGCGCGCACGCGCGCTCACGGTTGCAATCGAAGATTCGTGGCAGGGCATTCGTTCGGCGCGCACTGCCGGACTGCGCTGCGTGGCCGTTGGCCCGCTCCCAGCCCACGTCGCCATGGAGGCGGATGCATTCGTCCCCGATCTCCGTGGCATGACGGCGGAATCATTGGAGGCCCTTGTCATCGGGAGCCAGGAACGAATCCCGTGAGTCAGCCGGTGCTGCAATCCGTGGTCGACCCGACGAACCCCTACGGCTTGCCGCTCACGACCTCGAACGTCAACGAGGAATATCAGGCCGCGTGTGAACGAGCGATTTCGGTCAGCCGCAACGCGCGGGGGCGCATGCGCTTGGCTGGCGACCGCGCCCGTGAGGTTCTGACCGGGCTGGTCACCAACGACATCGTGGGTCTGGCGCCGGGACAAGGCGCCTACGCCGTCGCCCTGACAGCGAAAGGAAAGATCGTCGCCGACCTTCGTACCTATGCGCGCGGAAGTGAACTGTGGCTCGATGCCAGCCCGTTGGCTTGGCCGGGGTGGTGGCTGACGGTGCGGAAGTACATCAATCCCCGGCTTGCCAAGTACGAGGATCTTACGGAAGGGTATCGAACCACAAGCGTGTATGGCGGCGATGCCGTGGCACTCGTCAGCCGTGCGCTTGGCCTTCGGGACGTGGAGCTGGCGGAGCTCGCGGAGTACGGACATCGGCCGATCGGCGATGAGGATCGCGCGGGCCTGGTGGCGCGTGTCTCCGACACGTCCCTGCCCGGGTTCGATATCTGGGTGCCAACCGACCGGAGCGATTGGTTGCGCGAACGCCTGCAAGCCGCCGGTGTTCAACCTGGCGGTGCGATGGTTGCAGATATCCTGCGCATCGAGGCCGGTCGCCCCGAGTGGGGTCTCGATATGGATGACAATTCGCTCGCCCAGGAAGCGAACATGGACGCGCTCCACGCCATCTCGTACACGAAGGGATGTTACACGGGGCAAGAAACGGTCGCCCGCGTTCACTTCCGCGGGCACGTCAACCGACACTTGCGCGGCCTTCGGCTGACGGCCGGAGAGTTCCCCCGCCGCGGCAGCGATGTCCTCTCCGCACAGGGTTCCGTGGTGGGGGACCTGCGCAGCTCCGCCAAGTCTCCGCGTCACGGATTCATCGCATTAGCCATGCTGCGACGAGAGGTCAATCCTGGTGATCGCGTGCTCTTGTCTGCCGACGGATCAAACGCTGCCGAGGTTGTCGACCTCCCGTTCAGCTGACCACACCTCGTGCGTAGACGGCCCCGTTTCGCCGGTGATTTGCGAGACGCTGAAGGCGGCTCGGTGTGAATGGCCGAACCCGCCTGTGAAGACAAAAAAAGCGGGGCGCGACCTGAAAGGCCGCGCCCCGTTCGCTTCCGAAGGAAGCAATTACATCTTCTTGGCGCCGGAATCCATCTTCATGGTGGAATCCATCTTCGCAGCGCCGCTGTCGGCCGCGGCCGGAGCAGGAGCGGGAGCCATGGCGGGAGCGGCGGCGCTATCAGCAGCCGGAGCCGCTTCCTTCTTGGCGCAGGCGGCGATGGCGAAAACGGCGGCGACGAGGGCAAGGCGCTTCATGTGGTAGTCTCCTGAGGGAGTTCGAGAAGGGGGTACGACTCTTCTAGCAACGGGTGTCGCCGCAATGGGAGTCATGCGATACGACGGCTACGCCTAACGACAGTGACCAAAACAACCAACGCCGAACGATAGCGGCGTCACGACGCCTCGGCGTTCTATCCTCCAGACGCATGCGAGCCGGGCCGCCACCGAATGGGGACGGCACCATTCAATATTCGCGCGCAAAATCTATGATTACCGGCCTCGATGTCAAGGGTTATCCGGTGTCCCAAGTTCAAGAATACCAACGTCTTTCACCCCCAAGAGACTCGCTCGAAGCTCGCTCCACGCCAAAGCGTTGGCGGCTCCGTGACAACGGCGAGCTTGCACGCGGGGCGTTAGACGGCCAACTGGCAACGACTTAAGGTCCCCCTTCGCCCGATCAAGCGCATTCTGTGCCGGCGACGGGCGAGAATGGCGTGCCGATCCTTGTGCCACGCCCGAGGCATCCCCCACAGGTGTCAGCACGGGCCGCGCCGATCACCGGAAGGGCACGTTCGGCGCGTCGCCGGCCAAAGACCGCACTGCCCGGCCTCGCTGGACGACGGTAGTCGCAGGTCGGTCCGTCGCGTATGGTGAAGAATCAGGCGGCGTCTCCGCCGCACTTCTCCTGACCTAACGAAGGGAATCTCTGCCTGTGACTAGTCTTCCCCGCACGTTGGGCGAACTGCGCCGCTCACCACTCGGCAGCCCGCAACGTGTGATGCGCTCCGTCCGAAACGAGGTGCGCGACAATCTTCTCTCCAGACTTCGGAGCGGCGAAACGCTGTTCCCCGGGGTGCTGGGGTACGAAGACACCGTCATGCCGCAAATCGTGAACGCCTTGCTCTCTCGGCATCACTTCATTCTGCTCGGCCTTCGCGGGCAAGCGAAATCGCGGCTGTTACGCGCGCTGACGGCCTTGCTCGACGACGCCATTCCTGTGGTCGAAGGGAGTGAGGTCAATGACAACCCCTATGCCCCGATCTCAAAGTTCGCTCGCCAACGTATTGCGGAATTCGCCGACGAGACGCCGATCGCCTGGGTGGAACGCGACAATCGCTACGTTGAGAAGTTGGCCACGCCCGATGTCACCATTGCCGATATCATTGGCGACGTGGATCCCATCCGTGCCGCCCGCGGTGGGCATGTGCTCTCGGATGAGCTGACGATGCACTACGGAATGCTGCCGCGCGCTAACCGCGGCATCTTCGCCTTGAACGAGCTTCCCGACCTTGCCGGAAAAGTGCAGGTCGGTCTCTTCAACATCATGCAAGAAGGCGACGTTCAGATCAAAGGCTATCCGATTCGCCTGCCTCTGGACGTGATGCTCTGCTTCACCGCGAATCCCGAGGATTACACCGCTCGCGGCAAGATCATCACCCCACTCAAGGATCGCATCGGGTCCGAGGTCGTGACCCACTATCCCGAATCGGTTGAACTCGGGATGGCCATCACCGCACAGGAGGCGTGGAGCGCGCGAGGCGCGCTGCCGATGCGCATCCCTGATTTCCTGTCTGAGGTGGTTGAACGTGTGGCATTCGAAGCCCGTATCGACAAGCGCGTCGATCGCCGTTCGGGCGTATCGCAACGTATGCCGATCTCTCTGCTGGAGAATGTCATCTCGAACGCTGAGCGACGCGCCATCCGGTTAGGCGAGGCAGAGGTGGTCCCGCGACTTTCGGACTTGTACACCGCACTGCCGGCCATTACGGGAAAGATTGAGCTGGAGTACGAGGGCGAACTCGTGGGAGCCGCCACGATCGCCCGTGAGCTTATTCGACGCGCGGCGGATGCGACGTTCAAGGCCCGGGCCGGCGGCTCCAACACGGACGATGTGGTCATGTGGTTCGACACCGGTGCGGCGTTGCAGGTGACGGACGAAGTGGACGCCGCGACCATCTACCGGGCCTTTAGCACCGTGCCTGGTCTGGTGGACCTCGTGCATCACGTGGGATTGGCCGTGTCCGGGGACGCCCCCGTCGGAGCCGCAGCCTGCGAGCTGGTCCTGGAGTCACTGGTGGCACGACGGAAGATTTCACGCACCGACGCGGGTCAGTATACGCGTCCGCCGCATGAGGGACGCCGACGACCTGGTCAAGATCTCTTCGGCGGCGGCCTTTCCGCCTAGCGGTCATGCCCGTCATCACCATCTCCCGACTCTTCGGCTCGGGCGGCTCGGAGGTTGCGGCTGGCGTGGCAACCGCACTCGGATGGACGCTCCTCGATAATGGCATGGTGGATCGCGTGGCGGCGTCCCTGCACGCGACGCCGGCGCACGTGCAGGCGATTGAGGAGCGGACACCGACCTTAGCTGAGCGCATCGCCGATACGCTCGCGTTCGGAAGCAGCGAAGTCGTTTCGGCACCGCTGCACGCCAGCCTTCCGCCCACGGAAAGCCGGTTGCTCGAAGTGACCAAGGCGGTGATCGATGAGGCCGTGGCACGCGGCCCCTTGGTGGTCGTTGGACGCGGTGCGCAGTCGTGCCTGGCCGATCGCGCCGATGCCCTTCACGCGTTCTGCTACGCCCCACATGACGCGCTGGTCGCTCGAATCGCCGCCCGCGAGCACCTCTCGGCTCCAGCAGCGCGGGAGCGGGTGCACGAGGTCAACCGCCAGCGCGAGCAGTTCGTCCGGCGGAACTGGCACCGGGAGCTGCGGGACGCCACGCACTACGACGTATGCCTGAATACGGCATCGTTAGGAATTCCTGGCGCCATCGAAGCCATCGTTCACGCGGCCAGGCACCGGGGCTGGTAGGGCGGCCGCTAGAGACGACGAACGTCGGGGTGCCGCCGAAAGGCCCACGCGCCGTACACCAACATGGTCACCGCCGCTCCGCCGATGGCCCAGTCGACACCGATCACCCGGGCGACCAACCCCGCCCCAAAGGCCCCGATCACCTGCGGCAAGCCGACGACGATCAGTGAATAGATCGACATCAAGCGCCCGCGGAACTCATCAGGCACCAACGTCTGCAGCAGGCCATTCGCCAACGCGTTGTTGACGATCATCAGGAACCCTGTCAGCAACAACACTGGCACTGCCAGCGCCGGCCGGCGGACCAGGGACAGCACCAACAGGCACAGCGCGTACCCCAGCGACGAAACGGTGAGCAGCCGCCCGCGCCCAACCCTCGGCCCGACCGCCGCCAGACTCAACGCGCCGGCCAGCCCGCCCACACCCACCGCGGACAGCAACAAGCCGTAACCACTCGCGCCCAGCCCCAGCTGGTCGCGCGCCAAGACGGGCATGAGAGCCAAGTACGGAATTCCCAACACTGAGAACACGGTGACGACGTGCACCAGCGTGCGCACCCGCACGTCAGACGCGACATACGCCACGCCCTCGCGGATACCCGCCCACGGCGACATGGTCACGGGTGGTGCGGCAAAAGGCGGCAAGACGATCGTCGCCAGACCGATCAGTACCGTGAGGTAGCTCAAGGCATTCACCCCAAAACACCACGCCAAGCCGAAACGCGCCACGATCAAGGCACCGATGGACGGACCGATAATCCTCGCCAGGTTAAACCCACTCGAATTAAGCGCGATCGCATCGCGAAGGTCATCACGGCCCACCAGCTCAATCATCAAGGACTGCCGCGCCGGTATCTCGACGCTTCCCACCAACCCACCAAACAGCGCGAGGATCAACAGGATCGGGATGGTGATGTGGCCAGACCACGTGAACCACCAGAGTAGCGCGGCCTCGATCAGCAGGAGCGTCTGCGCCACCTTCACCAACCGCAGCTTGTCGCCACGGTCCACCATCACGCCGGCATAGAGCGAGAACAGCAGGATCGGCAGCGAACCCGCCGCCGCCACCAGACCAACCACGAACGCGCTATTCGACAGTTGAAGCGCCAGCCAGCCCTGGCCCATCGACTGCATCCACGTGCCGATCAACGACAGCGTCTGGCCGAACCAGAATTGTCGGAAATTTCGGTGCGTGATCAGCACGCGAAACGGATTCAGCGAGGCAGGAGGAGCACTCACGGCCCGAAAAATATATGGCGACCGCCCTCCGTGCGGTTGCGCCGTCAGGGTGCGTCTCCTATGTCTCAAGGAGCGCGTGCAGGACGCGCCCGTCGAGAGGAGTTCGAGTGCGGTCTCATACCTACACGAAGTTCAGTCCCGAAGCCGCGGACGCTGTCGACCTGGAGTCGTTGCTCGAACAGCTCGCCGACTTCCTGCTCCAATCAGGTTTCGCCGGTGGCCCACAGTCACACCCATGGTGGGGCGAAACTGGTGAGGACGCGGACAAGTCCTTGGACGCCCTGAAGCAAGCCATTCTCGACGCGCTGATCGAAAGCGGCCAGTTCACGCCGGAGATGCTGGACGCGCTGCGTGGTGGGGACGACGAAGAAGCGCAGGCCAAACTGTCGGCCTTGCTCGATGCCCTCGTGCAGCGCCTAGCGGACGCTGGGTACCTCTCGATGGAGGCCCCCCCTCAGGTGCCGGACACCCACCGCGGTGTGGAAGGGCCCGGCGGCATGGCGCGCGCCGCCGCGCGTGACGTCGAGTTTCGCCTCACGGACAAGGGCATCGACTTCCTGGGGTATCGCTCCCTCCGCCATATCCTCGGATCGTTAGGCAAGTCGAGTGTCGGCAGCCACGACACGCCGCACCTGGCCACCGGGATCGAGGCCGATGGCTGGAGCAAACCCTACGAGTTCGGCGATGTCTTGAACCTCGACGTCAACGAAACGCTCAAGCATGCCTTGGCCCGGGGGTCGCTCGAGCTGCCCCTCGACCTGGACTATGACGACCTCATGGTGCGCCAAGCGGAGTACCGCTCGTCATGTGCCACCGTGTTGATGCTCGATTGCTCGCATTCCATGATCCTCTACGGAGAGGATCGTTTCACGCCCGCTAAGAAGGTGGCCCTGGCACTCACGCACCTCATCCGCACGCAGTTTCCGGGTGACACGATCAAGGTCGTGCTGTTCCACGACTCCGCCGAGGAAATTCCGATCGCAACCCTCGCCGGTGCCCAAGTGGGGCCGTACCACACCAACACGGCCGAAGGCCTCCGCTTGGCGCGACGCCTGCTGCTCGCCCAGAAGAAGGACATGCGACAGATCGTGATGATTACGGACGGGAAGCCAAGCGCCCTCACCATGCCCAACGGCCAGATCTACAAGAATGCGATGGGATTAGACGGGGACGTCATCGCAGCAACGCTCCGCGAGGTCGCGCTCTGCCGACGATCGGGCATCGTGATCAACACCTTCATGTTGGCCCACGATCGCGCGCTGGTTGAGTTCGTGAAACGCGTGTCGGCGCTGTCGCGCGGCAAGGCATACTTCACCAACACCATGACGCTTGGTCAGTACATCCTCATGGACTTCTTGCGAAAGAAAACGACGCGTGTGACGTGAGCAGTGCCCCACTTGCGCTCCCGAGGCTTGGCGCGTAGTATCGAACACACAATCGGATCACGTGGCGATTTACGGCAACTTGCGGCCACGATAAACAATCGCTAAACAGCCATCCGTCCCGGGGCTCTGCCGTCGGGATTTTTTGTTGTCTGCGACACGGTCGCCGGCTGACGGATGGGGGAGATCAGCGCAATGACTGCTCGGCTCAGCTATTCCTCTCCGCTCGGCGCACGCTCGCCGGCAACCCTCGCAGCACCCACCGCTCGCGAGCGTGGATCATCGTTAGGCGCATCGGTCCAATCGGCGGAGGGCGTATGACGACCGTCCTTTCTGCCCCCGCGGCTCTTCGTCCGCTGCCCTTGGTATGCGCGGCCTGCGGCCAGCCGCATGACGCCGCCCCAACCCACATCTGCCCTGCTTGCCTGGGTCCCCTCGAACCCGTGTACGATCCGGGGCGTGCCCTGCCCACCCGTGACGAAATCGCGAACAGGCCGCGTACCCTGTGGCGGTACCGCGAGTGGCTGCCATTCGCTGGCGATCCCGTCGTTTCCACCGATATCGGCTGGACGCCACTGATTGATGCGCCGCGACTGGCGCGCGTTCTTGGCGTCGCGCGCTGCTGGATCAAGAACGACGCCCTGTCCTTTCCCTCA
>JAXLXV010000088.1:0-1490 GCA_046327745.1 Gemmatimonadaceae bacterium | reverse complement strand
ATCTTCGACGAGGCGGAGCATCCGTCGGTGCCTCCGACCAGCCCGTTCTCGCCGCCGGTTCCGGGTACCTCGCTGACCCCGTTCCCGTGGGAAGCGACCCGCGTGCAGGTGGGCGGCCCGGACTTCCCGGTGCCTTACAGCTTCGGCTGGATCTTCATGAACCTGAACAGCACGGTGACCGGTAGCCAGGTGCCGTTCGAGCCCTTGATGCAGAACTGGGTGACGGTGGTGATGGACGCCAACGGCCGGTTCAGCGTGGGCTACGACGGCTTCTCGCTGAGCAACGTGACCTTCCCGGCCACGTCTTCCGACCAGCACATCGGCAGCTAGTCGGCTCTCTCGAGCCCTCCTGGTTCGCTCTGGACCAGGAGGGCTCGGTTCTCCAGCGCGGGCGCGGCTTCACCCTCCATCGTCCGCTGACCCACCGAAATCCTGCGGCACCCCCTCCTGAATCCAGGTCCATGGCAGGTCCATGGGGTATTCCCACGGCGAGACAAATGCTGTACCCTTCCGCCGCAACTCGAATACCGAGTAGCGTCGTTGCTCCAAAAACGGGTGGCGAAAGCAGGCTCCCTGGCGAGGCCGTGAGGGAGTCCGAGCTTGGCGAGCCACCTACCTTCTTGAAGGAGATATCGAGGAATGCGAAAGACCAGCGTGTTAGCCCTGGCCCTGTTGCTGCTCGCGGGAGCGAGCGTGGCGCGGGCGGAAATCGGGACCATCGACAACGTGCCGGCGGCCACCCTGCTGCTGCCGTACTTCGAAGTCGATCTCGACAACGCCGACGGCGTGACCACTTTGTTCTCGATCAACAACTCCTCGGCGACCGCGATCCTGGCCCACGTGACCTTGTGGACCGACCTCTCGGTGCCGACGCTCGACTTCAACGTCTACCTGACGGGTTTCGACGTGCAGACCTTCAACCTGCGCGACCTGTTCACCACCGGCACGGTGCCGCGCACCGCATCGGCTGGCCAGGACCCGACCGACACCATCAGCCCCCACGGCCTCTACTCGCAGGACATCAACTTCGCCAGCTGCAACAACCAGCTGCCGCTGCCGAGCCTGCCGCCGACGCTGCTGGATCACATCCGCGCGGCGCACACCGGTCAGGCTTCGCCGATCATCTTCGGCGGCCTGTGCTCGGGCGTGGACCACGGCGACAACATCGCTCGTGGCTACATCACCATCGACACGGTGAACTCCTGCAGCCTGGAGTTCCCGCCGAGCCCGGGTTACTTCATCAACACCGCCACGTTCCAGAACGTGCTCTTGGGCGACTACTTCTACGTCAACTCGGCGGAGAACTTCGCCCAGGGCGAGACCATGGTGCACATCGAGGCGCAGCTGGACCCGATTCCGGGACGGTTGGGTGCGGCCAACTACACCTTCTACCGTCGCTATACCTCGGGTGAGGATGCCCGCGAGGGTCTGGACAACATCTTCTTCGCCCGCTTCATCAACGGCGGCGCGTTCGACGGTGGCACCTCGTA
>JAXLXV010000087.1:0-2857 GCA_046327745.1 Gemmatimonadaceae bacterium | reverse complement strand
TCGGCAACTACGACCCGAGCAGGCGCTATTCGGTGCGGGTGCATGTCGATCGCGATGGCGATGGCCGGATCAGCGTGGGCGACCTGATCAGCACCTGGAGTCACCCGGTGCTGACCTTCGGCGGCGGCACGGCGGTGACGGTTCCCGTCAGTGTGGTGTAAGCCGCTGGCCGCAGCGAGACACGCGCTTCTTGTCTCTTGCCAGTCAGGAAACAGACGTGGCCGATGTGGTGGGCGTCTGGGCGTAGAACAGCTGCTCCAGGTATTCGCGATCGATGCTGCCGGGAATTCCGATGAACAGCACGTCAGTCCGTGGCGGCTGATCTCCCCATGGCTCCCCCAACTTGAGGCTCCATCGCGTGCCTACCACCTGAAAAATGCCGCGCCGTTCTGGTTCTTCGGCGAGCCAGACGATCCCCTTGCCCCGCAGCACGCCCTCCGGCAGCGCGGAGCTCAACGTGCTGAAGACATTTCCGGCAACAGGTCCAGTGCCACAAATGGTTACCGAGTCATAGTCATGCGGATGGTCGAAATCCTCTGCCGAGTTCTCGGCCGGGACGGACGCCGGGGCGGCGCCCAGATCGAGGGTGATGGCCAGGGGCAGGCGACCCTGATCGGCGGCGACGACGCGGGCATCAGGCACGAGCGCCCGTAGCCAGTCACGAACCGCGTCCGTCTGCTCCGGTGTGACCAGATCGGTCTTGGTGAGGACCAGCAGATCGGCGCCCTGCAGTTGGCGAATGACCGTCTTGCCGACGTACCTGTCGCGGGCGCGGGCGCGGATGGTTTCGACGTCGATCAGAACCATCACGCCGTCGAGGCGAAATCCGTGCATGTGGCCGTACTGGCCGATCTTGTGTGGTATGGCGACGCCACTTGCCTCGACGATGACCTGCTCCAGTGGTGGATCGCGCTCGAGCAACGATGCCATCACGGTGTGGAAGCCGCTGGCCAGGCTACAGCACACGCAACCGTTGGCGAGACTGATCGTGTCGCCATCATGGCTGACGATCAACTTGACATCGATATTGACCGCGCCGAAGTCGTTGACGAGGACGGCGATGCGGCGACCCTGATTCTGATGGAGCAAATTATTGAGCAGGGTAGTCTTGCCCGCTCCGAGGTAGCCGCCGATAACGGTGACCGGAATTCGGTTCTGGTCGATCTTGATCATCGTGCCATCATGCGCCCGACGCTGGGAATTTGACGCCGCCGACCACGGTTCCCCAGACCGGGATGTCCTTGATCGCCATCGGTTCGACCTCAAATGGACTTTCTTTGAGCACCGCGAAGTCGGCCCACTTTCCGACTTCGATGCTACCGGTGAAGTGATCGAGACGGAGAATGTAAGCCGCGTTGATGGTGACGGCCTTGAGCGCAAGGTCGAGTGAGACCCGCTGTTCCGGCATGATGACCGTGCCGTTCTGACCTACCCGGTTGACCGCGATCCAGACAGCTTCCAGAGGAATGCAAGGACCGATGGTCATATCACTGTGGACGGCGAATGGGATACCGGCCCGAGCCACGTCTCCAAGTGGACTCATGTGATACGAGCGGTCCGGTCCATAGCCTACCCTAGCGTATCGCTCGGCGCGGTAGTAGACGTAGTAGATGTTATTGCTGATCAGGCCGCCGAGTGATGCGAGCCGGCGCAATTGGTGCGGATGGGCGATGCCCATGTGCTCCAGCGTGAACCGGTGATCGAACCGCGGGTGTTCCAGCTGCAGCCGCGCCAGAGTGTCGATGACGGCGTCGAGCCCGAGGTCGGAAACGACATGGACGTGGATGTCGATGCCGGCCTTCCAGAAGGGGAGCATGGATTTCCACATGTCCTGCGGAGGGACGCCGTTCGGCGTGTTCCACAGCATTTCCTGGCCCCCGATCGGACCGGGCCAGCCGGTTTGACCGGCCATATCGAGGAAGCCGCCATCTACGAAGAACTTGACGTGATCGTAAAAGAGCCGGTCGTCATTGCGCTCCCGCAAGGCGGCGGTGAAACCGGCTGGGTCGTCGCCGTGATTTCGAATCGCCGTGGCGCCATCGTATACGGCCTGAATGCGGACCGGAAACGTTGGGTCCTGGATGAGGTCGCGAGTGATCGTGTCTTCCGTGTCGAGATCGACCAACCCGAAGGCCATGTCAGAGGTGGTGGTGACCCCGGTGCCCTGCGCAACCCCCGCCGAGTAGCGGATCGCTGCCGCCGCCTTTTCCGGCGCGAACCACCCCGGCGCCATCGGTCCCACGATGATCGATCCCGCCAGTGTCTCCTGAAAGACGCCGGTCGGCTCGCCGTCGGCGTCTTTGCGCACGCCGTAGATCTCCGTATCTCGGGTGACGCCTCGCTTCGCGAGCATGGCCGAGTTGGCATAAAGCATATGCCAGCTATAACCCATCACTGCGACCGGCCGCGTGGCGCTGATCTGGTCGAGGTCGGCTCTGGTCAACTCACCCTGGAACGGCTCGTCCCACCCGTAGACAAAGAGTTCTTCGTCGGGATCGGAGAGGACGTCACTGGCGGCGCGCATGCGGACGATCGCTTCTGCCTTGTCCTTGACCGGTTGGGTGTAACCCCCGCCCGGCTTGGGCATCGGGTAGTGGCCGATGTACGGCGCGGACATGTATGTGCCGCCGATGATCAGGTGGAGATGGGGGTCAATGAAACCGGGCATCAGCACCATGTCCGCGAAGGTGTCGTCGATCTCGTGAGGAAAGACGTCCAACCACGGCTGGATGGACTCCATGGTCCCGACCGAGAGGATGCGGCCATCAGCCACGGCAACCACGTCGGCGGTGGGCTGCCCGTCATTCATGGTGACGATCGTGCGGGCGGGATAGACGGTGATCGTGCCGACGTCTTC
>JAXLXV010000086.1:0-1343 GCA_046327745.1 Gemmatimonadaceae bacterium | reverse complement strand
CCGTCTACGTCACAATGGTCGCACGTCGAATCGCCCTAGCCAGCATTGGCGCGTATCAGCGCTACGTTTCGCCGCACAAGGGCTACTGCTGCGCGTACCGCACGCACACTGGAGCGAGCAGTTGCTCCACTTTGGGCTTCCGGGCGATCCGTCGGTTTGGTTTGGCGCGTGGCCTCGCGGTGCTGCGGTGGCGCCTTGCGGAGTGTGGCGCTGTCCATCGGAGTCATCATCCACGGCCGAGCTCCCTTTGGAGCCAACGTGGTTCCTGTGACGCGCCCTGCGACATTCCCTGCGACGGTTCGGGCTTCGACTGTGCGGGTGATGTCCTGAGCAACTGCGCCTGCGACTGCTGCGACTGGGGTAGCGACAGTTCACGAAAGAAGCGCAAGCCAGATCTGGAGAATCCGGGCAATGCGAAGGCCTGAGCATGCGCCAACACCCAACTCCTGACCTTGTGCCCACGACGGCTAACCCGTCGTTGCACCCGACGTCCGCCAGCCGCCTTCGGCGTCTGTCGCCCGCGGGTGAACTCCAACGTTATGCGTCCGCTCCGAGGCATGCATTGAGTCATTCGCATTCTGGTTGTGCCGGCGCTTGCGGTTGCCCTCGTGCGCTAGGCTCGAGCACGCCAACTCGCGCTCTGGCACTCGCTGGTCATTGCGCTGAGCTACTGCCACGGCCGCTGACCGCGGCGTGCGTCGGGCATGGCGCTTTGCACCTCCGCGGCCGCCGTTCACGGGCCGCCGCAGGCTATTCGCCTCGGGTCACGCTCGCTGCCGTCGACCATCGTGCCTTCGTCGTTGCGGCTACGCATAACCCGTCGTTGCACCCGACGTTCGCCAGCCGCCTTCGGCGCCTGTCGCCCGCGGGTGAACTCCAACGTTAGGCCGCACAGGTGTACGGACAAGTCATCTTCTTCGGCGGGCCTTTACTTGCCCTATTCGTAGGCGCGGTCTACCTAGCGAAGTCGAATGCCGACGCACCGTTCTGGCTGCGCCTCTTCACATCTTCGTACGGCTTGGCCATCGCGGCGGTCTTTGCCGTAGCGGTGTTCGCTTGGCCAGAGCAGTATCGTTTTCGACAGGCCAGCGTGAATGCGCTCTTGCTTATGCAGTTGCTGCCCCTGGCGCTTATGGCTGCAGCCCTTCGCTGGTACCCGGGCGACCGCCGGCTACACATCGTGCTGGTCCCGGTTGCCGTACTTGCGTGGCTGTGGTGTTTTGCTTTGGCCTACTTGGCGGTCCACGGCGAGTGAGTTGGCGAACGATCCATGCGGCCTAACCCGTCGTTGCACCCGACGTGCGTCAGCCGGCTTCGCCGTCTGTCGCCCGCGGGTGAACTCC
>JAXLXV010000085.1:0-1463 GCA_046327745.1 Gemmatimonadaceae bacterium | reverse complement strand
ACCGCGTGAGCCGCCCGCACCGAACGGTGCGAAACGCGGCACGTCTGAGTGTGGCTGCGGCGTGAGACGCGTGAATCACACTGTTCGGTTCGTTGGACCGGACCGAGGATCCGAAGGCAGACGCTGCGGCGGCGACAGAGTGGAGCCCATCGGGTCTAGGCAGCGGTCACGACCCACATCCCCTTGGCGTAGGCATCCCACTGAGCCCAGGTCATCTGCATCGTCCGGCCCCAGGTGACGATGAGGGGCCCTTCGAGGGTGAACCCGTCGACCACGACGGCGTGACTGCTTGCCTCGGGTATGGAAATGGTGCCGAGGTAGCCGTTCGCCTGAAGGTCCAGCCGTGCGATGAGTGCGCCGAAGATCCTGACGGCATTCTCGACGGAGGCTTTGTCGAGCCCTGGATACTCCGTTGCGCCAGAGATCCGATACTTCGCAATGCCATGCGTGGACCAGTAGGCGAAGAGCGTCTCCATCGGGAGACCGCCGGTGTCGCTGCCCCCCGCTCTTGCAAACTCATTGCCGATGAGGGCCTCATCCGGCGGACCCACCTGCAGAGCGATCTGCTCCCAGTGCGCAGCCGCCGCAAACGTGCAGTCGCCCAGCCCCGCGGCCGCGTCGTTCCCGTACATCTTGTAGCGGCCGCTGATGGGCCCGTAGTGGCAATCGGGACCTTCACTGCACGACCAGAGATTCTGGACGAGTGCGGCTGGAGGTGCGTTCACCTGATCGGCATGCCCCGGGTCCGACGGCGTGGCCCCGATCGTGGCCTCCACGGTCTTTCGGGCAACGCGGACCCGCTGACTGGTGGACGCCAATCCACCTCCCGCATCCTCCGCCTGCACTTTGAACGTAACCGCGGCAGTCACGCCATCCGGGTCTGCAAGCGGACCCTGGATGAAATCCAACCAACCGTCGCCGCAGGTCGTCCAACCACCGAATTTGGGGTCTCCTCCAACCTCCGACGGAGCGATGAGTCGACATCGACGGCCTCCCTCAACCCGTGCCCGTATGAGCAGCGAGGGCCCGTCGGCGGAGAGTGGGTACCCACCGATCGGGGTTACGCTGATGCTGGAGACGCCCAGACGGCCCGCGCCGCCGTGAGCACCCAGCCACAGCACAGAACCTCCGAAGAGCAGTAGCACTGCAGCCAACAGAAGGGGCCATCTCCGTGGCCGCGGCGGTTCTTCCTCCTCGTAGATGACGTCCTGGACGATTTCCCACCGAGGCGGGCCAAGTCGGTAGGCCATTCTTCGGTCGAGCCCCCTAAGAGAGATGCTGTTTATAGCAAATACGCCATACCCGGACGAGGGACAAGAACATGGGTGTTCCCGGGCTCTCAAGCGCCCGTCCAGTAGTCCATCGCGGTGAGCTGTTCATCTCACCGCGGACGGCGGGCCACCACATCCAGCACGTCCACTCGAAGGCCGGAATGTCCACCCGACCGGCGGCGGCATGGTGGC
>JAXLXV010000084.1:0-1290 GCA_046327745.1 Gemmatimonadaceae bacterium | reverse complement strand
GCCGAACCAGATCTGCTGTGAGGGGTTCTATCTGCGTGTTCCGCCAACCAGCGTGGACCACAACACCGCGCGCCTGACTGGCGTCACCTGCGGCGCCTGCATGAACTTCACGACCAATCCGCACTTGGCTGCATTCACGGGTTGGCCGAATGCCCCTGACGGAGACAGCAACGCGAACGACGTCGATGGCAATCCGTTTCTTATCGGACCAAGCCGGTACATTCAGGCCACCGTCAACAATGATGTCACACCAACGGTGTTCCGATTCAAGCGAACGGAAGATGATGGCGCCAACTGGTCAGATGCGTTTGACATTCCGGAGGAACTGCGCGGGCGCCCGATCATTGTTGGACCGCCGACGGATCCCACGATCTGGCAACCCATTCGGCGTCCGGGCCAGACGACCACCGGAGCCGACCGCGTCGAACTCGTGCGCGTCACCAACTTGTATGCTTCCGGTGGCCCTACCATTCGCTACGTTGATCTCCCGGCCACTGGAGGCCTAGGCGTGTTTCCGACGATGTTCGCCTGGTACTGGGTGTTCGGCGTCAATCCCTTCAGGCCCAACCAGATCATCGCTCCTGATATCGAGAGCAAGACGGTTCGTCGCTCCACCTCGGCCGGCACTCTCTGGAGCACAGACAACGCCCTCACGCAGCTCGTGACCGCCGGCGGCGGTCGTTACTTCGTAGTTGACGGCGCGTTCCCGAACCTGCACATGATCGACTGGGATCCGACCAATCGTTGCCATGTACTCGTGGGCACTGGTGACGGCGGCGTGTTGCGGAGCCCTGATCAGGGCGCATCATGGGCGGCCGTAGATGGATCCGGCCAGATTACGAACCTCTCGTCATTTTACTTCCCTCCAACCGGGCGCGTACGAGTCTCTAGCTACGGACGTGGCCTCTGGTCGATCGACGTCAAGCGGAAGGAGACCTGTGCGGATCTCGCCACGCCAATCGACACCAGCGTGGTCGGACCGAAGTGGACCGACTTCGTCGATCTCCCGCCCAAGGCGATTTTCGATCCCCGGCGCCCGCCGCCCTGCATCCGCTGTCGGTACATCGCCGTTCGCTACGGCCAGATTACTGGCGTAACGTTTCAGAAGGGTCGCCTAACGCGCGTTCGAATGACCGGCGGGGTCATACAAGAGCTCGACCAGCAGTGGCAGGAGATCCCGCTCAGCGTCGAAAACGAGATCGCGGCGGGAGCCCCGGACTTTCCGAACCATCCGGGTCTGGCCGCGGTCCACCGCGCCGGTGAAGTAATCCGAGCCATACGGGTTGAGGG
>JAXLXV010000083.1:0-5932 GCA_046327745.1 Gemmatimonadaceae bacterium | reverse complement strand
TTGCAGCATCGACCAGCGCCCGGCATGGAGTTCGACCTGGGGTTGAGCACTGGCCCACGCGCCTTTCCGGCGCACGCGTTTACCGGTGATCGCATGTACCAAGGCACCGCGGAGTATCAGTGGACGGCCACGCGCGACCTCTTCGGCTGGCGAATCGCCTCGTTAGGCATCGCGGCGTTCGTTGACCGTGGTGGGGCATGGTTTACCGGCTCGCCGAACCGCAGCGGCACGGACGTCGGCGCCGGCCTGCGGCTGGGCTCCCCACGGGTGCCAACGACCAACGGATTGCTCCGAATCGATCTGGCTCGTCGCCTGAAGAACGACGCGCTGCCTGGCCGGTGGGTACTGGCGGTCGGCAACGGCTTTCCGTTCGAAGTGCCGCGATAGCGTGTGCGCGCCCGAGAACGTCAGTCACTCGGCATGCACCTGAAAGTTCTGAGAAACCAAACGGCCGCCAGAAGTGGCGGCCGTCCGTGTGTACCGGGTTCAAGCGTGAAGCGCTGGATCCGCTATCCGACCTTTCTCGTCTCGCCCACGGCGCGCTTGCGCCGAGAGTGTATGAGGTCGAGCAGCCGCTGGAGCTGATCGACATCGGCATCGCTGAGGATCTGCATGGCTCCCTCGTTCGCCTCGACGATTGGGTCGTCCAACTGCGTGAGGAGGTGCAGCCCGCGGTCGGTGATGTAACACAGCACACATCGGCGATCCGAGGTCGATCGATCGCGCCTAACAAGTGACGCGCGCTCGAGCTTGTTGATGAGTCTCGTGATCCCCGCAGCTTCCTCGACCATGCGCTCGCGGATCGCCAACGTGGGCATGCCATCCTTACCCGCGGACCGCAGGATGCGCAGGACGTTGTACTGCGCGAGCGACAAGCCGTGCGACTCTACGATCTTCGTGGCCGGGCGACGAGCAACGGCAGCGGACTTCAACAACGCAAGGACGAGTTCCTCGCGTCGTGAGTGCATCGCACTCTCCGTCAGGTCGTCGTGGTCAAATAGATGGGGCGCCATGCCATCATGGTACGCCATTTCTCCTCCTTCGGAAAGCCTGTGGGCGAATCCAACACCACTCCGGGTTCACAAGCAACGCGAAGTTCTAGTTGCCGTCGCGTGCCGCATAACAACGACGTGCATGGTGCTGCACTTGTAAAACATTTTCTGCTCCTAATCGACCCAGCGTCGATCAGGTTGTTATAGCCGACGGATCGGCTCAGCGAACTCATCCACACATATAACCGAACCCGATCGCGATGAGCGTCCGAGACAAGGGCATGCATTCCTGCTCATACGGCTCGCTCACGGGACTTTGGACCGATGCACGTCCACGCATCGTTTCGCTGCGAAAAGCCGATGGGCGGCGCATGTGGAGTTTCCTCCGTCATGCGCCGCCCATCGGACTTGTCTGGCGACCGCCCACCCGAAGATGGCGGCTGGTTCTGTTTAGTTAGCTGAGCGAGCAGCCGAACTGCGACACCGGCGGCGGAACCGCACCGATACGCCAGTTGCGCTGGATCAGGTAGTTCTTGCCCGAGAACGTGACGTTGGCGGTGGAACCGTTCGGAGCCACGAAGGTCGGCGTGAAGGTCCATGCGCACTTGTCGGCATTTTCCTGTCCGAGGCCGTCGAACCAGGCGTTGAGGCCCGGGTCCGTGGAGGCTTCTTCCAGCTCGTGCGACAGAACGTTGATCGTGGCATCAGCAGCGAAGTCACCGTTCGGCGAGTTCGTGGCCGGGGTGTTGACGGCCGTGCAAGCGCCGACGAACTGCGCGTCATACGGCTGCGCCGAGTAGATGATGTACTTGCCCGGGTGGCCGGTCCACGGGAAGTAGCCGTGGTAGGCGCAGTACTGCGTGCCGAAGCCACCGCCGAGGTTCACGCCCGAAGCCGTGAAGACGGAGTAGATGGTCTGCTGATTGAACGTCAGAGCGCCGCTGGCCAGGAGGCCTTCGAGCATCGCCTGGATCTGGGCATTCGTCGGCGCAGCCGGCGGAGCCGAGTTGTTGGCGACAAAGCGGGTGTACTTCAGGGAGTTGGCAACGCGCGAACCGAGAAGGTCCGTGTACTCGTTGTTGATGCTCCAGAACGGCGTCCCGCCGATCGTGCGGAGGAACGTGCCGACGAGCGAGCCGTCAGACGTGCCTGGGCCGCTGGTGCCCGGGGCCGGACCACCGGCGTAGATCGTCGACGTGCCCCAGTAGATCGCATTGACCTGAGGCGAAGGAAGAACTCGGCACATAGCGCACGAATGGTACAGAATTGGCGGCCCCGCCTGAATGCTCTGACGCAGCGCGGCTTCCTGGACCGTCGGATGAATCTTGACCTTGCCAGAGTTCGCCATCCCGAAGTCGAACGAACCGTTGGCGGTCGCTTCAACCGAATTCGGCGAGATGGGTTGCGTCACTGGTGAGTCGGAGCAGGCCGCCACAAAAGCAGCGAACGCGCCCAAGGCGAGGACCTTCGTGATTCTCATGCTGTTGCCTCCAAGTGGGTAGTGCGGCGGAGCTGCCGGCAATCGCCGCCACAATTTCGACCTCATCGCCCGAGCACGTCGAACGAAAAACGGCCGCCGGACAAGGGCGCCATTATCCGGCCTTAATGAGAAAGGCGCAAGAGTCGAACGCATGCCACACTTCTTCATTCGCCGCGATCTGTTTAGGCAGCATTTAGAAAAATCCCCCGATTCGATAATTATGACCGAATGTGTGATGAATGCTGTGGGATGCGTGCCCTTACACTGGGCAAGAATGTCCGCATGATCGATCCGCCTCCGATCGTGTCGTTAGGCGCCCGCCTCGTCTTTGCTAACTCGCAAGGGCCGCATCCAACGCCAGCACAGTCTGCAACAACACGTTCGCTCCGTTGGCGACGTCCCCCGGTTTGGTAAACTCTCGCGGCGAGTGGCTAATCCCCCCCACCGAGGGCACGAAGATCATCCCGGATGGAGCAATCGTGGCCATGTGCTGAGCGTCGTGCCCCGCCCCAGACGGCAGTCGCTTCGCGCTCAGGCCCAGTGAGCCTGCCACGCGTTCAATCGTGGACTGCACCCGCTCGTCGCAAATCGCAGGAGCCGAGTCATGCGTGGAAGCGTACGAGAAGGTACAGCCCGTCGCCTCGCCGATCGCCGTCGCTTCCTTCCGAATCCGCTCGAAGAAGTGGGTAATCCGAGCAGCATCGAGTTCCCGGATCTCCAAGCTCAGTATCACCTTCCCAGGTATCACATTGGGGGCGCCCGGAAACGCCTGCAGCCTGCCCACGGTGCCAACCTGTCGACCGGGCTCGCTGGTCACCACGCGATTCACCATGTCCGTGAAACGTGCAGCCGCCAGCATGGCATCTCGGCGGTTGTTCATCGCCGTGGTTCCCGCGTGGTTGGCAAACCCTTCAATGGTCACATCCCACCAGCCGATGCCCACGATCCCCTGCACGACGCCAATGTCCGTCCCAGACGCCTCGAGTGTTCCTCCCTGCTCGATGTGCAATTCCACGTAGGCGGCTACGTCGCCACGTCGTCGCAGTGCCGAGGTCAGTTTGGAGGGGTCGCCACCAATGAAGGTGATCCCATCGCCAATGGTCTTGCCGCTCTTGGTCATCAACGCCAGATCTGCGGCGTGCAGTTCGCCGATCATGCCACGACTTCCGATCGTGCCCCCCTCTTCATTCTGGAAAACAACGACCTCCAGAGGGTGCTCCGTCACCACGCTCCGTTCAGCGAGCGTTCTGGCCACCTCAATCGCTGAGAGTGAGCCAACGTCGCCGTCGTAGTTGCCGCCGTCGGGCACCGAGTCAATGTGCGAGCCAAAGAGGATCGGCTTCAGGTTCGTTCGTTTCCCAGCGCGACGCCCGATGATATTCCCAGCCACGTCAATCGACACGTCCAGGTGCGCCTCTCGCATCAGGCGTTGAACGTATGTGCGTCCCTGCTGGTCGAACTCCGAATAAGCGACGCGACTCACGCCACCGTACGGATTCTTGCCGAACTGGGCGAGTTCGCCCAGCTGACGATTGATGCGGTCAGCGTCCACCCGCAGCGAAGGGTCGAACAAGCTCGAGGACGAAGACCGGAGCGGCCATGTGCCTAACGATCCTACGCCTACTGCACCAGCCATCGCCCGCGCGAAGTCACGACGATCCACGGTTGCCCCCGAGAATGAACCCCGGAGTATCGCCCAGCATCCGCGGTGGCGAAAGCCCGCGGCCGCCTAACGGAAAGCGCCTCGCGATGGTGTATCGCGAGGCGCTGCTTGGCCATGCCGGGGGAGCGCTACCACTCCACGGTCCCGACCTGCTTGTTCTTGATGATGATGGCCCGGTCAGGCACAACCGTCCCCGCGGGGATCTGCGACCCGTCAATGTAAGCTCGCGTGCCTATCACGCTGCCGCGCCCAATCGTCGACCGAAAGATCACCGACCAATCCTTGGCCACCACGCCGGGTTCAATGGTCGTCGTTTCCTTGGGCGTGTTGCCGTCTTCGGCTCCCCCATGCACCACGACATGATACCCGAATTCCACATCGTCCCCGACCGAGATCGTGGAATGCTCGAGGGCGTGGAAGGTGACGCGATCCTGCATGCGCCCGATGCGTCCAAAAACGAACGGCTCACCTTCGTCCGCTCGAATCGCGATCTGCCTGCCCAATCGCAGATCGAGTTCATCCGGTGAGGTGGAAATTCGCACCTGGCCCACGATGCGATTGCGGAAGGAAGGCTTCGTGCTCCGCTGCCCGCCAATCTCGGGAGTGTCGCTTTCCGGATTGAAGTCAGACTGTCCGGGGTCGCGCCCAATACCAAGGATGCCCCCCGGCGAGGCATGCGCCATTTCGGAGTAGCCATCGGCGAACTTCTCGTTGACGTGCAGGACCCCTTCCATAAAGGCGAGGTCTGCCTGGTTCATCGGCACCACCTTGCCTAACGCGAACGAGTCCGCCTCGGCCTGTGTTCGCACGAACTTTCCGGGCAACACCTTGTGCCCCTTGTGGATCACCACGCCCGGCGCCACGCGGGCCAGGTGGGTGACCATCGCTCCGGGGTCCACGGTCGCGCCGTCGATGTACGAGTTGAAGCCGACAAAGGCCGGCTCGCCACCCGTAGCCCCGATCGTGGCCGGACCAACGATCGTCGCCCCATGGGCAATGATCGTTCGGTCGCCGATCACCACCAGCCGCCCCGTGATCATGACGTTGTCCTGCACGTTGCTTTCGTCCCCGATCACGATGGGTCCCTGCGAGCCATCCAGCGATGCGAACGGGGCCACAAAGGACCTACATCCGATCATCACCCGCTCGGCGGCGTCTATCCGAACCGTTGGGTCGATGTACGAGGCAAAGCCGGGCCCCGCCGTCTCGGGAACAACCGGATCATTCCGAGTGATGGGAGACAAGGATGCACACGACGTCGTGCGCGACTTCTTGCCGGCGTCATGCTTGGACTCGGTCGTGGTCGCAGTGGCCGGGATCGTGTCGTGCGTCGAGACGACCTCGCCCCCCTTCTCGATCCGTGTGTGCTCCGCCTTCTGTACGGACTTGGCGGAGTCGGCTCTCTGCCGAACGGAGTCAGGCCTTTCAGACTGCTGCGCTGAGATACAAGGTGCGATGACAGCGCTTAAAGTTGCTGATAGTAATGACTTAACAGCGAAGGAACTGAACGTTCTGGTCATGACTCGCTACCGGATAGGAGGTCCGGATGCGAGTCTCGACGTACCGACGCCTGCGCTAAAGTGTCGCTATACTGGCTCTGTGGTTCAAGGCACGGTGCTCGGCGCAGAGGAAAGCGCCTTGGTGAGACGATAGAGAAATTCCTGGCCTTCGTAGTACGACTGTATGCGCATCCGTTCGTCGCGGCCGTGAGCGCGTGCGTCCACCGTCGGATCGGAAAACAGTCCAGATACTCCAAAGGCGGGCACGCCCAGCGCCCGGAAAAAGCGCGAGTCTGTC
>JAXLXV010000082.1:0-1983 GCA_046327745.1 Gemmatimonadaceae bacterium | reverse complement strand
AGATCACGCCGTCCGAGTTTCCAGTGTCAAACTGGAAGAAGTGGGGGTGAATGTTGATCTTCGACGACTGGAAGTTGGTGTAGTCGTCGTCGTCCCACTCGCTCGTGAGAACCACGTCCACGCAGTCATACACGTTGGCGCGAATGACCGCCGGGAGCTTGAGATCGTCATTGGCCCTGGTCAACCGCTCTTCTTCATGGAGCAGATAGATCAGGCCGTCCTTGTCCACCATGGCCGGCTCTTTCCCTTGCTTCTTAGCGAGGGTGATCGGCATACGGACAAAGTGAATGTTGTAGAACTTGCGGTTGGCGTTCTCCGGACAGAGACTCCAACGTCCCTGCTCGCCCGGCTTGGCCGGGTCGGAGGTCCGCTCGCCGTTCTCATCCTGGTGGATCGGCTCCAACCAGGGCGCACCGCTGTGGTTCGCGGAGAACGGATTCCGCTTGCCGAAGTGCGGCTTGAACAGCGGCCAGGCCATCTTGCCCGTGGTCGGGTCGAAGAGAATGGCCGGTCTGGTGCTGTCATCCCACTTGGCTGCCGCCGGGTACTTGGGATTCACCGCAGTGCTCTCCCGCTCGCCCTTAGCGACGTTGCCATCCCACTTCCAGTCCCACACTGTCGAGTCATAGGCCAGGATCTGGCCCTTCTCGTCGTTGGTGTGACCCGGCTGACCCTGCGCCGGCACGAACATTTCCACCCAATCCTTGATGTTCACGATCACCGGATCGGATTTCCAGTTCGTCTTCTGGCTCTTATCGACGATCTTGAAGGTCTTGCCGAACCAGTCGACCGTGGCGCCGATCAACTTGTCCGACGAAACACCCTGCTTCATGCGGCCCACGCGATCCGGCAACTCACGCATATCCGGCATCGTGTCGGTATGCGCCGCGCCGACCTGCAACGTGTTGTAGAACCGGCCGTACCCCCACATGCCCGCGACATAATGGTGCGCCACGTGGCAGTGATAGAGGAACTCACCCGCGAGGTGCTGACAGCCACCGCCGCCGCACTCAGGCTCGAGGTCCAACGCTTCGGACGGACCGATGACTTCCACGTCTACGCGGTCCGACTTGGTGCGGACGACCGGATACTTCACCGGACCGTCCTGACCCATCGCCCACATGGTGTTAGGCTCAGTCACCGGGCTCCGCTGCCAGCGGATGGTGCCGCTGTGCGGATGGTGGCTGTGGAAGACTTCGGAGCCGCCATGGACGACACGCCACTTCACCGGTTCGCCCAAGTAGCCGCGGGCGATGGTGGTGGGCGGATCGCCGAAGGTGTAGGCGCTGTACGCCATCGACTCGTCCTCGAACCCGAAGTACTCGTGCTGGAGGTGCATCTGGTCGATGCCGAACGGCTCGCTGCGATAGTTCAACGCGCGGCCACCCGGACGGTACGCGTCCGTCAACGGATCGCGCTGCGGCAAGAAGTCACCCTTCTTGTTCAGCGGACGGAAGGCTTCATCGCCGATTTCGTGATAGAACAGCACGAACTCGCGGAAGTCCGGTCCCGACCCGTTGTCGATATTCACCTGCCAACCGCTCGCGACCTCACGATCCGGGCCGCTGCCGATGGAATCGAGATACTTGGAACCCTTCGGCTCCACGATGAAGGCGCCGAAGAGACCCAACACCGTCAATTCGCGGTCATGGCTCCAGGAGTGGAACTGCCGCACGCCTTCCTGCATGTGCGGATGGATGTACCACTCGAAGTCCTGCGTCTTGCCGGGGGCGACGACCGTGTCCGGATTCGTCGTCGTCGCGGGCTTTCCGGTGGCGCTCACGATCATGCTGGACGCTTGAATGACCAAACTGCCATCCTCGCCTTCCATCTGATTGCGGAGCGTCATCTTGACGCAATCGCCCTGATTCGCGCGCAGCACGAGCGGCTGAATCACGTCGCCCTGCAACCCGGTCGTCACGGCACCCGGATCATAACCCTCTTTGTCGCGGGCTGCCTTGTTCTTCGCTTCCTCCGCGCGGG
>JAXLXV010000081.1:0-1011 GCA_046327745.1 Gemmatimonadaceae bacterium | reverse complement strand
AACGAGCGCACCAAAGTACGGTGTCTCCTTCACGTATCCGGCCAGGCTGTCATAGCCAAGGACGATGTCGTCCATTCGGCCACCCTTGTCCGGTGTGCGGATGACGGTGATGATCGCACCGTACGTCATCGCCCGAACTTCCAGTCCATGTGCGTTCGTCAGGGTGAACAGCTCCACCGCTCGCCCATCGGGGAGGCGGCCGAAGTCCCGTTTGGTGACGCCAGCCTGGGTGGCGCGGGAACTATCCGTCATGACCGCGCTCGCAGCGCTGTCGCTGTCCCGGGTTCGCCCTGCGCTGCAACCGACGAGCGAACCGCCTCCCAGTGCGGCAACGGTGACGGCGCGTGTGGTGACGCGGACTGCGCGTGACATGTGGAATTGAGTCGGCGTTGAGTGAGGTTCGTAGATCGTCCCATGAAGAGCGCGGTGTCGTTCAGCTCCAGCTCGGAAACCCGATCGGAATCAACGAAGGATGAAAAGCACGGTAGGATCGATCGGGTAGCGACCGAACCGTGCGCCATAGATCGCCAGTCCTCCAGCGATCGCATCATCCGCCTCCAACCTAACGACGACGTCACCGGTCCTGGCGGCCTGCGTCAGGGCGTCGGCTGGTACCGCGATCCGTACGAGTTCACCATATGAGCCGGCCTCGTATAGATGGCGGTCGTGAGGCTGCGCGTGCCAACTCAGGATGCCGCGCGAATCTGCCGGATCATCGCCAAGTTCCCAGCGGCCGGCGAGTCGATCATTGATGCGCACCGTGACCGCGCTCGGGAACTTGGTTGCGCCGGTCATTGGATAGCTGTTCGGGTTGCGGCTGGGATCGTGGAAGCCGCCGCCCCGCATGTAGTCGTCGTTGCCGGCGGCGGTCGAATCGCGGTCCTTTCCATTCAGTCGCTTCGCAGACGCTTCGACCAGGAATGTCGCACTGGCGACGTCCTTCACGTCCAACCCCGCCGGCCACGGGATGCGATACTCGAAATACCCACTGCCCGCACCATTCATTTTCTT
>JAXLXV010000080.1:0-1011 GCA_046327745.1 Gemmatimonadaceae bacterium | reverse complement strand
GAAGACCAGACCCAGGAGCCAGAAGCTCATGCTGAGGTGGGTCAGGTAGATCGACAGGGAGATTGCCACGGCCGCGAGCAGAGGGAGCGACCACTGCCGGCGCTGCGGCTGGCGATCCATCTCCGCCGTCCAGCGCCAGTACCACAGCAACAACGCGACGACCGCCGGGAGCACACGCGTCCACTGGCTGGGTGCCAGGTGGTCGTCGAATGCCCACACCGCCAGCGACAACATCAGGGCCGCGAGCGCAAACCAGGGCCACCGGTGCATCCAGCGTCGCCAGGCGTGTGGCGCCCAGGCGTCGTCGGCCAGGGATTCCACGGTCATCGGCGTGCCTGAGGACAAGGGCCAGCGTGCATGCTGGAAAGTACGCGTCCCCGGGGCGTCGCGCATTGGACCAGTGGTGGAAGACGCATCCACCGATCGACGGATGGCTGGCGCTCCGATCGAGCGATACGCCGAGCCATCAGGCTGTTCTACCATCGATCACGGGTGCAACAGCACCCAGATCCTTGACCGATGGAGGAAGCCATGAAGTACGTACTGCTCGCGTCACTAGTGGTGGCCGCGGCATGCTCGGACAGCAGTGGACCGGCTCCGCAGACTCCACACACCCGATTCGTCACCGTTGCGGCTGGCATTCGGCTGGAGGTCGTCGACTACGGCGGCTCCGGCGAACCCTTGGTGCTGCTGGCCGGCAGTGGCAACACCGCGCACGTCTTCGCGACGTTCGCCTGGCGTTTCACCGATCGATACCACGTGGTCGCGCTCACACGTCGCGGCTTTGGTGCGTCCAGTAAACCTGCCGCCGGCTACGACACGCGGACCCTGGCCGAAGACGTCCGCATCGTGCTGGACTCGCTGCGTCTGACGAAGGTCTCGATCATGGGGCACTCACTGGCCGGCGACGAAATGACCCGGTTGGCCGGCGATCACCCCGAGCGCGTGCGCAAGCTGGTCTATCTGGACGCCGCCTACGACCGTGTGGCCTTGGGGGCCATTCTGCAGGAG
>JAXLXV010000008.1:0-719331 GCA_046327745.1 Gemmatimonadaceae bacterium | reverse complement strand
ATTCCGGGTCACAATCGGCCACCTTGATCACGCGCGCCTTGGCGGTGGGCGACGTTGAGGTGAAAGATGCGATGCGCGTTTTGTTGCGCGAACTCGGACAAGGGGTAGCGCTGGGATTGCCGCTCGGAGCCATCGGGTTTTTGAGGGCGCTGATGTGGGGCAGTCCAACGCCGGTGGCCCTGGTCGTGGCCAGTGCCCTGATCGCCGTGGTGCTGGTCGGGACGGTGGTTGGCGCGATGCTCCCGCTCATCTTCCAGCGGCTGGGCTTTGATCCCGCGGTCGCGTCGTCTCCGTTTGTCGCCTCTCTCGTAGACGTCACGGGCCTCGTGATCTACTTCAATATTGCGCGCAGCGTGCTGCACATCGCCTAACCCGTCCCTCGACCGTTTCGGTCAGGGTGACCGTTCGATTGACAGCCTAATCCCCGGCGCCCATTGTTGCGAAAGACGCGCCGGGCCTCCGACGCGCCAGAAGACCGGGGGCATGCATGTCCGAAGTTGGCAATCTCTCCATAGTGCGCCGTCAGTTCGAGTCCTGGAACGACCATGACTGGGCGGAACTGACGCGCGATGTAGCTGACGGATTCCTGATGGACAGCGACACCAATGTGTCGCCCATCGTCGGCCGGGACGGGCTCCGTCAGTACGCTCGCGTGATGAACGTGGCCTTTCCTGATCTCCATTTCGATCTCATCGAGATCTTTGGAGACGGCGACATGGTCACCTCCACCTGGATCGCCTCGGCCACGCATCGCGGAGACTTTCGCGGCATGCCGGCCACCGGTCGTCGCATCGAGATTCACGGGTGCACGGTTACACGCTTCCGTGCTGGACGGATCGCTCGTCAGCACACGTACTGGGACGTGCACACGCTGCGACGCCAGATGGGAGCCCCGTCAATTCGGCCTCCCCTGTCCATCGACCGAGAAATGTCGTTAGGCGAGGCCGGGCGGGACGCCTAGCGTCCGGTCGTTGACACCCGGCCGATCGGCGGCTGCACGATCCGGCTGTTCGGCATGCCAGCGACATACGCCATCAGCAGGTCCACGGTGCGCGGTGCCTGCGTCAGGGATGTACACGCCTCCCGGGATGCGTCCACCATGGTGTATCCGTCGCCGCCGTTACACGCCATATAGCCGACCGCCGCTACGCGCAGGCGCTCGTCGTCCCGAATAGGTCGCCCATCGGCGCGGACCAGGTTCAACACCTCTCGCTCCGCACTCGGTTTCGACGCGTCGTACCCGTAGCTAATCCCCGAGAGCTGCAGGTATCCACCCACACCGACTTGCGTGCGAACATTGTGGGTGAGTTGTTCCTTCAACAGGGCGCCGGTGACTTCGTAGACCACGACGCGCGTCTCGTCGGCGAAGAGAAAGATGGACTCGAGTTGGTGGTTGGTAATCGGTCCACTGGCCAGGATGTCATCCAGCCGCAACGCGCCGCCATTGAGCAAGGCGACGTCGGCGCCCGTCCCAGCCCGCATCGCATCCGTCACCAGGTTGCCGAAACGCCCCTCGCCGTTGCGTCCCGCCGAATCGCGAAGATCCAGCGGCTCCTCACTCTGGCCAAGGACGCGCACGGGACCCAAGTGTCTAACTAAGGAATCGGCCCAGCGCGCGGCGACGGTAGCGGTGACGGGATCACTGCGCCTGCCGGGGCCAATCTCCACGAGTTCATCCAAGGCACGCCACCGTTCGCCGGCTGCAACCATCGAAACCACGACCGCTGTGCGCGCATCGGAGTCCGCCTTTCGCACCAGCCGGGAGCCTAGCACCACGCGTTGCTGGGTATGCTCGTGTCCACCAACGATGAGGTCCAAGCGCGGCTCAGTGGCCAGGAGCGCGGAGTCCGCCTGCACCGACAGGTGCGTCAGTCCGACCACCAGCCGAACTCCGGCTCGTTGCAAGGTGTCTATCGCCGCGTGGACCGCGGCCGCCGGGTCCGAGCAGCGCACCCAACGTGGGTACCGCGTCACGAGCGTCGCGCCGACTACGCCGACCAGCACCCCTCCGGTGCGCACTGTGTCCCACCCGCGAACGTTTGGAAACGACGTCCCGTCCGCGCGCCGGCAATTCGCGGCAATCCAACGGAATCGCGACTCCGTCAACCGCGCTTCCAGTTGCGCCTGTGAAATATCGAATTCGTGGTTTCCCAGAGTCGCATAGTCGAGCTTCGCGGCGTTGAAGACGTCGACCATCTGCGATCCGCCGTACCATTTCGACAGCAGGCTTGGCGCCAGCACGTCCCCCGCCAGCATGAACAGTACGGGACCTTGAGCCGCCAGCGAGTCGCGCAGGTAGGCGACGCCTGCCACTCCGCCCGTTCCGTCGCGCAAGGTATCGGCGACGTAGACATCATTGAGGGAAAGGACCCGCACGGCCGGCGCAGCAGGCGCGGTGTTGGCCACGACCACAGATCGCCCGCAGGCGATGACGGCCACGGCAAGGAAGCTGACGGAGCCACGCAGGCGATTCATGAGGTCAAGGTCTGATTAACGGTGAAATCGGCCGTCGCTGCGGTCCCGGGGTGCTTCAACGCCCCGCCCCCACCGGCTGATCATCGCGCGACGACGGCGCGTTGGTGGCAGCTGGCGGCGCGGTCGTCTGATCCCACCCGGCGATCCCCGTCTCCAGCCAAGCATGCCGACCGTCGAGTACCTGCTGCGCGAGATGATAGTGCGCGACGTCATTCGGTCCGTAAAACGTGCGAAATGCCTGAGCGATGCGGCCGCGCGACGCGCGGCAGAACACGTCCGCCAGTTCATACGCCTCGCGACGGCCAGCCTTCGCCAACATCTGGGCTCTCACGCACGCCGCCGACATGGCAAACAACTCGGCGCCGATGTCGACCGCCCGGAACAACACCAACTGGCGACGCTCCAACTTCGGTCCAAATCGTACCATCGCGTGGAAGATCGAACGACCCAAACGATTCGTTGCGCGTTCGATGAATCGCAGGTGCGTGGCCAGCGGCCCGAACTCCCCATGCGTCGTCGGTCGAAGCTCTGACAGCCATCGCTTGGGATACCACGCGGCATAGAACGGCGCCGACTTCCGCAGGGCCGTCAGGCGCTGCGCCATGGTTGAATCTGGATTGACGATTGGGAACGCCAGCGTGAAATGCCGGTCCACCGCCTCACGGGCGATGAACAGTCGCATGATCTCCGACGATCCCTCGAAGATCAGGTTGATGCGGAAGTCGCGCATGGCGCGCTCAATGGGGATGGGAGCCTCGCCGCGAGCCTCGAGCGACTCCGCCGTCTCGTAGCCACGGCCGCCACGGATCTGCAGAGCGTCATCGATGATGCGCCACCCCGTCTCGGTATTCCATAGCTTGGCGATCGCCGCCTCTAAGCGAATGTCGTACCCACCCCGTTCATAAAGCGCCGTCGACAGTTCGGCGATCGACTCCATCGCGAACGTGTCGGCGGCCATGCGGCCAATCTTCTGGGCAATGGCGTCGTGACGACCGATGGGCTGACCCCACTGTACGCGCTCGTTCGCCCAGTGGCGAATGACCCGCAGCATCGCCTTCCCCGCTCCGGCGCATCCCGCCGGAATAGTCAAGCGCCCGGTGTTCAAGGTGACCAGCGCCAGCTTCAACCCCTTTCCCTCGCCCCAGAGGATGTTGGCGCGCGGCACTTTCACGTCCCGAAAACGGATCCAGCCATTTTCGATCGCCTTGAGCCCCATGAACCGGCAACGATGGAGTACCTCAACGCCGGGGGTGGCCGCATCGACGATGAATGCCGAGATCTGCTTTCGCTTCTTGCCGTTCTCCAGCACCAGGTCTGGCGTGCGCGCCATGACGACGAACAACTCGGCGCGCGTGCCATTCGTGATCCAGAGCTTTTCGCCGTTGATCACGTAATGCTCGCCGTCTTCGGACGGCGTGGCCGTGGTCGTCATGTTGGCCGGGTCGGATCCGGCATTCACTTCCGTCAGCGCAAACGCGCTGATCGCACCCTTGGCGAGTCGCGGAAAGAATTGCGCCTTCTGCTCATCCGTACCGAACAAGGCTAGGGGTTGCGGAACCCCAATCGACTGCGAGGCCGACAGCATGGCGACCAGACTTCCGTCCTTGGCCGTCACCATCTGCATCGCGCGAATGTAGGTCATGTGCGACAGCCCGAGCCCGCCATATGCTCGCGGGATCTTGATGCCGAACGCTCCCATGTCGCGCAGTTCCTGAACGACCGATTCGGGAATCTCTCCCGTGCGGTCGATCTCCTCAGAATCCAATCGCTCCATGAAGGCGCGCAGCTGCGCCAGGAAGGCGTTCGCACGCACCTCTTCATCGGCGTCGTGCCGCTCGGGATGCGGATGGATCAGGTCCAATCGGAATCGCCCGAGAAAAAGCTCTTGGACAAAACTCGGATACTGCCATTCCGTTTCGCGCGCGCCTTCGGCGACTTCGCGCGCTTCCCTTTCCGAGGCAGGTTGTGGCGAGTGCTCAGTCATTGGCATTGGGCTCGCGTTAGGCGGTCGGATCGGCCGGGCCGGCGGATGCCAGATCTCCTTGAGTCTTACACCCGCGACACCAACCGGGGATAGGTGCTCTCACGACGATGTTCGTGCCTTCCTGAGCACGGCACCAATGCCGATCCACGCAATCAAGGCGAACGAGAACCATTGAATCGCGTAGCTTTGGTGAGGCCCATCGTCCAGCGCCGGCAGTTTGAGTCGTGCCGGATGATCCTGACGCTGTGCGCTGTCACTCGTTTGCGTGACCAAGACCTCTGCGATCGGGTAGGGGAGCCGGCTCGCCAACGAGTCGCGATCGTCAAAACGCAGTCCACGAGGTGCGCTCGGCACCGTGACCGTGCCTGTGGCCTTGGTATAGGTCTGCACAAAACCGCTCACGGTGACGGAATCTCCCTCATGCCATTGGCTGAGATCGATCGTCTTTCCGTCCGGCGCGTACACCCACCCACGGAGGACGAGCACTGCCGTATCGGTGCTCGACTGGCGCATCGGAGTCAGCAGGAAGACGCCCGGAGACCCGCCGCGTGCACGTCCGGCGAGAAGCAACTCCTGCGAATAGTCAAAGCGACCGGTAAGCACCGTTCGGCGGTAACGCAGCGAGTCCGGCAAGCCACCGAGTGAGGAAAATGGCGCCACGGGTGCCAGCAACCGGGCGGCAATGCCTGCGTTATACGCGCGTCGCTCTTTCAGTCGCGCCAGCTGCCACACGCCGAGTCGTAGACATGCCAGCGAAACGGCGATCGCGAAGACAATGAACCCGATGGTGCGGCGCGGGACGGACATGCATCACGGTAAGAATGAATGGTGCACAAAGATACCGCGGCGCCCTATCGCGTGCCCTCGGCTACTGAGGCCGCCGGCGAAGGCAGCGTGAAGATGGCGGAGTCCGGCAGCAGCAAAGGATTCCGAGGCTCGACGCGCAGCGCCACGCGAATGGTTCCGTCCATTGCCGACAGGAAAACGCATGAGCGATGAGCGGGCTCGCCAGACCCGGACTCGCGACAACCCGTTCCGTGCAGCACGTCCGTCATGGAGCGTTCCGCAAGGCGATCACTCTCGCGCACCAGTTCCCTCCGCAGTGCCGCGGAGCCCACGCGCACGACCAGTTCACGACCGCTCTGAAGGGTGACAAACGCCAGACAGGTACAGCCAACACCGATGGCGGTGAACACAAAAAGGTCGGAGAGGGGACGATTACGCATACGGTCAGAACAAGGACATCTGTTCGCCCAGCTGGTTCGGCTCCACCACCGGCTGGCCGAGTCGATGTTGCAGCTCGCGGACCGTCGCCGGACTGTGGCCGGCAAAATGGTTGTTGGCGTATCCGTACACCGTCTGTACCCGCTTGGCGAGCATCGGCAGGACCTTGGTCCAGGCGTCGATCTCGCGCGTTCGATCGACCTGTGTGCGCGAGTAGTCGACGATGTCGCGGTTGGGTCCCATCCACCGCACGTAGGCAAAGTCCGACGTGGGACGCTCGGCGAGCGTGAGCATGGTCTTGCGCGGGATCCAGCGGGCGTCGGTAAGGGCCAGGCCCACCGAGTGCTCTGCCAGCAGAGCAATCACACCTTCGTGGATCCAACCGCGTTGGCGAAACTCAATCGCGACGTGTGCATCCCGTGGCAGTTTCGGGAGAAAGGCCGCCAACGCCGGCAGTTCCGAGGGCGAGAAGTCCGGTCCCAGCTGCACCAGGATAGGACCCAGCTTGTCTCCGAGCTCGCGGGCGCGCTCGAAGAACAGCTTCAACAGATCATCGGAATGGCGCAGTCGGTTCTCGTGGGTGATCTCCTGTGGGAGCTTCAAGGCAAAGGAGAATCCAGCTGGCACCCGTTCGCCCCACGCGCGGATCGTCTTTGCGGGCGGGATGGCGTAGAAGGTTGAATCCACCTCCACGGTGTCGAACGCACGCGCATAGACCGTCAGATAGTCGGTCGGCCGGGTGCCTTCCGGATAGAAGGGTCCCACCCACGCATCGTAGTTCCACCCTTGGGTGCCAAGTCGAAGGACCGCGGTCATTCGCTGAATCGAGCGCGAGGGAAATGAGTGTCAAGTGACTGCACGGTGGTGGCTTGCGAGCAGGTATCGCGCCACCGCCCCATTGGGTCACGCGCAGCCTCCGCCCCCCTTGCGACGAAATATCAAAGTGATATCATTCTGATACCTCATTCGATACTTCGGAGCTCGATCCATGTTCCGCGAAATTCGCCGCTCGGCCATCAATGGCCTGGTCATGCTGGTTGTCCTGCTGGTGCTTCTCGCCCTGGCCGGCGAGCGGTTCGTCAGCGGCATACAGTCGCAATCCACGGTGCAGGCGGTGTTGATGCTTGTGGCCATGGTCCTGGTGGCCATCGGGCTGGGCGGGCTGTTCACGGTGAGTCCAAACGACGCCAAGGTCCTAACGCTTTTTGGCAAGTACGTGGGAACGGTGCGCGATCCAGGACTTTGGTGGGCGAATCCGTTTTTCTCGAAGCGCCGGGTGTCGTTGCGCGTCCGCAACTTCGAGACGACCAAGTTGAAGGTGAACGATTCCCATTCGAACCCGATTGAGATCGGGGCAATCGTCGTGTGGAAGGTGGTCGACACGGCGGAGGCCTTATTCGAGGTGGATGATTACTCGGCGTACGTGCAGATGCAGAGTGAGTCCGCGGTGCGATCGCTGGCGCAGTCCTACCCATACGATTCGCATAAGGAGGGAGAGGTCGCGCTGAGCACCAACCCGGTCGAGATCGCCCAAGGTTTGCAGCTGGCGATCCACGAGCGACTGGCTAAGGCCGGGGTGGAGGTCATCGAGGCCCGGATCGCGCACCTGGCGTATGCGCCCGAGATCGCCTCGGCGATGCTGCGGCGCCAGCAGGCCGCGGCCATCATTGCCGCGCGCGCCAAGATCGTTGAGGGGGCGGTCGGCATGGTGGAGATGGCGCTGGCCATGATCTCCGAGCGGTCATTGGTGCAACTCGACGAAGAGCGCAAGGCGGCCATGGTGAGCAACCTGCTGGTCGTACTTTGCTCCGATCGCGACGCGACGCCCGTGGTGAACGCGGGCACGATCTATCAATAGGGACTGGCGCGTGCCGTCCGGATGGACGGCACGCGTGCTTCAACAATGCCGGACGCTCACGCGACCTCCGACCGCAGGCCCACCATGTGGCTCTTCCTGAAGACCCTCGCGTTCACGATCGTCGCTCCCGCGACCATCGGAACGTTTCTCCCACGCTATCTGGCCGCCCGTTCAGCTGCAGCTCCGGGTGATGCCGCGTGGCACTTCTTAGCAGGGCTGCCACTCCTCGTCGGTGCGGCCACGTATCTCTGGTGCGCCTGGGACTTCATGACTTTTGGTAAGGGAACGCCAGCACCGATCGACGCTCCCGTGCGGCTGGTGGTGCATGGCCTATACCGCGCCGTGCGCAATCCGATGTACGTGGGTGTGCTGCTAATGGTCCTTGGGTGGGCGATCTACTATCGGTCGACTGACCTCTTGGTGTATGCGGTTGGCCTAGCGGCCGTGTTTCACACCTTCGTGCTGTTGTACGAAGAACCGGCGTTAACCCGCCGTTTCGGCGCGTCGTATGCCCTGTACTGCCGACAGGTGCATCGCTGGATTCCGCGACCACCGACGGCCCGCCGAGCCTAGCGCGGATGTCTGAGCGCAAGCCATTTCTCCTTCGCGTCGATCGCGAACTGCTCGACGCCCTGCAGCGCTGGGCGAACGACGACCTGCGCAGCCTCAACGGCCAGATCGAATTTCTGCTCCGGCGCGCCCTGCGTGAGGGTGGGCGAGACATTCCATTGCGAAGTGCACCGTCGAATCTCCCAGAGGCTTCAGCAGACTCGCCGGACCCGACTGAGCCCGGCTGACCACGCTACGAACACTCTCATGACGCATACCGAGCATACCTCGCGGGCAGCGCGCAACCTGGCCGACGTCGTCGTCGCGGAAGTCTCGCGATTCCGCCGAGAACACCCGAAGACGACCAATACCGACATCCGCACCGGACTCGCGCTGGCCACGCAACGATTGGTGCGGGATGCCGGTCAGGCCGGACAGATCCGCGCCATGGTATTGGCCGCCATCGCCTTGGCTTTGGCTGGCCTTGTGGCCGTCGCGACCAACACCCGAACGCGCGGTCCTTTGCAGCAGGCACCGTGGATGCTGGTCGTAGCCGTCGTCGTAGTAGTTGCAGCTGGCGTGGTATTTGCCGCTGCCCGTAGCCGCGACCAGGCTCCCTAGTCCGGTACCAACTCGACCAGAACGCGCTCGGCCAGCGTCACGCCGACCTGGCAGCTTTGCGCACCCACTCGGAGTGTGAGGGGGCCGGCAAACGGTGCGCGCTCGTCAAGAGCGACCAGCACATTCGGGCGCAGGCCTAACGAACCAATGTAGCGAAGGAGCGCCGGATCCTCATCGCCAACTCGGGTGATGCGCGCCCGCTGCCCGGGCTGCAGGTCCGAGAGTCGTCGGTGCCGCCCCTCGTCCACCAACCCGTCACGCGTGGGGATGGGCGCTCCATGGGGATCCGTGCTGGGCTCGCCGATCGCCTTGGCCATCCGATCGATCAGGTCATCCGTCGCCGCATGTTCGAGTCGCTCGGCCTCTTCATGCACCGAATCCCAGGTGTAGCCGAGCGCCTGCACCAGGTACGCCTCGATGACGCGGTGTCGCCGAATGGTGCGCAGGGCCGCGCGGCGCCCAGCGTCCGTCAGCCGCACCCCGCGGTACTTCTCGTAGTCCACCAGCCCCTGCTCCGCCAGCCGGCGAACCATACCGGACACCGAGGCGGGCGCGATCTGCAGACGTTGGGCGATGTCGTTGGTGGCCGCGGCCGAGCCTTCGCGGCCGATGTCGTAGATCGCCTTGAGGTAGTCCTCGACCGGCTCCGTCAGCTCCATCGATGCCACAGCCACCGGCCGCTGGGGGAGCGTCTTGCGCGCGACCTTGCGAACCGGTGTCACGGCGCCGCCTGCTTCTGGACGTCAACCGGTGACCGCACCAGCAGCACTGGCACCATCGTCTTGTGTCGTACGGCGTTTGCCACGCTGCCATACACGACATCGCCAATGAGCTTGTGGCCGTGCGTCGCCATGGCGATCAGATCACAGTGTTCTCGTTCCGCTGCCAGCGCGATCTCGGCGGCCGGGTCACCCGTCGCCAGCAGGGCCTCTGCCTTCAACCCATCCTTGTTGAAGTCCGCTGCCAGACGCTCCAGATACGCGCGGTCCTCCTTCATCTCTTCCGACTCACGCAGGTCCAGATGACGGATGTTTCGCGCGGCCCAGCCGTCCGCGACGTGCATGAGAATCACCGACGCCCCAGCAAAGCGCGCCAGCCCACGCACATGATCCACGATCGTGGCGTCCGTCCCGGTGTGCTCCAACGGAACCAGAATGCGTCGATACATCAGGCCAGCCACCCTTGGACGGTTTGGATCAGGAGCCACACGTTCAATGCGGCGATCACCAGAGCCACACCATAGGCCAGCAGCTTCAACCATTGTGGATTGACAAACGCACCCATCTTGATCCGGTCAGACGTGAACTGCACCAGGGGAAAGACGGCAAAGGACAACTGCAGGCTCAGCACCACTTGGCTCAGGATGAGCAGCTTGGCCGTTCCACTGTCGCCGTACAAAATGGCGACGATCGCGGCCGGCACAATGGCAATGGCGCGCGTGATCAACCGGCGCACCCATGGCCGCAGTCGGATGTGCAGAAAGCCTTCCATCACGATCTGGCCTGCCAACGTGCCGGTGAGCGTGGAATTCTGCCCCGACGCCAGCAGCGCCAAGGCGAAGACGCCGCTCGCGATCTTCACACCTAACAGGGGGGTGAGGAGCTGGTAGGCGTCTTGAATCTCGGCTACCGCCGTATTCCCCGTCGTGTTGAACGTGGCGGCGGCCACGATGAGAATGGACGCGTTGATGAACAGAGCAAACGACAAGGCGATCGTCGAGTCAACAAATGCGTAGCGCACAGCCTCGCGCTTGCCATCTGACGTTTCGTCGTATTTCCTGGTTTGGACGATGGACGAGTGCAGGTACAGGTTGTGGGGCATCACCGTCGCTCCGAGAATGCCAATGGCGATGTACAGCATCTCACGGTTGCGGATGATCTCCGCGCGCGGCACGAACCCGTTCAGGACACCCGCGAAGTCCGGCTTCGACACCACCAGCTCAAACAGAAAGCACAGCCCGACGGTGGCGACCAAGGCGATGACCAGCGCCTCCAGCAGCCGAAAGCCCTTGTTCTGCAGGTACAACACCACCAGGACATCCAACGCGGTGATGCAGACGCCCCACGCAATCGGAATCCCAAAGAGCAGCTCGAGCGCGATCGCGGTGCCGATCACCTCCGCCAGATCGCACGCCGCGATCGCCAATTCGCACAGCACCCACAGGGCATTGGAGACTGGCCGGGAATAGTGATCCCGACATGCCTGCGCGAGGTCCCGCCCCGTCACGATCCCCAGCTTGCTGGCCAACCCCTGCAGCAGCACCGCCATGAGGTTCGACATCAGGATCACGGACAGCAGCGTGTAGCCGAACTTCGACCCGCCGGCCAAGTCAGTGGCCCAATTGCCCGGATCCATGTAGCCGACGGCTACCAAGTAGCCTGGCCCGGCAAACGCGAAAATTTTCCTCCACCAACTCAGGTTGCTCACCGGTATGGTCCGGTAGACCTCGGCGAGGCTGGGTGTCACGCGCGCCCTACGCCATCCCGGGTCAGGAGGGGCGTCGGAGGCTACCGGCTTTGTGTCGGCACGAGCTAGGAGTGACATGCGGCGGGAAGGTGTATTCGGATAGACGACGAATATGTTTAATGCGACGCAACACAGGATTTAGGTAAGCCTAATCTTATGTCGCGCTCGTTTTGCCGCAAGTCTCCTAACGAATTACGGTCGGCGATCGCAAAACGAACCGCCGCGGCACCACGCTGGCACAAACACCTCGGCCTGAATCAGCCAGCGATCGCTCTCGCGTTGCCACTTCGCGAAGTATGCGCCCCCGATCTCGATCTTCTGCGTCCCTTGGGTCCACGAGCCCTGCCAATGGCCGAACTCCGCGGCCATGCCCCACGGCGGGTACACCTGCAGGGAGTCGGGAGTCCGGACGTAGATCACGTCCGGACGATCCGTGAACTGCTGCTGCAAGGCTCGCGCGTTTTCCGCTCGACCGTTCAGCTGCAGCCCGGCCGAACTCACCACGTTCACGTTCGGCATCCACTCTGCGGCAATGCCGGCCGTGTCGTGGCGAGCAATAGCAGCGTTCGAACGCGCGCGGGCGGCGCGGATGGTTCCGTCGGCCTGAGCGCTGATCGTGCAAAACGGAGCGATCAGTGCCAGCGCGACCATCCACGCTCCACGGCGGTCGCGACCACTCATCGAGATGATCCCCCCGCTACGCGAGTGAACACCATGGTACCACCAAGCTCCGGGCGCATCTCGGCCACGTTGCCGGCAGCATCAACAGTGAAGTTGACCAGCGTATAACCGGCGCGTTCGTCATCCCACACGGCCTTGAACGTGTCGTAGTGCCAGTGCTCCAGCCGTCCGACGAAGCCCTTGCCCACATGCAGGCGCAGCACGCCGTTCTCCATCGTTACCGTTGCGGCGCCCATGAGTGAATCGGCATACGTCCCGGCGTAACGGTCCAAGGGGAGCGATGGCCGGGTGCCGGGCACGCGACTGGCGATGAAGGCCTGTTCCGCGGCCTTGCCGCGTGATTCCAGCGAGTCATAGAGTGCCTTGAGATCGCGACTCCAGTCGCGTCCAATCCCTGTCGTGTACATATCGAACACGCGCCACATCAACGCATGGCGCAGTTCGGCGTGATCTCGGTTGGCCAGCACGTACACGCCAACACGTTGGTCGGGAATCAGGCCAAGGATGGCGATCATGCCGTCGATGCTGCCGGTGTGCATGGATACGGCCTGACCATGATAGTCCTGGAGAAACCAGCCCAATCCGTACGCGGTGTAGTGGGGCCGCGTGAGGCGCGTCGTAGGATAGAACTCGGCCGGGGGCACAATCACCTGCGGCGACATCCAGTCTCGGTACGTGGACTCGGAGAGCAGTCGTCGACCCGACACGCGACCGGAATCAAGGACAAAACGCATCCACTTGGCCATGTCCGAGACACTCGACCAGATCGCGCCGGCAGGCGCAACGGGATCCACCGGTCGGTTGTCGATGACGCGTAGCGTGTCGTGAATGACCATATGCGGCGTCGCGACGTTTGGCAGCGTGGCGGTGGCGGCGAGTGACGGGACCGTCTCACGCATGCCAAGTGGCGCAAAAATCCGTTGCGAAACGAAGTCGCTCCACGAAACCCCGCTGGCCGCGCGAAGGACCTCACCGGCCATGGCGTACTGCACGTTCATATAGGAATAGCCGTTCCGGAATGAGGCGAACGGCTTCACGAAGCGCATCCGGCGCACGATTTCCTGAGTGGAGAAGTCGCCGCCGGACCACAGCAGGTCGGTGCCCGGCAGGCCGCTGTGGTGCGTGAGCAGGTCGCGGACCGTGAGTTCGCGGGTCATGACGGGGTCGTACAGCTGCAACGTTGGGAGGTAGCTGAGAACCGGCTCATCCCAGCGGACCTTCCCCTCATCCACCAGCATCCCGAGGGACGCCGCGGTCATGGCCTTGGTGGTCGATCCAATGGCAAACAGGGTGTGTTCGTTGACCGGCTCGCTCCCGCCAAGACGTCGCACCCCGTAGCCCTTGGCAAAGACGACGGAATCATCCTTCACGATGGCGATGGCCAGTCCCGGCACGCCCCACTCCTTGACCCCCTGCGCCACATAGGCGTCGAAGGCGGCCAAATCTGGGCCGGCAGGACGCGATTTGACCCGTCCTTGCGCGTGTCCCGCAGCCGCTGGCAGGTACAACAACAAGAAGATCAGGGCGCGACGGCATCGAGCGAGCGACAACATGAGAGCTCTCGTGAAAGGGGAATTCCAGACTGGCGGGTCGCACAACGCGACATGTCGGGCACGCGGTGATATCCGTGCGACTCGCCGGCAAGCGCGGTCGCCACGAACCAATGGCATAGTGCCCGCGCGCGCTAGGGATACCTCGCACATTCCGATGTGCCTGCTGGGGAGTGGCAGGAACGCCGCCCGGCCGGCTTCACTCGATACGCGACAGCAGGTTGCGGAGAATGCGCTCAGTCAGGCCCCACACCACCTGGTCATGCACAATGAATGACGACACGCGCCACGGTTCTCCGCGGGGGCTGACCACGCTTTCCCGTGAGACGGCTGGGTCCTGCAGGGTGCGCAAGGGCACCCAGTAGACGGCCGCGACTTCCGCGCTCAGCGTGATGGACGCAGGACCAGTGAGTGCGAAGACGTACGGCCTGATCACGATCGACGGAAGGACGGGCGTGCGCGGATGCAGCTCGTCGAGCATGCCGAGTGATTCACCCATCGCGCGAAGGTCGACGGCGGTCTCCTCCCAAGTCTCGCGGACCGCGGTGTCCAAGAGGTCGGCGTCGGTCGCATCGAAGCGACCGCCGGGCAACGCCATTTGCCCGCTCCACGGGTCACCGACGCGTTCGGCGCGCCGAATGACCAGCAGTTCGAGGTCGTCATTGGCCACGCGAAAGACCAGCGCCACCGCGGCGCGCGCGGGGGTACCCGCCACGTCGATCATCCGGCCGGGTTGCTCCCGCAGGGCCTGGCGAATGCGCTGAAGCAGCGGGTGACCCGTCGCCGGGTCAGTCACTGGCGCCTGCCATCTGCTGGTCAGTCGACCTCGCCGCCAGCTTCAACCCATCCGCGGAAGCCGGTGCTCATGGACGCGACGTCCACGTATCCCATCTCACGCAGGGTGACGGCAGCGAGCGCCGAGCGGTTGCCACTGGCGCAGTAGATGATGACCTTCTTCTCCCGCGTGGCGGCGCCCTCGATGTTCTGCTCGATCAGGCCGCGCGGGATCAGGTACGCACCCGGAATGGCGCCGAGGTTGAATTCGTTAGGTTCCCGGCAATCCACGATGACTGTGTTCGGATCACGGCGCAGCTGCATGGTCTCCTGCGGGGTGACTTCAGCAATCGTGCGCTTCGCGTCGTTGACAAGATCGGCGTACGTCCGGTGGGGCATCTCGATCGGCGGGTGAAGGATGCCGGGAAAGCTGGCGATGCACCCCACGGCGCGCAATTCGTACGCCTCGCGTGCCGCGGCACCACCGCGTACTTTCGCCGCGTGTCCCTGACGACCAAAGTGCTCATCGCGTTGATCGCCGGCATGGCGCTGGGCGTTGCGGCGTCGATGTCCGGCTCCGAACGCCTGATCGCGATAGCGACCGGCATCGAGCCCGTGGGCACCATCTTCATCAATGCCATCCGCATGACTGTGGTGCCCTTGGTGGTCGGGTCGCTGGTCGTCGGCGTGGCGTCGGCCCCAGATGCTCGCCTGATCGGGCGCCTGGGAGCCAGGGCCCTCGGGCTGTTCCTCATCACGCTGGTGCTGGCCGCCGCCTACGCCGCCCTCCTGACGCCGCCACTGATGCAGCTGTACCCCATCAGCGACGCGGCGCGCACGACGTTCACCAGTGGCGCGGCCGCCGCGGCGAGCACCGCCATCGAGAGCGCCCGAAAGATCCCCCCCTTTACGCAGTGGCTGGTGGACTTGGTTCCGGTCAACCCTGTCAAAGCCGCAGCTGACGGCGCCATGCTGCCGTTGATCGTGTTCTCGCTGGTGTTTGGGCTGGCGATTGGGCGACTTACCCCAGAACGTCGCGATCCATTGGTACGCACCTTTGACGGCATCGCCCAGGCGTCCCTGACCCTGGTGCGGTGGATTCTGCAGACCGCGCCGCTTGGCGTGTTTGCGCTGGCCCTCCCGTTGGCCACTCGCATGGGCCTCTCCGCGGCCGGCGCCGTCGCCTACTACATTCTGCTGGTCATCGTTCTTTCCGTCGCGTTTGCCGTGCTGGTGCTCTATCCCCTCGCGGTGGTGGGTGGGCGCTTGTCCGTCGCCGCCTTCGGACGGGCCGCCCTTCCCCCCCAGGCCGTCGCGATCAGCGCGCGCAGCTCATTGGCGGCGCTGCCCGCGATGATGGAGAGCGCCCGAACCCGCCTTGGCCTGCGCGAGGACGTGGTGTCGTTCCTGCTCCCGCTGGCCGCGTCGATCTATCGCGTGGGCGGCGCCATCGGGCAGGTGATTGGCGTCGTCTTCCTTGCCCACCTGTACGGCGTCCCGTTAGGCCCGACCGACCTTGCGACGATTGTCCTCACCGTCATTGTCGCGACGTTCAGCGTACCGGGCATTCCGGCGGGTTCCATTGTCATCATGGCGCCGGTCCTCATGGCCGCCCACATCGATGTGGCAGGACTCGGTATTCTACTGGGCGTTGATACCATTCCCGACATGTTTCGCACCGCCACTAACGTCACTGGCGACATGGCAGCCGCCGCGGTGCTTGGACGCGATCGGCCAGCCGACCGAGCGTAAGCTCAGGTACTCAGACGCCCGGGTTGTGGTTGCAGCCGTCGACCAGCTCCCTCTTTAGGTCGCGCGGGCGATCGAGGAGTTGAAAGAACTGCTCGAGATATCCCTGCGCGTTCTTCTGGTAGCTGGGATCGAGATCCGGCTGACTCGTATAGAGCGCGAGGATCTGCTCGCGTGCGGCGCGAAACCGCGCAATCGTCGGCGCCCATTGTTCCATCGTCTTGCACGGTCCACGGAACAGTCGCTCCCGCACGGATTTGATGGGGAGCTTGGGATCCGGCATGCTGTAGCGCGTGGCGACGAGCCCTGAAAAATCGAAGTCGTAGGGAATCGGGCGGACGACACCCGCGAGCGACTGCACCAGGCGAACGTTGTGGAGCGCATAGATCGAGTAATCCGTATTCCCGATCATGTACTCAAAGAGCGTAAGGGTCAGCAAAGCATCCTGATCCAGGTCTTCAAAGGACGCGCCACGCGCTTCCTCCAGGATGCCCGAGGCACGGGCTGCGAGGTGGTCCTCGTTCTCCACGAAGATCGCGTATCGTGTGTCGATCACCTTCCCCGACGCCGAGTCCACGTACGTGGCCTTCGAGAGCCGCACGCGGAAGACGAGCGGTGACACCAACGCGTGCACCCGATAGGCGAGATACTCCCTCAACACGTATTGCTCCATGATGTCATCCTTCGAGCAGTGCGTGCCGAGCTTGAGCGCCTTTTGTCCCTCGAAGGGCGTCCCTTTGGTTTCTTTCTTTGGGAATTCAACCCGCATGGGGGCAAACGCGCAGCGCGCCAAGCGGTAGTGACCGCGCGTCCGCAGGTTTACGTCGACGGTGTCGTTCCTTCCTGCACCGCCAGCAACAACAAGTCGGGCTGGAAAGCGCTTCGTGGACAGCGTGTCACGATCCTTGAACAGCGCCTTGAAATTTGCGACGAGCGTGATCGGCAACACGTCCGTGGTCGCAAACAGCGGCAGCGCTTCCGCCTCACGCTTGCGCGCCGCCAACTGTTCCTCGGTCGGAATGGCCTTCTGCTTTGGTTCCTGAGCCGACGTCTTTCCGCTCGACCCCTTTTCGGCCTTCGGCGCCTTGGCGGGCTTTCCAACACGCGTAGTGTCTTGCGCGTCCGTCCTGGCCGCCAGGCAGAAGAGGAAGAGCACGCAGATGGCTCGTTTCATAACCACGCTCCAGCATCCGCGGCATGGACGTGCGGCGCGCCGTCCCGCGTGACCGTGTCCTTCAAGTCGGCCAGCGTCCGGCCACGCTTGAGCCGCACCGCATACACCAAGTCCGCATCGGCGTCGCGGCGATCCACGCGCACCTGCTTCCAGCGTTTGAGCTGGGCGGCCAGCACGGCCTCGACTACGGGTTGGGCGATTTCCGGGTCGCCGACGGTCACCTTCAGGCGGCCGTCGTAGCGCGGCCCTTCTTCGGTATCGTCGTCGGTCTTCAGTTCCTTGCGGCGGCGATCGACTCGCGCCGCCAGCGAGTCCAGCTGCGCCGGCGCCATGGATTCGATGATCTCGTGATCCAGACGCGCCACGAACTGGCTGGTGCGGTTGGCCATCGCCATGGCCTTGGCCAGTCGACGCTCCGCCATGGTGCCCTCGAGCGCTGGCGGGGTCCGCGCAAAGTCCGTGAACCAGAAGCCTAACGTGATCACCACAAACATCACCGAGAGCACCGCGGCGACCTCCAGCTGCACGCCGCAGGCCAGGCCGAGCGCCGTCACCACAAACATGAAGACAGCGTCCTTGCTGTCGTCTAGTGTGGTGCGAAAACGAACCGCGGAGATGATACCGGCCAGCGAGAAGGCCAACGCAATGCTGTTCCGCACCAGGGCGGCGATGACCGCGATGACCACCGGCATCAGCACCAACGCCTGCACCACCGACTGGGAGTACCCTTTGCGCTGGCGCGTGAACATGTACACCCACGCCACCGGCAGGGACAACGCAAACGCGGAAACGCCGGCGGCAAGGGTCATCAGGGCCACCAACGCGGGTGCCAGGGAAGGCAGTGCGGGTTGTGGCGTGTCCAGCACGGACCCGCCGCTCATCACACTCTCCGGCGTCGTGCCGAGCAACGGTGCCAGCGCCTTGCGCAGCACCAACTCGACACCGTCTGGCAGGGCGAGCCACAGCAGCGTGGAGACGATCGCCAGCGCCGCGTAATACGCCGCCAGTCGGAGGAGCGGATGCTGATCCAGCGACCAAGGGCGTTTGGACATGGCGATGGCAACAGGTTCGACAGCGAACGCCGGAACGTTCCGGCGCAATCACTGCTCGACGATAACCCGCCGATCGCTGTGTGGCGAGCCTATGCCGGGAGTCGATCCAACCAGTCGCGCATCGCCACCACGTCCTCGGCAGCGCCGAACCGCTCGAACATGCCCAGTGCCTTTGTTCCGGCTTCGCGGGCTTCGCCCACGTTGCCCACCGCGGCATGCAACTCCGCCAGTGCACGCATGGCCTCTGCCTCGACGAGCGCACCGCCGTGCGTGTGCGACAGTTCAACCGCTCGCTCGATTTCGTGCTCGGCGTCGGGATAGACGCCATCTGCCAACAGCGCCAAGCCGCTCAGACGGCGGGCATCTGCCTCGCGGATCGGATCAGAGAGTCGCGCAAAGTCATCGGCAACCCGGCGGGCGCTGGCTCCGGCCAGCGCGGTATCGCCACGGCGATACACGATCTCGGCACGCCCCAGCGTCGCCAGTGCTGCCAGACGTTCATTGGCCGCACCTCGGGCAAACTCGATCGCCCGGAGAGCATACTCCTCCGCTTGCGAAAGGTCGTGAATATCCCGGAACGTGATCGCCATGTTGTGATAGCACTCGGCGATGCCGACCGAGCTTCCCAGTCGTTGATAGGCCGGGATGGCGAGTTGGTAGTTGGTCAGGGCCAGGTCTCGATCACCTCGGAGGTTGGCCAACACCCCCAGGTTGTTGGTCGCCCGTGCCAGCAGCAGGTCATCGCTGTCGGCTTCCGCCAGGCTCAACGCCCGAAGATACGCGCGCTCCGCCACATCGACGTCACCCAACTCGGTGCACGCAATGCCCAGCATGTTCACGCAGCGACGCAATGGCGCCCGGTCGGCACGCAGTTCCAGCAGCGGCACCACCTGTTCGAGCCAGGCACGCGCTCGCTCGGGGAGTCCGAGGCGCAGGTTGGCCTCCGCCAGCAGCGTACACGATTCGGCGTGCTCGGTCGCTTCCGGCCATGCGTCCAGGGAATCGCGCACGGCCGCCCACTCGCCGGCCTGTGCGGCCGCGCGCGCGCGTTCGAGGATATCGGGGAAGGGGGCGGGAGTCGACACGAGGCGCAAGATCACACGTTAGGCCGACGCATCCGCTGCGTCGTCATCCAGGTTCACGTCAGCATCGCTCACAGCATCCAACAGTCGCTGCAGTCGGGGGCGCGAAATCCCCAAGCGCCGCGCGGCCTCGCTCTTGTTTCCCGCGCAAAGTGAGAGCATTTCGCGCGCGGCCGCCCGTTGCAACTCACCGATGGTGCACGGAAACGGAATACCATTGGCCTCCGGGGGGCGCGGCGCCTCGGTGAAGTCCGAAACCTCCAGCACGCCGTCCACACAGAGCAGGGTGGAGCGTTCCATCAGGTTTCGCAATTCACGCACGTTCCCGGGCCAATCGCGCGCCACCAGTTCGCGCTCGGCCGCGGCGCTGATCACGGGAATTGGCACGCCATAGTCTCCAGCAAACTTCGCCAAAAAGTGCCTGGCTAGTGGCATGATGTCTTCCCGACGCGCCCGCAGTGACGGCAGTTCGATGGGGACGACGTTCAACCGGTAGAACAGATCCTCACGAAACTCTCCACGCTTGACTGCGGCGGCCAAGTCCACGTGCGACGCGGCAATCAGGCGAAGGTCCACCTGAATGGTGCGCGTCCCGCCGACGCGTCGGATCGCTCGCTCTTCCAGGGCCCGTAACAGCTTGCCTTGCAAGGGAAGCGGCAGGTGTCCGATCTCGTCCAGGAACAGTGTGCCACCATTCGCCAGCTCAAACAATCCTGGCTTGGCGGCGGAAGCATCGGTAAAGGCGCCCTTCTCGTGCCCGAACAACTCCGACTCCAGCAGGTGATCGGGGAGGGCGGCACAGTTCACATCGACGAAGGGGGCTTCGCGGCGCGGCCCGTTGTAGTGGATCGCGCGCGCGACGAGTTCTTTGCCCGTCCCCGTTTCGCCGCTGATCAGCACCGTGACCGGGGCGTGCGGGATCACGCGTGCGGCCCGAGCTAAGGCGTTCTTAAGGGCTGCGCTGTCGCCGAGGATGCCCGCAAAGCGATACTTGGCGCGCTCGGTTTCGGCGAACTGGGCCCGTCGTTCCCGCTGCTTGGGGCGCTCCGCGCGCTCCGCCAGCCACGTGCGCAGCAGCGCCAGGTCACCAGGGATGGCGAAATATTCTGTGGCGCCAGCTCGAACAACCGTGGAGGCCAGGCGATGGTTGGGGAGTGCGCCGACCGCCGCGACATCCATCCCCGCGTTGCCAAGGGAGCGCATCATCGCCTCCAGCTCTTCCTCACGGCCGCCGGCCGCCACGATCGCGGCCACCGCGCCACTGCCGGCGAGATCACCGGGAGATTCCAGCGACACCAAGTCGAGTCCCGCCTCGGCCGCCAGGGACGACCAGGCATCGAGAAATGAATCGCTGATGGCGAGGAGGGCGAGCTTGGGCAAGGACGAAACCGTGAGTCTGGAGAGTACCCGAACTGTCGTCGCCCGTCGCTCGCTCATGTCACGAGTTGCGACAAGCATTGGTCCGGTCATGCTGGCGACGCCGCGCGGGACGTCGGATACGTGAAATGTCGGAGGCCGGCGGGGCGATCACCAGCCATTGCCAAGCGACGGCACACCCTGCGTTAGGCACAACAAAATGCTGTAAAGACCAGCACAGATGCCGTGCGTCGGCGGCGGGTGCGACGGATCGTTGTCGCCGGGCAAATGAAGTCATGCGGGGAACAAGAGCACGACGCACACCAGCGTCAGCGACGTCGCGATCATTGCCGTAACCGGCTGTCGTTCAATGCTTTAGGCCACCTGCGACCATCGAGACGCGAGTGCATCAAACCGAGCGGATCGATACACAGCTGTATCGCCGCGTTGCAGGCGTGGGTTCAGCCTGCGCGGCCCGGGTTGCGCGACGGGTATTGGCCCTGTCCTCATCGGGAACGGCTAACCCGATTGCCGATGTCGAGACTCCGCAGAGCGTTGATCAGCCTGGCCCGCTCGCCGGGATATGTGAGTATTGCGCTGCCCATGCTGGCAGTCGCCTTGGGCGTCGCGACCACCGTTTTCGCCGTGGTCAACGCGGTGATGCACCCACCGGCAACCACGCATGAGCCAGAGCGTCTGCTGCTGGTCTCGATGCAAGGAGACGGGGGAGGCCATGCGGTGCGGGACGAAGAGCGGCGCGCGATGCTGTTTGCTCGCCCGGGCGTTTTCGAGGCGTCGGCCACCGTCGGTACACGCATGGCGTTCATGGAAACCGGGAACATGGTGCGGGATGTACCGGCCGCCCGAGTCAGCTCCAACTACTTTGAACTGTTAGGCACAAAAGCGGCCTTCGGTCGCCTGTTCAGTCCGGGAACGGCGACCAGTGACGCCGGCGGGGCCGTAATTAGCTACGACACGTGGCGACAGGGGTACGGGAGTCGACGCTCCCTCGCTGGGCTCACGATCAAGGTCGATGCGCAGACCTTCGAAGTGATCGGCGTTACGCCGCCAGGGCTCGACGCTAATGACCGCTCGGCCGTCTGGACGACGGCAGGGAGAGAATCGACCGACCGTACTGCCTACTGGGACGTGGTGGCGCGATTGCGTCCGTCCCAGACGTTCAGCAGCGCTCAGCGGATCCTACAGGACATAGCGGTTGAGATGACCGCAGCATACGGCGTCGGACGCGCTCCCTTTCGCCTGTTAGCACGACCTTGGCGTAGCGATCCCCTCTCGCTGGACGATATCCACTTCGCCTTGATTGCCGGGGCCTTCGCGATCCTCATGGTCACGTGCGGGAACCTGGCCAGCCTGTCCTTGGCGCGAGGGATAGGACGCCAGCGCGACGTGGCCGTTCGGATGGCTATTGGCGCCTCGCGACGGAGTGTCATGCTCGACCTGATGGCAGAGAGCCTCGTCTTGTCTGCGGCCGGTTCGCTGCTCGGGTTGCTACTGGCGGATTGGGGTCTACGGGCCGTCCAGCAGGTCGTTCCGCCGAATGTGCCGTTCATCGGCCAAATGGTGGCGCAGATTGATTGGCGTGTTGTTTCCTTCTCCGCGCTCGCCGCCGTTGGGACGGCGGTGTTCTTTGGGGCACTTCCCGCATGGCGCGCGACTCGGCTCGACATATCCACGCCGCTAAAATCCGGTGGTGGTGGCGCGACCGCACGTACGAGCTGGCGGTACAGCCCGTTCGTCATTCTCGAGTTGAGCCTAACGCTGGCGGTGCTCACCGGCGCCCTGCTGCTGGTTCGAGCATCTGCTCGCGTCCGTGACGTAGATTTTGGGTTTGACCACCGCTCGCTCGTTGAGGCGTACGTTTCAACGCAGCGCGATCATGTCGCGCTGGTCGATCAGCCCGGGACGTTCTTTGACGATCTCGTCGCACGTGCCAAGCTGCTTCCGGGTGTCGCGGATGCGGCCTGGCATGGTTCGGCCGGCGATGCGGTGATCAGCTCGGCCCTGTTTGGCGGTGGCGGGGGGACAGGAGTCGTCCGCTTGGAGGAGGTCAGTCCGGGCTACTTGCGCACCATGGGCATCCGCGTCGTCGCCGGCCGCGACTTCCAGCCCGGTGATGCGACCGGGAACGGCGTGGTGATCTTCAGCGAACGTGCCGCCTCACTGCTCTTGCACGGTAACGACGGCATTGGCCAGCAAGTGTCCATCACTGCTCGTCGCACATCCACGCAGTGGTTACCTGTCGTGGGCATCGCTGGGCAGGTTAAGGACTATCAGCAGAGTCTCGACTACTACGCCATGACCGGCAGTCCGATCGCGTACATCGTGCGACCGTACGCCGCGCCATGGAGAGAGCTGATTGTGCGTAGCACCCCGGCCGCGGTGCCAACGACCACGTTGACTCTTCATCGCTTCCTCCGGGACGCGGTGCCGGTGGGCGCCTTCCGATACGTCCGGCCGTTTCGGGAGCCCTTCGACGCCGTCATACAGGCGCACCAAGTGCTGTCGTGGGTATTTGTCTCGCTAGGGATTGCGGCCTTGTTGATCAGCGCCGCGGGGTTGTTTGCGGTCCTGGCACACGATGTCGGTCAGCGAAGGCGAGAGCTCGCGGTACGCGTTGCCCTCGGTGCCCCGCCGCGTCGCCTGATCGACGACGTGTCGCGCCGTGCCGCGGTGACGGTACTGACTGGCATGGCGATCGGAGCCTTCGTCGCGATGTGGGCCGGACGCTTCGTCGACCCATTCCTCTTCAACATGTACCGCATCGACGCATGGTCACTCGTGGTCGCCGATGTCGCCCTGATGGTCGCGACCGTCCTCGCGACCCTCGTACCTGCCTATCGAGCCGCGCGAGCAAACCCCTGCGAGGCGATGCGCGTCGACTAACGCAACGTCCGAATGCCGGCGTGCGCGATTTTGCTGTGGGGTGCGTTGAGATGATGACGGACGGGTTCTCCCGCGCTGATAGGGTCGCGGGGTGCCCACGTCCACTGAACTCCAAGACCTGCTCACGAATGCCGCCTCAGCCTCCGGCGTCACCGCGCTGCTCACGGCGTTGGGGTTTCCGTCGTCCGACCCGATGGACGCGTTTGCCCGATCCGCCGTCGGCATTCCTGAGGACGTGTCAGACGCCCGGATCGCGCGCGGCGCCGGCGCCCTTCGCGCGGTCATCGTACACCTAAATGAAGCTCCAACGCGCGATGTCCTCGTTCGAATCGCGCGACGGATGGCTACCAAAGCCCCGCATCTGTTGTGGCTGCTCGTTGCACGCGGGGGCGACACCGTGGGCCTGGCCTGCTGGAGCGCGACGTCAACCACGCCGGCCGTTTCGGCATTGCTGGTGGCACGCGACCATGTCACCGAAAGCGACGCGGAGTCCCTTGGCGCGCTCTGCGCCGCCTCGCGAGGAGACGACCGCATGGTGCATGGGCGCTGGCGCGAGATACTCGGCCGCGAAGCGTTGTCCCAGCGCTTCTACCGGGCCTTGGAGCGCTGCGTCGTTCGACTGGCCGAACAAGCACAGGGAAACGCGCCCATTCATGTCCGACGCGAACTGTCACTCCTCACCACATCGCGCCTCCTCTTTCTGGGATTTCTCGAGGGACGCGGCTGGTTGAACGGTGACCGCACGTTCCTGAGCCACGCGTTGGATGGCTGTCTTACCGCCGGACAAGATGTCCAACGTCGTCTGCTGGAACCGCTCTTCTTCGGGACGTTGAACACGCCTCCTTTGCGTCGGGCGCCCGCAGCCAAGCGATTCGGCCGCATTCCGTTCCTCAATGGAGGACTCTTTCAGCGCACGCCGCTCGAGATGCGCTGGCGCACCACGCACTTCCAGAACGACGACCTGGCGGCGCTCGGAGAGGACGTGTTGTTCCGGTATCGCTTCACCTCTCGCGAGGACGATGCGGGGTGGTCGGAGCTGGCGATAGATCCGGAGATGCTCGGTCGCGCCTTCGAATCCCTCATGGCCTCAGACGAGCGGCGGGTGACGGGAACGTTCTACACACCGCAGTCCCTGGTAGAGCGCGTGACCGATGCGGCCTTTCGTGACGCGTTAGGCTTCCGTGGTGTGGATGCGGACATCGTGGACGCGGCGGTCCGAGGCGCTCCTCTCGACGCGGACACCAGCCACGCGCTGGCGGAGGTCCTCGCCACCATTCGCGTCCTCGATCCCGCGTGCGGCTCCGGCGCCTTTCTGGTGCACGCGGTGGACCGACTGTCGTCGTTTGCCCGGGCGGCCGGCGACGGCGCGGACGAAACCACGCGACGGGCTCGTATCGTCGCCCGAAACATCTTTGGCGTGGATCTCCATCCCACGGCCGTCTGGCTGTGCGAATTGAGGTTGTGGCTGTCGGTGGTCTTGGAATGCACCGCCACCGACCCCCTGCGCGTGCCTGCCCTGCCCAACCTGGACCACAACGTGCGCGTCGGCGATACCCTCCGCGCCCCATCCTTCGATGTCTGGCGCCCCGATGGAAGCGCCTCCACCACGATCAACCGGTTGCACCTGCGTTACGCCGCCAGCTCTGGTGCGCGCAAGCGCGCGTTGGGCCAGGCGCTCGATCGGCACGTGCAGCGTTGCGCCGAACAAGTGCTGTCAACGACCCTGACGTCGCTGGCCGCCCAGCGACGCGACCTCGTGGTGGCCGCCCGTGGTCGTGACCTGTTTGGCGGGCGCCGCGGCGCCGTAGGCGACGAAGCGGAGGCATTAGCTACGCTGCGGGCGCGAGCGCGGGCCTGCCGCCAAAGGCTCCGCGACGTGCGCGACGGGCGCGCGATTCCATTCTCTTTCCCGTCGCACTTTCCGGACGCGGCGGCCAACGGTGGTTTCGACGTGGTTCTTGGCAACCCGCCGTGGGTACGGCTGCATCGGATCCCCGCTGATGTGCGCCCTGAGCTGAAGCGGACCTTTCGTGTCTATCGCGAGGCCGCTTGGGAGCGGGGCGCCACGGATGCCGGCGCCGGGCGTGGCTTCTCCGCACAGGTTGACCTGGCGGCGCTGTTCATCGAGCGCGCGGTGGGACTCGTGCGAGAGGGAGGCACCATGGCCCTGCTGGTGCCGGCCAAGTTGTGGCGTTCGCTCGCGGGGGGCGGGGTCCGACGCCTGTGCGCCGACTGGAACAAGTTGCAGCTGCTGGAAGACTGGTCGGCGGCGCCGGCTTCATTTGACGCCGCGGTGTACCCTTCCCTGGTGGTCGTGCGACGCGGGCCGGCGACGGATACTGTGCGCCACCCGGTCACGTTGTGCCTGCACCGGCGGGACCTCGCGATCTCGTGGCAGGCCCGGCGAGCTGACGTGTCGCTCGACGACTCCCCTGGCGCACCGTGGCTCATTCTGCCCCCCGATGCACGAACAGCCTTTGATCGGATCGCCGCCGCCGGCATACCGCTCGCCATCAGCGGACTTGGCCGACCCACGTTAGGTGTCAAGAGCGGCTGCAACGAGGCATATCTCGTGCGCGTGCTGGATAGCGAGCGAGGAGACTCGCTCGTAACCGATGGCACGCGTCGCGGGCGCGTTGAAAACGTGGTCCTTCGGCCCGTGCTGCGCGGCGAGGCAGTGCGAGCCTGGGTACGCGACACCCGGAGCGAGGCCATGCTCTATCCGCACACCGCTTCGGGGGTTGCGTTAGCCGAACTCCCTCCCGGCGCGCGTACCTGGCTGACCCCATATCGCCGCCGGCTGATGAGCCGGTCCGATGCTCGCAGCGGTCAAGCGTGGTGGTCGCTCTTTCGACTGGAGGGCGCGTTGGCCGCTACGCCGCGTGTGGTGTGGGCGGACATGGCGCGAGCACCTGGAGCGTTGGTCCTGGAATCGGGCGACCCCACGGTGGCCTTGAACAGCTGCTACGTGCTTCCCTGCCGCGATCGACTGGACGCCTTCACCTTTGCGGCTTGGCTGAATTCACCATTGGCGGCGGCGTGGCTGAGTGTTGTAGCTGAACCGGCACGGGGCGGGTACCATCGGTTCATGGCGTGGACGGTGGGACGCCTCCCGGTCCCGCGCGACTGGGCCCGCGCTCGAGAGGTCTTGGGGCCACTTGGCGAACGCGCGTCGCGCGGCGAGCCGGTGGGACCGTCGGAACTTGTCGACGCCGCCGTGCGCGCGTTTCGCGTCCGCGCGACGTCGGTGTGTGAATTGATCGCGTGGCCAGCTCGTTAGGATCTGCCGATCACTCCTGGCACTGGCTGTCGCCGGCCGAAGCTCGTCACCACATCGCCGAATCTATCCTCCCCAGCGCGACGAACCACACCGCCCTCGGCGACGTCACACTTCGGCCGCATCAGGTCCGCGGGTTCCACTTGATCGAGGAGGCGCTGCGCCAGTTTGGAGGCGCTCTACTCGCCGACGACGTCGGCATGGGAAAGACCTTCACTGCGCTCGCCGCCGCCCAGAGCGCCAGAGAACTGGTGGTGGTGGCCCCGGCGACGCTGCGGAAGATGTGGCATGACGCCGGCCAACGCACAGGTCGAGCGCTTCATGTGCTCTCCTTCGAACAACTCAGCCGCGGCGTGCGGCCCCCTGCAACACCGGACTTCGTCATCATTGACGAAGCTCATCACCTTCGCAATCCGCGGACCAGGCGTTACCGCGCTGCCATGGAACTGACGCGCACCGCAGGAGTGTTGCTACTGACGGCAACGCCCGTGCACAACCGGGAGCGCGACCTGCGCCACCTGCTGGCACTCTTTCTCGGGTCCCGGGCCCAGCGCGTGCCCGACGATGTGCTGCGCCGATGCACGGTACGGCGAACGCTGGCCGACCTGCACGCGACCGAGCGCCTGCCCGCGGTGTCGTCAATTCAGTGGTTGGCGCTCCCACACCCCGAGGAGTTGCTCACCTTACTCACCTCCATTCCGGCGCCGGTTCCGCCCAGTGACGGCGGAGTCGCCGACGCCCTCCTCGGGCTCATGCTTCTGCGCCTGTGGTCGTCGAGTACCGCCGCCGTCCGCCACGCTATGCGGCGCATGTGGATGCGTGCCGCTGCCCTGACCGATGCCCTGCAACAGGGTCGCTATCCGTCGCGCACAGAACTCACGAGTTGGCCCCTCCATCCGGACGGACTACAGCTCGCTTTCGTTCCTCTCGTCGCGGCCACACCGCCGACGCCCGCCAGCGCCAACGCTCTCCTGGACCGCCTGGATGCGCACATGACCGGCCTGCGACGTGCGTTGGATGCCTTGGCAGCAGGGCCCGATGTGGATGCGGCGCGCGCCGAACACCTTGGGAGGATGATCCAGCGTGACGGAGAAGACGGCGTGGTGGCATTCACGCAGTATGCAGAAACCGCGCGCATGCTCTTTCGTCGCCTGCCATCGCGAAACGGCGTGATGCTGCTGACGGCCGAAGGAGGATTGACGGGCGCCGGACGAATCACGCGCGACGACGTGCTCGCGGCAGCCCATCCTTCCGCCGCCGAGCAGCCGAACCCGCGCCTCCCGCTCCACGCACTGCTCTCGACGGACTTGCTCAGCGAAGGCGTCAACTTGGCCCGGCTACGGCATGTGCTCCATGTCGACCTGCCGTGGACTCCCGCGCGCGTCCACCAGCGCATTGGCCGGTTACGGCGACCGGATTCCCCACATGGTGAAATCCGGGTGAGTGCGTTCGAGCCGCCGGCTCCAGCAGAGGCGCTGGTGGGCGTGATACGAACACTACAGCACAAGGCCGCCGCGGAGCGTCGCCTGGTTTCGAGTGGCGACTTGCTCCATGGCGCGCCATGGAGCGGTGGCACGCGGCCAACTGGCAGCGGCCAGCTCGATCTTCAAGCAGACCTGCGGCGATGCCTGATACGGTGGATACGATCTGTCGAATCGCGGCCGTCCGTACGCTGCAACGCGCCAGCCATTTCCGTGGTCTACCGTCCCGGCATGACTCACTGGACGGCATTGCTTCTGGTGGCGTCGTCCGACTCCCCCGCGCTCCTGGTCGCGACGGCGAACCACGTCACCGACGACCTCACGCAAGTGATCGAAGCGTTGCCACACTTCGAGAGTGACATTGCAGGACACCCACGCTTTCTCGAGCACGTGGTCCAGGCCTTCGACGGATGGGCCGCCAGAGCCCGCGTACGCTCGGCGGTGTCAGACGTGGAGGGCGCCGATTCTCCAGCGCACCGCGCGGCGCTGAGGCTGCTCGCCGACCTCGAAGAGGCACTGCCGCGACAGGCGCGACTACTGGCAGGCGCACGCCTAACGAACCTGCGACAGTGGGTGCAGCAGGTCCGTGGCGCGGGCGCCGAGCAGGCGCTGGCTGACGCCGTGGCGGTGGCTCTGAACGTACCAAATGGAACGGCGCGACTGAGTCGGCTGGAGTCGCTGTGCCGCCGTTTGCGTCAGCGCCACACGGAGCGGGACACGCCGCTGCGTTTGGACACCGTGCTCATCGCCACTCCGGAGCCGTTCGGCGCATGACGCCGCATTGGCCGCCTGCTAGCTTCACCGCATGCAGGCACCCCCGCTTACCGTGCTGTTCGATCTCGATGGGACACTGATCGACTCCATCGCCCTGATCATCCAGGCGGCCCATTACGCCTTCGATCTACACGATGGCCCTCGACCGACGGAACAGGAGTTTGTGGCCGGTATCGGCCGTCCGTTGGTGACCCAGTTCGGACCATATGTCCGGTCGCCGGAAGAAATGGCGACGCTGATCGCGAACTACCGGACCTATCAGCTCGAACATCACGATCGCCTAACGACGTTGTACGATGGCGTCGAAGACTCGGTCGTGGCACTCAGGTCGGCGGGACATCGGCTGGGCATCGTCACGTCCAAGATGGAAGGGATCGCCCGCCGTTCCCTTGGCCACGTGCGGCTGGACCACCACTTCGAGGTGCTGGTGGGCTGTGACGCCACCGAGCGCCACAAGCCGGACCCCCAGCCGGTTCACTTCGCCTTGGAGCGGATGGGTGGGGTGCCGGAGCGGGCGGTGTTCGTGGGCGACTCACCCTATGACCTCCAAGCGGGCAATTCGGCGGGAGTTACGACCATAGCCGCCACCTGGGGTGCCTTTCCCCGTGACACTCTGCTGGCGGCCGCTCCGTCATATGTTGCACATCGGCCGCAAGAAATCCCCGACCTCATCGACGCTATTTGGCGGCGCGGCCCGGCCTGAAGCGTTCAAACCTTCCTGTCGAAGGCGCTATCTCATTGGCGAGCGCAGAAATCGACAGTTTAGATGACGGTGCCGAGAGTCGACGACGAGGCCTTTGAAGCGGAGCAGATCGCAGCTGACGTCGCCTTGGCGGCGGCGGGGGATCGTACCGCATTCGAACGCCTGTACCGAGGCAACGTCAACCGAGTGTACGCGGTCTGCGCTCGCATGGTGGGAGACAGGTCTCGAGCCGAAGAGCTCACGCAGGACGTGTTTGTTCGGGCGTGGCAGAAGCTGAACCTGTTCCGCGGGGAAAGCGCCTTCAGTACCTGGTTGCACCGGTTGGCGGTGAACGTGGTCCTGAATGCGAGGAAGTCGGAAGGTCGCTCCAGTCAGCGGATTACTGACGACGGAGATGCCATCGATGACCTGCCGCAGGCGCCGATGGCGCTTGCACCGGGCGATGCGTTGGATCTCGAGCGAGCCATCGCCGGTCTTCCGCCAGGCGCTCGAAGGGTGTTCGTTCTGCACGACGTGGAAGGCTACAAGCACGAAGAGATTGCCGAGATGCTGGACATCACGGCTGGTGGGAGCAAGGCGCAGCTTCACCGCGCCAGGATGTTGTTACGCGAGGCATTGAACCGATGACACCGATCCGCATGACGTGCACAGAGTTTGACGACCGTCTCGCCGATTTGCTGGAAGGGACGCTCGATGTGGCGACGCAGGAGGCCATGACGGCTCATCGCGTGTCTTGCCTGCGCTGCGCGGCACTGGTGCGTGACTTGGAGAAGATTCAGCGCGAGGCGTCGAGTCTGCCGGAGTTGGCGCCCTCGAATGACCTTTGGGCCGGTATCGCCGCGAGACTGGATCAGGACGTCGTCGTGGCACCAGCATTCGGTGGCGTGCGTCGCGCAAACGAGCCGCGGCGTCGCTTCATGGTCCCGCCGCGCTTCGTACAGTGGAGTGTCGCCGCGGCGGCGCTCATCACGATCAGCTCTTCGGTGACGTACTTCGCGACCCGGTCGCGCTTCCAGCAGAACGGAGTGGACTCCGCTCGCGTGGCCACGGCGACGGTAAACTCGGACGCGTCCCGCGAGCAGACACCAGCGGGAACGCCGTCTCCCGAGGGATCGCCGAGTGGAGTGGTGAATCCGGTGCAGCCGGTGGCCAATAGCGCAACGCGAGTGCGCGTGCCGGTGAAGGTCACCTACGATCGCGAGATCACCGACCTGCGACAGATCCTCGATCAACGGCGATCGGATCTCGATCCGGCGACCGTCGCGGTGATCGAACATTCCCTGACGACGATTGACCAGGCCATTGCCGAGGCGCGCAAGGCGCTGGCAACCGATCCGGCATCGAAGTTCCTGAGTGAACAACTGAACAAGGCGCTCGAGAAAAAGCTCGGGCTGCTCCGCACGGTGGCCTTGCTGCCATCCCGTGCCTAACGGTGAGTGACATGAAGACAAGAACCATCTGGGCCACTGGCCTCGCACTGGTTGCGATCCTTGCGCCCGCGGCGCAGGCACAGGACGTCGAGCGTCGCATCGAGCGCATGGCCGACCGCTTGAGTGTCCTGGCGGAACGTACGGCCGAGCGAGTCACTCGTGCGGTCGAGCAGGCGATCAAGGAGAGCGACTTGGAGTTTGATGACCGTCACGGTCATCTCGGCGACTTGGAAGAGAAGATCGACACCACGTTCGCCTTCTCCAAAGACGGGGTCGTGGACCTCTCGAACATCTCCGGTGAGGTGGTGGTGAATGGCTGGAGCCGCGGCGAAGCACGCGTGCGGGCCTACAGTGAGCGCGGCCGGTTCCGTTCGAACATGTCGTCATCGCGCATTACCGTGGAGACAGAATCCATCCGCGGCCGCACCGGCGAGACGCGGATCGATGTGTCCATTCCCGAAGGCGTGCGAGTCATCATTCGCAGTACCTCTGGCGACGTGACCGCCCACGACACGCGGGGCCCGGTCGAGGCCAACAGCACCAGCGGTGATGTGATCGTGAAGAACGCCAAGGGACGCGTAACCGTAGAGAACGTCTCTGGCGACATCCAGGTCACCGAAGTCGAGGGAGATGTCGAAGCCAATAGCGTCAGTGGCGGCGTCGAACTGGAAGACATTCGCGGCGACGTTCGCGTGGAGACGACCAGTTCGGACATCAGCCTCACGGACGTGCGATCGACGGACGTGTATGCCTCCACCGTCAGTGGTGAGGTCACCTTCAGCGGCAGCGTCGAAGGCAACGGACGATACGAGTTCCATTCGCACTCCGGGGAGGTGTCGTTGGACCTGCCGAAGTCGATCGGTGCCCGCTTCAGCATCGAGACGTACAGTGGCGCGATCGATTCGGACTTCCCGATGACGCTGCAGCCTGGAGAACGTACCAACCGTCGGCCACGACGCTTTGAATTCACCGTAGGAAGCGGCGAGGCGCACATCGTGGCCGAGTCGTTCAGCGGCGACGTGAAAATCACGCAACACGGCGCAAGCCGTTAGGCAGAGGAGATCGTTCGTGCAACGCATGACTTACGCCTTGGCCCTATTGGCGCTGACCTCTCAGGTCGCCCTCGGCCAGGAACGCAACACCGATCGCCAATTTTCGTGGGACGGCCGCATCGAATCCGGACATTGGCTGTACATCCGCAACCTGAATGGGCAAATCCGGGTGGAACGCGGCTCGGGCGACAAGACGATCGTCACCGCCGAAAAGCGCTGGCGTCGTGGCGACCCACAGGTCGTTCGCTTCGAAACCAAGAAGGTCGGCGACGGCGACATGCTCATCTGCGCGGTCTGGTACGAGACCACTCGCTGTGACGAGAACGGCTATCACCGCGAACGTGAACGCGGCTGGGGCGACGACCGGAATGACGTGTCGGTGGAATTCGTGGTGAAAGTGGCCGACGGAGTACGGCTGGACATGAACACCGTCAACGGTGAGTTGCGGATCGATGGCGCCACGGCCGCTGTTGAAGCGCACACGGTCAACGGCTCCATCTACGCACGTTCAACTGGCGGCCCGGTCTCGGCGTCCACCGTGAACGGAAGCATCGAGGCTCACATGGGCACGCTTGGCGAGCGAGACCTGGAGTTCGAAACCGTCAATGGTTCGATCGAGGTGTACGTTCCCGAGGGCCTGAATGCCGACCTCGACATGCGGACGGTGAACGGCGGCGTCACCTCCGACTTCCCGCTGACGGTCTCCGGAAAAATCAACACGCGTCACGTTCGGGCCACCGTGGGTAAAGGTGGGCGCCGCTTGGAGTTCCGGACGGTGAACGGAGGCGTTCGCCTCTACAAGTCCTGACGCTCGAGGGGCCCTGAGGGGCCCCTTCTTCGCTTTCACAACCCAGTATATTTGAGTCAACCCCGTTACTTCGGAGTCTGATTCAATGGGTGTGTCATACCGCACGATGGACAGTGCCGTCGTTCGCACCGGATCCGAGCGAGCGACGCTCGTTCGCCGGACCTACACGTTGGTGTTCGCGAGCGTTCTCGTCACGATCGCCGGGGTGGCGTTCGGCACGAGCCAGCCTTCCATCATGTCCGCCGTCGCGCAGCATCCGTTCATCACCATGCTGCTGACGATTGCGCCGCTCTTTGCGGCGATGAGCTTCCGCGATGCGTTTCCGGCCAACTTAGGCCTTGTCTTTCTTTTCACGTTCGTCGAAGGCGTGGCGATCTCCCCGGTCATCTATGTCATGGGGCAGACGCAGCCGGGTGTGGTGGGGCAGGCGGGGCTTTTGACCGCCAGCGCCTTTGCCGTGCTGACCGCGTTCGCATGGATCAGCAAGCGTGACTTCAGTGCCTGGGGAAGCTTCTTTGTTGTCGGCTTGTGGGTGCTGATTGCGACGTCATTGCTGAACCTGTTCTTCCACAATGACACCGCGTCCCTGTGGATCGCCGGCGCAGCAGTTGTTGTGTTCAGTGGCCTGTTGATCTTCGACACTTGGCGCTTGCGCAACGTCTTTGGACCTAACGACTACGTGCGCGCCGCTGTGACGATCTACCTGGACCTGCTAAACATGTTCATGGCCATCTTGTCCTTGTTGGGCGGCGGTCGTCGTCGGTAAGGCACGGACAACGGAACGCAGGAGGGCGCCGACATAACGTCGGCGCCCTCTTTTTTCTGGCAGGAACAATCAGGCGTCGTCGATCGCCTTGGCGAGACGGAAGTCGTTCCCCGTGATGCCGCCAGCGTCATGCGTGGACAAATGCACGATCACCTTGTTGTAACGGATGTCGATATCCGGGTGGTGATTGTGGGCGTCGGCGATGGGGGCGATGCGATCAACGAACGCGATCGCCAGGCCAAACGTGGCAAACTCGTACGTGCGAACGATCTCGTTTCCCCGACGCGCCCACCCGGTGAGCGTGGAGAGTTGGCGGTGGATCTCGATGTCCGAGAGTGGCGTTGCCATCAGCGTGCAACCTGGGACGTCACGTGAGTATCTCCATCGATTGAAGACGACGGGTCGAACAGGCTACAGCGAAATGAAAGCCGATCCGATTCCAGCATCAAGTGAAACCAATCGTCCTACGCACGCATCGCGTGTGCGCTCATCTGAGCGGAGGGCGCCGCCGATGCCAATCTGTTTCCCGCTGGAACGCACTGCCAATGGTGAACAGGTGTTCTTCCTTCCCATGCCCGGCCAGCAGCTGCATGGCCAAGGGGAGACCAGACTCACTGAATCCAACGGGCACGGAGAGGGCCGGAGTACCCGCCATGTTCTGCGGTGAGTTCGCGCGTGTGAATGCGTCCACAGTATGTGCGTCGGCACCGTTGATCTGTACCGCATGCGCACCGATCAATGGAGGCAACGCAGGAATCGTGGCGCCTATCAACACGTCGACGTCTTGGAAGACGGCACTCATGGAACTCTCGAACTGCCGCCGCGTCTCGAGCGCGTTCAGGTAGTCGACGGCCCGCCATGCCGATCCTCCCTCGAGGCGCTGGCGAACCAAGGGCCCAAAGGCGCTGGGATCTTGTTGAAGGGTCGCCTGATGGTACTTGAACGCTTCTGACGCGGTGATCACAACCGACGCGGCCTGTACCGCATCGATGCCTGCAATGCGCACCTGACCGACCTTTCGAGTGACCTTGCGGAGCACGCGTAGGGCACCGTCGATCGCGCGCTGTACCTCGCTGTCGAGATCCCTGAGATGGTACTCCGATATCGCGATCCGAAGCGACGACGATCGCTTTCGCGTGGCGCGCAACCAGCGCGCGGCCTGTTCTTCTGTCCCGGCCATTCCGCCGAGCATCGCTGCAGCATCGGTCACCGATCGCGTGATGGGACCGACCGTGTCCAGCGTCGGGCTGAGCGGGATCACGTCCGCGGTAGATACCAAGCCGCGCGTTGGCTTCAGCCCTACCGCCCCGCAGCAGGCTGCCGGAATGCGAATCGATCCGCGAGTGTCGGTGCCGACGGATGCGGCACCCAACCCGGCTACCACAGCGACCGCGGACCCACCACTCGATCCACCGGCCACATGCGACGTGTTCCACGGATTCCGGGCCGGTCCGAAATGCTCATTGACCGACGTGACTCCTAACGCAACCTCATGGAGGTTCACGCGTCCGACAATTACCGCACCCGCGCGTCGTAGCCGACGGATGACCGGGGCGTCATGATCGCTGCGCATGCCGTCGCCGAAGCAACGGGAACCGGCCGTGGTCAGTTGATCGCTCGAAAGGATCAGATCCTTGATGGAGATCGGTACTCCGCACAGCACGTGTGCTGGACGCCGCGAACGAAGGGCACGTTCCGCACGCTCGGCGTCACGCGCTGCATGCTCCCGGAGCGACAGGTACGCGTTCAGGATCGGGTTCCATTGCTCGATCCGTGCGCGCGTATGCGCGAGCAATTCTGTTGGCGACACTTTTCGCTTTCGGAGGAGCGTTGCCACCTCCGTGATCTCGAGCTCGTGCAGTTCCACGTCCTCGCCTCGGATGAGCACTTCCGGGAAACGTAGCGCCGGACAACATTTCGTTCGAGCGCTTGGTGCGGGCCGCGAAGTGACGCGGACCTGGAACTAACGCTCATCCCTCGCCACCCTCGTGAGGTTTTCTGCCATGCGACTTCGCAACGCCCTGATCGTTCCTGCGCTGGCTACGCTGGCGTCCGTGACGAGCGCGCAATCGGGGCCACCGGCCACGGATGTGCAGATTGCAGGAGCGGTGACACCACTCCCCGCCACCATGCGAGCCACAGCCACGGTGCTCGGCTACGACGCCTCGATGAAATTTGTGTCGTTACGCAAGGGGACGAACGGGATGATCTGCCTGGCCGATGATCCGCGGCAGAAGGGCTTCCATCCGGCGTGCTACCACGAGTCCATGGAGCCGTTCATGGCCCGCGGACGCGAGCTACGCGCCCAAGGGGTGAAGGGAGACCAGGTGGACACCGTCAGGTTCGCCGAAGCCAAATCAGGGAAGCTCAAGATGCCGACGCAGCCCGCATCGCTGTACCAGATCTTTGGACCTGACGATGCCTTCAACCCCACCACCGGCGCGGTCACTGGCGCGAACGCCTTGTTTGTCGTCTACGTCCCGTATGCCACGGAGCAGTCGACAGGCCTGACGACCAAGCCGCAGAAGACCGGCCCCTGGCTGATGTTCCCGGGAACTCCCAAGGCGCACATCATGATCTCGGAGTCGATGTAAGGAAAGACGTTCCGACTCGAGGTCGTGGGGCGTCGTCGTGTGCGACAGCGACGCCTGCGCCGTTGTCGCAACGTTGGTGTTCTCTCGGACCGGCGCTAACGGTCGCCCAATCCTAGAAGGCGAAGCCGCTGGCGAGGTAGAAACCAGTGCGTTCGCGTCCGCGCGCCACTGACGCGCTCACCGTGTAGTTCCGCATCAGGGGCGCGAGCCACACGCCGCCGCCGACTCCGTGGTGCCACGTGTTGGAGTCCTCCTGGTCGGCACGCACGCGTCCCACATCGACGAAGCTCAATACGCCCATGTCGGCAGGAACAACAATTGAAATCTTGTGGACAAAGAGGCGTAGCTCGGCGCTGCCATACAAGGCCGTGCGGCCCGCGAAACGCTGCACGTCCCACCCCCGCAACGTGGATACGCCTCCCAGGAACGCCGACTCCTGAAACGGGAATGTGCCCCACAGGTGTTCGGCACCCGCGCGCAATGCCAGCGTGGGGCGGACGGGTCCCTTGGCGCTCAGATAGGTCGACGCCGATGCCGTGGCCTTGGCGAACGGATGGTCCACCGTCCAGAGCGACGGATATGCCACGGTGCCTAACGCGAGCCGGAAACCACGCTTCGGGGCGATCGGCGAGTCACGCCGGTCGATAGTCAGGCCAACCTGTGCGCCGACCTGCCCAAACGCTCCGCTCCCGTACGGGGAGGTCTCGGCGACCAGGGTCGGCTCTTCGTCGCGTGTGGTCGTGTACTGGCCAACAGCACCTAACGAAAGCTCCGTCGCGGGTGACAACGGGAGGTGCCACCGTGGCGCCACCCTCAACAGGTTCTGGTAGACCCGGTAGTACGACGTGGTACGGTCAGACGGCGTGTCATTGCCCAGACCATGGAATCGGATGACCTCGATTCCCGACGCGGTCATTTCCAGGTTCAACGAGCGCGACGAATTCGGTGAATGGAACGTACCATCATAGGAGACGCGAGGACGTCGTTCACCAAGGGAGAGATCAACACGGAAGATGGAGCGTGAGGCGAAGGGGTTCTGGCGAAAACCATAGTGGTTTCGCACGTGGTACAGTGACGTCACCAGTCCCAAGCCTGGGGTGAAGCTCACACCGCGCTGCGTGTAGTTCCAACTCCCCCAGTCCCGAATGGCGTTTTCCGGACGTGGCACCGGCGGCGGCCGATACGCTGAGCGATCGATGGGGTGCTTCGCCTCGCCCACCACACGGTCCGTGCCCGACGAATCGTAGAGGGCGAGCGCTCGATCGCCGCCTCGCCCCGACAATGAGTCAATGATCTCATCGTCACCGTCGCCGGTGAGCAGACGCAAGCGAATGTCGCCCCGAGTACCGGTACCTTGAATGAGCACTCGATCATTCCCGCCGTGCAGGAAGAGACGGACTTCCTTGGTTTCCCTGGGATGGAAGGTGCGAGCGAGATACGGAGCGTCCGCCCGAGCCTCGCCGTCGCGGGCTCGCGGAAAGATCGCGATATCCAGGGAACCGTCGCCGTGCCGGGTGGCGACGGCCGAGTCAGGGTCGTCGGTGCCCGCGAGATCAGGCTCCCGCGCCAACACGGCGTAGTACGACGCCGCGGCATCGCGCAGGTGCAATCGCCGCTCCACAAGCGATGCCCGCAATTCGGAGGCGTTCCGCTTGATGAATGCCGCTGGCATTCGGGCGATCGCCGTGTCGATCACCGCATCCGTCAGCTGCAGCTGAAGTTGCGTGACGGCAGAGTCCCAAACGCTCCACTCCAGGCCACTCAGCAGCCGGCGATCGATCTCGCGGGCATTCCAGTTCAGCCACACCATGTCTGGGTAGCCACTCCCATAGGTCACGAGCTGTGGGAGAATGCCGCGGATGATCCACGGGCCCAAGCCTTCAAATTTCGCGAACGGCATGTCTCGATCGCGGGGAATCGGTTCCCACACGGCCCCATCACCCGATGAAAAACGCCCCCAACGCCATTGATCCCTGTGCCGATCGCGATCGCCAACGAGTACGTCGAGCAAGCGTGCCGAGAGATAGGCGCGGGCGTTAGGCACGTTGCGGTAGCTCCGGCGCATCCGCTCGAACAGCCGCTCGGAACTGATGACGTCGATGGCGCCCAGCGACTCCGGGCTTTCGTCAAAGTCACGGCCTGGCCGCTCTTCGAACGTTCCCAGCACACCGCGGAATTCGGCGCGGAACTCCTTGAGCAGAGAGTCGTCGGGCATGACCACGAGGCGCGGCTGCGGATGGTGCAGCCCCGTCGCGTCCAACAGGCTCGCCACTACCAACGCCGCACCTGGGTGGTAGCCGACGACTTGATCCTGGGCGATGTCGCGCACCAACGTCTCGCGCAACTCTGCCGGCAGCCCCTTGGCGAAGTCCTTCTCGAGCGGACGAAACACGTACTCCCGGCCGTCGGCACCAGCAAAACGCAGGGAGTTGGTCTGCATGCTGCCACCGCGCTGCGTCGGGTGAAGGCCTCCGCCAACGGCGCGCAGGTCGAGCACCTCCACATCGATCGGTGAGGTCCACAGTGCGCGGTAGTCCTCGCCGAGAATTGCCCGTCGCCACCACCCCGCGCGATAGCGAGCCCCCGGCGTTCGGGTCACAACCTGCGATGTGTCCCGAGCAGACGCTTGGGCGGACACCTCTGCGCCCCAGACAATCGAACCAGTCAATGCCAGGATGGTCAGGACACGCATCATGTGACGTCACCAGGAAATGAGGCGCATGGAGCCGAACGATCGATGCAACACACGGCGGCACACCTAACGCCGACTCTTGCCAGCGCGTCGGTAGCACGTGACGGTGCCCCGCCCGTTCCCGCCTTCGTCCGCAATCACCAACACGGAATCGCCGAGGAGGGTGATGCCCTCCGGTTGGCGATGCCACTCGTGGCGCAAGCGGATGGTGGCGAGCACCTCCCCCGCTGATGTCACCTCGGCGAGCAGTCGCTCCGGGCCCGCGATGACCAGGTAGTGCCCCGTCAGCTCGTCTCGCTCCACCGCGGAAGTGCGGAAGCCGTTGCTGCCAGTCGTACCCAGCGATGCCAGGGGTACAGTGATCCGGTCAGGGCTGGCGGGAGCGCGACGCTCGAGTGACCAGCGCATAAGGGTCAGCGAGGGATGACGAGTCGCTTGGCGAGGCTGTTTGCAACCAACGAGCAAGGACCGGTCAGCCGGTTCATACGCCAAACCCTCCAACTCACAGGCGCGTCCCAGACCGGTATCGGTCGTCGTGAAGGGAACCGATGCGTTATTCGCGCCTTCCTTGAATTGCAGGAGCGCACCCGTGCTCGTGATGAGAAAGAACTGGTCGCCGACAATCGCCAGCCCTTCCAGATCGGCGTGTAGCGCCGGCGCACCGAGCGAAAACGACTTCACGACGCGACCCGTACAGGGATCGATTTCTGAGACGATACCGCGCTCATCGTTGTGCGCGAAGACCCGACCGTCAGGGGCAACTGCCAACCCTGAGACCTCGGTCAGGTGACGCGGCAGGGCGCTGAACGACGCCGCATGGCGGGTGTCGAAGCGCTCGAGGACGACCACCGGTTTTGCTCGCGGCCCGGGGGCCTGCGCCCACCCCATCGCCGGGCACAGCACGGACAGCCACCAGGCGATCACCCTTTGGCAGCGCCGGAACGAAGCCGCTCGATCCCACAGGGTGCGTGTCATGGGCGACTCGCCGACGCGACCAGAGCGCTTTGTCCGGCGAAGACCTGTTGCGCTCCGCCAGGGGCACTGAGTCCTTCCCCACGCCTGATGTAGGTCCCGTCGGACGTCAGGTCCCACGCCGTCGGGTCCGCCAGCTCCACCTCGAGGATTCTTGCCAGCCGCTCTTGGTGCGCGGCGTCGTGCACGGGTGCCAGCACCTCGACGCGACGGCGCAGGTTGCGCGGCCGAAGGTCCGCCGAACCGATGTAGTATTCGGGATCCCCGGCATTGCCGAACATGTAGATGCGCGCATGCTCCAGGTAGCGACCCAACAACGAGACCACGCGAATCCGTTCAAGTCCCTGAATCGACAAGGTGCAGATGCCGCGAACAATCAAATCGATGAAGACGCCAGCCCGAGCCGCGCGGTACAGGGCCTCGATCATCTCGACGTCCGAAAGGCCGTTGACCTTCATGCGAATGCGCCCTTCCCGGCCGGCTTTGGCATGCGCTGTTTCTCGGGTGATGCGTGAGAGCAGTCCGGGCCGCAGGCCGTGCGGTGCCACCAGGCACTCCCGGTACTCCACAGCAGTTGGCGCCGAACTTCCCGTCAGGGTGTTGAAGAGGTCCGTGATGTCGTCGCAGATGTCGGGGCGCGCGGTGAACATCCCCAAGTCGGTGTACACACGCGCTGTGCCCGCGTTGTAGTTGCCGGTCCCGACGTGGACGTAGCGTTGTGGCTGTCCCGACTCACGGCGCATGACCAGCGCGACCTTCGCGTGATTCTTGTATCCCGGAAGGCCCTGCACGACGTGGACGCCATCCGACTCCAGGCGCCGTGTCCACAGGACGTTTCGTGACTCGTCAAAGCGAGCCTTCAGCTCCACGAACACGGTGACGTCTTTTCCGGCGGCCGCCGCGCGCCGCAGAGCGTCGACGATGGCAGATCGTTCACCCGATCGATACAAGGTCGCCTTAATCACCGGCACATCGGGATCGTCAGCTGCGTCATTGAAGAACCTGACGACAGTGCTCGAAAAGTCCTCATACGGGTGGTGGACCAGGAGGTCGCGTTCCCTGATCGCGTCCCAAAGCGACGGAATGGCACTGAACGGGGAGGATGGACGAGCCGGAGGAAAGCTCAGGGCCGGCAGCGGCAGGTCCGCCAGCTGCTTCAAGGCTTCCAGGTCCATCAAACCCGGTACGTCGTAGAGGTCTGTCGTCGTTAGGCTTCCCGTGCCGACGCCGGGCTCCAAGAGCAGCTCGCGGAGCAGCAGCGTGCGGACCGACGCTGACATGTCACGTGCCACCTCGATGCGCACGATCGGCTGGTGGCGCCGGCGTTCGGCGTGTTCCTGCACGGCCTGGCGCAGGTCGCCAGCGCGCCCCTCGTCGACACCAAGGTCCGCGAACCGCGTCACACGGAACAACGCGGCCTCGATGACGCGTCGGCCCGGATATACCCGCGATAACTCCTGTCGGATGACGTCCTCCAACAATACGAACTCCGAGCTGTCGGGAAGGGCCACGAACCGTGGCAGGGCAGCCGGCACCGTCAGCTCCGCCAAGTGCAATGGCCCGTCGCTCCCCTCGCGCAGTGCCACCGCGAAACACAACGCGCGATCGGCCACAACCGGCAGTGAGTGCCCCGGTGTGGCCGTGATCGCTCGTGGTGTCAGATACGGAAGCACCACACTGCGAAAGTAGGTGTTCAGGTGCTCCCGCTGCGCCCCGGTCACCTCGTGCATCGCACGGACGCGAATCCCAGCGGCGGGAAGTTCATCCAGGCAGCGGGACGCCGATTGGTATTGTCGATCCGTCAACAGCCGCGCGTGGTGGGCTGCGTTCGCGAGCCTGGAGTCTGCGCTGCGCGTCGCATCAGACTCGTCACCCGAGTCGCCGCCGGCGTACTTCAAGCCGCCAGCTTGCACCGCAAAGAACTCGTCCATGTTCGACGACACGATCGCTAGAAATCGCAGTCGCTCCAACAAGGGAACGGTCGGATCCTCGGCCAGGGCCAGAACCCGCGCGTTAAAGGCGATGAGGCTCTCCTCGGCATTAAGCCGTGGGATGTTTCCTTCTCCCTTCCATTTGGCGGCGGGCGCCTCGCGCTCGTGCCGCCGAGCCTCCACACCGTCCGCCGAGGGTCGCGAAACCAACTGGCGCAGGATGGGTGACTTGGCCAGCGCCGTCAGTCCAGCGAGCGTGGCCGGGTCTGTGATCTCTGTCGATCCAATTCGCGCCAGCATCTGCTCGATCGGAAGCCACGACAGCTGCAACCCTTCGCCCGGGGTCGCTGACCGATCGCCGTGCGTGGCAATCCACACCTCCAACGTTGCCAGCCGCCCTTCCCCGGAGATGGTCGTAAGGAGCCGTAGATCGCCGACGCTGCTGCCGAGTGTCTTCCGGAGCAGGTGCCGACAGGCGTCCTCACCACTTCCCTCAGCGCTCGGCAGACGCTTGATGCCGGGCGTGGTGAGCGTTGCAATGCTTGCCCCATCCAGCGCCGCGACCACGACCCAACGCCCTTGCCCCACCTTGCGTGCCAAGGCTTCGCTTTCTGACGCCAGACGGAGTTGGTCGCCGCGGTCACGCCGGCTGACCGTCACCGTGCGCAAGGACCACAATTGGCTCAGCGTGTTTGCGACGCGCTCGCCTGATGGCTGCCCCCCGCGTCGGCGATACAGGGAAATCTCGTGGAAGGCGTGGACAATCCCGGCGGCGCGCACGGTGACGCGATCGAACGCCACGTCGTACTGCGCACCCCACCACCAGCGCCCACGGGCCTCACGCGTATCACGTTCGACTTCGAGTTCGAGCTGTGGCGCAAGTTGCGCCGGATTTATGATTGACGCCAAGAGGTGGGCAGCGGGAGTCGAGCCAGTCAGCAGCGCTTGGATATCGTGGCCGCTGGGGACCTGTGCCCGCCTACGCTCGACTTCCGTTCCCTGCTCATTAAGGAACGCCACGGTCAGATGCATCTCGCCGTTCGATTCGTATCGGAGGCGACAGGTGACGTTCCGATCCTTCAGGCTGTGGTCGGGTGTGTCGTAATAGACATCCCGCGAGAAGGTCCGCTTCGCTGCCGGCGCACGGAGACCAAGGGGAAGCGGCTCCCGCACGAGGCGATGCAGCGCCTCAGTGTTCGGGACATCCCACCGCGCGATGGCCGACGACGTTAGGCTCATCCTCGCATCTTCAACGCAGCTCCACGCCGTCTACGCCCGGCGTGTTGCGTATGGCATCGAGGAAATCCGCCCGATCTCCGCGTTTCACGCGGATGCGATACTTCAGTGTACTGCTCTCGGCGCCTCGCACGATGCCCGTCAACTCCCATCGCTTGGCGCGCGCCCCAAGGATCTGCTCGACGACGGGGCGCGCAGCATCTGGCGCCGATGAACGAATGAGCAGCGAGGCATTCGGTGACTTGGTCGGCGTGGCCGCGCGAAACTCCGATGTGATTTGGAGTTGGCGACGCCAGGCCCGCGCCGCTTCGGCAAAGACCGCGTCGCCCGCCTCGCGAGCTTCCTCAGATTGCTCGGGCGCGGGCGACGGAGGCGCCGCGACCTTGGGCAACCGCGCGAATTTTCGCCACCCGGGTCGTGTGTCGGGCGTGGCGCGGCGCGCGAAGTCCAGCCACCACAGCACCAACACGCAGGCGTTGAACACAGCGGACGTCACGAGTCCGATCGCCAGCGCGCCGACAGCCGCCGACATGCCGATACTGACCGCGACGAACACGAAGACGCCGTCCTTCACGTCCTCCAAAGAATTGCGGAACCGTAGGACCGCGACGATTCCCGCCAGGCTGAACGCCAAGGCCAGGCTGTGCTGGATCAGGACCACCATGCCCGCAACGGCAATCGGCAGCAGAAGCAGCAGGTGCACCATCGACTGGGCGAAGCCTTTGCGACGACGGGTCAGCGAGTACACGAGTGCGACCGGTAGCGCGGTGGCCAGTGCCCCACCTAACGCAGCGAGTGTTCCGGCCGCCTGCGTGAGCGCCGGCACCTGAGGCGCGATAGGCTCGGCGCGCATGGACGAACGGCTCGGGATTTCCTCCGGCACCCCAATCATCTGCGCCGCGCTCTTGCCGGCAACGGCTTCGAGTAGCCCTGGTGAATACCGCCAGGCCAGCCCAATCGCGGTGGCAGCCACAGCGTAGTACGCCACAATAGCCAGCAGGCGACGCCCGGCCAGGGACAGTCCGCGTTCTGTGGAGACGTGGGTGGTCATCGAGGGCGCCGAGGAGGCCTTGCCGTGTTCCGGCTCAATGAATACATGTTGTTCCTGAATTACCGATCGATAGTGCAGCAATTTGCCCTTGTCACCTGCAGCCGCAAGGTGGCGGACCAAATGAGCGCGTGGGCATTCAGCGACGCGTCAGCTTGAACTCTGCGTGCCGTGCTCGTTCATACCGCGAGGTGCTTGTCCGAACCTTGCGTGCGGCGCAATGCACCCTGATGGCCCGCGCTCCGGCACGAGCGTCTTTGTCCCCTCGCGCCTGCGCGTTTGCGACGTAGTTTCGAGGTCCCATGTCACCGGGCTTGGCCGGTGAACGAACTTTCACGCGCTTTCCACCGAGTCGTCATGTTCTCGCTGGCACTGAAAGACTTTCAGGAGGTGCGCGACCGGATCGCACCCCACATCAAGCGCACGCCCTTGTTGACCAGTCGTCAGTTGAACGACCTCACGGGATTCGACGTGCGACTGAAGGCCGAGCTGTTTCAGCGGGTGGGATCGTACAAGATCAGGGGACCGCTGAACAAGTTTGCGCTGATGCCCGAGGAGCAGAAGCGACGCGGCGTCGTCTGTTCGTCCGCGGGGAATCATGCGCAGGGTGTCGCGCTCGCCGCGCGCATCCATGGTATACGCGCCGTGATCTGCATGGCAGAGAACGCCACTCCAGCGAAGATTGCCGCGACACGGGCCTATGGTGGCGAGGTGGTACTGCATGGAACGATCTGGGATGAGGCGAACGAGAAGGCGAAGGAGCTTGTGCGCACGGAAGGACTGACGTACGTGCATCCGTTCGACGACGAGCAACTGATCGCTGGCCAAGGCACGTTAGGCCTTGAGGTGGTTCAGGATTGGCCCGATCTGGATGCCATCGTCGTGCCGATCGGCGGCGGCGGACTCATCGCCGGGGTGTCGATGGCGGTGAAGAGCCACAATCCGCGCATCCGGGTCATCGGCGTCGAGTCGTCGGACGGGCCAGCGATGTTGCGGAGTGTCGAAGCGGGATCGTTGCAGACTATCGATTGCCGGACGATCATCGATGGTTTGCGCGTGAAGCGCGCGGGCGAGATCAATTTCTCCGTGGTCCAGCGCTACGTCGATGAGATCGTGACGCTCCCTGACCGCGACATCTTCGACGCGGTGGTTTGGGTCATGGAACGTTGCAAGTTGGTGGTAGAGGGCGCCGCCGCCGCCACGGTGGGAGCGATGCTGCACGGGCTGGTCAAGGTTCCCGCTGGTTCCAAGGTCGTGGCCGTCCTATCGGGCGGGAACCTGAATCTGGATCAATTGCGCGGCTTGCGTTGGAACTGACGGATGGAACGGCCGTGCCTTATGGCGCGGCCGCCGGCACCAGGGCAATGACGCGCAGTGGGCTTCCACTGCCGTTCACCAGTTTCAACGGGGCGGCAATCACGACCGCCCCGGTCGCGGGCAGACGATCCAGGTTGCACAGGCTCGCCAGCCCGAATTTCCCTGCGCCATGCATGATGCCATGGTTGGGAAACGGGGGGTTGAAGCTGCCGGCTTGACCGGCATCGGTGCCGATCGTCTCCACACCAACACCGAGGACGTCGCGATCGTTGGCGAGTAGCGCCGACACCGACTGATGGAAACCTGGCGTGTGCGGACCCGTGGCGTCGGCGTTCAGGAAGGCGGCCCCGCGTCGCTTGGACCAGTCGGTTCGCAACAGCACCCACGCCCCACGCGGCACTCGGCCATGCGTTGCCTCCCAAGCCGCCACCCATGCCTCGGTCACCAAGAAGTCGGGGTTCTGCGCCGATTCCGCGCTGGCGTCGAACACACAGGCCGGCCCGACAAAGCGACGCGGCTGGATGGTGTCCGTCGCGTTGTGCGGAAGATCCTTGCCCGTCACCCAGTGGACGGGGGCGTCGAAATGCGTACCGGTGTGCTCGCCCATCTGAATGGTATTCCAGTACCACGCCGGACCTCGATCATCGTACCGAGAAATCTCGTCGATAGTGACGCCGGGGGACGGGGCAAAGATCGGAGGCAGGGCGATGACTTGCGTGTCCGGGCCTAACGGGATCGTCAGGTCCACCACTTCGATCGTTCCCTGATCGAGTTCGGCCACGAGTCGTGCAAGCGTCTGAGACACAGAGGCTCCGGTCGCGAGTAAGAGGGTATCGCCTACGGCAACGCCGCCAAGGCACGCGGAAACTGGAATCGGTTTTCCAACAAGGCCAGATCGGTGACATACCCGCTGGGCCCAACGGCCTCGACCTTCGCCACCAGCGTGCTCAGGTCGTTCGCCGCCAAGGCGTCGTCGAACGCACCGACGAATCCATCCACGGTGCCGACTGTCTCCGTTCGGGGAATGCCGGCCGCAGCGGCCATGGCGCCGAGGTCACTGCCTGTCGACGTGGCCGTGGGAAATCCCCCGACGGACAGCAGACTCTCGTTGTCGAACACCACGTGGATGAGGTTCCGCGGTCGATAGCGAGCCAACGTGGTAAGCCCCCCAAGGTTCATGAGCAGGGACCCATCACCGTCCAGCACGACCACCTGCGTCCGCGGCTTGGCCAGCGCGATGCCGAGCCCCAGGGATGACGCCAACCCCATGGCATGCTGTAGGTAGAAGAAGTTGCTTCGATGGCCTAACGACTGAAGTTCGGCCGCAACCGCTCCCATGATCGTCACGACGGCGCAGTTGGTCAGCCGGTCGTAGATGCCTTGTAGCGCCTCCAGGCGTTTCATGTCTCCTCCCACATGAGGTCGCGACCCAGAAGCAACGCGACCGGTCGGTTCGAGGCATAAGCCAACGTCTGCGCCTTCTTTACTTCCGGGACCACGTCATCCTTTCGGTCCAACCTGGTGAATGGAATCCGCAACGCGTCGAGTAGCGGTATGGTGACCAGGCCACCCTCGGTTTGCCACGGATCTCGCTCACCAAAGTCCCCGCGATGGCTGATGAACATCAGCAGTGGAATGCGATAGAGTTGGGCGCACGAGACGATGCCGTTGATGGCCGCGAGAAAGCCATGGTTCTGCATGAGCATCGCCGACTTGACGCCGGCAAAGTGAGCTCCCGCCGAAATCCCAACCCCTTCTTCTTCCTTCGCCAGCCGGACTAGGGTCATCCCGGGGTCCTCCTCGGCCAGGCGAATCAGGTGCACGAGCCACGTCTCGGGAAGCGCAGACACCAAACGAATGTCACACGCCTTGAGTGCGTCGTAGATGATGCGGGAGGATTCGACGGAGACAGGCATGACGGCTTAGGAGGTGAGGGCGCGTGGCATGGCGTCGGCCGGTGCGCTTCGCGTGGCGGGGGCCACCGGTCGTGTTAGCGCCGTCGCGAGCTGCAACGCACCGCGGCACTGCCACCAGACGCACCCAATGGAGGCGTACACGATGATCTTCTGCCCCGCCGCTTGGATGAGCAAGCCCTCCGGCGTTCGCGCGCTCGGTCCGGCAATCAGCAACCAGACATAGCCGGCCAGCAACACGGCAAAGGCGAGCCACCCGACGGCATAGCGTCGCGGGTAGGCGGGATGCCGCCAGGTAGCGAGGCCGTAACAGAGGACAAGGACCAGGAACGTGCGGAAGGCGGTCTGCACGAACCGCATGTGCCACGTGAGGAGCAGGTTGGCCGGAGTACAGGCGATGCCGACGTAGGCCAGTCCAGCCACGACGCCGAAGATTGACCCCGCCAGGCTCAACCGGTACAAGGGCACATGACCGCGGAAGAGCTGCGGTAGGGTGAGAGCGAACCCCACCAGTGAGAGCCCGATCGAGACAAGCGCTATCACGAACAGCGTCGCTGACACCGTGTTGGGCTGGCCGTTGTGCGCGACCGAGAGCCCCAAGTCGCTGAAGAAATTGTGGAGGAACGAATAGCCGCGAGCGAGGTGATCTACGTTCGTTCCACCGGGATAGCTACGCATGGCGAGCGCCGTCAGCAGTACGAACTGCAGGGATGCCAGGCCGGCCAGTCGATACGGCCACAACCGCAACATCGCGGGTGTGTGCACCTGCGGGGTCGTACGCACGGTATGCGGCGGCGTGTGGATCACGAGTGGGACCTAACGAACGCCAACCTTGCCGCGAGCCCCATTGAACAGGCGCTCGGTGGAAAAGCCATAGCCGTCCTTGAACACGGTCACCACCTGATAGATATCTGACGACGTTTGGGTGGGATCCCCGCGGATGACGACCAGGTCGGCCCGCTTGCCGACCTGCACGCTGCCTGTGGTGGCATCCTGGTGGAGGATCTTGGCGCCATTCAGCGTCATGATCTGCACTGCCTGCGCGGGTGTGAACCCTGCCTCCACGAGCATCTCGAAGTTCCGCAGGTCGCCGAATCCCGGCAGCATGCCGGTTCCCCAAGGATCCACCCCAGCGCCTAACAAGCCGCCAGCCTGAACAAAGTCATATTCCCACTGCATCATCTTCTTGATCAAGCGAACGGGAACCACCAGGCCGCCCTTGGCGATGTTGGCATGCGTCTCTTCCACTTCACGGCGCGTATCGGGCGCCAGCATTTCCATGGCTCGTGGATTGAGCCGAGCGCGTTCTGGCACGAACGTCTCATAGACCGCGAGCGTCGAGGTCAGCGCCACGCCCTTGGATACCAGGTCACGCAGCGAGGCCTGCACGTCGGCGGCTTTCTCGTCGACTTCCGCCTGGTCGCGCATGTTCCCCGGCGGACAGACATCTGGCCGCTTCCCTGGAATGTACGCGCTATTCGTGATGAATCCGTGCTCGAGCGCATCGATGCCTAACGAAGCAGCCTCGGCGAACGTGACGGAGCAGAGGTGACCCGTGGCCCGCATCCCGTGCCGGTGCGCTTCGTCAATGGCTGCCGCCATGACCTCGCGCGAGATCGATCCCGAGAACTTGAGCCACGTCGCCCCTTCTTCTGCCCAGTAGGCCACGACGCGCCGCGCTTCGTCCGCCGACGCCAGGCCACGGCTCGTTCCTCCAACGCCGGTCGATGGCCCGTTTAGGTAAGGACCGGTGATGAACATGCGCGGCCCCGGCAAATCCCCCCGATCGATCGCCCGCTTCATGTTCAATTCTTCGTACGGGAACATGCTTCCCGCCGTGCGGATCGTGGTGACACCATTGCCCAGGTACAACAAGGGGCCCGACACCGTCATCTGGGTCGTATGCGTGGTCGCCGCAAAGTAGGTGTGCTCGTGCAGGCCGACGATTCCGGGGATGACGGTGTGTCCGGACAGGTCGAGGACACGCGCGCCAGGAGGCACCGTCACCGCTCCGGCAGCTCCAACACCAGCAATGTGGTCTCCCTCGATGAGGATCGTCTGGTCCTCGCGCGGCGCCGCCCCCGTGCCATCCATCAGTCGTACATGCGTCAGGGCGACGATCGGCGCGTCCACCTCCACGTAGTTGCGCGATGCCGTGGACAGGGAGGGACGCGTTTGGGCCGACGCGCTCGTCGCGCTTAGGAGCGCACACGCAAACACCGAAAGGGCACACCGCATGGTGGGGCTCGACGCTGAGGACCACTGATAGTGCCGCCCGTCCGAGAAGTCGCAAGTGTCATCCCGCGAGAGACTTAGGATTCCTTCGCGATGCCACGCCACGATGACGCAAACCCTCGCCCTTGCATCTTCGGCGTTTGTTCGGTATTACTCTCTCCCCGGTGCCGCGAACGGCCCGGGAGTGAGGTCTTTCATGCAGCCATCGCTCCTGCCAACTGTCTCTCGGCGCCTGCCAGCTCCTGTGGCCCTGGGCGCACAAAAGGACATCCGCTACTTCGGAGCGGAGGCGCGGGGCGTGCTGAATGGACCGGAAACCACCGGAATGGGGTTCTGGTCGATCAATCCGTATGTGGGATGTGCGTTCGGCTGCGCCTATTGCTATGCGCGGTACACCCATCGGCATGTGAGCGAGCGCGCCGTCACGGAACTGGGCAACGGGCACGAAGCGTCCCAGTCGCTGTTGGAGCTGCCGGACTGGCTCTCGTTCGAGCGCCGCATCTTCGTGAAACGCAATGCCGCCGCCGTCCTCAGGTCGCAGCTGGCCAGCGGCGGAGCGCGCATCTCGCGTTTTCTTTCCGGGGAAACGTTGCTGATCGGCACGGCCACCGATCCCTATCAACCGGCGGAGCGTCGCTACCGGGTGACGCGCGAGGTCCTCGAAGTCTTGGGGGCATACCGCGGCCTTCGGATCGTCATTACGACCAAGAGCCCGCTCGTGGTGCGCGACGTGGACCTGCTGGCCCGTGTGGCCTCGCGATCGCGCGTCACCGTTCATGTCTCGCTGATCACGACGGATCGCGATCTGGCCCGTCGGGTTGAACCGCGGGCGCCGACGCCCGATGCCCGGCTGCAGGCCATGCGCCGGTTGAGCGAGGCCGGGATCGACGTGGGGGTGAATGTCATGCCCATCCTGCCCGGCATCACCGATCGACCCGACATGCTCCGCACGCTGCTGCGCCGCGTGGCGGAGGCGGGGGTGTCGCACGTCCATGCCTGCGCCCTAAGGTTGCAGCCGGCGGCGCGCCGTCGGTACCTGCCATTCATCGTGGCGGAATTTCCGGACTTGGCCGCCCGCTACCGGGCGGCCTTCGCTGAGGAGGATCACATGAGTGAGCGATATACGCATGGGCTGCTCCGGTTCATGGAGCGGACCAGCCGCGAGGTGGGACTGCCCTTTCATACCTTGTCGAACCGAGCGGAAGCGGCGAGTCCCCCGGACGGAAACCCAGCGACCGCTGCGGGCAGTTGTGCCGACGGCGCGTCGGCGATCGTGGCGCGAACGACGCAGCTGGACTTGGGTCTTTCCCTCTAGAACCCAGGGGTACGATGGCTAGGTTCGACGCGTCGGGTCGCCCGGACGACGCGTCCCGTGCGCTCCGATGTTCACCTTTTCCCGAGAACTGTCATGTCGATTGCCGAGACGTTCCTCCCTGAATTCGACCAGGAGATGGCAACCACCCGCAAGTTCATTGCGCGGACCCCAGAGGACAAAGCCGCCTGGAAGCCGCATGAGAAGTCCATGTCGTTAGGCCGATTGGCCCAGCACCTGGCCGAGATCCCGTCGTGGGGATTGCAGGTGAAGGAGTCGGAGCTGGATATCGCGCCCCCGGGTGCCCCACCCTATACGCCGACCCCATTCACGAGCACGGCCCACGCGCTGGCGGAGTTCGACCAGCATGTCGCGGCCACCAGGTCGCTGATCGCGGCCACGTCGGACGAGGAGTTCATGAAACCCTGGACCTTCAAGATGGGCGGTCAGGCACTGTTCACGATGCCGCGGGCGACCATGTTTCGGACGTGGGTCTTGAGCCACACGATCCATCATCGGGCGCAATTCGGGGTGTTCCTGCGCCTGAACAATGTGCCAATTCCCGGTTCGTACGGGCCGAGTGCCGATGACACGGGGATGTAGGAGCTGACGATGGCAGGTGTTGCCCAGGGGGCCGAGTCGATCGCCGTGCGACCAGTGCGTGCCGCGGATGCGGAGGCGTGGCTGGACATGCGCGTGGCGCTATGGCCGGAGGGCGGTCGTGAGGAACATCGTGCGGAGATCGCCGACGCGCTGGCGACCGGCACGGGCGACACCTGCTTGGTGGCCGTGACGGCCGATGAGACCCCGGTGGGATTTGTGGAGTTGTCGATCCGGGCCATGGCCCCCGGCTGTGTCAGTGATCGGGTCGGGTACCTGGAAGGGTGGTATGTCCTACCCGGATGGCGGCGGCGTGGCGTGGGACGGGCGCTCGTTGCGGCTGGCGAGGCATGGGCGCGGACCAGTGGGTGTACTGAGTTCGCGTCAGATGCCCTCATCGACAACCACATCAGTCAGGCCGCCCATCGGGCCCTCGGATTCACCGAGGTCGAAGCGGTCGTCTGCTTTCGAAAAGCGCTGTGAGCGCTGGGATCTTACCGGGCGCGCGTGACGGCGTAGTAGATCACGTACAGCCAGGAGAAGAAGCCATGGAGGATGGCCCAGAGAATCGAATGATTGACACTCCAGGAAATCGTGATGGCCAGTGCACTGCCCATGGTGATGCCGGCGCGGGCGGCTTCGCGAGTCTTGGACATAACGACGGTGGTATACGTTGGCGGCGGGGCGGCAGCCCCCGCACCGAACACGGGTCCGGTATGCGGTGAGTCGGAGTTAGCCATACGAGGAAAGTGCGCGGCCGTTTCGGCGTCGTCACCCCCTGACCGCGAGGATTGCGCGGTCATTTCTTCCCCCTTGAGTTTCGGTATTTGTTCGGTATGTTCCTCGCCCCTTCTGCTCCTGAGCATGGCCCTGACACCTAACGATTGATCTGTGCTTGCCGCCCTGCGCCAACAAATCGCCGACCTGCTGGATCCTCCACGCAGCACCACGGGGGTGGTGTCGACGGGCATTCCGGCACTCGATGCGGTGCTGGTGGGTGGAGGAATTCCCAACGGGCGATTGACCGAGGTGATCGGCACCCGCGGGAGTGGGAAGACGACGGTGATTCGGGAAGTGGTGGCGGGGGCGATCGCGGCGCGGCGATGGGTGGCCTATGTGGATGCGGCGCGCACGTTGTCGCCGCGCGATTGGGCGGTTCTTGGCGAGAGCGGGCTGTTGTGGGTAGTGCGCCCGAAGGATGCGACGCGCGGCGCCTGGTGCGCCGATGTGCTGTTGCGGAGTGGCGCGTTTGGCTTGGTGATCCTGGATGGGGTGCCTGGGGTGTCGCGCGAGGTAGGAATTCGCCTGACGCGTCTGGCACGAGACAGCGATGCGGCGTTTGTGCTGGTGCAGGATGCGGAAGAGCGCCGGCGCGGGCAGGTCGCCGGGAGTGCGGTACGGTTGCAGGTGACGGAACGAGCGGAGCGTGGACGTCGCGAGGCCGGTGGTGGAGCAAGGACCTCACGCGCCGTCACGGTCACCGTGGAAAAAGGCGGAGCGAATCAGTCCCGGTCAGTGGAGGTGTCTTGTGTCATCGATGTGGCGCGTCGCCTGTGTGCGCATTCCGAGGTTCCCGATCGTCGCGGTGTGGCGACGCGAAACCGTCGTGGCGAGCGGGCCGGTCCGGACGTCCCAGGAGCGAAACGGCCAACTGGGGTTGAATCTGGACCTGCCGGCCCAGGAGGGTCCGCGGCCTCCAGCGCCGGAGGGACCGAGAGTCCCCAAGGATCCACGCTGGCCCGTAAGCGCCGGTGCGCCGAACCCGTCGTTCGGCGGGATGCCTTCCTCCTGGCCGACCTCGACGGCCATGGACGACCGCGGCGGGGTGGAGCGCGTTCCCATCGTACCTTGGGACGAGCGCCTACTAGCACTGGCTGAGGGCTCCCGCGTACGGGTCGTGACCACGGCCGCCGGGCGCGAACGCCTTCGAGCGGGGATGACCGTGAACGAAGCCCGTTCCCGATGCGCTGCGCTGACGATCCTGCCGTGGGACGAGGTCGCCATCGCCGATGAGGTCCGACGGGTGACTGCGGCCCTGCTGATGGCGAGTCCACAGGTGACCCCGGTCGCTGGGGCACCGGGCACTTGGTGGGTGGGAGCCAGTGGATTCTCCTCGTTAGGTGGTGAACCAGGACTGAGCCAGACGTTGCTCGATATTGCCCGCATGTGGCATCCCGAGGCACGCGTGGCCATCGCCGATTCGTGCGTGGCCGCCCGAGCGGCCACGTGGGACATGCGACCCGAACGGCAACGCGCACGCCCATCGGGAGAACTGGCTGGGCCGGTGCGGTTCGCGATTGTTGTCCCCCCGGCACAGTGCGCCCACTACCTCGCCGAAGTGCCCCTGGGCCTCATTCCCATGGACGAGGAGCTTCGGGATTCCCTCCTTGCGTTAGGCATCCGGACCGCGGGTCCCTTAGCTGCGCTGTCGGCAGAGGATGTCGAACGCCGATGGGGAGCGGTGGGGTTGGCCGCCTGGCGTCTGGCGCGCGGCGAGGATGAACGACGACCGGTCCTGACGCGGGTCGAAGCCGCTCGCACCGTTACGGCCGAACTGTCACCCAGTGTGTCCGTGATGGAACCGGCGCTGTTTCTTGTACGCGCCGCCCTCGATCGCCTGGTCCGCGAATTGATCGCCGATGGTCGCGCGGCCGCAGTGGTGGCCATCACCCTCACCCTGGACGACGCTCAAGGTGCCATGCCCAGTCATGGGCGTGCCCATACGATCACCCGTGAAGTGCGATTGCCGCGTCCCCTGGCGCGGGTTGTTCCCCTGCTGGAGCGATGCCGGGCCTTGTTGGAGAAGTGGGAGCTGACGGCGCCCATCTGTGCGGTGACCGTGGCAGTCACCGCCTCGGCTCCCCTCAATGGCGAACAGGGGGAACTGCTGGATCCTGCGTGGCGCGACCCCGCCGCGGCTGACGCCGCCTTCGCCCGCTTGCGGGCAGCACTCGGTCCCCAAGCGATCGTGCGACCGGTCGTGCGCGACGAACATCGACCGGAACGCGCCAGTGGTTGGGATGACGTGATGGTGGATGCCGGCACTGCCGTGTCCGTGGCACCGGCCATGCGCCATCCAGCGCCAACACACGTGGTGAAACCGGCTCCGTCAGTGTTGCACCCGACGGATGTTGGAACGGCGGACATTGGACGGCTTCATCAGCGACGCGACATCCCGGCCCACGCCTCCGCATCATCTCCGGGGCGGCGCCCACCCATCGCCTTCCCGTCCCGTGAAATACCCGGGCGGTCGTCCCGGACCCTCGGGCGGGCCGCGGTCCCGCCGTCCGCCTCTGTTTTTGAGCTGTCGGCAGCCTTCCGTCACCTGGAGACCCCGGAACTGGTCGATGTCGAATGCACGGGAGAGCGGCCGCGCGCCCTCTGGTGGCGTGGCCGTCACGTTCGGGTCCGGTATGCCATAGGCCCGGAACGACTGGCTGGGGATTGGTGGAAGGATCCCTATGCCCGGGACTACTGGCGTTGCGAGCAGGAAGACCCACTCGCGCACCTGCTGGTGTTTCGCGAACGACGCACGCCGAACGACCAGTGGTATGTGCAGGGCTGGTATGACTGACGGTCCCTGACGCACCAGCCATGGCGATCACGCCGTGGCTGGTGGGTGAGACCGCCCGCGCGCCATGTCGTATATCGAGCTTCATTGTCACTCGGTCTTCTCGCTGCTCGAGGGCGCGTCGGAACCGGAGGTGCTGCTGTCACGAGCCAAGGCTCTTGGCATGCCGGGACTGGCACTCACCGACCGCGACGACCTGGGCGGGATCGTGCGCTTCTCGCAAACCGCCAGGGAGTTGGAGCTGTCGGGCGTGGTCGGGGCAGAGGTCAGCCTGTCGATCGGAGCAACTCTGGCGCCCTTGGTGTTGCTGGCGGAGACCCGGGAGGGGTACGGCAATATCTCGGCCTTGATCACCCGCGGTCGCATGGACCACCCGCGCGGGGAACCCCGCGTCACCCTGGAGACCCTGGCACGACATGCCACCGGCATCTTCGCCCTCACAGGAGGTCCACGAGGCTGGGTACCGTCACGCATCGCCGCCGGCGATCCCGATGGTGCCTGCGAAGCCACGGCCATGCTGCTGGATATCTTTGGCGGCCGCGTGGCCATCGAGTGCTGGGATCATCGCCTCCCCGAAGAACGGGAGGTGGTCCGCGGACTGATTCCCCTGGCCCGCTCGTTAGGAATCCCGTGGGTAGTGACGAACGACGTCTACTATGCACACCCCACGGGGCGCATGGTGCACGACGTGTTGATGGCGCTGAAGCATCGCGAGACACTGGATGCCATGGGGACGCGATTGCGCCCCAATGGCGAATGGTACCTGAAGAGCCCTGCCCAAATCCGACGCCGGTGGCAAGGACATGAGGAGGGCGTCGACGCTACGCTGACAATCGCCGAGCGATGTGCCTTCCGGCTGGCCGACCTGCGGCCTACCCTGCCCGATTTCCCCCTGCCCCGAGGTGTTTCAGCTGACGAGTACCTCGAACGACTGGTCGAACAGGGCGCCCTGGAACGGTGGGGGGGACGCGCGTCAGGCCCGCCGGGAACCGAGGAGGCCGCCGGAGGGCTGGGCACGGGCGTCCGTCGCGCGATCACCGTCAGTTGTCTGGCCGACCTTCCCGAGCACTATCATCGCCAGATTCGCCACGAACTCACCGTCATTCAACGTCTGGGCCTCGCCGGATACTTCCTTATCGTGTGGGACATTGTCCGATTCGCCCGTCGGGAGGGGGTGCTGTGTCAGGGGCGCGGGTCTGCCGCGAATTCAGCGGTCTGCTACTGTCTGGGCATCACCGCCATCGACCCGGTGCGCATGGAACTGCTGTTCGAGCGATTCCTGAGCGACGAGCGAAAAGAAGCGCCGGACATCGACCTCGATTTTGCACACCGAGACCGCGAGAAGGTCCTGCAGTACGTGTACGAACGCTACGGGCGTGAACACGCCGCCATGGTGTGCGAACACATCACGTATCGTGGACGCTCCGCAGTGCGCGATACGGCGCGCGTGCTGGGGTTCTCAGTGGAACAGGCGAATGTGCTCAGTACACTCAGCGATCGCTTCTCAGCCAAGGCCACGGCCGACGCACTCCGGGCCGGCACGCCCGCCACGGAAATGCTTGGCCGCCATTACGACCTCGATCCCCAAAATGATCGTCCAGGCATCCCGAACGATCCACGCAAAAAAAAGGAGGAATGGAGCGCCGAGCGCTTGTTAGCTGAACGACTGGGTCAAGGAATGGTCCACGGCACGGAGATGTCCACGCGCACGCGGCAGGATAAGGAGGCGAGCCGACGGACGGGGACGGGAGCTGCGGCTGGGACTGGGACTGGGACTGGGACTGGGGCTGGGGCTGGGGCTGGGGCTGGGGCTGGAGCTGGAGCTGGAACTGGAACTGGAACTGGAACTGGAACTGGAACTGGAACTGGAACTGGAACTGGAGCGACGAAGATACGAGCGGTCATCCCGTCAGCACCAACAGTGTCGGGGACCATCGGGATCACGGCGATAGCGGCGACACCGGTCATGGACCGAGGATCGGCGACGCCGCCGTCCACCACGGCCACGGCCGCGCCGGCCTATACCGATCCGTATGCCTCCAACGATCACACAGAACGGCGCAATCCGGTCACGGCACTCCGGGCGGCGGAGGAACCGGGATCGGTGTTGTCGCAGGCCGGCCTGGACCCGCACGACCGCCGCGTGCAGATGCTTCCCGAGGTCGTCGCGGGACTGCACCAGGCGCCTCGGCACCGGTCGATCCATGTGGGCGGGTTTGTGCTGACGGCCGAACCTCTGTCCACGGTGGTCCCGATCGAGCCGGCATCCATGCCCAATCGCACGGTGATCCAGTGGGAGCGGGACGATCTCGATCCGGCGGGCCTGGTCAAGATCGACCTGCTGGGGTTGGGGATGCTGACGGTGTTGCAGGACTGTATCGTGTACATCCGAGCGACGCGTGGTGTGACGATCGACCTGTCGCAACTCGACCTGACGGACCAGGCAGTGTACGACGACTTGTGCGCCGCCGATACGATCGGGGTGTTTCAGGTGGAGAGTCGCGCACAGATGAACACCCTGCCGAGGCTGAAGCCGCGCTCGTTCTACGACATCGTCGTGGAAGTGGCGTTGATCCGGCCTGGCCCCATTCAGGGGGAAATGGTGCATCCGTACTTGCGGCGGCGCGCCGGCGAGGAACCGGTGACGTACCCGCATCCCTCTGTGGAGCCGATTCTCAAACGCACGTTAGGCGTCCCGTTGTTCCAGGAGCAGGGGATGCAAGTGGCGGTCGCGGCCGCTGGGTTCACTCCCGGACAAGCGGACACCCTGCGACGGGCGATGGGGCACAAGCGCTCGCGGGAACGGATGGCGGCGATCTGCGAAGAGTTGATCGCCGGCATGCAGCGCAATGGCATTCCTGAGGATGTGGCACGGCGGATTTACAACCAACTGAACGGATTCGCCGACTATGGGTTTCCGGAGTCGCACGCGGCGAGCTTTGCGCTCATCGTGTATGCATCGGCGTACTTGCGGCACTACTACGCCCCGGAGTTCACGGCCGCCATCCTCAACGCGCAACCGATGGGCTTTTACTCCGTCGGGACCTTGATTGAAGACGCTCGCCGGCACGGGGTGACGGTGCGCCCCGCCGACCTGATGCGGTCTGCCTGGGATCACGCGTTGGAGCTGTCGGATGGACGGACGGTGGTGCCGTACGATGGCATCGTGCAGATCGAGAGCCGGCGACGACGGCCAGCGACCGATGCCCCGACGGATCCCGGAAGAGTCCGCGCCCCCATTGTCCGACTCGGGTTGCGGGCGGTGCGCGGTTTGGGGGCAGCCGCCCGCGAGAAGCTGGAGGCGGCGCTCCGTGACGGGCCATTCGCCGATATCCCCGATGTGGTACGACGCACCGGTCTGGACCAGCGCACCCTGCGCGCGCTCTGCGAAGCGGGAGCGTTCGACCGCATGGTGGCCGACGTGCCACCGTTGGAACGACGACGCGTGGCGCTGTGGCGTGTGCTGGACGCGCTACGTGGCGACGCCGGTCCGCTGGCCCCGCAACGTCTCCGTCAGCCTCAACCTGGCGAGGGACGACACCTGCCCGCGATGTCCCGCCTGGAATTGACCGACGCCGACTATCGGCTCACGGGCCTGTCGCTGGCCGGACACCCGATGCGCCACCTGCGTGCCACCCTGCTCCCTAACGGCGTGCGCACCTCTGCAGACCTCAATCGCCATGGCCGCGATGGGGAACGCGTGGCACTGGCCGGACTGGTGATCTGCCGACAACGCCCGGGCACCGCCAAGGGGTTCGTCTTTCTCTCACTGGAGGATGAGACCGGCATCGTCAATGTCGTCGTGACTCCCAAACGCTTTGAGCGGCAGGCACTCCTCATTTCGTCGGCGCCACTGTTGCTGATCCGTGGCACCCTGCAGGTCGAGCACAAGGTCGTCAACCTGCGAGGTGAACAGTTCACCGGCTTACGCGCCGACGCCGGCGAGCAGTGGGCAAAGGGCCACAACTTTTACTGAGTGCCGCGGTCGGCGCCCGTGGGCAACGACCTGACTGATGCGCTGCCGGCGCACCCGCTGCGCCACGGTCTGCCCTGTCCGTTCCGATCGCCGGCATGATATTACGATCCTTGGATCATCATTCGACTCGCACTTCGCACCCCTATGACTCGCTCCGTGCGTCTGTCCCTCCGCTTGGTCCTGGTGCTCGCCACGGCCGCACCCATTGGTGCGCAACAAAGCGACCCAAGCACACTCTCCGTGGACCGCATCTTCGCGACGCGGGACTTCGTCTCGCAGTCCTTCGGCCCCTCCGCATGGCTGGCCGACGGCAGCGGATACACCACGCTGGAGCGTTCGGTGGACACGCCCAATGGCACGGATATCGTGCGCTACGATGCGGCGACCGGCGCGCGCACCATCCTCGTACCGGCGGCACGACTCATTCCGTCAGGCGCAACATCACCGATCGACGTCGAAGCCTATGACTGGTCCAATGACCAGCGACGCCTGCTCATCTTCACGAACTCGGCGCGCGTGTGGCGCGACAACACACGGGGCGATTACTGGGTGCTGGACCTCTCCAGCTGGGCACTGTCGCAGGTCGGTAAAGGGGCAAAACCATCGACCCTGATGTTCGCCAAGTTCTCACCTACCGGCGACCGTGTGGCATACGTCCGTGAAAATGACCTGTACGTCGAGACTCTGGACGGCAAGGTGACCCGCCTGACGAGTGACGGATCCCGCACGATCATCAATGGCACGACCGATTGGGTCTATGAGGAGGAGTTGGGACTGCGCGATGCCTTTCGCTGGAGTCCGGATGGCACACGCATCGCATACTGGCAGCTTGACGCGTCCGGTGTGCGCGATTTTCTCATGATCAACAACACGGACTCGCTCTACTCATTCACGATTCCCGTGCAGTATCCCAAGGTCGGGCAGACGAACTCCGCGGCACGGGTTGGCGTCGTGAGTGCGTCTGGCGGGGCGACGACGTGGTTCCGGACGCCGGGCGACCCGCGCAACGCATACCTGGCACGCATGGAATGGGCACCGGACTCGAAGGAAGTGGTGATCCAGCATCTCAATCGCAAGCAGAACACCCTCACCCTGCTTGCCGGTGATGCGTCGACAGGAGCAACACGCGACCTATTGGTCGAGCGCGATAGCGCATGGGTGGATGTGATGGAGGACTTCCGTTGGTTGGACGGCGGCAAGTCCTTTACGTGGCTGACGGAACGCGATGGATGGCGCCACCTGTATGTGATCTCACGCGATGGCAAGTCATCGCGTCTCGTCACCGCCGGTGACTACGATGTGGCCTCCATCAATCGCATTGATCCGACGGCTGGCGTGGTGTACTTCATTGCCTCCCCCACCACTGGGCTCCAGCGCTTTCTCTATCGCGCGAATCTGGACGGCAAGGTGCCGGCCCAGCGCCTGACGCCGGCCAACGAAAAGGGCACGCATATCTACGACGTGGCCCCGAACGGCAAGTTTGCCATTCACGTCGCGTCGGCATTCGGGCTACCGCCGGCGATTGACCTGGTCTCGCTGCCAGCACACCAAGTCCTTCGGCCGCTGGCTCCCAACGACGCGCTGCGTCGCACGGTGGCATCACTGACGCGCGGCCCAATGGAGTTCATTCGCGTCCCCGTGGGAGATGGCGTTGAGCTCGACGGCTATCTCATGAAGCCCCCGGGCTTCGATCCCGCGCGCCGTTACCCCGTGCTCTTCCATGTCTATGGCGAGCCGGCAGGTCAAACCGTGACGGACGCCTGGGGCGGGCGCAATTATCTGTGGCACCTCATGCTCACGCAGCAAGGCTACATCGTGGCCTCGGTAGACAACCGCGGGACGCCATCGCTGCGCGGCCGCGCCTGGCGCAAATCCATCTATGGCAAGATCGGCGTCCTGAACTCCGCCGATCAGGCCGCCGCGGTGCGACAGATGCTGCACACCTATGCCTACCTGGACTCCGCGCGCGTCGGTGTGTGGGGATGGAGTGGTGGTGGCTCCATGACGTTGAACCTCATGTTCCGTTCACCGGAACTGTACAAGGTCGGAATGTCTGTGGCGCCGGTCGGCGACCAGCACAACTACGACTCGATCTACCAGGAACGGTACATGGGGCTGCCCTCCGAGAACGAGCAGGCGTTTCGGCAGGGATCGCCGATCACCTTCGCCTCGCAATTGCAGGGAAAGTTGTTGCTGGTACATGGCACGGGAGATGACAACGTGCACTATCAGAACAGCGAGCAAATCGTCAACGCGCTGATCCGCGCCAACAAGCAGTTCACCATGATGTCGTATCCCAACCGATCACATGGCATTTTCGAGGGCGCGGGGACCACACGACACCTCTACACGCTGCTCACCCGCTACTTGCACGAGAATCTGACGCCGGGGGCCCTTCCGGTGCCGTGAGTGAATGCGCTCGCGCCGCATTTCTCCGCCGCCCGATGGACTCAGGCTGGCATGGTGCAGACGGCCGCGCATCCCTTCCTCCGCCTAACGAAAACGCCCCCGGGATCAAACCCGGGGGCGTCGTGTTCTCAGGACGGGAGGCTAGAAACCGAGTCCGGCGCCTGGGCCCATCAGCGTGCGCACATTCGCCAGCGGCTGCGACAGATAGACCAGTCGAATGCCGATGATCGGCGCGAAGCGTGACTGCCACGGCAGCTCGATATCTGCTCCCAAGGTCGTGGACACCGCGCTCTTCGGCTGCGACCCTACGATCGACGGGCCGTAGAAGCCGCCCACGGAAGTCAACAACGAGAGAGCGTCGCCGACCGGGTGAAAGACCAAACCCATGGAGGAACCCACGAGCATGCCCGGAAGCGTGGACGTCTCCTGGCACTGCGCGCCGGCAATGCATGACGGCTCGGCCATGCCTTCCTGCATGACATATGAGTCGACCGAGAACACCGTTCCCACTCGGCTATTGATCGAGCGTTGCAGCTCAAAGCCGACCCGCGCGGCGCCCGTAGATCCGCCGCCACGCAACCCGGCGCGTGCCACACCGCCGGACAGGGATGGCGTCCATCGATGAGGGGGTTGCTGCTGACCCGCAGCGGTTTGACCGAAGGCCATGACGGCCAAAAAGGCCAGCACATTCGTTCGAATAGCACCGACGGATTTTCCGCGCATCAGCTTCCCTCCTCGAATGAACCGTCTGACGGTCACGTCGCTTCGTTCAAGATCGGCGGATGCTCGGGTGGCAGCCGCCGCGAGTAGCTCGCATCTCGCCCAGGTGGCCGACCGCCTGTGCGCCTCCATACTGCACGCCGAGGGCACGAAAAGGCAAACCGTATGGGACGGGCCGGCGAGAAAAACCGTACAGACTACCCACCTTCTAGACACCCGAACTGAGGTAGTCCCCACGCCGAGCATGGCGCGTAGATTTGGGGCGAGGGCACGGGCCTTATTCCGCTCCTCTCCCACCCATCCGCGAGTCTTCTGTCCCAATGACGCAACGCGCGCCATCCGTCGTCGCTACGTCGCTTCTTCTGGTCTCATTGTGCGGTATTGCCGCTTTGGGCGCCACCGACCTACGAGCCCAAGCAGCACCCGATGCCACTGCCCGGCGGGAGGCCCGCTTGCGCTCCTTGTCTGGCCGACACTCAACGGACGGGCGGCGTGAAGCCGTGGCCGCTCCCACGAATGGCGCGATCAAGGTCGATGGCGTGCTGGATGAGGAGGTGTGGAAGCGCGCCGAACCCCTGACCGACTTTGTCCAGAGTGAGCCGCTGGAGGGGGAACTGGCCACCGAAGGCAATGAGGTTCGCATCGCCTTTGATGCCGACAACCTGTACATCGGCGCGAAGCTGTTCGACTCCCAGGTTTCTGGGCTGGTGGTGAACGACATCAAGAAAGACTTCAAGGAAGAAGAACAGGACGACTTCGAGGTGCTGCTGGACACGTTTGGCGATCGGCGCAACGGGTACGTCTTCAGCACCAACATCGAAGGGGCGCGTCATGATCGGCAGGTGGCGCTGGAGGGACGCGAAATCAACCAGAGCTGGGACGCCGTGTGGGATGTCCGGACGCGCATTGGCCGCGACGGATGGACCGTGGAGATGCGCATTCCATTCCGGGCGCTTCGTTTCGACAAGGCCAATAGCGCCTGGGGCATCAACTTTTCGCGCCACATCCGGCGGAAGAATGAAGTCGTGTTTTGGTCCCCGGTTGCCCGTTCGTTCAACATGAACCGGGTGTCGCTGGCGGGGAACCTGACGGGACTGCAGACCGGTGGGGCATCGCGCGACCTGCGCATCAAGCCCTATTTCGCCACGAATACGGTTCGCGCGCTCGGGACCACCTCGGCGCCGAATCCAACGTTCAAGAACTCGGCGGACATTGGGCTGGACGCGCGCGCCGCGCTGACCCCAGGGCTGACGATGGACCTGACGGTGAACCCGGACTTCGGCCAGGTGGAAGCTGACGAACAGCAGGTAAACCTGACGCAGTTCTCACAGTTCTTTCCGGAGAAGCGCGACTTCTTCCTGGAGAATTCCGGAGTCTTTTACGTCGGGGACGCTGCGCGCAACAACCGGGTCAACCCCACACCGACGCCCGACGAGGACAACCTGTTGTTCTTTTCGCGGCGCATCGGGCTGACGGAAAGCGGCTTGCAGCTGCCGATTCTCGGTGGTGTGCGCATCACTGGCAAGCTCACCGAAGGCACGCGGCTGGGAGTCCTCACGGTCCAGGAACGCGAAGATGGTGGACTGCCGGCTGTGAACTCCAGCGTGGTGCGCGTGCGCCAGAACCTGGGGAAGGTCGGCAACGACGTCGGCTTCATCCTCATGCAGACCATGAACACGTCGGGGGCCGATACGGGGTCCAGCCGATTCCGCAGCGACTACCACAACCGGGTGTACGGCGTCGACAACAATTTTCGCCTCTTCGGAAACCTCGACTGGAACTCGTACCTGGTGAAGACCGAGACACCGGGCATTGACTCGGGGGACTACGCCTGGCGCTCGACCCTGAACTGGGAAGGGAATTTCTTCCATGGCAAGGGCGGCGTGATGCAGCTGGGGCCGGGCTTCCAGAATGACCTGGGCTATTACCGCCGGACCAATGTGCGAAAGTACCTGCTGGAGTCCGGCCTGCGCCCGCGATCGGCCGGACTACGCGCCCACGGCATTCGCGAATTCCATCCGCACGTGGGCTGGTCGTACTTGGAAGACCTGCACGGCGACATTGCCGGCAAGAACCTGCACACCGGCTGGTCGGTATTCTTCAACAATGGGGCGGTGTTTGAGCTGTCGGTCAATCCCACGGCCAACCGGCTCACCGCGCCGTTCTACCCGAACCCCAACATGAAGAACCCGATTCCGGCCGGCCTGTATAGCTGGAACGAGTGGCAGTGGTACGTGATCTCGGACCAGAGCCGTCCATTGTCCACCACCTTCCGCATCACTCACGGCGGCCTGTACTCGGGAACCCAACGCACCATTTCCGGATCCGTGACGTTTCGTCCGAACTACAAGTTCCGGAGCACCTTCGGCCTTCAGCGCACGGCGGCAACGGTCGAAGTCCCGACGCTTGCCAATCCGACGAACCTGGTCAGCGAAGACTTCGTCAACAGCCTCTACACACTGCGCGCCAGCTACTCGTTCACCACCAACATGTTCATCGACGCGCTGTCGCAGTATGACAGGGCGACCAAGCAGTTCAATGCCAACGTTCGGTTCAACCTGATTCACCACCCGCTGAGCGACGTCTTTATCGTCTACAACGATCAGCGCATCACAGAAGGAAACCTCGTGCCTGGACGCGCCCTGATCTTGAAGGTCACCCAGATGTTCTCCTTCTAGGGAAAGATGTGCGGGTTCTAAGGCGAGGCCAGGAACTGCGTTAGCGGTCAAGCATTCGCGGTCGCGGGTCGAAACTCGGGAAGGACACCTATGCGCTTTCCCCGCAGGGGGAAGCCCTCCTTTTCCTGAGCCGACGACGCGGTCTTTTGCGAGGCACCGACGCCCTTCCCCACACGCTCCCGCGTGAGCTGATTCTCCACGAAAAGTGGCTGATGCAGAAGGAGTGGATGCGACAGGCGACCTACATTCGCTTGTCGCTGATCGGCGTGTGCATGGGCATGGGAGCGCTCGATGCCATCGCCGATGTTTTTCCAGCCAGCTGGAAGGTGTTGATCGGGTTCAACTCCCTGGCCCTGGCCGCCAACGGCCTCGCGATTTGGCTTCAGCGCCGAGATCGGGCGCGTCCCTGGCACATGTGGGCGCTGTTGTTCACGGACTCGGCCATCATAGCCGTGCTCGGGTCCGCGATGGGCATGCTGGGATACTTCTCCATGCCGTTCTACCTGCTGGCATCGGTGGCCTACAGCCTGACGATTCCTCGCGCCGCACGCGTGCAGCTGCTCGTGGCCCTGGTGTTCTATCCGATCGCACGTGGTTTCGGAACGTGGCAAGCAGGTCACGTCGTACCCTACGCTTTGATTGCCGTTGAAGAACTGATCATGGGTGCGATCGGATATTTGGCGATCGCCGGACCCATGCGCTTCACCTATCGTGTGCGTGGTGCCCGGCGGGCGCTCGGGGCTTTGGCGCGCGGTGACTTTTCGGTGCGGCTGCCGGCGCGCGCCCTGGATGACTTGGGTTTTCTCGCTGTCAGCTTCAACCACACGGCTGAACGGCTGGGGCAGACGGTGGAACGGCTGGAAGCCGAGGTGGCCGAGCGTACCAAGGCCGAAGATGCGCTCCGGGCGTCGCAGGAAGCGCTGTCACACCAGGCGTTCCACGATCCACTCACTGGGCTCTGCAACCGCTCGCGCTTTCGGCAGCTCGTCGCCGACACGCTCGCCAACGGATCGCCGGAGAGTACGGCGGTGTTGGCGGTAGACCTTGACGGGTTCAAGACGGTGAATGACACCTACGGCCACGCCGCGGGTGACTTGCTGCTGGTGGAAGTCGGATCGCGACTGCAACAGGCCACGCGCGGCTCGGACATGGTCGCGCGACTCGGTGGGGACGAATTCGCTGTCCTGCTCCGGTACCTGCGCGACGAGAGTGAAGCGATTGTGGTGGCGGATCGCATCCTCAAGTCTTTGGACACGCCGATTGTGCTCGGCGATCGAAGCGCATCCGTTGGAGCGAGCATCGGCATTGCCCGTGGACTCGCACGCAACTCGGAATCAGGCGACCCGGCTGACGCCGCGGAAGCCGACGGACGGCCTGCGCTTAGCCCGGTGGATTCACTGCTGCACGACGCGGACGTCGCGCTCTACCACGGCAAGACGCGTGGTAAGGGACGTTGGACGCGATTCGATCCGTCCATGCATAACGCCGCGGCAGAGCGTCGCACGTTGCAAGGCGAGTTGCGCCTGGCCATGGCCAATGGCGACCTCGAAGTCTACTACCAACCGATGATTGACCTGGCGTCAGGACGGGTGGCCGGTTTCGAGGCCCTACTCCGATGGACGCATCCGACGCGCGGTCCAATCCCACCAAGCGTGTTCATTCCGGTTGCGGAAGAATCCGGACTGATCGTCCCGCTTGGTCGGTGGACGCTCCAGACGGCCTGCGAGCAGCTGGCCACATGGCACCGGGACGTGATGGTTCCACCCGGTACGGAACGGTTTTTCATGACCGTGAACGTCAGCGGCCGACAGCTACACCACAGTGGCTTTGTCGAAGACGTGATTCATGTGCTGGATCAAAGCGGAGTGCCCCCGCATAGCCTGATCCTCGAGTTGACGGAAAGCTCGGTGATCCATCGCTCGCATAGCGCCAAGGAACGCATGTGGTCATTGCGCAACTCGGGGGTGCGACTGGCGATTGACGATTTTGGCACGGGATACTCCTCGCTCAGCTACCTCCAGCAATTTCCGATCGACATGATCAAGATCGATCGGTCATTCGTAGAGGGCGTTTTGCATGGAGGCCCGCAGGAGGCGCTGGTGCGGACCATCATCCTGCTTGGCCACGCGCTCTCGCTTCGCACCGTGGCTGAGGGTATTGAGACCGAACCGCAGCGCGAATGCCTGCGGGCGATGGGCTGTGAGCTCGGCCAGGGATTCTTCTTTGCCCGGCCGATGACGGCGGATGCCGCTGCGGCCCTACTGGCCGTGCACTTCGCGGACGTGCTGAACGCCTGAGGCGTCCGGTTCCGGCGCCTAACGGCCCAGGTCTTCGAACTTCGTGTTGCCGATCTGGTAGCGTTTCCAGTCCTTCCAGTCGAAATGCCACCACTCGGCTTCGTACACCGTGAAGCCTTGCGCTTCCATGGCATCGCGGAGGATTTCTCGAAGGGCACGTTGGTGCGACGTCCCGCCTGGGTAGTCCGGATATGAGCGATCCGACATTTCGTCATACCCACCCGTCGCCACGATCGGCTTGCCGGTCTTCAGGTCAAACATCGTGAGGTCGACAGCTCCGCCGCGGTTGTGCTTGGACCCTAGCGACGGGTCGGCCACAAAGACGTGGCCGGACTCCGGCGTGCCTTCCCAGAACATCTTGGTCACGTACCACGGACGGTAGCCATCGTGGATCAACAGGCCATAGCCCTGCGCACGGAGGGCGTGGTGCGCGCGCACGAGCGCCTCAGCGGCTGGTCGCTGCAGGAATGCCCGCGCCTGTGTGTAGACTGGCGTGCTCAGAAAGTTGCGATCGGAGGCGTACCGGATGTCCAGTCGGATGGTGGGATCCAGTTTCGTCAGCTCCACCAAGTCGGACTTCACGAAGTCACCATGCTCGGCGGGCGGCGACGCGGCCAAGGCCTCGGTGCGCAGCTGATCCACGGGTTTGACCGGGGTGATGCGGAACACACTCCCGTCTTCTCCGGTGATGGCGCGGCGCTTGAACAGCACGCCGGCAGCCACAACGCCCGTGGCGCGGCCCGTGGAATCCCGGGAGAATACCAGCCGCTCCCCATCGTACAGCCCTTCATGGGGAAAGGCGAAGGTATCCGCCGCTACTGGCGTCAGGGGATACTCGAAGAACCATTCGATGAGGGCCGTGAGACGCCCTCCCTTCTCCAACACGTACAGCGTGTTGTGGTCCCACCCGTACTCGCCGATCAAACCCTGCCACGGCAACGGCGGATCGGCGGGGAGTGGCCCCTTTGGCTGACGTCGCAGGGTGTCGGCGCCGCGGACAATGCGGCCATCATCCACCACGCGCAGCGGGCTCCCGCCGAACGCGAGGACATCGTCCGCGTCGAGCGTGTCGCCACTCAACAGACGCAACCTGGTCCAATGTCCACCGCGATCGCGTCGCAACGAAAGCGTCGAGTCGCGCCGCACAATATCAAACGCCTCTTCACCAGTGCCGTACCGACCCTCGGCGCGGCGAGCCAGTGTCATGCTGGTGGGCGTGGAGGTGCGCGGAGCAGCGACTTCGCGCCCTGCCTTGGCCGCACGCATCATCCGCAGGGCGGCGTTGGCGATCTGCGTGGCGACGGCGTTCGCACCATCCTTGGAGATGGATACGGCCACACCAAGTTTCTCGTCCGGGAGCGCGGCGAGTTCCGTCGCAAATCCGTAAATCGCTCCACCGTGTCGAACGACGCGGGCACCGTCCAGCTCTCCGATGGCAAAGCCAATGCCGTACCCTGTCTTCGATCCGTTGGCGGCGAACTGCGGTGTCCACATGGAATCGAGCGTCTCGCGCTTCACGACCTGACCACCTGGACCACGCCCACCGGCAAACAGCACGCTCATGAAATGGGCCAGGTCTGGCATGGTCGCGTACATGCTGCCGGCCGGTGCCATACCCAGCTGAAACGTTGGTGCGGCAAAGGTGCGGCCGTGGTAGGTCCACATCTCCGCCGCTGCGAGGTGCCTGACGAGATTCGGTTCTGGTTCGAACGCTGCGTGCCGCAGGCCCATCGGAGTCAGGATGGCGCGCTTCACGTAAGAGGCGAACGGTTCCTGTTGCGAGACCTCGAGGGCATCCCCGACCGTCGCGATGGCCGCGTTGGAGTACTTGGTCCGGCTCTGCGGGGCGTAGACGAGCGAGGTGTTGTTGAGGCTGGCGACCGTCGCGGCGAGCGTCGGCGACGTGTCATCGAAGTAGTGGCCGACGGGCGGTTCCCGAACCAAACCCGCGCGATGCGACATCAGCTCACGGAGCGTGATCTCGCCACCGAAGGTATTCCCGGGATGAAAGTCGGGGAGGACCTTCGCGATCGGCGCGTCCAGGCTCATGCGGCCGCGTTCCACAAGCTGCATCACCGCAAGGTCGGTAAAGAGCTTGGAGACGGAGCCCACGCGATACACCGTCTGTGCCGTCGCCGGAATGGAATCCTTTGGGCGTTCGAATCCGAATCCTCTCGACCACACGACGTGCTGGTCATCAACCAGTGCGATCGACAAGCCGGGGAGATGCTTGTCCGCCATCTCCGCGGCGACGAATCGTTCCAATTGCGTTGCCACGCCGGCGTACGCTTTGGTTGGGCCAAGAACGGGCGACGTTTCGTCCTCTGCGCAGGCCAGCAGGCCGACGGCAAGGAGACACACGACGGCGTGTCGAGTTGCGTTCATGGTCCGCTCGCTCCGGCAAGCCTGCATGGTCGTCGGTCTCCGATCACGTCCGCTGGCCACGGGTCCAAAGCCAGTACGCTGGTGCGCCCAAGAACACGACGCCGAGTCCGATCGCGGCTTGGGTCGGTTGCGTAAGGATGGTGTTGCCCACGATGGCAATAGCCGCCAGCACAAACAGTATGGGGGTCCACGGATAGCCCGGTACGCGGAAGGGGCGCGGAACGTCTGGACGCTTGCGCCGCAGCACCATCACGCTCGCCGCTCCGAGCGCATAGAAAATCCAGCCGACGAACACCACGTACGTCAACAGCTGCTCGAATGTGCCGCTCCAAGCCAGCACGGCAGCCCAGATGCAGGAGGTAATGACGGCGAATGCGGGGGTGCCAAACTTCGGGTGTACCTCGGCGAGCTTGGAAAAGAACACGCGGTCGCGGGCCATGGTGAAATACACGCGCGGCGCGGTGATGACCGTGGCGTGGGCGGCACTGTACATCGAGATGATGATCGCCAGTGCGATGACGCTGCCGGCCCACGACCCCAGCACAGCGGCGACCGCCTCGCCCGCGACGCGCTCCGACGAGGCGACGCGGGCTGGGCCCAACGCCGCCAGATACGCCACGTTGGCCAGCAGATGGATCGCGACCAGTGCCGCCGTGCCAATCGTGATGGCTCGTGGCAGGGAACGTTGAGGTTCAATCGCCTCGCCAGCTGCAAACGTCACGTATTGCCAACCTTCGTACGCCCAGAGGACCGAAATCATGGCCGTGCCGACGGCGGACAACCCAGACACTGAAGTACTCACGGCTACAGACGCATCGGCCGACCGCGTCGCGCCGCCCATGGTGAGCAGGATGACGCTCATCAGGAGGATCGCTCCGACCTTGATCCCCGTCGCCCAGTTTTGTACCGAGGCGCTTTGCCGCGTACCACGCACATTGATCACCGTCATGACCGCGATGAGTGTGACGGCGACGATTTGCTTCATGCGGGGGGTCAGTTCGGCGAACTGGCTCATGTAGTTCGCCGCGGCCACCGCCAGTGTAGCGATGGTACCGGCCCCGATCACGAAGAACAGGGTCCATCCGTACAGGAAGGCCGGAAACCGGCCAAAGGCGTCGCGAATGAACGCGTACAGGCCGCCGGAACTCTGATCCATGGCGCCGAGTTCGCCGTAGGCGAGTGCCCCAAAGAGCGAGAGCACGCCACCGACAAGCCACACCAGCAGCGCGACACGAACGGAGCCTGACTGTTTCAGCACGGTGGAGGGAACCAGAAAGATCCCGGACCCAATCACGTTGCCGATGACGAGCAGGGTGAGGTCAGTGACGCCTAACGTGCGCCGGAGCGTGGACATGCGTCGGGGGCTGAGCGGAAAGACCGAAGGGGCGGAGTGCGCCGCGGTAGAGGGTGCCGACAGGAAAGCTCGGCGGCAAGAGGGCGCGCCGAAAATTGGGCGCGCTGGGACACGAGCTTTCTACGATTGGGCGGCGGGGGGGCTGTCGGCGAGCTCGCGCGCTACTACCTGTAGGTCGTCCACCGTGTCCACGTCTTTCGGCATAGGCCGGTCGACGGGGAGTCGATACACATAGGACGAATACGATTCCAGGAGTTGCCGTGCCCCTTGATCGCCCTCGATCAGCATCAACTCAGCGCGCAGGGTGCCGTCGAACAGCACCGGGTTGCCTCGCTGACCCTCATACTCGGGCGCGATGATCATGCCCCGACCGCCGCGCCAGGCCGCGATCATCAACTCGATCACGAGTGGTTCGATCAAGGGTTGGTCACCGAGGACGATCAACAGCGCCGCCGCATCCGCCGGCGCCGCGTGCAGGCCGATGCGCAACGACTCCGACATCCCTTCTTCGGGGCGCGGGTTCACCGCCAGGCGCGCCCGCAGGCCGTGGATGGCACGGCCCATCTCGTCAGCTTCATCGCCCGCCACCACGATAATTTCGGCGACACTCGTGTCCTGCAACCGCTCCACGACGTGGCGAACGAGGGGCACGCCTCCCAACGGCGCAAGAATCTTCGGCGACCCGAACCGCTTGGACTGACCGGCCGCCAGCACGATCGCCGCGATCACGACGTGCCTCCCGCGGCATCTGCCTGCGCCTGACGATAGAGCTGCGAACCGCCGTGCATGACCGTCAGCGGCAATCGCACACAGTTCATTCGTGTGGCCGGGATGTCGGCGGCCAACGCGCGTAAGAGATCAGACACGGTCAGGGTTTCGACCTCGTCCAAGGGAGCCTGTTGCACCAAGCCTGTCAGCACGTCCGCCGCCGCGACGCAAATGGCACACGCGTTCGCCGTGAACTTTGCATCGACGACGACTCCGTGTTCGACCTGCATTTCGATCCGCACCCGGTCCCCACACAATGGATTGCTCCCCTCCTGGGCAATCGTCGGCTGCCGAATCGACCCGCGATTCTTCGGCTTGCGAAAGTGCTCCAGCAGGGTGGGGCCGTACGGATTGGCCATCTTCACTCGATCTCACCGCGCTCGCGCGCCGGGCGGTACGGGGGAAACCGAAACGCCATGTCCTTGGTAAGAAAACCCCCGTGGCCTAACGCGGCAAGATCGCGAGCGCTGATTCGTTCCCCTGCCAGCAGGCGGGGAAATATCAGGTCGAACACGGTCGCTTTCGAGAACAGGCCGCAGGAGGGCATGCCGACTACCGTTACCTCACCCAACCGCGCCAACCACGCCAGGCTCCCTGGGTGAGCCGGGACGCCGCGCCGTTCGAATACCGCCCCCATTTCCGTCAGCGCCACATACGTGGGATCCAATGGGTCCTTGGGGCGCGATCCGGCGACCAGGATCACATCGGATTGCTGGTGAACCATCGCCGAGAGCCCCTCAACCACGGCTTTGGGGTCGGCAGCGACAAACGCCGGTGCCAGGAGGTCGCTGCCCAGCCATGTCACCTTTTCCTGAAGCGACTGGCGAAACCGCGCCATGGCCGCCGCACCTAACGATTCGCTCACCACGGCACCCACCCGCTTGGCCATGAATGGGCGCACGGAAATAACGCCTTGCCCCGCGAACTGCTGGGCACACGCGAGGGCGGCGTGCGGTACGGCAAAGGGGGCGATCTTCGCCCGGGCCACAACTTCCCCGCCATCCACCACTTGCCCGTGGTACAGCGTATACACCGCTAACCCCTCGATCAGGTTGATCGACTGCAGCGCGTCCACGGTGACCTGCAGGATGCCTCGGTGGCTGGACTCGATGGCCCAGTGGCCGCCGGCCGAACTCCGCGCCACACGGCAACCCGTACCAGCCGCCACCTGGGCCAACTGGAGCCCTGCTTCCGCTTCGGGCGAATCCTCACCGTCCAATTGCACCAGATGCAACTCATCCCACGGTACTGCGACCAGACGGTCAGCATCTTCTGGTCCAAGCACCGTGCCCTTCCGCAGGGTGATGCGACCTTCGGCATCGCGCAGGTCCAAGGCCAGCGTTGCCCCTATCCACAAGGCCTCGCCCAACTGCGACCGCTGCACGACAAAGGGCTTCACGCCGGTCTGCCCGCGGCGGTCGAGCGCTCTCGCATCGGCCCCCCCGACCGGCCGCGGATCACCGCCATCGCTTCGGCCAGGACGCTGAGGGCAATCTCCGACGCTGACTGCGCACCGATATCCAGTCCCACCGGATTTCGCACACGTTTGAGCTGTTGGGCGTCCACACCCTCGGCGGCCAGAAAGTCCAGCAAGGCTCCGCCCCGGCGCTTGCTGCCCAGCAACCCGATGTAGGCAGCGTCTGTCGCCAGCACGGCACGAAGCACCGGAAGATCGTACTTGTAGTCGTGCGCCAATAACACCACCAGCGACATCGGCCCGAGTACCATCCGCTCGGCGATCTCTGACGGCATGCCCACCAGGATCTCGTCTGCCTTTGGAAAGCGCTCCCGGTTTGCGAACCGATCCCGCCCATCCACCACGACCGTGCGAATGCCTAACGGTTGCGCCAGTTCGACCAGTGGCATCGCCACATGCGTCGCTCCAAAGATGGTGAGCGTCAGGGGCGGCGCGTACAGCTCAAAATACAGGCGACGTTCGACCGCCTCCCCGCTCACTGCCACTGTTCTGGTTCCGCTGACCCCTTTGGCGAGCACCTCTTCCGCTTCGCCGTGTGCGGCGGCATCCACCGCGGCGTCACCCAAGGTACCAAACGTGCCACCCCGATCGTCGACGACCAGCCGGGCAGCGTTCGCATCGAGGTTGGCCACCACAATCCCTCGTCGCCCCTCCGCCACGAGCGCGTCGGCGTGACGCAGGGCTTGCGCCACAGGATCCTGGGGGCGCGTGGGGTCGACGGGTTCCAGCAACAACTCCACCGTGCCGCCACACGTCATCCCCAACGCCCAAGCGTCCTCGTCGCCTAACGACATCTCCAGCACGTCCGGGACACCGCCGGCAAGGACACGCCCTGCTTCCTCCATCACCCGAGCGTCCACGCATCCGCCGATCGTGACGGATCCGAGAATGGCGCCATCCTCGCCGACCCACATCTTGGCGCCGGGCGCCTTGGGCGAAGTCCCATGCGTCGCCACCAGCGTGGCAATGGTCGCGCGCTTTTGGGGAAAGTCGATGCGTTCCGTCATCGCGTCCTGCTCACCGTTAGATCACCAAGTGTCGCACGAGTTGTTCAAGGCTTTCGATGTTGTGCGCCGGTGCCAGCACGTCCAGGTGCGGCAGCGCCGCCTGCATCCCGCGCGTCTCCGGGGCAAAGTCCGAGCTCCCCATCAGCGGGTTTAACCAGATGACTCGGCCGGCCCGTGCGTGCAAAGTTCGCATGGCATCACCAAGGATGGCCGGGTCGCCAGTCTCCCACCCATCGGAAAGTACAAGGACGACGGTGCGACGATCGACAAGGGACAACCACGCGGAGGCAAACTGCGCTAGCGACGCGCCGATGCGCGTGCCGCCCGACCAGTCGGTCACGTTCCTGGCGATACCGGACAGGGCCTCAGCCCACCGAGCGTGTCGCAAGACGTCCGTGGTCCGGGTCAGCCGCGTGCTGAAGACGAACGTTTCGATGTTCGCAAAGGTGTTCTGGAGCGCGTGCAGGAACTGAAGGAGGAAGCGCGCATACAGCTCCATCGAACCCGATACGTCGCAGACGGCAACCAGCTTCGTCCGACGGATCTTGCGGCGGCGCCACTCCAGGCTCACCACGTCGCCACCGGTACGCAAGGAACCGCGGATGGTACGCCGCATGTCGATCCTTGTCCCACGAGCAGCGGCCTCCCAGCGGCGGCTTGGTCGCAGTGACAATCGACGAGCGATGCGTCGGGCCAATCGCTCGAAGGCCGCCGCCTGCTCGTTGCCAAACGAGGAAAAGTCGCGCGATCCTAACGACTCTCGATCGGACGGTTGACGCACAGGGACGCGCTCTTCGTGCGCTCCCTGCGGACCTTTCATCCAGTTGGCCATCGTGACCGCGGATTGCGGTCGCGGCTGCGTCGGTGGGGTACTGGTGACCGTCTTGGACGACGATCCCGGCGGCGCCTTCGCACGTTGTCCTCCGCCGCCCCACACCTCATCAAAGGTGTCGTCGAACAGCTGATACTGCTCGCGCTGCAGGATGAGCGCGCTGCGCAGTCCCAGACGTACATCTTCACGGTCACCCACGTCCAGTTGTCCGAGGGCACGCGTGGCCAAGACCGTTTCAGCTGGTGTCACGTCAACGCCGCGATCGCGAAGAGCGCGGCAGAATCGCACACAGTGGGCGACCAGGTCGGCCGGCATCAGGTGATGCTGAGCATGCTGGAGAGTCGCCCTTCATCCATGAGTTGCGACACCAGCCGCAGGTCGCTCTCGTCCTTCACAAAGCATCCCGACGTTTCACGCACCAGGTTTTCATCGAGGTGATCTGCCCCCAGCGCGGCCAGCGCCGCCGCCCAGTCCAAGGCCTCGGCCACACCGGGGGTCTTCGTCAGCTGCATCCGTCGCAGCGACTGCATGAACGTGGCCACGTCCCGTGTCAGCTGCTCCGCCAAGCCGGGCACCTTTGTGCGCACGATGCGAAGCTCCTTTTCCAATCCGGGATAGTCGATCCACAGGTAGAGACAGCGACGACGCAGCGCCTCGGACAGTTCCCGCGTGCGATTGGACGTCAGGACCACCACGGGGCGCTCGACGGCTCGAATCGTGCCCAATTCGGGAATGGTGACCTGGAAGTCCGACAAGATCTCCAGCAGAAACGCCTCGAACTCCTCGTCAGCTCGATCAACTTCATCGATCAAGAGGACTGGCGCGCGACCCTGATGGGCGATCGCTGCCAGCAGCGGCCGTTTGAGCAGGAATCGATCGCTGAACAACTCGTGCTCGCGCTGGTCCAGGGGCGTCGTCCCTGCTTCCTCGAGCTTGATGTGTAGCAGCTGCTTGGGATAGTTCCACTCGTATAAGGCCGTCGTGGCGTCCAGTCCTTCGTAGCACTGCAGTCGGATGAGGTCGGCCTCCAGGATCCGGGCCAGCACCTTCGCGATCTCCGTCTTTCCCACCCCCGGGTGTCCTTCCACCAAGAGCGGCTTTCCCAGCGCAGTGGCCAAGTGCACCGCCGTCGCGATCTGACGGTCAGTGATGTACGCTTCGCGCTCCATCACGTCCTGGATACGACGGATTTCCGGTCTCACGACGTCTCCCTGTCCGCATTCGAGGTTCTGTTTCAGGGTGGCGCAAGGCGCACGCTGGCGCAATGGGAGCTTCGCCGTCAGGATTAGGCAGTCGCATCCGGCTGGATCAAGGCTCCCACACCACCAGGTCCTGTGTCCCTTTCACTGCGAGAATCGTTTCAGGTTCGCGTGCCGCCAGAGCGTGTCTGGCAATTCCTTGTGGACCCCGCGCAGGTCGTGCGCTGCCTTCCGGGAGCTGAGCTGCTGGAAACGGTCGATGAACGCACCTACCGAGGGCGTGTGAAGGTCAAGGTCGGCCCGATTTCCACCGCGTACGACGGGACTGCAACGCTCACTGAGGTCGATCAGGACGCGCGCCGCATGCAGCTGGTTGGCGAGGGCAAGGAGGTTGGAGCCGCCGGCTCTGCGCGAATGGGAATGATCGGCAGGGTCCAAGCACATCCGGACGGCGGCAGCGAAGTGGAGGTAGAGGCCACGATCGACATCGCGGGTCGCGTGATGCAGTTCGGGCGTGGATTGATCGAGTCGGTGTCGCGGCAACTCTTCCGGCAGTTTGCGGAGTCGGTCCGAACCACGCTGGAGAGTGAGCAGGCCGCCACTCCACCAGCGACGGAGACGCCGGCCACGCCGTCAGCTCCTTCACCCGTGAGCGCTGGCGAGTCACGCGCCCTGCCGCCTAGCACGCCCCCCGCCAACGAACTGCGTATTGTCCCACTGCTTTGGCGCGCCTTCGTTGATTGGGTACGCCGACTGTTTTCGAGAGGCACGTAAAAGCGAAACGGCGCGCCGAATATCCTTCGGCGCGCCGTTTGACGTCTCTAGCGAAGACTACGCGCCAGCGCGTCCGATCGCGGTGACGATGGCCCGCGCCGAATGAATCGAAACCAGCGCCGCCTTGTAGCTGGCGGATCCACGGGCGTCGTCATACAGGTCCAATCCCTTAGCCGCGTCGGCCGTGGCTGACTTGGCCCCGGCTTCGGTGGCTGGCTGGCCATTCAGCGCGCTTTCCACACCGGACAGGCGCATCGCCTTCGGGCCCATACCAGTCATCGCCACGCGCGCGGCAGTCACCTTGCCACCAGCCACGGTGACGCACGCGGCCACGCCAACCACGGCGTAGCCGGACGCGGCGTCGGCGTACTTCACGTAGGCCGTGCCGGTGCCGGCCGCTGGCACCTTGATGCGGACCTGCGTCACCAGTTCACCCGTCTTCATGGACGTGGTGAACGTGTCCACGAAGTACTGGTCGGCGGTGATGATACGCTCGCCTCCCTTCCCCGTCACGACGATGTCTGCCGCCAGCGCCAACAGCGCAGCCGGCAGGTCGGCGCCGGGGTCCGCGTGCGCCACGCTGCCACCGATGGTGCCCCGATTTCTCACCTGCACATCCCCGATGGCTGAGGCGGCGTCGGCCAGGGCGCCAAGGCCACGACGACCGGAAGCAAACGCGGCCACTTCAGCATGTCTGGCCAAGGCACCGATCGTGACGACACCGCCGGCCTCCGACACGCCTTGCAACGCGCCGATCCGTCCAATGTCGATCAGGTGACCTGGCGACGCAAACCGAAGCTTCATCACCGGTAACAGCGAGTGACCGCCAGCTAGAACCTTTGCGTCATCGCCGTACTTCTCCATCAGCGCGAGGGCATCGGCGACGCTGGCCGCCCGATGGTACTCGAATGAGGCGGGATACATCCTCAGTTTCCTCCCTTCGCGGTGTGGATCGCCTGCCAGAGGCGGGCGGGAGTGAGTGGTAGGTCGACGTGGGTGATGCCGAAAGGAGCCAAGGCATCGATCACGGCATTGGCGACGGCCGGCGTCGATGCAATCGTCCCGGCTTCGCCGACACCCTTCACTCCTAACGGATTCACCGGGGTCGGAGTGACCGTCCGATCCGTCTCGTACGATGGCAGGTACGACGCTCGCGGCAGCGCGTAGGTCATCATCGAACCACTCAACAGCTGTCCCCCGCTGTCGTACGACGCCGATTCCCACAAGGCCTGCGCCGCGCCTTGGGCAATGCCACCATGGATCTGGCCGTCCACGATCATCGGATTGATCACGTTGCCGACGTCGTCGATGGCCACGTACCGCAGCAGGGTCACATGTCCGGTGTCAGCATCCACTTCGACGACGGCCACGTGCGTTCCGAATGGGTACACGAAGTTCGTCGGATCGAAGAACGTGGTCGCTTCCAGCCCCGGCTCGATACCGGGCGGAATGCTATGCGCCAAATACGCCGCGAGGCAGACATCTCCCCAGCCCTTGGACTTGGACGGCGTGCCTTTGACATGGAACTGACCGTCGGTGAACTCGACATCCTCTGGTGCTGCCTCCAGAAGGTGCGCCGCAATCTGCTTCGCTTTCTCCTTCACCTTTTGCAGCGACAGGAACAACGCCGCGCCACCCACGGCGCCAGATCGCGAACCATAGGTGCCCATCCCGAACGGCACCCGACCGGTATCACCATGCACAACATCCACATCGTCGATGGTTACGCCGAGCTCGTTCGCGACAATCTGCGCCATCGTCGTCTCATGGCCTTGCCCGTGCGAATGCGACCCGGTGAGGACCGTGATCTTGCCTGTGGGATATACCCGCACCGTTCCTGATTCATACAGGCCGGCCTGTGCACCTAACGAGCCGACCACGGCGCTTGGCGCAATGCCGCAGGCCTCGATGTAACTCGAGAACCCGATCCCTACATATTTGCCCTGCTTGCGGCCCGCGGCTTGCTGGGCCCGGAAGCCCTTGTAATCCGCCAGATTCATCGCCTTGTCCAGCGCGGGGCCGTAGTTCCCGCTGTCGTATTGCAGGGCCACGGGCGTCTGGTAAGGGAACGCCGACGCGGCAATGAAGTTCCTGCGGCGCAATTCCGTCGGGTCCATGCCCAGTTGCGCCGCCGCAATGTCGAGCATGCGTTCGAGCAAATAGCACGCTTCCGGTCGGCCCGCACCACGATAGGCATCCACGGGCGTTGTCGTCGTGTACACGCCGGTCACGCCGGCATGGATCGCGCCGATCGCGTATTGGCCCGAGAGCAACGTGAGATACAGGAACGTCGGCACGGCAGGCGCAAACAGCGATAAGTAGCTCCCCAGGTTCGCCACGGTGTTCACCCGCAAGCCGACGATCTTCCCATCCGCGTCAAACGCCATCTCCGCATCGGTCAGATGGTCGCGGCCATGGGCGTCCGTCATGAAGCTCTCGCTGCGCGTCGCCGTCCACTTCACAGGCGCGTTCACCTGTTTGGTGGCCCACGTGCAGACCACTTCTTCAGGATACACGAAGATCTTCGAGCCAAACCCGCCGCCAACGTCTGGCGAGATCACGCGGAACTTGTGCTCGGCGATCCCCAGGATGAATGCCCCCATGATCAGACGATGCACGTGCGGATTCTGAGACGTGACATACAACGTGTACTCGTCCGTCGCGCGGTTGTATGACGCGTTGCAGGCGCGTGGCTCGATCGCGTTGGCGATCAGGCGCTGGTTTACGAGTCGCTGGGACACGATGGTCTTTGCCCCGGCAAAGGCTGCCTTCGTCGCGGCCTCATCGCCCAGCGCCAGCTTGAACGCCACGTTCCCCGGTGCGTTGGCATACACTTGCGGCGCACCTGGCGCCAACGCGGCCGTGGCGTCGGCGACACCTGGCAAGACTTCGTAGTCCACCTCGATGGCGTCAGCTGCATCGCGTGCACGCGCTGGCGAGTCGGCGATGGCAACGGCCACGGCATTGCCAACAAAGCGCACGGTGTCCACCGCCATCGCCGGATGCTCGCCGATCTTGATGTCGGGAAGCAACCAACCGACCGGCATCGGGTTTACACCACCCGCTTTCAGGTCGGCACCGGTATAGACCGCACGCACGCCGGGCATCCCGCGGGCGCGCTTGCTGTCCACACTCTTGACCTTCGCATGGGCGTGCGGCGAGCGCACGAAGGCGGCATGCAGCTGTCCGGGCAACGTGATGTCGTCCGTGTATTGCCCGCGGCCCGTGATAAAACGGCCGTCCTCCTTCCGCTTGACGCTGGCGCCGATTCCAGATGGGTTCGACATGGCGCGTTCCTCAGTCGCCAGAGGCGGTTGCCATCTTGCGCGACGCGTGTTGCACGGCGCGTACGATGTTGTGATAGCCGGTGCAGCGGCACAGGTTGCCCTCGAGGGCGTGGCGAATCTCGGCCTCGCTGGGATTTGCGTTGCGGGACAGCAGGTCCACCGCACTCATGATCATGCCCGGCGTGCAGAAGCCGCACTGCAGACCGTGCGCTTCCTGGAACCCTTCCTGCACCGGGTGCATCCCCGTCGCCGACGCCAACCCCTCCACGGTGGTCACACTCCCTCCGTCAGCTTGAACCGCCAGCACGGTGCAGGACTTCACGCTCTTGCCGTCCAAGAGCACGGTGCAGGCTCCACACTGACTCGTGTCGCACCCAACATGCGTCCCGGTCAGTCCCAGGACTTCACGCAAATAGTGCACGAGGAGAGTGCGCGGCTCTACGTCATGCCGTCGCTGCTCCCCGTTCACCGTGACGCTGATTTCCGCCATGGCTTGCCACTCCAGGAGAGGTGGTCGGTGCGCGCCTCTCGGCGCGAGGTGCAAGCATGGCCGTCGGTGATAGTGCCGTCAAGAAAGTCCGCGTGGCGCCTCGCGCAGGGCGCGCGAGCAGACGTCAGCCGCTAGCGACGTTCGTAGTTCCGTTGCTGTCGACCCGGCGACCCCTCCAACGCAGCACCCACGAGCGCACCTCGCCCGGCTCCAGCCAGTGTGCGCCCTTCCAGTCGCCCAGTGCATCAGAAAGAGTGTCCGGCGCCCCCATACAGGGCTGAAACGCCATGTTCAGGTACGGCTTTTCGTCCTTGAGCGGAGTCCACCCTTCCTTATTCAACCACAGGCCAAACTGTGGAACCTGCCCGGTATCGAACGTGACCTCCAGCTCCGCATCGCCCTCCCGCAGCACGGCACGCCCCTGTGACGCAGGCATGTCCAGGAACAACTTGCACGCGTACTTCTTCGCCACGTGATACGGGTGCACGAACTCGTACGCCTTCCCCGCGGCGCGCACGTAGGGCCATTTGTGCTGGGACTTGTGATCTCCCAGTTGAATACGATGTGCCCACGAGACGCGGAGTTCCGAACCTTCGGGCAACCGCAGTTCTGAGCCGGGAGTCAGCGGCAACATAGGCTGCGATGACCAAATGAAGGGCAGCCGCTCCTCCCCATCGTTGGCTACGTGGTACTCGAACTCCACCGTCCCATCGGAAGTCACGCGCGCGAGTCGAGTTAACCGGTACGGAAGCAGGCGGCCGGCCCAGGTGGTCACGGCGCACTGCCCACGCGTCGTCGTTTCGATCTCCAGCTTTGGCTCCTGACACCAGAGTTCGCCGTGTCCCGGTAGCTCCACACCGCCATACGCCTTGACCCACCCGGGAATTCGGCAGTGCCCGAGCGTCGGGAAGCACTCGTCGTAACCGCCCGTATCGCCGGTGGTCTGGTACGTGCTTCCCGGCTGCGGCAGGGCCCAAGGCATGATATCGCTGGTCCACAGCCACTGCCGCCCCGCCAGCTCCAATTCCGTGATCTTGCCGCCGAGTGCGGGGATGAGCTGCAGGCGAGTCCCTCCGCCGCGCAGTTCGACGTATCCAAGGTCGGCCGCGCTGGGGAATGGCGGTCGCGTCCGGCGCCGAAACGGAAGAGGGATCCGGAAACTCACACGTCGAGCGTCAGGCCCCGCGTCGCCAACACGCGAACGACGGTTTCGCCAATCCGATTGTTCGGCGTGCTGGCACCGGCCGTAATGCCGACGCGCACCGGCCCCGTGGCTCGCAGCCACTGCTGCGCATCGCGCTCCACGTGTTTGACGCCGGCTTCGCGATAGTGAATGGCGCTCGCGAGCGGATCGATGTTGCCGGCGTCCTCGATGTGAAACGTCGGCACGTGCTCGGCACAGATGGCCGCCAGCGAGATCGTGTTGCTGGAGTTGAAGCCGCCGATCACAACCATCGCATCGAGTGGTTCGCGCAGCAATGCGTTCACCGCATCCTGCCGATCCTGCGTGGCCGAGCAGATCGTGTCGAATGTGCGAAAGTTCGCCGCTCGATACTCAGAGCCAAACGCGGCCTCCATCGCGCGACCGACCTCCTCACCGATCGCCAGTGATTCACGCGCCAGCATCGTGGTCTGATTCGCCACGCCAATGCGCCGCAAGTGCACGACGGGATCGAATCCAGGCCCGGCCGCCGGTGCAAACCGTGCCAGAAACGCCGCGCGTTCGTCGGCGCTTACCCGATCGGCACCTAGGTGCGCAATGAACGCGCAGACGTCGCGCGCTTCGCCCATGTCACGCACCACCAGGTATTGCCCTCCAGCGAACCGAAGTACCTGTGACGCCGTCGCCCGCGTTTCTTCGTGGTAATGCTTGCCGTGAATCAGCGCCGTGAATCCGTCGCGGGCGTACGAGTCAACCCGCTTCCACACATTCAACACCGAGCCGCAGGTGGTGTCGACCACCACACAGCCTAACGAGCGCAGGGCTTCAAAATCGCCGATCGTCACGCCAAAGGCCGGAAGAATGACCACGTCGGACGCCTGCACGATGCCGTAGTCGAACCGAGCACCTCCCTCGCGTGTGGAATCGCTGGGCTCCAGGATCGTGATGCCCATGGCCCGCAATCGCTCGTTCACGTGCGGGTTGTGGATGATCTCGCCCAACAAGAAAATCTGCCGATCCGGGAATTTCCGCCGTGTCTGGTACGCGTAGTCCACAGCGCGCTCCACTCCATAGCAGAATCCGAATTCGTGGGCCAAGCGAATCGTCACGTCGCTCACCTGCAACGTGTAGTCTCGCTCGCGTAGGAAATCGACAACTCGCCCGGCGTAATCGGTTGCGAGATCTTCCTGCACCTCGGCACCGAGACCGAATCCCTTACGGAAGTAGGTGTCCGGGGGAGAATTCATGTCGGGAAATATAGGGTTCGACTCAGCGCGAGCGGGCTTCGTCCGAGCTCATGCAGTACGGTGCGACTGCCGAACGAAGCGCCGGCGGCCACGGTCGCTTGTGCATCCCCTCCCCGGCGTCCACGCAGACGAGCACGAGGTACCCAGTCGCGCGTAGCCGCCCTCCATCGCCATGAAAATCAAAGTTCATGGTCATGGATGTCGTCCCGACCTGCGAGATGTACACGCTCACCTCCAGCTGCTCATCCAGCACGGGGGGCGAGACAAAGTCCATGTGCATCACCCGTCGCGGGATACCCACGCCAAGCGTTTCGAAGATCGCCCGGTACGGGTAGCCTAGGGACCGGAAGAACTCTGACTCCGCCAGCTCAAAGAATCGCGTATAGGCGTCGTATCGGATGATGCGCGCCGGGTCCACATCGCCCCACCGCACATACTCGCGCAGCCGAAATGGCGCTTGCTGGTGTTCCATGCCTGCTCATCCTCCGGGTTGCCTGGGCAATCTGCGCCCCCACGCCCACTCTTCGCGTCCTTCCTTGAACTTCCCGCTTGCGCTCGCGTGTACCTGTGCAGAATCTAACGCCAATGCCTTTCGTGCCACCGACTCGTACGCTGAGGTGACAGTCATGGGACTTTCATCGATGCCGCTCCAGCTCGATCGCACACTCGCCCCGCGTCCGCTGTCGGTCGCCCGGGCGACGGGCCCGTTCGTGTTCATCGCCGAACGCCTTTGGCTCGACTATGTGAACACGGACGATGTTCGGCGTGGCACGCGGGTGGACCTCCTCCGTGACTTCGAGTCGTTGGTCCGCTGGATGGAAACGTCGGAGGTGTTTGACGTCGAGCGCGCGGCCACCATGCGTCGTCGCGCCCAGCAGCAGCCCGCTGGCGCCGCGGCCGCCTTGGTAGACGCTCGTCGCGTTCGAGCTGCGTTGCGTGCGCTGGCTGAACGCGGCTCACAATCCGAGACCGTACGCACGGACTCGCTCTTGGAGATCAACCGCGTGCTCGGGCGCTCAGCGGTCACGCGCCGTGTGGAGTGGCGAACCGATGGCTCGTTTACCCGCGCCTTCGTCCCAGTGGGCGATGCTTTCGCCGGTCTCATGATCCCGTTGGTGGAGTCCGCCGCTGATGCGCTCATTAACGGCGAACTCGCTCGGGTCCGCCGCTGTGGTGACCCCAGGTGTCCGCGTGTGTTCTACGACTCCACGCGAAACGGCCGTCGACGATGGTGCGACATGTCCACCTGCGGCAATCGGGCCAAGGCCGCGCGCTTCCGCGCCAAGGACCTCCCGCCGCGGAGCGGTGAGGCTGACCGCGCCGATTGAGACGCCGCTGGCATCGTCCTCCACGGCGGCGGACGTCGTTCGTTTGAAGGGATGATTTCCGTCACGCGAACCTACCTGGCCATGGAGGCGCCGCAACCTTTTGCTGGCACGGATCCTCCAGTGGCATCATTGCGCCTAACGCGGCAGACACCGTGCGCCGTGGCGCTGTATCGTACCCTCTACGATCAAGTGGGTCGTGCGCATCGGTGGACGGACCGAACGCAGTGGTCAGATGAACGTCTCACCGCCCACTTGGCGTTACCGCAGATCGATGTGTGGGTGCTCCGCGAAGGCGACATCCCTGCCGGGTTCTTCGAACTCGCGCGCCACGACGACGGGTCCGTTGAGATTGCGTACTTTGGACTCACGCCCGCCATGATCGGACGCGGCGTTGGCAAGTGGTTGCTGGCGACCGCCGTGCAGGAGGCGTGGAAGCTGGCGCCGACCCGCGTCTGGCTTCACACCTGTACGCTCGACCACCCGTCGGCGATGGCCAACTATGTGGCTCGCGGTTTCGTGCCGTTCAAGACAGAAACGTACGAGCTGGCGACTTAGGAACGACCCCGACGTCGGCCGCGCGGCCCGCCGTCGCGCCGCGCATCGCGTCGGCGATCCCTGAACTCTCGCTCGCTTCGGCGAGCTCCGGGAGGGCCCGTTGTCTTCCCGCTGCGGGAGTCACGCGGTGACTGCTCCGCGGCATCCGGCGTCCACGGTTTCGCCAAGGCAACTTGCAGCTCGTTCAGCGTGTTCGAGCGGACGGATGCGCGTTGCCCTCGATGCACGACGAATCGAAGGGGACGATCCAGCAGTGGCAGTTCTCGCTCGTCCATGAGCCGCGCCAATTTCTCCGGAAGGACCAAGCGGGCCACCCCGCGCGGCTCCGTGGCTGAGTCGTCGGCCTCAACGTCGTACTCGATCGGAATAGGGCGCCCGCGCAGCTCCACGGCCGATGGGAGGGCCAGCAATCGCCCGCACTCGTCAGCATCCACCCAATCCTGCAGCGGCAGCTTCAACGCAGCCTGCTCGAACTCGTGCATCGAGTGGACGTCGGCCAACGACGCCTCGTACAGGGCCGTTAGGTCGGCCAGCCCGAGCCGGCGCGTTCGGCCCCCTGATCGTCGATAGCACTCGCGCGCCAGGTTGATGTCTGCACGGTGCCGTCGCACGGCGGGGTGGCGGGCTTGCTCGCGCGCGAGCGCCTCGGCCAACACATGACGAGCCTCGTGCACCAGGTCGGTCGGGAATTGATCCACGATCTCTTCATCCCGGTCCAGCTCAAATCCATGGTACAGCACGCGGCGGCGCAGGATCAGGGCGGCACGCTTCCGCTCGACATCGTACACCAGTTCCCCTTCACCCGCGGTGGCATGGCGCCGGATCAGGTTCAAGGGGACTTGGGTGCCCTCGATGGATGCCCGCGGAATTCCGAATCGGTCCGCGAAGTATCGGAGGTCGCCCGCGATCGGTCCCCACGATCCGCATACACTCGTTTTGGAAACACGGGCCTCATCTCCGTCCACCGTGGTTTCATCGATAACCAGATCGAAGGGCATGATGCGAGCCACCAAGTCGCGGAAATCGCGTTCGACTTCTGGTTGCACCAGTGGCATGGACGTCGGCAGATCGGAGCCTACGCTTCGGTACACACTTGCCATGGCCAGCGCCGCGTCCTCGATCGCCTTGACCAAGACGCCGCGTCGGTCTGCCCACCGCTCGATGGCTCGCTCATCGAACAGGTGGCGCGGCAAGCCGTACACTTCGCCGATGTAGCCCGCTTTCGTGAAAGCCTCGGCGTAAACGTTGTAGCTGGTTAGATGATCGCTGCCTGGCACCACCAGGCCTGACAGGTCGCGCTCCTCGCGTGTCATGCGGTGCAGCGACTCAATCGAGGCCATGACGGCGAGGTACGGCAGCAGGCTGTCCGCGCCGTGCGCCACCAGTTCTGCCCAGGGGCGCTCCACCGGCAGCGCTTCCACAATCGCGCCATAGCGGGTCAACCGGCCGCGCTCGACCAATCCGCGACGCTCCAGCCCCTCCATGGCTGCTCGGTAGGCCAGCCGGTCGAGCGGAACCGGCAGCTCCAACTCGTCGGCGCGGACGCCAAGAGCCGCACAGGTCAGGGCCACTCGCTCGGCATCTCCCGCCAGCTGGAACTCGGGCGCCGTGGGTCGCAGGGCGCCAAAATCGATCTGTCGGTCGCTGAGAATGAACACCCGACCGCCGCGCACGCGGCCATGTACGCGCCCCGCCATCTGTAAGATCTCGTTGGCGCCAAGGTGCGTGCGCGTCAGCACGTTCTTCCCTCGCTCCACCACGTTGGCAAAACGGGTGTCATCGATGATCACCGTGTCCAGCCCCCGCACATTCAGAGCACTTTGGCCAGCCGCCGTCATGGATAGGAAGAAGGGCTTGGCAACTCCTTCGGCCTCCAAGAACGGACGAATGACCCGGATCGGTTCCCCACCATGGTAGAACGCCGACTCCATGCGAGGCATCCGATCGGACACGCTCGCTGCCGCCAGCTCCACCGCGGCTCGTGTGGGGAGGAACATCCCCACCCCTCGACGTTGCTTCACGACCTGTTGCAGGAAACGATCGCTCAGGAAGCGCCGAGGATCCTCGTGCACGACGCGAACGTCAGCAGCACTCTGCGGGTCGAATGCCTCGCTGTGGATGACCGAGTCTGACCGAAGGTAGGAGGCATAAAATCGCGGATCCACGGTGGCCGAAAGCCAGATGAACCGGCAACCCACCCGCTTGCCTAACGCCAGACACAGCTCCAATTCCGCCGACGTCTGGTGAATTTCGTCCACCACCAACGTGTCGCGCCGCACGATGTCCCCGTCCTGAAACCAGCGACGGGCGATGCCAGTCGTGACGACGATGACATTCCACGTAGGCGTCTCAGGCGTCGCCTCGCGCTCGCGGTTCACCACCCCCGTGCGCAACTCCGTGGTGCCAAGCAGGCTCTCGGCGATTGGCCGGATCGCCAGCGTCTTTCCCGTCCCTGTCCCGGCGACAATCCCAAAACCCTTCCCGGCCGCCGCCAAGGCCCGCACCTCGGCTCCGTGCTCGCGCTCCAACACCGTCGGCACGTGCAACCCGATCGCCAGCTCGATCGTCTCGCAGGCCGCGCGCGTCGGCGCAATAACGATCACACGCCCTGTGGGCGGCTCTGCCGCCGCAAAGGCCTCGCGGTCGGGTGGAAGAGATCGATCTCGTGCGTTGCGCAATCGCTGGGCAAGGGAGGGGTAACGTCACAGCGCCGGCTACAGCACTGCTGCAACCGGCGCGTGAAAGGTATAACGCCCGTAAATGCCTTACGGCTTCTTGACCTTGAGTTTCGTGCTGTCCTTGGTGCCCTCGTCTAGGGTGCGACGCAGGCCCTTTAGCCGTATCCCCGCGTCATCACCGAATATCACGCGGCCATTCGTCGGCCGGTTCTTGATGGCGGTCACGCAATCCGTCGGTGCCGGCTGCTGCGCCGCGGGAACGTTGTCGATCCACACGCGACACATCCCGGCGGGCGGCAAGTACTCCTTGGGGATGCTGACCTTCGGCAGCTCCTTGTCGGCGGGAGGAACCAGTCGCTGTCCGTGCAAGACCGGAACCCAGGCAAGCGTCACCAGTAGGCCGCCAACACCCATCCAACTACTCCCTGACATCACTACACTCCTGCAAAATCGATCGGGAATCCCGGTCACGACTCGCGCCTCCATCCGGCGAGCACACCGAGAGGGATCTCCGCGCTGCGGCATCGGCGAATCTGTGCCTCACGCTGTCGGCCTCTTCCACGGCAGCGAGGCACCGGAGCATCCCACGGGCCTGAATACCCGGTCAACATGCCGTGGTGCCATAGGGCTCAGTGCGGAACGGCCCTCAGTCTCCAAACGAAATGCCGTTCGCGCGCGCCGTTCTCACCACATCGTGCGACGGGTCCACGCGCTTCGGTTCGCTCAGCACATCGACGAATGGGACCGTGACAATGTGTGGCGACTGCAGCGCCACCATGTGGCCCCATTTCCCTTGCTCCACGGCCTCCACAGCGGCCCCTCCGAATCGCGTCGCCAACAGTCGATCATATCCGGTCGGAGAACCACCGCGCTGCAGATGGCCCAGCACCAGCGACCGCGCCTCTTTTCCCGTGCGTTGCTGAATCTCCCACGCCAATCTTCCGGCGATGCCCCCAACGCGCTTGTCCTGACCAGGTAGCGATTCGCCCAGGATGGACTCCTGACCACCGACCGGGTAGGCGCCCTCAGCAACCACGACAATAGAGAACAGCCGTCCTGCGCGGTCTCGGGCGCGGACCTTCGCACACACCTTCTCGACGTCGAATGGAATCTCGGGAAGCAGCACCACATCGGCTGATCCCGCGACCCCCGCATGCAACGCGATGAAACCGGCGTGTCTCCCCATCACCTCCAATACCATCACGCGATCGTGGCTCTCTGCCGTCGTATGCAGTTTGTCGATCGCATCGATGGCCGTATCAACCGCGGTGTCAAAGCCGAACGTCGTAATCGTTCCGCTCACGTCATTGTCGATCGTCTTGGGTACGCCGACGATCTTCACGCCGCGTTCGAAGAGGCGTTGGGCGATCGAGAGTGATCCATCGCCACCGATCGTGATGATCGCGTCGATCCCCAGTCGCGAAGCGTTGTCGATCAACTCCTGCGATCGGTCAACGTCACGATACGTACCGTCCGACTGGCGCACCGGGAAAGAGAAGGGATTCCCGCGATTCGTGGTACGGAGAATGGTTCCGCCCAAGTGGCCAATGCCACGCACGGCGTCGCGCGTCAGCGGAATGATGTCGTCTTCGCCGAGGAGCCCGAAATACCCCCGGCAAATCCCCAGCACGTCCCATCCACGGCTGACCGCCGAAAGGACGGAAGAGCGGATGACCGCATTCAGCCCAGGGGCGTCACCGCCTCCTGTCGAGATCGCAATTCGCATAACGAGTCGTCAATTGGAACGAATACGGAACCGTCGCGTCGAGTCGACGTGGAAACGGGCGCTGATCGGCGCCCGTTCGCTATCCAGCAGTATCGGCGGCGGCCAGCAGTCGCAGCACTTCACCGGGCTGGGCGTGACGGCCCGTCGCCTTCTTTGAGAAGAGCAGGATGCCATCCCGCTTGACCTCGAACCGTCCGCCGCTGGACTCGATCAGCTCCAGTTCAACGTCCGGGTATTCCTTTCGAATCTCCGCCGCCAGACTGGTGGCGCGAAATTCGTAGCTTCACATCACGCAGTATTCGATGCTGACGTGCATGGGCTCTATGCTATGGGAGCTGAACGGGACACAACGATCCCGCGACCGGGCAGAAAAATAGCCGAACCCGGGCCGCTACGGCACTGCGGATGGCGATGGGCCGGCCTGCTCCGCCGTTCCCCGCATAACGACGATCCGGATCGCAATATTGCGGTAACGGGTGCGTCGCCATGGTAAGCCATCATCTCCCTTCACCACTGAAGGAGAGGATCATGTCTGGCTTCACACTGCCCCAGCTACTCATCACGATCGTTGTCCTGGCCTTGGTCACGGCCTTGGCGGCGCCCCGCTTCGTGCGCTATCAGGATGCACTCAGTGTTCGAGCCGCCGCGTTGGACGTTGGCTCTGCTCTCGCCCGAGCTCGGCTTGTCGCTTTCCAGAGAGCCTCCAAGGCGGCCGCTCGCTTCGACACCGCCTCTGTTTCCCTCGCGGTCGTCTCTTACACGGATACCATTGAGACGCGCCCGCTTGGCGCCTTGTATGGTGTTTCGCTCGCCATCACGCGCGACTCCGTCACGTACGCCGCTAACGCCATGGGGTTCGGCGCGAGCAATACGCGCATCATCGTGGCCCGAGGGCTCGCGGCTGAAACGCTCACCGTGTCCCGTCTGGGCCGTGTGCGACACTAACCGTGCGGACGACTTGGAACGATGTGACGGACGATTTCGCTGTCCGGCGCCTGGACCGACACGAACTGTTTGACCTGTTGCGGCGCTACTCCGCCGTGGTGCCGAAGTCGAACCCCGGCACCGAGATACGGTCAATCGACTGCCCGATCACCCGCTCGATGAGCCTGACGGTTGCAATCTCGTCCGGTGACATGAAGGTGAAGGCATCGCCAGATTGTGCTGCGCGTCCGGTGCGTCCGATGCGATGGACATAGTCCTCGGGTTGCTGTGGCACATCGTAGTTGATGACGTGCGAAATGCCGCTGATGTCCAAGCCGCGCTGGGCGATGTCGGTGGCCACCAGGACCCGCAGCTCCCCACTGCGAAACCGCTCCAGCGCGCGATCGCGTTGCTGCTGTGTCTTGTCGGCGTGCAAGGCCTCCGCCTCGATCCCTTCGTGCGTCAGGTACCTCACCACACGATCAGCTCCAACCTTCATGCGGGTGAACACCAGAACCGAGTCCATCTCGGGAGCCCGGAGGAGCTCCACCAATAGCTGGCTCTTCTTCTCGCGCGGCACGGGGTACACCGCGTGCGTGACCGTGGTCGCGACCGTCGCGCGTCGCGTCACTTCAATGACTTGCGGTCGGCGCATGTACTTGCGTGCCAAAACTTCTACTTCCGGCGGCATGGTGGCGCTGAACAGCAACGTCTGCCGATAGGGAGGAATCTCGCGGACAATCCGGTTGAGCTGCGGGGCAAACCCCATGTCCAGCATGCGATCGGCCTCGTCCAGCACCAAGATCTCCAGGTCGTCGAACGAGACGTTGCGCCGCTCGATATGGTCGATCAGTCGACCGGGCGTGGCGATCACCACGTCCACGCCACGCTTCAGGGCGCGCTCCTGGGGTTCCAGTGACACGCCTCCATACACCGAGATCGCCGAGAGCGCCGCATGCTTGGCGTACTTCTTCACGCTTTCTTCAACCTGCTGGCAAAGCTCGCGTGTGGGCGTGAGGATGAGCGCCCGGGTTCGCGACGGCCCGCCTAACAAGCGTTCCACCAATGGCAGGGTGAAGGCAGCCGTCTTTCCCGTGCCCGTCTGGGCCAGTCCAATCACGTCGCGGCCGCGTAACGTCAGTGGGATCGCTGACGCCTGGATCGGCGTTGGCTCGTTGTACCCGGCGTCAGACACTGCCTGCAGGACCGCCGCACTCATGCCCAAGGAGGCAAACGTCGTAGCTGCCGTGGGTGCGGAATTCGCCGGCGGTTCGGTTGCGGACTTTCGTGACATGGAGCCAAGGATGGGGTGGGCCAGGCGGAAGGCGACAATCTAATCGCATCTGTCGCACATGGCATCTTCGTTAGGTCCCATCAGTCCGATCTGGGCGCGTCACAACGGAGAACGGGCTCGCCACAGCGAGCCCGTTCCGTTCGCGCGAAGACGTGGATTCTCGATCCGCGTCCGCCCTCACCCCGAGAGGGAGCGCTAGCCCTTCACTTCAATCTTCTGCCCTTTGGCCCTAGCCTGCGTGGTCTTTGGCATGCGCACACGGAGGACCCCCTCCTTGAATTCAGCGACGATCTTGGTGGGATCGATCGTGCGCGGCAGGGTAAAGGACCGCTGGAATGCGCCGTAGGTCCGTTCCCACACATGCAACTTCTTTTCGGCGTTCGCTTCTTTCTCCTCCTTCTTCTCTCCGCGAATCGTCAGCATGTCTTCATCGAACACGACTTCAACTTCCTCCCGCTTCATGCCGGGAAGTTCCGCGGTCATCATCAGCTCTTCATTCGTCTCGGAAATCTCGACCGCCGGCAACCAGCCGACCGATTCGTGAAACGGGAACTTCTCGATCGCGAAGGGCTCGTTGAAGTAGCGACGAAGGCGATTCTGCATTTCGTCGATCTCGCGCGCGACGCTTGGGAAAACGGTCGCGGTGCGCGGTAGGGTGACCTTTGTCATACGTCCCTCCTGCCTACACGAGGCTGCGAGTACCTTCGGTACAACCCTCACCTTCATGATGGTGCCAACCCGTCGTGCGCGCAGTCAGCAGGGAGGAGCGACCACCGCGAAGGAATCCCCGTCAGACGTTAGCCGACGCCGCGGCGCGTGCGTGCCCCCCTGCTCCCGGCGACGTAGGGACGAAGCGCAGCTCGGCGGCCACCCCTCCCGACTCACTATCCAAGCGCGCGGCTCCTGCGCCGGTCACCACTTCCACAAGCGACCCGCCGTCGAACGCCCCGCGGACCATCGCATCGGCGAGCAACACATGCTCATCAACCAGGCGCTGCGACAGCAGCAACAGGTGCACCGACCGATCCTCCAGCGCCCGTTGCACGTCATGCAAACCGGTTACAGCCCGGGCGCCCGCCGCGGCGCGATCCAACAACGACTCGACCAGCACCCCATCTTGGCGTGCCGTCAGCTCGGACGCTGCCACCGATGCCACACGCGTCACGTCAGCCACTGTCGAATCCGTCGTTAACGCACTCACCACCGTAGACCGCTCCACCAGCTGCCGAGGCAACACGCGGAGCACCGCGTGGACACTCGCTGACATGCCGCCCACCACCAGCCACGGCTCGGTCGCTCGCTCCGGCTCCACGCGGTGCGCCAACTGGCTCAACATGCGGTCAAGCGCGGACTCTTCGCGACGTTCGGTTTCGTCACGCCCCGTGGCGCCGCGGACACCGGGATGAAAATGCGGGCGCGCACTCTCTCCCATGTGCATCGCAGGCTCTTGCCGTACGTGCGCATCGAACGACTCGAGCAGTTCCGTCTCACCACCTTGATAGCGGAACAAGCGCGCCGTTCGACTATCCACGGCCACGACAAGCACGGCGCGCTCCTGCTTCAGCGATCGCACATATGGCGACGTCACCAAGCCGTCCTGCCAAGCCACATGGAATGGTACCGGCGCCAGCACTCGATCCGCGAGCACGACACCTTGCTCCGTGGCAAAGGCCATCAATGACGAGCGACTTACGGACATCGTGCCTAACGTCTTGACAAGCGCATCGGACGCCGCCGCAAACGCCATCCGCTCGCCCCGCGTAGACTCTTCGAGTGCGTGCCGTACTCGGGAAAGCTCGTTGTGCAACAACGTGTGTGACGACTCCCGTTGCGCCGGATCTTCGCTCACCTTCGGGAGATACACACTCAAAACGCGCGTCTGTCGGAATTGCCGTTCCAGGTGCAGCAGGTCTTTGTACATCAACATGGCATCCTCCGTCGACGATCGGCCGATTGCCTCGTCCCGGGTGGACACGTGCAGGCAACAGCTCAACTAGCTGCTTCACGCTGCACCGGTGCGCGCCGCACGTCTGTCAGCGGCGCGAGATCGGAGGTGTCAGGGTTTTCGCCGGACGGTTACTACGTCAGCTCTATCGCTCGCCCACTGAGTCGAGCAATCAAACCGATGCGGAAGGTCACATCGGCGAGCCGCTGGTCCGTGCCCGTGCCGCTCAGAGGAAAGGCGTGCCAGACCAGCGGGCTCGTGCTGGCAGGGGCCGAAGAGCCTTTGTGCGGATGCCACACACCATTGCGGTCACGATCATCGAGGAATCGGTCAAATAACCGCGTCCAGTTCTCATTTCGCCCCAAGAACCGCAACCGAGCCATCAACTCCAGCCAGAGCAACGCCATCGGCACGTCGGCCTCGAGCGCGTTCCGGTGCGGTAGCCAGTCGCCTAGGACCAGGTGCGGTTGATCGACAATTTCGCTTCCAATGGCCTGCGCAGATTCTTGTCGTGGGAGTGGTTGCGACAGGTAGCTATACAGATGATCCACTTGCGTCCGGTTCTCATGACAGAACACGGGCATAAACGCGAGCATCTGCAGGGCGTTGAGGGACGGTGGTGTGGCGTCTGGCGAGAGCACCTGTCGGTTGCCTACACGGACCCAGGGCTTCTGAGAAAGCGGCGAGCGCAGGTAGTTCGTCGCTCGATCAAGGATTCGATGGGCGGCGCCGCGGAGCCGCGGGTCTGCTTCAAAACCGGCGTGGGCGAGCGCCGCGGCCGCTGCCTCGCGAAGCACGAGTCGCCCATGCTTCACTAGATCAAGCTCCATGCGCCCCTTTCCACGAAACTCATACAGGAAGTTGGGATCGTTGTCCTCCGCCAGCAGTCTGAAGAGGATGCGCCGCGCGTGGTGCACCGGTGGCGTCTCCCGATCCCATCCGTACTCGACTAACCGTCGGACCGCATTGATGGTGCCGACACCCTCGAACGGCGCCGCGGGCTTGCCGTCCGGAGTAGCGAGCATGGTGTCGCTCCACAGGCCGTCGGCGCGTTGGGCCGCAGCGAGGGTCAGGGCCGGCCGATACGCCAGTGGAATACTGTCATACTTCGTGCGCTCGTCGGTCAGGCCTGCTATCTCTGTAATGGCTCTGTATTGTATTGATGCTGGCGCGTCGCTGAGCATCCAAGACAGAGGAAAACTCACCGGCTCGCTCGGCGGCGCAGCGATTCTCGGTTCGACTAACTCGGCGCTCGCTGTTTCTTCTGTCACGAGAGATGGGGCAGGTTAAGTACTTGAGAGTATTAACTTTACAAGTCTATTTCTGCGACGATCGCCACCACTGGCTAAACGATACGCCTTTTTGCTAAAAACGCTAGTGAATCACCGCAAGTCTTGTGGCCACAATGCAGTATCCGCATTTTCCGTGACTGTCCGTCAGCTCCACCGAAGGGACTGAACACTACACTCGCCGACTCGACAGCGTATGCGTGGGGAGTTCATAGACGTCGGGGACACGCGCCTCTATTACTTCGCCGCCGGCAGCCGCGGCGCGGGCGAACCGATCCTGCTCCTCCACGGATTCCCAACCTCAAGCCACCTCTGGGCTGGCCTGATTCCCCTGCTCCCATCGGGTCACCGCGTCGTCGTTTGCGATCTACTCGGCTACGGTCGCAGCGATGCGCCGAGTGCCCTAGACCTCTCCATCGCTGGGCATGCCCGACGAGTGATCGCCCTCTTGGACGCGCTGAACATCGACGTCGCGACAGTGATCGGACACGACCTGGGCGGTGCGATCGCGCAATCCATCGCCCTTTCTTCAGCCAGTCGCGTTTCCCGACTCGGGCTCTGCGATTCCATTGGGTTCGGTCACTGGCCAGACCGCACCGCGAGCCTTGCCAAAGTCACTGCCTCGGCAACTCGGCACTTTCCGCCTTCGTGGATTGTCAGTGCCTTCAAGCGCGCGCTATCCCGTGGCTACGCCGTGCCCGAACGCGGGTCGCATTCCCTTGATCAATATCTCAGACCGTTCGCCACGGAATCGGGGAGGGATGCCTTCCTTCGTCACGTCGCCTCCATGGACCCACGGGAGACGACGGCCCTCTCGGATCGACTTCACACGATCGCGGTTCCGACGGCGGTGGTGTGGGGTATGGAGGATCCCTTCTTGCCGCGAGAACTCGCGGAGCGGTTCGCGTCGTCTATACCCAATGCCACGCTCGACTACATTCCGGACGTTGGACACTTTGTGCCCGAGGAAGCGCCAGAGCGGCTTGCACAAGTCATTTCGGCGCTCATGCGCCGGTGAATGGCCGGCCGTGGGCGCGAGTTCGCCGCAATCGCGCTGCCAGCCTGACGATATCTCGAGGATACCACGCGTGAACCGATTCCTGCTCGCCGGTGCCACCGCACTACTCGCCCTTACGGCGAGAGACGTTCGCGCACAACAGGCCCCGCCACGCGATGTGTTCGTGGGCTCCCGTATACGCGTGCGCGCGAGCTCGCTGCGTAGCGACGCCTATGTGGGACGCATTGACTCGCTTGATGCGGTCTCCATGGTCATGGACACCACGGGTTCTCGACGACGACTCGGCTTTGACACCGGTCCGGTGCTGGTTGAGGAGTACCGTCGGGTGAAGTTGCAGCTCTCCTCGATCGACCGCCTCGAGATCAGCGGGGGACGCACGACCAAGCGCAGCACGATCAAGGGACTGATCATTGGCGCCTTGGGAGGCGGCGTGTTGTGGGGTCTTGGGAACCTGCCGGAAGTGAATCCGTCGGCGAGCGATTTCGTTAAGGAAATGCCCGCCGGCTTGGTGGTCGGCGGCGTGCTGGGCGGAGTGATCGGCTATTCCTTGGGCAGCGAGAAGTGGCTGCCCGCCCGCGTGCCGCGCTAGCGGCGCCTAACGAATTTCCTTGGCGGCGTCCAACGCGCGGGCAATGTCCCGTGAAACGGCGCGCGCCTCTTGCGTGGCACTGCTCACGTCATCGATCGCTGACTGAACGCCGGCAGAACGCAGCGCCAGCAGGTCCAGCCGTAAGTTCTGCAGCATCAGCGCCGCGCTATCGAGCTGCGTGCGCAGTGTGTCGCGGCGCTTCATGAGATCACCCATTGTGGCGCGCTGTCGCTCGAGCAAGGCCACACGTTGGTCACGCTCAGCCGACTCGGGTGCGGCCTTGGATTGCTCGATGCGGCGTTCGAGCTCCGCCACGCTTTCGGGAGTGACGTCCTCGTCCATGCGATGCAGCGACTGGGCGATCGATCCGACGCGTTCGGCGAGCGCATCCACCGTCGGCACCACATCGGGAATCATCGTCCGATCGGCGGGGGTCAGTCGCTCCACGGCATTTTTGGCCGCCGCACGATCCTGGGCTGCGCGACGAACCACCGAACCGTAGGGGCCATTCAAGACGTCGGCGGGGGCCAGCGTCAACGCCAACTCTTCTGCCGAGGGAGCGGGAAGCGCGACGGGTGGATTTCGGACCACCGCATTTCGACCGAAAATGCGTCGCAGGGACACGCCGTCGGCCCAGAGTCCCACGGCGCGGCGCAACACACTCAGCCCCATGAAGGCGGTGGGTATCAAGAACCAAGGCGGTCCCTGCGTCACGATCGCGTTGATACCCATCAACACGCCGACCGTGACCACGGTGCTTCCCAGTTGGCGCCGGAAGCGACGGATCCGCTCGGCTTCCGAGAGCTGCAACAAGCCTTCGACCGAGGTGCTTCCATCCATGGCGCCCCGCACCATGTCCTTGTACTGGCGTTTGGTCAGGCCGGGCCCCCATTGGCGTCGCGCCTCGCGCCACGAACTCGGCATCCAGCTGGGGATGGGGGGCAACGCGTCGGGGTGGTTCGCTGCTTCCACCGCATCGCGGCCGCGGACCTTTGCCACGACGCCAACGCGTACGCCCATGATTTCAGCGCCCACGAATGCACCTGGCGGACCGGCCGCGTCGCCGCCCCGTGGGCGCGGCGGTGTCGCGGGGGCCGGGTGTTTCCAAGCCGCCGACAGCCGGTCAGGGGCCGCGTCGTTAGGCGCCAGCATCGGGTCGACGGGGCCGTCTTCGGCTGCGTTGAGCGCGTCTCGAAACGCCGAGGCACTGTCCCAACGATCTTCGGGGCGCTTGGCAAGGGCATGTTCAATGGATGCAGCCAAGCGTGGCGGCACATCGCGGCGGGCATCGCGCAGAGGTCGCGGTCGCTCGCTGATGTGCTTCATGAGCATGGCCGGCGTATTGGTCGCCTGAAAGGGAAGTTCGCCTGCCAGCATCTGGTAGCCCACGATCGCCAACGCATAGAGATCGCTGCGGCCATCGATGTCGCGGTCCCCCATGGCCTGTTCGGGCGACATGTAGGCCGGCGTGCCCACGGCGATGCCCGTGACGGTGAGTCTGGCGTCACCTTCCATGGCGCGCGCGATTCCGAAGTCCGTCACCATCGGCCGACCAGTCGCCCGGTCGAGCAGGATGTTGTCCGGCTTGATATCGCGATGCACGATGCCATGCGCGTGGGCATAGCCCAGCGCATCGGCGACGTCATGGAGAATCCGCCGGACGTCGGCGATCGGCGGACGACGTTCGCGCGTTAGGCGCGCGCCGAGGCTCTCGCCATCGACCAGCGCCATGACGAAACCGACCAGGCCTTCGCGTTCCTCAACGGCGTAGATCGGAACGATGTTCGGATGATTGAGCTGGGCCGCCGTCTCGGCTTCCCGAAGGAACCGCGTGCGGATCTCATCGCGAAAGGCCAGCTCTGGCGGCAATACCTTGACCGCCACGTAGCGCCGCAGTTTTCGGTCACGCGCCCGATACACCACGCCCATGCCACCACGCCCGATCTCGGCCTCGAATTCATAGGCGTCGCCTAACGCGGATTCAACGCGATCGCGGAGGGCGTCGGACATGAGGGGCGTTGGGGGAGGGTCGGGAGAGTGGGAGGAGACCAGCGAACCAGAGCATTTCGACGGTGCCCGAGCGGCGCGTGACCGCCGCACGGGCCCTTAGCCGTTCGGCCCGCTGCCGTACGCCGGCCGTCGATTTAGCTTCGCCATCTCGTCGGCGACGTACACCGCGCTCTCCACATCGCGGGCGACGTTCATGGCTCGTTCGGCAACGAGCGTCACCTGCTGGACCGTCTGGCTTCCCGCCTTGAGTCGGATAAGGTCCAGTCGCATGTTCTGCAGCGCCAGCATGCAGCGGTCCATGCGCTCACGCGACCGCGCACGCTTTTCGCTGACATCGTTCAGGGCGCGTCGCTGCCGCTTCAGGTAGGCCAGTCTTCGAACGCGCTCTTCGCTGGCGCGTGTGTCGAGCGGATTCGCTTCTGACTCCAGACGCGCGATCTCGGCATCCACCGGCGCGCTTCCCTCAGCCGGCGCGTTGCGTTCCAGGTCCGCCAGGTTCATCACCAAGGCTTCCACGCGGCCGTAGAGCGCCACCGCGGACTCCGGTACCTCAGACAGCCCCTCGCGATCGGCCTTCGACAACGACTGGAAGTTGCGCAGAATGTCATCGCGATTGCGCTGGGCCTCGCGCAATGGCGACGCGTAAGCACCAGCGGCAGCGTCTAGTTCCCGGCCGCTCAGTGATGACGCTGGCAGGGCGTTGGGCGCGTTGCGCGGGAACAGATCGTGGCCGCGGCCGCCGCGTGTTCGTTGTCGTTCGCGAATCTCCACGCGCTTCTTGCGATCCCAGAGTGCGCGGACGTTGTCCATCCACTCAGCGACGACATCGAAAAAGAGGCGATCCCGTGGCTCCTTGAAGACGTCGCGCCAATCGTACCCTTCGGTCCACAACTTCGCGTATTGGAACGCGACGAACACGCTCCAGATACCAGCCACGCCGACCAGGAACTCGAGGACATTGAAGATGGCCAGAAAAATGGCGACGGCACTGAACGCAAAGAACGGCGCCAGCTTCTTCCGGAACGTCAGCACCATGGGTGCGTTCCACCGAGCGACTTCGTCCGCTGAGGGTTGGTATCCCTCGGACGTCTCGGGAAGCGGCATGGGCTGCGACGGCGACGCAATGCGAGCCGACGTGTTCACCCTGACAGGTGCCTCCGGAACGTGACCCGTTTCCAGAGCCGTGACCAAGGCCGACGCGCTCGGGAATCGGTTCGCTGGCTCCTTCTCCAGCAGCAACATCACTGCGCGCGACAGGTCCGCCGGTGCGCTTGGGCACCGGTCGGCAACGGGCGTCGGATGTTCGGAGATGTGCTTGACCAACAGGGCCGGCGTGCTGGAAGCGTTAAACGGCAGGTCGCCGGAGAGCATCTGGTAGCCGACAATGCCGAGCGAATACAGGTCGCTACGCCCATCGATCTCCCGCTCACCCATCGACTGCTCGGGCGACATGTAGGCCGGCGTGCCAATCGCCATCCCCGTCGCCGTCAGCCGCGAATCGGCGCCATCGCTTACGGCGCGCGCGATACCAAAGTCCGTCACCATCACGCTGTCGTCTGCCGACGACGTGAGGATGTTGTCGGGCTTGATGTCGCGATGCACGACGCCTCGCTCGTGGGCGTACGCGAGTGCACGCGCGACTTCCAACAGGATGCGCCGAGTTTCTTCCGGCGGTAGCGCCCCTTCGCGATGCAGCTTGACCGCGAGATTCTCACCGTCCACGTACGCCATCACGAAGTACACCAGCCCTTCCCGCTCATCGACGCTGTAGATCGGCACGATGTTCGGGTGGCTGAGTTGCGCGGCCGTTTCTGCTTCACGCAGGAAGCGCGTGCGGATTTCAGAGCGGAACGCCAGTTCCGGCGGGAGCAACTTCACCGCCACGGGCCGCTTGAGCCGACGATCGCGGGCCTTGTACACGATTCCCATGCCGCCGCGCCCGATCTCACGATCGAGCTCGTAATGGGCGCTTAGGACGCGCTCAACGTGCGCGCGCAGCTCAGCGTCTGCTGCAGACGATGCGACAGGATCTGGCACGCGATGGGCAGATTCGGGACGTGATTTCTCGGCTGAGAAGTGTACAACAGGTATGTCTGAGCGTCTAGAACGCTTGACCGCGTATGACATTGGCAATTTGACGCTTACGGCGACGCGCGTGCGCGGTGTGAAGCGGACCGGCTTGCCGCACCTGCTTATTCGACACGCGAACTGTCACCCACTACGTCACTTCGGCTCTCGAAAGTTGCAAACCCCGCCAAGGTGACGTAATTCAGCAGCGCGATTCCTGCTGCACCGTGGCCCGAGACCCCGAATCGCCTTGCGCGCATCGACTCTGCAGTGCAGATGGATGTGTGCAAGGCTGGTTGTGCCAGGTTGATGACAGTGGGGCCGGGCGTTTTAACCGAGATATGACGATGGGAACAAGGCAGACTCTTCCCGTTCTTCCGTTGCGAGGAACGGTCATTTTTCCGGGGCTCACGGCGCCGATTTCGGCGGGACGACCCGGGACACTGCGTGCCATTGAGTCAGCGCTGAAGGGTGATCGGCTGGTGTTCGCAGTTGCGCAGCGCGACAACGAGGACGAACCGAAGCCAGAAATCCTCTACTCCATGGGCGTCATCGCCCGAATCGGGCAGATCCAACGAGGATTGGGTGGCGTGCAGCTGCTGCTCCAGGGTGAACAGCGCGCGACGTCCCTGCAGTACACCCCCGGCGACGGATTCCTGACGGCTGTAGTCATACCGACCGAGGAGATGTCGCCATTGAACGAGCACGACGCGGCCTTCGAGGCGTTACAGAAGGAAACGCGCGAGCGAGCCGCCGAGCTGGGCGAGCGACGAGGCCTCCCGGAAGAGGTCGTCCATCAGGTCCTGGATGCCGTCGAAGAGCCCGGTCGCTTTGCCGACCTGGTCGCCGGCTACTTGGAGCTCCCGGTACCGGAGAAGCAGGGGCTGCTGGAAACGCTCAGCGTCGAGGAGCGACTTCGTCGTGTGCTCGTGCATGTCCAGCGACAGATCGGGATGCTTGAGGCGCAGGAAGAGATCAAGTCGCAGGTGCAGGAGGAACTTGGTGAGCGTCAGCGAGAGATGTTCCTTCGCGAACAGATGAAGGCCATCCAGAAGGAGCTGGGGGACGACGATCAATCCAAGGAAGTTCAGGAGTTGCGGGACAAGCTTTCAAAGTTGGACCTGCCGAAAGAGGCACGTACCGAGGTCGAGCGCGAACTCGGTCGTCTGGAGCGCACGGGGCGCGAGTCGATGGAGGCGCAGGTCATTCGGACGTACCTCGAGTGGATCGCCGAGCTGCCGTGGAACAAGCGGTCCGACGATCACCTCGACCTGAAGCGCGCCGACGAGATCCTTGATGAGGACCACTATGGCCTGCAGGACGTGAAGGATCGCGTCCTGGAGTTCCTTGCCGTTCGTCAGCTTCGCGCCAAGCAGCTCGCCGAGGAGGTCACCCGGACGGGCGAATTCCCGGCGGCCAAGCTTAAGACCGCCAAGGAAGACGCGACGCCGTCGTTAGGTAACGGCGACGCCGACGATCGTCCTATCACCGACGCCAAGGAAGCGAAGGCGCGGGCCATGGCCAAGGGTCCGATCCTGCTGTTCGTTGGCCCACCGGGCGTGGGCAAGACGTCGATCGCGAAGTCCATCGCTCGCTCGCTGGGACGTCAGTACGTCCGTGTCGCGCTTGGCGGCGCTCGCGACGAGGCCGACATCCGCGGTCACCGACGCACATACGTCGGCGCCATGCCGGGGCGCATTATCCAAGGAATGAAGCAAGCGGGTACCAAGAATCCGATCTTCCTCTTGGACGAAGTCGACAAGCTGGGAACGTCGTTCCAAGGCGATCCGGCGTCGGCGTTGCTGGAGGTCCTCGATCCGGCACAGAACGATTCGTTCACGGATCACTACTTGGGCGTCCCGTTTGACCTGAGCGAGGTGCTCTTCATCGCCACCGCCAACTTCATCCAAAACATCCCCGGTCCGCTTCTGGACCGTATGGAAACGGTGGAGTTCTCGGGATACACGGAGCGCGAGAAGGCCGAGATTGCGAAGAAGTACCTGCTGCCGCGGCAGCTGGAAGAGAACGGCCTCGCGGACAAGCAGGTGGCGTTCACAGGCGACGCGATTGCATCAATCGTGAGCAATTACACCCGCGAGAGCGGTGTTCGACAGCTCGAACAGAAGATTGGTGCGGTGTGTCGCAAGGTGGCACGTCAGCTCGCGACCGGGGACCAGGGTGTTCTGGCAGACAGCGCGATTGATGCCGACGAGGTGCGGCAGCTCCTCGGCCGGCCCAAGGTGCATCCGGAACGGGCGCAGGAGAGTAACGAGGTGGGCATTGCCACGGGCATGTACTACACGCCCGTCGGCGGAGACATCATGTTCGTCGAGGCGTCCATTCGACGCAGTGAACGCGCGCGGGCCGCTGAGGAGAGTGATCCAGTACCGCGTTCGGGTGGTGCCGGCCCGATTTCGTTGATCCTGACGGGGCAACTTGGCGACGTGATGAAGGAAAGTGCGCGGGCCGCGTTAACCTATGCTACCAACAACGCCCGGGCCCTCGGGATTCCGGCGGACCGGATGGAAGGCGCCTTGGAGGCGCACATCCACGTCCCTGCTGGCGCCATTCCAAAGGATGGACCATCGGCAGGCATCGCGATTGGCACGGCACTGGTGTCTGAGCTGTCGGGGCGACCCGTCCGCCGCGATGTCGCCATGACTGGCGAGATCACGTTACGTGGTCGCGTGCTGCCAATCGGCGGGCTGAAGGAGAAGGTGCTCGGCGCGCATCGCGCCGGCATCAAGCACATCGTCATTCCCAAGCAGAACGAAGCCGACCTGGAAGACGTGCCGGATGAGGTGCAGCAGCAACTGACCTTCCATCCGGTCGAAACACTCTCGCAAGTGCTCGACATCGCGCTCGCTCACGAGGCGCACATGGATGCAACGGATCGCGTGGTGGATATCCCGGAGGGCGTCGGCGTCTAGGGACGCCGTACGCCCCGCGGCGCGCCCGCGCCGATGACGCCGAACCCGCTGGACTTCGACTGGATCGTCGTCGGCTCTGGGTTCGGCGGCAGCGTATCGGCCCTTCGACTTAGCGAGAAGGGGTATCGCGTCGCCGTCTTGGAATGCGGCCGGCGATACGCGGATCACCAATACGCTGAGTCTGCGTGGAACCTGCGGCGCTTTCTCTGGGCGCCGCGGGTTGGCCTTCACGGCATCCTGCGACTCACCCCGTTCCGGGATGTTTTCGTAGCCAGCGGCGCCGCGGTCGGCGGTGGCAGCACGGTGTACGCGAACACGCTCTACCGCGCGAAGCCGGCATTCTTCGAGCACGCGCAGTGGGCGCACCTGGCGGATTGGCGCGAGGTGTTGCAACCGCATTACGAGATGGCCGAGCACATGCTGGGTGCGCAGACCGTCCCACATGCCAGTGACGGCCAGCGTTTGTTGCAAGAAGTCGGCGAACATCTCGGGGTGGCGGATACATTCACGCGCGTTCCGGTCGGCGTGTTCTTTGGCGCTCCCGGGCGCGAGGTTCCGGATCCGTATTTTGGCGGGGAAGGTCCCCCACGCACGGGCTGCACCCGATGCGGTGCCTGCATGGTTGGCTGCCGGGAGGGAGCGAAGAACACGCTGTTGAAGAATTACCTGTGGTTTGCCGAGCGACGTGGCGCACAGATCATTCCCGACTGCGAAGTCACCGATATCCAACCGATTGATGCAGCCGACGGTGCCACGGGCTATCGGGTAACGACTCGAACGCCGGGGCTCGGCGGTCGATCTGGTGCACGAACGTTCACGGCTCGCGGCATCGTGGTCGCCGCCGGCGCGCTCGGAACCAACCGGTTGTTGCTGCAATGCCGCGCTGCAGGTTCGCTGCCCCGCTTGAGTCCGCGGTTGGGCGAGCTGGTGCGGACGAACAGCGAGTCCATTCTCGCCGTCACGCTACCCGACGATGCCATGGCTGTCTGGAATGACGTGGCCATCAGTGCGAGCATCCATCCGTCGTCGGATACCCACATCGAGCTGGTTACGTACGGGCGGCGCGGCGACGCGATGTCGGTCCTGCTGGCCCCGCTGACGGGTAAGGGGACGCGCCTCACACGACCGTTGCTCCTGCTCGGCAACATCTTGCGTCATCCGTGGCGCTTTCTGCGCAGTCGCTGGCCCGTGGGTTGGAGCCGACGGACCCTTGTGGTGCTGGTCATGCAAACACAGGACAACGCCATCGCCCTTCGCCTGCGACGCGGGTGGTTCGGGCGATTTCGTTTGCACACGGAACAGGATCAGGACCGGCCGAATCCGACGTTCATTGAGGTGGCGAACCGGGTCACGGAGTGGCTGGCGACGCGGACCAATGGAACGCCACAGAGCAGTGTCTTCGAAGCCCTCGCGAACATCCCGACCACTGCACACCTGCTGGGCGGTGCCGTCATTGGTGCGGACCGGGATGCCGGAGTCGTGGATGCCAAGCTGCGCGCCTTTGGTTACCAGAACTTCCTGATCTGCGATGGGTCGGCGATGCCGGCGAACCCTGGGGTGAATCCTTCGCTGAGCATTACGGCGCTGGCCGAGTACGCATTGAGTCATGTGCCGCCCGCGGAAACGACGACACCGTTCGTTGGTTCGGCAAACCGTGGCGGTGCGTTCACGGGGAATTCGGCGTCGGGCACATCGTCGTGATGCAACTCGCCGGTCATCCACACCGTAGGACATGGCGAGCCGCGAGCCCGGCCGCGCCACCATCATTGTTTGCCACGTCTTAACGCCTGCCATGCGCCCTATCGCGACGGCCCTGCTTGTCACTCGAGAGACCCTGTTGCTGAATCCGATGCGGGGGATCTTGTCAACGCTCGGCGTGATCATTGGCGTGGCGTCCCTCGTGGCCGTCCTCTCGCTGGGCGATGGCATGGAGCGGACGGCTCGTGCACAGCTCTCCGAGACGACTGACCTACAGAGCCTTGGCGTGGAGTCACGCGTTGGCGAGGACATCGATGGCCAGACGTTCGCGATGAGCGACACCGTTCCGCTCACGCTCGTCGAGCTGAGACAGGTGACGTCGCTCCCGGGCGTCGGGAGTGCGGGGCTTCTGGCGCGCGCTGCTGTGGAGGTGCGCTCCACCGACTCCACGACACGTCGTATGGCGGGCTTGATGGCCGTCACCGCGGGGATCGATCGACTGAGCGCGTTGAAGGTTGCGGCTGGCCGGATGTTGAGTGACGCCGACATCGACCAGGGAAGCGGCGTGATGGTTTCCCGGCAGCTCGCCAAAGACCTGACGGGTGCCGAGTTGTCCCGCGCAGTGGGCGTGCAACTCCTGCTGAATGGCAGGAGCTACTCTGTCGTCGGCGTCGTGGACGGTGAGCTGGGACGTACGTCGCGAGGAGTAATCGCCCCGTATTTCCCGGGGATGGACACGACGTTCCATGCAAGGAGCTTGCGGTACCCCACGCTCATTGCCCGCGCGACAAGTGTTGAGGACGTCGCTCGGGTTGAGCGGGGTATTCGCGAGTTGTTGCAGCCAAAGAAGACCGGAACCAAGTCGGCGTTTGTGATTCAGTCCTATCGGGAGCGAGCCGAGCAAGCATCACAGGGAATCCTCATCTTCAAGCTGCTGATGGGGGCGATCACCGGCATCTCCCTGGTTGTCGGCGGCATCGGCATCATGAACGTCCTTCTGGCGTCCGTCACCGAACGCACGCGAGAGATTGGTATTCGCAAGGCGTCGGGGGCACGCAATCGCGACATCCTGCTCCAATTTCTCACCGAGTCCGTGGCCATCACCGGTGTTGGTGGGTTGGTCGGAGTCGTCCTGGGACTCACCACTTCGTTTGGCCTGACGGCATTGATCCGCAAATACGCCTCCGCCAGCTTCATTCAGGCGAGCTTTACCTGGAGTTCTGTTCTGGCGGCGGCCTTCCTTTCGCTGTTGATCGGTGTTGCCTTCGGCACCTACCCCGCTCGCCGCGCCGCCGGCCTGAGCCCGATCGAGGCGATCCGGCACGAGTAGCTGTCCCGCGGCGGCGGGCAATCGATGCACCTTGCCGATTCGCCGCGTGTCGCCACCGCGGTCGCTTACGTGGCTGAGGCGGTTCCGGGCGGAAGCGGTTACGGGTACCGAGCGGTCACGACGCCGCGTTCATCCAGAAACTGTATCGAGGCAGTGCCGGTGGAGTCGACGACCAGGCGAAGCCGGGGTCGACCCTCGGGATCCGACAGATTCAACACTGCGGAACGCGCCCGATCACGCCCGACGTAGACGCGCTGTGCAAAGAGGGGGACGCCGCCGGGACGCAGGAGCTGTTGCATGGCCTCGTTTCGGGCAGGACCCTCCGGCAGCTTCTGGATGGAATCTCGGCGTGCCACCACGTCGAAGATATCGCTGTTCGCGCGATCAGCGATCGTCAGCCCCGTGCGGCGGGTCCCGTTGTTGTCATCGTACTGGAAGTAGAGGACCTGGTCCTGGTTGAACTGGTCGAAGGAAAATCCGCTGGAGGCCTCGTACGTGCCGTCGGATTTCTGCCGCCCGGTGAACGTCAACCCGCCGTTTTCCGTCCCCTCGTCATTGAAGAAGATGATGCCCGGGCGGGTGCCGCCTTCGTAACCAAACGGCCGTCCCTTGTAGATCGGGCCGATGGAACGCGGACGATTGGATAGCACCATGCGAAGCTTTCCGTCAGGCTCAACGATGTTGATCCGCTCGACGTCGATCTCCGTAAACCGCGCCTTTTGCGGTGCCCGGCTGAACGCCATGATTGAGCTGGCGGCAAACACTACCGTGACTCCCACGGCGTACGCGCGCAGCGAGCGCAGCTCCGTCCGGCTGTCCATGTCTCCTCCTGTTTGCGGGTGAGCCACCCGGCCGTCGATGCGGCTGTGAGAAGCGAGTTAAACCCGCTTTTTGGGTCGTCAATATGCTCGCTGGGGAGTCGCTCCGCGGCGTCGCCCGCCCCAAAGCGGCACGTCGGGGATTTCCCTATCGAGCGTGAGAGTGTTTGTGCCGAAACCAGATCTACGAGAGATCAGTTCACGCGGCACCGTGGAGAACTTCATGTCAGTGGCACGAACACAAATACAGCCCTCGGGGCGTGAGCGGTATTTCGCCGAGGACGAGATCATTGTCAGCAAGACCGACCTGAAAGGGAAGATCACGTACGCAAACCACGTGTTCATCAAGGTCTCTGGCTACACGGAGGAAGAGTTGCTGGGCGCTCCGCACAGCCTCATCCGGCACCCCTCCATGCCGCGCGCCGTCTTCAAGTTCCTGTGGGACCGACTGTTTGCGGGACACGAGGTTTTCGCCTACGTCAACAACATGGCGAAGTCCGGCGACAACTACTGGGTCTTGGCCCACGTGACGCCGTCATATGGCCGCGACGGACAGATCGTTGGATTCCACTCGAATCGCCGCGTCCCCGAACGTTCGAAGATCGCCAAGGTCGAGCCGGTGTACGCCGCGCTGGTGGCGGAAGAACGCCGTCACGCGGATCGCGCCATGGGACTGCAGTCCTCGTTTGAGCTGTTGGTTTCGACCTTGCAATCCGCCGGAAAGAGCTACGACGAGTGGGTCTGGACCCTCTAGTCGACACCCCAGACCCGGCGTTGGCCGGGCTTACCTCACAGCGCATCATGGGAACATTCGCCACTGCTGCCAGGCGTCCGAAGTGGACCACCGCTGACGTCGAGGCCCTTCAGGCCGAGTTGGAAGCGTATCGCACAGGGATCGCCTCCATCTGCGAAGTCGCGCGCGAAGCCGCGGCGGGCAATCTGGAGCCACGCATCCTCGGCATCTCGCATGAGGGTCCGCTTGGCGACCTCGTTCAGGCGATCAATCACTTGCTCGACCTGTCGGACGCGTTTGTGCGGGAGTCGAGCGCTTCGCTCCAGCACGCATCGGAGGGAAAGTTCTATCGCCGTGTCCTGCTTCGCGGGTTGCTTGGCACGTATCGCAATGCCGCATCGCTGATCAACGGCGCGACGGAACAGATGGAGCAAGGCACGCGAAAGCTGCAAGAGGCGGAGGTCGCCCGGTTGCGGCTGGCCGACGAGTTCGAGGCCGCGATCAAGGTAGTCGTAGACAATGTGGCAGCAGCCGCTACGGAAGCCAGGGCCACGGCCCAAGCGCTCTCCGGTACCGCCGACCACACGAGCCTGCACAGCACCACCGTCGCCGCCGCGGCCGAAGAAGCCAGTCGCGGCATGGAATCGGTTGCAGCTGCCGCCGAGGAAATCACGGCAACGGTAGGTGAGATCGAGCGTCAGGCCATGGAGACCCGAAGTATCTCCCAGGACGCAGTGTCGGCTGCCGAGCGAACCAACGAGACGGTGTTTGGGCTGTCGGAGGCGTCAGGTCAGATTTCGCGCGTGGTCAAGCTCATCAACGACATCTCCAGTCAGACGCGATTGTTGGCACTCAACGCAGCGATCGAGGCGGCGCGGGCAGGCGAGGTGGGACGCGGATTTGCCGTCGTGGCCGCCGAAGTGAAGAACCTGGCTACCAAGACGGGCGACGCCACACGCGAGATCCAGGACCAGGTCCAAGCCATCCAGAACGCCACGGAAAATGCGGTATCGGCAATCGAGGGCATTGGTGGCACCGTGCGCCGCGTCCACGACCTGTCCGCCTCCGTTTCGGAAGCGGTGATGGGGCAGCGTGCTGCCAACGACGAGATCAACCGCAACATCCAGGAAGCCGCGTTAGGTACACGCCAGGTCACCGAGGGCATCTCGACGGTGTCCAATGCAGTGCGTGAGACCAGTGACTCGGCCGGCCAGATGTTGGGAGCCGCGGACGAACTTTCTCGGATGGCTGAACTCCTGCGCAGCGAAGTCGATCGCTTCCTGGCGGTGATCCGCACCGGCGGCAAGTAGCCAAGGCATTCCGTCGCGCGTTGTCCCCTCGATCGAGGGGGCAACGTTCGGTAATGTCCGCCTAACAAGCCCCTTTTGATAGTTGCGCCGTGGCTCGCCGCCACGTCCTTCTTTGCCGTTGCTGGCGGGAACCTTCAGCGTCCCGCGTTACGATCACCGACGCCAGGTTCGGGCGTTCAGTGAATCATCACCGGACGTACCCACCCTGCTGGGGTCACGTCGAATAGCGGGGGTTGTAGCTGCTCCCATCGTGTGATGTCGGCGGGCAACGGCGGTCGTCGCAGGCGAAGCGCGGCGGTCGGCACGGTGTACGGATCGACGGCCAGGGAATTCACGGCGTACCCATAGTCCTGCAACGACGACGCCGTGATGGCGCTCAATGGCATCTCCACACCAGGGGCCTCGGCAAACCCGGTCATCAATTCGTTGTCGAAGGTGGCCTCACGCCAATGCACCTCGACCGTGCCGATGCTCCCAGCGTTCTCGATAGGCACGCTGGGGCCACAGGCGGCAAGACCGCTGGCTGCGTTGCAACTGGCGGTCCCCAGTACACCCGTGTACCGCGGATCCGCGGTTCCCGTCCCATCCACAAGGTTCAACGTCCGCCAGAGTGAGCCGACGCCGATGATGTGAAGCATCTCGTGAAGGATGATCGGCTCGAGCCGGCCGGAGCTGACCAGGTTGTTCAAGTCGTCCACGTCGAAGCGCATCACGCCAAGAACGGTCAGTTTGTCAGCTGACCGAATGAGGCAGGGACCGGCGGAGCCGAGGATCTTCCCAGGCCCATCGATGGTCGTCACGGTGGCATAGATGAGCACGTCGTCAACGACCTCATTCAGCACTTCGCCGGGAATACCGCAGCGGCTAGCATCGAACGACGTCAACGTGATCTCGGAAAGGTCGCCGACAATGAGCCCGTGAATACGGTCCGCCGCTGCGGTGAAGCTGGCGGCAATGTCGGTCGGCGGCGTTGGCCCGAAGAACCGAACGACCGGATCGAAATCCGAGTCGATGCGAGCCGCGAAGATGGCCGTAGCCAGCGTGGGTCCCAGCTGAGCCGTGGCTCGCACCTGCTGATCGCCTCCTCGTTTGCCTAACGTCCAGCTCTCGCCGCCGGCGATCCCGTTGGCGTCCGTCACGCCCTGCGCCGGCGCGACCGCTCCGCCCCCTTTGTTGACAGCAAACGACACCGCCACGCCGGCGACGCCGTTGCCGTATTGGTCCACCGCGCGCGCCGATAAGGGTTGGGCGACGTGATCTCCTGCTCGCGATGCCTGTCCATCGCCCGCAACGACTTCCAGACCGACCGGCGGACCGGCAGCGGCCATGACTTCAATGGTCAGCGGCGGCAGGTTCGCCACTGTGACGGTCAGGGCATTTCGCCCAGCGTGCGTCCCGAGCGTCCAGACTCCCACACTCGTCAGCCCGTTGGCGGTGCGCGTCGGGCTGTTCCGCAGGCTGCCCCCGCCTTCGGCTATAGCGATCGTCACCGGGACGCCACCCAACGCACGGCCGGCGGCATCCCTCACGGTGAAACTCGCCGCGGGCGTCAGCACACTGCCCACCACCGCGGCGGGGATTCCGGCGCTACCGGCTTCCACTTGGGCCGGAGGATCAGCACGAGTCGAGTCGCCCTTGCAGCTGACGAGCAGGAGAATCGTGGCCAACGCCATCGCGGCCGGGCGCGATGGGGACCGATTGCCTCTTCCTCTCACACGCTTCCTCCGGCGCGCCGCGCCAGGTACATCCTAACGAGCCGGCGGGGGGGCGCCGAGGAAAAGTTGCCAGGTGTCGAGACGAAGCTGGAGCGGCTCCGTCCCGGCAAGAAAGTACTCAGTGTACCGCCGATCCGGCGGACTGGTGGAGTCGGCCAGGCGACCGGTCAACCGATCCAGCTCGGCGGAAAACAAACCCTCCGGCGCCACCCAGGGCGCTCCTCCACGTCCGAGCCCCGCGTTGGCCACCATGCGCGCCCAGATCGGTGCAGCAAGCGATCCGCCGGCCGCTCCGGGTGCGATGGTCCGTGGTTTGTCGAAACCGATCCAAACGCCGGCCACGATGTCCGGCGTCATGCCTACGAACCACACGTCGGCGTTGTCATTGGTGGTTCCGGTCTTCCCAGCCACGCTTACCTGCGGCCCAATCAGCCGGCGCACGGAGGTCGCCGTGCCGCGCTCCACCACGTCGCGCATCATGTCCCTGACGATGAACGCCACTCTGGCGTCCAGCACGGACTGCGGGGTCGCGATGGGGTTCTGCCAGACAACCTTACCGGTGTGATCCTCGATCCGCGTGATGAAGCGTGGCTCGACTCTCGCGCCCCCATTGTCCAGCGTGGCGTACGCCGCCACCAGGTCCAGCGGCTGCACAACGGAAGCACCGATCGCGCTCGACGGATACGGTGCGATAGGCGAAGTGATGCCCATGCGGCGGGCCATGGCGATCACCGAATCCATGCCGAGGCGTTGGCCAAGCTGCACCGCGACGGTGTTGCGTGACTTGGCGAGCGCTTCGCGCATGGTGACTGGCCCGAGATATTCGCCATCTGAATTCTCCGGTCGATAGACCGAGCGATTCGGAAGGGGAATGGCCAGCGCGGTATCTGGAATGATGATGTTCGCCGCCAGCGACTCGGCGATTGCCGTGGCGTATACCACTGGCTTGAACGCCGATCCCGGTTGTCGCATCCCGTTGACGGCGCGATCGTACTGCGACTCGGCGTAGTCTCGTCCGCCGACGAGCGCGCGTACGTCTCCGGTGTACGGGTCCAGCGCGACGAGTGCGCCTTGGAGATAGTCGGTGGAGCCCGCCGGGTGTCCTTCGAACTTCGGATGTTTGTACCCCGATCGAGCTTCGACCTCGAGGAGTCCGTCGACCATTGCCTTGTTTGCGGCGCGCTGCACGACGGGATCCAGCGTGGTGTAAATGCGGAATCCACTGTTGCTGACGGGAATCTGCGCCCGTTCCGCTTGCACGCGCACCACATCAACGAAGTTGGGCGCGGGCTCCGAGAACCCAGCATTCGGCGCGGTGACGACGGGTTCTTTCTGCGCCGCATCGCGCTGGGCGGCGGTGATGAACCCCTGATCAGCCATGAGCGCGAGGATGACGTTTCGTCGTGCGCGGGCGCGATCGGCGTGCTTCACCGGATCATAGATCGCGGGGCCTTTCGGAAGCGCCGCGAGTGTGGCGGCTTCGGTCAACGTTAGGCGGCTGGCATTCTTTCCGAAGTAGTGCCGGGCCGCCGACTCGATGCCGTACCAACGACTCCCGAAGTGAATCTGGTTGAGGTACCCCTCCAGGATCTGTTCTTTGGAGTAGTGCCGCTCCATTTCGCGGGCAGCATTCTGCTCGCGCAACTTGCGGGACAGGCTGCGGTCCGAACGATCCACTAGATCCGGATGCATGTTGCCGACCAGCTGCTGCGTTATGGTGCTGGCTCCACGCCTCCCACCCAACAGGTTGTCCTTCACGGCGCCCGCTATGCCCACGAGGTCAACGCCATCGTGTTGATAGAACCGATGGTCTTCGACGGCGATGAATGCCTGGCCGACATACTTGGGAAGGGTTCGCAAAGGCACGCTTGTGCGCCACTGCGTGCCCACTTCCCAGATCAAGGTGCCGTCACGGGCATATACCTGTGACGACTGCGGTGGGACAATGATCTTCCACGCGGGACCTGTCGCGGAGGAGTCCTGCGCCTCCGACGTCGCGGCGGTAGCAGCGACAACGAACAGCGCGCGCGTCCAGCGGAATGCACGTCGGAGAGTGAACACCATCAGGGCTTCGAGAAGTACGGAGCGGGCACGCGATCTGGATACACCAGTTCTGGCACAAGTTCGCCGGGTATTCTGCGCCGAAAGCTAAAGCTAGCGTTCCCGTGATCTGTGACGCAGCACCAACTGACGGTGTGGTGTTTCTTGGGCGCGCCCTCGAACCAGGATCGATGTCTCAGACCTCCCCTCGCCGGTCACTGGCGCCCTTCAACATCGCCCTGCTTGGAACGTGCGACGACAGCAACACCTCCGACTTCCTCTCACGAACCATGGCGCGCCTGCGGGAACGTGTGCCGACTATTCGGTTTGTGTACCTGTTGGGAGAATCGGCCGAATCCGCGTTGTCTGCCGTATTGAGTGGACTGGTCGCGTCGAGGCCGAATGACCTGACGTCGCCGCCGCTACTTCGCCAGCTGCTGCAGCAGGTTGACCTGGCGATCTACCTCGGAAATGGCCCGACACAGGCTCGCATGAAGCTGGATCTCCGCGCCGTCTGTGAAGCCCACGCCATCGAGTTGTTGGAGTGGGACCGCGTCCCTGGCGCGGCCGCCGAACCTGAGGATCGGGATCTTGAGGCGCGTGCCCTCGCCGACACCTGCGAGCAGGTGTTTGAGGTGCGCCAAACGCGCGCGCGGCACGGTACGGACATCGCGGATATGTCCTTGATCGCGGCTGCGTTAGGTTCGCTCGGCCAGTCGCTGCCGCTCCGGGGGCGCGGCGTCGCTGGACACACGGAGGACGAGGGCGTCCTAGGCGAGTAGCGCGGGGGTTTCGGGCACTGACGGCGTTGCCCGCACGAGTGATGGGCGCCAGTTTCCAAGAGATGAACATGCCCCTGACCCTCGCCCTAGCGCAGTTTCGCCCGGTGAAGGGCGACTACGCAGCGAACTTGGCCCGCGTGGGAGAGCTGTTCAAGCACGTGGTTGAGCTGACGCCGCGCCCAACGGTGCTGCACCTCCCAGAAACGTCGCTCTCCGGATATTTCGTGGAAGGGGGCGTTCGCGAAGTAGCCGTCACCGCGGGCACGCTGGCGCGAGACCTGGACGCCGCCTTTCGCGAGGCGTCCCAGGTGTCCCCCCATCCGCTGGACGTGGTCATCGGCTTCTATGAGCGCTGGCGGGGAACACTGTACAACAGCGCCGCCTACGTTCGCCTAGGTGAGGGTGCCGCGCGTGTGGTGCATGTGCATCGCAAGGCCTTCCTTCCCACGTATGGGTTGTTCGATGAGGAGCGCTTTGTCGAGCGCGGGCACGACGTGCGGGCGTTCGACACGCCTTGGGGACGCGCGGCCATCTTGGTGTGCGAGGACGCGTGGCATGGGTTGTCTGGAGCCTTGGCGGCCCTGGACGACGCACAGGTGATCTTCGTGTCCTCGGCGGCGCCGGCTCGGGGCTTGGAGCCAGGAGTGGAATCGACGCCGGGGCCATCCAGCATGGGTCGCTGGGAGCGCCTGATCCGCGGGATGGCCGAAGAGCACGGCGTGTTTGTGTCGCTGGTGAACCTCGTGGGGAGCGAAGGGGGGAAGATGTTCGCCGGGGGCTCGTGCGTGGCCGGTCCATTCGGCGACGTGCGCGTTCGGGCTCCAGTGTTCGACGAAGCCATCGCTGTGTTGCAGCTGGAGTTTGCCGATATCGAGCGCGCACGGGCGGACACGCCATTGCTGGCCGACCTGCGCACAGCGCTGCCGCACTTGCGCGATGCGCTGAGCGGCATCGAGCGCGGAAACCGCACGCCGGTGGAGTTTGACGCGGCCACGGCGGACGGTGGCGGACACGTACAGGAGACGGCATCGCGCGGTCGTTCCGCGCGGGGGGCCCCCCCCAAAAACCACGATACCACCAACCAAGCCAACGGCCGTCATCCTTCCACTGCCAACATCATCATTTCGTTGCCATCGGATGCCGATGTGGGCGCGAGCGGACCACCGGGGCTCGACATCGATGCCGAGCTGACCGCCGACTGGCTAACCCGTTTCATCCGCGACGAAATGGCGCGACGAGGCCTGACCAAGGGCGTCGTCGGCATCTCGGGAGGGGTCGATTCCGCGGTGACGGCCTTCCTCGCTGCCCGCGCCCTTGGACCAGACAACGTGCTGGCCCTTCGACTCCCCTACCGAACGTCCAGTGCCGACAGCTTGGCTCACGCGCAACTGGTCATCGACGCGCTGAGCGTGCCTCATCGAACTATCGACATCTCGGCGGCCGTCGATGGCTTTCTCACCTCTGCGCCCGACGCCGACCCAACACGTCGCGGCAACGTGATGGCGCGGACGCGCATGATTGCCCTCTTCGACCAGTCGGCGGCCATCGGCGGCGTGCCGTTAGGCACCGGGAACAAGACCGAGCGCCTCTTTGGTTACTTCACCTGGCACGCCGACGACTCGCCACCCATCAATCCGCTCGGTGACTTGTTCAAGACGCAGGTCTGGGCGCTCGCGCGCTACTTGGGCGTGCCAGAGGTCATCGTCGCAAAGCCCGCCTCCGCGGACCTGATCACCGGTCAGACGGACGAAGGCGATTTCGGGATCAGTTACGCGAAGGCCGATGCGATCCTGAACTGGCTCGTCAACGGGTTCACCGCGCGTGAGTGCATCGCCAAGGGATTCGACGCCGACGAGGTTGAGCGCGTGCAGCGGCGACTGGACGGCACCCACTGGAAACGCCGACTGCCGACCGTGGCCATGCTCAGTCAGTCGGCGATCGGCGAATCGTATCTGCGCCCGGTCGACTACTGAACCTCACTGGCTCGTCCCCATGCACGTCATCCTTCGCCTGCACAACGTCATTGTCGGACACGCCGAGTTGAAGGTTCAGGATGCCATGGACGGTGCGTGGCGCGGTCCGTTTCGCCCAGGACTCGGCTGGGAACTGATCGAACCCGTGTTCGAGCTGAGAGGAGCTGCGCAACTCCCCGACGCGGCTGAACGGTTTGAGCAGGCGAGGAATGCGCTGCGCTTCGAACTGACCACCGCCGATGGAACCGCCCTGGCATTGGATGGGCTCGACATCCACACGGAGCAACGCGGCGAGCAGACGATTCCGACAGAGCTGTTTGTCCGCTTCACGAGGCCTCCCGCGTAACCCTCGCGGCTCGACCGCTGGCCTGACCGCCCCCGGACCCTGTACTCGGGGCCGACACTCCCACAGGTTGTCACTGCGTAGTATTCCCACCCTCTACCAGAAAGCCATGTCAAAAATTCGTCTTGTGATGGCACTCGTGACGATGCTTGGCGCCAGCGCGGCCCACGCGCAGGATGGTAAGCCGATCACGCCTCGCGGCAACTATTCGCTCGTCGCCGACTCCGGCTACGCCGGCCCCGATCTCACCGGGTTTGTCGCGATGTTCGGCGACGACACCACGATGGTCATTGTGTCAGCGGACGGATCGCTGATCGTGAAGTCGAAGCTGGTGTTCGACAAAGGCACCATGACGCTGAATGACGTCGATGGATCGAACGTCTGTCAGTTCCCGGGCAAGTACAAAGTGACTGGCACCGCCACTCTGTTCAAGCTGGTGTTGGTTGAGGACGGCTGCGGGGACAGATCCGCGATTGTGGTGGGTCTCAAGTGGGTGAAGCTCGACAAATAGCCATCGGTTCACCAACGCGAGTGGAAAGACGCCGGGCGAGAGCTCGGCGTCCTTTTTTCGCGCTCAGGACTTGTTCAGTCCTCTTTTTCGGGAACCGGCGGACGCTGGCGTTCGAGCTGTAGATCCGCGGACTGATCAATCACGCGAATAGCGCACCCGGAGCTTGAGCGATAGCGCATTTCAACGCGTCGGTTTCGCGCATGGTCGCGCGCTGTCGACCCAGGCACCGTTGGCGTGTGCTCACCAGAGGCCACCAAGTCCAACCGACTCCCATCTACGCCCTTGGAAATCAGGTAAGCGCGCACGGCCGAAGCCCGGTGCTCGGACAGCTTGTCGTTGTATTCGTCACTCGCCCGAGGATCCGTGTTGCCATCGAGCGTCACGACCACGTCCGAATTCTCCGCCAATTTCGACGCCAGGCCATCGAGCACTCCACGCGTCGCCGCGGACAGGTCGTACCGATCGAGTGCAAAGTGTACCGTAGCCGGCAGCTCAATCTCATGGCAGCGCGCGGGCATTCCATGGGGTGGCTCAGCCGGCGTCACCGGAACACGTTCTGTTGGTGTTGGTGGGGGAATCGGGGCTTGTCGGGCCTGTTCGGTCAGGGTGCGACGCCGATCACTCTCCGCCCGCAGGCGCGCCAGACTGGCGGCAGCACCTTCGGCAGGATCCGCATCGACGCACGCCGGGCCGCGAAGGAACGCGTGCGAGGCACGCGCCAGCAATACTTGCGTCGCTCCAAATTCCGGCAGGCTGGTCGCCTGACCGTCGGCCGCGGCGAATGCCGCCAGCTCCGACGACAGCGTGCGCACGCGGTCCGGCATCGGGCCCATGTTGGACATTCCGGCGACGACGCTGGGGTTGCCGCCGCGCTCGATCGCCTCGATCAGTCGCACGGCGTTGGCCAATGCAGTGTCCGGCACCGTCGAGCGGTCGTTACGCTCGTACGCGTCGCGCGCTAGCTGCACCCACCCGCGAGCGGCCGCGATCGCCGCTGCGTTGGGGCTGCCGGACCGCGCGAGGGCGTCCGCGCGTGCCTGCCATGCGTCCAAGACCCGCAGGTCACTCGCGATGGTCTCGTCAGTGGCCCGATCTCTCACCGGGGACAAATGATTCACACCGGCTCTTGGTACGCCGGCGCAGGCGATGATCCCGCACAGCAAGCCTACGTACGCCGTCGGGGCCAGTCGCAATCGCGTGACGGTCATTCGCGTCGCCCTCCAGTCTGACATGCGGCACTGCATGGCGATTCCGCCGTGCGAACGCCGAAGAGTGATTCATCGAACTTGAAGCCCAGTTCGAGGTATGGTCCCTTGCGGGTAGTGCCGAACGTGTTCAGGTCTTTGTCCTTGAATCCAAACAAGTTGTAGCCGGCGGCGACCCGCATGTTCGTCATGAGGATCATGCCCAGTTCGCCACCAAGCCCATAGGACCGGCTGGAGACACCATTGGAGAACAGCATGCTCCCGATCAGACCCGCGTCGACGCGCTTGGTCAGGTCAAAGAGTCCACGCCCCATCAGCAGCTGCGACGTGGATTGGTCACTCGTGCCGTTGGTCTTGGTCGTCGCGAACTTTGCCGCGTAGCGGCCTGACAGCGTTACCGTCGCCGACGGCTGATAGTTCACCAACGACGCGACAATGTGCACCAAGTCGCGTGTGGGATCGGTGGCGCTGGAACCATCGACGCCACCGGAGACGTGGTCATAGTGATTCTCATAACGGGCCAGCACGTTCCACTGATTGCGGTCCGTCTCGCGCCAGGAGATGCCGAGTTGCGAGCGAGCGCGCGTCTCGTTCACCGAGCCTTCGGCAACGTCCCAAACCGAACGGCCCAGCACCGTGACATCCCGATTCACCTTTCGCGCAAAACCGAGCGATCCGAAGACGTTGTCCCCCGTTTCCGCAGCGCGATACTCCAGACGACCGGTACCCTTCCAGAGCGGCGACTTGGTAATCTCCAGGCCTCCTGCGACAGAGGTCGCCGTCGCCAGCTGCCCACTCACTGGCGTCAAGCCGTTCCCCGCAAGCGGAGAAACGCGTGAGAACGCCGTATTGAGCGACACGCCCTTCGCGATCGTCCACGCTCGGCGAACACCGATCGATGCCTCGGCGTCGCGGCCATTGAAGGCGTCGCGCGCGCGATATTCGCTGAACAGCTGGGTGTTCTGGAGATAGTCGGCGTCCACCCCGATCGACGTCAGCTGTTGATCCTGCACGGTGTTCAGGGCGTACGCGCCACCGAACGATGAGATCCATTCGTGACGACCGTATAACCGGGCTCGATTGAACAAGACATACTCGCCGCCGATCGCTGCGCGGTGCTGATCGCTTTCCTGGATATCCTGTTCGAATTCCCCAAAGAGTGATGCGCGCCGCTCCACGATGTCCGCCGTCAGCTTGGCACGGAGCGCACTCGTGTTGTTCGGCACAGCGCCGAACGTGTACGCACTCGCGGGCACTACGCCGTCTTCCTTGGCATAACGATAGCCAAGCTCTCCGCGCCAACGCGCTGAGAGTCGGCGTTCGACGCCAATGAGGAAGCCGTCGCGCGTGCCCTCGGTCACGTTGTCCCTGGTGCGGAGTGCCTCACCCAACAGGCGCGTACGATCCGTAAGCGACGCGCTCCACCGCGCGCCCAACTCGGTGCGTCCACCGATGAATGTGGAGGAACGGTTCAAGAACGCGGAATCGCTCCGCGCCCCGAATAGGCGGACCTCGAATCGGGCGGTGGCGTGGCGCAGCTCAAACCGCTGCGCATCGCCGGTTAGGCCAGCCCCGTCATCGGTACGCGCGAATTCCCCGATGAGGAACGTGCTTGGCGCTAACCGCACCGTAGTGTTCACTCCGTACAGTTCGTTTTTGCCACTGTCCGTTTCATCATGGGCGTACGAGGCACCCACCTCCAGTGAACTGGTAAGACGCAGCGCCGCGTCTCCTCCGTAAGTCCACATCGACTCGCCGGAGCCGCTCTCCACTTCGTAGGCAACACGAATGGACACGGGATTCAGGCTTTCGTCGACTGGGTTCAGCGGCTGGCGCAACACCAGGCGGCCAGTCAACGGCTCAATTGTATAGTCCGCAAAACGGGTGAGCAGTGTGCGCGCAAGAATCAGCGATGGCTGGTTTCGATCGCGAGTGATGATCTCCACGCGCTCAGAGTTCACCAGTCCACTTCGGCTGAGCGGGTATGGGCCAGAAATTCCGCGCGCCGGCATTTCGTCGACGACTTGGTGCGAGCGATCATTGCTCGCGAAGACGGTAAGTGCGCCATGATCGCCTTCCAGGTGCTCGACCGCGCCATTCATGGTTCGATCGTAAGCAGACAGCACTCGTCGATCGTCGGCGCGTGTGGTCGTAAAGTCACCAACGCGCGTAAACGAGGTGCCACGATCTAACTGCGCGAAGAAGCGTTGATTGCTTTGGGCATCAAACTCGCGAAGGGCGCCGTCACCATAGACGGGGAACGCCTCATCGGGTCGAATATCCCGGAAGAGGGTGCGCTGGCGATCGCGCTCCGAATCGTACGAGAGCGTGAGCAGTTGATTGCCAAAGACGCGTCCCTTGACCAGCATCGCCCCACGCAGGCCCCCGTGGACCTTGCCGCTGTCGTTGTCGAACGACACGTCGCGAATGGCGTCCTCGAATCCATTGCCGGAACCGAAGGCCGACGCGCCCCCCTTCAAAACGGAGAGCAGGTCCACCCGGGCGTTGAGGATACCCGCCGCAATCAGCGGACGCGGTGCTGGAACGAAGTTGACGGGGCTCGTGCCGGTTGCATCTGACGTAGTGGCACGCACCTCACCGGCCCCCGCGAGGTACGGCGCCATTAAGGTGTAGGTCGCCTCTAGGCCCGACTGCGTAACCTGCACGCCGTTCTGGACCACGTCTTCATCCCGCACCATCCATCGACCGACCGACGCCTCGAGCGTGACGACCTGTGACGATCCTGGCGTGCCCGGCAGACGAATTTTCACGGCGGTGGATGTTCGCCCATCGGCCGGTATTCCCGCCGATGTGACGTCAACGTGTACCGTCCCAACTGCGGCAGGCGACTTTCCGGCGAGCTGCGCCATGGCCCGGAGCGGCGTCACCGGCAGCTGCGACATTCCATCATTCAGGCGTGTCCCGGCAAAGAGCGGTCGGTAGCCACCGGAGCCAACGCCCGTAGCCGCGGGCGAACCCGCCACGCTCGACCTGGCGCCCTCTGTCAGATTCGCAGAGACCGCGCTCGTGGCTTGGCTGGACAACCCTCGCTCGGTCGACACTGCGCTCGAACGCGCGGCACTAATGCCGAGCGCTAACTCCTCGGGAGTCGGTGGACCCGCGTGCGTGATCTCTCCCGCGCGCCGGCGTGCGAGCACCTCGCTCACGACGTTGGAACTACCCGAGGCCTCCACGAAATCTGCCTTGAGCAACTCACCGGCCTTCAGGTCGGCGAAGCGCGAGTAGCCATCGCCACCGTTGCGGGTTCCCGTCGGCACCAACACCGACCCTTCTGGTAACGTGGTCCGGTCCACCTTCACCACATGGAGGCGCGCGGCAACGTTCGAGAAGTTGTACTTCCCTTCCACGTCCGTGATGGCCGAGGTGCCGTCCTCCAAGTACACGCGCACGCCGGGAATGCCGACTTCACCGGCATTCTGCACGACGTTATGATCGCAATCGCACTGCTGGAACACCTTGCCGACAATGGCACCACGCTCGTCGAACAAACCCGGGCGAATGGTAACCGTCGCCGTGACCGTCGGAGACGACGCACCAAAGAGCGCGCTGAAGGCCTTCGCCGAGTTTACGTTGGCTCCCGGTCGTGCCGACGCTCCGACACGGACCCGATACCGGAGCACCGCGCGTCCCCCTACAGACAGCGCGCCGATCGGGAAGGTGAGTTCTGGTCCCGGTGCACCTGACGGATCGGCGACCGCCTGACTGTTCAATCGCGCTGATCCCTTCAGGTACTCGAAGCCCGTCGGCAAGAGATCCGTCACGAAGCCGTCGGGTATAGCCGTCGCGCCGGCGTTCGATACCGTGACCTGGTACTCGAGCACGTCGCCGACTTCGGTCTCGGGCTTGGACACTTGCTTCTCGATACCGAAGCGATAGTCGCCGGCCACTGGTACGACGTCGCAGGACTGGTTGTTCGCCGCGTTCGCGTCATTCGCACTGATCACACGTGCGCAGTTTGTCACCGAGGGTACGGCAAGGGCTTGCACCTTCGCCGTCAGCGTAATGTCGCTGGAATCTCCGGCTGCCAGCGCGCTGTTCCGAGCGCAGTTCACGCTTCCGTTGGATGCAGTGCATGACCAGCCAGTCCCGGTCGCCGACACGTACGTGAGGCCTGAGGGCAGCGGGTCGTCGACGGTGATCGGCACAGCAGTTGGGGCCGTCCCCACGTTCCGCATCCGCAGGGTGAATGTGACATTCTGCCCGATCGCGGCCGGGCCGGCGTGACTCTTCGTGATGGTGACGTCGGCCGCACTCGCCACGGGGTGCGTGTCTGTCGCGCAGTCATTCGACGGATTCGCATCACCGGCAGTCTTTACACACGCACCGTTGGCAATGACGTCGGGCGCGGACGACAGCACGTTGACCACCATCGTGATGACTAGCTGTTCGTTCGGATTCAGTGGCGGCGTGGAACGGGTGCAGCTGACGACCGCGCCGCTCGCCGAGCACGTGAAAGCGCCGCCGCTGGCGCTCACGAACGCCAACCCCGCAGGTAGCGAGTCCACGACGGTGATCCCGCCGGAAGTCGGTACTTGACCGACGTTCGCCAGCGTCAAGGTATAGGTCGCCTGGCTTCCCTTGGTCAGCGCTCCATTCAAGGTCTTCTGGAGACTCAGGTCCAATGCGGCAGCGACTGGCGTCGAAACGGTCGAGGAATTGTTGTTGCCATTCCCATCGCCAGCGGTTGCAACGGCGGCGGTGTTCGTCAGCGACGGACTGGCCGCTGCGGTGGGGATGACCACCAGGGTAATCACCGTCGATTGCGCGACCGCGAGCACGGCGGCATACGTGCACGTCACCGTCTGCGCCAGCGTATTACAGCTCCAACCATTGCCGGTCGCTGAGACGAACGACACCGACGTCTGGAGTACGTCGGTCACCGTCACCGGTGCGGTGGTCGGTCCGGTACCGGCGTTGGTGACGGTGATTTGATACGTGGCTGGCTGTCCCACCGTGAACGTGCCGACGGCGACTTTCTGCACCGTGACGTCAGGCGCTACCGACAGGGCCACAGGCACGGTCACGCTGCCGGCATCGTTGCTGCTGTTGGCATCGCCTGGTGCCGTGACATGCGCCGTGTTGGTGATACTCGGGACCGCGGGTGCGGTCACCGTCACGTGCAGCGTTATCGAGGAGCTGAGCCCGGGCGCCAATGTCGCGGCGGAGGTGCAGGTGACGACCGCGCCGACGTTCGTGCAGCTCCAACCCGTGCCGCTTGCACTGGCGAAGGCCACACCGGCCGGCAGCGTGTCTGTCACGGTGATGGCCCCCGACGCGGCGGAACCGCCAACGTTGCGAACGACGAGCGTGAAGGACGCTGGTTGGCCAACGATGAAGGACGTGGGTGAGGCCGACTTCGCGATCGAGAGGTCCGGCGGCGTCACGGTGGGATTGGCCACCTGCGCCACATCGTTTGTCGGATTGGTGTCGCCCGTCGTGGTCACATGGGCGCGGTTTGTGACCGTTGGAACTGCCGGCGCCCCGACTGATACCACGACGGTGATCGGGGCCAACGCGCCCGCGGCAAGTGACGTCGAACGAGTACAGGTCAACACGCCGGATACGACACCACACGTGTACGTTGGGGCGGTCGCCGAGACAAAGGTGGTCCCGACCGGAAGCGTGTCGGTGACGGTGAGCGGCCCGGTGGTGGGACTCGTCCCGGCATTGCTGATCGTCAGCGTATAGGTCGCATTCGAACCAACCACGAACGTGGACGGTGCGGAGGTCTTGGCGATCGACGCATCGATGCCGGACGTCCCAATCGGTGTCGGATCACTGGCCGCGTCATTGCCCGCGTTGAGATCACCAGGCGTGGCCACCGTCGCAGTGTTGGTGACCGACGGCAAGGCAGCGACACTCACCGAAACAGTGAGTGCCACGGGCGGCAGCGACGCCGACGGAGCCACAGGACCGGGATGCGTGCACGTCACAACCTGAACTACGGCCGAGCAGCTCCAACCCGTGCCGGTGGCGCTGACGTACGTCAGTCCGGTCGGCAGTGGATCCGACACCGTGACGGTACCGGTCGTCGTCGCAGAACCGACATTGGACACCAATAGAGTGTACGCGCCATTCGAGCCCACGGTGAACGCACCACTATGTGACTTGGCGATCGTGAGGTCGGGAGCCGGTGCCGGGTTCACCGTCGTGGGATCGGACGCGGCGTCATTCGCGGCGTTGGCATCGCCACTGGTCGACACGACGGCAGTGTTCACCACCGATGGTACGGCTGCCGTGCCGACGGCGACGGTGACTGTGATGACAGGCAGTGTTGCCGCCGGAGCTACGGGTCCAGGCGTCGTACAAGTAACCGTCTGCGCGACGGCGCTGCAGCTCCAACCCGTCCCACTGCCGCTGACAAACGTTAGGCCGGTTGGCAACGCATCAGTGACCGTGACCGGGCCGGTGGTCGCTCCTGCCCCGACATTGGATACGGTCAGCTGATACGAGCCATTCGAGCCTACGACAAACGAGCCGGTGTGCGTCTTCGCTAGGCTCAGGTCGGGGGCCGGCGCGGGGGAGACAGCAGTCGGGTCGCTCGCTGAGTCGTTCGCCCCGTTCGCATCTCCCGGTGTCGCCACGGTAGCGGTGTTCGTCACGGTGGGGACTGCCGCCGAGCCAACGCTGACGGTCAGCGTGATGACTGGCAGGGACGCTGAGGGCGCCACCGGACCGGGATGCGTACACGTCACGGTCTGGGAGGCCACACTGCAGCTCCAACCGCTTCCGGTCGCACTCACATACGTCAACCCGTTCGGCAGCACGTCAGTCACGGCAATGGCCGCTGTGGTCGCGCCGGCACCGACGTTGGTGACGGTCAGTGTGTACGTGCCGTTGGTGCCGACGGTGAAGCTGCCGGTATGACTCTTGGCAATGGTCAGGTCCGGCGTCGGTGCCGGGTTCACGGTGGTGGGGTCGCTCGCCACGTCGTTGGACGCGTTGCCGTCACCACTGGTGGCAACGGAGGCGGTGTTGGTCACACTGGGCGCCGCCGCCGGCCCCACGTCCACATTCAAGGAGATCGCTGGCAAGGCGCTGGGCGGCGACAGCGGACCAGGACTGGCGCACGTCACGCTCTGCCCAACCGCACTGCAGCTCCAACCCGTTCCCGTCGCGCTGGTGTAGGTCAATCCGGTCGGCAACACGTCGCTGACCGTAATCGGTCCACTGGTCGCTGCCGTTCCCACATTCGTAACCGTCAGCGTGTACGTCCCGCTGCCACCGACGGTGAAATTGCCGACGTGAGACTTCTGGATGGCGAGATCTGGTGCCGGCGCCGGATTCACAGCCGTGGGATCGCTGGCGCTGTCGTTGGCGCCATTGGCATCGCCGGTGGTACTAACGGTCGCTGTGTTGGTGACGGTGGGAATGGCGGCGACACCCACCGAGACGGTGAGGGCAATCGACGGCAGGTTGGCTCCGGCAGAAACGGGGCCAGCGTTCGTGCAGGTCACGCTCTGCGCGACGGCACTGCAGGTCCACCCGCTGCCCGAACCACTGACGAACGTGAGCCCGTTGGGAAGGACATCGGTCACCGTGATCGGACCGGTCGTCGGCGACGTGCCGACGTTCGAGACGCCGATCGTGTAGGCGCCGTTCGACCCGACGGTGAAGCTGCCGCTATGAGTCTTGGTGATGGCGAGATCTGGCGCCCCACCAATCGTAGTGGGGTCGCTGGAAGAGTTGTTCGAGTTGTCAGAATCGCCGCCGCCGGACACCGTGGCGGTGTTCGTCACGGTCGACGGCGCATTGCTCGCGACGTCGACGGTCAGGGTGATAGCAGGCAATGTTGCCCCTGCGGCGACGGGCCCGGCGTTCGTGCAGGTGACGGTCTGGCCAACCGCACTGCAGCTCCATCCGGCACCAGTCGCGCTCACGAACGTGAGCGAGGCTGGTAGCACGTCGCTGACGGTAATCGCACCGCTCGATGGCGCCCCGCCAGCATTGCTGACCGCCAGCGTGTAGCTGGCCGGCTGGCCCCGCGTGAAGTTCCCGACATGTGACTTGGCGATCGTTAGGTCCGGCGCCACCACCACGACGGTCGTGGGCCCCGGACTGCCTTGCACGGGTCCGCTGGGCTCAACATCCACGGCGTCGTTGCTGGCGTCCCGATACGTCAGGAACCCCTGATTGCTGATGACCTGGCCATTGGTCGCGTTCGCATTGATCTGGATGGAAAACCGCACGCGCGTACCGATGCCCGGATTCAGGCGTCCGCCAACCGCTGCCGTCGCATTGGCACCCACCCGAAAACGCACCCGATTCGGCCCAACCGCGAATTCTGCCTGGTCATCTCCGGCGGCGTCCGTCTTGTTGCCGGCGCTGGCACCGCCGACGATGCGCAGGGTGTTGGGAACGTAGGTTGTTCCTGACGGAATGTTATCGTCGACCACCGACTGCGTCGCCGCCGCCGCGCCCGCGGCGTTCAGGATCGTGATCTCGACTTGAAGGACGTCGCCAGGTAGAACCTGCCCGCCATTCAGGTCAGTGATGGTCTTCACCACATTGCCAGGAATGCCGGTGGCGAAGACGACGCGTCCGAGGGAGGTGGAGTCCGACGCGGCGCGCCGAGTGATGCGTGGCGTGGCCCACGCCACGGTCGGCGTGAGCACGGCAGCCAGCGCGACCGAACGAAGGGCGAGGCGCAGGCGCGTGCGCGAAGCGTTGAGCATAGGGGAAGGAACTCGGGACGGTCAGACGGAAGACACGTTGCCTCGCGCGCTGGTCGGTTCGTGACCAGTACTGCGTTCGGCTACTCGCCGAGGGCAACGAATTGTCTGGATGCGTACCGAAAAGACGATCGATTGGCTGTCAGGATATTACCTGACAGACCCTAGCGAACTCATCGCCGGGCATTGACTTGGAACGTTGTACGCACTGCGGCACAAACGTGCATGTGCGGAGCGGCTTTTTGACCGGCACCGGCACGTGTGGACGATCTGGTTAGGCAGCGAGGGCTAGGCTGACGGCGCGCCGCGCGCCTCGTTTGAGTCCACGATGAACCGCCCGCGCATAACGCATGAAGTTGGCCCCTGCCCACGGGTGACGGGCGAAGAACTCGAAGGGAAGCATGTCCCCCTTCAAGCGGTTGCAGCGCGCACACGCGCTAACGAGGTTCCCGGGGACGTGTGAGCCGCCGCGGGCCAAGGGGTGGACGTGGTCCAGCGTCGCCGTTTCCGGCGCGAGCGCGATGCCGCAGTAGACGCAACGTCGCCCGCAATCGCGCAGGGCCGCGCAGCGGAGCGCGCGTTTCCCTTGTCGAAATGCCAGGCGCTGGGCCGCTCGGAGAGGGCGGAGAGATCGCGAACGTCGAGCGAGCGAGTCACGGGCGAAACCACGTCGTGGCATTGCACCTCGCTGGAAAAGCAGACACCCCGCCTCGGGAGCTTGGCCCAGGGCGGGGTGTCTGTCGTTAGGGAGACTCGGGGATGGCGCCGCCAGCTTGGCTGCGGCGCCTGCCGTTCCGCGTCGAATGTGCGACGTGCGGTCATCGGCCTCCGGTGTGCGACGGGGCGCCTGAACGCGCCCCGTCCTATCAATTCACCCGAGTCCTGCTTTTCGCAAGACCCTAACGCGATCGAAGCCTAACCATTACCTAACACACACTGCCTAACAGTGCGTGTCGTGACGCAGCGCCTAACTAGCCACCGCCACGCGTGCCGCCGTGCGCCGCGCTGGATCGCGCAAGCCGGCGATGATGCGCGCCGCTATCGCTTCCAGCAACGTCCGGTCCGGCATCGCCGACGCCCCGAACGGCAAGGGAACATCAAAACCATCGCCCAGCTTCCGCGGGATCAGGTGCACATGGAAGTGGAACACGTTCTGGCCGGCCGCCGCCCCACTGTTCACCACAATGTTCAGGTCGTCGCTCCCGCCCACCTTGCGGACAATCGGACCCAGGCGAAGCGCCACACTGAAGAGATGCATCGCCAGTTCCGGCGGCACGTCGTTCAGGGACTCAAAGTGCTGCTTGGGCACCACGAGAACATGGCCCGCATTCACCGGCTGGATGTCCAGAAACGCGATGGCGTCCGCATCCTCATAACAGATCGAGGCCTCCCCAGCCCCATGGACGATCTCGCAGAAAATGCAATGGGAGACTGATGTCATCATCCAACACCTCCTGGCGGGTCCTACCCTCCCTCTGCACGCCGAGTGCCAGCACGCGAGGAGGTGCGGGCGGTGTCGGGCTCGCTATCTTTCGAGTCAGCGCCCCGGCGCCCTTCTGTTCCCCTATTTTCCCGCCATGGCTACTCAATCCCGAACCGAGCGCGCGCCCACCCGCGGGCTTTCTCGCGACCACCTCCATCGCGCCTTCCGGACGATGCTCCTGTCGCGCCGGCTCGACGACAAAGAGATCCAGCTCAAACGACAGAACAAGATCTTCTTCCAGATCTCCGGCGCTGGCCATGAAGCCGTGCTCACCGCCGCCGGCTTGCTGCTGAAGCCGGCTTACGATTGGTTCTACGCCTACTACCGCGATCGCGCCCTTTGCCTGTCGTTAGGTATGACGGCGGAGGAAATGCTCTACAGTGCGGTCGGCGCGGCCGACGACCCGAATTCGGGCGGCCGCCAAATGCCCTCGCACTGGGGCCACAAGGCGCTGAACATCGTCTCCAAGTCGTCCCCCACGGGCACCCAGTTCCTACAGGCCGTCGGCTGCGCCGAAGGCGTAGCCAAAGCAGCAGCACTCGGCCAAACCGACGGCGCCAAGGGCGACGAGGTGGTCTATGTCTCCACCGGCGACGGCACCACCAGTGAAGGCGAGTTCTGGGAATCCCTGAACACCGCCTGCAACCTCAAACTGCCCGTCGTCTACCTCGTGGAAGACAACGGCTATGCCATTTCGGTCCCCGTAGAGGTCAACACGGCCGGCGGATCCATATCCAAGCTGCTGACCGGCTTCCCCGACTTGTTCATCCAAGAGGTCGATGGCTGCGACTTCCTCGCCAGCTACGACGTCATGAAGAAGGCGGTCGACTATGCGCGCGCACGGAAGGGGCCAGCCTTGGTCCACGCGCACGTCATTCGCCCCTACTCCCACTCGCTCTCCGACGACGAAATCCTCTACAAGCCAACCGAGGAGCGTACCGCCGAGGCAGCGCGCGACCCAATTACGGTCTTCCCGAAATGGTTGGTCGCTGAAGGCCACGCCACCCAAGACGAGATCGACGCGATCATCGCCGAGGTCGATGCAGCCGCCACCGCGGCAGTCGACGATGCCTTGGCGAAGGAGCAACCGACCAGCGACAGCGTCTATTTCGCGGTCTACTCACCGGATGTCGACCCAACGAGTGAGCAGTTTGACACGGAAGACGACCCGCAGTTCTCCGGCAATGAAACCACGATGGTGGATTTGCTGAACGCGTGCATGCGCGATGAGATGCGGCGCGACGCTCGCATTGTGGTCTTTGGCGAGGATGTCGCCGACGTTTCGCGCGAGCAGTACCTGGGCAAGGTCAAGGGAAAGGGTGGTGTCTTCAAGGTGACGCACGGCCTGCAGAAAGAATTCGGTGGCGCGCGCGTCTACAATTCGCCCTTGGCTGAGGCCAACATCGTCGGTCGTGCGATTGGACTTGCGCATCGGGGATTCAAGCCCGTCGTCGAGATCCAGTTCTTCGACTACATCTGGCCGGCGTTCATGCAGATCCGCGACGAGTTGGCCACCATGCGCTGGCGGTCGAACAATGCGTTCACATCTCCCGTCGTCGTGCGTACGACGTACGGCGGGTACATTCGCGGCGCCCTGTATCACTCGCAGACAGGGGCGTCGCTCTTCACGCACAATCCCGGCCTTCGCGTCGTGTGCCCGGCCACTGCACTGGACGCCAATGGGCTGCTGCGAACCGCGATCCGTTGCGACGATCCGGTCATCTTCCTCGAGCACAAGCATCTGTACCGCCAGACGTACAACAAGGCGGCGTATCCCGGTCCGAACTTCATGATCCCGTTCGGCAAGGCGAAGGTGGTGCGCGAGGGTACGGACGTCACGATCGTCACGTACGGCGCCACGGTGCAGCGTGCCTTTGCCGCAGCCAATCAGCTGGGAGAGCAAGGTATCTCCGCAGAAGTCATCGACCTGAGAACCTTGGCTCCGTGGGACCAGCAAACGGTCTACGACAGCGTCAAGAAGACCAACCGCGTGATCGTTGGATATGAAGACTCGCTCTCATGGGGCTATGGCGCCGAGATTGCGGCCCGCATTGCCGATGACTGCTTCGCGTGGCTGGACGCTCCCGTTAGGCGCGTCGCGTCGACGGACACGTTTGTGGGTTACGCCCCGCGTCTGGAGGATGCGATTCTGCCGCAGGTCGACGATTTCCGTCAGGCTGTGACGGACATCCTGAAGTTCTGAGTCGCCGTTCGGAACGCAGCGAGCGCCGGGCATATCCGGCGCTCGCTTTTTTTGTGACAGTCTCGACTACGGGATCTACGAGTGTACGGACGTGCGAACGTTTGCGTTCTTACACCTCCAGCAGTTGGCCTTCATGGTCGATTCCAATCGGTGAGACTGAGTATGTGGCAGCATTCGCGGCTTGATCTTGTGCCCATTCAAGAAGGGCGTAGTTCGGTTGGCCAGCTGACGCGCCGGGCGCGGAGGTTGGAGTTCCTGCGGCGCCGGGTCGCGCTCCTACTGGCCCTTGGTGGTATCGCAGTCGCTGTGACCGAGGCGCTGCGTGCGACACCCCGTTGATACGCGTCCGATACTCTCGTTAGCACGCCCCTTGCACCTTAGGGTGGCGTTGGAAGAATGGCCTGCGCTAGCTGCCCATCCCACAGGGACTTAGGCGCGGTTTCGGTACCAGTTGCAGCGCACGGTGTCTACGCAGTGTGGGAGAGTTGCCGCAGAACGCTATGGAGAACCAGGAAATGGACGTCACGCACTTGGAAGTCAGACGCCACCCCACGTGGCAAGCGGAATTGCGGCACTCGCTGACGGTACCTGAGTACCGCGTGCTGCATGCGGAACGTCATCGTCGTCGGCTCCTCGTCGTCGGTCTCCTCGTGGCCGTTGCGGCTGCGATGGCCTTCATGTCCTGACCGATCCGGCAATCCAAACGAAAGGGCGCCCGGCTTCTGGCCGGGCGCCCTTTGTTTTCAGTCGAATGCACCGGGTCTACGGCTTGGTCTCATGCACGACTTGCCCGCCCACGATGGTCATCAGGACTCGCGCTTCGCGAATCTGCTCCGGCGGAATCTTGGTCAGGTCGCGATCGATCAACACCAGGTCCGCAAGCTTGCCGACTTCGATCGATCCCTTCTCCTTCTCCTCAAACGAGGCAAACGCCCCGTTGATCGTGTAGCCGCGCAGCGCGTCCTCCACGCCAATCTTCTGCTCGGGAAACCAACCGTTCGGGTTCTTGTCATCCAGTGTTCGGCGCGTTGTCGCAGCATAGATCCCTTCGAGCGGGGTTGGCGGCGCCACGAACCAGTCACTCCCCAGCGCCAATGTCGTCTTGGCATCCAGCAGTGACTTGAACGCATAGGTGCGGCTCGCGCGGTCCTTCCCGAGGGGTTTGTCGGCGAATCGACCGTCGTCAATCGCGTGGTAGGGCTGGACCGACGCGATCACGCCTAACGTGGCAAGACGTGGAATGTCGGCCGCAGCAAGGTGCTGCACGTGCTCGATGCGGAACCGGCGATCGCGAGGACCGTTCTCCTTTTCCACGCGCGCGTAAATGTCGAGCAGCGTGCCAATTGCCCGATCGCCGATGGCGTGCACCAGGACCTGCAGCCCCGCCTTGTCCGCTCCAGAAATTCGTGCGTACAGCGTCTCGGGTGGCGTCACGAAGAACCCCTTGTTCCCCGGCGCGTCATCGAACGCGTCGTACATGGCCGCCGTCCGCGAGCCTAACGATCCGTCTACAAAGCCCTTGAGGCCGCCAAGACGCAGCCAGTGATCGCCCCGTCCTTCCTTGGCGATCGAATCGCGCAGTTCCGCCCAGGCCGCCAGCGGCACCGCCGCATAGATCCTCGTTTTCAGTCGTCCAGCCGCCTGGGCCCGACGGAAGACGGCCAGATCATGCCACGACCCCTGGGTGCTCGCCGCCCCCATGTTGTGCACGGTCGTGACCCCCTGCGCCGCGACATACGCCATGGCAGTGTCGAGCGCCCGGTCCTCCAGGGCCGGAGGTGGCGGACTGACGACGTCGTCGACCAGGCCCATGGCGTTGTCCTTCAACACCCCCGTTGGCGCTCCGGCCGCGTCGGTTACGATCGTGCCACCCGTGACCACCTTTGTTGCCGCCGTCACGCCCGCCGCCTTGAGCGCGAGGGAGTTGGCCAGCGCCATGTGTCCGTCGTACCGATTGACCCACACGGGATTGTCTGGGGTGACCGAATCGATCCACGCCCGTGAAGGGAGTTCCCCGCCCCATCGCTCATTGTCCCAGTCACCGCCGGTGATCCACGCCCCCTTCGGTGCCGTGGCGGCAAAGGCTTTAATTCGCGACGTGAACTCAGCCGGCGTCGCGGCGTCCTTCAGAAGGACCGACGACAAGCGGAAGCCGCCGTCGATGAAGTGGACGTGCGCGTCGATGAACCCCGGCGTCACCATGGCGCCCTTGGCATCGATCACGCGGGCCTGACCCGCCAATTTGCGGATCTCGGCGCTGCTCCCGACAGCTGCAATGCGTTCGCCGGCCACCGCCACGGCGTCGGCCCACGGGCGCTTGGGGTCGGCCGTCCACACCTTGGCGTTGACGATCGCCAGCGTCACGTCGCCATCGGTGCGGCGGCTCATGGTACAGGCTGGAACGGCCAGGACGATGGCCACCAGAAGTGAACGTGCGAACATGCGACGTTAGGCAGGGAGGGGACGGAGATCCAGCAGGACATGGACGCGCTCAGCGGCGCTCCATGGCATCCCGAATGTCGAGCAGAATCTCGAAGTAGAGCTGCTCACGCCGGTAGGCGAAGTCGAGCGAGACCATTTGGGTGTCGTCGCCAGACGCCTTCGCGCGTTCGAAGGCATCGCGGTACATCTCGTCCAAGTTGGTCAGAATGCGATCACGGGAGCGGGACATGCGTGTTCTCTCTATGGCTCGGGGTGTCAGACGGGGCGGGACGTCGTGAGGCGCTTTGGCAGGCTCCTTCTCGACGGCGTCGAGGAGGAACTTGCGCGCCGCGCCCATCATCAGGCGCCGAGAGTTCAGCGGATCGGGCATGGCGGCGGAAAGCGGAATGGGAGATCGGCAGCGGAAGCGAGACTGTGCAAGGTGAAAGGACCCCAGCTGCAATGGAAGGATGGGGCAGTCGGAACGGTTGCCGCCTATCTTCCCGGTGGGGGGGCCCCCCCACACCTGCCACCCCAATCAAATCGCAGGGCGGTCGCGGACGGGAGGCGGCACCTTCACCACAGTGCCTTCCGCAAGCTGGCAAATTAAGCGGGCAGGAGCGCTGGCGCCAACGGCCGCACCCCCCAGAAGCTCAACCCCGGCGGCGCCTTATACCTCGTTAGGTGAGGCGTCCCCCAAGCGGTGAAAAATCCGCTCCTGAATCGGATGGCCGTCTCGCAGATGCTCGCAGACGATCCGGTCCAGCAACGGAGCATCCACGCCAGCGTACCATAGCCCCTCGGGATAGACAACCGCCACCGGACCACCGGCACACACCCCAAGGCACGGGGCCTCGGACCGCTTCACGCGGTCAGGCCCAAACAGCAAGTCTTCCCGATCGAGCAGCTGGGCCAGCCGCGCATACACCCCGCGCCCCCCACCTTCCGGCGAGCAAAATCGCCCCGTGCACACGATCACGTGGCGAGAGTAGGACTCCATTTGTGGCTTGTGCGGTGAATCGCTCACGGAGTCCGGAGATGTGGCAGACGAAGGGACCGGCCGGCGGGCACTGACTCCACGCAAGATAAGGCTTTTCGGGCCGACACCGTCCTCAAGCACGTGTTGTCCAGCCTTCGTTTTCGTGCCACCGAGACCAAGGACTAATCCTCGTCTACCAGCTTGTTGTCACCCGGTGGCGCATGGTAGGCCAACGCTTCAACCGCCTCCCCTCCGATAATGTGCTCCGACAAAATTCGCGCGGCCCTCGCCCGGTCCACCTGTCCGTACCAAATGTCTTCAGGGTACACGACCACCATGGGTCCATGCCCACACTGATTCACGCACCCAGCCTTGTTGACACGTACTCGCCCTTTCAGGCCAGCCGCCGCCACCCCTTTCTTCAGCACATCGAACGCCTCCATCGCACCGGCATTGAAGCAGGTCTTGCCCGCGGTACAAACGAACACGTGCTTCTCGTACTGTCCCATCGGCCGCGCTCCCGGAAACGTTCGGTTCAGATCGTTGATTAACTTTAGCCCAAGCGAGCCCGAAGCCCCTCACGGCAGGCGAATTCCATGAGCGATCCGGCAGTTCAGTCGAAAGGATACAGCCACCCAGATGTTCTGGTGTCCACCGAATGGCTTGCCCAGCACCATGCCGACGCGGCCGTGCGGGTATTGGAATGCGATGAAGACGTGTTGCTCTACGATCTAGGGCACATTCCGAACGCGCAGAAGATCGATTGGCATATCGATCTCAATGATGATGTGGTCCGAGACTATGTCAGCGCCGAAGCCTTCCAGAAACTTCTAAGGTCCTTGGGCATTTCCGAGCAGACGACGGTCGTCCTATACGGCGACAAGAACAACTGGTGGGCGTGCTATGCCTTCTGGATTTTCAAGCTGTTCAATTTTGATGGAGTGAAAGTGCTGGATGGCGGCCGAACGAAGTGGGAGCAGGAAGGTCGTCCCATGGTCACCGAACGGCCGACGTTTTCGCCGTCGAACTTCATTGCCGCCGAACGCAACGACGATCGCATTCGCGCCTGGTTCACTGACGTCCGCGCGCATTCGCACGCCCACCTCCCGCTGATCGATGTGCGTTCGCCCCAAGAGTTCACCGGCGAGCGCATGCACATGCCGGACTATCCGCAGGAAGGCACGCTGCGCGGCGGTCACATTCCCGGGGCCGCCAGCGTTCCATGGGCGCGAGCCGCCAACGCCGACGGATCCTTCAAGACGGCCGCCGAACTACGGGAGATCTACGAGCGCGAACAAGGGCTGAAGCCTAACGACGACGTCATCACGTACTGTCGGATCGGCGAACGATCGAGTCACACGTGGTTTGTCCTGACGTACCTGCTGGGTTTCACGCGCGTCCGGAATTACGACGGCAGCTGGACGGAATGGGGCAATGCTGTCCGTGCACCTATCAAGAAGGGAACCGAACCGTGAGTGAAACCCGCGAGATGCTGGCCGCCACACCTCCAAAGAAGCGCGTCAACCATATCGTCGCGCGCTGGACGGGAGGCACGACCTTCGAAGCCGGCCGACCCGCAGGCCCCTTCATTGCCGTGGACACCAGCGGCAAGGTGGGGCCTGGGCCGGTGGACGTCTTGCTCTGCGCGTTGGCCACCTGCAGTTCGATCGATGTCGTGGAGATCCTCGCCAAGCGTCGCACGCCCGTTTCCAAGCTCGAAGTCTCCGTCCACGGAGAACGCGCCACGGAGACCCCAGCACGCCTCACCGACGTGACCCTCGCGTTTGAGATCGAAGGGGAAGGGATCGATCGGCCGCACGCCGAGCGCGCGATTGACCTAGCCGTCACCAAGTACTGTTCCGTCAAGGATTCGCTAGACCCGGCCCTGCCCGTGCACTGGACGCTGCGCCTGAACGGCCAGACCGCCTAACGCACACGACCTCCCTGGGCATCCACGCCCATGGATTCGGCCATGGACCACCACTCCGCCTGGGTGACAATCGCCGTGGTGCTGTCGCGGTAGCGACCAGCGGCGCGAAGGATCTCGGCCCGCTTGTCCTTACGTGCAACCGTTGGATTTGTCAGGACGTCGGAAATGACGTCGTGCATGGCATGCAGATTGTCGAAGATGATGGCGGCCTCGGGATAGCGCTTCGCGAAGGTAGGGGCGATCGCTGGCGCCAATGGCATCTCACTCGGTAACGAACCGGGGGCACCGCGTACCATCTCGCGAAAGCGTTGCACCGTGCGCGCCACGGCCGCCTCACGCTCGGATTTGGTGTGACCGATCAGCAGCGCTTCGTACAAGCCGATCTGCAACCAGTGGTACGCCCAGATCAGGCCATTGAATTTCTGATACTTGCGCAGGAACGCTTGGGAATACGGCTGACCACTCATCAGCTGCATCCCTTTCGGCTGCGAACTGAATGCGAGCGGGCCTCGTGAGCGGTAGAACACAAGGAGTGCCTGGACGTCCCGATCCTTTTCGGCGTCGCTGAGTCGCTCGTCGGCAAGCACGTCATAAATTTGCCGATGCAACAGGTGCGCCCAGTGGAACATGGCGTGCGCCTCAGGCACCAACCGCACATAGTTAGGCGCGATCGCCGACTCCACCAAAGGCAGGCGCGGTGGCTTCACCAGCAGCGTCTTCGTGATGTAGTCGAACTGCACACCGTCCAGATCGGCCACCGGCGCTTCAGGAGCGGTCCACAAGCGTTCATAGAGGATGGCATGTCCGTAGTCGAACGCCGCGAACAGCCGGTCAGCCTCTGGATAGGCCTGTCGAAACGCCCAGTTGTGGCTGGCGGGAAGGTACGTAGGTTCCCAGCTAGTCACCCATTGCGAATGGACGACAGCGGGCATGAGCCAACAGAGCACGAGGCTTGCCTTGGAGAGAGGTCGCATCATCGCATCCCTCCCATCAGCAGGCGAAGGGCGACGCTCGTCGACACGCCGGCCGTGACCTGCCAGCCGCCGGACGGCCCGGACGTCCGCGCCACGCCGCCGTCGAGCGACGTTCGAACATTCCACTGCCAACGTGCACCAATCCCTCCCCGCCAGGTTGACTCGTGCGTTGCCGCGCTCGAGCGCACCGCCACCACCTCGGCTCCCACCAGCAGGTGACGCATGGGCAGCGTGCGATCGACGGCGAGCCCGAGCTCCCACTGGTCGGAGCTGACGTCGCGGCGCGATCCTGCCCGACCGCGCACATTGGCATGGACGCGCATGGCACCAACGGTCCGCGTCGCCGCGACCAGACCTTGCCAAACAACGCCGGACGAATGAAGCGACTTGGAACTCTCGAGTCCCACGGCGAACGCCGGAAGCTGCAACGACTCTACGTTCAACTGGTGCACAACGCGGGCGAACAGCGCATCGGCATCCGTGGAGTCATTCCCTCGTCGGGTCCCTGCCAAGTCGGCGCCGATGTCGAATTGCGTGCGAGGGAGGATGCCGAGGGCCACTTCTGGCTCGAACCGCCACCGGTTGAGATCACCTGCCCGTGACCACTGAAGGGTTGGCAGGTGCAACTCCAGCGCCCCGCGCTCCACCACCAGCGCATCCTGCGTGCGGAACGGCCGCCCAGCATCTGTGTTGTAGAAGTCACTCTGTCCCGCCAATCGAGCCGGGAATAGCAGCCAAGCACCGGTGAACACGCCGGAAATGGCTATGACGCGGCGTCCGCGAGGACGCAGATTCGACGACAGCATCATGGTACGAGGAGTTCCTCACCAAGGGGGAGCACGCGGCCAGAGACACGGTAGCCGAGTGTGAACGACGGAAATGGGCGGCGTCGCCGCCGTCGTTAGGCCCTGGGAGGGGGAAGTTCGGGTGCGCGCTCGATCGAGGGCGGCTGAGACACCGGTTGCGCAGCAACAGCTTTGCCGACAACGTCTGAGCCCGCAGATAACAATTGGGCATCAGGAGCGACCGCAACGGAGCACAGCGATGCCGCGGGACACGGAGCCGCCGGCGCACTCGAATCGTGCGACCTCGAGCCTCCGGACACAGGAACCCTGTGCCCTTGGCTTCCGTGGTGCTCGTGAGCGGCATGGGTACCGGTGCCCCGTTCGGGCACGCTACCGGCACTCATGTGACAACTGGCTCGCGCGACCTGCCCCAGAAAGAGCAGGACGAGCAACACCGCGTTCGCCATCCGACGAGTCACGCGGGCAGATCGCGAGGCAAGCCGATTCACCATGAGCGTGGAAATCTCACCGAACGTGCCGATAAATCAACTCGATCAGCTCGTCGTACATCGGTTCGGCCTGCTCAGGCCCAGCCTTGATGGCCGACGTGGCACAGTGTCGCAGGTGGTTTCGCATGAGCTCACGTCCGACGCTTCGCAGCGCCTCGTGAACGGAGCTGATCTGCGTGAGGATATCCGGACAGTATCGCTCTTCCTCGATCATCTTCTGAAGTCCGCGAACCTGTCCTTCGATGCGGCGCAGCCGCTTCAGGTTCGCTTCCTTGATCGCCGGGTCCACGCCCACCGCGTGTCGCGTCGACTCTCCCTCCGCGTGGCACCCGCAGTGCGCCGTAGCAACAGCAGAGGAGTCATCGGGCTGAGGTGTCGAATTCATCGTGACTCGTTAGGTAAGTCGCGTGCGGCGGAGCCGCAAGCTGTTGGAAACCACGCTGACTGAACTCATGGCCATGGCCGCACTCGCCAGGATCGGACTCAGCATCACGCCGAAACGCGGAAACAGGACGCCAGCGGCGATCGGAATCCCCACCACGTTGTAGACGAAGGCCCAGAACAGGTTTTGGCGCATCACGCGCATGGTCCGTGCAGCCAGACGGCGCGCCGCCACCACGCCCCACAAATCGGCACGAATGATGGCGATGTCGCTGGCCTCGAGTGCGATGTCCGTGCCGGTACCAATCGCGATACCAACGTCCGCACGGGCCAGCGCCGGCGCGTCGTTGATGCCATCCCCCACCATCGCGACCACCCGCCCCTCACTCTGCATCCGTTGCACCTCGGCGACCTTCTGTGCCGGCAGCAACTGCCCAACCACCGTGTCGATCCCAACGCGAGCGCCCATAGCTACCGCCGCTCGCGCCGTGTCGCCGGTCAGCAGAACGACCTTCAGCCCATCGCGCTTGAGCGCGGCAATGGCGGCACTGGCCTCTGGTCGCGGTTCGTCGGCGATGCCAATGACACCGAGCAATTCCCCGTCTGCTGCAACAAGCACGGGAGTGCGTGCGGTCGACGACAAGTCGTCAAGGATCGGTTGGACGGATCCTATATCCATGGCGTAGTCACGCATCAGTCGCTCATTGCCAACAGCAACCGCACGACCGCCTACAAGGCCAACGGCTCCGTGCCCGGGAACGGCGTCGAAATGCTCCGGCTCAGGTAGCTCTAACCCGAGCCGACCAGCATGGGCGACAATCGCTGCACCCAGTGGGTGCTCCGATGCCTTCTCCAAACTCCCCGCCAGGGTCAGCACGTCGACCTCCGTCGTCCCCGGCAGCGTGCGTACGTCCGTGACCACCGGTCGTCCTGTGGTGATCGTGCCCGTCTTGTCAAAAACGATCGTGTCCACATCGCCGGCGCGCTGCAGTGCCTCCCCACCCTTGATCAATACACCGGCGTCCGCCCCGCGGCCGGTGGCCACCATCACCGCGGTCGGCACGGCCAGACCCATCGCACAGGGACAGGCAATGATCAGTACAGAGATGGCGGCCACCAAGCCCCGCATCATGGGAGCCGTGTCCGCCACGAGGTACCACACCGCCCATGTGACCACCGCCAGCCCCAACACTGTTGGCACAAAGACCGCGCTCACCCGGTCGGCCAGCGCTTGGATGGGCGCGCGCGATCGCTGCGCGTCGCGCATCAGCGCCACGATGCGCGCCAGGGTGCTTTCACCGCCGAGCGTGGTCGCCTTCAGGTGAAAGGCTCCGGTACGGTTGATGGTCCCACCGATCACCGCGTCACCAACAGCCTTGGCCACGGGAAGAGGCTCACCCGTCAGCATCGATTCGTCGACGGCGCTGCTCCCAGACGTCACCGAACCATCCACGGGAATGCGCTCCCCAGGCCGCACGACGATCTCCTCCCCCGGCCGAAGCTGATCTACGGCGACGTCCACCTCTCGGCCATCGCGCACCACGTGCGCCACGCTGGGCTGCAGGTCGGCCAAGCGATGGATGGCGTCCGCCGTGCGCGCCTTGGCTCTCGCTTCCAGCATCCGACCCGTCAGCACCAACGCAATGATGATGACCACCGCCTCGAAGTAGACGTCGGGCGCGATTCCCCGCCGGAGAAAGAAATCCGGCGCCACGGTGGCGGCGGCCGAGAACGTCCACGCTGCGCCAGTACCGACAGCCACCAGCGTATTCATGTCCGTGGAGCCGTGTCGCAATCCGGCAAAGGCTCGCACGTAGAACTCTCGCCCCGCCCAAGCCATCGTGGCCGTCGCCAGCACCAACAGGGCCCACGCGATAGCGCGTGGCGGCGCGACGTAGAGCCACGGCATCCCTGCTCGCAACACCGGATCCAGCACGGCCATGGTCCAGCGCATGAAGGGGTCAGCCACATGCGTCATCCCGTGGGCGTTCGCCCCCATCAGCGGCATCGAGAGGATCATCGCCACCATGCCGGCCACCAACGATACCGACGCCCGCGTCCTCAGCGATCGATACTCCTCATCCAACAAGGCATCCTGCTCCGACAGCTCAACCATTGCCGAACGCCCGGCCACTGGCAGCTCAGCGCCGTACCCCGTCCCGCGAATCTTCTCGACCAGGTCAGATGCGCTGGTTACCGCCGGATCGAACGTGACGCTGGCCGAGTTGGTCATCAGGCTCACCGTCGCATCGCTGACCCCGGTTGATTTCTGAAGTACGCGCTGCACACGGGCCTGACAGGCCGCACACGTCATCCCGGTGACCGGGATGTTCAGCTGCACAACCTCACGGGCCTCAGGAGCGACCGCCACCGTGGACATCGACTTGCCCCCATCGTGCCGAGCGGACGTCGTCACGCCTTAGGGCTACCCGAGTAGCCGGCGTCGGCAACCGCGTCGAGCAGCGCTTCGATGTCGGCCTTGCCCTCGTCGTACGACACGTCGGCTTGGCCGATAGACACCCCTTCCACCTTCACTCCGGGGACCGCCGACAGGGCCTTGGAAACCGCATTGACGCAGTGATGGCAGCTCATGCCATCGATCTCGATCGTTACGCGTGACATAGGAGTTGTTGGGTGGAAGAGGGATACCCTATGGGGGTATAGTTAATACCCCCTCCCCCTATGTCAAGAGGGCATTCTCCTCGCCGGGCAGAGCTACCAACCGAGGGTTGGACCGTGAAACGGCCGAGTCCGATGGCCTCAGTTCACCGAGAAGCCGGTCTCCGAGAGTCGCTGCATGACCCTGGCACGCATCTCGGCGGGCATCGGGCGCTCCTCGCGGGTGGACTGCAGGGCCTCGAGAAACCGCTGGGCGAAGTCGGCGTGGGGAAAACAGCGCTGGCAGTGCGCGAGGTGCTGCTGCACTTCGGACATGCGGTCGTCCGTCAGCTCCTGGTCCAAGTAATCCCAGAGCTGCTTCATGGCCATGGTGCAGTCGATGTGGCGTGTTTCGTTAGGCATCGGCGGACGGGTCCTGACCATGGGGGTGGCGGACGGCCTGATAACCGGCATCTGCGGCAAAGGTCTTCAACTTTTCCTGCAGGTACCGGCGGCCGCGAAAGAGGCGAGAGCGAACCGTGCCAATCGGAACGCCGAGGATTTCAGAGGCCGCCTCGTACGATTGGTCCTCCACGTCCACCAACACGACGGCAGACCGGAACGGTTCGTCGAGAGAGCTCAGGGCGTCCTTGAGTGCCGGCGCGAGATCGATACGAGAGAGGAGACGGTCCGTACCGTCATCGATCATCTGCTGTTGGACGCGAGCGGACGCGATGGCCTCGGCGTCGCCATCCTCGAGATCCACCTCGAGTCGGTGTTTCTCTCGCGATCGGAGGAAGGCGTTGCGACAGATCGTAAACAACCACCGGCGACAGTCGCTTCCCGGCTGGAACGTATGCCACGATCGATAGGCACGGAGAAACGTCTCTTGCGTGATGTCCTCCGCGTCGGTGGCGTCGCGCGTCAGGGAGAGCGCAAATCGATACACGTCATCCAGCCAGGGAAGGGCCTCGCGCCGAAAGCTCGCATCGCGCTCCTGCACGTCGCGCGTGTCAGCCATGCATAGCCACCGAAGTCAGTGAGACGGTAGAAGGTTCCCGGAATGCTCGGTACCCGCGCCTCCAATAAAACCTGCGTGACGCGTCGGCGCATGTGGCGGTCGCGGGGACCGTGGGCCTGGTGACGGCCGTCTCACGCGGCGCTGGTGGCGTTTCTGCTGCGGTGGTGGTGCCACCTGTGTATTTTTCTCCCCGTCACCCCCGCCGACTGTGCCCGCCAGCTGCGTCAGACCTGGAGATGGCCCGCCTTGGACCAGAACGCGTGGATCGTGCAACCATGAGCGATCAGTTCGCATCGGAGGACGGCGACTCACACGCCGCGGAGGCCGCGGCGCGCGCCCCCATCGCGACATTCCGCGTCAGCGCGCAAGGCAGACTCTTGCTGGCGAACCCCGCCGCACTCGACATGCTGGGTTACGGCCATGACGCGGACCCATCGGAGATCGACTTCACCGGGGCCGTGCTCTCGAGTCGGGATCGTGAGGTCTTGCTGGCGGACGCGGCACCCGGTGCGTTGGAGCGCTGGAGCGACCAGACGTGGCGACGCAGCGATGGCCGAGCCCTTCAAGCTCGCGTCGCCGCGCGAGCGGTTCGGGGCCCAGACGAGGAGCTGCTCTACATCGAGGTAGTCGCCGAGGACATGTCCGAGCGCTTGCGACTGGATGACATTGCACGGCGCGATGAACGGATGGCCTTGTTAGGCCGAGCCCTGTCAGGCGTCGCGCATGAAATCAACAACCCGCTGGCGGCCATCATCGGATTCGCGCAGATCCTCCTCAAGACAGAACAGACGGCACCCAATCGACACGCGTTGGAAACCGTCCTCAGTGAGGCACGCCGCGCTGCCCGAATCGTCAAGGACCTGCTCACGCTCGCGCGCCGCCGGGAGCCGAGCAGTCGCGCGCCGGTAGACCTGATCGAGATGGCTCGCGCTATCATCGATCGGCTCCGTTCGCAACTGCAATCGCAGCACATTCGTGCCAACGTTGAGCCGTCCGTGAGCAGCGCCGTCATCAACGGTGACGCCACGCAGCTCGAACAGGTGATCCGTCACTTGGTGGTGAACGCCATACAGTCGTTGGAGGCACGGGCCGCCGAGCGCCCACGTGAAGCTTCTGACACGTACGTCCCCACGTTGAGCCTGCGGAGTGAACTCCAGGGCCGTCACGTGCGAATGGAAGTGTGCGACAATGGAATCGGAATTGCCGCGCGCGACCTGCCACACATCTGGGATCCGTTCTGGACCAGTCGAGAGGAAGGGAAAGGGACGGGGTTGGGGCTGGCGGTGGTGCACGGAATTGTGGCCGCGCACGGCGGCACGATTGACGTGCGTTCCGACCCCGAGAGCGGCACCTGCTTCACCATCACGTTGCCACTGGCGAACGGGACGTCCGAGTCTGCCGACGGCGACTTGACGACGACGGGGCCCGCCACTGGTATGGCGGCGCGACCGCTCGATATTCTCATCGTCGATGACGAGCAATCGCTGCGCACCCTGCTCAAGCGCATCTTCGCCGATCGCGGGCACGCGGTGGTCACGGCAGCCAACGGCGCGCAGGCGTTGCGCCTGGCGGAACAGACATCCTTCGACGTGGTCGTCTGCGACTTACGCATGCCAACAATGGATGGGCGCGACGTCATCCAACACATGAGTGCGCTCCCGACATGCGTCGCCACGCGCTTTGTGCTTTCCACTGGGGACGTGACGGGCATCTCCGCGCCGGCCGGCCACCCCGCCCCACGGATCGATGCCGTAGTCGCCAAGCCATATAACGTTTCCCTGCTGGTGGAGATCGTGGAAGGAACGGTCCCCAGCTAGACGCCATGTCACCCTCCTGCGCCTTCGTCGAATGACGCTCGCTGACCTTCGTCGTGAGTATTCACTGGCATCGCTCGACCTGTCCGATGTGAGTGACGACCCGATCGTGCAGTTCAACCGCTGGTTCGACGAGGCCCGTCGCTCCGAACTGCTGGAACCGAACGCCATGACGCTGGCCACGGTCGGTGCGGACGGTCGACCGTCCGCGCGTATCGTGCTTCTGAAGGACGTGAGCGGTGGCGGATTCGTGTTCTTCACGAATTACCAGAGCCGCAAAGGTGCTGATCTCGATGGACGCCGTGCCGCGGCCCTGGTCTTTTTCTGGAAGGAAATCGAGCGGCAGGTCCGTATCGAAGGGCAGGTGCAACGTGTGACCGCCGAGGAGTCGGCGGCCTACTTCCGGGTCAGGCCGCGGGGAAGCCAGATCGGCGCCTGGGCATCACCGCAAAGCCAAGTCATCGCCGACCGTGCGTGGCTCGAGCGTGAGGTCACCAAGGTCGACGCGGCATACGCTGGCGGCGACGTTCCGCCCCCACCGCATTGGGGTGGCTATCGCGTCATCCCCGATACCATCGAGTTCTGGCAGGGACGGCAAAGCCGATTGCATGATCGTCTGCGCTATCGTCGGGATGGCGGCAGCTGGCAGATCGCCCGCTTGGCCCCCTGATCGATCGGCTAGCCCGTTCCACTCAGGCGTTCGGCGGCGCGTACCTCTTCCAGCAACTTCACATAGCTCTCGTAGCGTGCGGCGCTGATGCGACCGTCGCTCACGGCGTCACGCACGGCACACGAAGGCTCCGCCACATGGATACAGTCGGCAAACCGACACTCACCTAACGACGCGGCGAACTCCGGAAAGCAGGCGTCGAGTGACGACGCCGCCAGGCCCCAGAGCCCGATTTCTCGCAGGCCGGGCGTATCCATCACCAGCCCGCCGTCCGGCAATGGATGTGCATGCGCTCCGACGGTGGTGTGGCGACCCTTGTTCACCGACTCGGAGATCGCACTCACTCTCAGCTGCAACCCGGGATACATGGCATTGAGCAGGGACGACTTGCCGACGCCCGATGGACCGGTCAGTGCCGAATTCTTCCCCTGAAGGGCATCGTGCAGTTCGACCAACCCTTCGCCCGATACCCTGCTGGTGAAATGCACAGGATACCCGATGCGCGCGTAATCACCGAAGAGGTCCACGGCGACCTGCTTCGGGGCCAAGTCCACCTTGTTCACCACGATGCGCGCCGGAATATCGTTCGCCTCGGCAATCACGAGGAACCGGTCCAGCATGCGCACATGCGGCTCCGGCGATACCATGGCAAACACGACGATCACCTGATCCAAGTTCGCCGCGACGACTCGCTCACCATAGCCTTCTCCCGGAGAGCGTCTCGCCAGCTGCGACCTTCGCGGCTGTATGGAGGCGATGGCCCAGCCAGACCCGCGAACCTCCTGCTCCAACTCGACCTCGTCACCAACCGCCAACTTGTTCTGCCCGTCCACTTTGACACGGCCACGCAGGGTCACGTCAATCGACGACCCGTCCGCTGTGCGAACGGTCCAGATCCCGCCGGTCCCCCGAAGGACGACAGCGCGCATCAGCGAGTCGGCTCCGAATCGTCAGTATCATCGCGCATGGCATCCCACCAACGTCGTTCGCCGGGCACGGCCTGCTGATCAATGAGGTCGTGAAGGATCATGCGCACCTCGGAAAGTGACATCGCACCAATGGCCGATCGCACCTCGTCGGGCGTCTGACCGAAGCGTTGGTAGTCGCTTTCCAAGTGTCCCTCAACGCCCGGTTGACCGACTCGACGCCAGCGAACGAACAGGAAATACGCCGCGTACGGCGCGCTGCCATCATCGGCTCGGTCGACCACGATCTCCACACTGTAGGACAGGCCATCCGTGCCTTCGAACGCCGCCGGCCGCCCGTGCACGGACGCATACCCCCCGATCGTATTGGCATCGCCCTTGGCGTGATCGGCAGGTAGGTGGCGACCCGCCATACCTAACGCGGATTTCCCACGGTCTCGCGGATGATGTTGCCGAGGATGAACATGACGTTCGCCGGACGCTCTGCGAGACGACGCATCAGGTAGGGATACCAATGGGTGCCGTACGGGACATAGACGCGCACGCGAAACCCTTCGCGCACGAGTCGCTCCTGCAAGTCGCGCCGCACGCCGTACAACATCTGGAATTCGAAGCGGTCCGGCGGAATGGCTTCCCTAGACACAAACTCGCGAAGCGTCGCGATGATCTTTTCGTCGTGCGTCGCCAGTCCCGGATAGTTGCCTGTCGTGAGCAGACGTTGCGCGCACCGGACGTAATTGGCGTCAACGTCTGACTTGGCGGGAAAGGCGACCGTGGGCGGTTCGCGGTAGGCGCCCTTGCACAAGCGCACGCGACACTTCCATTCAATCGCTGCCTCGACGTCCGTTGCCGTTCGAAGTAGGTAACTCTGCAAGACGATGCCCACGTGCGCCGGAAAGTCGCGGTACAATCGATCATGAAACAGCTGCAACGTACGCTCGGTGTAGGCGCTGCTCTCCATGTCCAGGCGAACAAACGAGTCATGCGCTCGCGCTCGCTCCAGCACGCTGCCGATGTTGGCCAGGCACACCTCATCCGAGATGTCTTGGCCCATTGCCGTCAGCTTCACCGACACATTGGCGTTGAGCCGTTCGGCGTGCAGGCGATCCAGGAGTCGACGGTACTCGTCGGCCACCGCCGCAGCCTCCGCCGCATTGGCGACACTCTCGCCGAGCAAGTCCATCGTGGCCGAAATGCCCTTGGCGTTCAGGTCGCGCACCGCGCGCACTGCATCGTCGATCGTTTCGCCAGCTACAAAGCGTGAGGCGAAACGCTTGGCCAGCGTGTTGTCCCGAACGAAGGCGAAGATCCTGGGCTGCCGGGAAAGATAGAGAAGGCTGCGACGGAGCATGTGAGCGGGTGCAGGTGCGCCATCCCGGGATGAAGGGCCAGCTGGGTGGCTTGCGGAATATACGATCCCACTCGGCTGCCCGTCATGCAGGTCGCCTGCCCTTTTTCCTACAGATTCGCCAGCACGAAGGCGGTCAACGTTTCGAACAGATGGACCGTGGCATTGCCGCCCACCATGTCATGCGCGCGATTGGGATAGAGCATCATCTGAAACGTCTTGCCGGCGTCGATCAATCGCTCGGCAAGCTGCAGGGTGTTCTGCGGATGCACGTTGTCGTCGCCAGTTCCGTGCACCAGAAGGAAGCGCGCGGATAAGCCGGAGACCAACGGCAGCGGCGACGACCGCCGATAGCCGTCTGTATTCTCCGACGGCGTGCGCATGTAACGCTCGGTGTAGATGCTGTCGTAGAAGCGCCAGTCGGTCACGGGCGCCACGGCCATGCCCATCTTGAACACGTTCCCGCCGCGCATCAGTGACATCGTGGCCAAGAATCCCCCATAGCTCCAGCCCCAGAGTCCGATGCGGGTTCCATCGACCCACGATTGCGTCGCCAGCCAGCGCGCGGCGCTGATCTGGTCGTCGGATTCAGCGACGCCGAGCTGTCCCTCGGTAACCTTCCGAAAATCCCTGCCTCTCCACGCCGCGCCTCGATTGTCGACCACGACCACGACATAACCATATTGGGCGAGCATCTGGTGCCATACATACCGCTCGCCATGCCATGCATCGGTCGCTTGAGGGGCTGCCGGTCCACCGTAGGCGTACATGAGGACGGGGTACTTCTTCGACGGATCGAAGTCTGGTGGCACGACACGATACGCGTCCAGCCCGTTGCCGTTAGGCAGGGGGATCTTCAAGAACTCGGGCGAGTGCAAGTGGAGAGTGGCGAGGCGCGCACCCAGTGCTGCGTTGTCCTCCATCACCCTGGACCTTCGCATCAACGGAAATTCGTAGAGCGTCACGTCTGACGGAGCATCCAAGGTGCTGTGTACATCCACGGCCCATTGCCCGGTTGGTCCGACCTGTAGGTGATGCGTTCCTGGGGCAGAAAACATGCGCACGCCGCCAACCTGCGCCTTCTTCCCGCCGTGAATGGAAAAGCGAAACACCTGGCGCTGCGTGGGGGTAGGCGCCGCCATCGTCACGTACAACATGTCGCGGGCTTCGTCCACGGCGAGCACGTCCAGCACATCGGCGCCGTCGGTGGTGACCTGCCGAATGACCGCGCCGGCACGAGACATCAGAAACACCTGCCGCCAGCCCGTTCGGTCGCTTGCCCACAGGAATGCGTCACCAGAGCGCAGCCACGTCATCCCGTCACCCTCAACGCCTGCAAACCCAGACCCGACGTACGCTGAGTCACGATCGATCTCCACCGTCCTTCCGTCACCGCTCGTGGCGGAGAGCATGAGGAGTTCAGCGCGATCCTGTCGACGCGGATAGCGCGTCACGGCAATGGAATCGTTGTCCACCCACGCGGCTCGAGGGAGGTAGAACCCGGTGTCAGGACCTGTCGCCAGCCACTGCGTGGGTCCGCCCGTCACCGAGACCACGCCAACTCGTACGCGGGCATTCGCTTCCCCTGCGGTTGGATATCTGATCGTATGCACGGTGGGAGGAATCGTCAGCTCGTCGACGAGCGGGTACTGACCGACGCTGCCCTGATCAAACCTCCAGTAGGCCAGGCGACGCCCATCGGGACTCCAGCGAAAGGCATCGCGCAGGCCCAACTCCTCTTCGTACGCCCAGTCGGCCGTGCCATTGATGATGTCGGCGCTCCCGTCAGTCGTCAGCTGCGACAGTGCACCGGTCGTCAGGTCCTTCACCCACAGATTGTGTTCCCGCACGAACGCCACGTGCGTTCCTGTCGGTGAAAACGTCGCGAACATTTCCAGCGACGAGTCGGCGGCCGGCGTGGTGAGACTCGAGGATCCGGCCCCACCAGATGTTGGCGTTGGCTCGACGCCGGCGAGTGGAGTCAGGCGTTTCGTCAGAAGATCCAACACGTGGTACCGACCGCGCGTGTTTGATCGCCACAGTCGAACGGACGAGTGAAACAGCAGGACCCGGTTTTCATCTTGCGAGAGCGCTGCCTCCTCGACATGGAGGCGCACCCCGGCCGATGTCGTGAGCATCGTGGCATCGGCGAGCACGGTGGTCGCGCCCGTGACCACGTCAACGCGCACCAACTGCGTGCCCCCCGCGCTGTCGTACCGAATGTCCAGCAATGAACGGCCATCGCGCATCCACCGCAGCGGGCTGACCGGCACCTCATCAAACTCGCGGGTGCCGAAAATGCGAGGGACGGTGAGGCGATCCTGGGCAGAGAGCGACAGTGGGACAGCCAGGAAAACGATCAGCGATGTTAGGCGGCGCATATCAGAACGGGCGGTGACTGGGCGCAATTCTACCCGCTGATCCCGGTGGTGAGCCAGCACCATGCACCGACGCCAAGAGAACGGGGCGGGGCGGCGATGATATCGAGACGGTCGGCGGCGCGATGCGCGACGCGTCACCAACTCGTCAGGCGGTGCGGTAGAAAGTGCGGTGGGCGGCGTTCAGCGTACGATAATGACGCCAACCGACCCGTTGAAATCGTCCGTCTCCCGGGCCAGGTTCGTCGGCACATCCAGCTCCTTGCCGTTCAGGAGCAGGTTCAACCGATGGGAACCTGCGGGTACGTGGTAGTACCCCTGCCACTCACCTACACCGATCTGGATGAGAGGGACCGCGATCCATTGGGTGAAGTCGGCCACCAACTCCACTTTGGCAACACCCGGCGCCCACACGCGAACTTCTCGGAGTTGAGCGGTGTCGTAGGGAGCGCCGATGGTGACAGCGAGCCGCTCACTGACCAGCAGGTCGGGGCGCCGCGGGACGACGGGGGCCGGCGGTAACAACGCGCGTCGACGTCGGCGAGGGAGTTTTCCGTCCGGTAGCCGCAGGTTCACCGCTGCGTATCGGCCGCCGGGCAATCCCTGCAGCAGGTCCACGGGGTAGTTGCCGATGCTGAACGTTGTCACGAAATCCGAGCGCCACGGCATCACCAGGGTCAGGGATCCCCAACCCACCGTCCCGCGCTGAGCCTCGCCCAGCCGGACACCTAACGACGCGTCGAGCTGTGCGCGTTTCCACGGCGTGGAGATCCCACCTTCCCAGTCGGACATGACGTCGCCGCCCGACAACTGCATCGGGGTGAACGTCAGTCGGTACTCCGATGCCCCGCGCTGAAGGTAACCGCTCCCCTCCCCCATCACGGTCGTGCGCCAGGCCGAGCCATCGAACGTCCGCGCGACGGACGCCCCGAGGTTCAATCGGCGATGGTCCGCCTCGAATCGCAGGCGGCTGGCGCCAAGGATTTGCATGGTGGGCATGAGCCCTTGCTGCGCCGAAGCACCGCCGTCCACGATCACTTCACCGCGCATGCTGGTGAAGTACCGCTGAAACGCTGGGGAAAGGGAGATAGCAGGCGACAGTTGCGATCCGGTCACGCTTCCCTGCGTGCTCCAGCGTCCATCGCTGAATAGCGAGAACAGCCCGTCGGCATTCAGGTCCCCGGCGACGCGATTGAGTGCCGCGGACTCGTACAGCGACAGCGCGCCTAACGCCAGCCCGTTGTCATACCGGACGGCAGCAAAGCCCACGTCCCGCGTGCGAACCACCTGAGCGCGAAGCGCAGATTCGCTGGGAACGCAGACGGCACAAAGTATTTGCGCGGCGAGGGCAAATGCCCCGCCGCGCTTGACAAGTCGCGAAATACGGCGTCGGGAGGGTTATGGGCCCTTCTTCTTCGGCTTCCCGCGAGGCGCGGGCGGCCGGGATGCCTCGCCCGGAGCGGCCCCAGCTGCAGTCGCGCTGCCATTCACTCCTCCGGCAACGCCACCGTTCGCCGGAAGTCCGCTTGGCGCGATGGATCCGCGACCCGAAGGTAATGCCGCGCCCGGAGCCCCGCCATCCGCTCGCGCGGCGAGCACCGCGCGCTCCACGCCGACCCCACGCGAGGTGGCCGCCAGGCTCGCCGGCACGCCGCCCGCAATGTCGCGGTCGACATCCACGCGGAAACCCACCAGCTGATCATCCGTGGCCGATGCCAGAACCAACCCGATGAGCACGTTCGACGCCGTATCTGCCTGCACACCACGATTGATCACGTACGTCATGACATCCAGCGCCAGTGCATAACGCTGGCCGGCGCGCACCTGACGCAACCGCTCCAGCTCTTGCACCTTAACTCCGCTGCGCAGCGCATGCGCGCCAGCCACAACTTCCGCCTCACTCGAGGTCGGACCCAACGCCGTGCGGGCTCGGCGCAGGTCACGCGCGAGCAAACGGACGGCATTCACGATCAGCGATCCCTCGGCGCGCTTGCTCGCCCCTTCCAACGCCCGGTCGATCAATGGTTCCGTCGGGACACCATCGAGCGTCGCGGAATCCACAATGGCCGACACAATGTCGCGTGTGCGTGCGTCTAACCGCGCGGTAAGCCTCGGATCTGAGGGCTGCGCCCACGCCACCGACGTAGCCATCAAGCCCGACAGCAAAACGACACGCGGGATCAGGCGCGACATGTTACGGAACCCGCGGGCCAACGGTGATCACGGAATTCGCCGTGCCAAAATCGCTCTTGGCCTGGGGCGCAGCGGGATCGGCAATGCGGACCGTGTCATCCAGCACGAACTGATATTCATGCCGCCCGACTCTGAGGGGGAGCGTGATGCTCCACAATCCATCGTTGGTGAGGCGCTGCATGTTGCCCCGCGCCGCATCCCAATCGTTGAAATCTCCAACGACAGAGACCTTGCTCGCGCTCGGCGCAAGAATGGTCAGCTGCCGTTGCACGATGATGTTGTCGACATCGAGCGGGACATCGGCGACCGGCGTCAACGGCGTGGTCGTGACCGGCGCTTCGGCAACCATAGGTGTGGGAACTGACGTGGCCACGCGCACGCCCCACACGGCGATCGCGCCAATCGCCGCGGCAGCGGCGACGCCGCTCAGGGGCGAAATCGAAATGGTCCAGCGACGATCGGTCCAACGGTGACGCTCTGGCCGACGAAGGGGCAGAACCGTCGGCGCGTCGAGGGACGCCATCACGCGTTCGTCGAATCGTGCGTCCAGACGCACGGGTCGGCGAAGCTCGCTTGCCACGCTCTCGATAAACGGATCGGTATCCCAGTCAGTCACCGTTGCACCTCTTTGAGCAGCAATCGCAGCCGCTCACAGGCTCTTTTCACCCGCATCTTGAGCGCGGACACTCCAACGCCCGTGAGTGCGGCCATTTCATCGTACCCCAACTCTTCCACGTGCTTCAAGAGAAAGGCCTCGCGCTGGTCATCGTCCAGCATGAGCAGCGCTCGATCGATCTCCTCCCGCCACGCATCCCGTTCCGCGGGATGCTCTTCAGACGCGTCGAGGAGCGCGACCTCGTCGCGCACAAACGTCTTTTCGCGACGCCCCCGACGCGTACCGGTTGTCCGACAGCGATTGGCGAGGATACGAAAGAGCCAAGAGCCAAATCGCTCTGGATCGTCGCACTTCGCCAGCGATCGGTAGGCCCGGATAAAGGCATCCTGCAACGCCTCTTCCGCATCCTCCCGGCTCCCGAGCATTCGTACTGCGTAACGCGCGAACTGTGCCCGGTACCTCGCCACGAGAATGGCATACGCAGCGGTGTCTCCACCGACCACGCGGGCCACAACCGCGGCATCGCCATCCTGCTGAATTGGTAGACCCCGGTTCACAGTCATCCGTCAACGTCTCGAAATACGAAGATCCTCACGCGTGCGCGGCAGCTCAGATAACTCCTTATTGTTCATGGAGTTAGAGAAATTCCCCTTCGGCCGACTCGGGCACGGCTGCGCAGGGCCACGACGGCCGAAAAGGCGCCCGAGAGCGACGAATTTTATCGCCAGACCCCTCGTCACGCTGGTCGCCTCGAAACAATGTGCGGTCAGCCCCGCATCAGGTCGAGACCGCAAAGCACCGAACGTTGAAGTCGTTAGGCTTGTGTGACCTCGATCACACGAGCGAATACGTCAGACCGGTCGCCCGCTCGACGGATAAAACCTCTCACTCTTTGACGCCATCCGCAGCAAGAGATCACACGGCGCAAACCGGGGCGAATGGCGGAAATTCAGCTCCTCGAGTTGCTCGACTGCCCTCGACGCGCCGAGTGCATCGAGGAAACGGAAGGGTCCACCTCGGAAGGGTGGATAGCCGATGCCGAAGACGGCCCCCACATCGCCATCTCGCGGCGACTGGATAATGCCCTCCTCCAGGCAGCGTACGGCTTCATTGGCCATGGCCAGCGTGCAGCGGCGCTGAATTTCGTCAGCCGCAACTTCCGCGCGTTGGGCGCCTGTCGGAAGGAGTTCATAGACGGTGGGGTCCACCCCGCCCTTCTTCCCGGCTTCGTCGTACTGATAGAACCCCTTTTTCCCCTTTCGCCCCAGGCGGCCTGACTCCACAACGCGCCGCAGCGATTGCGACGGCGACAGTCGCTCGCCAAAAGCCTCCACGAAGATGGCGCCGGACTTGCCCGCGATATCCAACCCGACCTCGTCCAGTAGCGTGATCGGTCCGACGGGAAATCCGAAGTCGACCAGGGCTCGGTCAACGGCATCAACAGACGCCCCAGTGTCGAGCAGGCGTCCCGCTTCGTTCAGATACGGCGCGAGAATCCGGTTGACGTAAAATCCAGGCGCGTCGTTCACGACAATGACCGTCTTCCCTAACGCGCGCCCGTAGGCCACGGCCGTCACGATCGCTTCTGCGGACGTCAGCGGCGTGACGATGACCTCCAGCAGCGGCATCTTGTGAACGGGAGAGAAGAAATGCATGCCGAGGACGCGGGAAGGTCGCTGCGCGGCTTCGGCAATTCGAGCGATCGGAATGGTGCTGGTGTTGGAGGCAAAGATCGCGTGCGGCGGCAGGAGAGGTTCAACCTCCCGCAGCACGTTGTGCTTGACGGCGAGGTCCTCGAACACGGCCTCGATGACCAGATCGCAACCGCCAAAGCCGGAATAGTCGATCGTTCCACCTGCCTGCAACAACATGTCGTCAAACTGCTGGCGGCTGATTTGGCGCTTGGTCAGTCGGTCCTTCAGCACGTCGCGGATGGCAGACAGTCCAGCTCCAACACGCTCAAGCGATGCGTCCTTCAGCCGGACGATCGTGCCCTGTTGTACAGCCACGGCGGCAATGCCCGCTCCCATGAAGCCGGCGCCGAGTATGGCTGCTTTCTTCACTGGGTGCGGCGCAGGGACGGGCTCCGGCGTGCCGGGGTCCTTCTTGAGGGCCGTGGTGGCGAAGAAGAGAAAGATGAGTTCGCGGCACACCGGCGTCATGGCGAGTTCGCCGAACAACCGGGCCTCTTCTCGATAGCCCCGCTCCTCGCCCTGGTAACCAGCAGCGATGGCGTCGATCGCCAGCAGCGGGGCCGGATACTTTCCCTTTGTCCGCGCGAGGGTCTGCTCGCGCGCCTGTCGAAAGACCACGGCCCTCCCAACTGGATTGTCATCCAGCAGGATGTTCTTCGCCGAGTGGTGGCGCGCAGGGGGGTTCCGCGGAATACGTCCTTCTGCCAGCTGCACCGCACGTTCGATCGCGATCGATCGTAGGATGGCGGGGTGCACCAACTCGTGCACCAGTCCGATCTGCGCGGCCTTTCTCGCCTTGATGTTCTTGCCGGTCAGGATCATGTCCAACGCCGCCTGAAGTCCCACGGTGCGCGGCAGGCGCTGGGTGCCTCCGGCGCCCGGCAGCAGCCCGATCTGAACCTCGGGTAGTGCGATGACGGTCTTGGGATGGTCGGTGGCAATGCGATAGGCGCAGGCCAGAATGGCTTCCGTGCCGCCCCCCATGCAGGCGCCGTGTACAGCTGCAACGACCGGCGTCCGCAAGTGCTCCAGACGATCCAGCAAGCCGTGCCCCTCGCGACTCGCCGCCTCGGCGTCAGCGGCCGTCTTCCATTGGAGAAACTCCTCGATATCAGCGCCGGCGATGAAGGAATCCTTCCCCGACATCAGGACAGCGGCGCGGACGTCGGTCCGGCGGTCGAGGTCATCGAACGCCTTGCGTAGCTCGTCCTTAACCGTGCGTGAAATGATGTTGACACTCTCACCGGGGACGTCGAGGGTGAGAATGGCCACGCCGTTCTCAATCGTCAGGTCAAGGGCTGGCATGCTATCGGTGCTCCCTTCCGTCACGGATGGCCTTCCGACAGCCGCAACCATCGCATGAGACGCGGTTACTCACGTTCCAGCACCATGGCACATCCCATGCCTCCGGCAGCGCACACCGTTAGTAAGCCAAAGTTGCCGCCGCGTCGCGCGAGTTCATTGAGCAGCGTGGTCACGATACGCGCGCCGGTAGCGCCAAAGGGATGACCAATCGCGATTGACCCGCCCATCACGTTCAGCTTGGCGCGGTCCACCTCGCCCACCGGCCGGGAGAATCCGGCGCGAGCCGCCCACTCGTGGGACGTCAGTCCCTTCAAGTTCGATAGGACCTGGGCGGCAAAGGCCTCGTGCATCTCGACCAGGTCCATCTGCTCAAGTGTCAGCCCAGCACGCGCCAGCGCGACCGGAGCCGCCAGCACCGGCGCCTGCAACAGCTGCTCACCGGGATCGAGCGCGGCGTACGCGTACGAACGAATGAATCCGAGTGGGGCGTAACCCAGACTGCGGGCGCGCTCCTCGCTCATCAGCAGCACGGCCGCAGCCCCATCGGTGAGAGGCGAGGCATTCCCTGCTGTCACGGACCCGTATCGCTTGTCGAACACCGGGCGAAGTGCGCGCAACTGCTCGATATCTGTGTCGGCCCGAACTCCGTTGTCCGTGGTCACGCACGTGTCGAAGCGGGGTGGCACCCAAAACGGGTGCACTTCGGCCGTCAACCGTCCGTCGTTGGTGCCGGCGGCAGCCAGACGGTGCGATCTCAGGGCAAATTGGTCCTGCTCTTCACGGGAGATGCCATTGATCTTGGCCATCTTTTCCGCGGACTGTCCCATGGTTTCGCCAGTCGTCGGCTCGGCGATCGCTGGCGTCACGGGAACCAGATCCTTGGGGCGGATCTTCGACAGGGCCTGAACGCGGCCGCCTAACGTCTTGGCCTTGGACGCCGCCACTAGAGCGTCCGAGAAACCGCGCGAGTGCAGGATCGGAACATTCGAGAGACACTCCGCCCCGCCAGCAATGGCAACATCCGCGTGCCCGAGAACGATCTGATCCGCCGCGTCCGTGATGGCCTGATTTGCCGAGGCACAGGCACGGCCGACGGTGAACGCCTGCACGCCCTTGGGCAGGTGCGGTATGAGCGAAACCTCGCGCGCGATATTCGGCGCCTGAACCGCAGGGACGACAGTGCCGAAGACGAGCAACTCCACTTCGCCCGCCGGCACATTTGAGCGCTGCATCAACTCCGCCACGCACGCCCGCCCAAGATCGATCGCGGTCAGCGACCGAAATACAGTCCCTGCTTTGGCGAACGGCGTTCGGACACCGGCCACGACGGCCACGCGTCGGCCGTTTCCGTATCTTGGCATGCGCGAAAGCTACGAGAGATGCCCGGCGAGGGGAGTGGGAATTCCACCGAAGTCGATGTCACTGCGTACTTGGCTCACGATTTCCGCGCGAGCACGCTCGCGCAGGCGCGCTTTCCAGCAGCGTCGTCCACGATGCCCTCTCTGTACTGCAGGATTTCCATGGGGCGCACGAGCGTTCGCAGCTCTCCCGGGGCCAGCAGGTGGTCAGGAGAGCGAGGGCCGCGCGTATCACCCCCACCGAAGAGCACGGGATGGTCGAGGGTGAAGGTCTCGTACACCATGAACCCGCCCGGTCTGAGCACGCGTTGGAGCATCGGGAAGAGCTCGCGCTCAAGAAAATTCACGACGATGAGCGCATCCACCGTCTCATTGGCAAGTGGAAGCGCCCACAGGTCCGCCGCCACCGTGTTCAAGCTGGGAGTTGTTCGTCGTGCAAGCAGAAGGGCTTCCGGAATGAAGTCGATCAGCACCACCGATCGCCCGCTCGTCGCCAGGGGACAGGCGTGGCGTCCCAGGCCTCCCGCCAGGTCAACGATGGTTGCGCCTGCCGGAATCTGGCGCGCCGCCTGAAGTACCCAGTCCGACGGTGCCCTGACCTGCGAGCTCGCTTCTCGATACCGCTCGCTCCACTTGTCGCGGCCAGCCCCGGTCTTCACGTGCAAGTCCGTGACAGCGGATGAGCTCTCAAATGACGACGTCGATCCTGAATCCGCGCCGGCGGACCTGACTAGCTCTCGTGGATCGTAACCAGCTCAACGATCTTCAACCGACGGGTTCTCGCGGGCAGCTTCAAGAACGCCACTTCGCCGACGGTCTTGTTCACGAGCGCGCGGCCGATGGGTGACGACATGGTGACGTGACCCTCGTCGAAATTATCGCTGTCGCCAAAGACGAGTGTATACGTCTCTACGGCGTTTGTATCCTGACACTGCACCACCACTTTCGACCCCAGTCCCACGCGGTCCAATGGAATTTGCGCCATGTCGATGGACGACAGTTTCGAGAGGCGTTGACGAAGTTGCCCTAAGCGCGCCTGAACAAACTGTTGTCGTTCGAGGGCCGCCTTATACTCCGAGTTCTCCCTCAGGTCGCCGAGCTCGACGGCCTTACGGATCTCGTTTGGGAGCACGACGTTGAGCTCGTGCTGGAGCTTCTCGACTTCTTCGCCGAGCTTTTGCTTGAGGGCTTCGAGCATCGATGGACCTGCACAAAAGGGGAGCGCCCGGCCGAGTGTGGCCGGGCGCTTTTGCTCCCTGAACATAGTGGTGCGGGGCCATGATTTCAATTCTCGTCGGGGCGGCCGGGCACTAGGATTCTCGGAGTGATTCGCACGGAACAACACGGGGACGTAACCCGATACGAGTTCGCCGGCTGGCGCAATCGTGTGGTGAAGCTGTCGGTGAGCATTTTCGAGCTTCGCGGAGTCTGGATCGATACGGGGTTTCCACGTGCCGCCCCCGCCGTCCGCGATCTGCTCACCGCTCAGCGCCCTCGGGGGGTGCTGATCACGCATCGGCACGAGGACCACGCCGGTAACGCTGAGCTGCTGGCGTCGCACGGGATACCGCTCGGCATGCCGGTTGCCACCGCGGGGGCCTTGGCGGCGCCGCTTGCCGTCGGCCTGTATCGGCGACAGACGTGGGGAGCACCGCCACCCCTGCGGTCACCGGTCACCGCTTTCGCGCCTAACGATCTGGAGCTGCGACCCACCCCCGGGCACTCCGAGGACCACCACGTGGTCTGGGATCCATCTACCGGCACCCTCTTTTCGGCGGACCTGTTCATCGGCGTGAAAGTCTCCGTCGCGCATTCGTACGAGGACCCACGGCGCATCGTGCAGAGCCTGCTCACCGCGGCGTCGTGGGTGCCAAGCCGGATGTTCGACGCGCATCGCGGTTTGGTGAAGGACCCGGTCAAGGCGTTGCTGGCTAAAGCGGACTGGCTGGCATCGACGATTGGCCGTATTGATGACCACATCGACGCCGGACTTCCGGATCGCGAAATTGCGCGCCGGATGTTGGCAAAGTTTGACCTGTGGGGAGCGATGTCCTTTGGAGATTACTCGCAACTGAACTTCGTCGCCGCCGTGAGGCGGGGGCGGCCTCCACGTTAGCGTCGCCAGCTGTTCGAGTTGTTTTTCGTCCCAAAGTGCTTGTCCTTACCGTTCGCCTCGCCCACGATACTCGTCATGCGCCGTCTCCTCTTCCTTGCCTTTCTTGGGTTTGCCGCACCAGTGGGTGCGCAGACGTTCACCGGCATCTTGCTCACGACGGAGCGGAACCCCGTGCCGGACGCGCGTCTCTTTCTGGTTACCCCCCGAGGCTACGCAGCGGATACGGCGCGAACCAACACACGCGGCGAGTTTGTCCTGCACGCTGGGGAGCCGGGGCGCTACGCGCTCAGCATCCGACGTTTGGGATACTCACCGGAGCGAACGCCGTACTTCACCCTCATCGCAGGTCAGGACAAGCGGGACACGATCATCGTGGCCTTCACGCGTTTGCTGCGCCCCGTGGAAATCGTGGTCCGCGACGAGGTGAAGCGCACGACGGGGCTGGACGTGCGATCGTTGGGCAAGCGCTATCTCACACCAGAGTTCATCGACTCCACGCGAGTGTCGGCCCAGAAGATCGGCGACTTCATTCGTCGCGCCGCGGTGCCTGGGGTGTGGATTCTCGACGACGGCAACAACCCCGTGTGCTACAAGGTGCAGGTGCAGAGTGGCTGCGCCCAGATCTTCATTGACGGGGTATCGGTCTCGGGAACCGATGTCGAGATCTCCCCGCTCGATATCGAGAGCATCGTGCTCCTGCGCCCGAACGAGGGATTCATCATCAATGGATCGCCATCAGGATCGGTGAACATTTACACCCGCAAAACGATCTCACGGGCCAATCGTTAGGCTCGCTGTCGGCGTCGTTACAGCCCCTTCATCGGATTGGGCAAAAGCGCTTCTCGTTCGCGCTTCTTCGCCAGTTCGTCCACATCGGCCTGAAGCTTCAATGCCTGCGCCGCGAACGCATCGACATCGACGCTGCTGAGCAGCGGTGTCGGGATGGGAACCACCGCCGTGGGATATTCCGGTGATGGTGAGAAACGGTCATGCGATGTGTACGTGAGCAAAGCCAGCACGGCCGCGGTGGCACCAAACCCTACCGCCAGTCGCCGAATGGCCTGCGCCGGTGCCAGTGCTGACGAGAGCGTCATGTGACCAGCGATAAACACCGTGAACAGGGCGGCCAGGCACAATCCCAGCAGCACGCTGAGTGTCTCACCTGACGGAAAGGCGAATTCGAACCAGCTGATGATGGTCATGGCGAGCGTCAAGCCAACGGCGCCGACGCAGGCCCAGCCAAAGTGCGAAGCAAAGCGCTGCCCGGCGTGCGTGATGCGGCCAATCAACGACCAGAAGCCGGCCCACATGGCGCAGACCAGCAGGACACCGATCGCCGTGGGCAGGACATCTTCAATGGGATCTCGCGTCGTGTTCCCCAAATAGCTGCGCAAGCAAAAGAAGCCGGCGCACACGGCGGCCGCCCATACGACGGCTCGACGGTCAGCAAACAGCTGCACCACCGGCAAGCCGGTCCGCTGATCCGTCAGTGCCTCCGGCACCTGGTGATCACCGGCGAAGACCCGCACCGTGGTGTGACCAACCACCAGCGACGCCCCCGAGCGCAGCAGGATGCGAGATTCTCGCGAGGCGTGCGACGTGCGACGCAATCCGTTGGTGCTGCCGACATCTTCCGCCCACAACTGGCCCAGTTCATCCTGCACCAGTCGCGCGTGGTGCGGCGAGACGTAGGCATCGTCAATGATCACATCGTTGTCAAAGGCGCGACCGATGGTGGCAGGTAACTGATCGATTCGCGTGCGAGCCAACAGGTGCCCTCGCGGATCGCGCGTCTCAATCACTCTTAGTGGCGCCATACGATGCTCCGCAGCAGCAGCTTTGACAGTCGCTCCACGTTGGCCGCTGAGACGCCGGAGAGCGTCAGCGTCGTGACCAATCCCGCGTCCGCCGGTCCTAGCGTCGCCAATTTCACGATCGCGTCGTACAGTCCCGCCAACTTGCGATAGCGGCGCATGCAAATGACGGCACGCAACGTCACCGTGGCCGTTCGCACATTCCGTGTGGAGCAGCGATACGAGGTGACCTCCTCGGAGCTCGACTCATCGAAGGCGAACGACTGTTGAAATTCCGCCTGATACGCGGCATAGAAGCGAGGACGCGACAGTTCCCGAGTGGTGATCAGCTGGTGCGTGAGGTCCACGATCCCCGACGACTGCTCCGCGGACAGGAACAGGTTGTCATCGGTGGAGCAAGTGTGGTAGCTGACGGTGAACGGCCTGTCTTTCTGGTCGTCGGCATCCGCCCAGCACTTGAAGAAAGCCTCCGGCTCCGTCGGCACCACAAACGGTCCCAGACGCACCGTTCGGGTCGAGTCGGCGAACATCCCACGCAGGTAGATCTCCTGGTTGGCCGAGATCTGTCGTCCGGCCTCGCCCAGCAAGTCCTTGGGGGTGGTGAACCCCGCGGACAACGCCGTGGACAGCAAGACGCGCACGCGCTCCGCTGGTACGAGAAACGACACCTCCTCGCCGGCCGTGGACACGTTTACTCCGACCACGCGGCCCGCATCGGTGACGGTCGGCCCACCACTCATGCCGGGATTGATCGGGGCCGTGAGGTGAATCTTGGCGTACAATGTGTGTTCCAGCAGCCCATTGTACGTGCCTTCGACAATGCTCAGTCCCAGGTCGTGCGGGTTGCCGAGCGAAAACAGACGCGTGCCCTTCTGCAGGTCCAACGGCTGCAGGTCAAACCACGATCCCACCGTGGTATCGGTGCGAAGGACGGCCAGGTCGTTCACGACATCGATCGTCACGATCTGCGCCTTGTGTGCCGCCCCGCGACCGTCCACCCATTCGACGCGATAGCGCGCCGGCGCATGCACCAGCTGAGAGATCACGTGGAAGTTCGTGATGAGGTGGCCTTGGGGCGTGACAAAGAACGCCGAGCCGACCGTCGACTTCGCTGCGGATGATGACTCGACCACTTGGACCTTCACCACCCGTTCGCCGTACTTCCGAAAGACTTCGGGCGTCGTGCTCGGTGGCGTCTGCGCCATCGCCGCTGGGCCAGCCGCCAACAACGGCATCACGCCAGTCAGCGTCCATCGGGCACATCGACGCGCCCATCGCCCTTTCCGCCAGCGCATGCTCTACCTGGTCCGGACGTACTCGGCACGCAGACGGTCGAGCATGGCACTGCGGCGCTGATACAGACGGCGGAGCGGCCGCTTGTTTCTCTTGGCCAACGCGTACGATGCGAGAATCGGCAGCGCTACGGTGGAATCGAGGTAGGCGACCACCGCATCGGGCAGGCGATCAGGATCGATCTTGCCCCAGCTCACCGCCTCGGCGGGAGTCGCACCGGAGAGTCCCCCAGTGTCGGGCCGCGCATCGGTGACCTGCAGGAAGTAGTCGTGCCCCTTCTCGTCGATGCCTAACACTTCCTGAATCTGTGGTTCCGTCTGCAACGCGAAGTTCTTTGGACTGCCACCCCCCAAGATCCAAATGGCGCTCTTCCCTCCGCCACGCTTGGCATCTAGCACAATGGAAGCCGTCTCGTTGACGTCAGCGTTGGGGTCAATGACGCACTTGTTACCGTCCAGCGTGAGCGCCGCCACGTTCATGCCGATCGAGGAGTCGCCGGGTGATGACGTGTAGATCGGGACGTCACAGCGATAGGCGGCTGACAGCAGCGATTTCTCGCCGATGCCGAGCAACCGTTCACGCTCGCGGACATACTTGCCGCAGAGATAGTGAAACTCTGCACTGGACATCGAGCGCTGGAATTCCTTCCCCTGCACGATCGTGCGGAAGAACGCGTCGGTGGACAACAGGACGTCGTAGTCGAAGAAGATGTCGTAGATGCGAACGACCCCTTCGTCACGCAACGCGATGTCGGAGATCTGCGTGTTTCCACGATGCATCGACAGCCCCAACCCAAAGTGCGTGTCGTGATACAAGTTGGCGCCGGTGGAGATGATCCAGTCGACAAATCCCGCTTCGATCAGTGGAATCACCGCAGACATGCCGAGTCCAGCCGGCGTCAGGGCCCCCGTCATCGTGAGTCCAACCGTGACGTCCGCGTCAAGGATCTTCTCGACCAGCAACTGGCACGCTTCGCGTAAACGACCGGCGTTGTAAGCGAGGAAGGTTCCTTCCACCAGATCGACCGTCCGTTCCTTGCCATCAATGCGGCGCGGGTCAATGCGTGCACCACGCAGGTACTTGGACGTTGGACGTTGCAGGTGCGAGACGCCGCTTTTTTCGCGCGCCTCGGCCGCCTTCTTCTGGTCCGCCTTGGGACCAGACGCATTGGAGCGACTGACCGTCATGCCAACGCGGGACGCCTTCAGTCCCAGCGAGCGTCCCTTTGCTGCCTCGCCCTTCGCACTGCCTTTCCCTTTCCCCTGCTTACGTGCCGTCATCAGACATCTCCTCGTGGCCGCTTGGCCGCTTTCAGTTGTGACGTGTACGCCTCGATCACGGCGTCCGCAGCCTCGCGCGGGTCGTCCGTCAGCAACACAAGATCAAGATCTCCAGGGGAAATCTTGCGTTCACCTAGGACGCGTGCGTGCAGCCATCGGACCAGTGCCGCCCAGTAGTGTCGTCCAAACAGGATGACTGGGAATTGGTAGATCTTGCCAGTTTGGATCAGCGTGAGGGCTTCGAAGAGTTCATCCAGCGTTCCGAAGCCACCGGGAAAGATGATGAACGCGTTGGAGTACTTGATGAACATGGTCTTCCGGACAAAGAAGTACCGGAAGTTGATAAGCGTGTCGACGTACGGATTTGCTCCCTGTTCAAAGGGGAGTTCGATGTTGCAGCCGATGGAACGTCCTCCGGCCGTCTGCGCCCCTTTGTTGGCGGCTTCCATGATACCAGGACCCGCACCGGTCAGCACCGCAAATCCGGCTTGGGCCAACAGTCGCGCCGTTTCCTGCGCCGCCTGATACATGGGGTCATCGGGTCCCGTGCGGGCCGAACCGAAAATAGTGACGCCCTTGTCGACATCGGCGAGGACGTCGAACCCTTCGATGAATTCGCCCATGATGCGAAGCACGCGCCATGGGTCTGTTCGGGTGAAGTCGTCGCGCGGGCCTGGCGCCTGCAGCAGCTTGGCGTCTTCCGTCAAGGGAAGAAAATCGCGGATCGAGGTGTCGATGGCTCGATGCGCCCCACTCGTCCTGGCCTCGGACTGTTTGGAGGGGGGCATGCGACCTGCGGCGATGTGCCCGGTCTCGGTTCGCTCACGCAGGAAGTCCACCGCCTGTTTTTCCGCCGCCGCGCGTCGCTCCGGGTCTACGCGGCGTCCGCGCGCGGACCGCATGTCGCCCGGACCCGGCTCACGCTCTTCCTCGGTCGGCGCGTCGTCTTCGGGCGATTCGTCGACCGGCTTCTTGCCTTTTGGCATGGTGCGGAGGGACAGAGGAAGTTCGCGGAGCAGCGTGCATGAGTTTATCTGGCGCCCGCCGTGATGCGCTAGCGAGTGATGCGAATCCTGTCCCCCTATCTACCGGGTTGCCCGTGCTTACTTTCCGTCTCAACCCTTCGCCGTCACTCACCCTGCGTTCCGTCGTCATTCTCGTCGCCGATGGCGCGCGTCCCGATACGCTCGCGGCAGCCATCGCACGTGGCGACCTTCCGGCCATGGCAGCCCTCGCGAGCGAGGGGAAACTTGCCACCGTCACGGCGTCATTCCCCTCGGTGACCGGCGTGGCGTACGCGCCGTTTCTTGTCGGCCGATTTCCAGGGCCCATCGGTCTGCCCGGACTGCGCTGGTTCGATCGCACCCGTGCCGCGCGCACCTTCCTTGGCGGCTCACGCTCGTATGTCGGCGCGGAGATGCGACTGCTCGACCGCGACTTGGATCCGAACGCGGCGACGATCTTTGAGTTGGCACCAAGCTCGTTAGGCGCACTGAGCATGATCCGCCGGGGACTTCCGCGCACGGCACGCGTCGGTCGGGGGGCCGGATTCGCCTTGCGTGCCGCGGTCACGCACTTTCGCGGGGACCTGTCCGGGTGGTTGGAGATCGATCGCGGCATGGCAGGAAAGGTCGTGCGCCGACTTCGCAAGGAACGTCCGGCGTTCACTTTTGCCGCCTTCACGGGCGTGGACAAGACATCGCACGCCTGTGGGCACGACGCACCGGTGGTGGTCGACGCGCTCCGCATCGTGGATGATTGCGCAGCCGAAATCCGCCGCGATGCCGAGCGACAGGGACAGTGGAACGAGATGGAGCTCTGGATCGTGAGTGACCACGGCCACTCGCGCGTCGCGCAGCACGACGACCTGGCCGACTGGGCGCGATCCTTGGGCCTAACGACTCGGGCGCATCCGTGGGTGATGAACGGCGGCGCGGACATCGCGGTCATGCCCTCCGGCAATGCGATGGCGCATCTGTACCTCGAGCTCGACCGTCGCGTGAGGCCATATTGGCCCGACCTCCAGGCACGGTGGGAGCCCGTTGTGCAGAACCTGCTGGCCCGACCGTCCGTCGATCTCGTGGTACTCACCCATTCGCCGGCCGAGTGCGAGATCAGGTCGCACAGCGGGGCGCGGGCGCGCATCCTGCGGACGGGCGACCGCTACAGCTACCGTCCGGATTCAGGGGATCCGCTGGGACTGGGAGCGGTAGAAGGCGTGTGCGATGCGGAGGCCTTTCAGGCCGCGGAGGCATCCGACTATCCGGATGCCATCGTCCAGATCGCTAACCTCGCCGGCTCCGCGCGCGCCAGCGAGGTCATTGTTTCGGCCAAGCGCGACTGGGACCTACGACAGCGATATGAACCGATTCCGCACGTTTCCGCCCACGGGGCGCTGCACCGCGAGCATATGTTGGTCCCCCTGCTGACCAATCACGCCACGGCGCGACGACCCCGACGCACGGTGGATGTCATGCCCTCCGCCTTGCTCGCGCTTGGCTTGTCCTTGCCGAAAGCGCTCGACGGCGTGCCGTTTCTTTAGTAGCGTGCAGGGCGCACGCGAGCGACCACGTGCCGTGATCTGAGACGACCTCCCCCCACACGGCCCCATCCGCACCGATCCAGGAGGACATCAATGAAGCGCTGGTTTTTGGTCATGAGCAGTCTGCTGCTGATCGCGGGCACTGCTGGAGCACAGGACGCCAAGCCGGAGAAACCGAAGTCCGGTGGCGCCAATCGGATCACGCAGGAAGAGATCGAGTACGCCAAGGTCGGCAACGCCCTCGAGGCCATTCAGCGACTTCGCCCGCGCATGTTGCAGCGGCGCCTTGGCTCATCCACAGACAAGGGTGAAGCTGGCGAGATCGTGGTCCGCGTCGACAACGCGCGCTACGGCTTTCCGGACCAGTTGTCGAATATTTCCTCCGAACGAATCAAGGAGATTCGGTACGTCAGCCCGTCAGATGCCACCACACAATGGGGCACGGGATATACGGAGGGAGCGATCCTCATCATCACGAAAGACGGCAAATAGCGACACCGCCTGTCATGGCAAACGGCCGCGTCCCAAGGGGCGCGGCCGTTTGCTTGTGGTACCATGGGTGAGCGTCGGTTCGCTCGTTAGGGTACAACCTGTGGCTTGGGCTCGATCCTCACGATCCAGAGGCCGTTGTACATGTCGTTGACGTAGGCCAGGCCGTTTTTCACCACCACACCCCACGTCATGGCTGCATTCTGCACGCGCCCATCCATGTCCGCGGTGTTCACGTGGCCAATCTCGCGACCCTGTGCCCGCAAGTCACCACGCAGGTCGCCTGAAATGTCGAACGCCCGGAAGCCGGCGTTGTAGGCGCCCATATAGAGCGTGTCACCGGCCACCCATACGTTGTGCACACCGCCGTACTCCGGCTCGTAGTACGCGACTGGCTTGGGATGCTCAAGATCGCTCACGTCCAGCACCTGCAAACGACCGTAGGCTCGCCCGGCAGCTGCATCTTTGGCCCCTTTGACCCCGCTGGCCGGGAAGACTTCGTCAGCAATGAAGACGTAGTTCTTGTGCCGCCAAGCCGTGTGCGTGCCGCGAATAAAGCCAGGTCCACCGGTCTGCTCCACATCCTTGTACAAAGCGTTCAGGTCGTACTTGTACTGGGAAACGAACTGCGGGTTCGACGGCGAACCACCCTTGATGCCGTTGCCAATATCGAGAATCACTACGCCGTCATTCCACCAGGAGCCGTACAACAAACCGTTCTGCACGTCGATGTCATGCAGGGTGCGGCCAACATCGCCAAAGGCCTTGGGTGTCTTCCACTGCGCCACTTCCTTCGGATGGTACGGGTCGTTGATGTCGATGACGTGCAGCGCACCAGTCCCGTCGTTGGTCAGGTAGATGTGCGTGCCGTACTTCTCCTGCTGAAAGACAAAGGCCGAGTGAACACCGGAGGTCACGCCATCGGTGAACTCGCTGATGACTTTGGGGTGCTCAGGGTCCTCGATCGAGCAGATCACGATGCCGTTCTTTCGGTCCGAGGCGCCCTCGCGCGTGAAGACCAGGAACTTGCCGTCGGGAGTGGTCATGACGTCATTCACACGCCGCGTGTTGGCGATGATCGAGTCCGTGACCACGGGCTTGGATGGGTCGCTGATGTTGATGGCGTACATCACATCACCACCACTCCCGCTGCCCAAGTACGCATGCTTTCCATCGGGGTGGATCCAGACTTCCTCCGTCGTGAATCGCGTTCGCGGCAAGCGCCCCACCACCTGCATGGGTCGGCGTACATCGCGTTCGGTCAGCCTAACGACCGCCTGTGCCACCCGCGTCCCCTGCGTCGCGGTCACGACATACTCGCCAGGTTCATATCCCACGAAGGCGCCGTCCTGCTCGATCATCCCCCCGCCCGGTGAAAAGGACCACGACGTCGCCAGACCACCGACTTCGCGTCCACGGGCGTCTCGAGCCGTCGCCTTGAACCGGATCACATCCCCTTGCCGCGCTTCCTGACGCGCCGGCGACAACTCGAGGGTAGCAACCGCCGCAGGCGCCACCTCGACCACCACGTTGGTACTGGCGGCGCCCGACGTCCCGGTCATCGTGGCCTTTCCGGCGCCTAACGCGCTGACCATGCCGTCATTGTCGACGCGAGCAATGGCCGGCGCCGATGATTTCCAGGTCACCACGTCCCCCAACCGCTCATCATTGGTACGCGAGCGAACCTTGGCGACAAGCCGAAAACGCTGGCCCAGCGCCAGACGCAGGGTGCTGGCCGAGGGTTCAATACGCGCCGCCGGCCCGGCGATCATTTGCACTTCCACGCGCTGCACCATTGGACGGAACCCGGGGACCAACGCCACGACCGCGACGGGGATGGTGCCGGTGGCACCCGAGGTCACCAAACCCAGGGAGTCCACAGCGCCTTCGAATCTCGCGCCTTGCGAGGCGTACCGAATGCGGGCGTTAGGCACCGGCTGACCGTTGGCGTCAAGCGCTTGAGCCGACAATCGCAGCGTATCGCCGGCTTCCATCACAGGCTTCGCCGGCGACACCACCAGTCGGGCGACCGGCGATGGCGCCCCCTGCGGCGCCGGAGCGGCGGTCTGTTGTTGTACGAGCACCGTCAAAAGCAGCAGAACATTCGGCATGCGGGTGCACCTTCGAAAAGAGAAGCGAGGTTGGAAATGCGCCCCATAGGATGTCACCTCGGCGGCGGAAACCACAGGGTCAGGTGGCCAATTCACCCGGCCGGACCGTTGGCCATCGCCCGCCAGAGAGGTCCCCGTTGAGACGGAGGTAATTGCAGCGCGAGCCCGCCGTGTGGCTTCAGCGCGGAGCGCACGATCCGGTGCCGTAGGGGGGGAACGAAACGTTGACGTCTGGGGGCGCGTAGTGCGTATTCCCGGTGGGTTTTCACGAGCCCATACACGCCCATGAGCCCTATGCCGCTCCCTCAAGCTCGAACACCTACTCCGCCTGTACCGCCTTCCCCTTCTGGGGCGCCGGTGACAGTCCAGATCAGTCCCGAACAGGCGATAGATCAGATAGTCACCAGCACAGCAGACGCCTATCAGTCGGCCCGCGCCAAGCAGCGGATTTATCGTGAGCAGCTGTCTCAGCTCGAAGAGAAACGGCTCGCCATTGCCCGCCGGCTGCGAGAAGGGCAAGTGACGGGGCCCGACAAGGCTGGGTTGGAGGCGCGTTTGACGGAACTGGACCAGCGAATTGCGACCACGGATAAAGCCATCGCCGACGCAGATGCACAGGTTGCCCAGACCGCCGGCGCGCCCGGTGCGATTCAGATTGACATGCCTCGCGGGTCCGACGTGCCTGACGAAGCCATCGTGTTTGGTGGGCTCATAGGATTGGCGCTGGTGTTGCCCATCTCGATCGCGTTTGCACGCCGCATCGTGCGGCGCGGCCATGTCGCTCCGACCCTGACGAAGGACCTGGACGAGCGCTTCACTCGGCTTGAGCAGGCACTCGACGCGGTAGCCATTGAGGTCGAGCGCGTGGGTGAGTCACAACGCTACTACTCCAAGATGCTCGGGCCCGGAGCAGCGCAGCCGATTGAGGTCCATGACCGCGAGGCCGTTCGGCAGCAGCGCTAGATCTGGTCGTTCGTTCGAACCCGCCATCGCGGCTGCGAACGGTTTATCCCCGTTCCTCTTGACAGTCTAGAGTAGACGGGTGTAGCTACTCTCGACCGTCGAGAGGAGAAGATCGTGGCTGACCGCGCCGACCTGCTTCAGGGCACCCTGGAGCTTCTGGTGCTCAAGACGCTGTCCTTGGCCCCCCTGCATGGCTGGGGCATCACGCTCCGTATTCAGCAGATGTCGCGTGACGTGCTTCAGGTGAACCAGGGATCGTTGTACCCCGCGCTTGAGCGATTGAAGGTCAAAGGGTGGATCCGGTCCGAGTGGCGCACGACGGAGAACGCGCGCCGCGCACGGTACTACGAATTGACCGCTGACGGGCGGCACCAGCTCGAGGCAGAGCGGGCGGCGTGGGCGCGAAATTCCGCGGCGGTGAACTGGGTGCTCGACTTTGCCGCGGGGGACGTATGAGCGCTTGGAGTGAAGTGCGCGCCCGACTGGACGCCCTGTTGCACGGCCAACGTCGCGACCGCGAGAGCGAAGAGGAAATCGCGTTCCATCTGCAGATGCAGGCGCAGCAGTTGGAGCATCGCGGCATGCCCGCACCCGAGGCCGCGCGTCAGGCACGTCTGGCCTTTGGGGGGGTGGCAGACACCCGCGAGCGGATTCGTGAGGCGCGTGGGACGGCGCTCCTCGATCAATTGGTCGCGGACGTCTCGTACACGTTCCGCCAGATGCGACGGGCGCCGGGGTTTACGCTGACAGTGGTGACCGTGCTGGCGCTGGGGATTGGCGCGAGTGCGGCGATCTACAGCGTGGTGGATCGCGTGCTCTTCCGCCCTTTGCCGTTCGTCGATCCGTCGCGTTTGGTGGTCGTCTGGGAGACCGATCGGCGCAGCGGCACAACGCGCGAACCAGCTTCGTGGCCGGACATTGTGGATTTTCAGGATCGGGCAAAGAGCCTCACGTCTTCGACGGCGCTTTACGGCGCCGACATGTCGCTCACCTCGACCAACGCCCCGCCGATCCGCCTGACGGGCATCGTCACCACCGCGTCCTTTTTCTCAATGACTGGCACTCGGCCCGTGCTTGGGCGTGCCTTCCTTGAGAACGAAACGAAGGTGGGTGGCCCACGCGTTGCCATGCTCGGCGAATCGGTGTGGCGTGCACGATTTGCTGGGGACCGTGAGATCCTCGGTCGCACCATTCGAGTGGACGACGTGGCCTATCAGGTCATCGGCGTGGTGCCGAATGGGACGGACGTCGGTATTGACCAAGTGCACGAGCTGGCGGCGTATCACGCCCCGTACACCGGCGAGGGCGAGGCCGGGGTCTGGCTGCCGCTGCAGGCCAGCGCCGACGAGTTCCCGCGTGCCACACATCCGCTCTTCTTCATTGGCCGGCTGGCTCCCGGTGCTGCGGTCGCTACGGCGCAGGCGGAGCTGGCGGGCATTGCCTCGGACCTCGAGCAGACCTACCGCAACGAGAACGCCGAGCGCGGCGTGCATGTGGAGGCCCTTCCGGAGGTCGTCTTCGGGCCCAGTCGTCCTTTGCTGTATCTCCTGCTGTCCGCAGTAGGACTACTGCTCCTGGTGGCGCTGGCTAACGTGGCCAATCTCATGTTGGCCCGCGGCGCCAGCCGAGGCCGGGAGATCGCGATCCGCAATGCGTTAGGCGCCACGGCGCCCCGCGTCGGCCGTCAGTTGTTGGTGGAGTCGTTGGTCCTCGGCGTGACTGGTGGCGCTGTCGGCGTGATTGCGGCCGGCGTGATCTTGAAGGCGCTGCTGGCCCAGGCGCCCGCGAACATCCCTCGCATCGGCGAGGTATCGGTGGACGGCCGGGTCATACTGTTGTCGCTGGCGGCAACCCTGGTCGTGGGGCTGGCCTGCGGACTGGTTCCCATGTGGCAAGCACGGCGCCTGGCAATCGTTCCGGCGCTCAAGGCAGATGCCGCGGCGCCTAACGCCGCGGCCGCACGATGGTCGTCGCGAGAACTCCTGGTGGTGGCCGCCGTTGCCCTCGCCGTCACGTTGTCCATCGGCGCGAACATGCTCACCCGTTCCTTCCGCAACCTGATGGACGCCGATCCCGGCTTTCAGGCGTCGCAGATCGTGAAGGCGGAGTATCAGCTTCCCTTGTCGCGCTATCCGCGTGATATGGCCAAGTGGCCCAAGATTCCCGAGATCCAGCAGTTCAACGCGCTCCTGCTGCAACGCGCGCAAGGGATCGCGGGCGTTCAGTCGGTCGCCTTGGCTGCCGCTCATCCGCTTGATGCGGGATTCACCAATTCCTGGGCGATCGTCGGACGAGAAGGCGAAGCGAAGGACTTCCCCGAGATCTCGGTGCGAGCGGTCTCGCCGACGTACATCGAGACGGTCGGCGGAAAATTGGTGCGGGGGCGCCAGCTCAGCGCGGCAGACGACGGCGACGCGCCCGCAACCGCCTTGATCAACGAAACAACCGCTAAGCGGTTCTTCCCAACGACCGAAGCACTCGGTGCGCAAATTCGATTTTGGGGGACGTCCCGCACGATTGTCGGCATCGTCCACGACGAACGAATCCACGGTCTTCGCGCGAGCGTTCCGCCGGCGATCTACGTCCCGCTCGCACAGGTACCAAGCAACAGTGGCGTGCTCCTCGTACGCACCACGGCGAACACCGATGTGATTGGGCGGGAGCTGCAACGAGCGATCTCGAGTGTGGATCCACAGCTCGCGGTGTATGGCGTTGAGTCATTCGGCCGTACCGTGCTTCGATCCGTTTCTTCCAATCGCTTTGCGATGTTGGTCCTGTCGATCTTTGCCCTGACCACCGCGCTGTTAGCGCTGATTGGCGTGCACGGTGTGGTGCGGTATCTGGCGACGCAGCGAACCAGGGAGATCGGCATTCGCGTCGCACTCGGCGCGCGGCGTTGGGAGGTGATTGGACTTATGGTACGTTCGGGGGTTGGCCTGGCAACCGTCGGTATCGCCGTTGGTGTCGGCGGGGCATGGGCCTTGTCACGACTCCTTCGGACCCTGTTGTACGGCGTGGGCACGACGGATGCGCTCAGCTTCATCGGTGTGGCCGTCCTGATGTTCGTGGCCACCGCGGCCTCGGCCTACTTGCCCGCTCGCCGGGCCGCGCGGACGTCGCCCCTCATTGCGATTCGTGGATCGTGAGTTGGTACGGAGGGTCGGCGGCCATCGGGTCGTGCTGGGAAGCGCCTCTTATCCATGTTTGCTACGAACCGGATGACGATCCCTTGTGCAGGGGTAACGTCGCCGCGATCAGGCGCATCGCGCGAAAGAATCCGGGTCCATCGCTGTTCGTCAGGACCACGACGCGGTAGCCGCTCTCCGGATATAGGTCAAACGCCGTCGCCACGCCCGGTGACCCGCCGGTGTGACCGATGCGCTTGCCTAACGGCGTGTCGCGAACCATGAAACCGTAGCCGTACGACGTCGGCGTAGGCATTTGCGGCATGCTGACGCGCGGCGTCCAGAGGGAATCCACCCACGCTCGGCCCAGAAGATCTCCTCGGTTCAGGGCATCCCCAAAACGCACCAGGTCTCCCGCTGTCGTGTAGCCGCCGCCCGCTGGCCCACCACGATTCGGTAGTGTGGCCCAATTCGCGACCATGCGCGGCGGCGGCTTGGTGACGTCTGCATCACTCAGCTCCACGTCTTCTTCGGGTACGTACCCGATAGCTCGCGTAGGAAGCGAATCGCCGATCGCCGAGAAGTCCGTGCCGGTCAGGCCGGCCGGCTTGAAGATGTGTTCGCGAACGTAGGACTCGTAGGTTTGGCCAGACACCTGTTCCACAATCTTGCCAAGGACAATGAAGCCCGAGTTGCTGTACTCAAAGTGCGCGCCCGGCTCAAACAACAGCGGTTCATCGACAAAGAGCGCGACGTAGTCGTCCACAGTCTGAATGCGCGACTTGTCGCGTTCAAACCGTTCATTCCAGTACGAACCCAAGCCTGAGGTATGCGTCAGCAACTGGGATAGGGTCACCTTGTCGCGAACGGCGGCGTTGGGATAGTTCGGCAGGTATCGCCCGACGGTCTCACTCAGGCGGATCTTGCCCCCCTCCGCCAGCTGCATGATGGCGACCGCCGTCATCATCTTGTTCATGGAACCGATGTTGAATCGCGTCTCGGCTCCATTGGGCACTCGGTGTACGCGGTCTGCGAAGCCGTACGAACGAGACAGCACGGTCGCGCGATCGTGCATCACCAGCACAGTGCCGGAGAACCATCCCCGTTCGCTCAAACGGGACAGCGCGCTATCCACACCTGCCGCAAAGGCTTGATCGTTGGCGGCACGCGACAGCGTCTCCTGCGCGGGGAGGTAGCCGTTTACCGCGAGACTGGCGAGCACAATCCAACGCATGGACATACAACCCCCCGAGGTGCGGCGACGGAGATCAACTACGCACGTCGTCAGTCACGTCGGGGGGCGAAAGCGTTGCCGCCATCCTAACTCGCGTTCGGTTCGCTACGGAACGACTTGCTTTCGAGGCTCCAGCTTCAGGATGAACAGGCCCGAGTTGAAGTCGTTCACAAAGACCAGATTGTCCTTCACCACCGCCCCCCAGGTCATGGCGGCGTTGGGAATCGCTCCGTTCGGCGACCACGTCATGAAGTTCGCGATTTCCCTGCCCTGCGCCTTGAGGTCGCCACGCAGCTCGCCGGACACGTCGAAGGCGTGGAACCCGCCGTTGTACGCACCCACATATAAGGTGTCGCCAGCGACCCAGATATTGTGGACGCCGCCGTACTCCGGCGTGTACGTGGCCACTGACTTCGGGTTCGCGATGTCGCTGACGTCGATCACCTGTAGCGTCCCATACGCGCGTCCAATGCGCTTCTGCAGGACATTTTGAATGTCGGCGTGAGCGAAGACTTCATCGGCAATGAACACATACTTTCCGTGCCGCCACGCGGTGTGGGTGCCCCTGATGTAGCCGGCGGGGTCCTGCGACGACAGGTCACGGTACAGGCGGTCAAGATCGTACTTGAATTGTGAAACGAACTGCGGATTGGACGGCGATCCGCCCTTCATGCCATTGCCGATGTCGAGCACGACAAGTCCGTCGTTCCACCAAGATCCGTAGAGCAATCCATCCTGCACATCGATATCGTGCAGATAGCGCCCAGCGTCGGCGCGCGGTGTCTTCCAGACGGCGACCTGCTTTGGATGGCTGGGGTCGTTGATGTCGATGACATGAACGGCGCCGGTGCCGTCATTCGTGAGGTAGACATGCGTTCCGTACTTCGGCTGAGTGTAGAGGAAGGCGGAGTGAACGCCGGCTGTGACACCTTCCGTGAATTCCGCTACGGGTTTCGGGTGCAGCGGGTCGTCGAGCGTACAGATGACGATGCCGTTCCGGCGGTTGTCGGCATTTTCGCGCGTAAAGACGAGCACGCGGCCATCGGCGGAGGTCATGATGTCGTTGACATGCCGCGTATTGGCGACCACGGAGTCCACGATGGTCGGCTTGGTCGGATCCGTGATATTGATGGTGTACAGGCGGTCGCCTAACGTACCGAGATAGGCCACCTTGCCGTTGGGGTGGACCCAGACCTCCGACGTGGAGAACGCCGAGCGTACGATGGACCCCATGAGCGTCGCCGAGCGCCGAACGTCGCGCTCCGCCAGCTTCACCAACGTCTCAGCAGTCCGGTTGCCGATTGAGGCGGTGATGGTGTAGGTCGCGGCTTCATAGCCAACGAAGGCGCCGTCGCCATCGATGACCCCCGTCCCACCGGCCATCGACCACGTGGGAGTAAGGCCGTCGACCGGCTTACCGAAACGATCGACCGCCTTGGCCTTGAAACGAACCACGTCGCCCTGCCGCGCGTCGACGTTGGCCGGCGACAACTCGAGCCGCGCCAGATTGTCCTGGACAACCGTCAGCTCAACCGCTGCCGAGGCGCGGCCGGCTGCCACGTTGAGCCTGGCCCGGCCAGGCGCCACAGCGGTCAGCACGCCTTGTTCGCTGACGCTCACCACGCCGGGGGCGGTGGAGCTCCACCGAATGGCGTCGGTGGCCGGGTCGTTCGCTGCCGAAAAGAGCTGCGCTACCAGTCGCACGCGTTGGCCCACCGCCAACCGCGATACCGACGGCGAAAGCACCAGTCGGGTGGCTTGACCGGGGCCGATCGCAATAGTGACTCGCTGTACCAGAGGCCGTTGTCCAGCGATCAACCCGACAGCCGCAACGACGGTTGTCCCGGGCGCCGTGGCTGTCACCAGACCGGTGGAATCGATTCCAGCCTGATTGTCCCCTCCGGCGACCTGAAAACGATACTGCACGTTCGGCAGCGGCTGCCCGGACGCATCGACAGCCTTCGCGGTCAGTCGCAGTGTATCTCCCGCGGCCATGCGCGGCGCTGGCGGCGTCACCACAAGACGCGGCGCCTGCGCGGACAACACCGCCGCGGAAAGGAGCGTTGCGGCAGGCACCATCGCCGTCGCGCGCATGATCGACATCAGGCGACGGTACGTCATGGGACCACCGTCTGTCGCGGATCCAGTCGAACGATCCACAACCCGGAGTTCATGTCGTTCACAAAGGCCAAGTTGTTCTTGACGACCACGCCCCACGTCATGGTGGCGTTGGGAATCTTGCCGTTAGGCGACTGCGGTTGATAGTGCGCGATTTCGCGCCCCTGCTCCCGCAGATTGCCCTTCAACTCTCCCGACACGTCAAATGCATGGAAGCCGGAGTTGTAGGCACCCATGTAAAGCGTGTCACCGGTCACCCACACATTGTGCACGCCCCCGAACTCTGGTTCATACCAGGCAACGGACTTCGGGTGTTCGATATCGCTCACGTCGATCGCCTGCAGGCGCCCATACGCACGCCCCACTCGACCGCCTAACGCTGCCGTCACCTGCTCCGGTCCAAACACCTCATCGGCGATAAACACATAGTTCTTGTAGCGCCACGCCGTATGGGTGCCGCGAATGTAACCGGCGCCACTTTCCAGCTCCACACGGCTCTTGTAGAGCGCGTCCAGGTCGTACTTGTACTGCGACACGAGCTTCGGACTGGATGGTGTCCCCCCCTTTACGCCATTGCCGACGTCCAGGATCACCAGGCCGTCATTCCACCAGCTGCCGTAGAGCAACCCATTCTGCACGTCGATGTCATGCAGCATGCGCCCAGCTTCCACGGCTTTGGTCGTCCAGCGGGACGCCTCACGGGGATTCGCCGGATCGTCGATGTTCACGATATGCACCGCGCCCGTCGCGTCGTTCGTGAGGTACACATGGCGGCCGTACTTGGGATCCGTGTAGATGAACGCCGAGTGCACGCCGCTCGTTAGGTCCGTGGTGAAATCGGCAACCTTCTTGGGATGCAGGGGGTCCTGCAGCGTGCAGATGACAATCCCGTTCTTGCGGTTATCGGCTCCCTCCCGGGTGAACACGAGGATTTCGCCCTTCTCGTCGGTCATGATGTCGTTCACGACGCGGAAGTTGTCCGTCACCGAGTCAACGACCGTGGGCTTGGAAGCATCGCTGATGTCGATGACGTAAAAGCGATCGCCACCGGCATGCGTGCCCAGGTAGGCAACCTTGCCATTGGGGTGAACCCAGACCTCGGACGTGACGAAGGCGGTGCGCAATACCGATCCAACCACGGTCGGCTTCTTGCGGACGTTCCGCTCCGACAACGCGACCGACGCCGTCGCCGAGATCTTTCCAACGTTGGCCGTCACCGCGTACGTCCCCGGCTCATAGCCGACGAACGATCCGTCAGCTCCAATATCACCGCGACCCGGGGACATCGACCACGCCGGCGTGATTCCCTCGATGACGCGACCCGACCCGTCCTTCACCTGGGCCACAAAGCGCACCACGTCACCTTGACGCGCCTTGGCGCTCGATGGCGTCACGCTCATGGTGCCGCCAGTAAGCGCGCTGACGTTCACCTCAACGCTGCCACTCGCTGATCCCGCTGCCGCGCTAATCCGTGCCTTGCCAGCTCCGAGTGCCGTCGCCACGCCATCCACTCCCACCCTCACTACTGCGGGTGCACTCGAACTCCATCGAATCATCTCCGTGGCCGAATCACCGGCCGCCGATCGCGCCAGCGCCTGAAGCGGAAGCCGCTGACCAACCAACAACCGCTGCGGTCGAGGGGAAATGTCGACGGTCGCCGCTGGCCCAGGCACCATATCGACTTCCACGCGCTTCACGATCGGTCGGCTGCCAGGCACTAGCGCCGACACAACCACCGGCACACGCCCCACCGCGCCGGAATGGATGAGGCCTGTCGAGTCCACATGGGCCTCGAACGAGCCACCACCGGCGAAATACCGGATGGTCGCTCCCTTTACCGGCGCACCGCTGCCGTCGACGAGCTGCGCCGTCAGACGCAACGTGTCCCGGGCCACCATGCGGTGCACGGTCGGTGAGACCACCAGATTCATCCCCGAACCTTGCGCTCGGAGCGCGGACGGCACGGAGGCGGCCAGCGCCAAAGCGGCGCCGACGCGGAAGCTACGCGTTGGTTTCATCGGGTGAGATGACGAGAGGGAAGCAGCGCAACATGGAGCCGGGAGCGCGTCGCCCAAACGTCGTTGCACAACGGGCGTCGGTCAATGCACGTCCACTCCCAGCCCTTCGTCGCCCCGTCATGACCCGCACTCCTCCGCCCCCGAGGCCCACAAGTGGCGCAGGAGTCCGTCAGCTCACTTTCAGTCGACGGCCGGTCTTTCCTCATTTGTCCGTCAGGATGACCTCGCGACGGCTCTCGTCCACGAGGGTGGCACCGGGGGCGCCGCGACGGACCCCACCCGCTCGGCGCGGCCACTGTCCCATCCCCGATCGCGCGCCGTCGCCGACATGCCGCCCCAACCCAACGCACCTCTCCGACGACACCGCACCGGCTGGAGCCGTTGACGAGGAGCGACCCAACATATTCCATGCGATACAACGTCGCTGCCCGTTTGTCTCTACTTCTCCGACGAGGTGCCCTTCATGACATCGCACCTTCACCGCCTGTTCGACCACATGGCCTGGGCCGACGATCAAGTGATCGCGGGCCTTCAGGCGGCTCCCGGGTCGGACCCAGCCGCACTCGAGTACTTCGCGCATGTCATCGGCGCGGAACACATCTGGCTCACCCGGATCCAGCAGGAGTCTCCACGACTGGCGGTGTGGCCGAAGCTCACGGTGGACGAAGCAGCGTGGTATGCGGCCGAGAACATCACCGGCTTTCGCGCCGTGCTGGATGCCGCATCACCTAACGACTTGCAGACCGCGATCTCGTACGTGAATACGGCCGGAAAGTCGTTTACAACCCCACTGGACGACATCCTGCTGCACGTCGCGCTGCATGGCGCGTATCATCGCGGGCAGGTGTCGTTGCTGGTGCGACGCAGCGGAGGAACGCCCGCCCCCACGGACTACATCGCGTTCGCGCGCGGTGCGCCGGCCGCCACTCGCCAAAGCGCGCGTCAATAACCAACGCGCGACTGGTTACACTTCGTCGGTCGCTCGGACACCGTTCATTCCAACTCCCGCTACTGCAAGCTCGTGAGTCGCTCGCGTTTTCGCCTCGTCCGTATCGCGTTTGTCGGCTGGTTGATCGTCGCTTTCCTTACGCGACTGGTCATTCTCACCTTTGGGCGCTCCCAGCACTCGGCGTCGGGCGGGCAAGTGATGCACGCCCTGGCCATCGGTGAGCTGTACGACGTGCTCGCCGCCCTGTGGCTGCTGGCGCCCTTCGTGTTGTACCTCGCGCTGACTACCGAACGTTGGTTTCATCGCCCGATCAATCGCGGCTTGGTGCGTGCCGGGTTCTTCATCTCGGCCGGCTTCGCCATCTTCGTCGCCGCCACCGAGTATTTCTTTTTTGATGAATTCACCGGCCGCTTCAATTTCGTGGCCGTGGACTACCTGATTTACCCCACGGAAGTCGTCAACAACATCTGGGAGAGCTATCCCCTCATTCCCGTGTTGGTCGGTGTCGTGGCCATGGCGGCGTTGGCCGTGCGCGCGATCCGCCAACCCCTCGCCCAAGCATTCGAGAGCGTGACCCCGGCACCTCGCCGCTGGGCAACGCTTGGAGTGTATACTGCAGCGTTAGGCATACTGACGCTCGTGGTACGGCCGGAATGGGCTCGCGTCTCGGAAGATCGTGAACTCAACGAAGTCGCGCTCAACGGCTACTACACGTGGTGGCTCGCCTTCATGGGCCAGGACGCACCATACGAAGGCTGGTACGTCACGGCGCCCGTGGAAGAACAGAGTGCGCGGTTGCGACGACTGCTCAGTGAACCGCAGCTGGATACCTCGTCGCTTCAGTCAGGCACCACGCGACGGCGCATAGCGGCCGTGAATTCACCGCGACGACTGAACGTCGTCCTGGTCCTCGAGGAATCGCTGGGATCCCTGCTGGTGGGCGCTCTGCACCCGCGAGACACGACGCTCACCCCGCGGTTCGACTCGCTGATCACCGAAGGGACGCTCTTTGCCAACGCATACTCGACCGGTAATCGTACGATCCGCGCCTTGGAGGCGACCACGTCGTCCATACCTCCCCTTCCCGGCATCTCGATCGTGCGACGGCCGGCGTCGCACGGATTGTTCACGCTGCCGGAGGTACTCCGCGCCGCGGGCTACTCCACCACGTTCATCTACGGCGGACGCGCCCTGTTCGACGGCATGGGTGAGTACATGCGGAACAACGGCATGGAACGCGTCATCGAACAGAAGGACATCACCGACACCGCCTTCACCACGGCGTGGGGCGTGGCCGACGAATTTCTATTCAATCATGCCTTGGGCGTGATGGATCAACAGGCCGCGTCCGGCAAGCCATTTTTCAACCTCATCCTCAGCGTCTCCAACCACAAACCCTACACGTACCCGACGGGACGAATAGCCGCCGATCCTGAGAAGCACTGGCGGGTGAACGCCGTGCAGTACGCGGATTGGGCGTTAGGCGATTTTATGCGCAAGGCCAAGGCGCACCCGTGGTTCGACAGCACGCTGTTCATCCTGATGGGTGATCACGGCGCGCGCGTGTACGGCGCCTCGGAGCTGCCGATTCCGAGTTACGAAATCCCGATCCTGTTTTACGCACCCTCCGTCATCCCAGCGGGCAAGCGAATTCCGACTATGATGTCCGCGCTCGATCTCCCGTCAACCATACTGGCTCAGCTGGGGCTCTCGTACGAGTCGAAGTTTTTTGGCCGGGACGCCTTCGCCACACCGGAACAGGAAGGTCGCGCGCTCATGACACATAACAACGAGATCGCGCTCATGCGTGGCAGCTACGTCGCCGTGCTCGGGCTGCGAGGTGCAACCACCTTGTATCGTTACGACAAGGGCAGTGAGGCGCTCACCCGCGTGACGAATCCGGACTCCGCCGGTCGTGAAGCCATTCGCGACGCAGTCGCCTACTTTAGCGCAGCGGACCGACTCTATCGTCAGGGCGCTTTGTACTTCGGCACCGACAGTCTTGCGCACCCGAGTCGCGCGGCCAGCAAGTAACGCCCATATTCCACTCATGTCGTGGGCCAGTCTCTTCCTCACTTTGTTGGGCCGAGCGATCGTGCACCCAACGCTCGCCCGCGATCTGCTGCGCGTCTCGTGGCGTTTTCGCGCCCGGCACTGGTATCGTCGCCCACCCTTCCTGCCGCTTCCTGACCGCGAGTACGTGCGGTGGCGGATGCACACCGCGTATGGATCGCAGGACGCGCTGCCTCCAGCAGAAGACGTGATCCGTTATGCCCGGTGGGTAACCAGCCAGGACTGAACGCGGAGGCGTCCGCGGCGCTGGCCGGTCGCATCAAGTCGCAGGCCTACGCCCTCGGCTTTGATCTGTGCGGGATCGCCGCCCTGGGTGAGGCCCGCTCATATCCGGAGTACCAGAAGTGGTTGTCGTTAGGCCGCGCCGGTCAGATGGCGTATATGGCCGCGTACCAGGAGCAGCGTCACGATCAGCGCCTGGTGCATCCCGGTGCCACGTCGGCCATTGTAGTCGCCATGAATTATGGGGGGCGCCAACCGCCAGGTCCGATTGCCCGCTATGCACGAGGCGACGACTACCATCACGTGATTCGGCAGCGGCTGCGTGAGCTCCAACGGTGGCTGGAAGGCGAAGTGGGACACTCCATCTCGGCGCGCCCGTATGTGGACACCGCGCCGATCCTCGAACGTGACCTTGGCCATCAGGCCGGCCTTGGGTGGGTTGGCAAGAACACCAATCTCATTCACCCTCGCACGGGCTCGTTCTTTTTTCTGGGCTCGCTGTTCGTTTCGTTGGAGCTGCCGCCAGACCAGCCCTTCGACGCCGATCACTGTGGTACCTGTACGCGATGCATTGACGCGTGCCCCACCGGCGCGATCGTCGCGCCGCGTGAACTCGACGCACGACTGTGCGTGTCGTACCTGACCATCGAACAGCGCGGCGCCATCCCCGAGCCACTTCGTCCGGCCATCGGCGAACTTCTGTATGGCTGCGATATCTGCCAGGACGTCTGTCCCTGGAACGTCAAGTTCAGCTCGGAGCCAACGGTCACCGAACTTGCACCGCGACCGGAGAATGTGGTCGTAGATCCGGCGCAGTTCCTCGACGACGTACGCGTGGACTATGCGCGGCGGACCCAAGGGTCCGCGATGCAGCGCGCGCACCGCGAGGGCCTGGCCCGCAACGCTGCGGTCGCCATCGGCAATCGCGCGCGCGGCAGCGATGAGCCGGCTCTCGATCGGGCGCAGCACGACGAACATGCGCTCGTTCGTGAGCACGCTACGTGGGCCCGGAATCGATTGCACCCGCCTGAATAGTTGGATCGGCCGCACGCAGCGCTGGCGAGGATGCAACAGCGTGCCGTACGTTCACGGGTCCTGGACACAGAATCTCAGCACGCACCCATGCCTGCTTCCGGCCACTCCGCTCTAGGTGACGCTCGATACGACGTCACCCTGCTGGATCCCAACGTCCTGCATCTCTTCAACGAAGGGACGCTCGACCGAGCCTACCGCGTGCTGGGCGCCCATCCCCATGTGGCGGACGGCGTCGCCGGCACGTACTTCGCCGTCTGGGCGCCTAACGCGGCAAGCGTAGCGCTCATGGGTGAGTTCAACAGCTGGAGCAAGCATCGGCATCCGATGCGGCTGCACGGCCAATCAGGCATCTGGGAGATCTTTCTGCCCGGCGTCGGTCACGGCGCGCACTACAAGTTCTTCGTGGTTGGCCGAACAGGGGGCTACCGCGTGGACAAGGCCGATCCCTACGGCTTCTTCCAACAGACGGCTCCGGAAACGGCGTCGATTGTTTGGAACCTCGACTACACGTGGGGAGACAGCGAGTGGTTGCAGCAACGAGCGGCGCGCCGCGCGCTGAACCAACCAATGTCCATCTATGAGGTGCACCTGGGCTCGTGGATGCGCGTCCCTGAGGAAGGCAATCGCTTTCTGACCTATCGTGAACTCGCGCCGCGGCTCGCCGACTACGTGGAAGCGCTGGGATTCACGCACGTGGAGTTGCTCCCCGTCATGGAGCACCCGTTTTACGGCTCGTGGGGATACCAGATCACGGGATATTTCGCGCCATCCAGTCGCTACGGCACGCCACAAGATTTCAAGTATTTCGTGGACCTACTGCACCAGCGAGGCATCGGGGTGCTGCTCGACTGGGTCCCGTCGCACTATCCGACGGATGCCCACGGACTTTCCTATTTCGACGGCACGCATCTGTACGAGCATGCCGACCCGCGGAAGGGACACCAGCCAGACTGGGACAGCTACATCTTCAACTACGGCCGGTTTGAGGTGCAGAACTTCCTCCGCAGCAATGCGCTGTTCTGGTTGGAGGAATATCACGCCGACGGCCTGCGCGTGGACGCGGTCGCGTCGATGTTGCACCTGGACTTCTCGCGGAAGGCCGGCGAGTGGATTCCCAACAAGTTCGGCGGCGCCGAGAACTTGGAAGCCATCGACTTCATCCGCCGGCTGAACGAGAGCGTCTACCGCGATCACCCGGACACTGAGACGATCGCTGAGGACTCGACCGCTTGGCCCATGGTGACACGGCCCGTGTACGTCGGAGGTCTGGGGTTCGGCATGAAGTGGGACATGGGCTGGATGCACGACACGCTCAAGTACTTCGCGCAGGATCCCCTCTTCCGAAAGTACGATCATCAGAAGGTGACGTTCCGGATGATGTATGCCTTCTCCGAGAATTACGTCCTCCCCTTCTCTCACGACGAAGTCGTGCACGGCAAGGGATCGATGATCAACAAGATGTCCGGTGATCGCTGGCAGCGCCGGGCCAACCTACGCCTCGTGCTCGGCTATCAGTGGGCACAGTCCGGCAAGAAGCTGCTGTTCATGGGCGCTGAGTTCGGGCAGTACCGAGAATGGAACCACGACAGCAGTCTGGACTGGCACCTGTTGCAGATGCCGGAGCATGCCGGCATTCAGCGTTGGGTCGCGGACCTGAATCGCGCGTACCGCGAGGTTCCCGCGCTGCATGCCCAGGACTTTGTGCCGGATGGATTTGAATGGGTCGACTGCAACGACGCAGACGAGAGTGTGGTGTCGTTTCTGCGGTTTGGACCGAACCGACGCGATCCCGTCCTCGTCGTCTGCAACTTCACGCCGGTTCCCCGGCGCGATTTCCGCATCGGAGCGCCCGAGGGAGGACGGTGGGAGGAGGTCCTGAACAGCGACGCGTCCCAGTACGGTGGGTCCGGCTGGGGCAACTATGGCGGAGTGGAGGCGGAGTCGGTGTCGATGCACGGTCGACCGCATTCGGTGCGTCTGACATTGCCGCCGCTTTCGATCTTGTACCTCCGCCGCAGTGCGGCGTCACTGGCCAGCGATGTGAAGGCCGCCCCTGAGGCCGATGCGGCCGACACGTCACCGACCGATGTTGCAACCGACGGTCAGCCGCGCGACAGTGCGTAGCGACAGCGTCGATAGTCGTTTGGCGACCGTCGCACCTACCGGATATCGCGCGTCGTCGCGTCGGTTCCCGGTGGCTGACCGCGGGTTCCGGAGGTTTGGGCGCCTAGGGCGCTCCGGATCGCTGGCGCCACCTGAGTGCCGAACAACTCGATTGAGCGCATGACCGCCGCGTGCGGCACCGGACCGACGCTGAACTGAATCAGGAAGCGCGTAAATCCAAAGATCGAGTGCTCGTACAGCAGCTTGTCGATGACCTGTTGCGGGCTTCCGACTAACAGCGCCCCATGCGGAGCGCACTCGGCGTCGAATTGGCGGCGCGTCGGGGGCGGCCACCCACGTTCGCGGCCAATCCGGGACATCACCTCGAAGAACGGCGGAAAGGCGATCGCCGCAGCATCTTGCGAGTTGTCGGCAATCAGTCCGTGCGAATTGATGCTGAGTTGCAGCTGAGACGCGTCGTGGCCGGCCCCCTGATACTCCTGCCGATACAGCTCGGCGAAGGAGCCAAATCGGGCCGGAGCGCCACCGATGATCGCAATGGCCAGAGGCAGTCCCAGCCGCCCAGCGCGCATGACGGATTGCGGAGTGCCTCCAACCGCTATCCAGAGCGGGATGGGGTCCTGCAGTGGACGCGGATAGACTGGCTGTTCGCGCAACGGCGCCCGGTGGGATCCTGCCCAAGTCACACGGTCTTGCCGTAACAGCTGCAACAGTAGATCGAGCTTCTCCTCGAAAAGCTCGTCGTAGTCATCCAACCGGTAGCCAAACAACGGAAACGATTCGATGAACGACCCGCGCCCAGCCATGATCTCCGCGCGTCCGTGCGAAATCAGGTCAACGGTGGAGAATTCTTGGAAGACGCGCACGGGATCATCCGACGACAATACGGTCACCGCGCTCGTCAGGCGAATGCGCGTCGTCCGCGCCGCAGCCGCCGCCAGGACCACCGCCGGCGTCGATACCACGTAGTCCGGCCGGTGATGCTCCCCGACTCCGAAGACGTCCAGGCCGACCTGATCGGCCAACTCGATCTCCTCCAGCAGATCTTTCAGCCGCTGCTCGGAACGCTGTCCCGCGCTCCCGGGACCCGCTCCGATCTCAGCAAACGAATAGAGGCCAAGCTCCACGACACGTCCTCAGGCTCGAAAGTTTTGCCGGCGCCGGTTGAGACCGACCGCATCGTGCGACGGCAGCAAAGCTACCTAGCAGGCGCTCGCAGTAGAGGGTGGCCTAGGATCACAGCAGATACTTGCCTTTAGCACGTAATTATGTGACTTTGGCTAATATCTCTCGGCTCGGTGCTCGCATGACCTCGACCAGTCTCCGCCCCCCAACCCAACACGAAGTGGAGGCGGTGCGCCGATTCAACCGCTTCTACACGCGGTGGGTCGGCGCCTTGGAACGCGGACACCTGGGGAGCGATTTTCCGCTCCCCGAGGTCCGCGTGATCTACGAACTCGCCCACCGATCGGACCCCACCGTCTCGGACTTGCGGCGCGAACTCGCCTTGGACGGCGGCTACGTCTCCCGGATTGTGGCGAAGCTGATTCGCGCCGGCCTGGTGCAACGCACGACGTCACCCGCGGATGCCCGACGTGCACATCTGCGACTGACCTCCCAAGGCGCTTCAGCCGCCGCTGATCTTGAACGGCGCGCGGTGCACGCCGTGTCGGGGATGTTGGAACCACTCACTCCGCAGCGCAGGTTGCAGCTGCTGGACGCCCTGGGAATGGCGCAACAATTGATCGCCAGCACCGATGCGTCGGCACCGCGCGACACCTCCTTTCTGCTGCGCTCGCCGGAACCTGGTGACCTGGGTTGGGTCGTTCAGCGACACGGGGCGTTGTATTGGCAGGAGTACGGTTGGGACAACCGCTTCGAGGCGCTGGTGGCTGGCATCGTCGCCGATTTCCGCAAAAACTTCGACGAGCGCCGCGAGCGATGCTGGATCGCCGAGCATCAGGGGCACAACGTGGGTTCGGTCTTCCTCGTGAGGCATCCCGAACGCGACGGCGTCTGCAAGCTGCGTCTGCTGTTGGTCGAGCCGTCGGCGCGTGGTCTTGGGATCGGCCAACGGCTGGTCGACGAGTGCATGCGTTTCGCCCGTGGGTGTGGCTATCACACGATGAGCTTGTGGACCAACAGCATCCTCCACGCCGCGCGGCGCATCTACGAACAACGCGGCTTCCAGCTCGTTCACGAAGAGCCGCACCAAAGTTTCGGCGCGGATCTCGTGGGACAAACATGGGAGCTTTCCTTGTGATCACTTCCATGGCGAACGACCGGCAAGACCTGGCGTCTTTCCTGGAACAACTGGTGCACCCAACGGTTGCGCCTGACGAGAGCTGGCAACCCTACGTGTTCACCGTACGGTCCGGTGAAATGCCCGCGTTGCGCGCCGCCTGCCTCGCGCACCACCTGCAGCTCATCGATACGTTCGAACGCCAGTTGGCCGACCTCGCCATCATCCGCTTTCCGGGATCGGGAAGTCTCGCGCAGCGGCAGTCCTTCGTTGCCGGGGTCAGCGCTCCTCGCCAACCCGCCGAACCACTTCCCGGACAGTGGGTCTACTTCCCCTGGCTGGCCCAGGTAGTCCACACCCTCGACGCCGACGATTACTTCGATCTCATCACCGATCGCAATCGCGACAAGATCACGGCGGAAGAGCAACGTAGCCTTCGCACGCGAACCGTCGGCGTGATCGGCCTGTCTGTCGGAGGCGAAGCCGCTGTGACGCTGGCTCAGGAGCACCTCTGTGGTCACTTGGTCATTGCCGACTTTGATCGCCTCGACCTCTCCAACCTCAATCGACTGAACGCGGGTATCGACGAACTGGGTGTGCTCAAGACCACGATCGTGGCCCGTCGCATCGCGCGCATCGATCCCTTCCTTCGCGTCACCGTGTGGCCCCAAGGCGTGGCAGACAACACCATTGAGACATTTCTCGACGGCTTGGATTTGTTGGTCGAAGAGTGCGACAGCCTCGCGGTGAAGTTTGACCTGCGACAGGCGGCTCGCGCGCGGAGGCTGAATGTCGTGTACGCGGCAGACGAGCGCGGATTTCTGAGCGTCGAGCCCTACGCCCACTCCCCCGAACTCGCCGAGTTCCACGGAGTGGTCGCGACGCGTCCGCTGCCTAAAGAACACTTTCCGACGCCCGCGGCGTTCATGCGGGCCCTTACGGAATGGGTGGGCGGTTGGGATGGCATCTCGGAACGATCTCGACGGACGCTCCCGCGCATCGGTGACACGCACAGCGGCTATCCGCAGCTGGCCGGCGAGGCTCGGTTCGCCGCCGGCCAAGTGGCCCACGTGGCGCGCCGCCTCTTGCTCGGTGACCAGCTTCCCCCTTTCTTGGGTCCCGTCGATCTCGACGCAGTGCTCGAGGGCCGAGTGACTCGTTAGGCCCGTCGTCCACGCGCCTCTGGACCGGCCTCACCAGACTTTCACCGCCCGCGTGGTGTCCGCGTACCAGCGATTCGTCGCCTTCCGCCGTTCCCTACCGCCATCGCCGCGACTCCACCGTCAGACGGTCAAGGTACGCGGCTTGGACATCGCGGTCTTTCAGACGCCTCCAGTGGCAGACCAGCCACCGTTGGTCTGTGTGAATGGCGGCCTACTCTTTGACCATCGGCTTCTCTGGCCCGCCCTCTCGCCCTTGGCCGCTCGGCGACAACTGATTCTCTATGACCAGCGTGGTCGCGGCCAATCCCAAGCACCACCCGGTATCCGCGCTGCATCCATCGAGCACGACGCTGGGGACCTTGCCGCCCTGCGAGTGGCGCTCGGCTTTCGAACGTGGGATGTGCTTGGACACTCGTGGGGTGGTGGGATTGCGATGCTCGGTACCGAGCGCGATCAGGGAGGCGTGCGGCGGCTGGTCTTGGTAGACGCGGTAGGCCCGCGGAGTACCTGGCTACCACCCCTGCATGCCGCGGCGCTCGAACGGTTGGGGCCGTCAGACCGTGCTGTGCTGAGCCACTTGGATCCCAACACGCTCGTGGTCGCCGATCCAGCCATCCATTCCGCCTATGCCAGAGCGTTCTATCCGGCGTGGTTTGCCGATCGGGAGTTCGGTCGAACTTTCTCGCCTCCGCGGAGTGATAGTGTGACCGGCGCCACAATTGCGGCACGGCTGCGACGGGAGGGATACGATTGGACAACTCTTGTAAGTGCCGTCGCCACACAGACACTCGTCATGCATGGAGCCCGTGATCTGCTGCCGACCGACGTTGCACACGAGCTGGTCTCGGTTTTGCCCAATTCGCGTTTGGTGCTGATTCCTGAGGCCGGTCACATGCCGTTCTGGGAGGCACCGGAGGCGTTTTTCGCGTCCGTCACCGCGTTTCTCGAAGTCCCCTGACCCCGGTTGAGTTGCATGAAGCGCACAGACGTTCTCTTCGCATCGGTACTGACGCTTCTTGCTTCTTTCGTCGGCGTACAAGCGTACCAAGCGCGCCATTCACAAAATGTCGCCTTCGGCATCACCAGCTTCGGCTCGTCGGCTGAGGCCAGCCCAGCGGCGGCGCCAATTGCATCGGCCCGCCCCGGTCTAGCATCGAGAAAGGTCCTGGCTGCCGCCAGCAACAATTCCGACGTGCGCGCCGAGTCGCGCCGGCGTTTGGAGATGTATTCGACGGGGACGTATATCGGTGACATCCTGACCGCCCACGATTCGTCGTTGGCGCGCTGGCCCGATCGACACGGAGTTCCACTACGCGTGTGGGTTCAATCATCGCCAGACATCGCCGACTGGAACCCCGACAACGTCGCGCTCGTGCGTGAGGCCTTTCTGTCGTGGACGGATGCTGGCGTGCCGATCAACTTCACGTTCGTGCTCGATTCGGCCAGCGCCGATGTGCACGTGACGTGGATTGACCGATTCGACGAGCAGATCAGCGGCAAGACCCTGTGGACGCACGACGAGCGGTGGTGGATCGTCGACGCGGATATCTTGCTGGCCCTGCACCATCGCTCGGGCGAGTCACTCGATTCCTCAGCGATCCGTGCGATCGCGCTGCACGAGGTCGGACATCTGGTGGGTTTGGATCACACACGAGATACCACGGCCATCATGACGCCGCGGGTGCACACGCGCGAATTGTCCAAGGCCGACCGGGCCACGGTGCAGCTGCTGTATGCGCTGCCGCCAGGCTCCGTCCGCGCGCTGCCGGCGTTACCAGCGCAACGCGACCGTTAGCGGCTTCTTTTTGCGGAGCACTCGGAGCTGCACTTCGCGGCTCCGCGACATGCTGATGGCGCGCAGGAGTGCCACAGGTTCGGCCACACCGCTGCCGTTGGCCGAGAGGATGACGTCGCCGCCGCGGAGACCCGATGCTTCCGCGGGCGTGCCAGGGAGGACGCGCAGCACGAGCAGGCCGCGGTCCGCGCCAAAAGACTCGCCCAGCTCCTGATTCAGCGCCGTCACCGACGCCCCAGCGATCGTCCCCTCACCGTTCTGCGTGTACGCAAACGACATGGGGCCAAGACCCGGGGCGGCAGGTGCAACCCGCGGCGCAACGGGCACGGGTGCCACGGGCACCCGCACGATGGCAGGAGCCGCGGTGGCTGGCGGCTCGGGAGGCAACGGCGCGTCGGGCACGCGGACAAACACATCTTCGTCCGGCACTTCGCGCAGGGCATCGGCGATGGACTGATCGATCCAACGACAGGAATCAAAGCTTTCGGGGCGACGCTCGACGGCCACCTGGAAGGTGCGCGAGTCCAAGCCACGACGTACCCGCATTGGAATCTGCGCTCCGGGACGCAACATCTCACCCACACGAAGGTTGGGCGTTCGAACGTCACGGTTATTCAAGGAGAGCAGCCGATCGCCAGCTTCAACGCCGGCCTTCTGCGCCGGCGACCCCGGCTCCACGGAGACGATCTCTGGATACTCGAGGTAGCGCGACGTCACTTCGCCGTTCTGGTCGCGCTTGAGTTCCACGTCGCTGTCCAGGACGATGCCGAGCCACCCATCCGGCCGCCGGTTCTCCAGGCACAGCTGGCCGAGTTCGCGACGCAGTTCCGCACCTTCGTTCCCCGTTGCGGCCAGTCGCACGCGAAGGACGCGTACCTGTTGCTCCAAGCCGCGACGGCCGGCTTCATCACTGATCCGTTGCAGCTGATTAGTGAGCCCCTGTAGGGATTGCACGAGCATCACCTGCATCCGCTTCTTTTCCACGAGCTGGCGCGCCACCCGCTGCATTTCCGCCTCGGATCCCCCGGTGCCACCGCTGCGAACGAATAGCTGCGTGCTATCGCCCTGGGCCCGGGCGACCGTCGCTGAAAGGACCAGGACGCTGAGCGCACCGGCCGCCTGACGGCCCACGCGACGGGCCAGCCGTCGTGCCGCGATCTCCGAAACACCTGCCTGCTGCCGTTGCATCGTCTTAGAACCTGGACAATCGTGTGCCGACCGGAAGCGCCCGGCCCAGCTTGCCTAACGTGGCCTCACGCGCACCGAGCGTCGCAAGGTAGATCTGGTTGATCACGGGGTCCTGCGGCGCCTCGTTCAGCGCCTCCAGGAAGCTCCCGGCACTGCGATCAAGGGCGGCCAGTCGCGTGCGATATTGGTCCGCCGCGGTTTCAGATGTGCTGGTATCGTGCACCGCCAGATACGCGGCGGCTCGCTCGTATTCGTCTTGCGAGCGCTGTAAGACCGCCAGCGCATCGCCCGTGGAGGCAAAGGCGTTTGCCGTGGACAACGCCACCGGCCGGCCGCCAGCCGCATCACTCGGCGCAACGTTCATGTTCCAGCGTGTCCCGACCACCTCGCGCGGCGTCATGCCGGCCGACCACCGCCCGAAGAGTGTCCCAGACCCCACCAGCACCAACACCGCCGCCGCACGACGTGCCGTCAACGATACCTGCTGCCACACCGTCAAACGCGTGGGTCGGGTGGCAACCAAACCGTCCTGACGCAGCTGCGAGGAAAGCGCTCCCCACTCCGTGAGCGGTGGCCCGATGCGGCGCCGCTCGTCCGAAGCCAGCGTGACGAGCTGGCGATACGCGGTGAGCTCGCCAGCGCACGCGCCGCAACTGCCGAGGTGCTCGCGCTCAGCAGGCGTGCCCTCGGCGTCGATCAGCTCCGCCAGACGCTCAATAGCCAGGTGCGACATGTCCACGTTCAGTCTCCGAATCGTATCGATCCACTAGGTGCGCCAGCAGCTTCCTTAACTTCGCGCGCGCCTTGAATAGCTGTGACTTCGAACCGCCCGTCGTGATTCCGAGCTCTGATGCAATCTCCTCGTGCGTGTATCCCTCCACGTCGTGCATGAGAAAAACGACGCGGGCGCCCGGAGAAAGTTGTGCTGCGGCAGCTTCAATCGATGCAGCCAGCATGGACCGGTCGCTGGTGTGTTCGACGCTCGCCGTGTCTTCTTCGATCTCCGTCTCGATCTTTGCCAAGCGACGGGTGCGCCGCAGGGCGTTCAACGTGCGATTGACGGCAATGCGATGCGCCCACGTCCCGAACTGCGATTCCCCCCGATAGGTCGGCAACGCTCGGAAAATCTGAATCCAGACTTCCTGGGCGATGTCCGCCGCCGCCTCTGAGTCCCCGACCAAACGACGCACAACGGCATCGATGTGCGGGGCATGCAGCGACCAAAGCGCTCGCATGGCCCGTTCATCACCCTCAATTGCCCGTTGAATCGTTAACTGGTCAGTGCTCATCGCATCTCTCTGCAAACTTCGTCACGCTAACACGTCCGATCGTTTCCCACCGCACCCCCCGAGCGTCGTAAAAATGATCGCATGGGGGCTTGGCTGCCTGAGCCTCCGGACCTGCGATTGCTCGCTTCATACCAACGGAAGCGCGGGAAAGCCCCGTTCAATCAGGTATCGAAAAGCGGAGATGAGCAATCATTTCCGCACCAACGCAGCCGAGAGGACGGCATTTAGCCCCGGTCGAGGGGGGTGAGGAGATCTTTGAAACCTCACCGGACGATACGTGGTACTTGAGGTGTCGAAGTTTAACATTCATCATTACAACGCAGTACAGTTAAAGTCCGTACGACTGAGGCCGCTGGGAAGCCCGCGGCGCGGTCTTTGCCGTTCTTATTAGCGTCGTTCCCCGGAGTTCTGGTGGTCGCACCCCTTCTCGCAGCCCTGCTTGTCACCTTTGGCGACGGACTCCCCGTCAAGTCGCCAAAGCTCGTGGGCATGTCTGCTGAGCGACTAGCAACCATCGATCGCGTAGTTCAGCGGGGAGTCACGGCCGGAGGATACCCCGGCGCCTCCGTGGTTGTTGGCAGACGCGGCTTTGCGGTCTTTCAGAAGGGCTTCGGACGCTTGGGCTGGACCGAGGATTCGCCGAGGGTCACAGCAGAGCGTTCGATTTATGACCTGGCGTCGCTTACCAAAGTGGTTGGAACGACCACGGCAGCGATGATACTGTACGACGAAGGGAGACTCGATCTGGACGCGCCGGTCTCCCGCTACGTGCCAGCCTTCTCTGGAGGGGCGAAGGACTCGGTCACGATCCGCCACCTCCTGACACACCGATCTGGATTGCCAGCCGGCCGGGAGTTGTGGCGCAGCACGAGCTCCCCATTCGAAGCAAAGAACGCCGTCCTATCCACCCCGCTCATCTGTCGCCCGGGGATGTGCTATTTGTATTCCGACCTCGGCGCCGACGTGATGGGTTGGGTCGTTGAGGCCATTGCCGGCCAAGGTCTGGACACTTTCTTGGCCGAACGAGTCTTTCAGCCGTTGGGCATGAGCGATACTGAGTTTCGCCCCGCGGACTCGTTGACGTATCGGATTGCTCCTACAGAAGTTACGCCGCCTCGCGGTTATCCATTGCGAGGCGAGGTGCACGATGAGAACGCGCACGCCCTGGGTGGAGTTGCGGGCCACGCTGGGTTGTTCTCGACCGCTGCAGATCTCGCCGTTTTCGCGCAGATGATGTTGAACAAGGGCGAGTACAACGGCGTGCGGATCGTGAGTGACTCCACCGTCCAGCTTTTCACGACTCGCGCGGCGGGAACGCGAGCGCTCGGCTGGGACACTGCGGCCGGTGAAGGGAGTTCCGGAGCGCACTTGAGCGAGCACGCCTACGGGCACACGGGCTACACGGGCACGTCCATGTGGATCGACCCGGATCGGGAGATGTTCGTCATTCTCCTGACCAACCGCGTGCATGCCGCGCGAGCACGTCGCCCGAGCAAGGTGATCGCCGACGTTCGCGCAGATCTCGCCGACGCCGCCGCTGTTGCGGTGACCGACGATCCCACCTTCGCGTTGGACATGCCCACCGTCTTTCGGGCGGATCGCGCCGAGGGATGGAACAAGCGGTACGCTCGCCGATCACATAGCTCACGTCGCTCTCGTTCAGCAAAGTCGAAGAAGGTCGCTACGACTCCGAAGAAGAGCGTCAAGAGCGGACGGGAAGTGTCGTCCAAGTCGAGCAGTGCCAAGCGGTCCACTGCATCGGCCGCAAGATCCCGCAAAGGAAGCTCTTCAGCCAGCAAGTCGGCAAAAAAGGCGTCTCACTAAGCCTGCCAACACAGGCTGGTTTTCGCTTGCCCCGCCGTGGGGGGGCGTCGATCTTTCGACTGTGTCAGAGACCGACTTCCAGCCGCCACCGCCACCGCAGCCGTCGCAGGGATCAACTCCGGACCCCAGTGCGACTATTCGAGACGACGTCCCCGGCGTACTCACCGAGGACGCGGTTCGCATCGCGTTGCGCCGGGTGAAGGACCCAGAAGTGAACCTCAATATCGTGGACATGGGGCTGATCTACGGAATTGAGGTGGACGGGAACCATGTCCAAGTGGATATGAGCCTGACTTCACCTGGTTGTCCGTCTGGTCCGGAGATCATGCACGATGCCGAGCAGCAGTTGCGCGGAATACCCGGCATCGGCGAGGTAGCGGTCAATCTGGTGTGGTCCCCGCCCTGGACGCCTGATCGGATCGAGCCGCGAGTTCGCGCGTACTTGGGCTTCTAGGCCATACCGGCGAACAAACGCCTAACTCTTAGGCGTTAGGGTGTGATTGGCACAACGACGGGAAGTGACTCGTTGCCGACGCGATCCACCGCGGTGACGACCACCCGCGCTGGTGGCCCACCCATCGCCGAGGACGGCAGCAGCACAACGTGCTGACGGGCGTCGACCACCGCCGCACGCCATTCGCCGTCTACCAGCACCCGTACCGTCCACCAACGAATCGTTTCAGCTGCCGACGGACGTGGTGACGTCGCCGACGTTCCACCGGAGGTCATGCCATTCGCCGCAGACACCGCCAGCCGCGGCGCCCCGTCCACGGATGTCACCGTGACCTGTGGGATTTCCGGACCCGTTGGACCCAGCCACGGGGACGCCGGGACAAGGGCCGGTCGTGCATACAGGTCGCTGGCGAGTCGCTCGCCAATGCGTCCGGTGTCTCGCACGAAGGCGGTCATCGAAAAGTGGATGTTGCCTGACGATGTGGCGCTTTCACGCGTTAGGCGCACCTGAGCCAGGATCTCATCGGGGGCCCAGGCACCGCTCCCCGAACTCATGACCCGACTGGTATAGTTGCCGGGCCAGATGTGCCGACCTTGCCGGTTTTCACCCCGCCACCACGCTAGCAGTTCGCCGTACCCTTGGAGCGGCGCGCTCACCTTCCAGTACAGCTGCGGCGTGAAGTAGTCGGCCCAGCCTTCATTGACCCAGCGGCGGGAGTCGGCGAAGAGCTTTTCATAGGAGTCGAATCCGCGCACGCGCTCCGGGTACCCCGGCCGCCAAATGCCGAACGGTGAGATGCCAAATTTCACCCATGGCTTGGCGCGCTTGATCTCGCGATAAAGCGTGTCGACGAGCCTGTCGACATTGTCACGCCGCCAGTCATCGCGACTCAGGGTGCCGTGGCTGGCGCGATATTTCTTCCACGTCGCGCCGTCGGGGAACGGGATCTCGCGCCGTCGACGCGCGCGCTCTGGGTACGGATAGAAGTAGTCGTCCAAGTGCACGCCGTCGATATCGTAGCGATTCACGACGTCCATGATCACGCGGGTGGTGCGGGCGCGAACCCATGGGTCACCGGGATCCATCCACAGGTACGGGCCGTATTTCCGAACGGCACTGGGTCGAGCGCGGCTCACGTGCTTGGGGCTCGCGTTCTTTGGCTCGGTCGAGTACTTCGCTCGGTAGGGATTGAACCAGGCGTGCAGCTCCAACCCTCGGGCGTGCGCTTCGTCGACGGCAAAGCTCAGGGGGTCGTACGCCGGACTGGGTCCGACGCCCTGTTGCCCCGTCAGGTAATACGACCATGGTTCAAGGGCAGACGCGTACAGGGCGTCTGCCGACGGCCGCACCTGAAAGATGACCGCGTTCAGGTGAAGTTGGGCCGCGCGATCCAGGAGGGCACGCAGTTCGGCGCGTTGCGAGTCCGGCGTCAGGCCAGGACGGGAGGGCCAGTCAATGTTGTCGACGGTGGCAATCCAGGCGGCGCGAAATTCCCTATCCAAGTCGGGCGCCATCGTGTCCACCGAAGCGCCGACGGCAATCGGGACGAAGGTAGGTGCCACTGCCGATTGTCCGGCGGCTGGGGAAGTGGCCGCCAACCAACTCGCGGCAACCAGCACCCCAGCGCTCAGGTACCCGCGCCTGACGCTCGGTGCGGCGTTAGGCATCCTTGTACGGCGACGGCGCGCGGCCATTGCCGGCCGTTGCCGGGGCCGTACGCCCGTGCCGCAGTGCCTCGATGAAGGACTCGCCCAGCAGTTCGACCTGCCAGCGACGAAGCTCGGGCACATCCTGTAGGTCTTCGCTCGTCGTCGGTTTCTTGCGCGCCACCGCCTCTAGCCGTTCCCTGGGACACAACACCCCAGGATCCAGCTCCAACTCGGCCGCCACCCGATCACGCACGGTCTTTAGGCGTGACACCCGGTCTTCAAAGTCCGGATCGCGATCCCAGCGCGGCGAGCGCGGAAAGCGTGGCAACTCGTTCTCCGGCACCTCACGACCACGCGCGATGGCGGCCAGGATCGCATGACCCTCGCGATCGGCGATCGAGCGGGAGAGACCCTTGGTTGCCCGCAACGTGTCCAGGTCGGCGGGAGCTCTCCTCGACAGGTCAAACAGCACCTCGTTCCCCGCCACGCGAAAGGTCGAGCGATCCTGGGCCTTGGCCACGCCATCACGCCACGCCACGAGTTCGCGCAACAGCGCCAATTCTCGGCGCGACAGGTCGCGCGCGCCCTTGAGGCGCAGGAACGCTTGGCCTGCATCCTCACTTTCCCAGCGCGTTCCCTCCAGCCGCTTGAACTCTTCCTCAGCCCACGACCAACGATTCTTCCGCTCGAGCTGACTGCGCAGCGCGTCACGCAGAGCCAGCAGGTGCCGTGTATCCTGGGCCGCGTACTCGAGCATCTCGCGCGTTAACGGACGCATGGACCAGTCGGCACGCTGGTGTGTCTTGTCCAGCTTCACCCCGAAATGCGATTCCAGTAACGCCGCCAGCCCAAACGTGCGAATCCCGAGGAGTTGCGCCGCTACCCGCGTGTCGAAGATGCGGGTCACCCGCCACCCATAGTCCTGATGCAACAAGCGCAGGTCGTAGTCGGCGTCGTGAAAGACCACTTCAACCTCGCGATCAAGAAACAGCGAGGTCAGCGCCGAGGGCGGCTCCACCTTCAATGGATCGATGATCGCGTGCCGATTCGCGGTCGACAACTGCAGCAGGTAAATCCGATCGACATATCGGTGGAACGAGGCCCCTTCGGTGTCGACGGCGATGGCCGGTGCATTGGCGATGCTCTCGGCGAACGCCTGCACCGCTTCAGCGGAGTCGAGATAAAGGGTGGTGAGGGGTTTGCTCGTTGCCGACACGTCCCAGAGTCTGTTGGTCAGGGCCTGGCGACCGGGCCCAAGTGCCCGAAACACGCTACGTGTAATGTAGCGACAGGTCGTCAGATGGGTCCGATTGGCCCACATGTCACCGAAACCGCGCGCCGGACCCATCCCGCCGATGATCGACCGCGCGACGAACTCGCCACCAGAGCTCGACTACCAGCCCTCGACGAGGCATATCCGGGACGCGCATGTTTGGCGCACGTTCACGGGGCACCGCCACCCGTGGAGCAAGTCCTCGGTCGGTCATGGGCCGACGGGTTAGAAGGCGTTAGGCGCGAAACGGCCGGCATGATCGCACTGTGCCAGAATCTCGAGACGGGATATGACGACATCGGGACGGGAGTCCCGGTGGTTTTCGTGCACGGATTCCCGCTCAATCGCTCGTTATGGGCCCCGCAGGCGCACGGCCTCGTGGACCGGGCGCGATGCATCGCACCCGACCTTCGTGGATTCGGGGAGTCGACGGTCACGCCCCCCTATTCCATGGATCAGTACGCCGACGACGTGGTCTCGCTCATGGACGTGCTGCGTCTGGACCGTGCGGTGATCGTCGGACTCTCGATGGGCGGCTATGTGGCGATGGCGATGTGGCGGCGACACAAGGCCAGGGTGCGAGCACTGGCACTCGTCGACACGCGGGCTGGCGCCGATTCGCCTGAGGGTCGCGGAAAACGTGACGACATGATTGCCCTGGCCAAGGAGCGAGGCAGCGCCGCGGTCGCTGACGCCATGATCGGATCCATGGTCGGCGAGGGAACGAAATCCCGGGCGCCGGAGGTCGTTGAGAGCGTTCACAGCATGCTCTCGTCCGCACCGGTCGACGGCGTAATCGGCGCTCTGGGCGCCTTGAAGCAGCGACCCGACTCCGCTGCCACACTGGCCACCGTCGATGTTCCGACGCTCATCGTGGTTGGCGACGAGGACGCCCTGACACCGGTCGCCGAATCGCAGGCTATGCACCAGATGATCCGTGGCAGCTCACTGGAGACGATCTGCGGCGCTGGGCATTTGAGCAACCTGGAACGTCCAGCGGCATTCAACCATGTCATGAGCGAGTTCCTGGCGACGCTCACGCTCGCTTAACTCCCTCAACGACAAGCGGCCGGTGGACTTGCCTCCACCGGCCGCACCTGATCTTCGCGTCCCGCGTGCGCTAGCGCGTTGGGCGACCCGGCGGCGGATTTTGCTTGAAGACGTCCCGATTGATCTGGACGTACTGGCGCATGTTCGCGGGCACATCTTCTTCGGGGAAAATCGCCGTCACCGGACATTCCGGCTCGCACGCGCCGCAATCAATGCACTCATCGGGATGAATGAAGAGCTGCTGCTCTCCTTCATAAATGCAGTCGACTGGACAAACGTCGACGCAGGACTTGTCCTTAACGCCGATGCAGGCTTCCGTGATGACGTACGGCATAGTGTGCTCGGGAGGGCGGAAGACGAAAGTTGACGGGGGAAAGATACTAACCGAAAGGGCGCGGAAAAGGGCGTCCGAAACCAGCGCTGGACAGCGTCCACCCCAAAGGAAGATTCACCGAGTATGCAAGTCACGATTAATGGGCGCACACGGGAGATCGACCCAGCGCCTCTGGAATCTCTGGCGACCACGCTGCGCGACCGTCTGCACCTGCTCGGCACCAAAGTGCCCTGCGAGCGCGGAGAATGCGGGGCGTGTTCGGTGCTGATCGACGGCGTCCCAGTATACGCGTGCCTCACCCTAACGAGCCGGTGCGAAGGTCGTCAGGTCGTCACGATCGAGGGGGTCGCCGCAGAGGGAAGCCTGCACCCCGTACAGCAGGCGTTTATTGATCACGACGCGGTGCAATGCGGCTTTTGCACGCCCGGGCAGGTCATCTCGGCGGTGGCCCTGCTCGCTGAGAATCCGGCGCCCGACGACCAGGCGATTGCGCGCGCGATGGGTGGGAACCTGTGCCGATGCGGCACCTACCCGAAGATTGCCGCTGCCATTCGTTCGCTCGCTGCCACGGGCCAAATCCCCTCATGAGCGCGCCCTCCGACACCCCCGGACCTCGCAAGCGATTCGTCACGACGATCGTCGAGGTCGAAGGGCGCGAAGAGACAAAAATCGTCGAGCTTCCCGACGAAGAACTGGCGCCCTGGAATGCGGATGCCTCGCTAAGCATCGTCGGCCAACCCATTCCGCGAGTGGATGCTCGTGAGAAGGTCACCGGACGAGCGCGATACACCGCGGACGTTGTGCGACCGGGCATGCTGTACGCCGTCTTGCTTCGTTCTCCCGTCCCTGCCGGGACGCTCGCGTCCCTCGACATAGCCGGCGCGCGCAAGGACCCGTCGGTCATCGACGTGATCGGTCAGGAGGATGTACCGAAGATCAGGGTTGCCGGCACTGTGCTGTTCGACCGCAACATCTCCTATGTAGGGCAACCGATTGCAGCTGTTTGTGCGGAATCCCTGGCCGCCGCGCGCGCCGCTGCCGCACGGTTGATGCAATCGGCGCAGTTCGACCGCAAACCGCACGCCGTGACATTCTCCGATGCCGTCGCCGACGGGGCTCCTGTGGTTCGCGCGTCGGGCAACGTGTCGAAGGGATCGCCTAACGTGGTTGAACGCGGCAACGTGGAGGCTGGACTCCAAGCGGCAGACGTTGTCATCCGCCGTGAGTATCGCACGCCCTCAGCGCTCCACACCTCGATGGAACCGCATGGCGCGGTGGCCGAGTGGGACGGCGATCGCCTGACCGTCTGGGAATCGACACAGGGCGTGTTTCGGGTGCGCGACGAAATTGCCAACGCGTTCAATCTTCCGCGTTCATCTGTCCGCGTGTTGAAGGATCACATGGGCGGCGGATTTGGCGCCAAGAACAACGCGGGTGCGTATACCTTTGCCGCCGTGCATCTGGCACGTCGCACCGGCCGGCCAGTACGCTGCGTGTTGGACCGATATGGAGAGCAGGTCGACTCCGGACATCGTCCTGAAGCTCGTCTGCGCATCACGATCGGCGCGCGAACAGACGGCACGCTCACAGCTATCGTCGGCGAATCGGATGTCTCCATGGGCATCGGCGGGTGGGAAGCCTCACCGACGGCGATCTTTCATGAGCTCTATGCTTGCCCGAACGTGCGGACAACCGATGTATTTGCCTGGGTCCACTCGCAGGCGATGGCAGCGTTCCGCGCACCGGGTCATGTAGAAGGCGCCTTTGCCTTAGAGCGCGCCATGGACACGCTGGCGGCTGCACTTCAGCTCGATCCGTTGCAGCTGCGCCGCCAAAACGTCCCCGGCCGCGACCAGGAAAAGCAGCGGCCATATTCGGTAGACGCGTTGGGACGCTGTTTGGACGAAGGGTCGAGGCGTTTCGGTTGGACGTTCTCCTCGGAGTCGCGGAGTGGCGACGCCGCCGGCGGCGGACGTCGATTGCGGGGCGTGGGATGCGCGGCACAAATCTGGGGAGCAGGGGGCGGCCCCCCGGCATATGCCACAATGCGCGTCAACTCCGACGGTACCGCCGACGTCCTGAGCGGCACCCAGGACCTGGGCACGGGCGCGCGCACGATCCTGGCGCAGATTGGCGCTGAATCGTTAGGTGCACGGTTCCAGGATGTTCGCGTGATCCTGGGTGACACGGAGCGCACCCCGTACGCCGGAAATTCCTGGGGCTCCATGACCACGGCCTCGGTGGGGCCGGCCATTCGGGCCGCGGGGGAGGACGCGCAACGGCGATTGCGTGAGGCGGCAGCGGAAATGCTGGAATGCCATCCCGACGACCTGATCGCCCGTCAGAGCATGATCACCACCCGCGATGGAGCCCGCGCCCTATCCTTCGCCGAGGTCACCAAGAAATTGGGCAACGTGATGATCATGGGTCAGGGGAGCCGCGGACCCAACCCGCGAGCCGTGGGGCTGGTCAGCGTCGGTGCGCAGTTCGCCGAGGTGGAGGTCGACGCCGAAACCGGTCACGTGCGAGTGATTCGTCTTGTCGCGGTGCACGACGCCGGACGGATCATCAATCCCCTCTTAGCGCAAAGCCAACTGGAGGGCGGCATCATTCAGGGGCTTGGGTTCGCCCTGTTCGAGGATCGGGTGCTGGATGCAGCGACGGGGATTCCGCTCAATCCGGGGATGCACGAGTACAAGGTCCCCACCATGGGTGACATCCCGTCGATCGATGCCACGTGTCTGGACCTTCCCGACCCGACGGCGAATCCCATTGGGGCCCGCGGCTTGGCCGAACCGCCGATCATTCCCACGGCACCGGCCATCGCCAATGCCGTCGCCAACGCGTTAGGCGTCGAGGTGAATGTGCTGCCGTTGACACCGCGACGCGTGCTCGAGGCTATTCGGGCCGCATACGCCTAACGCCTTCCGTTAGGTTCAACGCTTCCAAGGTGGAAGCTGGCCGGCCTTCTTGTGCAGCTCGGGATTGTGGCGATAGAGGGTGAAGGTGCGGCCGATCACCTGCACCACGTCGGCTTGGACGCGGGGCGCCAGCCCCGCCGCCGCCTCCTTCGCCTTCAGCGTGCCGCCCTTGGCCACCTGACACTTGACCAGCTCGTGCGTCCGCAACACGTCGTCCAGCGACTGCACGACGGCGTCGGTGATCCCGGCGTGGCCCACGTGTAGGCCGGGCTTCAGGTGATGCGCTTCGGCGCGCAATTCAGCACGCTCGCTTCCTTTCATGGCATTCGCCTCGTACCACGCCGCACCAAGTAGGCGTGGGGATTGATCGGTTCACCGTCCCAATACCGGCCGTCATGGCGGAAGCGCATGATCTGGAAATGCAGGTGGGGTACGTTGGGTGGTGCGTTACCCGTGGTGCCAACATAGCCGATCACGTCGCCCGCTTCGAGGGCGTCTCCCTCGGCCAGGCCTTCGCGGTAGCGATCCAGGTGCGCGTAGTAATAGATGAACTGTTCGCTCTGGTCCGTTGCGTAGATCGTCGTGCCGCCGTTGGGATTGGAGCGGAGGCGATACACGCGTCCGGCATCGGCGGCGAGGACCGGCGTTCCGCGCGGGGCTAGGATATCCAGAGCGCGATGCGCGCCGGCCGCGCGCGGCGCGTTGTAGGTGTCGGGCACCTTCTCTGGTGTCACACCCTCCACTGGCACCATGAGATGTTTGGCCCCGAGAGTGGACGCGACGTCGTCCTCGTCGGGCGACACGGCCGCTGGAATGGGCGCCGACGTTGGGGCGTCAGGTCCGCGATCGGGGGTGGGTTCTGGTGAGGGTGGGGCATGATGGCAACCGCCGATCACCAGCACCGACACGAAGATGCGACACGCGCGGTGCAGATGACGACGGACAGGGGACGGTGCGGCTGCCGCGTTGGAGCCGCGGCACGCTGGCTGCGATATGCCGTCACCGTCGGGAGTTTGCAAACCCCACTTGTTACGCTTGGAGGAAGAACATGTCGCGAATGTGGTCATTCAGGTTTGTCCGAATGATGTCCGTCGCCGCGACCCTGGGCCTTGGTGGATGCGGGATCGTCGATCCCCTGCAGCACGAGTCCAGTGATCTCTCCTACTACTGGGAGCGCTGGATCAGCGCCGGGTACACGAGTTACGACTACATCATCGTTCACGATTGCTACTGCGTCACGGAAGGCATCCCCGTCGAAGTGTCGGTGCGCGACGACCGCGTGGTGGCGGTACGGTACGCGGACACGGGAACACCGCTGGCCACCGACCTCGCCCTGCAATACCGGGACATCGACGGACTGTTCCAGCTGATCGACGACGCCCTGACACGCAATGCGTACTCGATCGACGCACGGTACAACTCGAGCTACGGCTTTCCGCGCGACGTGTTCATCGACTACGAACAGCGCGTCGTGGACGAGGAATTTGGTTTTCGGATCGTGGCGTTCTATCCGATACGTTAGGCGCCCAACGAGCGACGGAGTCGACAGACGGCACACGCGGTCCACCGGTGTGCCGTCAACGTTCCCAGGCAAAGCCGGCCGTGACTCGTTCCAGCCGATTCTCCACCCATCGTAGGACAACGTGGGCGCCGCCACGCGTCGTATATCCTCGGCCTCCGACATCGTCGACGCCGTTCCCATCGGCATCGAAGGCATCCAGAAAGTCGTGAGCACGAAGCCGCAGATCTTTCACCGGCACGCTTCGAACGGAGCCTGCCATAGTCAGAAGAACCACCTTCTCGCGCACCCATTCATAGTCCCCGCCGTAGAGCGACACGGCCACCATCACGTTGGCATCGGGGAAGCACCCGCGGAGCATGGATCGCCGGGTGTGAAGCGACTTGATCAATCGCGGATAGACGGGTTGCTCACCGGTGCGAAGCACCCGCTCGAGAGAATCGCGCACGGCGACCGCGCGGGCGCGCAACGCGTCATTCCACGCGCGGTCACAAGATGACTCGTTAGGATCGGCTCCAGTGCCCGCGCGTTCCGCGAGGACCACCGCGGAATCACTCGCCTGGATGGACGAGTCGATCCCCGGACCGGCGCGGAGCACGCCGACGATGCGACCCGCATACGAATCGAACCCGGCGATCTGTGCGTCGCCTGCCCCCCACGGACCCTTCAAGCGGACACTCGAGCCACTGTCAAATGGCGTGCGAGCTGCAACCGCCCGGCGGAAAGCGGCCAGACGTTCGGGCGTTTTGGTGACATTGTCGTCCACGCGCCCCACATCCATCAGCAGTCGTCCCTTGCGAACGGCGGCGACGAAATCCGTCTGGGTGCTGGGCGCGAACACCAGGCGTCCGGCTATCGTGTCGGCGAGAGGGTCCAGATCCTCCAACGGGGGCGGGACGACTGTCTGTTTGGGCGCCTGGGCCTGAACGGCGGAATCGGGTGCCGCGTCAGCCGCTCGTGGCGCTCCGTCGCCCCCGGTTCCCCAACAGGCACAGAGCGCGGCGACGCCAGCAATGGCCAGAAACGCCGGAACCCTCTGAGCCTGATTGGCGACGCTGGTGCCACGCGGTAAGATCACGCGCATGAACATATCGCCGGAATGGCCCGCCTCAAACGTCCCGGAAATGGGTGAGGAAGGTGTCGGCTACCAGAAGGGTGCGACGGTGGCCGAACTCGTCACGTTGGTTCGGTCACCCGGGGCGCGCCCCCTCGCGGGAGGTACGGACTTGCTGCCCTCCATCAGGGAACGAGTCGTTGGCGCGAGTGTGCTGGTGGACCTGTGCGGGCCCTCAGAGCTCGAGGGCCTGACATGGAACGCAGATGGATCGTTGCTGATTGGCGCCACCACGAGATTGTCCACGATCGAAAACGACGATCGCGTGCAGCAGGCCTTCCCTGCCCTTTCGAGCGCTTGCGCTGCCGTTGCCAGTCCGGCCATCCGAAACATGGGGACCATCGGAGGCAACCTTTGTCAGCGTCCGCGCTGTTGGTATTTCCGGCAGCGCCTACCGTGCCATAAGCACGGTGGTTCGTTCTGCTTTGCGCATGACGGCGAGAATGAGTATCACGCGATCTTTGGCGGCGGTCCCTGCTACATCGTCCATCCATCCGATGCGGCCGTGGCGTTGATGGCGCTGGATGCCACGGTGCACGTGACGTCGGCAAGTGGCGAACGACGCATACCGATCGACGAGTTCTTTGTACTGCCGGCGGATCGGATTGACCTCGAGCACGTGCTGCAGCCAGGGGAGATTGTCCGTGCGGTTGAGCTGCCGGCACACGCCGCGGGGGGTAGGCAGCGATTCGAAAAGGTGATGCAGCGTGAGGCGTGGGACTTTGCAGTAGTCTCCATCGCGGCCGCCCGCTGGCCGGACGATCGGGTGCGATTGGTTCTCGGTGGCGTGGCGCCCATCCCGTGGCGCATCCGCTCCTCTATTGAAGAGGACGTGACTTCCGGTGCCCTCTCGGCGGACGACATCGACACGCTCGCCGAGCGAGCGATGTACGACGCCCAACCGTTGGCGAAGAACGGTTACAAGGTGGACATTGCGCTCGCCCTGTTGCGACGCGCCATTACCGAGCTTTCAGCAACCACATGACGACCTATCGCGCGGCTGTAATCCCTGCGCCGCACCAAGCCATCGAGATCCGAGATCTCCCGGCTCCGACGCTTGAACCGGGGAGTGCACTGCTCCAAGTGATGTACTCAGAAGTGTGCGGCACGGACGTTCACCTCCATCACGGCAAGCTCTCGGGTGTTCCGTATCCGCTCATCCCGGGACATGTGTCTGTTGGCCGCATTGTGGAGCTGCCGACGCCCCTGACGGGGGTCGATGGACGTCCATTTCGTGTCGGCGAGGTGGTCACCTTCCTTGATGTTCACGGCACCTGCGGAAATTGCTATCACTGCCTGGTGACCAAGCAGACGACGCGGTGCCCGCATCGCCGCGTTTATGGGATCAGTTACGGCGTGGCGGATGGCCTCCTTGGCGGTTGGTCCGAGGCGTTGTGGATGAAACCGGGCGTGAAGATGTTGCATCTGCCGGACGATCTTGCCCCGGAGACATTCATTGGCGGAGGGTGCGGACTGGTCACATCGGCGCATGCGGTGGAGCGTGGCGGCGTGCGACTTGGATCCACCGTCGCCGTGCTTGGCGTGGGTCCAGTGGGGCAATCCGCCATCGCGCTTAGCGCGCTGTCGGGCGCCGAACGTGTCATCGCGATCGGCGACCCCGCGTCGCGGCTTGCCTTCGCGAAGCGGATGGGGGCCACCGACGTCATCGGTCTGGACGTGCCGGCCGAAGAACGGACCGCCGCGGTGGTGCGGCTGACGGGAGGATACGGCGTGGACGTGGTGATCGAGGCGTCAGGCGCGCCGGACGCGGTCACGCAAGGACTCGACATCGTGCGCGATGGCGGGCGCGTGGTCATTGCCGGCCACTACACGGACAACGGGGACGTCCGAATCCATCCGCACTTCCAGATCAACCGAAAGCACGTGGAACTCGTTGGCTGTTGGGGCTGCGACTTCTCCCACTTTCACAAGGCCGTCCGTTACGCCGCGCGGTTCGGTGATCGCGTCCCGTGGCGCGACATGGTCGCCGCTCGCTTTTCGCTCGACGACGCTGGGCGCGCACTGTCGGCGATCGAGCGTCGGGAAATGACCAAGGCCGTCATCGTGCCTCACCAAGGGTAAGGCAGCGGGTAGCCGCTAGCCTGAGTGGCGGACGCGGCCAGTCGCCAGAAGTCCAGCGACATCCCGGGAATCCACACGCAGGACGGCGCGCGGCAGGAAGTGGTATTGGCGTCCCGTCGCGGCACCGCGCGCCGCAAAGGCATTGAGACTTCTGGAGACCAGACCGACCGTCGGTTCATCTGGACTGGATCGACGACCTTGACGCTGGTCCGTGGGCGCCGCTGTTGGTGCTGCCGCGAGGTGCGCCGCTAGGGCGCTGCGCCGGCTTCCGCAATTACACATCGGGTGCTTCCTCCTTCACCAGAACCGTTTCCGTTCGCGCGACCGGTTCGCGCGTGTCCCACCAGCGTTCCACCAGGCACGCGCCCGCTGAAAGAGCCAGCCACCACAAGCTGCGCATGGGCCAGCTGTCGCCGAGCCAGATGCCAAAGGGCGCCGCGACCCACAGACTCACGCAATACGGACAATCCATCAACCGACCGAGCATTCCCGCACCTGCCTTGGCGCGCAATCGTAGGACCACGTCCCACGGTCCTTCTTCCCGCGCCACCAAGTGCGACAGGCGCCAAGTCGCCAGGACGCCTAACGCGAATTCGAACCACGACGACGTAAGCACGAGCGTTGGATGCTGGAGTGCGCCGGCGCATGACGGGACTCGTCAGGCACGCGCCCTTCGGCCGCCGTTGACGTCGTTTTACGAAGCGACATGGCAACGTCACGCATGAATCGCCACCGGAATGGTCGGCGAGACATAGATGGGCGAGGCGGACTTTGCCGTGTTCGGAGCGGACGCCGCGTGACCATCACCGTTTTCGGACCACCGGCTTGAGGCGTACACGTTGAACGAGTAGGCGCCTTCCGACGGACCGCCGTCGAGCTGGAACCTTCCACGCAGCGTGGCGGCGGGATCCGACGCCGATGTGTACCAATGCGAGGTGTGATTGTCCGGATCTTCGGCAAGGACAAAGTCTCCTTCGCCGCACCCGCTGGCGCCGAGTGACGCGTAGCGGAAGTGGGCTGGAGAGGCGCCTACGCGAAAGAGGATCTGAATCGGTTCAGACACGCCGTTTCGCCGGATGGCCGGGCACGGGACCAGCAAGTCACGCGAGGGATCGTCGAACCTGTCATCGGGCTCGGAGACGAATTTCCACGCGAGCTGGTGGTAGAGCACCTGCACATCGGTGTTGTCGAATTCCACCACGCGCGACGACTGCCCCAGCGGGTGCTTGTCACTGTCTGCACACTCGATTCGCACCAGGTGACGTCCCGGTCCGGCTTGTGGCCATTCGAGGAGCAGTGTGCCGGGGAACCAGTGTTCAGCGACGGGAGGGATGGGATACCAGCCATCGGCGTCGGACGAGGTCCAACGGACTTGGAGTTCACCAGCCACGGAGCGATAGACGGGCCACGAGAGTCCGACGAACGGAATAAAGGTGGCGCCGGGATTATTGGACCGGAGGACACGGTAGTAGGCTGCCCCCGGGACACGGACGTCGCCGTACAGCTGCAACGTCCCAGCAAAGGGAGCGGCGGCGTCGAGGTCCAGGGCGCCACGATCCAACGGGTTGGAAAGATCGTGAGTCGGCCGGCTGGTGTAACCCGACGCGAGGTCGATGTACGGCGGCGTAGAGCCTCCTGGCTGGATCTTTGGTGCCAATCCCACCATCCGGGGACGTGGGGGTGGTGCGGGGTGATGCAGGCGCGTGCGCATGGAGTCGCACCACGCTTCGTCTCGTGCTGGCGTCGCGACCAGCGTCACGTCAGGCAGTACGCTCGTCGCCCACTGGACATCGAAGTTCGCGTCACCGTACTGCGTGGCGTCGCCTTCGCTGACGCGAAACGTGATGTCCGGGACGTCCGTCAATAACACCCATTCAGGAAGGTGTCCGTCGGCGGGCCGCTCAAACGGCCCTGCATATTTCGTCAGGTCAAACCCGTCGAGCCGAGTCGCGGATACATCCAGCACCTCGGCGAGGACGGCACGAGCACTGGTCGCGTCGCCACGATACCGACCCAGTTCGGCGGCGAGCGGCGCCGGCAGCTCCGCCTGGCAGCGCCGTCGCACCGCCGTTGGCGGGCGACGAACGGGGGCGTTGCGTCGCGCTGCCCAGGCTTCGTCCACTGCAGCTGCAACTTTCAGCGCCGGTGGCGCACCCGAGTCAAGGGCCAATCGGCCCGCCAACGGTGCGCGCCGAAACAGGTCGGCGTGGCGCCAGCGTTCATAGCGCCAGCGCAGAATCCAATCGATGTCGAACCGTGGGACACGAATCGAAAAGGCCCCGTCAGCATCCGTGGTCACCCGTTCGATCTCTTCGCGTCGGCACGACAGGGGGAAGTACCACGCCCAGGGCCACCCTCGCGGGAAGAAGCCCACCAACTGGCAATCCGTGTCTTCCAGGTGCACCGTGGCCCGCGCCACCGGAACGTCGCGCCCGGTCGCCGCGTCCACGCGCACCACGCGTCCGCTGAGTGTGACCGCCCCCAACAGATCGGGATGGATGGCCGGCGGAAGCGCCCGGGTGAGTGAACCCAGCGATTCGCCGAGCAACTGCCGCGTGCTCACTCCCGTCAGGCGACTCAACCGCGATGCCTGAAACGTCGCCAACTTGCGTTCTGCAGGCGATTCAGGTGGGCTGATACACGTTGTGGGAGCAGTCATGAATATTCGAAACCGTTGAGTCGTCCTTCAGCTCAAACACATGCGGGCCAGCCGTCTTCCGCGGCGCGTGCATGCGAGCCATGGTGCTGCACCTCCAGCGACACGCGGCGGGCGGGTACGCATATCCTCCCCACATCCCTGTATTCCCCACTGCGTCCCGCGCAGCGCCGGTGCCTGTGCCTATACTTTCGTCAACGCCAACGACGCTGAACACTCGGGGAACTACGTGCCCTTCAGAACGCGCAATTGCCGGCGGAAATTCGACATCACGCCGCTGAGGCATGTGCGCACCGTCACTTCACGCGCAGTTCGCTCGCTGGTCGCGCGCCCCATCGATACATTCGTCGGGCACCAGTCCTGAGGTTCACATGCGATGTTTCTCCGTCGTCCTCCTCGCAAGTCTCGCCGCATGTCAGGCAACACCACGAGAGCGGTGGCCAATGCCTGAGTGGTCGAAGACGCGCGCGACACAGGTCGGCCTGGACTCCGTGAAACTCGCCGCGCTGGACAAGGATTTCGCAGACGGGAAATACGGCTTCGTCGATGCCATGTTCGTCTCGCGACGCGGCGAAGTCGTGTACGAGGCGTCATATCCACACGACTATCGCTCGATCTACGGAAGCCGCAATACGCTGTCCGGCGAATACAACTACTACGACGCCGATTGGCATCCGTTCTACAAAGGGTCGCGACTGCACACGATGCAGTCAGTCTCCAAGAGCGTCACGTCGCTGGTCTTTGGCGTGGCCATGCAGCGCGGAGACCTAACGACGATCGATACCACGGTCTTGTCGTACTTCGACACCACCAAGGTGCAGCACCTCGATGACCGAAAGCGTCGCATGACGGTCCGGCACCTCATGACCATGACCGCCGGGTTCGATTGGGATGAGAGCACGACGGAATACACGGATCCGAAGAACAACTGCGCCGTGATGGAAAAGAGTCGGGACTGGGTGCAGTACGTCATCGATCGACCGATGGCGAGCGAGCCAGGATCGACATGGGTCTACAACAGCGGCGCGACAGAGCTTCTGGCGCACATCTTCCAAAAGGCCACCGGCCAAGACATCGCGGCCTACGCCGAGAAGTACCTGTTCGCGCCGCTCGGCATTGCCGTCTACTACTGGAAGCGCACTCCGTTAGGCCTTCCGGACACGGAAGGCGGGCTCTATCTCGTTCCGGAGGACCTCGCCAAGCTGGGACTGCTCGTCTTAAGGGGCGGCCAGTGGCAGTCAAAGCAGATCGTCTCGACGGCCTGGGTCGCGCAATCGATGAAGCCGGCCGTGGCCGCCGGCGAGCATGCCAAGTACGGGCTGAAGTGGTGGCTCTTTCCGTACGGCGCGGAGAAGGACCAGTTCGCTTGGGTCGGTAACGGCTACGGCGGCCAGCGGCTCATCGTACTACCGCGCGAGGAAATCGTAGCCGTGTTCACCGGATGGAACATCGATGAGCACCCTCCCCTGCCGATCGGCGAGATGATCGAACGGCTCACCGGTGCTGTGAAGCATTAGCCCTCCAACCGGCCCCCTCCGCGGTTGGCCCTGATGACTTCGCACCTCACCCGAAAGGCGTCCGACGGTCCGGGCAATTCTCACACACTTTTGTTGAACTATTGGAAATAGCGAGTAGCTTTGTCTCCATGTCTGGAGGCATTGCGATACCCGCCGGATTCCGGGGCACCCGCGGCGAACTACTGGTGGCGTTGAAGCGTGCGCAACCGCTTACTGCCAAAGAGCTTGCCGATCGATTCGGGGTGACAGCCAACGCACTCCGCCGGCACCTCAAAGAGCTCGAGGTCGAGGGGCTGGTGCAGTACCGTCGAGAGATCAGGGGCGTTGGCGGGCCGATATTCGCCTACTCGCTCACGGCCGGCGGCGAAGCGCTGTTTCCCCGAGCGTACGAGTCGGCGCTGGAGCAGGCGCTCGAGCACGTCCGCGAGGTGGAAGGGACCGATGGGATCGTCCGCTTGTTTTGGCGACGCTGGGAGCGCATTGCGGAGTCCGCGAGGCCCGAACTGGCTCGGCTGCCCGTGGCCGAACGAGCGCACCGGCTGGCCGAGTTATTGACGTCGTTAGGCTATATGGCGGAGGCGGTGGATGCGCCGGGCAGCACCGAGGGATCCACGCAGACATTGCACGAGCACAACTGCGCCATCCGCTTCATTGCCGAGCGGTATCCCGAGGTGTGTGAGGCGGAAGAGCGTTTCATCGAAGCGGTCCTTGGGGCCGAAGTCACGCGCCAGGCGCACATCGCCAAGGGTGCGAACACCTGCAGTTACTGCATTCAGGCGAGCACGGCGACCGATGCACCGGTGGTCGCCCTGATGCGCGCCGATACGTGGCGGGAGAAGTCATGAGTTCACAGATCGAGTCCCTTGTCGGGAAAGAATACCAGTACGGGTTCACCACGGACATCGCCGTCGATCAGTTCCCGCCTGGGCTGAACGAGGATGTCGTCCGCGCCATTTCTGCCAAGAAACAGGAGCCGCCCTTCATGCTTGAGTGGCGGCTGAAGGCGTTTCGTCGCTGGCAGTCCATGACGGAACCGCATTGGGCGAACGTCACGTACACGCCCGTCGACTATCAGTCGGTGTCGTACTATTCGGCGCCCAAGACAGCCAAGCCGTTAGGCAGCCTGGACGAGCTGGACCCGAAGATCCGGGAAACGTACGACAAGCTGGGTATTCCCCTGCACGAGCAGAAGTTGCTGGCGGGGGTGGCGGTGGATGCCGTCTTCGACTCGGTCTCCGTCGGCACGACCTACAAGGAAGAGCTGAAGAAGCACGGCATCATCTTCTGCTCGTTTGGCGAGGCGGTGCGTGAGCACCCGGACCTGGTGGAGAAGTACCTCGGCTCCGTTGTGCCTTACAGCGACAACTTTTTTGCTGCCCTGAATGCCGCGGTGTTCAGCGATGGCTCGTTCGTGTATGTGCCCAAGGGCGTGCGCTGTCCGATGGAGTTGTCGACGTACTTCCGTATCAATGCCGCCGACACGGGCCAGTTCGAACGGACGCTGATTGTGGCTGACGAGGGAGCGTACGTCAGCTACCTGGAAGGGTGCACCGCGCCCAAGCGGTCATCCAATCAGTTGCACGCGGCGGTGGTTGAGTTGGTGGCGCTGGACAATGCCACGGTGAAGTACTCGACCGTCCAGAATTGGTATGCCGGCGATGAAGAAGGGCGTGGCGGCATCTACAACTTTGTCACCAAGCGTGGCAAGGCGATGACGAACGCGAAGATCTCGTGGACGCAAGTTGAGACCGGGTCGGCGATCACCTGGAAGTACCCGAGCGTCATCCTGCAGGGTGACAATTCCACCGGGGAGTTCTACTCGGTGGCGGTGGTGAACAACCGGCAGCAGGCAGATACCGGGACGAAGATGATTCACATCGGCCGCAACACCAAGTCGAACATCGTCTCCAAGGGGATCTCGGCGGGCCACGGGCAGAACTCGTATCGCGGGCAGGTGAAGGTGATGCCGCGGGCGACCGGCGCGCGCAATTACACGCAGTGCGATTCGATGCTGATTGGGAATCGGTGTGGCGCTCACACGTTTCCGTACATCGAGGCCCAGAACAACACGGCCATCGTGGAGCACGAGGCCAGTACGTCGAAGATCGGCGAAGACCAGATCTTCTACTTGAAGCAGCGTGGGATGAGTGCCGAACAAGCAGTGTCCATGATCGTGAGCGGTTTCTGCCGCGAAGTGTTCAAGGAACTGCCCATGGAGTTCGCGCTGGAAGCCCAGCAGCTGTTAGGCATCACGCTCGAAGGCAGTGTTGGTTAACTCACGAGACGACGACTCATGTTGAAGATTGTTGATTTACGCGCCACGGCAGGCGATAAGGAAATCCTCAAGGGCATCTCCTTGCAGGTGAATGCAGGCGAGGTGCACGCGATCATGGGTCCGAACGGCTCGGGCAAGAGCACGCTGGCCCAGGTGCTCGCCGGCCACCCGGGCTACGAGGTCACGGGCGGCAGCGTCGAATACGAAGGCCAGGACCTGTTGGCCATGGAGCCTGAAGAGCGTGCGCACGCGGGCGTGTTCCTCGCGTTCCAGTATCCGGTTGAAATCCCCGGCGTGTCCAACGCCTACTTCCTGCGCACCGCGTACAACGAAGGACGCAAGGCACGAGGCGAAGAGGAAGTCGATCCGATGGACTTTCTCGACATCATGGCGGAGAAGTTGAAGCTGGTGGAGATGGACGAAGCCATGCTGCAGCGTTCGGTGAACAGCGGTTTCTCTGGGGGCGAGAAGAAACGCAACGAGATTCTTCAGATGGCCGTGCTGGAGCCGCGGCTGGCCATTCTCGACGAAACCGATTCGGGCTTGGACATTGACGCGCTGCGCATCGTGGCCAACGGGGTGAACTCTCTGCGGCGCCCCGATCGTGCGACGATCGTGGTGACGCACTACCAGCGCCTGTTGAACTACATCGTGCCTGACCGTGTGCATGTGCTGGCCCAGGGGCGCATTGTGCGATCGGGAGGGAAGGAACTGGCGTTGGAGCTGGAGGCCAAGGGTTACGACTGGCTGATCGACGAGCCATCGACTGCTGGAGCGCGCGCGTGAGCACGTCGTACGCGGAGCATTTTGCAGCGCTGGGCTCGGAGGGCAGCGGACCGTCGTTTTTGGCCCCGATGCGGCGGGATGCCTTGGCGCGCTTCGCGTCGTACGGCTTTCCCACGCCACGGAACGAAGACTGGCACTTCACCTCGCCCGCGCCGATCGCCGAGTCGTCGTTCGAGCCGATGCGCCCGATGGCCGTGGCGCCGGGCCGCCAGGATCTTGTCCCGTGGTTGCTGGGTGGCCGCGATTGGCCGTTACTGGTCTTTGTGAACGGCCGGTTCACTCCATCGCTCTCCACCATCGATTCCCTCCCCGCCGGCGTGCGGGCCATGAGCCTGGTCAGCGCGCTCCATGAGGAGCCGACGCTCGTGGAGCGGCACTTGGGCCGACTGGCCAGCTACAACGATCCAGCGTTCGCGTTCACGGCGCTCAACACGGCCCTGATGCGCGACGGCGCGGTGGTCCATGTGTCGCGCGATGCGGCGAGCGATGTGCCACTGCACCTGTTGTTCCTGACGGATGCTGCCGCCGATGGAGGTGTCACGCACCCGCGTAACCTGCTGGTCGTGGAGCGGCACGCGAAAATCAGCGTGATCGAGCAATACGCCTCGCTCACCACGGCCCGGTACCTTGCCAATCCCGTCACCGAAGCGGTGGTGGAAGATGGCGCCACGTTGCACCACTACCGCCTGCAACGGGAGTCGCCACGAGCCTTCCACACCGGGCACGTTGAAACGCGATTGGGGCGAGACGCGCACTACGTGTCTTTTGCGTTTGCGACCGGCGCCGAGTTGTCGCGCACCAACATCTATGCGACGCTGGGCGGCGACGGATGTGGGGCGACACTGAATGGGCTGTACATGCTGGATGGCACCCAGCACGCCGACCACCAAACGCGCATTGAGCACGTTCAACCCAACTGCTACTCGCGCGAGGTCTACAAGGGCATCCTGGACGGTGAGTCGCACGGGGTGTTCAACGGCAAGGTGTACGTTCATCCCGCAGCGCAAAAGACCGACGGCAAGCAGACCAACAACACGCTCTTGTTGTCCGAACGCGCGCGCATCGACACCAAGCCGCAGCTGGAAATCTTTGCCGACGACGTGAAGTGCACGCACGGCGCCACGGTGGGTCGGTTGGACGCCATCAGTGCGTTCTACATGCAAAGTCGCGGTGTCACGGCAGAGACTACACGCCGATTGCTTACCTACGCCTTTGCGGCGGAAGTGCTCGAGACCATACCGCTGCTTCCGCTCAGGACGGCACTGGAAGCGCTGACGCTCGCTCGTTACGCCGGCGAGGGTTCGCGCGGGGGATGATCGCATGAGTACGTCCGGTACGATGGAGGGCAGCGCCCGAACGAGGGATCAACGAACGCGGTTCGATCCTCAGGTGGTTCGCGCAGACTTTCCGATCCTTCAGCAACGAGTGCACGGCAAGGCGCTCGTGTACCTGGACAGCGCGGCCACAAGCCAGAAGCCCCGCGTGGTGATCGATGCCATTCGCGACTACTACGAGTCGTCCAATGGCAACATTCATCGTGGCGTGCACTACCTCGCAGAGCGCGCGACCCAGCTGTACGACCAGACGCGGCTGGCGGTGCAACGCTTCATCAATGCGCCGCACGCCCACGAGGTGATCTTCACGCGGGGCACCACCGAGGCCGTGAACCTGGTGGCGACCTCGTTCGGGCAGGCGTTTGTGCGCGCGGGTGACGAGATCATCGTCTCCGTGTTGGAGCACCACTCGAACTTCGTGCCGTGGCAAATGCTCGCCGAACGCAGTGGCGCCGTCCTGAAGTTCATCCCCGTCACTGAGATCGGTGAGTTGGACCTGGCGGCATTCGGCGATCTGCTTTCGCCGCGCACCAAGCTGGTGGCGGTGAACCACGTGTCCAACGCGATGGGGACCATCAACCCGGTGGAGCGAATCGTGGCCATGGCGCACGCCACCGGCGCCGCTGTCTTCATCGATGCGGCGCAAGCCGCGCCGCACCTGACGGTGGATGTGCAATCGCTGGACTGCGATTTCTACGCGTTTTCCGGGCACAAGATGCTCGGACCCACGGGTGTGGGCGTGTTGTATGGGAAGACGTCCTGGCTGGAGCGCATGCCGCCGTACCAAGGGGGCGGCGACATGATCGACACGGTGACGCTCGAGGGCACGTCGTACGCACCATTGCCTTCCAAGTTCGAAGCCGGCACTCCGGATATCGCAGCGGTCGTCGGCTTCGCGCCGGCCATTGCTTATCTCGAGGAGCTGGGCATGGACGCGGTCGCGGCGCACGAGCATGACATCCTGGCCTATGCCACGGAGCGCTTGCGCGAGGTACCCGGAACGCACGTGATGGGAACATCGCCCAACAAGGCGGGGGTGCTCAGCTTCACCATGGATGGCGTGCATCCGCATGACATCGGTACGATCCTGGACGCCGACGGCGTGGCCGTGCGCGCGGGGCATCACTGTGCACAGCCACTGATGCGGCGCTTTGGCGTGCCCTCCACCGCGCGGGCTTCATTCTACATCTATACCACTCGCGACGACGTGGACGCCTTGATCCGCGGACTGCATAACGTGCGGGCCATCTTCGGGTGACCATGGATCTGACCGGCGTATACCAGGAGGTCATCCTGGAGCACAATCGTTCGCCCCGGAACTGGGGGGAACTCGCCGACGCATCCCGCACCGTGCATGGACACAATCCCCTGTGCGGTGACAAGCTGCAACTGTGGGTAAAGTTCGACGGTGACCGCGTCGCCGACGTGCGCTTTCGCGGCGAAGGGTGTGCCATCTCCAAGGCGTCTGCCTCCATGATGACCCAGGCGGTCAAGGGAAAGACCAAGGCCGAGGCCGAGGCGTTGTTTGAACGGTTCCATGCACTGGTGACCGGCACCGCGGACGCGGAAACCCGCGCGAGCCTTGGGCGTCTGGAGGCCTTTGCCGGCGTTTCCCGTCTGCCAACGCGGGTGAAGTGTGCCACGCTGGCCTGGCACGCTCTTCACGAGGCCGTTGCAGGTGACGGCGCCGCCTCGCCGCCCGGCGCGACGTCCTAGTCGTCGTCCGACCCGAACCTCCCTACCGTGGACGACCTCTCGGCCCTGGACGACATTCCCGATCCCGGTGTGCTTCCCGTGCGTCTGCCCGACGGGCGGGCCATTTGTCTGGTTCGCTCCGGCACGCAGGTGACGGCGTTCCTGGACGAGTGTCCGCACAACGGGATGCCGCTGTCGGCCGGCGACCTACTGAGCGGGTGTGAGTTGGAGTGCACGTGGCACGGCGCGCGATTTGACTGCCGCACCGGTGCGCTGCGCCGCGGCCCCGCCGAAGCGGACCTTACCCCAGTGGCCGTGCGTGTTGTGGGAAGCCGGGTGGTATTGGACTCGCCGCAGACCTAACGAGATCCGAACTGCCGGGGACGACCACCGAGGGGAACCGCCGGTGAGTGTCGATAGGCGTCACGCAACAGCGTCGCCACGCGTTCCTGCCAAGTAGCGGGACGCGGCAGCATGCGGGGCTCAACAGTGGTCCGTCCACCCCAGTGTCGCTCCGCTCCCAACCCAGGACCCGGAGCCCGCATGCCACCAGCGGCCTGCCATGAACCCCGCACCGTCGCGTGCCCCGTTCCCGTTTCGATTAGACGCGCGTTTGGCACAAGGAACTCCTACGCAATCTGCCGTTGACCGGACGACTCCCGCATGGCGTACGCAGGAAGCCCCGTGGACCGAACCGGCATGGCAGACCGCCGCTGAACCATTCGACGAAAATCCTTCGCCCCTTGCTCGAAGCACCCACTGCGCCGGAGCGACAGCTCCAACACCCACTCCCATCCGTGGGCGACATGGAACTCGCGATCGGAAACACCCAGCAGGTCCTGCATGCGTTCGCGGGTTTCCACGGCGCAGGGCGCTGAGTCACTCAACAAGCGATTGAGTGAGGTGCGATCGGCGGCATACTCGGCGAATTGCGCCGCGTGCTGCCAGTCGAGGGCGTTCCATGTGCCGAGCATGGCCAAATGGTCGCGTGCCTGGAATGGCAGGTAGCCTGCCTCAACGCGACGCAGCAGGGGTCGCGAGAAGAGGTCGGACAATGTGCGACCGATGGCGTGGATCTTCGTACGCCTAACGATCCATTCGACCAGCGTGCTTGGTGTGGGTCGCGGTCGGTCGTCGACCGATCGCAGAATAGCATTGGTCCCGTCGCCCTGACCATCCAGGCCAACGACCTGACAGGTGCGCGGCACTCGTCGCGTCCCGCGGCCGCCGATGCGGCGATCCGTCAGGATACATACCGGACACCAAGGCGCGACATCCATCATCGCCCGCAAGTCTGACATTGACGGCGCGCGCATGACCGTATCAACAAGGAGCACGGACCCCATGGGCGGCGCGTCATCGCGCAACCAACGCACCATGGCGTAGGGCGGCTCCAGCACGAGAAGAGGAAGTGGGCTGCTCATGGCACGCAGGATAGACCCCGCTCGCCAGACTGTACACTCGTGCAAACCCTAGTTACGCCACGATGACGTAACGGCCCCGCGACACACGTCGTTTCTCGTCAGGCATCCGCGGTGGTGGACGCACCGCCATCGCCTCCGAACTGCAGCATGATGGCAAAGCGCATGAGGCCTAACTCCGTGGTGATACCCAGCGCCTTACGCATGCTGGCCCGATGGAACTCAACCGTGCGCGGACTGAGTTTCAATTCCTCGGCGATCTCCCCGGTGCTCTTGCCCGCGCCGATCAACCGGAGAATCTCCAGGTGACGTGGCGTTAGGCGGTCCAGTTCCGGATGCTCGACCGCGGCACCGTCGCGGAACGACCGGCGCGGGACACGGGGCGAGATGAATCGCTTCCCTGCCAAGACCTCACCAATGGCACTGTTGAGCTCGTCCGCCGAGGCCTCCTTGGGCAGAAAGGCGTGCGCTCCAGCCTGCATCGCTAAATCGGCCAGCGTGCGGTCCACGTGCATCGTCACGACCACGATCTTGATCTCCGGCACCGCGGCGATCAGCTCGGGAATAAGCTCCAGCCCGTTCCGGTGTGGCATGGACACGTCCAGGATGATCACCTCGGGCGTGTGCTTGAGGGCCGTCGTGATGATCTCCCGCGCGTCGCTTTCAACGGCCACGACAAAATACTGCGGCTTGAGCACGGCCTTGAGACCCTGACTCACCAGCGGATGATCGTCGGCGATCATCACCGCGATTCGGCGCATCGTGCTACCTCGGTGCAACGGACGAGAATCAATGCTGCGCGTTTGTAGCTGGCATGACGTACGAGCGATGCCAACATGCCTGTGCCGAAGAATTGCACAGCGACCGATGAAATGTCGAGTGCGTGGCGACGGTTCGATCGCCGTGCGGCCAGATCCGGGTTCGCTCCACGATCGGCGCGCTCGGCGGCGCCCTGACGGTCAAGTTGGCCGGTAGGCCCCGGGATTGTCGCGACGTATTGAGAGGGTATCGCCCTAAGGCAGGTCGTGAAACCGCAGGGCCGTCCACGGCGTACGACCGCCATGTCATATGCCACGCCTAGCGGGGGTTCACCGCGCCTCACATTCGGCCAGAATTTTGGCTCGTTCGAACGGCGTGTTGCGACTGACGACGCGGTATTGGCGTTCATGCGTCCCGATCCAACGCTGGACGTTCAACTGCACACCCACGACACGGCGCACCTGATCCTGCACCTTTCGGGGGGATACTGCAGTTCCGCGGCTGGGGCCCCGTCGGTGTCCCGAGCGCCTGCGGTCGTGTACAACCCGCCAGGCACAACCCACCGCGATCACTACGCGCGCACCGGACGCCTAGTCACCGGCCGTTTTCTCTCGATCGGATTGTCGGCAAGCCTGTGGGAATCGGCGGCGGACGGCCACCGCCTGATGCGCGATGCCGTGTATCGTTGCGACCCACGCACCATGGTCGCCGCCGCCTGCCTAGCTACCGCCTTGGAGCGTCAACCACCGATGCCGCTTGAGCTGGATGCCTTGGTGCTGGAACTCCTCTCGCGGTACGCGGTCCCCACGACGTCGTCGAACACGTCGCGGCACGCACCCTCATGGTTCGGCCGGGCGTTGGAGCTGCTACACGACCGTTGCACGGAAGAGATTTCCATCGCCGAGATCGCGCGTGCCTGCGACGTGCATCCCGTGTACTTAGCGCGCGTGTTTCGGAAGCAGTTGGGTCAGACGCCGGGGGACGTACTGCGCCAAGCTCGCCTGCAGCGCGCGGCGGCGCTGCTGACAACTTCGAACTGGCCGTTGAGCCAAGTGGCCGTATCGTGCGGCTTCGTTGACCAAAGCCATCTCACGACGGCATTTCGACGATCGTGCACGATGACCCCCGGCAGCTACCGGGCCCTCTTCCAGTCACGCGATTAGCCTCGGCCGCGCGCCGTCAGAGTCCAAGCGGCAACTCCAAGACAGGTTCGGCGTGACTCCCGGGTGGCCTTGGTCGCCCTGCGATTCTCCCAGGCACGCGCAGCTCGACGTTCATGGTTTCCGGTGCCAGGTCCCGAAGGCGAGCGGCTGACGGCAGCCGGAGGGACTCCACAGGGGCGTCACCAGTCACGCGGATCGTGAGGACGGCATCCGTTGGCACCTCCCTGATCATTGCGGCGATACGAAGTTCGGCCTCATCGTCAGCTGCACCGGTCAGTGTGAGGTCGCGCACCACCAGTGGCCGCGCGGGGAGCTCCACGAATTCCCAGTTCAACTGCGCGCCATCGTGATCCAACGCGACCTCGACGATCATGTAGCCCTTGGCTTCATCCGCCTCGGCGATCGACGTTCGTTCGATCGAGCCAGGGTACAGAACGGGCGCGGCCAACGGGCGACCTCGCAGGTCGCGTGTGAGCACCTGATGGCGGTGAATGTGTCCGGACAGGACTCCCGTCAGGTCTGACGGCAGGTCGCGGCAGCGGATGACGTCGGCCGCCGTGGTGAAAGTGAAGTCCGCCGGGCCCACGGTGGCACCTTCTACGCACTGGTGGGCGCAGAGCAGGGTCGCTTGTGCTGCGACGTCGCGCCAGCCTGTTTGTGCAAGCAGATCTGGAAACTTGTTGCGGACGTCATCACGCTCAGACGGGAAGCCAGCCAAGGCGATGCGCACTCCACGGACGTCGGCCACATAAGTTCGCGGGGTATCGAAGATCCGTATGTCGGGATGCTGCGCAAATCGCAGGTGTGGGAGGCGGCCGCGTTCATGGTTGCCCGGCACGATGTACACGGGCACGCCAGCGTCTGCCGCCCGGGTGAGCGGCTCGAACGCCTGAAAGGCCACGGTTGATGGCGGATGCGAGCGGTGAAAGACGTCTCCACCGTGGACGATCAGGTCAACACGGCGATCGAGTGCAGGCCGTAAGGCCGCTTCGTAGTTCGCGAGAAAGTCGTGGCCGCGGCGCCGCCGTCGGACCCTGGGCTGCACCGGCAGGTCAAACCCAAGGTGTGTATCCGCCAACAACAGGATTCGTACGACGTCGCGCATGTTTGCAAGCTAGCTGGCGCCCCCCGGGCGTCCAGCGCCGCGTTGGCTCCGGCGGGCGGAGCGTCCACGAGCCGGTCCTTTCGGGTGCAAGCACACGTACGACCGTCGAGCCGTCTCGCGCCGGCGTCACTCCCGTGCGATCTTCGTGCGCTGCACTGAGTGCCCGCATGTCCGCTCGACGACTCGAGGTTCACCGCAAATCCGCATGCCATGATCGGCAACCCTCACGAGTTCGACACCGCCGCGCTACGCGCCAGCGAGTTCCCCTGGGCGGGGCGCGATCCCGCGAACATCGTCTACTTGAACAACGCGGCGACTGGCCCGCTACCGGCACGCAGTGTTCAACTGCTGGACGACTGGACGCACCGGCGGGCGCGTCCGTGGACCATCACGGATCACGACACGATCTTTCCGGCGTTGGACCGGACGCGACAATGTTGTGCGGCACTTGTGCACGCGACACCGCAAGAGATCGCACTCATGCCGAATACGTCGTACGGGTTGAGTCTGGCGGCGCAGGCTCTTCCTCTGCGAGACGGCGACGTGATCGTGAGTCCGGCAGGTGAGTTTCCCACCGTGGTGGCCTGCTGGCGCGCCCCTCAACCAGAGCGACGTCTCAGTGTCCACGAGGTCCCGTTGAGCGAGCACGGGCCAGACGAGGAGGCCTTGATTCAGGCCCTTGATGCCACCGACGCAAAGGTGCTGGCCGTATCGTGGGTGGGGTACGGTCACGGTGTGCGTCTTGACCTTGAGCGACTTGGCGCCGCTTGTCGTGAGCGCGGCGTGTTCTTTGTCGTCGATGCCATGCAAGGACTGGGGGCGACAGACTGTGACGTGCGAGCCTGCGGCATCGACGTGCTGGCCTGTGGCGGCTTCAAATGGCTGCTGGCGCCATGGGGCGCCGGCTTCGCGTACGTCCGACGAGAACTCATCCCCCATATGAATCCACCGGCGATCGGGTGGATGTTTGGCCCGTGGCAGGAGGCCAATACGAAGGCGCCAGCGGCCGGGGATCCACTGCATGATGACGCGCGGCGCTTCGAGGTGATGACTCTACCGTCACAAGACTTGGCGGCACTGGGCGAGAGTGTCGACCTGCTTCTCTCGTTAGGCTTGTCGTTCGTCCAGGGCCAGGTGGAACGACTGGCGAGTCGCCTCATCGAGCGACTGGGCGCGCTTCCGCACGTTCACCTGGTCACGCCGCACGAAGTCACGCGCCGGCTGGGCATCGTGAGCGTTCGTGTACCAGATGCGCTGGCTCGGTCGAAGGCACTGCGCGCTCACGGCGCTATTCACTCCCTGCGGGAAGGCATGCTCCGTTTTTCGCCGCACTGCTACAACACCATGGATGAAGTGGACGAAGGAGTGTCCCGGCTGGGCGCAATCCTCGCTGGTCGTGTGAGCGTTCCCACGTCATGAACGGCGCACCATCCGCTGTCGGCGATCGACCGGCACCACGCAGCTTGCCGCGTGTCATTGGACCGTTTTCGGCCACTGCCATTGTGGTCGGATCGATGATCGGCTCGGGGATCTTTCGTTCGCCCGCGGTCGTTGCCGAACGGGTGGGCAGTCCGATGGTGCTGCTGGCGGTGTGGTTGGTGGGCGGGGCGCTAGCCTTGAGTGGTGCGCTGTCCATGGCAGAAGTGGGGTCCGCCCTGCCTCGCACCGGAGGCCTGTTCGCCTACTTGAAGGAGGCGTGGGGTCCGCTTCCCGCGTTTCTATTCGGCTGGAGTGAATTGGTCGTCATCCGCGGTGTGTCGTTTGCCGCGGTCTCTATCACGTTCGCCGAATATGCGTATCGGGTACTGGGCCTGGACCCTACGCTTGGCTCGACCCGCGTCGTGGCCGCCTTGGCGATGGCGATCGTTGCAGCTGTGAATATTGTCGGGGTGCGCCAGAGTACGCGGCTCGTGAACGCCACGGCGATCGCCCGGGCCGGCGGATTGCTCGTGTTGATTCTCCTGGCAGTCCTCGTGGGGCTGCCAAAGACAGGCGGGCACTTTGCGCAACCGCCAGGTGCGACCTTTCATCTCTCGTCCTTCGGCTTTGCGCTGGTGGGTGTGCTTTGGTCGTACGACGGCTGGGGCGACCTGAGTCGTGTCGGCGGCGAGGTACGGGACCCTGAGAAGACCTTTCCTCGCGCCGTGATCGCCGGAACACTTATTGTCACCGCGCTCTACGTCGGCGCGAATCTTGGATATCTCAGCGTGCTCTCGGTGGATGCCATGCAGTCCTCGCCGCTGGTCGCCGCAGATGTCGCCGAGCAACTTGTGGGACGCGTGGGTCGGGCCGCCATCGGCATCATCGTCGTGATTTCAGCACTCGGCTCACTCCATACAGCCTGCCTGACGGCGCCACGCATCTTCTTCGCCATGGCGGACGACGGTCTGTTCTTCCGCTTTGTGGCCAAGGTACATCCTCGATACCAGACGCCCCATGTCGCGATCCTGCTGGGCATTGGATTGGGCATCGTCCTGGTCTTGTCGCGCTCCTTTGCCCAACTGGCGGACTCGTATGTGACGGCCATGGTTCCATTCTACGCGTTAGGCGTCGGAACTATTTTTGTGCTGCGGCGACGTCCCTCGTACCGGCCGTCGTTTCGAACCCCAGGCTACCCGATCGTGCCGCTGGTATTCCTTGCCACCTGTCTGTGGTTATTGGCGAACGCCGTCGGAAATCCAGAGAGCCGTATGGGAGCACTCGTGGTGTTGGGCCTCGTGGGGGCAGGCATCCCCGTGTATTGGCTGGTGTTTCGCAATCGGACGCAATCCATCGCCACGGAATAGCGCCGCCGGCATACGACGTTAGCATGGCGCGAGAGAACTCGCACGGGAGAACGCGAAGATGGACCTGAGTGGACAGGTGGCACTGGTGACCGGCGCGAGTCGTGGGGTGGGGCGCGGCGTGGCCGCCGCCTTGTGTCAGTCAGGTGCAACGGTGTACGCGACGGGGCGCCGCATTGCCGAAGATCCTATTCCCGGTGTCAGGTGCTTAGCGTGCGATCACACCGATGACCAAGCCGTTGCCGCGATCTTTCGCGAGATCGAATTGTCTACGAAGCGTTTGGACATACTGGTGAACGTGGCGTGGGGCGGCTACGAGCGCATGGTGGAGGATGGGAGGTTCACTTACATCGCACCGTTTTGGGAGCAGCCACTGTGGCGCTGGGACGCGATGATGACGACCGGCGTCCGGGGGGCGTTCGTGGCCAGCCAACATGCGGCGCGCCAAATGGTGACGGCGGGGCGTGGCCTCATTGTGAACATTTCGTTCTGGGCGGCACAGAAGTACCTCGGCAACACGCTCTATGGCATTTCCAAGGCGGCCACCGACAAGATGACTCGCGACATGGCGCACGAACTGACGCCACGTGGGGTGACCGTCGTGTCGCTGTATCCCGGACTCGTCCGCACCGAGGCGGTGCTCGCCGCCAACGTCTTTGACTTGAGCAACTCGGAGAGTCCAGAGTTCATTGGTCGCGTCATTGCGGCAATGGCCCGTGACCCGAACATTGCCAATCGAGCCGGTACGGTGTGCGTCGCGGCAGCGCTGGCCCAGCAGTATGATGTGGAAGACATCGACGGAAAGCGTCCGAAACCGTTGTCGCTGGCAGACGTGTAGTCGCACGTCGCCGACAACGGGTCATGCTGATTCTGCAACGGGTCGCGGACGGCCGTTGGAAATTCGCCCGCGGTATGTCACAACCTGCGTAGCCGAACGCCAGACTCCGGTCCTTTCAACCTCAGGCGTATGTCCGACATTCTGCAGGATCTCCCGATCAAGGCCCCCATTCAGCGCGTGTTCGACGCCATCAGCACGCCGGAGGGCCTCAACGCCTGGTGGACCCTGACGTGCAAAGGAACACCGCGAGCAGGGGCGCAGTTTGAGCTTGATTTCGGTCCGGAGTATGTCTGGCAGGCCAAGGTACGGCAGTGCGAGGCGCCTGTGCTGTTTGAGCTGGAGATGACGCGCGCCGACGAGGATTGGCTGGGCTCGCGAGTCACATTCCGGCTACAAGAAAAGGGGGAGGCTACGTGGCTCCAGTTCGCCCACACCGGATGGACGACGCCTAACGAACACTATCGAATCTCCTCGCATTGCTGGGCCATGTACCTGCGCATCCTGCGCCGATCAATTGAGTACGGCGAGGTCGTACCGTACAAAGATCGTCTGGAGGTGTAGCGTCGCCGCGCAGATTGGCGAGCGAATGACCGTGGTTAGGCGGCACCCGCCCGGCCAACGCCACGCATCCCTCGACTGGTCGTCGCGTACGCCTTCTGGTACTCACCGGGCGTCACACCGATGGTCCGCAGAAAATGTCGCGTGAGATGGGCCTGATCGGCAAAACCGACGTCCAGGGCTGTCAACGAGATCGGCGCGCCGGCGGCCAACCGACGTTGCGCTTCGAGCAAACGACGATTCAAGGAGTACGCGTACGGCGATACGCCATACACACGCGAAAACTCGTGGAGGAAGTGGAACCGGCCCAGCCCGGAGAGCGACGCCATCTCGGAAATTGACATACGTCGCGTTGGTGCTGCATCAAGCGCTCGCCGAACTCGCGCCAGACCAGACTCCACGTCGCGTGAAACACTCGCGGCGACTGACTGATCCTGCCGCCCCACCATGGCCGCCATGAGTGCACGAACCACATCCTCGAACTTTCCCTCGGCCAAGGTACCACTGACCAGTTCGCGGTGGGCGCGCCACGCTCGCGTGTACAGGCGCGCGTCGTGAACCACGGCGGCATCCGTCGGCGCCGCGGCGCCCAGCCGGGCGCAGCTGGCTGACCACAGCTCCGGCGTGAGATAGATGGCCCGATATCCCCACGCACTGTCTCCGTCCCCGTACGCTTCGTGCACGGTGCCCGGCGCGATGAACAGGAGATCTCCTTCGCCAATGTCCACGTTCAGTCCGCCGCCGGTAAACCTGATGTTGCCAGCTTCAACAAGTCCGATGACGCCTTGGTCCTGAACGTGTCGAGGGAAGACGTGACGGCGATACTCGGCCGCGAGCAGCTCCACGCCGCCAAGGAGCGGCGTGTGCAGGTATTCGCGGCGGTCGCGGACGTGTGGGGCTGACGTTGGGGCAGTCATTGAGCGGATCAAAGGGGTCAATGCCCTTTTGATACGTCATTTCGAGTGCCCTGGTGTCGGTCGGGGGCAGGAGGCTGTCCCCGCGTGGCAAGCCGTTCACTACTGGGTGGCGGCGGCGATCACGGCTTGCGGGGGCCATGCTCCCGTGCGAAGGTCGCTTCAACGATGGGCGCGGCGAACAATCGATCGAACGCCGTACCTAGTCGTGCATCAGTACCAGCGAATCGTTCGCGCCATGGGGCAAAGTTCACGAGCGATCGGGCACTGTCGGCCGTGGGCGCAGACGACGTCGCCTGTTGCACCTGGGGCCAGAGGGCGTCGAACATGGAGGCCAACTGGTCCACGTACTTCCCGTCGTGTTGCACCTCCCCATGGCCCGGCATGATCGTCGTTGCGCCGAGGGACTCCACTGCGCGGAGCGTGCGCCCCCAATCGCCAAGGAATGATCCAAAGGCAAATGGAATCGGCGAGACGACGAGGTCGCCGGTGGCGACGACCTTTTCCTGTGGCAGCCACACGATTAGGTCACCCGGAGTGTTCCCCAGCCCGAGCCACCGCACTTCAATGCGTCGCGTGCCGCGGTGCAACACCAGACTGTCCGTGATGGTGACATTCGGTGCCACCACCGGAATGCCACGAATGTCTTTCAGGAAGAACTCATAGATCGGAATCATGCGTTTGATGTAGTCACGCTGTGCGGTGGTCAGCGGGCGCCCGTCCGAACCCTGTCCGCTGGCCAGCTGTCCCTTCATCTCCTTGATCGCCGCTGGGTATTCCTGTGTCGTGTTCTTCACCAGGCTTGGTGCGACTTCATGGAGTAGGGAGTCGCGCGTGACTGGGTGGGCGATGAAGGCGACCCCAGGAAAGGCCTGTTGATAGACGGCGTTCCCCATGACGTGGTCGTCGTGCCAATGCGTGTTGACCACGAAGCGCACCGGCCGATTCGTGCGTTTACGAATCTCGGCGATCACCTGGCGAGCGCTCGCCGGATAGATGTTGGCGTCGACGACGACGACATCTTCGTCGTTGATTATGAAGAGGACGTTGGAGTCCGCGACACCTCGCGAGCGCACGTCGCGGACGATGGCAAAGACGCCTGGAGCCAGCTCTTCGACCTTGTAAGGGTCTGGTGGGATCGTGGCTCGCGCGGGCGACGAGAGGGCGAGCAGCAAGGCAGTACCAAGAAACCGGATAGGGCGCATGATCGATACTGCCTCCGTGCGACGCCCTTGGATTGAACAATGATGCGTTGGCATTGCCGCATCGCACAGGAATCTTCAAGACCCGAGAGCGCCGGGTGACGAGGTTGTACGAAACGCCCTTCTCTGCTCATGTTCGCCTTCGTCTTGCTGATCGCCGCCGTTGCCGCTTCCGACCCCGTGATACGCGCGGGGGCGGATGGTTCTGCCGTCAGCCGCATCACTCCGGCCGTCTTTCGCACGGACACACTGGCGCCTGACGTGTACGTGGTGTCGCCGACGGCTCCGCTCGGACTCGGGATGGATCCGAACTCCCTCGTCGTGGTTGGCGCGAATGAGGTGCTGGTCGTCGATGCGCAGTTCAGTGCGTCGTCGACTGAGGCTGTCATTGGTGCCGTGCGTGCGCTGACTAGAAAGCCCGTGCGGTGGCTGGTGAATACGCATTGGCACGACGATCACGTGTCGGGCAACGCGGCCTGGCGGCGGGCCTTCCCGGGGATCTCTATCGTTGGGCACCAGCTGATGCGCCAAGGGATGCTCAGCGATGGAGCGACGAATCGCGCCGCCTTTCTGCGATCGGTGCCGGGCACTGCGACGTATCTACGCGACTTGATCGCGAAGGGCCTTGGCATCGACGGGAAGCCAACGGACCGGAATGAGCTTGACGCATTCGCTGCCTACGTGACGCTCATGGAGCGCTTTGCGGCGGAGAGCCTGCGAACGACTCCGACGCCTCCGGACATGGTCGTCGCCGATCAAATGACGATTCGAGTGGGGACGCACCGCGTGGACCTTGGCTACTTGGGTCGCGCCCACACGTCCGGCGATCTGGTGGTGCACCTGCCGGACGAGGGAATCATCGCGGCCGGCGACCTTGTGGTTCTTCCGGTGCCGTTCGTCGGTTCGACGTCCTTCCCTCGCGATTTTGGCCAAACATTGGACCAGTTGCTGGCGTTGCCGCACCGAGTGGTGGTGCCCGGTCACGGGCCGGTACAGCGCGACGACGCCTACATCGCACGTGCGCGTGACATGATGTACGCCATTCGTCGCGAGGTGGACTCCCTGCGCCGCGCGGGCGATTCCCTGGGCGTCGCACGGCGTCGGGTGACGCTGATGCCGTTTCGCGTCGCCTTTGCCGGCGCGGATCGCCTCAAGAACGAACTCTTCGACAACTACGTGATCTCATCCGCCATCCCCAAGGCCTGGCAGGATGGCGCGGCCGCCGATAGCGCCGGACGAGGCGCGCGTTAGGCTAGGAAAGGGCGTTCAAGAGCCGATCGATGTCGGCCATGTCATTGTAGACGGATGGTGCGATGCGCACCCACGTCGGTGCCACGCGAATCGTCACCTTGGCGCGATCCAGACGCTCCCCTACTTGGGTCGTGTCCTTGTGGGCGAAGGTGACGATTGGCGACTTGCTGCCCGCCGGAGTCTGTGGTGTGAAGCCGAGCCGTGGCATCTCCTGCTGCAGCTTCTGCAGCATCGGTTGCCGGTGCTGCTCGATCTGGTCCACGCCTAACGCCTGGATGTACGGGATCGAGACCGCCAGGGCCACCGACGCGCCAATGGCATACGTTCCCAGCTGCACGTACTGCGGCACCTGCGTCCCGGGCGTCCAGGTGACGGGCTTTGGATACTCCGGGTCAAATGGCGACAGGTGCAACTCGGTATCCGGTGCGGATTCGTAGCTCCAGTGCGTCCGGCGAACCATACGGCCAAGCAGCTCCTCGCGGATATACATGAAGCCCACGCCAAAGTCGCCCATGAGCCACTTGTACGATGCCGTGGCCGCGAAATCGACGCCGGTGGCCTTCACATCGAACGGCACCGCCCCAACACCCTGGATGATGTCCGCATACACGTAGGCCCCATGCGCATGTGCCAAGTCGCAGACGGCCTTCAGGTCGTGTTGGAACCCGTTGTACATCGACACCAGCGACACCTCGATCAGCCGCGTCTTCCGGTCGACCACACGCGCCATGTCTTCGAGGTCAATGCGCCCATCCTTCTGCGGGGCGACAATGCGCAGGTCCAGGCCCTCCTTCTGCAACTCCTTCAGGTGCACCAGTGCACCCTCGAAGTGCAGGGCATCGGTCACCACGTTGCCATCGAAACGCCGGATGCCTAACGCTTCGACGACAAAGTTCTCGCCCGTCGACGTGTTCGGAATGAAACCGACTTCCGATGGCTTGGCGTTAATCAACGCGGCAAACGAGAGCCGAGGGTCGGTGCGCGGTGGCGCCGGGGGCCCACCCACGGTCGATCGGCGGTTCACCCACCCATGCATGGCCTCCACGGACGCCCGCGGCATGGGATGCGTATACGCCCCGCTCAGGTACGTGTACCCTTCCGCCAGATTGAAATCCGCCTTTCTTGGAAATCCGTCGCCGGCGATTGGCGTGTCAGGCGCGTGGTCACTCGACCTGGGCGGCGACATGCCGAGCGCATGGAGGGGACGGACGGCGGATGCAGCGGCCAGGGTGCCCAACCCGGCCAGGACTTCACGACGCGAAATTGCCATGGCGTGCCAGAGGGACGGAATGAACCGCAAATATGCGGACCTGACCGCCGCTTAGCGACCGGCGAGCGCTCTATCCGCGCGAGCGCCGTCGGTCGCCACACTCGGCGTCGCTACGGCTTTCGCCTGACGTACATCAGGTCGTAGGCTGTCTGCCAAGTCTTCCCGCTGTCAGCAGAGGTTTGCGAGAACTGACGCACCGAATCGGGCCCCAGCGAGAAGAACGTGAGCTTGGTGGGAACGCGACCCGGTCCGCCGTTAGGCGCTGGGGTATCCCCTTGGAAGGCCATGTCCCGGCCGACTCGCTGCCCGCGGTAGTCGTGCTGGCCGCCGACGTTGTCCACCCAAGTCTGTCGCCACAGACCGACCGAACGGTCGAAGATGTTGAAGCTTTGTCCCTCGGAGCCACTGGGGGCCTTCCAGTGCTCCATGACCACGCACCCGTTGTCCTCGATCGTCACGGTGTTCCGTGCCGCCGGGCCAACCGCCGGCGTACCGGTCGGGCGCACATCCCAGTCCCCGACCCAGAAGTCGAATTCGCGAAACCTCGGGTCATGCATGCAAGGCCGGATCAACGCGTCAAAGGTGTCCAGAACCGACGCCCACTTTGGGTGCCCATGGAGTGAGGCGAAATGTGAGTCTCCGTCGAGGCTGGATGGCGTCAGCGTCGCACCGGCGGCCGCCGCACGCTGCAGCTCGGCGATGGCCGCATCCGACTTCTTTTGCTCGGCGAGCGCCTGCGCTAGTCGGTAGCCCGCAATGCCCGGAGGCATGCCGAGATGTTCGCCCTCACGCAAATTCGTTTCGCCCTCGGAGAATCTTCCAAGTTCAACGAGTGCCACACCGACACGAAATCGCGACAAGGCGTGCGTGGGATACTTCTTGGCGAGATCGAGATACGCTTCATACGCGGCTTTCCACTGACTGGAGGCAAACGCCGCGGCCGCCGGTTGCAACTCGGAAGCACTCGGTGCCGCGCCCGCCACTTGCTGCGACCGCGCGCGGAGTGGCATGCTGAAGGCCAGGACGCCGAATGTCATGGCGCACGCCAGTCGCCAGCCACGTCTGGATGAACGATGCATACTGAACAGGTCCGTCATGAAGGTTTGCCACACGATGCGTCGCGCCATGCATCGTCGCTTCCACGCCATTGCTCGACGTACGGTACGCAGGGATTGATCGACCGGCCACTCTATCAGGGCCTTGCGGCGTCTGTTGGCGTATTTCGCTGCCCGGTCACACACCCGATGTTCCGGAACTCGGGGCCGGCCGAACGCTGCATCGTGGTGTTTCCCAGAACAAGCGTCTGGATTCATCATGAGGGGTCGCGTCCCTTCGTGGCCGACCCGAATGTCGTCACGATATACAATCGTGCCCAGTGCTATGAACGATCTCCCCTTGCACCCGATGGGGACCGTTGCGACTGGCTTGGCGTCTCGGACGACGTGGCGCGCGACATCGTCGGCGCCTTCGACTCGGCAGATGGGGAGCGAGCCCGAGGGCCCTTTGGTTTTGAATACGCGCCGAGTACCCCCGAGTTGTACCTGAAACAACGCCGCCTACTGCGCCGCGTCGCCAACGGCAGTGCCGTGCCACTCGAGGTCGAGTCGGAAGTGGTGACGTTGGTCGAGCAGGTGATGGCTGCGGCCTACCATCGACAGCTCGAACCATCGCCGGTCTTGCCTGCCACCGCGCGAAGACGCCGCGACATCGTCGAACTCGCGAAAGCGGAACTGTGGAGCTCGATGGCCGAAAATCGGTCCCTGCGCGACATCGCGCAGTCGGTGGGTACGTCCGTATTTCATCTCTGTCGGATCTTTCGGGATGTGACGCATCAGTCCCTTCACGCCTATCGCCTGGGACTGCGGCTGCGCGTTGCCCTGGAACGCTTGGCGCAGGAGCGCGGCACGCTCGCTTCGGTGGCGGCCGACCTCGGGTTTGCCGGTCACGCGCACTTGGTGCGACTCTGCCAACGCCATTACGGCGCGCCACCCAGTGCGTTGCGCGCGCAACTGCGAAACCGAACGACATCTCAGTAACGCTCGACGATCCGCAACGCTCGACGGCGAGAGTTCTGGTCGGCGCGTACCAGTCAGCTCGATATTCGCGCGGTCCGCACCAACGGGGCGGGCCCTCGCTCACGCGTACAACTGGCGATGCCGGTGCCCGTCGTGTCACTTTGGGAGATCCCACGGACCCACTCTTTCCCCGTGATCATGTCCTCCCAACAGCACGTTCGTGCGGCCGTGGTGCAAGCGGCGCCCATCCCGTTCGACGCGAGAGCGTGCGTCGACAAGGCGTGTCGTCTCGTCGCCGAAGCGTCGGCACTCGGCGCGAAGGTCGTGGTCTTTCCCGAAGCGTTTGTCGGAGGCTATCCAAAGGGATTGTCGTTCGGCCTCGTCGTGGGCGCTCGGGATCCAGCGGGCCGTGAGGAGTTCCGCCTGTATCACGAGGCGGCCATCGAGGTGCCGGGCCCCGAGACCGCGCGCCTAGGCGAGGCCGCGGCAGCCGGCAGCTGCTACCTCGTGATGGGCGTGATCGAACGCGACGGTGGGACCAACTATTGTACCGTGTTGTTCTTTGGCCCTGACGGAACCCTGCTGGGGAAGCATCGCAAACTCATGCCGACGGCGATGGAGCGAATGATCTGGGGCTTTGGCGACGGGTCAACGCTGACAGCGATCGATACGCCGTACGGACGCCTCGGCGCGGTGATCTGCTGGGAGAACTACATGCCGATGCTGCGGATGGCGATGTACAGCAAACACCTCTCGATCTATTGCGCGCCGACAGCGGATGACCGCGAGACCTGGCTTTCCACCATGCGACACATCGCGCTCGAGGGAAGGTGTTTTGTGCTCTCGGCCTGCCAATTCATCACACGCGCCGCGTTCCCCCCTGCGGTGCGCCAATCGTTAGGTGATTCGCCAGACGCGGTGTTGATGCGTGGTGGCAGTGTGATGGTGGGTCCCTTGGGTGAAGTGCTCGCCGGGCCGGCCTTCGGCAGCGAAACCATCCTCACCGCTGACCTCGACTTGAACGACATCGCCCGCTCGCGATTCGACTTCGATGTCACCGGTCATTACTCGCGCCCCGATGTCTTCCAGCTCGTCGTGAATGAGGCGCCGACGCCCCCGGTCGTGAGTCGCTCGGCAGCTCCAACACCTGAAGCGAGGTGAATGAATGCGCGTCGCAGTGTTTGGCAGTGGTGCCGTCGGCGGCTATTTCGGTGGGCGACTGGCAGAAGCTGGCGAAGAGGTCACGTTCATTGCGCGCGGGGCGCACTTGGAGGCAATCCAGCGCGATGGGCTCCACATCACGAGTATCGCCGGCGACTTCTCAGTGCATCCGGCGCGCGCTACACATGACCCAGCCACGGTCGGCCCCGTGGACGTTGTGCTGGTCGGGGTGAAGGCTTGGCAGATCGGCGAGGTGGCGCGGGCCATGCGCCCATTGATCGGGCCGTCCACCATGGTCGTACCGCTGGAGAACGGGGTCGAAGCACCGGCCGAACTGGCCAGCGTGATCGGCGCCCAACATGTGTTAGGCGGGCTGTGTCGGATCCTCGCCTTCGTCACGGCCCCCGGGCGCATCCAACACGCCGGGATTGACCCCTACATCGCCTTCGGGGAACTCGACGGCACGCGATCCGCCCGTGTGGAGCAACTGCGGACGGCATTTTCGAAGGTGCGCTCGGTGCGGGTCGAGGTCCCCGACGATATCCGGGTGGCCATGTGGAACAAGTTCCTGCTCATTGCGTCCTGGAGCGCGCTGGGCGCGCTCACTCGCGTGCCCATCGGCGTCCTGCGCGCAATTCCAGAAACGCGTGAACTGATGCGGCGAGCGCTGCGCGAAATTTGCGACGTGGCGGTTGGCCAAGGCGTCGCGCTCCCCACCGACAGCGCCGACCGCGCCATGGCGTTTGCCGAGTCCCTTCCCGCCGATGGCACGACGTCGCTGCAGCGCGACATGATGTCCGGGCGACCGTCGGAACTCGAGGCCCAAGTCGGCGCCGTCGTCCGACTGGGAGACGCCGCACATGTCGACGTGTCGTTGCACCGCACGATCTACGCCGCATTGCTTCCGCAGGAGCGTCAAGCGCGGGGTCAGCGATAGCCGCGGACTCGTAAGCCGGCCAAGGTGTGCGGCGAGGTCAGGTAGTTTGGACTACCAGACCTAACGATTCGAGATGCGCGGCCAGCCGCTCGGTCGTGTCCCAGGAGAGGATGGGGGCGTTGCGGCGTTCGTCGGGTGGATGCTGTTCGAGCGTGTCTGACCAGCCGCCGCATCCGGTCATTGGAAGCAAGGGTCGCTTGTGCAGCCAGGCCAGACAGACCTCGGAGATGGTCCCTGCTCGCCCACCGATGACCAGGCACGCATCGCCAGCAAGCGCCATGAGCAGGTTGCGTGCATCTCCCATTCCGCATGGGATCTGTACGGCGCCGGGCAAGTCAGACGCGTGGTCCGCATTCGGCACGATCGTCACCACCAATCCCCCGGCGCGCGCCGCGCATTCGGCGGCGTATCGCGTGACCGGGCTACCGCAGCCACTCACCACGGTGATGCCGTGCTTGGCCAAAAGGGCGCCCGCGGCACCCGCCAGCTCGTACGCTGGAGTTCCGGGTTCGGCACTGCCAAGAACAGAGACTTGTGGCTTCCGCATGAGAACGCGTTGGATGATGGTCCTGGTCACATGGCATGCCGCATGACGGCTGCGCGGTCACAGATCCGCGTAGTCTAACCAGCTGGAGGCCCTCGTCGATTGTCCTGACCGGCGCCTCGGGGTCAGCCGAGTGACTTCTCGAACCAGTGATTCGCGTACGGGTCGTCGTTGAACGCGTTCACCTCCGCATAGCCCGCGCTGCGGTACATCTGAATGGCTTCCTTCAGCGCGCGATTGGTCTCCAAGCGAAGGGTGTCCAGCCCGAAGGTGCGCGCCTCCGACTCGAGCGCAGTGAGTATCCGACGGCCGAAGCCGGCCCCGCGCACATCCTCGGATACCCACATGCGCTTGAGAGAGCCGATGCCAGGACCAATCACCTTCAGGGCGCCGCAGGCGACGGGTTCGCCGTCCACCACCGCCAGCAGCAAGACGCCGGCCGGTGGGCGCAGGTCGCTATCGTCAGCTGCAATACTCCGCCCCGGATCAAACCCTTCTTCGAACCGCTGGGCCAGCTCGGCGAAATACTGCGCCATGCACCATCGGGCCGGTCCGCTGGCCGGGTCCGCGCGCTCGATGCGCGCGCCCGAGGCTCGGAGCAAGCGATGGACTTCAGCCATCGCCGACACCAAACGCTCCCGCTGCGATTCGTGGAGCGGCTGCAGAATCGACTGGGCGACCGTGTCGGAGCGCCGATCCATCTCCTCGTATTCGGCGAGACCTGCGACTGTGAGAGACGCTCGGCGGACGCGCTCGTCGCCAGGTTCAACCGTCAGGGCGATGAGGCCCGCGGACTCCAACGATTGCGCGATGCGACTGAGATATCCGGAGTCCAGCCCGAGCCGCTGTCGTAGATCGCGGAGGTTCGCGCCGGCCTTGCCGATCTCGAACAGCACCCGGGACTCGCCAAGCGGCCGGTCGCGGCCGAGGAAGTGATCCTCCAGTGCGCCGGCGCGCTGGGTCACGAGGCGATGAAATCGCCGGACGTGTTGGACGTGGTGATTTTGCATTCTCTGACTATTGTCAGACAATGCCGCATCGTCAATAGCGGCTTGACGTTGGGAGGGCGCCCGGGCGTGCCTATTTCTTCCGAGCGGTCACCTGTCCGGCGATGGTGAGCATGGTGATCCTGCCGTTGGCGTCTTTCTTCGCCACGACCGGAGTACCGTCCGAACGAAGGAAGAACGAGGTGTCAGAGTCAGCCAGCAGCTCGACGCTGTCCATTCGGAATGCGGGGATCGACAGGAGCGCCTTCTTTCCTTGCACACTCACGGTGAACGTGGCCGGACGTTGTTGCCCCAGCAATTCATAGCTTCCGGCCAGGGCGGCGAACGAGGCGGAGTCGTAGGCGATCGACGTCTTGATGGTCGTCTGATGTGAGGGCCACTGGTATTCATCGGCGACGGCGGCTTGAAGCTCTTTGATGAGGTCGATGCCGTTGTCGCTGTTGGCCATCGCGAAGAGTCCTTGTCCGCGCTCCGCGTACGCGACAAACAGCGCTTGGAAGCCTTCGTCGGCACCGTTGTGCTCAAAGTCCAGGTCCTTACCTGTGCCGCCGAGGACGTAGCCAATCCCGAAGGGCGCCTTTTGCACGGTGAACATTTGCGTCAGCGTGGCCTTGTTCACCACATGTCCCGGTTGGCCCGCCCACGTGTGTTGCAGCTCGATCGCCAGCTTGGCGAGGTCGGTCGCGGTGGTCCACAGGCCCGCGGCACTCATTTCCGGATAGATATGTGCTCGCCCTTTCACCGGGCGCCCATCGGTATAGGTACCAGTGGCGATCTTTGCGGCCATGTCCGGCGGCAAGTTCTGCTCGTAGGTGCTGCTGGTCATACCGGCCGGGGTGAGCACGAGCTGTTGCATCAATTCCGGAAAGGGCTTCTTCGTGACATCCGTCAGCAGCAACATCGCCACGGTGGTGCCACCCCCCGAGTAACGAGAGATGGCTCCCGGGAAGGTGTCGACGCGGACCGGTGCGGTGTTCGCCGGGCGCTTGCCATCGAGCACCTGTACCACGGTGGGGATCGGTGTGCCGGCCTCGTAGCCAGGAAAGCCATGCACCGTAAGACCGGCGTTATGACTGAGGATGCGACGTAGGGTCACCTTCTCGGTGGCCGTGAATCGATTCTCCGGCACCTTCCATGACGTGAGCTTCGCGTTCACGTTCTCGTCCAGCGAGAGCTGGCCGTCCTGGACCATGCGCATGATCGCCAGCGCAAACGTCGGTTTGGAGATCGACCCGGCCTGGAACAGTGTCTCCGTAGTGACGGAGTCTGTGCCGCCAGCTTCCTTCACGCCGAATCCCCGTGCCCAGACAATCCGGCCGCTGTCGATCACCGCGACGCTCAGCCCCGGCACTTTGTGATGAGCCATGCGTTCGGCGAGTGTCCAGCGAATCGGCGTCTCGCCCGCCACTTCAATCGCGGGCCGTAGCCCACGGAGCACACGCTCGATGCGCGCGCTGGACGTGGTGGCCGCGTTCGGCGTGGGTGGCGCCGTGCGGCCGCATCCGCATGTGAGCAAGACAAGGGCAAGGATCCGACGGTACATGGTAGCGCTCCTCAGTAGCTCGAACATGGCGTAACGAATTCGGCCGTACAGTACGCCCGGCGCTCAACCAAGGCCAGTATCACGACGCGCGAGCCGCACGGGCTCCCGTCCGAAGTCGCGTCCGTGCTTGGGGTGCTGCGGAGTCTTCCGTCTGCTCAGTGCGGACGAGCGGACGTGCGCACCCGTGCCGGTCGCTGTCCCCCGCCATCGGCAATGAACCGCACCTGACCGTTAGGCAGTCGACGCCAAAGGGTCATGTACTGGGAATGTGCTTCTTGCCGTTTGCCCTCTGCATCGGTGCTGCGGATCACCGCTTCGCCCACGGTGACGCCGAGCCCCGATGCCTCGGACCCGACCGCGTAGACCGGCCACCATCGCCACTGTGCCTTGTTGCTCCCCGCCTGCAGGAAGCTGGCGCGGACATCCTGGGGGCCGCGCGTAAGTGGTTGGCCGGCCCCGGCGAAGATCACGCCGTCCGATGCAACATATGTGGAGAAGGCGGTCGTGACGTCGGCGCGCCCCGCGAGGGAAGAAAACTCCTGATCGGCGCGCGCGAAAATGTTGGAGCTGCCGAGTGGCGGCATGGAGTCCGATGCCCACGTGGACGAAGAATCCCACACGAATCCGCGAGGGGCTGGCTGGTTCACGAGACAGAGGGCGAGCAAGTGCCACGCCCCATCCACCGCGCGCCAAGCGCTCGTGAAGCGTCCGGACTGCGTCACGGAATCACTTTCCGACCGCGTCGCGGTCGTACCATACATCACGGCCAGGGACCCGTCTCGCGAGAGTTCCGCGAACACCGGATCCCACTGCACTCGGGTATTGGCGACATGTTGCGCTCGCAGCATGGCCAAGATCGAGGCGCGTGAATGGACGATCGGCGCACCGGGGAAGACGAGAATGGCGTCATCGTCCAGCACCCGTTCGAGTGCGGTCGCCAGACCCGCGGCGCCACTTCGCGTTGACGCCTCGCGCTCCACTTGCGTCAGCGCAGCAGGCAGTGCGTTTCGCTGAGATTGAACCGTAGCCGGCGCGGCGGCGAAAAGGCCGGCGTAACCGATGATGGTGATGTATCGCATGGGCGGAGTATGCACTGACCGCCCTCCGCCGCCCAGTCGTGGGGATCGATCGCGTGACTGGGCTGACGGGACGAGGCGCGCCGCCAGCCCACCGTGGATCGCCCCCAAACCGTCAGGGTGAATTATCCAATCTCCTGACGGCGGGGGCGATGCCTGACCACACACTCAGTCGGAGCGAATGGCCAACATGGGATTCACTCGCGTGGCGCGCTGCGCCGGCCAGACGCTGGAGATGATGGCTGCCGCCAGCAGCACCGCCAAAGCACCCGCGAGCGCCATCGGATCGAAGGGTGAGACGCCGAACACAAGGGCGCGGAGGGCCCGCGCGTCAGCGACGGCGATGGCCAGCCCCAGAACTAGTCCAGGAACGACGGCGCGAAGGGCCGAGCCGACGACGAGGGCACGCACATATGCCGGTGTCGCACCTAACGCCAAACGCACACCGATTTCTCGCGTACGTTGAGACACCGAATACGAGACGACGGCATAAATGCCCACCACGGCCAGAAGCAACGCCGCGGCCGCAAAGACGCCGAGCACGATCGTAGTGAACCGGCGATCGGCCACTGAAGACGCGAGGACGCGCTCGAACGACACCGCCTGCATCGGCACCTGCGGATCGACGGCGTCGATGGCGCGGCGGATGGCCGTCGCCGCAGTAGCCGGGTCCGCCGGTGATCGTACCACATAGGTGACGTTGTAGCTGCGGTAGGCCGGACGTTGGCGATAGTCGAAGTAGTACGTCTCCTGATACGCGCCAGTCACGCCGCGACTGCGTGTGCTCGCCACCACGCCAATGACCGTGGCGAAGGCCTCTTTAGAGCGGTCCATGCCGTATGGGCGCACGCGCCGGCCGATCGGATCCTCATGCGGCCAGTAGCGCTTGGCGAAGTCCTCGCTGACGACGACCACACGTGGAGCTGTCTCGTCATCTGAAGGTCCCAACGTGCGCCCGCTCAATACGCGAATGCCCAGAGCGTTGAAGTAGTCCCCGCCGACCACGCGATAGAGTGCATATCCATTGTAGGGGCCACTGGCTTCCAAAGGCTTCCCTTCGATCTCCAGCACGCCGCTTGCCCCGTCGCCACCCACCGGCAGGGTGCTCGTGAAGCCGGCACCCGTAACGCCTGGACTGCTCATGAGCCGTTCGAGCACGCGCGAGTGAAACGACGCGACGGCGGGCCCCTCTTGTGGGTAGTTGATCTCCGGCAGGTTCACCTCTGCCGTCTCCACCTGCGCTGGTTCAAAGCCGAGTTCTGAGTCGAGCACCTTGCCGAAGGAACGAATCAACAGCACGGAACCGGCGAGGAGTGCCACAGCGAAGGCGACTTCGCCCGCCACCAAGGCGTTCCACAGACGGAGCCGCGACGCGTCTGGCGTGCCACGCGTACCCCCGCGGAGCACGGTGGACGTGTTCCCCCGAGCGAGTCGCAGCGCGGGCAACGTGCCAAAGAGAAAGGTGGTCAGGACCGTGGTGAGGCCAGCAAAGCCGAGTACCCATCCATCGATGTGAACGTCGTGCAACCGAAGCTCTGCCGGCGCCACAAGCACGAGGGCCTTCAGGGCGCCCACGGCTAGGGCAATACCCACCACACATCCCCCGATCGCCAGCAGCGCACTCTCGGTCAGCAGCTGGCGAACGAGTCGTGAGGTCGTCGCGCCTAACGCTGATCGTACGGCGAGTTCCCCTTGGCGCCCCGTGCCGCGTGCCAGGAGCGATGACGCCAGGTTTGTGCACGCGGCGAGAAGCAAGAAGGCCGATGCTCCTAGCAGCAACAGCAACGGAGTCCGCGCCGTGTGCGTGAGTTCATCCTGCAACGGTCGTACGATGGAGGCCACGGCGTCGAATTCTGGTTGGTACTGTGGACGCAACCGATCAAGGATCGCGTCCACCTCCCGCGCGGCGTCGGTGACCGTGAGCGCTGGCCGCAGGCGACCGACCACATCGTAGTTGTGCGCGGTATGACTCGGCGGAATATCGAGGTGTTCGAGCGGTGTCCAGATCTGTGACGCGTCGGGAAAGCCGAAGCCCGGTGGCAGCACACCCACCACGGGCATATCTGCATCCAACCGAACGTGCACGCCGTCGAGGCTGGCGGGTGAGCCCAGATGATCCCGCCAGAACGCATAGCTCACGACAACGACTGGTGCCGCGCCGTGCGTATGCTCGTCAGGCAGCGGCAGACGGCCGAGCACTGGGCGAACGGGGAATACCTTGAAGAAGTCGCGCGAGATCACGGCGCCCTGCACCTGAACCGGCGTAAGCGTACCGAGGACCGTCGTGGTTCCCGTCGTATACGCGGTGATCGCGTTGAAGCTCTTGGCCTGCTGCTGCACGTCGACAAAGGTCGACCACGCAAAATCCGCCCAGCCTTTCTCATGGCGCTCGGTGATATGGACCAACCGGTCGGGTTCGGCGATTGGCAGGGGGCGGAGCAACACGCTGTTCACGATGGAGAACACGGCGGTGTTGGCGCCGATGCCCAAGGCCAGTGTGCAGATCGCGGCCAAGGAGAACGCGGGATTTCGCCGCAAGCCACGCCAGCCAATCAGAAGGTCCTGACGGAGCGACTCGCGCGCGCGCAGCCGGCGTCGCGTATCACGACGCCGCGCCTCGATCTCACGACATTCGCTCTCCACAGCCAGCCGATCGCCGAACGCCTCGCGCGCCGTCACTGTGGCCTGCTCTCGTGAGAGTCCCTTCGCCATCAACTCAGCGACACGCTGATCCATGTGGAATTCGAGTTCCCGACGGACGTCTTCGGCGATCGGTGGCACCTGAGACATTGGCAGGGAGTCTTCGTCTCGCGAGCGTCTCATGCGAGGGCCTCCCGCGGTCGCGTCTCAAGGACGCGCGTGAACGCCTCGACATAGCGTTGCCACGCTGCGACCTCCGTGCGCATGGCGCGCCGTCCAGCTGCGGTGAGTGTGTAGACGCGTGCCTCGCGGCCGGTGTCCACGCGGCGCCACTCTGACGCCAGCAGGCCGCCTTCCTCCAAGCGGCGCAAGGCTGGATACAGCGCACCTTCTTCTATGACTAGGTCGTCGGCTGACGATTCACGAATCCAGCGCGAGATCGCGTAGCCGTGCGCGGGCCCCCACGACACCGTCTTTAGGATCAGGACGTCGAGCGTTCCCTTGAGCAGTCGTAGGCGAGCATCGGACATGAAGCATCCTCTGAATGGGTCCGATACATAAGATGCTTATGCCTCGCCAATGGTTTGAATTGGGGTGGTGAACATCCAGGGCGACGACAGTCGTATTCGTTCTGTCGCGGTTTAAGGCGCGGACCGCTGGAGGACTTCGACCACGGAAAACGCCCCAATCACGAGAAGGAGCGCCGCGCCACCATAGCGCAGGGTCATGGGAGCGAACCGAGCGCTGAGCCATCGGCGCATGCTGTCACCGACGGACGCGGCCACCGCCCCCTTCACCACCACCGCGCCGACCGCTGCGAGCCAGACGACGACTGGGCTCGCGAAGCGCGCCGCCATCGCGGCGGCGGCAAACTGACCGGCGTCGCCCCACTCCGACAGCACCACCGAAACAAAGGCCACGATCGCTCCTCGGCGGCCGGAGGCGCGTGCCGGCGAGGGGGTTGTTGCGGGTTCCCTTCGTCCGACGACGACGGCAACACTGACGAAACTCACCATGGTTAGGCATGCCAGCAACCATGAGGGCAGTTGGGCAAGTACCGAGCCAAGCGCGACGGCCACGCCCATCTTCACCATGAACGCGACAGTGATGCCCGCCATCACGGGCGCGGCGCGATAGCGACTGGCGAGCACGCCGGTCGTATACACGAGCTTGTCACCCGCGACCTCTGCCAGCAAAACGGCTCCGAAGGTCGCCGTGAATGCGCCGACCATGCGACTCCCGTCAGTGTCGCGTCCAAGCTTGTACGCGCCACTGTCTTTGCCAAGGTGTCGCGTGGTCACCACTGGTGGAGTGTATGGCTGCGCTCGCTCCAGAAGTGACACAGAAGCTTTCGCTCGGGTGTCGATCTCGGATCCCGAAGGAGTGTTGGAGCTGGACGAAGGTCCCGGGTCTACACACGTCGGACCGTTTTGTAGCTCGCTTCATCACACCATCTGGTGGATGCTTCTATTTGTAATCGATTGCGGTTAGGCACACTCACGTCTGTTCGTCCGGAGGATTGTCTTACCGCTTGTCAGGGGCGCCCCGACCCATATCTTGGAGCCGCTTTTACTGTTTTCGGTACTGCTGGGTCGGTCTGATTTTGGAGAGCCGCCCCCTCCGAGAGCCCCCCGGTTTTCTGCCGCAGCGGGAGCGTTGTTCATCCCTCAGCACTCCTGCGACGGTTGATCTGCTGTATTTCGTTTCAGGTCCAACGATCTAGAGCCGGTGATGTTGCTGCGGTTTGACGAGGTCTCGCTAGGCACGCGCCCGGATGCCGGCCCACGATTGGCCGTCGTTCTAGCGCTTGGCACGCCGCAGGCACTCGACCGGGTTCTCTCACCACCCGTGGTCCCCCATCCGCTGATCAACGCGGCGTGCCACTGCTGGTGACGGAGCACCGCCACTCATCTTGAGGAGATTGACGCGATATGAGACTCCCTCGTTTCATGACCGGTATGCTGTTCTGTGTCGCTGCCGCAACGACGGCAAGCGCACAGGGAACAGGTACGATCCGCGGAAAGGTCACGGCCGAAGGCACAGGACAGCCGCTCTTTGGCGTGACCGTCGCTTTCGCCGGCCGCGGCACCCAGACAAAAGAAGACGGGACCTACCGCCTGACGGGGCTCCCCGCGACAACTGACTCTGTTCGCTTTCATTTGATCGGGTACGCGCCGAGCGCGCGCTCGGTGACGGTGGCTGCGGGGCAGACCGTGACGGTTGACCTAACGATGAGCGCGCAGGCAGTTAACCTCGCCGCCGTCGTCGTGACTGGTTACGGTGAGCAGCGCGCGGGGAACATCACCGGCGCAGTATCACAGGTCTCTACCGCCGGCTTCAACACCGGCCGCATTATCTCCACCGAGCAACTGATCCAGACGAAGGTGGCGGGCGTGCAGGTGGTCGACAACAACGAGCCGGGTGGTGGCCTGTCGATCCGAATTCGCGGCGCGACGTCCATCAACGCCAGTTCCGATCCGCTGTTCGTCATTGACGGGGTACCGATCGGTACCGGCGCTGGGGCAGGCCTTTCCGCCGGCCGCAACCCACTGAACTTCCTGAATCCGGATGACATCGAGAGCGTGACGGTGTTACGCGATGCATCCGCGGCAGCTATCTACGGCGCGAACGCGGCGAATGGCGTCGTGCTGATTCAGACAAAATCAGGACGCGGCAAGCCGCAGGTCGAATACACCGGGAGTGTGTCGTCATCGTCGGTGACGCGCCTGCCGAGCATGTTGAACGCGAGCCAGTTCCGCACGGCGGTTACCCAGTACGCTCCGCAGAACGTCGGACAGCTGGGGTCGTCCAACACGAACTGGTTTGACGAAGTCGATCGCGCGGCGATGGGACAGGACCACAACGCCAGCGTGTCGGGCTCGGGGGAGAATCTCAACTGGCGGTTGTCGGGTGGCTTCCTGAACCAGGATGGCATCATCCGCGCCACGACGACCCAGCGAGTGTCACTTGGGTTGAACCTGGAGAATCGCCTGTTCGACGACCGTCTGGTCGTTCGCCTGTCGCAACGTGGCTCGCGCGCGTCGGACCGATTCACGCCGGGTGGCGTGCTGTCGAACGCCGCGCAGATGGGACCGACGCAGCCGGTCACCAGCACGACGGCGTCCACGGGCTACTATGACTGGCCGGGGAACAACCTGCAGTCCGCCGACAATCCGGTGGCGATCCTCAACCTGGCGAAGGACAAGGGGACCACATACCGCAGCATCGGGAGTGTGGGCGCGGAATACAAGCTTCCATTTCTCGAGGGACTGAAGGCGAACCTCAACCTGAACTACGATCTGACGCGCGCCGATCGCCAGACATTCACCCCCAGCATCCTGCACAGCGAGACGAAGTCGGGGGAGAATGGCCGGGACTATCGCGCCAATCAGAGCCAGACGAACCTGGGGCTCGAGACCTACTTGAACTACACGGCTCCCATTCGCGTCGTGCCCGGCGAGATTGACCTGACGGGTGGGTATTCCTACGGCGACTCGCACGCTGAGTATCCCTACTACCAGGCGACGGGGTTGAGCACGGACTTGTTAGGCGGCAATGGGGTGGCGGCGGCCCGCACGGTGCAGAACGTGCAGGACATCCAGGAAAGCCGGCTGATCTCCTTCTTTGGCCGCGCCAACTACAACTATCAGGACCGCTACCTGCTGGGCGGCAGCATTCGGCGCGACGGATCGTCGCGGTTCGGTCCGGACAATCAATGGGGCCTGTTCCCCGCCGTGTCCGCCGGATGGCGTATTTCGCAGGAACCGTTCATGAAGGGCTTCAAGGCGCTGTCGGACCTGAAGCTCCGAGGCTCTTGGGCCAAGACGGGGAACCAAGCCTTTGCGAACTATCAGCAGTACGCGACGTACGTGTTAGGCGACGGCCAGACGCAGGTACCGTTTGGCACCGGCTACGTCTCCACCATTCGCCCGAGCGCCTACGATCCCAACATCAAGTGGGAATCCACGAAGTCGACGGACTTTGGGCTCGACTACGCGCTGTGGGGTTCGCGCGTGTCTGGCAGCTTCGACTGGTATCGCAAGAGCACAGACGACCTGATCTTCACGGTGCCGGTCGCCGCGGGGACGAACCTCTCGAACTTCGTGACCACGAACATCGGGTCGATGAAGAACCAGGGAGTGGAGTTCAGTGTCAGCGCCGGCGTGCTGCGTGGCGGTGGCAAGTCCTTGAGCTGGACGGCCGACTTTACGGCCAGCCACAACACCAATGAACTCGTCAGCATCAACCCGGTGTTCGGCGGCAACGCCAAGTTGCAGCAGATCCTGACCGGCTTGGTGTCCGGCGGCGTTGGCACCTTCATTCAGGTGCTGCAGCCGGGAAGCCCGATCAATTCCTTCTATGTCTATCAGCACCGGACCGGCGCCAACGGAAAGCCCGTATACGCCGAGGGCACTGGTGCCGACACGGCGATGTACGTGGACCAGAACAACGACCACGTCATCAACCAGGACGACCGCGTCGCGTTCAAGGATCCGTCACCCAGCTGGATCTTTGGCCACTCGTCGTACCTGTCCTACAAGAACCTTGGACTGAACCTCACGCTCCGCGCTTACCGCGGGAACTACACCTACAACAACGTTGCCTCGAACCTTGGGACGTATGCGGAAGTCACTCGCGCCTCGCCGTACAACCTGCATTCGTCCGTGCTCACGACGGGCTTCAAGACGCCGCAGTACCTGTCTGACTACTACGTCGAGGATGCGTCGTTCATCCGCATGGACAACATCACGCTGAGCTACCTGGTCACGTATCATGGCCAGCCGCTTCGCCTGTTCACGACCCTGCAGAATGCGTTCACGATCACCGACTACACCGGTGTCGATCCGACGGCCGGCTTGAACGGTCTCGACAACAACGTCTACCCCCGCTCGCGCACGTTCAGCACTGGGCTGAGCGTCCGCTTCTAACTCACGACCTGCACGAGGACCAACACATGCGAACGAGTTTTTCGAAAGTGCTGGCCGTGGCGACGGCCGTGATGTCAGCGGCAATCGCTGGGTGCACCGACCTCACGGTGGCTCCAAAGAGCACGGTCACCGACGCCAACGTATTCTCCGACCCGGGCTCGTATCAGTCGTTCATTGCCAGAGTTTATTCGGGGCTGGCAGTGAGCGGCCAACAAGGGCCCGCCGGGCGCCCTGACATCCAGGGCATTGATGAAGGCTTCTCGCAGTACCTCCGTCTGTTCTGGGAAGCCCAGGAGTTGCCGACCGACGAAGCGGTCATCGGGTGGGGCGACGTCGGCCTTCCCGAGATGAACACGCAGACGTGGGCCGTGACCAACAGCTTTGTCGTCGCGATGTACTACCGCGTGTTCTTCCAGGTCGGCATGGCGAATGAGTTCTTGCGCCAGACCACGGACGCCAAGCTGGCCGGTCGCGGACAGACGAGTGCGACCTTGCTCGCTCAGGTCAAACAATTTCGTGCCGAAGCGCGATTCCTTCGCGCCCTGAGTTACTGGCACGGCATCGACCTGTTCGGCAACATTCCGCTGGTCAAAGAGACGGATGATTTGGGTTCAACCCCGCCGAAGCAGGCCACACGCCAGGAGCTGTACAACTTTGTCGTCAGTGAACTGCAAGCGATTATCCCCGACCTGCCCACGCCAGGGCCGAGCGCGTACGGCCGCGCCACGAACATGGCGGCGCAGATGCTCTTGGCAAAGTTGTACCTGAACGCGGCGGTCTACACAGGGACGGCTAACTACTCCGGCGTGTTGACGGCGCTGGCGCCGGTGCTGGCAGGCCCGTACACGCTGGACAACAACTGGCGCCGCATGTTCCAGGCGGACAACAACAGTTCTCCCGAGATCATCTACGCGATCCCGCAGGATGGACTGAAGACAGAGACCTGGGGCGGCATGACCTTCGTTGTGCATGCGTCCTGCGGCGGCAGCATGGATGCGTCCGCATACGGCATCGACGGCTGCTGGTGGGGCCTGCGCCTCAAGCAACAGGCGTACAACCTATTCGGCCAAGGCGACAAGCGAGGCAACGTCTTCTACGCCAATGGACAGGCGGTAAACGTGTCCTCCATCGGTAACTTCAACGACGGCATTGCCGCGCCGAAGTTCTCCAACCGTACGTCAACGGGGGCCGCTGGATCGCACCCGACGCACGTGGATACGGACTTCCCGGTGTTCCGCTTGTCAGACGCGTATCTGATGTATGCCGAGGCCGTGTTGCGTGGCGGAGGCGGAAACCGCACGCAGGCACTGACGTACGTGAACGCCCTGCGCACGCGCGCCTATGGCGATGCGAGCGGCAACATCACCGATCCGCAGTTGACGCTCGACTTCCTGCTCGATGAGCGCGGCCGCGAGTTGCTGTGGGAAGGGCATCGCCGCACCGACCTGGTACGTTACGGCAAGTTTACTGGTGGTAGCTACATCTGGGCGTGGAAGGGTGGCGTTGCAGCTGGCAAGAGCACGGATGCGTGGCTGAACCTCTATCCGATTCCCGCCAACGAGCTGGTGGCCAATCCGAATCTCAAGCAGAACACGGGCTACTAAGCCCTTCAGTGAATCCACGTGCTTGACCTCCGAACGTTGCCCGCCCGGGCAGCGTTCGGAATGGCGTGGACGAACGTCACGAGTGCCCCGGTCGCTGTGCGCGGCCGGGGTCCTTTTTGTCCTGAGCGCGTGCAGTGGCGACGCTGTCACGAAACCGGCTGGCGGCGGAAACCCACCTCCCGAGCGTCCGACCCTCGCGCAGACCTACCGCCCGACCGGCCACATGGCAGCGGGAGACGTGTTCGTCCACTTGTTTGACTGGAAGTGGAACGACATCGCGACGGAATGCGAGAACGTCTTGGGGCCGGCCGGATTTAAGGCCGTGCAAGTCTCGCCACCGCAAGAGCACAGCATTGTGCCGAGTCACGACTGGAGCGAGCGGTATCAACCCGTCAGCTACAGCGTGGAGCGCAGCCGCTCGGGCACCGGCGCGGAATTCCGAAGCATGATCGCACGCTGCCAGGCCGTCGGTGTGGGCATCATCGTGGACGCCGTCATCAACCACATGACGAACTTCCCGAGCCCTGGTGTCGGTAGCAATGGCACGGCATACACCAAGTACAACTATCCGGGACTCTATAGTCCAAGTGATTTTCATTCGGCCTGTGCCATCACCAACTATCAGGATGCCGCGAACGTCCAAGACTGTGAATTGCTCTCACTCCCCGACTTGAATACGGGGCTGGAGTCGGTGCGACAGAAGATCGCGGCCTATCTGATTTCGCTGGGGCGCATGGGTGTGGCGGGATTTCGCGTCGACGCCGCAAAGCACATCCAGCAGGTGGACCTGGACAACATCTTGAAGCTCGTCACGGAGACCTTGGTAGCCGAAGGCAAGCCAATCCCATACGTCTTTCTCGAAGTGGTTGGTGGAGCTGGCGAGGCGTTGTCGCCCCGGGACTATTTTGGCGAGGGATATAGCGCCGGTGGCGCATCCGATATCACGGAGTTCACGTTTACCGGCGTCGGAAACAAGTTTCGCGGAGTGGGCGGCGAGCACATCTCGCAGCTCAATCCGAATGGGACGCCCGGCAATCGCTTCTCCGACGTGGCCTGGGGACTGATGCCGTCAGACAAGGCGGTGGTCTTCCTGCAAAATCATGACACGCAGCACGACTGCGGCATCGGATATCGGAATGGCGACACCTTTCGCCTGGCCAACGTCTGGATGCTGGCCCAACCGTACGGTTATCCCTCGATCCTCTCCAGTTTCGCCTTCAACTGCCCCGCAGGAAATTCTCAGGGCCCGCCTTCTGACGCAGATGGGAACACGAAAGACCTGACCTGCGCCACGTCTCTCGAAACGGCCACCATTGGTCAGTGGGTGTGCGAGCACCGCGACCCGTCAATCCGCAACATGGTGCGTTTTCGCCACGTGGTCGCCGGAACGGAGATCACCAATTGGTGGGATAACGGATCGAACGCGATCGCCTTTTCGCGAGGCGACAAGGGATTCGTGGCGATCAACAACGAGAACTCCTCCATTGCCACCACGGTGACCACAGGGTTGACGGCGGGAACGTACTGCGACCGTATCACAGGCGGACTGGCTCAAGGCGGCTCGTGCGCGGGCACGTCCCTCAGCGTTGGTGCTGACGGATCGATTCAAGTCACCCTGGCCCCGCACGTAGCCATCGCGATCGACATCACCACCAAACGATGAAACGACTTGCCCGGGTTGCTGCCGCGTCGTTCCTTCTCGCGTGCGGCCGACACGCGCCCCCTGTCACCACCGCGTCCGTTGCGCCCGCGTGGACGCATGGTGCCGTCTGCTACGAGATCTTCGTACGCTCGTTCGTCGACAGCAACGGCGATGGCATCGGCGACCTGAACGGACTCATTGGTCGGCTCGACTACATCAACGATGGCAATCCCACCACGCACACGGACCTTGGCGCGTCCTGCATCTGGCTGATGCCCATCGCCGAGTCTCCCAGTTACCACGGGTACGACGTCAGCAACTATTACCGGGTAAAGGCGGAGTACGGCACGAACGACGACTTCAAGCGCCTCATGGTGGAGGCACATCGTCGCGGGATTCGTGTGTTGGTCGACATGGTGCTGAACCACGCGTCCAGTGAGCACCCAAGCTTTCAGGCGGCGCTCCGCGACACCACGTCGCACTACCGCAGCTGGTATCGCTTCGCACGCACCGCGGACGGAAAGGGACCGTGGGGGGAAGAGGTGTGGCATCGATCGCCAGTGCGCGACGAGTATTACTACGGCGTGTTCTGGAAAGGCATGCCGGACCTCAACTACACCTCCCCAGAAGTACGCGAGGAAGCGAAGCGGGTCGCGACCTTCTGGCTTCGCGACATGGGGGTTGATGGCTTCCGATTGGACGCAGTGCCATATCTGGTCGAGGAAGGAAGTTGCCTGACGGGATGCGCAGGCACGCATGCCTTCCTGCGCGAGTACGCCTCACACCTCAGGACGATCGCTCCGGACGCCTTCACGATTGGCGAAGTGTGGGGCACGGCCGATACCCTGACGCACTACTACTCAGACCAGCTGACGGCGTATTTCGCCTTTGAGCTGGCGGATTCACTCATCGCCGCCGCGCGCCGTGGAACAGCGGGAGGACTGCTGAGCAGTTTCCGTCGGTTCCAACAACTGCAACCGGCCGATCGCTGGTCGCCGTTGCTCAGCAACCATGACGGCACGCGGAGCATGACGCGACTGGGTGATGACGTCCGCCGAGCGAAGGTGGCCGCCACCCTCTTGCTCACCCTCCCCGGGCTTCCGTTCGTCTACTACGGTGAAGAAATCGGCATGACGGGGGACAAGCCGGACGAGCGGTTGCGAACGCCCATGCAGTGGAGCCCCGCGCGTGGACTTGGATTCACGACCGGGGCGGCCTGGGAAGCTGCCCAAGCCGACTCGTTGCGGGTGACGGTGGAACAACAGCAGGCCGACTCGTTGTCCTTGCTTCACCTGTATCGGCGACTCATTCCCCTGCGCGCAACGACCGAACCCTTGGCGTCGGGCGACCTGAGTGAACTTCGGACGAACGACAGCGGCGTGGTCGCCTTCGCTCGGCGGGCTGGGCCGGCCGCGGTGCTGGTAGTCGCAAACCTTGGCGAGCAGCCTGCTGATCTTGCATTGAGTTCGGCCAGTGGGCTGTTGCCCAGCGGCGAGTATGGAATGCGGGAGCTGCTCCGTGAAGTTCCGGTGACGCAACTCGTGGTGGCAGCGGACGGATCGCTGCAGTCCTACCGCCCGATCGACCGGCCCCTGGCCCCGGGAGAGAGCCTGATATTGGAGCTCATGACGCCGAATGGCATTGGAGGAGCGCGCCCTGGGGTACCGGCTAGCCTCAACCCAAGTAAGGTGAACAAAAAGCGATGACCCGCCTAGATCGTTTTAGCTGGCGATTGCAGCCATGCTTATGACGGCGGAGCTGTTCGACAATCATAGAGGTACGCTCATGGACTGGGCTCGTGCACGTCGCTTCTTCGTGTTTGGTGGCCTGCTGGCGGCTGTTGGCTCTGACGGAATGGCACAGGTCGCGCCGGCGTCGCCCTCGGCGGCGTTAGCCACACGCCAGGTGTACCTCGACAGCGCGGGCGTGATCCGCTGGTCCGACGACCGGAAGGAAGTCACCCTGTTTGGCGCGAACTACGTGCTGCCAACAGCGTCCGACTATCGAGCGGCCGGTTACCTGGGCCGCAACCGCAAGCAGATGATCGACGACGACATGGCCCACTTCGCGCGCATGGGTTGGGACGGCATGCGCCTGACCTTCTGGGGAGATTGGGAGGCGTCCGACAGCGCCGGGAATCTCATCACCAACGATCATCTGGACCTGCAGGACTACCTGATCGCGCGAGCGCGCGAGCGTGGGATCTACCTGCTCTTCAGCCCGATCCAGCTCTACGGGTCCAACTGGCCAGATGCGTTAGGCGATACGACGGCGCCCGGCTTCGGCCGCCACTTCGGGAAGGGACGCATGGGCACCGACCCCGCGGCCATTCGTGCCCAAGTGAACTACCTGCGCCAGATCCTGAATCACGTCAATCCGTATACCGGCGTCGCGCTCAAGGACGAGCCGTCCATCCTCTTCATCGAATTGGCGAACGAGCCGTGGCACCACCCGGAAGACCTGAGCGGATCCATCGCCTATCTCAATGCGCTGACAGACGCAGTGAGAAGCACCGGGTGCAGCAAGTTGATCTTCTACAATGTCAGCCAGGATTTCCGGATTGGCGAAGCCATTCGCCGATCTCGCGTGCAAGGCGTGACGTTTGGGTGGTATCCCACAGGACTGAACAGCGGCCACGAATTGCGAGGCAACTACCTGCGTGGTGCCGATGCATATCCCGACATGCTCCGCAGCGAACTGGCAGGGATGCCGCGCATTGTGTACGAGTTCGACAGCGCCGACCAGCGGACTGGGACGATGTATCCCGCCATGGCCCGCACGTTTCGTATGGTGGGGACACAGTTCGCCGCCATGTTTGCCTACGACATGTTAGGCACCGCGGCCCGCAATCTCGGTTGGCAGACGCACTACCTGAATCTCGTGTACACGCCGCGCAAGGCCATGAGCGCGACCATCGCCGCCGAGGTGATGCATCGACTGCCGCGACAACAGTCGTACGGACCATATCCGGGAAACACGCGGTTCGGCGACTTCCATATCTCGGCGGAGGCCGACCTTGGCGAACTGGTTGCAGCTGATGCCTTCCTGAATGCCGGGGCGACGACCAGCGTCCCACCGAGTCCGAGGGATTTGCGCCGTGTCGCCGGCTACGGGTCGTCTCCGGTAGTCACGTACCCCGGCGAGGGGATCTACTTCCTGGACAAAGTTCGCGATGGCGTCTGGCGGCTGGAGGTGTATCCCGATGCCGTCCCGGTGCGCGACCCGTTCGAGGCGCCGAACAAGGAGAAGATCGTCACTCGGCTCATTCGTCGCCGATGGCCAATGACCGTCGCCCTGCCCGACCTTGGCGCGCACTTCGCAGTCCAGCCCGCGAGCGGAGGTTCGGTGGTTAACGCCGTGGATGGGCGCTTTGAGGTGACGCCTGGTGTTTACGTCCTGAGTGCCTCGGGGCCAGTGGATCTCGGAACACTTCCTGCTCGCATGGGGCAGGTCGGCTTCCAGGAGTTTCGCGTGCCAGCGGACGAGATGTTGCCCCTGTCGGTGGAATCGCTGGCATCGCCCGAGTACGTCCTGGGCCAGGACATGCGCATTGCCGCGCGGGTCGTAGATGTCAGTGAGCCGGACTCGGTGCGGCTCTCCCTACGGCCGACAGCAGGGGGCTTCACCCGTAGCTACGCCATGCGACCGACGGCGCCGTATCGTTACGAAGCGGTCATTCCCACGAAGACGTCGACAAGCGGGTTGCACGCGGGGCCGTTCGAGTTCGTCATCACCACCTTCCGAAATGGTGTGGCGACCACGTTTCCCGACGGCGTCCGAGGACATCCTGACGACTGGGACTACATGGGACGGCATGCGTGGCCGGTCACTATGGTCAATCCGTCGACGCCCCTCACGCTGTTCGCACCCGGCACCGATGCGAGTCTGCTGACATTCACGCGCATTGGCGATGCTGGGCGGCGCGGGCTCTTTCGCGTTGAGCTGTCGGCCATGACGGGGCTACCGGTGTTCCATCTGGAGTTGCCGGTCGACGAGAAGGGATGGAGCCCGCCGGACTATGCCGCCTCGCTCATCGTCATGGATCGCGTCCGTGCGCGCGCCAAAGCGATCGATTCATTGAGCGTCTTGCGTTTGCGGCTGCGCGGGTTGCAGTCCCGTCAGGTGCTACACGTCGGCCTCATGGAGGACGATGGCACGACGTGGACCACGACCCTCACGGTGGACAGCTCATGGACGGAGCGTACGGTTCCGATATCGTTGCTGGTGGCGGGACGTGGGGTGCTACTGCCGCAAGGCTTTCCCGGCGAGTGGAACTACTGGGTTGAGCCGGCGAGCGGGCGTGGGGGTCCTGGCGATCACCCGCGACTGGCACACGTCGAACGGTTGCAGCTGTCAATCCGGCCGGACCGCACCCTCGGGCGCCGTGGGCCGACCGGGGTGGAGATCGAATCGGTGTCGTTGCGGGCCCGCTGACCGCGGCTACTCGTATCCGAGGGCTGGGGTGAGCGCGATGGTGCTTCGCATGAAAGTTCCTGAGCCGCGTGCCACGACCTTCTGGTCCGCGCTGTATAGCTCGGCTTCGGCGACCAGCAGATTCCGCGTACGATGCACCAGCCGTCCCGTCGCCGTGATCACGCCCTCACTCACGGGGCGCAGCAGCACCACGTTGAAGGTGACCGTGAACAGGAACACATCCGTGACGACCGAGCTGGCGGCAAAGAACGCGGCATCGTCCAGGCACTTGAAGTACACGGAGCCATGCAAGGCATGGGCGGCGTGGTGGAACGCTGGAACGACAATCACGCTCACATCAGCCGCTGAGTCATTGATGGCAATGCTCGGCGTGTAGATGGCATTGATGGGCGCACGCAGGTACATGCGCTCGAGCCGTCGGTGGTGTTCCTCGGGAGCGTGCATGGGCGGGTGATGGTAGGGAGTTCCATCAAACTTACGCGCGCGACCTATTGGGGTGGCGAGGATGGCCGATACTCATCAAGGAGAAGTCCCACACCACACCCCATCGCACCATGCTGCTCGCGCCCCCGCAGGTCGCAAAGCTCGAGGCGTTCCTCGAGAAGATCAAAGGTGAGACCTACCCCGAGTATCCATCGGGACTACACGAGGAAATCACCGCCCTGGTCATGAAGCGGACGTTCGATCAGATGAAGCTTCCGCCGTCGGCGGCGGTGCTCGACGTCGGGTGTGGGCAGGGCGTGGCGCTCAAGCACTTCGTCGCCAAGGGTCTCCAAGCGACGGGGATTACGTTGAACGCCACCGATGTCGCGGAATGTGTGCGCCAAGGGTACAACGTGCTGGAGATGGACCAGTCGTTCCTGGATTTCGAGGATGAGACGTTTGACCTGGTCTGGTGCCGGCATTGCCTCGAGCACAGCATCTTCCCGTACCTCACCCTGAGTGAGTTCAATCGGGTATTGAAGCCCAACGGGTACCTGTACGTTGAGGTGCCCGCCCCGGACACGGCGTGCCAGCATCAGACGAACCGCAATCACTACAGCGTGTTCGGCAAGTCGATGTTGGGGAGTCTCATCGAACGCTCGGGCTTCAAGGTCATCGACGTCGCCGACATCAACTTTTCCGTGCCGGCCGGCCCCGACACCTACTGGGCATTTCTGCAGCAGAAGGTTTGAGCTGTAGCGTCGTCCCAGTATCCGTCCGAGCGTTCCGCTCGGACGGCGCGGAATAGTTCGCCACGCTCCGGGACCCAAGCTGATGCCTTCCCCTGAACCACGAGGGGGGGCATTCAGGTCATCTGCCAGCGCCTCACGCACGACTTCTTCACACTCGCGAGCAAAAGCAGCGGCCTTGGGCGTGCTCAGGCGAAGTGATAGCGCTGGAAGTAGACGAAGAGTCCAAGGGCGGCTTGCACGACTCCTAAGGCGAGCACGGTGACGTCCCATCGTCCGCGCCAGAAGCGCGCGCCGAGCCCAGCCAGCACGGCAGCCGCAACGATGGTGAGAATCGCGAAGCCGACGAGATGATCGCGATACGCCTGGAATGCACCGCCGATGGCGCGGGCCGCCATGACGTGCCCGCTGAGCCCCGCCGCGAGCAGGACAAGGCCAAGGACGATCCACCCGGGGCGCACCGCGCGCGCGCTGTACTGGTGGTAATGTCATGATCGTGAGTGTTGCACCTGACGCCGAGGGTGTGTGCCGCGGAATTGACCTCGCTCGGGGGGTGCGCGACGCCGTGACCACGCAGCGCTCCCGGACAGATCATCCGGGAGCGCGGTGCTGCATTCGTCGGGGGGTGTACGTCCTATGGAATATAGACGCGGGTTGTCCCTGTCGACGTGCCATTCTGCCGGAAGCCACCCGTGGAGATGAGCTGTCCGTTCGCCACGGCGCTCGCCGTGAAGGCCAGGGCCTCGGGTGCGGCTGTTCGTGAGGACCAGGTCTTGGTGATTCCGTCAAACAGGCTCAGGGCACCCGTGTACGTCCCGCCGTTGCTGCCAAAGGCCACGTAGATGTTCGTGCCGATCGCACCGCCGGATGCACCAATGAGAGGCGACGGTGCCTGCGGCCCGTTGAGCCAGGCGCCGGTGGCATTGTTGAACGCGTTCAGGTCGCGACGGACCAGACCAGAACCCCCACCACCGATCACGACGAAGTACTGGGCGACGCCCGCCGTCACGCTCTGTGAGTGCGTCCCGGGGGTGTTCGTTTTGGTCGACCACGTGTTGGCGACCGGGTCGTAGCGATACACCTTCTTTCCGTCGAAGGTTGTGCCGTCAGTTCCTACGGCCACGAAGATCGCCCCCTGGACCACGGACGCCGAGGCGTACCCGATCGGCGTTGGCGCCGCTGCCTTGCTGGCCCAGGTGTTTGTGCCTGGGGTGTACTCGAAGACGGTGTTGGTGGCGCTGGTGAGGGTGTCTCCACTGAACCCACCGATCACGTAGACCTTGCCGCCGACGGCGGCAGCGGCGGCGCCCCAGCGCGCGCTCGGCAGCGGCGCCTTGGCCGTCCAGACGCCGGTGGTCGGTGCAAACTGTTCGTTGGTCGTCACCGGTGTGATGCCGCTCGGCTGCCGGCCGCCGATCGCGTATACGAGGTTGCTGACCGTTGCGGCTGACAGGTATCCGCGAGCCGTGGGCATGGTCGTTGACGTGACCCAGTAGTCGCCCGGCGTGTACTTCTGCGTGGCGCCGGTTGGCGTACCGGACGCGCTGTTCCCGCCAACGACATACCACTCACCATTCAGCACCGCGGACGACGCCGATCCCACGGCCACAGGGATGACCGTGCGTGGCAGCCATTGGCCGCCCAACGCATCCATATACTCCGTGGTGTTGAGGATGGACGTGGTGTTGTAGCCGCCGGTGGAAATCGGCAAGTTGTTCAGCACCCCCGACGTGTGCGAGATGCGCACGGAGGAGTGGGCCGTTCCTGGCGCCCAGGCGTTGGCAACTGGATCATACACGTCGACCCCGGTGCCCGTGGTGCCATTGTCCCAATAGAGCTTTCCGTTCGCAACCACGACGGTACCCCCGGCGTGCGTGCCCGGTGCGCTCGGCAGCTGCAACCAGCCGTTCCCCACGGGATCGTAGCGCAACAGCTTGCCCGTGACACCACTGTTGTCACAACCGATCGCGACATAGATGAAGGACCCGATCAGCCCCGACCCGCCGCAAGCGCCCGGAATCGGCATCGGCGCCCCATTGGTCCACGAGTTCGTTCCCACATCGTACTTGAGCAAGTCGGTCTGGTACGCGCTGCCATTCCAACCCCCCGGTACGTAGATCACGGAGCCGACGGTCGTGGCGCCTAACTGTGAATTGAGCGCGACCGGCATGGGTGCCTTGCTGGTCCACGCGTTCGTTGCCGGGTCGTACTCGCTGACCAGATTGTAGATGGCCACCAAGTCCGAGCCGCCAATCGTGTACAGCTTACCGTTCGCTGCAGCGGTCACGCTGTACGCCCTGGCGATGGGAAGTGCGGCGAGCGGTGTCCACTGGTTGGCGGCCTGTATGGACGCGCCGGACACACTGCTCATGAAGGCCTCGCCGGATCCAGTTGCCGCTGGCCCGAGACTCGGTACCGCGGCATCACGCGAACAAGCGCCAGTGGCAAGAACGAGAAATAGCGCCGCGCGGCGACGTGAGATCATCTTGGCTCCCTGCTGGAGTGTTTTTGTTACGTACTCAACAGGGCCCTACCTGCCCGCCTAGGTGACCCCGGCGAAGGAAGCGTATGAATCAGATACGCATCTCGCAAGCTGTTTTTCGCTTGCCACAGTTATGCAGACTGTCTCAATACGGCCTAACAGCGCTGAGGAAGGGGCCGCTTCGGTCACAATGCCCGACCATCGTGCGCACGAGGTCGATTTGAGCTGGCCGACTACTACACGCTCGACGCGGTCGCGGCCTCATCAAACAGATTGCGCGCTGTACCCACACGCTCGCGCATCGGCAGGCGCTTGAACGAGCGCAAGAATCCCTTCGGGCGATACGCTTGTGCCCATGCTTCTCCTTCAGGGATTCCACGTTCGCAGGCCATGACCACAATGGCGTCCACTTTCTTGCCGTCGGTCATCGTGATTCGTGAGTCGATCACCAAGGCGCATGTGGTCGCTGCCGCAGCCGCACTCCGCACCGTCTGCAAGGCGATCTCCATCGGGTCCGCATCCCCCTTGGTACAGAGGAAGAAGTGCGCGCGGCCGCTCCCTTCAATCAAGAAGGGATGCAGTGGTGAACCGGCCTGCTCCACCTGCCGAATGCCTTGGTCCAACGCGAACTCGATGAGGTCGCTCAACCGCATCGGCGCTCTTCCATTGTATGGGAGATCCACGGTGGTCACCTGCCACGCACTACTTTCGTCTCCGAACACCAACCGTCGCATCTCCGCGTGGGCGAGCGCCGCGAGCGTGCCTTCCGAACCCATCCGCAACAGTTCGTCGACCGTTGGGACTGCCTGACGCCGACGAAAGGCGGCGGTCAAGGCCTGACAACGATTCTCCGACGCGAGGACACCATCCAGCCCCGTCAGCTCAATCGGCCGTACGAGCGGTTGCTGGGCCAGGAACGCCGCCAGTCGCTTCTGGTGTGCGTCGAGGATCACCTGCACCGGCGCATTCACCGGCTGGCACTCCGACAGCACGTGGGTGGGCGTATTCCACTTTCGCTCGGCCGTCGTCGTCCACAGGAACTGGTTGCTGCTGAGTTCTGTGACGATGTTGATGACACGCACCCAGTCTGATGCCTTGGGTGACCATATCTGAAAAATGTCCACGCGGTGCAGCTGATCCTTCGACAAGAACCGGCGAGCGAAGGGACCTGCACCGGGTTCCCGCGCTCCTGGTGTCTTGACCATCTTGAGGTCGCCGAGCGCCGAGAATCCGTGGGACGCGAACTCGGCGGTCATCGCGTCATACCACGCGAAGACGTTGGCCTCGTAAGCGTCACGATTGATCGGGCCAAGCGCGTACGCTTCGACAAAGAGCGAACGATACGAGGCCAACAGTTGTTCCGCGGTCTTCTGGATCTGCGCCTGGTCGTAAGTCACCGCGTTGTTGGTAGGCGCAGTGGAGTCGGGCCGGCGTCGTTGCATGGCACCGGTGCCAGCCTGCTGGGGAGGCGACGGCTCGCCAGTTGCAACAGCAATGACCGCGACCGTACCATCGCGCGAGAACGACATCACCGAGCCCTTTGGCGCTCCGAGGGACTTGAGCGTGGTCCGAGCCAGCTCCAGCGCGCCATCCGTATTGGCGAGGGCGAGTTCGATGTCCACGAACGCGATCTGACGCGAGACGTCCAACTGCGAACCAGCGCCACTCACCATGCCGACGCCTGCTGATTTCAGCGCCAGATCGAGAGGGTCATCGTATTTCGCGGCCCGATCCATCGGATCGATGGATTCGGGAATAGTGGCCACTACAAGGCAGGGAAATGGAGCAGTCGTCACGTGCGTCGCTCGCGGCGGAGGGTCGGCCGACCTGGGCACCCTGTAGACGCACAAGAACGGAGAGCTGCAACCGCAGCCGCGCCCCTCGAACACCCTTCGAGTGAGGACTAGGCGCGCCCCACCGGCGCCGGGGCCAAGGGTGGCTCAGGCTCTCGACGCGCAATCATCCAGACCATCGGCAGCCCCACAAATACCATGTGCCCGAAAAACTGTACCCACCATCGCGTGTTGAATACCGGCGCGCGATGCGCGACCACGGGAATGACCAGACATGACATCGTGATCCACACCAGCGGGCCCCAAACCGCGGCCACCTTAAAGAGGCCGTACGGGGAGCGCAGCACCGACTGCAGCGGCTTCGCTTGGTCGGCGAGCATCAGGAAGATGCCGGACCATGTGAAGGCCACGCCAAAGTGCATCAGCAGGCCGATCGCGGCTGTACGCCCACCGCCATCCAACGCGCTCGGACCGAGCAACGTCGCCGCGACCCCCTGAAACAAGCGAGTCGCGGTGGAGTGATAGAAGAACAGGCTCAGCGCACTCGAAAAGCACCCGTCGGACACGCCGGTGAGCAGTCCAGCTCGAACCCAGCGCGCGAGACGGTCGTGCGATGTTGCAGATGACGGATGAGGAATCGGCATGTCAGTCGCAGAGGACGCGCGAAGAGTAGCGCACGGCAGTTCGTACCGCCACGCAACTCCTGCGCGTCGCGCAACCTTCACCGCACGCTAGCGCCTTCTCCGGCCGGACTTCCTCAGGTCGCTTCTACTCAGAACGGGGAGTATTCCGGCGGCGTCACGCCGTTCAGCCGGAGATATGGGACCGTCTGGCCGAGTGTCCATGGGAAGTGGTCGAGCAGCTCCATCAGGGCACGGCCGCGCGTCATCTTCACGCCGAACTGCACGATCTGTTCGTCCATCGCCGCATCACTGACGCCTTTCAGCATCTGGATCGTGTGGTCCATGGCGGCGGCGGCGTACGTCTTGAGTGCGGCCTTGTTGTGAAGGTAGACCGCGGAGTCGCCCATCGCGGGCACCGAGGTCTTCCCCGTAATCGCCAAGTGGGCGATGAACGCATCGCTCCCCGCGGCATGTTCGATCTGCTCGGCGAAGGTTCGAACGCCCTTGGTGGGGCGGAACCCGAGCATGGAGTCAGGCGCGGCATCGATGTAGCGCAACACCGCTCCCTTGTGATTCTCGACGATCGTGATGAGGGCCTGCTGTGAGATCAGCGGGCGCTGAGCGGTGACGGGGCGTGCCACAGCAGTCAGAACGAGGGCCAAAGCGATAGTGAGCCGTGCGCGGCGCATGAGTGTCTCCCGAGTGTTTGCGGCGTGTCGTAAATCCGGCCACAAAGTTCGGGGTACACGCTGAACCACGCAAGCCACGCGGTGAAGTGCGCCAGCTACACCCTTGGCACGCGCCGACGCTCCCTACCCGTCGGCGCGCAGCACCACCATGGGATCGAGCCGGCTGGCCCGGCGCGCCGGACCCAACGCGGCAATGGCCGCCACGACGGTGAGGAGCAACGCCACACCGAGTCGCACGAGCACATCCCGCGCGCTGGTCTCGAACAGCAGCGACTGCACGAGCGGCGCCGCCAGCCATGAAACCACCAGACCTCCGGCGACGCCGGCCAATGTCATCGTCAGGGCGTCGCGCACCACCAGTCCTCCCACCGCCTGTCGCGAACCGCCTAACGCCAAGCGAACGCCAATCTCACGCTCCCGCTGCGACGCGAGATATGACACCACCGCGAACAGACCGACGACGGCGATGCCTAACGCCAGCGCGCCAAACAGTGAAAAGAGCGTGGCCCCCAAACGCCAGGAACGAAGCTGGGGGTCGATCAGCTCCTGGTAGGGGCGAGCTCGCGCATAGACCGGTACCTCGCTGGTCGCCTGAACGATTCGCTGCACATCGCCAATCAGTGTGGCTGGGTCGTTTCGTGTCCCAACCACGATGGCGCTGGCGGAGGTGACGTCTGGGAATGGCGGCGCGGGAAGCTGGGGGAATGGAATGTAGTACTGCATTAGGGCGGCCTCGCCGCCCTCGGTGCGTAGCGATCGCGCGCGTGAGTCGCGCACCACCCCCACGACCTCTCGGCACGGGAGCGACGCTGCGGCAGCCATAGGATCGTCGGGCATCTCGGCGGGAAACCCGACACGGATGCAGCGACCGACGGCGCGCTGGCCCGGCCACGCGGTCCGCGCCATCGTCTCGTTCACCAAGGCCACCAAGGGCGCCGTGACCCCGTCCTGCGCCGTGAACAGCCGGCCATCGCGCAGTGAGACTCCCATGAGCTTGAGATACTCGGGGGTCGCGCCGTACATGATCGGGAGTTGTTGCTGGTCCGGCGGCGGTAGCACAAAGCCAGGAATATTGATCGGCGGGATATTGTGCGACCCGAAGGGCGTCCCCTGCACCACGGTGGCCGTTGTCACTCCCGGCACGGTCAGGATGCGACGCACCGCCTCTTCATAGGCACGATCCCGCGCGTCGCCGCGCAGCACCCCGCGGTGATCCAGCGTCAGGTACAACAAGTGGGACGTCGAGAACCCGAGGTCCTGGGCCTGCACGCGTTGCATACTGCGGACAAACAGCGCCGCACCGACCAGCAGAACCGTGCAGAGCGCCATCTGGAGCGCCACCAGTCCATGGTGCAGCACCACTCGGCGTGAGGCGCCAGTCCCCCCTCCGGTCCGCAAGTCGCCCGCAACGTTTCCAGGATTCCATCGAGCAACCGGCCCCAAGCCAGCCAAGGTGCCGGCCACCAACGCACCGAGCAGAGAGAGTGCGAGCACCCGCATGTCGACGAACCCTTCTACCGGAGCCAACCCAGGGAGCAGTGTGGCACGCACCGCTTCGCTGAACCAACGTGACAGCAGCAACCCGCCAGCAGCTCCGGCCAACGCGAGCGACACCCCTTCGATGAACGCGAGGCGGACAAGTCGCGAGGTTGGCGCACCCAGCGCCACACGAACGGCCAGTTCCGTCTTTCGTCGCGCGGCACGGAGTGCTAGCAGCGTGGCCACGTTCACCGTAGCCACCAGGAGGACCACCAGCGCCACACCGACTGCCCAGATGGCGATGCGTCCTTGCGTGCCAAACCCACTGGCGTCACCACCAGCAAGCGGCTGCAGGGGTGCGGCCTCGATGCGTGTCCCCGCGGCAAGTCCTTGCCCATGCACGGTGGTGGCGAGCGCACCATTCGCGGCGGCACGCGTGCCACCGTCAGCTACGCGGCCAACGATGGTCACGAGATTGTAGCCCGTGTTGGTCCACCAGCCGTTGCTGCTGTTCCGCATCGCGGTGGAGAGCGGCACATAAAGATCGGTCGGCCGCAATCCCGTGCCATTGAACCCGGGTGGAGTCACACCGATGACCGTGAGCTCCTGCCCGTTGACGGTGAGTCGCGCGCCGAGCGCCGAATCGGCGCCGCCGTAGTGCCGTTGCCACCAGGTGTATCCCAGGACAACGACGTCGTTGCCAGCGGGGAGGATGTCGTCAGCTGGACCGAACAGACGCCCCCGGTGCGGCGTCGTGCCTAACGTGGCAAAGTAGCGGCCCGTTGCCGCAACCACGGCCACCGCGTCCAGGTCGGCCCCTCGCCCGACCGTTGCCGTGTCCTCGCGAATGGCGGTCGCGGTCGTGAAGACGCCGCGTGCTGCGGCAATGGCCTCGAACATCGGGTAGGACGTCGTCGTCACATCGAACGCACGCTCGCCCTCCCCTATGCGGAGGGCCACTCGCATCAAATGCTCGGCGTCGCGCACACCCGGCGGAGGAGCGAGCATGAGCCGGTTGACCAGCCCAAACATGGCCGCCGTCGCGCCGACCGAGAGCGCAAAGGTCAGGATCACGCCCAGGGTAAACGCCGGCGCGCGACGAAAGCCGCGCAGCGTCAGCCGGAGGTCAGTGCTGAGCATGCGCTACTCCGGCCGCGCGCGTTGCCTCGCCAGCTTGAACGTCGCGACGGGGCGTGCCCCACCACCCTGCGGCCAGTCGACCAGGGTCATGCTTCCCTCCATCACGTCGGCGGAACTCAATCGTGCGGTGTACATCCACGTGCCACCCCCACTGTTTGGATGTTGCCACGTGAGTGACACGCCGGTCAGGGCCACGCGGTCGTATGGGGCGTGGGCGTTGTTAGGCAGGCTTTGGTAGCCACGATAGCCACGCGCGCTATCCACTTCAAATACCAGCCGAAGCTCATCTTCGCCAGCACCGGCGGGCCCATCGCGAAATGAACGCGTCCCGGCCCACAGGCCCGCGAACGGCATCCGAGCGTCGGCGCGGGGCGCGGGGGTAGCCGCCCTCGGTACCGCCTCTGGCGCCCGACGTCGTTCCTGCGCGCCTGCCGTTGTCGTGACAAAGGCCAGAAAGGCAAACCACTCGACGGCTTGAACGATCGTGCGACGTTGCATGTCGGCTCCTGTAAGCGCGACGATCATTCGCTCGTGGCGCCATCGCACGCTACCCGGGAAGGGACGGACGCACGTCATTCGGGGACAGATGAACTGGACGCCGGGGGCCATGCCGACTACCCCTTCAACGTGCCTCTCTCCTCACCACGACCTCGCCCGTCTGCGTTCGCGCGTCCCAGCCGCAGAACACTCGGCGTCATGGCGGCGTCCGTATTGCTGTTGGTCGTCGTGGGCTTCGTGATCCGCCAGCAGGAGGTCGCGCCCTTCTCGCCGGGCACGCGCCCGATGATGCGAATTCCGCCGGCACCGACCGACCTCACGTCCCTGCTCCTGCGGCTGGGTGTCGGTTCTGTGGCCTGGTATGCCTGCGCCGTGGCATGGCCAGCCTTCTGGTATGCGGCCGCGCGGTCCCCGCTTGGTGATCGCCCAACATGGCGCGCGCTGGCTACGCCGGTTCTTCTCCTGCTTGGTCTGATCGCAGCCACCTGCATCGCCCACTACCTCGTTGAGTACCGCGGGTCGCCGCTCGCCCCATCGTTCGTGGAGTTCCTGCCGGTGGCGCTGGCTGCGGACGCCGCGCCGCTGCTCGCCGTCGCCGCGGTGGTCAACGTGGTGGAATCGCGCCGTCGCGCCGTGCGGATGGTGCTGGAAAGCGAGCGCCTGCGCGCCGAACTCGCGGAGTCGCAGCTGGCGGCGGTCACGGTGCAACTGCAGCCACACTTCCTCTTTAACACGCTGCAGAGCATCTCGACGCTCATCCATCGCGATCCGGCCGCCGCCGACGCCATGCTCACGCAGCTGAGCGACCTCCTGCGCGAGGTGCTCCGTCGCTCCACCAGCGCCTTGGTTCCGCTTGATGATGAGCTGCGCATGGCAGAGACCTACCTGGCACTCGCCCGTATCCGGTTCGCCGAGCGACTCACCATACGCCTGGACATCGACGACGCCGCTCGTCGAGCGCAGGTGCCCGTGTTGTTGTTGCAGCCGCTGTTGGAGAACGCGCTGCGCCATGGCATTGGTCCTCGCGCGGCGGGCGGTCGCGTAGGGGTTACCGCGCGCGTGCAGACGTCCCAGTTGCACCTGACCGTGTGGGACGACGGCGTGGGCTTGCCGGCCACCGTCCGCGAGGGTACCGGATTGGGCAACACCCGCGAGCGCCTGCGTTACGCCTTCGGGACCGCGCACTCCATGGATGTGCGACCGGGCGCCGCCGGCGGCGTTGAAGTGTCCGTGCATCTCCCGATGCGGCTCGCCGCCGAGGCGCATGCATGAATGATGTCCGCGTGTTGGTGGCCGACGATGAACCACTCGCGCGCGAGCGCGTGGTGTCCCTCGTGAATTCGACCCCCGGCCTCCAGCTGGCCGGCGAAGCCATCCATGGACTCGATGCCCTGGACCAGATCGTCGCGCTTCGGCCCGACCTCGTGCTCTTAGACGTGGAAATGCCGGAGCTGTCGGGACTGGATGTCGTCGCCGCCCTGGAAGACACCGTGTTGCCAGGAATCGTCTTCATCACCGCCTATGACGAGTACGCGATCCGAGCGTTCGAGGTGAACGCTATCGATTACGTGCTCAAGCCGGTCACACCTGAGCGCTTCGCCGTCACGGTGGAGCGCGCGATCTCCCGACTTCGCGCGGATGGGGCATCGTTCCTGGCCAGCGCCGTGCGACTGGCGACGGCCTCACTTCCGACTCGGCCGGCCTACCGTACCCGCTTCGTCGTTAGGCGTGGCGCTCGGCATACCTTTGTGGCGGTCAGCGATGTCGTGTGGATTGACGCGGTGGACAACTATCTCCAGCTCCACGTGCCCGGCCGCGTCCATCTGGTGCGCGCCACCATGAAGGACGCGGAGCGCGAACTCGATCCGGCCCTGTTCGTGCGGATCCATCGGTCGGCTATCGTCAATGTCGCCCACATCGCGGCGATCGATGTGCATCCGGCCGGCGGGCATCTGGTGCGGCTGACGGATGGCACCACCGTGCGAACCAGCCGGCAATACGCGACGCGAGTGCGCGCGTTGCTGGCACCGTTCCACCGCTGACTGGGGAGCAAGGACCAGCGCGCTTACCCTAATCCGACGCAATCACGCCGCCCTCGGCGCTCGATTGATCATCTGAACGTTGGCACACGTACCCATTCATTTGACAGGACGCCACCCGACGCTCACCCTTCTGGCGATGACCCGCGGTCGCCCCCATCCGCGACGATCCTCCCCCTCACCAAGGAATCGTATGAGATCCTTCGTTCTCGCGGTGGCTATCGTGGCCCTTCCCATCACGCTCGCGGCCCAGGCTGCCCCCGCTGCGAATCCCATCACCACCGCGTTCCGCGGCCGCACGATGGGCCTTCAGCGAAATCTGGCGCAGGCGTTCGACTCGATTCCGGAGTCGAAATTCGGTTACTCGCCCACGCCGGCACAGCTGAGCATTGGGTACATCGCCCAGCATCTGGCCACCGACAACTACCTGTTCTGCAATGGCTTTGGAGATATGAAGGCCACGCTGCCCGCCAAGGACACGGAGACCGCGGACTCGGTGAAGGCGAAGTGGCCCAAGGACTCCTTGGTCACCAAGCTCAAGGCATCGCTGACGTTCTGTGAGAACGCGTTCGCGCAGCTCGACGACGCTAAGCTGGGCGAGCAAACGACGATGACCTTCAACGGCAACTCGCGCAGTGTGTCGCGAGCGGGGCTGGTCCTGGGTCACGCGCTCGACATGGCAGATCACTACAGCCAGTTGGCGAACTACATGCGCCTGAACAACATCCTGCCGCCGTCGGCCTTACCAAGGCCGAAGCCCTAGCGAGGATCTGGGCGGGTCGTCACCGCACGGAGTGACGACCCGCCATCTGCACCGCTCCCTGGAGCCATGAAGGTCGGAGTAGTTGCCGTCAACTGCACCCCAGGCGTGCGCCCTCAGAAGGTGAGGTTGCGGACGATGCGCCAGTGATGGTCCGCCCCTTGCTGCCACACCGTGAGGTACCGGCCACCGCTCCGTACGTTAGGCGCTCCCGGTGACGCGGCCTTCATTTCCACCCACCCGTGTCCCCATTCGTAAATGAGCGTGGGTGCAATCACCGTCAGCCCCTCTTGCACGATGCCGCCGGTGATCACGTCGCGCATCCGCTGAAAGCGCGCCACGTACATGCTCACCACCGCCGCGCGTCCGCGAACCACGGTGCCATCGGCGCCGATGAAGAGCCCACTATCGGCATAGGCCGCAGCGATGGACTCAGCGTTATGCGACTTCATGCTGGGGAGCCAGTCGGCATTCGCCGATTGGATCTCCGCGCGGGCACTGGCCAGGACGGCCGCAGTATCCAAGCGCGCGACTTCTTGGGAGCTCAGGACGCGACCATAGGCAGCGACCAGGACGAGCGACATGAGAACGACACGAGATTTCGACATGATCACGTTGCAGGCTGGCGTGCGGGCATGCGCTTGGTTCTTGAGATGATGAACCACTCGGCCACCACAAGGTTGGGTACCCAACATAGCCAGGAGACGGTTTGGTAGGCATCCGTGAATGACATGCCAGCTCCCAGCATGAACGGAAGGTAGATGCGCAACGTCACGGCGGCGAAGGTGAGCGAATAACTCCGGATCATCCAGACGCGGTGCGACTCCTGGTCACCGGCGCGAATGCGACGATACGCTTGCAACGTCGAGACAAGCCACAGGACGGCGAGGATCCCGAATCCCATGTGCGTCACGAACCCTTCCTGCGACGCCGTCGCCATGATCAACCCACCGATGCCGCCGACAAGCACACCCACGATGTACGTCCGTCCGATCCAACGATGACGTCCCAACGCGCGGGTGCGCAGGCGTTCGTTAAGCTGCCAGGGCCCCAACCCCATGGCCAGCGCGCTTCCGCCAAGGTGTGCCATCACGGCCCAAGGCATGGTGCCGCGGCGCTCCGCAACGAAGGGCGGGCCAAAGTGCGGAATCGCCAGCACCAGCACCGCGTACAAGGCGATGATGAGTGCGAGCACGGTCATGAGTGTCCAGAGCACCTTCTGCAATGGGTACGTCTCCTCGTCGTGAGGTTCGAGACCGCTGCGACGTGCGCGGGCGCATCGTAGCGCAATGCATCCGGCTGGCCCCGCCAGCTCCTGTCGAACCCAACTTCACTGCAGGCCCAATCTCATATTGAAGCCCTCAATCGGCAATCAGAGCCGTTCGTTGCGCGCTCCTCCGCCGGCACTGGCACAGGACCAGATCCCTCCCCGGCACGATGGTGCTGGTCGACGCCTATACTTGAGAGCTCGCAGATCGCGTGCGAGAGGTCGGCAGCCCAAGTCGGCCCGTCAAAGGAATCAGCCACAGGCAGACGCGGGCCTCTCTCGAACCGACGCATCCTCATGGTGCAATCTTTCCAGCACGGCCGCCAGCTCCTTGGAACAATCGCCGTCCTATTCATAGGCATCGCATGCATCCGTCAGGCTCGACCGACGGATCAATCGTGTGTCGGGACTGAACAGCAGCGTCAAGTGGCGCGGCGCGTCGACAGTGTCTTCGACTCGCTGAATGAAGACACCACACACACACTCAAGGGGGTGCTGTTGCGGCAGCACGGTTGCACGCTGGCCGAGCGCTATTTCAATGGTGATGGTCCCACCACGCTGCACGACATCCGCTCGGCCACCAAGAGCATAACGTCAACGCTCGTTGGGCTGGCCATTCAGCAGGGGCTTGTCGCAACTGTCGACGCACCGCTGAGCGAGTTGCTCCCAAAGGGAATGCTCCCGTCGTCTGGGCAGATCCTGCTGCGCGACGTGTTGACGATGCGAACTGGCTTGGACTCGGACGATCGGGACTCTTTGGCGATCGGGAATGAGAACCGATTAGACGAAAGCTCCGACTGGACCGCCTTTGCTGGTACCGTGCCCCTGAAGTGGAAGCCCGGCGAGCGTTATGTGTACTCGTCGTTCAGCGCCTTCTTGGCTGGGACCGTGGTCGAACATGCCTCGCACCTGCCGCTGCAAGAGTATGCCAGGCGCAACCTGTTCGAGCCGATTGGCATCACGCGCTTTGAATGGCGTCGAGGGCCAAAGGGTGAAGGTGTGGGGCAAGGCAACTTGTCGATCACGGCGCGCGACATGGCGGCGATTGGAGAGCTCTTCCTGAACAACGGGCGATCCGCTGGCCGACAAGTGGTCGACAGCCAGTGGGTGGCCGCGGCGCTGGCGTCTCGCGTGAGTATTTCCCAAGTGGACCCGTATGCCGACGCATATGGCTACATGTGGTACACTCGGCGCTACACGTGGAATGGGCATGAGCTGGTGGTGCACTTCGCGTCGGGGAACGGAGGCAACAAGATCTACATCGTCCCGGCGTACGATCTCGTCCTCACCATCACCTCAAGCGCCTACGGTCGGAGCTATGGCCAACGTCGCTCGGAACAGATCCTGCTCCGAGTCCTTGACGCGTTCGCCGAGAGCGGCCGGCCCGGGGCGGGCCAATCGTTAGGCACCGCCCGCTAGGGCAAGACGCGCACGGTCACGTGCGACGGATATTTCGCCGTATGCCAGATGCGGTGCACCTGCGCCCGAAAATCCGAACCCTTCGCCTGGAAGATGTTGGGGACAAAGGTCTGCGGATTCCGGTCGTACAGAGGGAACCAGGTGCTTTGCACCTGCACCATGAGTCGATGTCCCTTGCGAAAGCGGTACAGCTGCTCATGGAGGTCCACATCGAACGGCGTCACGGTGTTGGCAGGAATCGGCGTGGCCTTCGTGAATCCCTTCCAGTAGCGGCCGCGCATGATGTCGGCGTTCACCATGAGTTCGTACCCTCCTAACGCCGGGCGCTCGGGGACGCTGTCGGGATAGACATCGATCAGCTTCACCACCCAGTCCGCATCCGTTCCGGTGGTGGACGCAAACAGATGCGCCACGACGTCACCGGCAATGGTCATGTCTTCGGTGAGCGGTTCTGACGTCCAGGTCATCACGTCGGGACGATTGTCCACGAAGCGTTGGTCCTGCACCAGCCACGTGCGCCACCCTTCGCCGTCGTCAGGGCGCGGGACGTACGGAATGGGATGGGCAGGATCGGACCGATACGCATCGTACGCCGCCGTGTGCTCGGGGGCGGTGCCGCCTGCCGTCTGCGTTGGAGCTGGCAGTGATGGCGGCGCGGTAAACGACACCTGGCCATTGGCTCGCAGGTACAGATTCCGCGGCTGGGCGTTGCTTGGCGGCCAGGCGTCGAAGGTGCGCCACTGGTTGCTGCCCGTCTCAAAGGCCCAGACCTCGGGAAAGTCCCCGCGGCCAGTGCCATGCAGATAGTAGGCGAACCAAGGACGCAGGATCTCCTCGCGAAACTCATCCGCCGTCTTGCGGCCGAATCCCAGCGGCCCGAGCGAGTCGCCCCCCGGCTGCAACCAAGCGCCATGGAACCAGGGGCCCAGCACGGTGCGGTTCCACTTTCGGCTGTCTTCGCGCTCGAGTACGTGGTACGCCAACTGTGGCCCCAGAATGTCTTCCTGGTCCCACCACCCTCCGACGAACAGCGTCGGCACCTCCGGCTTTGTCAGCACCAGCTGCAACGCACGCGCCTGCCAGTATGCATCCCAAGTGGGATGGGTGCTAAAGCCAACCCAGGACGGCAACCGCGCGATACCCGTCGCCTTGGCGAGTGAGTCGAGGGTCGGATACTTCAAGTAGTAGGTGTAATGGTCGTAGTCCGGGATGGACGGGAAGGTGAATCCCTTCGGGTCGGTCTCCATGAGCGTCGTGTACTCCACGCTCGGCCACTGACGAAAGGCACCCTGATGAAAGAAGTCGTCACCCAGCCACGTGTCCGTCATCGGCGCCTGCGGGGACACCGCTCGCAGCGCCGGGTGCGGATGGACGCTGGCGAGGGCCGCCAGCCACCCGGGGTACGACATGCCTAACGCCCCGACCTTGCCGTTGTTCCCCGGCAGGTGCTTCACCAACCAATCGATGGTGTCGTAGGCGTCGGTGGACTCATCGGTGCTGGCGGGATCACGCGGGTCGCGCTGTACCCGACTCGTGACGAATTGGCCCTCGGACCCGAACCGTCCGCGGATGTCCTCGACGACAAAGATGTAGCCATCCTTCGCCAACTCTCGATAGGCCGCGGGGACGTTGGCGCTCCGAAAAGCACCGGCCGCTGAGAACGGCGTACGAATGAGCAGGATCGGCAGCGGGTCCCTTACACCCGTCGGTACCAGCGCCACGGCAAACAACTTCACCCCGTCGCGCATGGGGATCGTCAGTTCGCGGCGCTCGAACACGGGCTCCTGCGCACCGACCCCTGCCGTGACGGGGGCCGTGGCTGCCAGGCAGCACAAGACGGTGAATGCAACGTGTGCGAGCCTGCGCAAACGACCTCCGGACGGACCGATGGGTGGAACTGCAATGTTGCGGGCGTCGCGGAATCTATCCGCCGCTTGGGTTTCGGGCGACGACCTCAGCGTTGCGGCGACACGTACTTGTCCCAGTGTACAGGACCGCCAATATGGTGTGAATTGATGGACGCCATGCGGCGCCGTGCGTCGCGTGGCCAAGTCACGCACCTGTGCCCAGGGGTCCGCCCCTCATGATCGACTGTCCGTATTGCTGTGCGCCGATTCCCGCGCAGGCGTCGTTGTGCCAGCACTGTGGCCAACAAGTTTCGCTGCTGTTGGCGACACGGGCAGAGCTCGCGGCCACGCAGAAAACGCTGGCCGACGCCACCGCTCAGCTGCAACAGGCCACGGGCCAGCCCTTTGCCGCGACGCCGCCGCCAACGCCCTGGAGTCCGCGGATGGCGGTCATCGTCTTCTATGTGGCCTCCATTGTGGCCATGGCGGCCAACCCGATGAAGCCTGGGAGTGCGGCGGATGTACTCCTTCCCGTCGTCATGGCGACGCTCCTTGGCTGGGTCATCGCCAATCGCGAGGACACGCCTAACGTTTGGACGATCGCCATGTACGCCTTCGCCCAGCCGGCGGTGGCGCTGATCCCGATCATCGTGTTCACCCCTCGTGACTATCTGCTCGCCCACACCGGCGAGACGGTCCGCGATTCCTTCCTCTATGCGTTGCGGCTGGGGGCTGCCGCCGGCATCGCCGCCACACTGACACTGGCCGTTTGGCGCCGCAAGGCGCTGGCTTCGGCCTTCCGCTTGCCGCGCATCGAGAGCGCCAGCGGCACGACGGACAAGGCCATGAAGTGGCTCTCGGGCATGGTCAGTGCCGTCACGGTCATTGGAGGCTTCGTCGCCATGCTGGTGAACCTGCTTTCGCCCAAGGGTTAGTCACCATGTCTCACCTTCGTGTGACTCGAGTGTCGTTGATTGCATCCTTTGTGGCCGCCTTGGCGCCCGTCATTGCGCGCGCACAGGACGCGGCGGCCGCCATGCCGCCGACGTGTACATCATCCAACGTCGTGCGTCACGTCGTCATCTCCGTCGTCTCCAACGATACCGTCATCGCGGGCCAGCGCCTGCCGGTCCGGGTGAACGTTCCCATTCCGGCCGACTTGGTCGCCTTGCCGGAGGCTGACGGGTCATTCTGGGTGGTGACCCTCGCCGATCCCGCGCGGGTGGATTCGTTGGAGCTGCAGCTGCGAGTGGCCGGCTTGCGCTCCTTGCGCAGTGGTCCGGTACGCGCCGAGTTGCGAGGTGGCGAGTGCATGGGTCGCGCGGCGTACTCGTTGGCCCGGGTTTGGCGCGTTGAGGTCTCCTCCAAACCGGACAATCTCGAGGTCGAGGCACGCATTGTCGCCGATACTGCTCTGGGGAGCGAACGCCTGCGCACGCGATTCAGCTCGCCGGACGTCCCGTGGTCGGGGCGGCTACTGCTCAAGGTGTTCGTGAGCGACGGTGAGAGTTTTGTGCAGGAGCTGCAACCCGCCCGCTTTCGATCGGGTCAGATCGTGCTCCTGACCAAGCACGACATCGCGGATCGCATGTGTGAACAGCACGACAGCTGCCAGAACCGTTTCGCCCGCATGCTGCACGGCCTCTTCGCCAACAACGCGGGGCTGGAGGAACTGAGCTTCAAGATGGTGATCCCGTGATCACCGTCATGCCGCGGCTCACGCGGTGGTTCCTAGCGTCCGCATGCCTGGTGCTCGCGGCGCTCCCCCTGCGCCTTCAAGCGCAGGAACTGGACATGCTCGAGCTCGACGATTTTGTGAATCCGCGTGAACTCCAGCTCAAGGACGCCCCTGGAGGCTCGTATCGCTTTCTGGCGTCACGCGTGTACGTCGGCGCGGCGGAGCGCGAGAACTTCCGCGGCGACTTCTATAAGTCCCGCGTGCACTTCGGACGCCTCGCCACCGCCTATTACGCCGGACGGTGGCAGCTGACGGCAAAGCTCACGGACTACGACACACGGACGCATCGCGACCCGCCCTACTTTCGCTCACGCGCCCAGGTAGCGCGCTATCTGGGGGGATCAGACAGCCGGCAACCGGTCCGTCTTCAGTTCTCGTGGACCTTCAACCAGAGCCGCGTCTACGGCTCACAGAACGAATACGCGGTGGACCTGAGCACCTCCGTGGACGTTCCTGGCACCCACGTCCCCGTGGTCGGCGGCGTCGTCTACAGCGTGGACCCCGAGCGCAATATCCACTACGCCGGGCTAGCGGCGCAGCTCCCGGTGCTCACCTGGAAACACGAGTCCTCGATTCGCCTGGGAGGCAGCGTGGCCCAGGACCAGGATGAAGCCTCGCACGTGGTGACTCGGGCGCCCAACCTGTACAAGGGCATGGTCGCTTTAGCGTTAGGCATCCCCGGAACCGACTCGCGGATCTACGCCGCGTACTCGCCCACCTACCGCCGGGCCATCAAGGAGTGGAATCACGAAGTCACGCTCATGCTGGATGCGTCCGTCTTCGTGAAGCTGCTGAAGTAGACCGCTGGGACGGCGGGCCGATCGTGCCGGTGCCTGACGATCAGGTTCAGCGCTTCGCGGCCAGAAACACGGCGATCTTTTCGTTGAGGAACTTGCCGTCCTCCGGATTTGGCGCCGCCCCCGCCGGATGCCCCCACAACGATGGGATAGGCGCAAACTCAACACCGGGAATTAGCCCAGCCTCGTAGCGCGCATCCGTGATCGGAAAATACAGGTCGGTCTCGGACGGCATGTACAACACCGGTATCCGAATGGAGCGCAGGGCGCGTTCGACATCGCCATCGAAGCCAGGAGTCGTGCCCACATCGTGCCGCTCCCACGTGCGCATCTGCAGGATCAGGTTGTTCGCATCTGCACCCGGGAGAAAGTTCGTTCGATAGTTCGCCAACACCTGATCAAACGTGGTTCCGGGTTTGGCGTTCTTCTTCCACAGTTCCTGCCGCCACCATTCCTGAGAGAACAACCAACCCGCCCACACCACGGCGAAGGCCTCGAGCCCCTTCTTTGGTGGCTCCGTGTAATCTCCGCCGTTGAATGCGGCGTCCGCGGTGAGCGCCGCGATCTGCCCTTCCAGTCGAACGACGCCATGCGGATAGGTCTTGGCGGTGCCTGACGTCGCCACCACCCGATCGACGAACTCCGGGTGACTCACCGCCCACTGAAAGGCCTGTTGCGCCCCCATGGAGAATCCGATCACCGCCTGCAGATGCGTGATGTGCAGGTCGCGAACGAGCAACTGCCTAACGCCTTCCACATTGTCGCGAATCGTCATGAGGGGAAAGCGCGGCCCATGGAAGGGCTCGGGCGTGTTGCTCGGACTGCTGGAGTGCCCGTTGCCAAACAACTCGGTCGCCACCAGGAAGACGCGCGAGGTATCGAGGGCCTTTCCAGGTCCAATGAGCCACTCGTACCCGTGGTGCGTCGCCATGTAATGTGACGGCAGCAAGATGGCGTTGTCTCGCGCTGCGTTCAGGTGACCGTAGGTCCCATACACGATGCGCGCCGCCGGAAGCGTGATGCCGCCCTCTGTCCGGAAGTTCTCGATGACAAACTCATGATGCTCGGCGCGGTCCACGCGCTGGGCATCTTGTGCCATCGCTCCCGCGCAGGGGAGCACACTGATCAGGACCAACGCCAGTCGTCGCATGTCGAATCATTCCTGTGAGTAGAGCGCCTGCGTCTGGTTTTCGCATCTGACTCAACGGCAGGCAGAATCTGGTCGAGGACGAGTCTGCCACGCAATGCATTGAACTTTAGGACCGGTTTATGCACGGGCGCTCACGTTACGCGCCCCCCGCCACCATCGCCTCGAAGGTCCTGGAGAATCACCGTGGATATCGTCGACGTCAGCCCCACCAGGCTCAACACTGATGCGAGCGGGATCGGCCACTCCGTTGCTGGCCGCATGCTCTCCATCGCCTGCACGCAGGACGGCAAGGAACTCTACGTCGGATCGTATGCCAATCTTTGGACCTCCCAGAACGGTGGCAAGCGCTGGGATCAGCTGACGTGGCCGCAACCAGATCCCGCGCAGTTCACTGTCCCGGGGGCGATCGGCGGGTGGTGCGTGGTAGACATCGCCGCCACGCTAGGTTGGCGCGTCGAAAAACACCCGAGACTGCTCGGCCGCCTGACGAGTAGTGGCCTGCTGGACATTGTCGGCTTTGGCGAGTGCGGTATGTGGACGGCGCTCGGCAATGGTGACGGCACCTTCCAGCAGCCTAACGTGGTGAATGCTGAGTTCGGGTTGCTGGCCGGCGGATGGCAGGTGGACAAGCATCCACGCTTTTTGGCCGACCTGAACAACGATGGGTGCGACGACGTGGTCGGCTTTGGTTACGACGGCGTCTGGATTGCCATTGGCAACGGTGATGGGACCTTCCAGACTCCACGCTTTGTCGTGGGCGACCTTGGCTTCAACCAGGGCTGGCGCATCGACAAGCATCCGCGATTCGCCGTGGACCTCAATGGAGATGGCAACGCCGACGTCATTGGGTTTGGCGACGCGGGTGTGTGGGCGGCGATCGGAACGGGGACGGGGGATTTTGGTCCAGCCCAATTTGTTCACGCCAACTTCGGCATCCAGCAGGGGTGGCGCGTGGACAAGCATCCGCGCTTTGTCGCCGACCTGGATAAGGACGGACGCGCCGACATTGTGGGATTCGGTGATGCCGGCGTGCTGGTCGCCTTTCAGAACCCCGACGGGTCGTTCCGGGAACCGTCCGTTCAACCAGTGCTCGCTGACTTCGGCGTGCAGCAAGGGTGGCGCGTGGACAAGCACCCGCGTTTTGTCGTTGACCTGGATAACGACGGATATCCGGACATCATCGGCTTTGGCGAGGACGGTACCTGGACGGCGATCAACGATCGCAACGGTGGTTTCAGTGCGCCACGGTTCACGCAGGACCTCTTCAGCTTCAACACGGGATGGCGCGTGGACAAGCACCCACGCGTGGTGTTGGACCTGAATGGCGATGGCATCGCCGACATCATTGGCTTTGGTGACGACGGCGTCTGGACGGCGATCGGCAATGGAGACGGCACCTTCCAGCCGGCGCAATTCGTTCAAGAGAACTTTGGGGTGAACCAGGGGTGGCGCGTGGATCGGCACCCGCGCTTCGTCGCCAAGTTGGCACCCAACCGAGTGGGTGTTGTTGGATTTGGCGACGCCGGCGTGTGGAGCGCCGTGGGCGATGGCTTTGGTGGCTTCCCCTCATCGAACTTCGTTCTCTCGAGTTTCGGATACGGCACGGTCGTGTTGGCCCTGGTCGCCAACGATCGATCGACCGGGAGCCGAGGACTCTGGCGTTCAACGGATGGCGGCGCGAACTGGACGCAAGTGCATCGTTTTGCGCCGTTCAACAACCTCGGCGAGATCCACTGGGCCCAGGGCAGCGACCATCTGGTGTACGTCGCGGGTGGGTCGTCGCTCGCCATCAGCAAGAATGCAGGTGCAACGTTTGTGGACGTCTTTCCATGGGGCAACGGTCCGTCGGCGCGCGTGAATCACGTGGCGGCATGGCTCAGCGAAGTGTCCGATCCATTCCCGGCCGTGCTCTACGCGTTGGGCAACGGAACCATGTTCGTCTCGTTCGACGGCGGCGTGACGTGGACGCGGGATACAGGCCCTGTGCCGGTGAACGTGGGTGGTTTGACGAGCCAGGTTGCGAACGGCACATCGGCGCACGTCATGGTGATTTCGCCGAGTTGCCCGTTGCAGCTGTTTGTGGCCCAGGACGGGAGTGGCGCCGCGACACCGGCCGCGCTCTATCGCGCCGACTACAGTCGCTTCATGGGAACGTCGGCGTCGCGGTGGGATCAAATACCATTGCCCGACAAGATCGTCGACCCGAAGACGCAGGACGCCGGGAACACCTTCCTGTTAGGCACGCAGCGCGGCCGTGGCGACCTGCTCTACTACGGCGCGCAGCGATTCGCCGAGAACAACCAGCAGGCCGCGGCGTGGGTGGGACCAATGAACGCCACCAGCCCCTCGGACTGGCACCGGCTCGACCCCGGACACGTGGACTTGCACGGCTTCCTGTTATCGCCGGACTTCCGAGCCTCGTTCGAAGACGGTGAGTATCGCGCGGGGGGCGGTACGCTCTGGATGCTGAGTGACGGGGGGGTGTATCGCAGCACGAACGGTGGTGCGGACTTTGTCCCCACGGAGAGTCTGATGACACTCTCGTGCCTGAGCGTGGCTGGCGTTGCCATCAATGGTAAGGGCGTGGCTCTCTCACTCAACTCGGGGGACAACGACGGCTTCTACTCTATGGATGGCGGCCAGCACTGGTCGTACCAACAGTATGGCGGTGGCGACAACGACTGTTCGTTCGCCGATCCGCTGCGACCGCACGCCCTGATGGTATTCACCCCGCGCTGGGACACCGCGGCCAACAGCACGTCGGCACGATTGGGCACGACCGTGAGCGTGTACCAGACGTCACCGGGCAACCTACCGAACGCGAGTGCGTCTGGGCACGACCGCAAAGCGGTCACCGGACCGCCAACCCTGCAACCCGATGAACCCTCGCGGGTGATCTGGAACGGGTCGAGTTCGTTCGGCGCGAAAGGGTCGTGTCCCATCGTGTTGGGGCTGGCGGATGAAGAGGCGCCGGACCAAGGGGACTACGTCTTTGTGCTGGACCCCAATGGCGTCACGCCCGTGGTCGTGCGCACGCACAACATTTTCGACATCAAGCACCGGGACGAGTGGATCACGACGGCGACCGGTCCGGGCCAGGGGGCGAACGTCTTTTTACAGGGGCCGCCGTTGCCCGAGCCTGGGCTCAGCGTCCTGCAGGCCGCCGGCGGTCACGCGAATCCCGTGTACTACGCCGGTGGCAACGGGAACTTGTGGAGGCTGGCGCCAGGTGGCACCGCGTGGAACCAGATTGTGCCGGCGCTGCCGAACCGGCGATCTGCCGGCGCGCGGACGGCGACTCGCTTCTTCGCGCATCCGTACCAGCCGAGCGTCGTGTACCTGTTGGACAGCGACCATGTCAAGCGCACCGACAATGGTGGCTCCACCTGGCTCATTGACCAGAGTTTAGAGACGCAGCTGACGTGGAACGGTCAGATTGCCATATCGAGCAACGCCGACCCGGCGGGGATTGGCGAGTTCTTCGACTTGGTTCTCACCAACATGACCTTCCATCCCAACCTCTTTGCCGCGCGTTTTGCGGTTGGGGCTGGCGGCGCCTTCATGACCACCGATGGGACGACGTGGACCCGCTTGATTCACTCGGCGGCGTTGCCGGGGCGGCCGAGTAGCTGTTTCCTGGACTTCGTTTCAGAGTCTGACGCGTCGTTGTACGTGGCGTTTGCCGGGCGCAGTGTGGTGAAGGTGACGGGGCTGGGATTGTCCGTGATCTTCTAGACGGTGGTCAGCGTTGCCTCGGAGACGGGAGTATTTTCGCGGCATTCGGGTCGTGCCGGCATTTGCAGTATCCGTCGTTGGTCGCATTGCTTACGACTTGGACCGTCATTGGTGTCGTTGACTCTTATGCGCATCATGATATTCAAGAAGCCGTCACCTCTGGTTGGTTCATAGTGTGCCCGTCTCGCGCGGTACTTGGAGACCTCGCGGCTTCAACTATCGTTGTGGCGAGGGACGGGCTACGACTATAGTTCAAGTGTTGCGCAGAAGCTCCAGGGAAGGAGGTCCCATGATCGGCCGCATCACTGTTGCTGGCTCCCTGTTCATCGCGTTCGCTGGCTGCACGCCGCACCGGGCTGCGCACTCTGCTGCAGATGCGCGACTCGCAACGGCTAACCGGCTCACAGACACGTTGGAGTACCGTCGACTCTGCGTCGTCCCTACTGGAAGCGCAGTGGATATCAGACAGCCATGTGTGCTACGGGACCAGAGTCCTACGATTCGGAAGTCGCGCTAGCAGGCGCACGAACGCTCCCTTGGGCGCATCTCGGACGGCAGTCGGAATGAGTTGAGCGCTTGGTCTTCCGCGCGGCTATCGCCGCAGCCGCAACACCGTCACCCGTTCAACATCATCGGCGTTCAGCGATATCCCGATGACGTCGCTTCCTTGAACCTGAAAGGGTACGAAGCGAGCAGGTAGCGTGACGTCCGCTACCCAATGACCGTCGACGGCGAAGACGCTCCACAGCTGCACCGTCTTGGGCGCCAGCAGGGAGAGTCGCCCAGAAAGTCCTAAGGCCCGGTCGTATGGCCCCACCCAGAGTTCCCCCTCGTCCGAAAGCAATAGTCGTCCGAAGGCGGGCGCGGTGGCGGCAAACAGGAACTCCTGCGCCGCCAGCTTCATCTTCTGTTGAATTTCCGGGGGTGCATCGCGGTTCGCATCGAGGAATACCTGACGAACGAAGTCCTTGTCTTCGTCCGAGATTGAGCGTGATGGCACGTCTCGCACGACTCGGTAGATTGGCCGCCCGCTGAGGTCTGCGCAGCTGACTTCGTATTGCCGCGAGTAGCCGAAACAGACGCGATCATGGTTTGCGACCACTGACCCCTCGGCGTCGAGGAGCACGCGCCCCTGGGTGCGTCCGATCCGTGAGATGTGCCGGCCCTCCAGCTGCGCAAGAGTGGTTAGGCTATCGGACCCACCACGCCCTCGGAGCACCACGATAGACTCGACGGTGTCATTGCCGATCAATCGGCCATTTCCCTCTGTGCCCATGACGAGTGCAGTCCCCTCACGCGTGAGACCGACCCTCCGTAACCCACGCATGTTGGGCACGCGCAAAGGCTCGAGGGACCGCACGTACCGGCCCGCGCCGTCGAACAGCTGCGCGCGGCCGTCTCCGTCCGCGGCAACAAGACTGTCGCCCATGGCAAACAGCTTGGCCAGCGCCCGAAACTCGCCAGGACCACCGCCAGCTCTACCCATCTTGCGCAGCCCTGCGCCGGCGGCAGTAAACACGAGCACCTCATTGGTGCCGCCATTCGCCACCGCGATGCGGCCGTCGCCCAATCGCAGAACGTCGCGAACGTCGGAGAACTCGACCGCACCGCTGTCCGATGGCCCTCCGATCTCCAACACCGGCGCTGCGACCAAGACAAGTCGCTTGGGCGCTGTGCGCGCTCTGTCATATCGCCAGACGCTCGTCGCGGTGGATTTCGCGCGCTCCTGCGCGGGCAACAAGGCTGGGGTCACGAACACGGTGAGTGCCAGGCCAGCGACAACGCGCGAGATGCGCGCGGAACATGCCATTGAGCATGCGTGCCACGGCGCGGCCGCATTTTCGCCCTTCTCGCGTTGCAACTCGGCTGCGTAGGTCATCGCGGCCCCCGATGGATGCCCATCTTTGTCACCACCACGACGATCCCTTGTTCACTGACCGATCCAAACAGTACACCGACCTCGTGTCCCCGAAGCACCATCATGTAGTCGATGATTTCTGGTGCGACCATGTCGCGTAGGGCGTGCCCGTCAGCTACGAGAAGCCCATCGACGACAGCCGGCAAGCATTCCCGCGGAAATCCGCGATTGTGCACGATGCAGTGCTGGTCCTCATCGACCGTGAAACCGATGACCGACTGCCGACTGAATACGTCGAGAATGTCACGGGCACCCAGGACCGATTGGTCGATCTGCGCCGGTGTAATGATCGTTCCTCCGATCGTACGCAGGTCCATGCCGAAGACGCGCGTCTGGCGAAGACTGTCGCGTTGGGCCTTGATTGTGACCGCTGAGAGCCGCACTGGGGCGCCGACCAAGACGATGTCCAACGGTGTCGCGGCGGCGCTCGCGCCAGCCTCAACGGCGATGCGCTTCGGCGCGAACCCCAATCGGCGCACCAATATCGTGAAGCGGCCCGAGGGCGGGAGCTTGAGCTCAAACATCCCTGCCCCGTCTGTTCGCTCGGATTGTCGCAGACGAGCAAGCGAGTCCACGAGGGCGACGATGGCGTCTCGGACTGGCGCGCCAGCGGTGTCATGAACAACGCCGTGGATGGACTGTGCCGATGCCAGCGGAGGCAACGACAGAACCATTCCGAGAGAAAGAATGAGACTGAGGAGGCTCCGCGATCCCTCTCTTCCGCTCATCCGATCCTCCGCCCAAGCAAGCACCGTCGGCTCAACAGCTTAACATGGGAGCCGCGATTTCGGGGTGCAAGAGCTGTTTGCGAGCTGCGCAGTTATTCGCTGACGGGTGGCAGCCCAGGGCGCTGCGGGGCAACGATCGCCTGGCGAGGAGTCATGCGCACCGTTTAGCTGTCGGCTGTTGCGGGAAGGGGCAGGTGGGGGCTAGTTATGAATGCAGGAGACATTGGAGTTAGACCGCTTCCGCCCCTCGCCCCTTTTTCCAGGAGAGTGAAGATGCGCGTACTTGGTCAGTGGATGCTGGTTTGCAGCGTGAGCGCGTGCACGAGTGGGCCCGTGCAACCGTCCGGGGTGGCGGTGAGCGCGGAGCTGGAGGCGACGGTGCTCCGCGTAGGCGACTCGTTGCGCGTGAGGGTGACAATCGCCAACGAATCGGCGGAGCCGCAACGCATCGTCGGTGTGGCGTGCCAAGCCGTTGTCGACGTGTACGCAAATCCCGGCCCGACGCGAGTGGCGGTATCAGCGCCGCGGATGTGCATCCTGCCGACGGGCAATACAACAGTGCCCTCGCATGGCACGTTCACCGACGTCCTCACGTTGGCGACGACGAAGAGGAACGGCGGGTCGAATGCGTTGGCCCCGGGGATCTACCTGGTGCGGGGCGGCATGCCGGTGGTGGGGTACGGCATGCTCCGAAGCGGATTTGTCACGGTTACGGTCTCGCCGTAGGCGCGCTCTAACACCATGTGCAGCCGACAGCGTGTTAGGCAGTGTGCGGCGGGGGCTACGCTGCCGTCGCACTCGCACTTCTTCCTTCGTTAGTCCTGCTGGTCGCGCCGACCTACGCCGGCTACTCCGAATACGCGACATCCCACGGTGATGAACTCCTCAGAGCGCGAACAGGCGGCAGCACTCTCGTCCAAGGGAATGGTCGCTGGGCGGTCCTAACGCTCTGCCTCCCACTGATATTGGCCATCGCGCCAATTCTGCTGGAACGACCCCCGTTCCGACGGGGCGCCACGCACGTCGCCACGGTGTTTTTGACCGTCTTCGTCGTCCTAGGCAGCTTCAGCATCGGCCTGCTGTATGCCCCCGCTGCGATCGCTCTCTGGGTGGCCTCCCTGGGCGGCCGTCCGCAGACACGCGCCGTCTAACATGAACTTGCAGGCGTTAGGCAGCCACGAATCACCCGTTGGTCGTCCGATGGCTATTCAGGAGTTAGTCGCACCAACAGCCGAGTGTCTCGACCTCAAGCAGCAGGTCATCGGCGGTTCTGCGCGGTGACGTTAGAAGCGGTGTGGAGGTCTGCACTTGTTGTTCAGCGTTCAAGTGCGAGCATGTACCGCCCTCTTTTGGGCCTTCACCGCTACTGCCTGCGGCGACGATGCGCCTGTCGGAGCCCCTGAGCCGCCGCTAGCGTTCGTGGTCGTCGGCAACATCACCAGTTCGAGCGACGGCGCCCCAAGCGCGAATGCGACCGTTACGTTGTCTGCGTTCACGCACGCCGAGCCCGCGCGTGACTCCGTCGGAATCTGTCGTGGATGGAGCCCGCCGGCAGTGATTGTCTCGGCCGATGCTCGTGGTAGGTCTACCAAAGCCATGCTGGCGTACCTCACCGTCAGCTCTGCGCATCCTCACCCGGAGTTTGTATGCCTTGGAGTGCGGGTTGATCCCGCCACGGGCACCTCGTCACGGGCCGTGACCCTCGGACTCGACTCGCTTTGGGTACGACGCGACCGATCGAGCGGTGTGGCGCCGCAGGACACGGTCCACGTGTTCATCGTACAAGCTGCACGTCAACCAACGCCTGACCGCAAAGGAGCGGGCCGCTCGGCGGGGAATGGTGTTTCAATTGGGGAGGCTGGCGCGTGTTATGGAAGAGCATCGTGTGGGGGCGGCGACCGCCCGGGAGCGTAGCGTGATCATCACCGTGACAATCGGCGTCTTGTGTTTGAGCTGCATGGACCAAGGGCCCGTCCAACCGCGTGGCCGGCCTGTCGACGTGCAGGTGGAGCAAGCCATCCCCGACGGGTGCGCCCGCTTCCAGATCCACGCCAATCCCGGCCAGACCGTCACGATCGATTCGATCTACGGGACGCAGTACTGTCAGACCGACGAGTTGAAGCTGATCCAGGACTCCGCGGCCGTGTTTGATGCGGTCACGGGCAATCTCCGCGTGCCGATCGTGGTGAAGAACGTGGGGACGCGGGCGGTGCGGGGGCTGCTCAAGCTCCGGTACGATGCCGACTCGGTGCGGCTGTTCGACACGAATGGGAATCCGGTGGCAGGCCCGACGACGATCGTGGGGCTGGGCGATTCGACCCTGAACAACGGGCGGGTGGCATACTGGGCCTACAACCAATTGCTTGCGCCGGCGGGGCAGCTGCAGGTGTTGTTCTCGGGGCAGACGTCCGGGCGACGATGGTTGGAGCTGCAAGGGACGGATTGGAACCGCACCGTGAAGATCATACTCTTCACTACCGCGAGATATGATTCGGTCCCAGCTGTGGCCCCGGACACCGTGCCAGATGACTTCTTCGATGACTCGCACTACGTCCACGATGCGGCAATATCTACACTCCCGTTCTTGCGCGACATTGTTGTTGTTGAATTTACAAGTGCCGCAACGCCAGCCGAGCGCTCGGCGGCAATCCAAAGTGTCGGCGGCGTGGTGGTTGGTGGAGACAGGATTGAAGGAACGGGAGACGGCATGTATTTCGTCCGCCTCGCGCCAGATCCAACTAACCAGAATGTACTCAACGCGGTCACGCTGCTCGTTGCAAATCCGTCGACGGTTGGCGCTATGCCCGAGTATCGCTTCAGCGGCCCAAGTCAGTGGCAAATGCCCAGGGACGCACTCGGTTGGACGAAAGCCAACTTCCACACTGCTGCAGATAGCGGCTATCGCAGCGCGCCTTTTCGTAACACCTGGGCGCTGGACGCCATCCGCGCACCACTTGCGTGGGGGTGCAGCGTGGGCGACTCCACCACACGAATCGCGGTCATCGATCAAGGCCTTCACTACTCTCAGATGCCCGACCTCGTTGCGAATCATGGCGACACAGCCCAAGTCGATATGCCGTCGTTCACATGGCAACATGGGACATCGGTCGCCAGGGACGACGTGGACTCGCTTGATTCACTCGGCGGCGTTGCCGGGGCGGCCGAGTAGTTGTTTCCTGGACTTCGTTTCGGAGTCTGACGCGTCGTTGTATGTAGCGTTTGCCGGGCGGAGCGTGGTGAAGGTGACGGGGCTGGGGTAACAACTCCCGGGAGCGAGTGACCGACTCGCTCCCCACGCAGCGTTCCAAGGTGTCCGCGCTCGCCGCGCTCCAACCTTCCCGAGGCTGCGGATGTCGAATCGAACCACGCAGCCAAATCGCGACCACCATCCGACAACGACGAGGATGCTTGCATGATCCCTCACGCCTCTACCTCGCCGTTCGGCGCGCGCACGGCGCGCAGTCGGTGGAGTTCGTTCGGCGATACACTCTCGCGCGACGTTCGGTTTGCCCTTCGCATGCTCAAGCGACACAGGGGTGCGACGACGTTCGCGATCGCCATCGTCGGACTTGGGATCGGCGCGAGCTCCACGGTCTTTAGTCTCGTCGACACGCTGCTGCTTCGGCCGCTCCCCTTCGACGAGGCCGAGCGTCTCGTGTGGGTCGCAAACGGGGAGTCGGAGAACCTTTCAGCGCAGACCGTTCAGGTGGGCAACCTGCTCGACCTGAAGGAGCAGACGCGCACCTTGTCGGACGTTGCTGGCTTCTCACCGTTCTACGGCTCAGGCGATATCCCTATGACGGGAGACGGCGCTCCCGAGCGACTCACCGGCGTGCCGGTGACGCAGGACTTCTTCTCACTGCTCGGTGTGAAGCCATGGTTGGGTCGCTACTTCACGACGGAGGAGAGTCAGTTCAATGGACTGGGCGCTGTCGTGCTTGACCATCAGTTCTGGCGGACTCGCTTCTCTGGTGATCCTCATGTCGTTGGGCGTCGAATCACACTCGACGGCTCTGTGACGACGATCGTTGGTGTGTTGCCGCCTTCGTTCGACTTCGCGGCGACGTTCACGCCAGGACGTCGCGTGGACTTCTTCCGGCCGTTCCCGCTTAACGTGGAGACCGACAGGCAGGGCAATACCCTCGCGATCATCGGACGCCTTGCGCCGAGCGCGACGCTCGAGAGCGCACAGGCGGACGCACGACTGGTCGAGCAACACATCGACCGTGTGCGCGACGCCGGCGCCAAGCGTAATGGCTTTCACCCGATGCTCAGCACTTTACAGCACCGTGTGACCGGCAGGTTCGAGGACGCGACCTTGGCGTTGGCTGGCGCCGTGGGATTTCTCATGCTACTCGTGTGTGCGAACCTCTCGAACTTGTTACTCGTCCGCGCGTCGATCCGACGACGGGAAATGGCGCTGCGAACCGCGTTAGGCGCGATCCGCTGTCAGCTCGTGCGTCAATTGCTCGTGGAGAGCACCTTGCTGTCGTTCGCTGGAGCAACGGTCGGACTCGTTCTCGCGTTGGGCGCCGCACGGCTCGTAGCTCAACTCGAAGGCACGAGCATCCCGCTCCTCCGCGACGTCAGCATCAATCTGACGGTCCTTTCCTTCACTGTCCTCTTGACGATCGTGACTGGAGTCGCGTTTGGCCTCCTGCCTGCTCTGCAGGCCTCGAACGTCACGCCGCACGAGGCCCTCGCCGAGGGCGGGCGCGGATCGTCTGGCCGCCGCGGGCGATTGCGACGCGCAATAGTCGGCGCCCAGATCGCGGTCGTCTGCGTCCTCCTGACCGGGGCCGGTCTGCTCCTGCGCAGCCTGATCCGGGTGCTCGACGTCGACATGGGCTTCGACTCGTCGAATGTGATGGCGCTGCGCGTCGACCCGAGCAGAAGCTTCGTGAGCCTCACGCAACGCAACGACTACTTCGACGATGTGCTGCGCAACACGCGCGCTGTGCCGGGCGTCGTTGCCGTAGGCCTGACTGATGCATTGCCACTCGGCGACAATTTCGGCTGGCGCCGGTGGACCACGCAGGCGACGGATCAAGCGATCGACGATCGAAATGCTCACCAACCGCTCGTCCGCATGGTGGACGAGGGTTACTTCGAGGCCATGAAGATTCCGCTCCGAGCCGGACGCGCCTTCACCGCGGACGATGATTCGACGAGCGAGCCGGTCGTCATCGTCAGCGAGAACCTGGCGCGAGTGATGTGGCCGGGGGCCGATCCGCTCGGTCGCGTGCTACGGACCTCCAATGTCGATCGGCGTGTGGTTGGCGTCGCGGGAGGCGTCCGTTACTTCGCGCTCGATCGGGACGCAGACCTCGAGATGTACATGCCCATCCGTCAGACCGGTGATTATGCGGTCGTCGATCTCGTCGTGCGCGGCACGATAGCACCTGAGCAGATCGCGGCCGGAGTGCGCGCGGCGCTGGAGCACGTCGATAGTCAACTTCCGGTAAGAGACATCCGCTCGCTCGAATCCCTCGTTGATCATGCGGTGTTCCCGCGTCGGTTCATCGTGTTGCTCTTCAGCGGCTTTGCGGGCTTCGGGTTGATCCTGGCGGCACTCGGCATCTACGCCGTGATCTCGTATTCAGTGGACCAACAGCAGAAGGAGATGGGCATTCGGCTTGCGCTCGGGGCGGCGCCGGCCGGACTGCAGTCTCGGGTCTTGTTCGACACAGTGCGACTTGTGATGGCGGGCGTAGTTGTCGGCCTGCCGACGTCTTGGGCGGTAGCGCGCCTGATTCGCGGCTTACTCTTCGATGTCGCCGCGTGGGATCCGCTCACACTGGTTGGCGTGTTCGTCGTGCTCTTGGCCGTCGCAGTGCTGGCCGGCTACGCTCCAGCACAGCGCGCCACGCGAATCGACCCGGCGGTGGCGCTCAGGGCTGAGTAACGCGGGGCGCCCGCGGCGTTGGCCGGGTTGAATGCGTCGAGAGCCCTGCGAACCACAGGGTGCGCTGCGCATGATGCCGCGTGCGTCGCGCCACTCGGAGCGTGCGCCGCGCGGCGCGCGACGGGGGCCGAACGGGGAGCATCGCGGGCAGCGGGACTCGCCGCGTGGCCTGCGCCGGGCGCGACGTGCATCGCGCAATGTGCGAAGTCGACCGAGCGATCTGCGATGTCAACAGCGCAATGTGCGAGGTCAACAGCGCAATGTGCGAGGTCGACAGAGCAATGCGCGAAGTGCACAGAGCGCAATGTGCAGAGAGGTCGACAGAGCAATGCGCGAGCCGTGCACAGAGTCGAAGAGCAACCTGCGCGGTCGACAGAGCAATGCCGGTGCGACGTCGACAGGCAATCCGCGACGTCGACAGAGCAGTCGAATGCGCGGCGATGACTTGCGCCTCGAGAGCGAACCTGCGTGCGCCGCGTCGACAGAGCAACCTGCGGTGTCGACGAGCCGCCTTGCGAGGTCGACAGAGCAACTTGCGCGGTCGACAGAGCAACTTGCGGGGTCGACAGAGAACTTGCGCGGTCGACAGAGCAAGATGCGAGGACTCCAGCGCTAAGCGCGGTGGGTGCAGCGCGACCTACGGCGCCGCCCGGGGACTCTGAGATGCGTCCAGGGTAGCCTGCTGCTGATCCGTGCGATCCGCGCTGTGTACCGCGCGGAATGCCGCGTCCTCAGGGAGGTTCCAAACCAGAACGGTGGGATGCAGCTTCTGCGACAGCGAAACCTCGCGAACGCAGCTACCCTTGGACCGTCGGCACCGTCACCGTCAGACGCGTTCCCTTCCCCGGTTGCGACCAGACATCCAATCGACCCTCGGCCAGCCGCGCGCGTTCAGCCATGCTCACCAGTCCCAAGCCCTTGTGAGCTGACGGATGCTCCTGGTGCACGAAGCCACGTCCGCGGTCCGAGATCTCCAGCAGGAGTTCATCCGGGTGCGGCGCCGTCACGCGAAGCGCGGCGCGCTTGACGCCCGAATGGCGCGCCACATTGCGCAGCGCTTCTTGGGCGATGCGGTACAAGATCAACGCCGTCTCGCGTGGTAGCTGCGGTGTGGAACCGTTCTGCGGCAGGTCAACGTCCACCTGAATGCCATGAGCGCGTGAGACGTCGCCGGCCAGTCCTTGCAACGCGGGGATCAAACCGGCTTGATCGATCAGTGACGGGTGCAACCGGTGAGCAACCCTGCGCAACATCACACCAAGGTCCTCGACTTCGGTGACGATCGCCCCAATGCGATCGCGCTGGCGTTCAATCGTGGTGTGGGGCTCGTCGGCACACTCGTGAAGTTCGTGGGCGAGCATCGCGACGCGTTGCAGGGCGTCGTCATGCACTTCACGCGCGACCCAGGCACGTTCTTCTTCCTGCGCGGAAAGCAGGTTCTTGGAATACGTCCGGTGCAGCTTCACGAACCGTCGCTGGTAGATCACGAGTGCGACGATGAACGCGAAGAGGATGACGGTAGCGGCCAGCCCGAGCGTCAGGTAGAGCGTCCAGAGCTTCTCGCTGGATCCAGTGGGCACAGCAGACCTGTTCCAATGAGGAGGAATGCTATGATATCGACGCTCGCCTTGAGTTGGAAGGCACGTGAGGCGACGCCGAGCGAATTAGGTAGGACGTATTTGAGGAACGGTCCCAGCGCCAGCTCCAGGGCGAAGTAGAGTGCGACGCCGGCAGCCACCCAGAACCAATCGGCACGGCTGATGCGACGCGTGGTCGTGAGTGAGTTGCCGATGAGAGTCATCAACGCGGCGATCAAGATGACGACCGATCGAAGTGGATCGGAATATTCGCCGAACGATTTGGGTCCTTCAGCGATGGCATAGATCAGCCAGACCGGCACCAGCAAGTACAACGCTACCTGCACGCCGATACGCCGAAGTGGATGATCCTGCAAAGCGGCCAGTGCCAGCATGACGAGCACATCGCTCACGGGCGTGAAGATGTACCGTAGCCACTGATTGTCGATCCGATTGAGGTTCGTGATCAGACCGGCCAGATCACTGACGAAATACACAAGAAGCCACGCAACGATGAGCTTGCGTGGCTTCGACAGCTCCAACCGTCGGCGATGCGCCCACACCACAGCGGTCAGCGGAACCAGTGCCTCGAGCAGCGCCGCGAGATTCGCCTGCCAATACTGGACAATGAAGGTCACCACGGTCATGGTCCCGTAGTGATGACTACATGTTCAACGGCCCGGGTGGTGGGCAGTTCGGCGGACACGGGTAGTGAGTGTCGAGGATGACGGCGCTCGACGAGGTCACCATCGCACCGACCGACTGGTCCAGCCGAGTGATTTTTCCCTTCCTCGACTCCACAATATCCCGAAACTCCTTGTCAACCCCCACGAGCACGAGATGGTATTGCCCGTGGTCGTCCAAGCCATGGTAGTAGCGCATGCCGACCACGCCTCGCTGGCGAAGCAGGTCCACAATCGCCTGTTTATGAAAGAACCCGGTTTTGTCCGCCGCAGGGATGGATTCCCGATAGTTTCGCGTCAGCTTCACAGCCCTGCGTAGGGAAATGCGATGATCCGACGGGGGTGGGAGCTTCGGCTTTCGGTCGTCGTCATCCCGATCGTAGTCCTTGCCCATGTGACCTCCTTATGAGTGAGCGTTGCATCGCGACAGACGGCACGCTGCTTGGAACCTACCGTCACGCCGCAATCACCGCGCGTCAGTCGAGAGCAATCGACTACGGGCAGTTTGGCGGACAAGGGTAGTGCGTATCCAAAACCACGCCACCGTTCATGTCGCTGTCCAGACCGCTCGCACCCACCAAAACTATCGCCGGCGACCCGTCGACATTGCGGCCGTAATAGAAGCGCAAGTGCGTACAACCCGGCTGCTCCAGCAGCTTCATGACGTCGGCCTTCTTAAACGCGCCGCCAAAGGCTCCATCACCGCCACGCGACACTCCAGGGATCGCACGATGCCGTCCGATCAGGTCCTGCGCCGTTGTCCACGTGATCACGTGGTCTCTGTCTGCTCCGCCCACTGTTCCTCCTGGCTTTCTGTTCTTGTCGATCGCTCGCCCCAAGGAACGCAGTCGGGGCAGCTACAATAGACTACACGCCGTCGCGCTGGATACTAGTAGATCCCCTAGTCCACCACAGCTAAACCCGTGGAATCCACGCCCTCGTTGACAGCTTAACACAGGTGCACCGCAAGAGCCTTGAATGCGGCCACGACCCTGCGGTTCACCACAATTCCAAGCTCCTGCACCGACCGCGTCGTCAATGCCGCCACCATCGGCACGCCGCGCACGTCCACCGTGATGCGCGACAACGCGCCCGTGGTCACAATGTCCGTCACCACGCCATCGAACACATTCCGCGCCGAACTCGGCTGCGGTTCCAGCGACAGCAGCACATCCTCGGCGCGAATCACGGCGTAACCCGGACCCTCGGCGGTTCCCACCGCATAGATGGTCAGCGGTCCGGAAACAAACTCCAGCGCGTGATGCCCCACGCCCAGTCCAGGGGGCGTTCCTTCCAGCCAGTCCGGGGCAACGTCGCGCAGGATCCGCGCGGTTCCAGCGAAGACATTCTCCGCCCCCAGAAACTCGGCGATGTACGGCGACGCCGGGCGACGAAAGACCACCTCTGGTGGACCGTACTGCAGCACCTGCCCGGCGTCGAGCAACACCGCGACATCTCCCAACAATCCTGCCTCGGCAAAGTCGTGCGTCACCTGCAACACCGTGAGCCCGCGTTCGCGGTGCAAGGCCCGCACCGCACGCCGAGTGTGCGCGCGACGGCGCGGGTCCAAGGCGCTGAAGGGCTCATCCAGCAGCAACAGTGGTGCGCGGCGCGCGAGGGCCCGGGCCAGCGACACCAGCTGCCGCTCACCTCCCGACAACGATCGCACATCGCGGTCCATCAGCTCCAACACGCCAAAGCGCTCGGCCATCTCGCCGGCGTCGTTGGGCGTTGCCGCCCCAAAGGCGATGTTCTCGCGTACCGTGAGGTGGGGAAAGAGAAAGGCGTGCTGGTATGCCAGCGCCAAAGAGCGTCGCTCTGGTGGCAGGTGCGATGCATCGCGTCCAAACAGCCGAACGGCACCGGCGCGCAATGGCACAATGCCGGCGATGGTCTCCAACAGCGTGGTCTTGCCTGAACCCGCCGGCCCGATCACGACACCGTATCCTCCGGCCGGCACCTCGAACGAAATGTCGCGTAGGCGAAAGGCTCCCGCCTCTGCATTCAGTCCCTTCACCTCGATCACGTCGTTCCTCCCCCAGGGGCGGTGTCGACACGTTCAACACGAAGGGCCCGAAGCACGGTGAGGGGGAGCAAGGCGAGCAGCGCAAGGACCGCCGCCACGGGAAGTGCTTCCGGCAGCCCAAACGTCGTGAAGCGATCGTACGAGAGCACGCTGGCCGTCTTGGGATTGTACGTGAGGATCACGATGGCGCCGAACTCACTGACCGAGCGCGCCCACATCACAATGGCCGACGCCAGCAACCCGCGAGAGGCCAGCGGCAACGTGACGCGTCGAAAGGCACGCCAGGCGTCGTCACCCAAGGTGCGGGCGACTCCCTCATAGCGCCGGTCCACGCGCGCGAACGCCTCGCGGGCTCCACTCACAAACAGCGGCGCCGAGACAAATAGCATCGCCAGTATGATGCCCCCCGGCGTGCCGACAATGCGCAAGCCGAGTCGAAGGAGCGCACCGCCGGCCGCACTCTCGCGTCCAAAGACCAGCAGCAGGGCGATGCCTGCTACTGGGTGCGGGATGAGCAACGGAAGATCGAGCAGCGCCGCAACGATCGCGCGCCCGGGGAATCGCCGGCGTGCAAGGAGCCAAGCCAGCGGCGTGCCTCCTAGCACTCCAAGCAGGGTGGCGCCCAACGCGCAGCTGGTCGTCAACCACAGGGAGCTGCGCAGCTCGACGTCCGATCCAATGCGAGAGAGCCCGGTCGCGCCGCCCCGCATCACCAGCTCCGCCAAGGGCGCAGCCAGAAAGAGCAGCAGGCACGACGCCACGAGGGCGGATGCAATGGAGAGAACGGCGTTCTTGAACGACATCGAGCGTGTGGACGTTTGAGGACTGCAGACTTACGAAGTGCAAAACGGCGAAACCGTGGTTTCAAGCAGAACGGAACGTCCGCGAGGCGATTTTCGTTGGTCATGCGGCTCGCGTAAGGTCGCGCGATTGCCGTTGACCACCAGAGAGGCGCTCCGCGTCCGCTCCGGCCCGCCTATATTCCCCGCTCGTCACCCCTTACCGCAACCGCATGCCAGAACTTGCCATCGACATACGATCCGTGGTGAAGCGCTACGCCGGGCATACCGCGGTCAAGGCGCTCTCCCTTCAGGTGCCCCGTGGTGCCGTCTATGGGTTGCTCGGCCCGAACGGCGCGGGCAAGACCACGACCATCCGGATGATGCTCAACATCATTCGGCCGGACGAAGGTTCGATCACGCTCATGGGGCGGGCGAACACGGACGACGGTGTCCTTGATCGGGTCGGCTACCTGCCCGAAGAGCGAGGGCTCTACAAGAAGATGCAGGTGCGACGATTGCTGCGCTTCCTTGGCGAATTGAAGGGCGTCAAAGGGGCCGATGCCGAACGCCGGATCGACCACTGGTTGGAACGACTCAGCCTGAAGACCGCCGAAAAGGATTGGGGAGCAGCAAAGGTCGACGAGCTTTCGCGGGGCATGCAGCAGAAGGTGCAGTTCATTGGCACGCTGCTGCACGATCCAGAGCTGGTGATCCTGGATGAACCATTCAGCGGCTTGGATCCGATCAACGCCCAAGCGCTGAAGGACACGGTGGTGGAGCTGAGTGACGAGGGAAAGACCGTCATCTTCAGCACGCACCTCATGGACAATGCGGAGCGCATGTGTGACTCGGTGTGCATTATTGCACACGGAGAAAAAGTGCTGGACGGCGGCGTGGCGGCGGTGAAGGCATCGCACGGCGGCCGCCACGTGGCCTTGGCCGTGGAGTCCAATGACCGTGAGGGACTCTCACCGATCCTTGCCGATACCAGCTTGGTGAAGCGTGTCGACGACTCCAACCGTTTCTTCGAGGTGGAGCTGGCGGATGAGGCAGATCCGCAGGTCCTGTTGCAGCGGGTGATGGCCAGCGGGGCACGGGTGCAACGCTTTGAGCTGGTGCAACCCTCGTTGCACCAGATCTTCCTGGAGAAAGTCGGCGCCGCCGGCATCGAAGTGGGGATGACTGGACATGGGTAAGCTCTTTGTCGTAGCCAAGCGCGAATATCTGGAACGGGTGCGTTCCCGATGGTTCCTCATTTCGACCTTCCTGGGCCCCGTCCTGATGTCGGCGATCATCATCCTGCCGGCGTGGCTGTCACTCCGCAGCAAGTCCTCGGACACCATGTCGCACATGGTGGTCCTGGACGCCACGGGCACGGGTCTGGGTCAACGCGTGATGTCGGAGATCATCGGCGGACCGATGAACGACACGGCGGCCGCGGTCGTGCGCGTGGTGTCGCCGTCTGAAATCGCCGCCGCCGAGTCGTTGGCAACGCGCGACGTCATGTCCAAGAAGTTCGAAGGCTACCTGGTGCTGGACAGCGCCAGCGTCAAGGGCACCGCCGCTCGTTATGCAGGCCGCAACGCCAGCACCATCCCGGACATGGAGCGCATCGAAGGGGCCGTACGCCAGTCCCTGCTCACCATGCGCCTGCAGGCCGCCGGCATGGATCCCGATCGGGTGAAGGTGCTTTCCAACGTGAAGGTGAAGCTGGCGACGGAGCGCATCACGGACTCCGGACGCGGCGGGTCGGGCCAGGTGTCGGTGATCTTTGCCTTCGCCATCGCGTTCCTGCTGTACACCTCGATCCTGCTGTACGGCCAGTCCATCCTGCGCGGGGTGATCGAAGAGAAGACCACGCGTGTGGCGGAGGTGGTCGTGGCCAGCGTCTCACCGGATGCGTTGTTAGGCGGCAAGGTGCTTGGCGTGGGCGGGGTGGGCCTGACGCAGGTGGGCATTTGGATGATTTCGAGCGCGCTGCTGGTGCGATATCGCGAGCCCTTCATGGCGCGGCTCGGCATTCCATCGGTGCCGTTTGGCCTGCCCAGCGTCACGTTGGCCACGGGGGCGATCCTCATCGCGTTCTTCGTGCTTGGCTTCATCCTGTACTCGTCCCTGTTCGCGGCGGTCGGGGCGATGGTGAGCAACGATCAGGATGCGCAGCAAGCCGCCACGCCGGTGACATTACTCGCGGTGTTCTCGATCATCTTCCTGCAACCGGTGATCCTGAACCCAACCAGTCAGCTGGCGAAGGTGGTGTCTTGGCTCCCCTTCTCGGCGCCGATCATCATGCCGGCCCGGCTAAGCCTGATCGCGATTTCACCGATGGAGATCGGGTTGGTGCTGGCGGGCGCCTTCGCGGGATGCGTGGCCACGGTGTGGCTGGCCGCCCGCATTTATCGGGTGGGGATCCTGATGTACGGCAAGAAGCCCTCGCTCGCCGAACTGGCACACTGGATCCGGCAGGCGCGTTAGGCGAGCATGAGCAGCCGGTCGACCAAGGCGGCGCACGCCGCGTGGTCGGCCGGACCGTCGGGGCCGGGGGGCAGGAAGGCGAAGACTTCGCGCGGCAGCACGTTCGCCGCTTCCGTGGGCGTCACGCCGGCATCTTCCCGGCAATCATAGAGCACCACCGGGGTGCGCTCCCGCGCGATGCCCAGCGAGTCGCACAACTTGATGGTGCGTTGCAGCCCGCGGATGGACGGCACGCTCAGGTCGGCCACCAGCAGGATCCGGTCGGCGGCATCGAACGTGGCCAGGGAACGCTCCGTGCGCCCGCTGGAGGCCGTCACCACCGTCATGCCCACGTCGGCGAGTTGCCGCATGCGGACGAATACTTCGCGCGGCGTGAGCGTGGTGGTGTCGATCACGCGATAGGCGTCATCCTTGTGGCCGTTCCCGTCGTAGGCCAGGGCGACGTGCCCATTGGGCGTGCGGCCGGCGAAGGCACGCGCAATCATGCCCGCCAGCCGCAACACCTCGTCTAGCTGTCGTTCCGCGAACAGGACAACGACCATAGGACGTTGCTGACCGAGATCCGCCCGAGTCGCACGATGTCAGCCGTTCGACGCCGGCGCGCAGTGAGCCCGATACGCCGCCACCAACTCCGACGCGATCACCGAGGGACTTTGACCCTCGATCTGCCAACGCTCCATCATGTAGACCAGCTTGCCGTCCTTCAGTAAGGCAATCGACGGCGATGATGGGGCATAACCGGTGAAGTAGCCACGCGCCTTGGCCGTCGCGTCCGCATCTTGCCCGGCAAACACCGTGGCGAGCATGTCCGGCTTGAGATCCGACTTCTCCAACGACGCCTTCACCGCCGGCCGCGCCATGCGCGCCGAGCAACCGCAGATGGAGTTCACCACGACGAGCGCCGTCCCCTTCGCCGCCGCAACGCCCGCCTCGACCTCGGCGGCCGTCCGCCACTCTTTAAAGCCGAGTTCGGTCAGCTCGCGGCGCATCGGCGTCACGAAGCGCTCGTCGTACATCATGACATTCATTCGAATTCCTCTTCGGGTTGGTCTTCTCTGACCAGTGCAAGAATCGCGCTTTGAGGAATGACCAAGTATCGCTCGTTCTCAAAGGTGATCTCGACGGCCGCCTTCCTGAAGAACAGCGCGTAGTCGCCAGCGCGAGCCTGCATCGGGACAAAACGCGTCTCGCGCGGCCCGGTGCGCCACGGCTCGTCGGACGCGTCCCCCGGGTCGGGCATTGGAAGACCCGGACCCGTCGCCACGATCTTTCCGCCCTGCACGGCCTGACTGTCGACCGCGGTCGGCGGAAGATACAGGCCGACCTTGCTGCGCTCCTCACCCTCTTCGACGCGGATCAACACACGGTCGCCAACGACAATCAGTTTCTTGTTCTCACGAGGCATAAAAGGACCCACGAGTCGTGTACACGGAGGGCGCCGCTCCGCCCCGCTTCAAGGCGCCCTCCATCAATTGCGAACAACCGGATGCGGCAAAGCCCTATGCCGCGGTCCACGTCAATTGGTCGGCCGGACGGCAGCGAGCAAACTATCGCCAATCACCCGCCGACCTCCGCCTTCCATCCCAATATAGCAGTGACTGCCGGCGAACTCGGCCTTGGCCGGATCTATTTGCGACGAAGGCTAGTGAATCAACCAGAGTTCAGTCTGTCGATTGTGCGCCCAGCGCGGCTTGCCGTCGGCACCAAGAATAAAGTCCTCTTCCTGAGCCATCCGTACCGGCTGCCCACCCCACTCGGTGACCTTCGTCGTCACCTGGAGTTCGGCGGAGAACCACATGGACGGGATGACCTTGGCGTCGCCTCTCCCGGGGACGCCGTCCTGATAGTCCCAGAGGCCAATGAGCGGGCCCGCGCCATGCCCGTGCATGCCGATCGGATGCGTGTACATCGTCCCGTCCAGACCGTCGCTCTTGAGCTTGGCCAGGGTCGACGCGAGGATCTCATTCCCCGTGCGTCCGACGCGAGTTTCCTCCAGGAGAATGTCCTGCAGTCGGTTCGCGTTGTGCAGGGCCTGTCGCAGACCTTCAGGCGCTTCTGTCTCGCCGACGCGCAGGACGTACGCCATGTGCTGCGTATCCGTGTTCAGCCGCATGGCGGTGATGCCGACGTCGCAGTGCAGTACGTCGCCGCGCTGAATGATGGGGTCATCGCCGAGTTCTTCGTCGGAAACGCCCTTTCGTTGCACCTCGATGGATGGCTGGAACCAGGTGCCCAGGCCGTAGTCGTTCACTTGCTGGCGCCACCACCACACCAGGTCCGACGTGCGCGTGACGCCGGGCCGCACGACTTCATTCGAGTACATGCGACTGATCATGGTCCACACGAGTTGCGACAAGCGGTGGTAGAACACCTCCTCGTCGGCCGTGCGCGCGGCAATGAATTCCAGCGGCAGGGCTTCCGCCTTCTTGAAGCGCGACGTCCACTTGCTGCCTAACGCTTCGCTCATTCCCTCGAGTTCGCCGGAGGCCAGACCGTCGGAGAAGGCGAAGACCCGTGAGCTGTTGATGCCGATGACCTTTGGATTTCGCGTCTCGACCACTTCTTTCAGCACCTGCCACTGCGCGTCTCCCCAGAGTTCGGCCTGACGCCCGCCGACCGCCGCATCGATCTTCTTGGTCGAGCGGACGGCCTGAAAGACACCGCCCTGCGACGTGCCGCCTAACGCCAAACGTTCAACGCAGGAGCCGTCTCCCGGATCCACCTTGGCCGCGGCGGCACACTTGTCGAAGAAGACATAGATGGTGCGCCGCCGCGCAAAGAACGTTTCGGGCGACGTCATGGATCCGAAGACGGGGTCTTCGTTGTACTCGCGCATGGGCACTACCCACATATCAATGCCGTGCTTGCGCATCAGGGCGGGGAGCACGGTGCGCATACGAGTATCCAACCAGCGTTGCTGGGTGACCGCTTGCTCCCGCAGCGTGCCGAAGGGGCGTTGTGGCCCCTGCGCGGCGAGCGAGATGGGGAGGGCGAGCAGTGGGATGTAGTGGCGCACGGTGAAGGTGGGGATGGGTTTCGGCATGACGGGCGAGGAATTGGGGGGAGGGCCCGGTAACGCTATGAATCAACGAGCAACACGCGGGTGGTGACGGCAAGCAGGATGCGGAGGTCGCTGCGCCGAGGGCCGATCTCCGCGCGTCGACGCTATAGCCAACCGCGCACGGCGTGTGGTTGGTACGGCGCTTCAAGGGCGGCGCACTCCTCGGCGGTCAACGTTAGGTCCACCGCGGCAACGGCGGACTCCAGGTGATGGAGCTTCGTGGCCCCGATAATTGGTGCCGTCACCGCTGGTCGGGCGAGCAGCCAGGCCAACGCGATTTGTGCAGGTTCAACACCGCGCGCGGCGGCCACCGTCGCCACCGCCTCCACCACCGCCCAGTCGCTGGGATGATCGTACAACGAATCGGCCAAGGCCGCATCTCCGGTGTCGCGCGCCGTGGCGCTGTGCGACCCGCGCGATCGGGAGCCCGTGAGAAGTCCACGCGCCAAGGGTGACCAGGGAATGACACCCAAACCTTGATCCACACACAGGGGGATCATTTCGCGCTCTTCTTCGCGATAGACCAGGTTGTAGTGATTCTGCATGGACACGAACTTTGCCCAGCCGTTCCGCTCGGAGAGCGAGAGCGCCTTCATGAGCTGCCACGCGTACATGGAGCTGGCCCCCAGGTACGTCACCTTTCCCGACTGCACCAGATGGTCCAGGGCGGCGAGGGTCTCTTCCACCGGCGTATTGGCATCGGCGCGGTGAATCTGGTACAGGTCGATGCGCTCCACCCCCAGGCGGCGCAGGCTCGCTTCGCACGACTGGATGATGTGCTTGCGCGAAAGCCCCACGCGATTGGGAGCGTCCGCCATCTTCATGCGCACCTTGCTGGCAACCACCACCTGATCCAGCGACGCGTACTCGCGGAGCGCGCGCCCTACCACTTCTTCGCTCACGCCTAACGAATAGATGTCGGCGGTGTCAAAGAAGTTGATGCCCAGCTCGATCGCGCGCCGAAAGAACGGCATGGCGTCGTCTGACTCCAGCACCCACGGGCGCCAGGCCTTGCTGCCGTAGCTCATGCACCCCAGGGCGATGCGCGAAACTGTAAGGCCCGTCTGGCCCAGACGCGTGTATTTCATCGTTCACTAGAACCCTTGGCGCTCCGATTCGTGTGCGCGTTCGATCTCCGCGATCTCGTGCTTCACCGTCTGCAGCGTATGCTCGCGATGGTCCTGCTTCACCAGCCACCGCCGCACCACCTGCACGACTCCCGCCAGCAACAAGGCGAAGAGTGAAACGCCAATCACGCGCCAGAAGAGCAACGAACCGGCAATGCTCAACCAATCGGCGTACTCCGCCTTGGTCGCGCCCAGCGGTTCTCGGTGCAGGGCGATCAGCGCGAGACTGGTGAGCGACTCCGCCGCCGCTTCCACGGCACCGAACACGGGAGCGCGCCAAAGCCAGTGACGCAGCGTGAAATTGCCGAGGTGCAGGGTGGCCATTCCGAGGAGCAGGATGATGCCCAAGGCGACGACGGTGGCCAGGTAGAACCAGGAGCCGTTGGGACCGTGCGTGAGCGTGAAGGCGCGATACAGGCGCATAACGACGCCGGTCATGATCGACATCTCCAGGATCGACATGGAGAGGCGTCGGAACGCCGGCGGCTCCTCGAGCTTCCAGAACCCGGTATTGGTGGGAAAGAAGCCACGCATAACGCTAGAACTTAGGGCGAAACCCTCGGGCCCGACAGCGCCCCGGGACACCAGCTTGGTGTACGGTTGGCGCTGGCCACGGTGTGACGCGTGCTACGTCGCTCGTCGTAGTCGGTGCGCGCTCACGGCGCCGCGATCCGCGCCGCCAGCCACCGCAACGATTGCACGGCATGCGCGCGCCAGTATCCCCACTCGTGAGCGCCGGGATACTCGGTGTAGTCGAGCGAGATTCCCATGCGACGCGCGGCCCGGGCGAAGAACCGATTCTGAGCAAGGAATGAATCGTCCACGCCGCAATCGGCATACAGGGCGGGAAGGACGCTCTTCCGTTGCATAGCCCGAGTGGCCAACTGGATCGGATCGCGGGCGCTCCACGCCGCGGAGTCCTTGCCAAAGGCCGGCTCCATCAGCTTCCACAACGCCGAGTCGTAGCGCGAGCGCAGGTCGGCGAGTTGCGTTGCATAACGCGAGGTATCGCTTCCGGGAGGCACGGCACCGAGGGCGGGGGCCAGCGTGCCGGAGTGAGAAGCGGCCGCGGCGAAGACGTCCGGATAGGCCAAGGCCAGCGACACCGCGCCATACCCGCCCATGCTCAACCCGGCAATGCCGCGGTGGGCGCGATCGGCATGGGTCCGGTAGTGCCCATCGATGTAGCTGACGAGATCGCGCGCGATGTAATCATCGTAGTGTGGCCACGGGACGCAGTACCGGTCGGCGGCTTCCCCAGCGCGCGGGGGATGTCGCCGGCACCCAGGCCAATCCCCAAGCCAGTTCCACGTGGTGTACCAGGAGTCGTCACCATCCGGCATCACCACGATCAACTCCGGAAGTCCGCGGGCGATGAGCGAATCGAGCGTCGCGGGAAGCCGGCCGAGGGTGCTCCAGTCCTGTTCGGACCCCCAAGCGCCGTGCAGGTAGAACGCCACCGGAAAGCGGCGCGACGCGGCCACGTCGTAGCTCGCGGGAAGGTACACCCGAACCTGCTTCCGAATACCTAACGCCTGCGACCAGAATGAATCCACGACCACTCGGCCGCCATCATGCCGTTGGGCGAGCGATACGGGCGTGACGGACGATGCCTGGCTGGCGGTGGCCGCGACGGCCACGCCAACCAAGCCTACGAGCATCCACTTGCGCCAATCTCTCGTCACGTCCCCACGCGCTCCTGAGCGTCGCGCGTCCTTACGGAACGACGGCCAGGCACTCGATCTCGACCCGGGCGCCTAACGCCAATCCGTTAGCCCCGAACGCGCTGCGCGCCGGCTTGTTCCGCGGGAAGAAGGTGGCGTAGACCTCGTTCATCGCGTCCCATTCGCGCATGTCGGCCATGAACACCGTGCACTTCACCACGCGATCGAGTGAGCTGCCCGCCTTCTCCAGCACATCCTTGATGTTCATCATCGTCTGGCGTGTCTCGGCCTGGACGCCACCAGAGACCAATCCGCCCTTGGCGTCGGCGCTGGTTCCGACTTGTCCCGCCAGATACAACATGTTGCCAACCCGCACGGCGGGAGAGAATGGCCGCGTCGGCTTGCCGTACGGCGTCACCCAGGTAATGCCGTTTTCGGTCACCCACGACGACTCGCCGGATGGCGCGGTGTTGGTCTTGGTGCGGCCAGCGCAGGCGGACAGCAGGAGTGAGGCAGTGAGCAACGTGGTCACACGAGAGCGCATGGGAACGATGGTGAGGGTAGGGCCGAGCAAGGATGGGACGATCGACGCACCGCGGTTCCCGGCGCGTTCCTGCGGAAAGACTCTGTCAATGAGTTCGAGTGAAGGGCACGAGCTACTTCTTCCGGACCGCGCGCGCGGGCAACGTGGTCGCCGGCCGCAACCAGAGGACCGACTCAGTCTCTTGTTCCACGCGGGCCCGACTGTAGACCATGGGGAAATACTGATCGGTTCCCCAGAGCGGTAGCAGGTCCTTGTAGTGCGGACTGCGAGGATCGCTGGACTGTCCTGGCACGTTGGTGGCCATCGATCGATCAAAGTCTGCCATGTCGATGATCTCGCGGTACGACGCGCCTGAGGTCTGCTTGAAGTCACGTCCCCCGGTCGCGTAGACGGTGTTCCCGTCGCCGCCGCGTGAAGCTGGCGGCAGGTCGTACTTGGAAGACAATGGATGCTGGAAGACCGCGACGTGGATGTCGCCCCACTTCCATTTGCTCCGGTCGCTGCCAAAGCGCTTGGTGAGGTCAGCCATCGCCTCGTCGAGCGCGGAGATCAGGAGGGAATCGCCGTTTGCCGCGCGGGCCGGGCCGCTGCCTGGATCCGCGAGGAAATCCTCGAACCACTCGTATTCGGGTCGGTTGGCCAGCAGCTGCGTGACGTCGGACTGTCCGGCAAAGGCCAGCTGCACCGCGCGCCGATAGGCGGCCGGCGCCCACGCCGAGAAGATCGTTGGCGCCACCTGGTCTCTGGACATGTGAAAATTCCACGCCGCCATCGTCTTCACGTCGTCGCGATTGGACAGGCCTAAACGCTGGGCCGCAGCGACGAGCTTGGGAACGATGGCCGCGGCAAGCAGCGAGTAGTCGTCGTGTTGCAGCTTGGTGAAATCGTCGACCGTGAACTTCTTGTCCTGGCGCAGCACTTCCTTGACGCGGTCGATGCGGTACCGCGACGCCCATTCGTAGGCGATGGGGATCTTGTATCCCGGGGGAAGGATGTTGTGGTTGGCGGTGGCGATGAATCCTTCGGCGGGATTGTACGCCCGCGGCAAGTCTCTTCCCGGCACGAAGCCATCCCACTCGTACGAGCCGTCACCGGGGACGGGGAGCAGTCCGGACCAACGGCGTCGCGGCATGATCCCGCCGGCGATCCAACCGATGTTCCCGTCCACGTCGGCATAGATCATGTTCTCGCTCGGCATGAGCCAGCGCGCCATGGCCGCTTCGAAGCCCTTCCAGTCGCGCGCGCGGTCGAGCGACAGTGAGGCCAGGTACGACGCGGTGCCCGGTTCGCTGTGGATGCTGCGGATGGCGAAGGCTCGTGAGCGCGCGGTGTCGAAGGCGACGATGGGCCCGTGAACCGTGTATTGCAGGACTAGGCGCTTGGGCTCTGCCCCTTTGACGCGAACGGTCTCCACGACGCGCTCGATGGGACGCCATTGGCTGCGATTCCAGTAGCAGCCGAGTGGGTCGCGGGATGGAATGATTTGGTTGGCGTTGGAAGGATGACGTGATGGGGAGGAAGTGGCGCCATTTTTTGAACGGGGGGGGGCCCCCGGGCCGGCAGCACTTTTCGTCGGCGCCACCTTGGCCCCAGACGGCGGCGGTCCATCGCACATCCCCAACGTCTCCACGTACACGTCTTGCTGGTCCATCCCCACCACCGTGAGCCCAAACGCGATGCGATCGTTATGCCCGATCGCCACCCCCGGACTCGCCGGCTCACCGGACCCGATCACATTCCACCCCGGTGCCACCAGGTGCGTGATGTATCGAACCGCCGGATTGGTGATGACGCGATGCGGGTCGTTCGCCAGGATCGCCTTGCCCGTGGCCGTCTTCTTCCCGCTGACCACCCAATTGTTCGACCCCTCAATGCGGTTGTACGCGACATCCGCAAAGGTCGAACCGAAATTGCCTAACGACCGATAGTCGATGCCGGCCAGGTCGAGCCCGGGGGCGGGGTCCAAGGCGCGATGCGGATCCGACGGCAGAATCTCCTCCACCCGCTCTTTCCCCAGCTTCGCAATCAACGCCGCCCGCAGCACCTCACTCGTCGCATTCCCCACACCGCTCAGCCCCGTCACGCGCGTTAGGGGAATTTCGGGTGTCCACGGCTCGGGGCGAAATCCCAGCAGGGCGAACTCTGGTGGCAGCGAGTCGCCGGCCATCGCGATGTAGGCATTCACGCCGTCCACAAACGCCGTGACGATCGCTTTGGTATCGGGGGCATATGACGTCCACTCCTTGGTCATGTCGCCGCGATACTTGAACAATCGCGCCGCACGATCGCGTTCGATCGCAGCCGGCCCAAGGACCTCGGCCAGTCGCCCTTCGCCTTGGCGGCGCCACATCTCCATCTGGAACAACCGGTCCTGCGCTACCACAAATCCCTGGGCGAAGAACAGGTCGTGCTGGTTCTTTGCGTAGATGTGCGGAACGCCCCAGCGATCGCGGCGCACCTCGACCGGGGAATGCAGTCCGGGAATCGTTAGGTCTGCCGCAGCAACCGCGGCGGCGCCACCTGTGGATCCTGCCGGTGATGCCTCCTGCGCGGCGAGCGATCCGAATGCCGCGAGGATGAGCGGCGTTGCTATGCCAAGGGTCGTCCAGGAGGAGCAGCGGGCCATGAGCGGTATCCACGGGAAAGGGTCGACATGTGCTTCGACTCGACTGTGGATAGAGTGCGCCCCCGATGGCTACCAGAACAAGAGCCTACGCTCGGCTATCGGATCCAGTCGCCGATTCGCCGCCACCGGATGTCGGTAATCATGCCCGGGAACATTGGTCGCTCGCCCCAGTCGTTCCAGCTGTAATACACGAATGTCGGCCGGCCGCGAACGTTCTCTCGCGGCACCAACCCCCAGTAGCGGCTGTCCTTCGACTGGTAGCGATTGTCGCCCATCATGAAGTAGTGCTTGGCGGGAATCAGCAGCGGCCCCCAGTTGTCATGCGTGGGTTGAGCCGGGGCCGGGCCAAAGCGCGATGAGGCGAGCGCGTACTGTTTCTGCCAGACGAAGAGCGGATTGGTTTCGTTCGGGTCGCCGGGCTCGGATTGCGCGCCGTATCCCTGACGTTGCTCGAGCCCATTCACGTAGAGCTTGGCGTCCCGCATGTAGATCGTATCACCGGGCATGCCGATGAGTCGCTTCACCAATGTTGGATTCGGGTCTTCAGGTTGATCGATCTGGTTTGGCGACTTGAAGACCACCACGTCGTATCGCTTGGGCTCAGTGTATCCCGGCAGGTTGATCGACGTGAAAGGGATATTGGGGCCATAGGCCAGCTTGTTCACGAAGAGCCAGTCGCCGATCAGCAGCGTGGGAATCATGCTGCCCGACGGAATGCGATAGGCCTCGAAGAAGAAGGCGCGAATGAAGAGGAAGATGAGGAGCGCGCTTCCCAGACCCTTGATGTTCTCCCAGAGCGAGACGGAGTTCGACGACTTGGAACGCGATCCCGATCGCGCGGCAGCGACGACGTTTTGCGGCTTCTTGGGTTTCTTCGAACGCTTGGCCACGGCTGGAATCGGTGGATGAGGGTGTGGCGATCGTAACGCGGGTCACACGCGGTTTCCCGGGCGTAACGACGAAAAATAACTACGTCCTGCGCGTGGCGATGTTACAGGGGGAGACGCGAAGAGGCGCGCCCCCAAGGGAACGCGCCTCTCTTCGTATGGAGCTCGAGCCTACTTCAGGTGCTTGTTCACCAGCTTGGTCATCTCGAACATGTTGACCGTTGCCTTGCCACCGAAGACGGCCTTCAGCTTGTCGTCGGCGTTGATGTTGCGCTTGTTCTTCTGGTCCTGAAGGTTGTTCTTCTTGATGTACGCCCAGATCTTCTTCGTGACTTCTGAGCGGGGCATGGCACCAGCGCCGATCACGGCGCCGAGGGCAGCCGACGGCATCATGGGCTTCATGAACGCGGCATTCGGCTTTCTCTTCGACTTCTTCGCCGCCGGCTTCGCGGCCTTCTTCACGGTCTTCTTCGCTGCGGCTTTCTTCGCGGTCTTCTTCGCGGCCTTCTTCTTAGCGGCCATCAGTAGTCTCCTGAAAGGTGGTCGACGCGATTTTCTCTCTGGGAGAAACACGATTACGACGCCGCGCAAGATAAAATCACTTGCTCACGATGCAATAGGGAATGGGCCGTTTTCCCAGAGAAAACGGCCCATTTTCTTCTCAGAACTTCGCTTTTCCTCTGGGAAACGCTGTATTCGAGCGATTCAGCAGTTCGTTTTCCCTCTGGGAATCACAGCGCCAGCGCGATTCACGACTTCGTTTTTCCTCTGGGAAACACAGCGTCGGAGCGATTCACGAGTTCGTTTTCCCTCTGGGAACCACGTCATCCGAACGATTCAGCACGTCGAATTTCCTCTGGGAATCACTGCATCCGAGCGATGAGCCAGTCGACGATCGCGCTCTTCACATCACGTCTGAGCGCGCTACTCGGCAGCGAGGTGTAGTTCGCTGGATTGCCATCGGGGTCCTGCACGAAGAGGTGATTCGCCTCTGGGAAAAGTCGCACGGTCACCTGCCGGTTGCCCCCTTCGCGCAACGCGCGCGCGAGGGATTCCGCCTGATCACGCGTCACCTGCTGATCCGTCATGCCCTGCAGGATCAACGTTGGGACCGTGACTTTCCGGGCCGTGGCGAGCGGATCGTAGTCGAGGAAGAAGTGCATCCACGGCATGGCCGCACCCAGCGAATCGGTCACGGCGGCGATGCGCTTGAGGGCCGAATCTCGCTTTGCCCCTGTGAGCGACGTGTCATGGTCGATCGCGTTCTTCTGCTGGTACTCGAGGATCACGCGACCCGTCTTGGAGGGTCCGGCCATGAGCACAATGCCGCGAAGGGCGCGATCGCTCGCGGCGACCATGGGGGCGATCAGTCCGCCTTCACTGTGCCCTATCAGCCCCAACCGTCCTCCATCGATGTCCGATCGCGCGCGCAAAAACGCCAAGCCCGCGCGAATGTCATCGGCGAAATCCGCGCTGGTTGCCTTCGACGCATCACCGCCGGATTCACCAAAGCCACGGTCGTCCATGCGCAGCACGGCAATGCCGTGGTAGGCCAGCGTGTCGGCAATTTCCCTGAATGGTCGGTAACCCTTCACGATCGGGATGGCCTCGTCGCGATCTTCCTGGCCACTCCCCGTGATGGTGACGATCGCCGGCACACGCCCCTTTGCGTTGCGCGGCAGCGTCAACGTGCCGGCCAGTGTGTGGCCCATGGGCGTGGGAATCTTCACGTCAATCGCCGTGTACGGTGCACCCGCCGGCGCGCGGTAGTCGGGCTTGGCGACCGCCAGCCCCGCTTCGCTGGCCCCGCGCACACGCATGAGGCGCAGGTTCTGTGACGGAATCTCCCCACCGACAATCTCACCGTTCGAGCTCACGGCAAGACGAATCACCACGTTGGCGAAGTCCACGGCCACGGAGTCCTTGCCCACCCGAATCACCTTCACCGGCACGGTCGTGCCCCCTTGCAGCATGAACAACGGAACGCGCACGGTGTCGCCACCCGACGCCCGCGCCTTGGCGATCGCCAGCTCCATGAGCGCAAAGGACGGGTTGATAAAGGGAATCGCGCCACGCGTGGTGCCGAGTCGTTGCGTGGTCTTCCCTGCTCCGGTCGCCACGTCGACAAACACACTGTCGTCCTGAAAGCGCACGGTGGCGGATTGCAGCGGTGGTGCATTCTTGTCGGCCGACGCCTGTCGAGCGGCCATCGAGGCCGACTCCACTTGTCCGTTGGCACCGAGCATCGCCGTCAGGTTGATCCGCATGCCGGCGGGCTTGATGACCATCTCCGTCTGCACATCGGACGACGTCCGGGCAAAGCGTTCAATGGAGAAGGTGTCGCTCTTCTGGAGCAACAGGATGGCGTCCCGCTGCTGGGCGGCGAGTGGTGAGGACAGCAGGAGCGCGCCCACGCTCACACGGCGCAGCCAACTGGCACAGAGTCTTTTCATGATTCCGGAGATGGGAGACGATTCAACACCTGGTCCCCGGTCACGCGGCGAGGGGTGGAGCTGACGGATTCGCGTGTGCAACCCGCTGAACGTCGCGCATTCCTCCACTCGCCGTCACAACCATGGGACTCGTGGAGGATGCCCCCAAGGTCCCTCGGAATCAATCCGGAATGTTCCGAGGGGCCGCGACGCCGACGCTTCCTAGCCCGAGATGAGCGACTCCAACAACCGCACCATCCGAACCCCGAATGTTCCGAGGGGCAGCGACGCCGACGCCTTCCTAACCCGCGACGAGCGACTCCAGCAGCCGCACCATTCGAACATCGAGCGGGTCGGGGGTGTCGTCGTCCTCGGCGCGTTCTTCTTCCGTGTGCGGCGTCTCAAGGACCAACGGGATGTCGTTCGAACGGGGGTCGGCAAGCAACCAACGGAATGGCTCCGCACCAATCGCCCCCTCGCCGATCAACGCATGGCGGTCGCGATTGGAGCCCATGGCCCCTTCCGAGTCGTTCAGATGGAAGAACGCGGGCGCCTCACCCGTGGTCTGGCAGAAGTGGTCGATGACTCCGCGGAGTACCGCCTCCGACGCGGTGATATCGTGCCCGCTCGCGAACAAGTGACAGGTGTCCAACCCGTATCCGGTGCGCGCGCGCAGGTGACTTGGCACGCGGGCCAACATGGTCGCGACTTCCTCCGCAGTGCGGCCCATGGTGCGGCCAGCGCCGGCGGTGTTCTCGATCAACACCTTCGTGGTTCCCTTCGTGGACTCCAGCGCATGCGTGATCGCTTCTGCCACACGCGTCAGCGCGCCGTCGGGATCGCTCGATCCCGCGGAGCCAGGGTGAAAGCAGAAACCCATCACACCAAGGATCGTGCTCCGCTCCAGCTCCTTCGCCAGACCACCCACGGCGCGCGCGTATTTGTCGGGCTCGGGAGACGCCACGTTCACGACGTAGGCGGCATGCACCATAATGAAGCGGGGGTCCATCGCCGTCTCGTGCACGGCGTTCTTGAAGCGCTCGGCACGCTCCTTCTTCACCGATACCTTGTCCCCGTAGTACTGCGGCGGTGCCGTGAAGAATTGCAGCGCCCGCATGCTGCCACGGGCCGCGCGGCGCACGGCCATGTGAATGCCGCCGGTGTCGCGGGTATGAGCTCCGAAGTAGTGCGCCATGGCAGGAAGATAGAGGACCGGTCGTCCCCGCGCGCGCCTATTTCTTTCGCGGGGTCCGTTCGCGCACCGCCAGCCACAGCAGCATCGGCGCCACCAAGATCGCGATGATCGCCAACACCTGGCCGGTCCCGAGGTCCCATTTCAGGAACATCGAGAAGGCCACGTTGTCACGGTTGGCGATCCGCAGCCCGCGTTCGTTCAGCCAAGTGGTGAAGCCGAAGACAAATCCGATCGATGACGCCCACGCCAGCTGCAACCCCAGGATCTGGCGGAGCGTGAGGGTGCGAAACAGCTGGATAAAATCCCTCACGCTATTGAATGCGCACGATGGCCAGTCCGACGTTGGCCGGTGGCGCGCCACCGGTCGGGGAACGAAGGGACAGCACCTGTGGGGCGACCTGCGTGCCCGACACCTCCCACGCCGCCCAACCGCCGCCGGGCAAGTTGGTGACCTGACTCTGCAGGCCACTGAAGTTCCCGAACGACACGGCGCGCACGTTCATGGGCCAGGCCCGCGGAAAGGCCGGCCGCGGTGGGTTTCCAACCACCAGAAACTGGTTCATGCCGGCAAAGATATCGCGCGTGTTCCAACTCTGCAGCTTGATCCGTTGGTCGTTGATCGTTGCCGACGGATAGTTGTCGGCCAGCGAGGCCAGGGAGAATCCGCCTAACAATTCGTCGAAGGTCTTCCCTGAATGGGAGACGATATTTGTCACTCCGGCATCGTTCTTCACCTGAGTGATCGAACGCAGGAAGTCCCCTTCACTCGGCATGAGGTCCGTCACATACCGCATGAAGGACCACGAACTGCCGTAAATCACCGCATCCGGAATCGCCGACGTCGGGTCGTTGATGATCGACTTGGACTCGTTGGCGATGTAGTGCGCGTATAGGAAGTTGAAGTGGTGCAGGATGCCTTCCACGGGATCCACACAGGTGGCATTCTGCTGCGCGTAATCGCACTGCGGCCCATCGGTCCAACGAATGTCGGACCTGGCGGCACGCCCGCCGTAGACCGTGCGTGCCCAGATTTCACTCGCCTCCTGGGCCGTGGCCTCCTCCACCCAGGCATCGTCAAAGGCGCGTGACGCGTCGTGGACATAACGTTCCGAGACCGCCGTGATGTGCTTGGCCTCGTGGATCAGCGTGCCGCGGGTGTATCGGTCCCAGGTGCTCTCGTCAATGCGCGCGGTCGCGTCCGTGTTGTTGGGGTCGGGCACGATCGCGTAGAAATACGAGCCTTCGTTTGAGCTGGGACAGGCGTTGTTCGGGTCGGGATCGGACTGTGGGAAGAAATCACAGGCCGTGACAAAACCCAGGATCCCTCCGCCGCGGTACTGGTTCACGCGCTTCGTAAAGAGCGCGATGATCTTCCCGTTCCATTGAAGGTCCGTGTCGGCCGCCAGCGGCCGCCCGAAGTTCTCCAGGATCGAGTACATATTCTGGTCGAACTCGGCGCCGATCTTCTGGTAGTGGTTGTCCATCTGGCCAGCCAGCGGCGCCAACGAGTCCTCGTAGATCACCATCTTGGGTCCCACGTACACCACGCGTGCTCGCACTTCCTGCCACTGATCGCAGAACGAGATCGACGTCCCGTTTTCCGGGCACATACGGAAGGACTTCATGGAGTTGAGTGCCGGCGGCGGCTTTGGACCCGTGGGCGCGACGGCCGCCGATGCCCGGAACGCCTCGTTGACCGTGCGAGCACGTCGCGACTCCCAGATCTGGTGCGCCGGCCGGCGCGCGGCGGTGATCTTCGCCTCGCGCTGCATCAGCGACAGGTGGTTGGCGAGGTGCCGTTGGAGGATTGCCGGGATCTGCATGGTCGGCGACCCCTGCGGGACCGCGAGGGCCGACTGTGCAGCCTTCACCAACGCCGGTGAAGCTGACGACAAGGCCGCCAGGTTCGCGCCGTTCTCGGCGCCCACCAGCTGGAACGATTGCCGGTTGAGCGGCGTGGTAGCGTAGTTGAATGCCGTCACCAGGTACTTGCCGCCGCTCCCCGTATACTCGGCGCACGCCAGGTCCGACGGTGTGGTGAGAATGACCGCCTGTCCGACGGCCAGTGTGCGCGTTGCGGCCATGCGAACGGTGCGCGTGGCAATGGCCGAATCCGCGTTCGCGACGAGCAAGACCGGGACCGAGGCGTCGTTCGGGACGCAAGGCAGCGCATCGTTGGCCGGCACGGTATACGTCAGCGACGTCGCTGAGGCCACGGTGATCGTGGCCCGAACGCCATTCACGTACACCTCGTTGTCGTTAGGTGTCGCGCCAAAGTTGTTGCCCGTGATGGTGGCTGAGGCCCCTGGGATCAGCGCGGAGGGCGAGCCGCCGGTGATCACTGGAGCGTTCAGGCTCTTCACCTTGAGTTGGACGCTGTCGGACTTCCCTTCACTCGACGCCCGGATGTAGACCGAGCCGGCAGCTACACCGGTGACCACCCCGGCGTTGGTGACGGTCGCACGCGCCGGATTTGCTGACGACCACGCGACCACGCGCCCCGTCAACGATTGTCCCACACGATCGAGCGTCGTCGCGGTGAGTGTGAGTGTCTCGCTCTCTTTCACCACTGGCGTCCGCTGGGTGATGACCACGGTGGCCACCGACGCTGGCGTCACGGTCAGGGTCGAGGTGCCGTTCACCCCATCCACCGTCGCGGTAATCGTGCTGGACCCCGGAGCGACGGCGAGCACCGTCCCGTTGTTGTCGACCGTCGCGACCGCCGTCGCCGACGACGAATAGGAAACGGTCCGTCCGCTCAACTGGTTCTGCTTGGCATCGAAGTACGTAACCACCGCGTTCGTAGAAGAACCGACCTCGACCTGCGCCGACGTCAGGGAGACGTTCACCATAACGACCTTGGCGGGGCCGGAACTCTCGCCACCTCCGCCGCCGCAGGCAGACAACACGGAAAGCAGCACGGCGGACAAGCAACTCACAGAAAAGCGACGCATTCAGGCCTCGGAAGTCAGGTTCAGTCCTTTTTGAAACACTCGCCCGCGGCGTACCCCCGTCAAGGTCGGCGCGTTTCGTCCCAGACGGCTCAAAGGAAGGGTATTCGGTCATGGAGCGCGGGGGCCGCAGGGGATAGATTGATGGTCCCTCGAATTGCCCGTTCCTCCAGTCACTGCCTCTATGGCCACCACGGCAGATCGTTCCGCGACCACTCAGACCGGCGGCTCTCCCGCTTCCCCCTCGCTCGGTCTCCCAGGCTTCAATGGCGTGCGCCGAGTTCCGGCCGCCTACAATGAGCCGATCAAGTCCTACGCCCCGGGCTCCCCGGAAAAGGCGTCCCTGAAGGCCCGCCTCGCGTCCATGGCGGGTGAGCGCATTGAGATCCCGATCATCATTGGCGGGAAGGAGTATCGGTCGGGCGAACTCGGCCACTCGGTCATGCCTCACAAGCATTCCCATGTGCTCGCTGACTACCACAAGGCCACGCCAGAGCACGTGCAAATGGCGATCGCCGCGTCGGCCCAGGCCCGTCGCGAGTGGGCCAACTGGCCGTGGGAAGATCGCGTGGCGGTGTTCCTGCGCGCCGCCGAGCTGCTGGCGACCACTTGGCGCGACACGTTGAACGCCGCCACGATGCTGGGCCAGTCGAAGACGGTCTTCCAGGCAGAGATCGACTCGGCCTGCGAACTGATCGACTTCTATCGAGTGAACGCGCAGTTCGCGCAGGAGCTGTACTCTGAGCAGCCCGCCTCGAGCCCCGGGATCTGGAACATGACGGATCACCGGCCGCTGGAAGGGTTCATCTACGCCATTTCGCCGTTCAACTTCACGGCGATCGGTGGGAACCTCGCTGGCACACCGGCCATGATGGGGAACACGGTGATCTGGAAGCCGGCCGCGACGGCGATGCTGGCGGGCTACTACGTGTTCAAGCTGCTGGAAGAGGCGGGGATGCCGCCCGGCGTCATCAACTTCGTGCCCGGCGATTCGTCGATGATCAGCGACCAGCTGCTCTCGCACCGTGACCTGGCCGGCGTCCACTTCACCGGCAGCACCGGCGTCTTCAACGGTATGTGGAAGACGATTGGCGCGAACATGGGGCGGTATCGCACCTACCCGCGCATTGTTGGCGAAACGGGCGGCAAGGACTTCATTGTCGCGCACCCGTCAGCTGATCCAGCGGCGGTGGCCGTCGCCATCGCCCGCGGTGCATTCGAGTATCAGGGGCAGAAGTGCTCGGCTGCCAGCCGTGTGTACGTGCCCAAGTCGATGTGGAACGCCGTGCGCGATCGCACCACCGCGATCATGAAGGAGATCCGCATGGGCGACCCACGCGACTTCCGCAACTTCATGTCCGCGGTGATCGACCGAAAGGCATTCGACAAGATCAGCGAGTACCTCGGCGACGCGAAGAAGAATGCGAGGGTGATTGCTGGTGGTGGCACCAGCGGCGATGAAGGCTACTTCATTGAACCCACGCTGATTGAAGCGCCGTCCGCCGACTATCGGTTGATGTGCGAGGAGATCTTTGGTCCCGTGGTCACCACCTTCGTGTACGATGATGCGAAGTGGATGGAGACGCTGGCGACGGTAGATGCAACATCACCGTACGCATTGACCGGCGCGATCTTCTCGAAGGACCGTCAGGGCGTACGCGACGCGATGGTCACCCTTCGTAACGCGGCCGGCAACTTCTATGTGAACGACAAGCCGACCGGTGCCGTCGTTGGGCAGCAGCCATTTGGTGGCGCCCGTGCATCGGGGACGAACGATAAGGCCGGTTCGAAGTTGAACCTGCTGCGCTGGATCAGTCAGCGAAGCATCAAGGAGACCTTCGTTCCGCCGACGGATCACAAGTATCCGTTCATGGGCGAGGAGTAGTTCGCTTCATCACAAAATCATTCCGCCGCATCTGCGTGTGCACTTCACGCGGATGCGGCGGAATCTTTTTTCGGCGATTGCGAAGTCGGTGACCGTCGCGCAGAATCACCGGCATGACGACGTATCGCTATTGCACCTGCGACGTTTTTGCCAATGAGCGTTTTGGCGGAAACCAGCTCGCCGTGCTTCCGGATGCTCGTGGGTTGTCTACCGAGCAGATGCTCAACATCACGCGTGAGTTCAACTACAGCGAAACCACCTTCGTGCTGCCTCCCGAGTCACCGGAGCACACCAAACGGGTTCGCATCTTCACACCAGGCGGCGAAGTGCCCTTCGCTGGTCATCCCACAGTGGGAACAGCGCATGCCCTGGCGGACATCGGCGAAATTCCGTTGACGGGCGCGGAGACGCGGATTGTCCTGGGAGAAAACGTTGGGCCGGTGCCGGTCACCATCCGCACCGAGCAAGGCCGGCCGGTGTTCGCGCAACTGTCGGTGGCCAAGCTCCCGCAGGTGGGACCGCCGTCGCCGGATCGTTCGGCCTTCGCCGAGATGTTGTCGCTGCAACCAGAGGATGTGTTGGACGGCAAGTATCATCCGCAGCTGGTCTCGTGCGGACTGCCGTTCACGATTGTGACGCTGCGGAACCGCGATGCCGTGCGGCGCGCGCGACTGCGCATGGATCCGTGGGAGAAATACGTGGCCGGACGGGATGGCGACATGATCTTCCTCATGGCCATGGAAGGCGAACGCCCGGGCTCGGACATTCGGGCGCGGATGTTCGGACCAAGTGTGAACGTGATCGAGGACCCGGCGACCGGCTCGGCCTGCGCCGCGTTAGGCGGCTACCTGGGCATGCGCTCGGATACGGCCACGGGCACGTTGAAATGGGTGGTCGAACAAGGATTCGAGATGGGTCGCCCGAGCATTCTCCATGTGGAGACCGACAAGCAGGATGGTGCCATCACGGGTGTGCGGGTCGGCGGAGCCACCGTGATGGTGTGCTCTGGCGAGATCACGGTCTAGCTTGTCGGCGGACGGCCCGGCACCGGGTGAGCGTGGCGCGCTGGTACGCGCCATCGATACGCGTGCGCTCACCTTCAACGCGGTGAACCTGACGATCGGCACCACGGTGTATGTGGTGCCGGCGCTGATCGCGGCGGAGGTGGGTCGCTGGGCCCTGGTGTCGTACCTGGCGTGCGCGGCGCTGATGACGTTGGTCGTGCTCTGCTTTGCCGAAGCCGGCAGCCGAGTGCCATCGTCCGGTGGTTCGTACGCCTGGGTGGAGCAGGTCTTTGGCTCGTTTGCCGCCTTCCTGCTTGGCTGGCTGTTGTACGCGGGTGGGCTGGCACTGGGCGCGGCCTCCGTGATGCAGCTGCTCTTTCGCGGGTTGAGCGACCTGGCACCGATAGTGAATGCGCCGGTCCCGCACGCCCTGCTGGTCGTGCTGATCCTGAGCGTGATGGCGGCGCTGAACGTGCGCGGTGTTCGACGGTCGGCACGCCTGGTCGAAGGCGTCACCATCATCAAGCTGGCACCGCTGGCGATCATCCTTGTCACCGGTGTTGGCGGGATCGTCTGGTCGAACCTGAGTTTGGGTCCGTGGCCTGGCACTTCGTCATTTGGCCACTCGCTGTTCCTGGTGATCTTCCTGTTTGCCGGCATCGAGAACGCCTTGCTGGCCAGCGGCGAGGTCGCTGACCCGACGCGATCCGTCCCCCGCGCCGTGATGCTGGCGTTAGGCATCGTGACGGTCTTGTACCTGGCGGCCCATGTGGTGGCGCAGGGCGTGCTGGGTGACGAGCTGGCGCGGCGTACCGCGGCGCCCATCGCCGACATGGCCGCCAGTCGCATCGGCGGCGTGGGACGCCAACTGGTGCTCTTCGCCATGATCGTCGCCCCCCTGTCGTACCTGCTCGGCGAGCTGCTGTCGGCGCCACGCATCCTGTACGCGATGGCCCGGGACGGGTTCCTGCCCAAGGCCGTCGCCCGCGTTCACGACGTGCACCACACCCCGCACGTGGCGATCTGGCTGCACGCGGGGCTGGTGGCACTGTTGGTGCTGACGAGGTCGTTCGAGTGGCTGGCCATCGTGTCCTCGGTCAGCACGCTGCTGGTGTACCTGGTGTGTACCCTGGCCACCGTCCAGCTGCGACGCCGCGAGGTCCGCCTGATGGGACCTCCCTTCGTGCTTCCGCTTGGCGTCGCGATTCCCGTGGTCGCCGCCTTGGTGATGATCGCCCTGATGTTCGCGGTGCGACGCGACGAGTTGCTGGCCGTCGCGGCGATGGTGGTGGCCGGCTCCGCGCTCTATGGCCTGACCCGCGTGGCCCGTCGCGCGCGTCCGCAGGGCTGAAAACGAACAGGGCCCCGCGTGTCGCGGGGCCCCGAGGTCACGTCAAACCACGTGACTACAGTTGGCTGGTGCAGTGACCGCAGCGCGTCGCCGCCGCGTCGATCGTCATCTTGCAGTATGGGCACGCCTTGGTCGGCGGCGCCGGTGGAGCTGGCGGCTCGGGCTTGATGAAGACCTTCCCGATCTGCCACGCCACAAAGCTCACGATCGCAAAGTTCAGGAACACACCGGCAAAGTCGCCGACGCCGAACTTCAGCGTCCCAACGTCAAGCGTCCACTTCCGCCAGTCGCCGTCCGGCGTCACCGCGCCCACGATCGGCATGATGAAGTCGTTCGTCATGGCCGTGACCAACGCGCCCGCCGCTCCGCCAACAATGACGGCCAGCGACAGTCCGACCACATTGGCCTTCAGCAGAAATGCCTTGAAATCGCTCAGCACGATCGTCCTCCGCTCTTGGGATGTTAGGGTGCGAAAATGTGCACCAACTAATCCGCGAGCGTAAGTGACGCGCCGACTTCAGCTACGCAATCGGTTGCGATGTTTTAGCTGACGCGTTGCTCGGCGTTTGCTCTTAGAACCGCGCCTCGAGATACACGTCGAACCGGAATTTCTTGCGCGGGTATATGCCGCGCGACAGGTCCGTACGGATGAGACCGTCCAAGAAAGATGCGCCAATACCCGCGCCACTCATCGGCCGACCAGGGTGCGCAAAGTCCGCGCGATCACCGGCCCACCCCAAGTCGCCAAATATCACGGGTCGCACGCCACCTTTCGTCGGCGCCAGTTCGGCACGCGCCAACCAGTACGCATCGCCGCGCTCCGTACCGGCCAACTGACCACGCACGGTCTGTGTGCCGCCGAGGAAGAACTGCCGCTGCGATGGCGCATTGTCTGACACGCCGGCACCCACGGTCAAGCCGAACAGTGAACTGGCAATGAACCCGTGCGAGACGGTGACGTCTGTCGCGGCTCGACCAAAACCGCGCCCTGACGAATCGTTGGGGATAAACCAGCCCCCTTCAAGGCGCACGTCGGAGAACAGGCGCCAGCCTGCCGGATCCAGCCCCGCGTTCCGAACATCGTGAATGCCGACGCCCATCGCGGTTCCTTTTTCGGCCAGGAAGTTCGGCCCAAATTCGGTGGACGCCCCCAAGCCATGTGACACGTTGAACTCGGTAGTCGGGGTGGCCGTTCGTTGACGTTCGGCAAACAGGCGCATGGACGACCCCGTTCCACGCAGCGCTGACCGTTGCAGCTCCACACCGAGCGTTCGGTAGTAGAAGCCGTCATCCCGGCCATACAGCAAGGCTCCCAGACCGCTCCCAAAGGAGAGCGGCGCCCCCCAATCACTCGCCACGGCCAGCCGCTGGTACGCGCCGACTCGCCAGTTGATCCGGCCATTACTACGGGCTACACCCAGCTCACCGTTAGGCACCAGGTCGCCCGTCCCAAGCCGCGCCGTCCCGTCGATGGCATAGCCGCGCCCCAGCTGCATGGTTGCAGCCAGCGCAGTCGAGAACCCCTCCACGCGGTTATATCGCGTCAACGAAAGCCCGTAGGTCACCACCGGACGCTGAGGAGCCCAACTCGGTTGCAGCGAAAAATCGAGAGACTTCATGAGCTCATCGCGATCCGCTTGGCCAAAGAGCTCCTCGCCGGGATCGTAGATCGAGGCCGGAAGATCCTTGGAGTTCACCAGCAGCGTGGTGTCGCACGGCACCCGCACGATCACCGGCAACGCACCGTCTCCGCGGGTTTCACGGCGTGACCATGTGGCCTGCGGCCGAGCGCCGGGTCCTGTCGCATCGCCGCAGGCTTCTTTCCGGGTAGCTTGCTGTTGAGCCTGACGGACAGAGTCGGCGGCCGCGTACACCTTCGCGCGTTCTCGCCGCTCTTCCGGTGTCAGGCTGCGCCACTTGGCATAGTCCTTCTCGAACAGCGAGTCCATCAATGACCCACGGGACTTTGGGACCGCCGGCAGGGTGTCCACGCCGTTCACGTCCGCGTACTTGAAGCTCTCTTCGATCTTGAATGGGATGCGCATGAACGACGCGCGCGCCCAACCTTCCGCATACTGCGTCCGGGGCAGCCAGAATCGCCCGCCATACAAGCCGTACTCGATCGTCACCCCTTCCAGATTGGCTTGCATCGGAGACATGAAGCCCTTCACCCAACCGGGAATGTCGTCGTCGGGATCCGGCTTCTCGCCGCGGGCCTTCGCCTCTTCCTTGTCGCGCTTGATCTCTTCATCGGCCACCGCCCAAATGTCCATGGGCACAGCCAAACGATACGCGGCCCGTACCAACTGGGCCGTCGACACGTCGAACCAGAAGGACCCCACCGACAGCTTCCACTCGGGTCGCCGAGGCTCGATGCGCAATTCGGCCAACCGAATGATCTTGCCGTCGGGCAGCGTGTACCGAATCGAATCCCCCGACGCGTAGCGATAGTACGCCTCGGCGCCTAACGCGAGCGGATGCACCAGCTCGCGTTCGTCGACTTCGGACTTGGCCACACCCGATCCCACCCACAACGCCTCTCGGCCGGGGTAGTACGGCACGGGCGCAATGTCGTCCATGTCCGCCTCGCCATCCGCCCCTTCGATCATCGGAAAGACGGTGCGCCGCCCCTTGAGATCTACGTACGCCCCAGCCCGGCGTGACCAGCGAACTCGCGAAGCGTTCTCCGTCCGCAGCAACAACCGCTCCTTCCCAAAGGCGCGGAACCCCATGCCGACGGACAATCGCTGATACGCGTTGGCGTCGTACGAGAGGAGCGTGGTGTCTTGCTTCAGGCGCGCCTCACGCGCCCGCAACAGCAGCGAACGCGCCGCTGTGTCCAGGAAGGCGCTGGCCTCGAGCTCGGGGGTCACCGCGCGACGAACCACGCGCTTCACGGTGGTGTCATTCCGCAGGCGGTTCTGCGCGCGGCGTCCGATGCGCTCAGCAATCGAGTCCAGCTTCTCCGCCTCAGCGACCGGCTTGGTCCCTCCCTTCTGGTTCTCTCCCACTCGAACCGAAACACTCTGCAGAACCAGAAGGACGGCGGCAGCAAGCATTGGCGAGGACCCTGACGATAGCGTGGTGCTTAACTACGTCCGAGCGCCCCGAAGGTTTCCCTACAACGGGCGAGGAGGCCGGCACGTCCGGGAGCACTCGAGGGGCGCCGACAGATTCGGAGGAATTCGAGCGCCGCCGGCTCCTTCGCAGCGCGCGGTCACAGCCTGCACACGCCTAAGGGCGATGGGGCTCCGACCGCCCGGGGCGGGTGATAGCAGAGTCGCCCGGCCGATGCTGTGCCCTGAGCGAGTCATTGTGACGCCTCATCCTCGTCAGCTCGCGCCTGAAATCTTCCTGTGCTCGGGCCTCCTTAGCGTCCGGGATGGTCAGCAATGACATCCCCAACGCCAAAAGGAACGGCCCTCGGGTAACCATTGGCGGCAGCGGAGTGCCCTGACGTCTACGGTCCAAGCGTTCAACCACCGACGGAAAACGGCGCTGCACCCACACCGTCAGCAGGATCAGCAGTATGCCGCCGCTGGCAAGGACGGCGGGAAGAGAGAGGTAGTCGCGGAAGACTTCTGCCGCGAGGTACGCGAGATACCCGCACACCGCCATCAACCCGAAGACAAGATGCGTCCGACGGTGGAGCAACAGGGCCATCAGAATCAGGATGCCACCTACCAGTGGCAGCAGGTGTTTCCAGCCGTCAGCTCTGACCCAAATGCCGACGTAGGCGACGCTGAACGCCAGCAACCCGCCCAGCCACGGAAAGAACGCGTAGTCGCCCTGCGCGGTGCGACCGACAGCGCGCCTGGTCGCTTGCCAACGGTCGACCTCTCCCGCCACGGCGCATACACCCAACCCGGACGTGAGGAAGAGCCACTGATCCATGCGTGAGAAGATCCATGGACCACCAATCAGGCGCGTCACATGCATCAAGAACGCCCACAAGGCCACCGTGGCAGGAATCGTCAATGCCACGTGAGGGCGCCGACGCAGCGCAGCGGCGGCCGCGATCAAGGCCGTCAGGTCCACCAACAGCCAACGCAGCGTCGCGGCGCGATCCCCGGTTGCAAATGGATCGCCCCCGGTATCGGTGGACGGCCACACGCCGGCGATCGAGAGCAGGGACCAGGTCACGATCGGCAGCAACGACACCGCTAGCATGAGGGCCACACCGGCGGCCAGTCGATAGTCCCGTCGCGCCAGCCAGCGCGCGCATCCCCACAACAACCCGACATACCCGAGCGTCACGCCCATCACCCCCGCGGGCCCAAGGGTCTGCCACCGATCGATGAGCAGCCAACCGAAGGCAAACACCACCAGCATGGCCCCAAGGACGTACGCCACCGTGACCGCATTGAACCCGCGCGGTGCTTCTAGACGCTGAGCAGAAGGCGACCCCTGTTCGAGCTGCAGCGCGAGGATGGCCTCGCCCTGCGCGGCCGAGATGATCCCGCGTTCCTGAGCCTGCGCGACCAGTGAGGCGAGTGGTGTTTCCTGGGTGTCTGGCATTTTGGAGGCGTTCAGCGACCACTCACAATCTGACGGTGCGCGTGCTCCATCTTGCATCCGGGGAACGACTACTTTGTAGCACGACTCTTCTTAACCACGCCATGAAGCCCATCCTTCGACCCACCCCGGTGACGACCGACCTGGCCTTGGTGCTGGGGGGTGGTGGCGCCCGTGGCGCCTATCAAGTCGGCATCCTGCGCGCCATCGCTCGGCACTACCCACATCTGCGCATTCCGATTCTCGCCGGCGTCTCGGCCGGCGCGTTGAACACGATTCATCTGGCCGCGCACCGGGGGACGTTCGAGGAGTCGATCGAGGATCTGGCGGAGATCTGGCGCTCACTCACGCCTGAGGACGTGTATCGCGTGGATGCGCGGGCGCTGATTTCGAACGTGGTGCGTTCGGGTTACGGACTGGTGTCTGGCGGCAAGGCGGCAGAAGACCGGGTCCGTGGCATGGTGGACACGGTGCCGTTGCGGGGATTTCTGGAGCGCATTCTCGATCGTAACCACGACGGCACGCTCCCCGGCATCGACTACAACCTGGCGCGTGGTTCACTGCGCGCCGCGGCCCTGACCGCCACGAGCTATACGACGGGCCGGTCCACCACCTGGGTACAGGGGCGCGACATCACCATGTGGGAGCGACCGGAACGCATCAGTGTAAAGGCGCAGCTGACGGTGGATCACGTGATGGCGTCGGCCGCGTTGCCGATCTTTTTCCCGGCGGAGCGGGTTGGCCCGGAATGGTATGGCGATGGCGGCATTCGCCTGACCGCACCGCTCTCTCCGGCGTTGCACCTGGGGGCGTCGCGCGTCCTGACCATTTCGACACGGCATGCGCACAGCCGCGCCGAGTCCGCGCAACCGCAGATTGTCGGATACCCGCCGCCGGCCCAGGTGCTGGGGGTGTTGTACAACGCCGTCTTCCTTGACGTGATCGACCAGGACGTGGCGCGGTTGGAGCTGATCAACGACCTGGTCTCGAAGTTACCGGTCGACCAGCGTGGCGGCCTGCGCCCGATCGAGATCCTGGTGGTCCGGCCGTCGGTTGACCTTGGCGTCCTGGCCCGCGAATACGAGCCCCGGCTTCCCCGCGTCTTCCGCTTTTTCACCCGCGGCTTGGGGACGCGCAAGTCCACCAGCCCATCGATCCTCTCGGTCCTCATGTTCCAGACCGACTATATCCGCCGGTTGTTGGAGCTGGGTGAGGCCGACGCCGAGCGTGATCATGCGCGCATTGCCGCCTTCATTGATCGCGGTCTGGGTGGAGGCATGGCGGCAGTCCGACCACCGCAATCCGCCTCATAGACCGAGCGGGGCGCATCGACGCGCCCCCGCAGTCCGTCCATGGACCGAGCGGGACGCCTCGGCGCGCCCCGCTCCACCGACATGGCCGGTCATCCGGCTTGCTGTCGGCGACGGTCCGTGCTACTTGACCTTCGCTTCGGCGCTTTGCCGTCTCAGCTGCAACACGCGGACATTCGGGTCCACCACGACCTTGTCCGGCTTGAACGGTGAGTGAATCGTCAGGGTGTGCGACTGCTTGGCGTCCAGCACCACGGAGATGATCGCGGCGGCATACGGCGCCTCCTTCGACCGCTTTGCCTTGAGTGTGTCGTCGGGAAAGCGCTCGCCGCGTGTGACGGCAACGTCGACTGGCATCCGACCGGTCCCGACATTCTCCACCGTCGCCGTCGTCAACCACGAGGTATCGGCACCGGTGCCGTGAACGCTTGTGACATCGCGGACGCGATACTCCGGCACGACGACGGAGTCCATCCATTGCCGGATGAAATCATCGTAGGCGACGGTGTCCGGCGCGTAGCCACGCAGGAAGTGCGCGAAATCATACAGCACGGGGTGATCGGGATTGCCTTGATACGCCGCCACAAAGTCGCGCATGCCGCGCAGCGCATTCGGGCGCCCCATGCGATCGGCGAGCATCCAGAAGACCCAGCCCCCCTTGTTGTACCAGACGGTGTTGTCTCCGTCCTTGCTGCCGTCCACGCGGAACATCTTCCGCTCGGCGTCGGATCGACGCTGGTCGCCGTACAGTGACTCGATTCGCTTGCGAAACTCCAGTGCATTGCGCTCGCCCTTCACCTGTTCGATGAGGAGGGCCGTGGAGAAGTGCGCCATGCCTTCGCTCAGGAAGTTGCCACTCGGTCCAATCCCTGGTTGCACCATGTTGCCCCACCACTGGTGCGCCGATTCGTGCGCCACCACCAAGAAAGCGAGGTTGGTCTTGGGTTCGCTCTTGGTCAGGAAGCCGATGCTCTCGGAGAACGAGATGTTGGTGGGGAAACCCTGGGCGTAAGTCGCCAGTGCTGGGAACTCGCTGATCTTGAGTTCCTTCCACGGAAATGGGCCAAACCAGTCGCTGTAGTACCTGCGCACCTGGTTCATGGCGTCGATCATTTCGTCCACGTTGTAGCTGTGGGCCGCATGGTAGTACAGGGCCGTGCCTGGACCGGTCTTCACCTCGTACCGTCCGGCCACCACGTTGAACGCCATGACAGGATGGTCCGTGCGCCACTCCACCGTGCGAGTGTCGCCGTGGACTTCGTCGCGAACGCGTTCTCCCACGCCGTTGGCCATCATGTCCTTGGGCGTCGTGATGCGCATGCGGACCGTCATGGGGCGTTGCCCGCCAAAGGCTGACGGCGTTTCTCCTTCGTACCAGTCGGGGCCGTACTGCTTGGGCTCGTAGGCGCGCTCCTTCTCCGCCCCGATCCCTTCCACATAGCCGACGAAGGGGAAGTAGCGCGGGTCGAAGTTGGTCATGACCACCCCCGACGGCACGATGAACGTCCCTGCACCACCCACGGCCTTGCGCGCTCCGGTCTCCACGCCGCGATACGAGAAACCGACGCGCACGGAATCCCCGGGAGCCAGCGGCCGAGCCGGTGTGAACACGTAGAGATGTGACGCGGTGTCCGGACTGACGGCGGCGCCATTCAGCGTGAAGTGCATGTCCTGCCACATTCCGACCGTAACCGGAATTTCCCGCAGCGGTTGTTGCAGCTGATTGACCACCAGGTACGAACCCTTCACGGTCCAGGCACGGCCTGCGGGATTCAGTGTGATGTCCAAGTCCGCGTCCTTGAGCCATGGGGTGGGCGCGTCCTTCCACGTGGCCAGGTTCTTCTTCCAGTAGTCGGTCGCCACCTTTCGGGCACGTGCGCCGTCGGGACCATCCGAGACCTGACGTGCCAGCAGGGCGAAGAGCAGCGCCGGGACCAGCACGAACGCCCACGAGCGGCGGAAGGCCCCATAGATCTCTCGCGGAGCCAAGGCGTGCACCTGACGCGTGGCGTCCCGATCGATACGCGGATAGTTGAGGACGGCGATCCGCGCGAGCAACGCCGCCAGCGCCAACATCCCCAGCCGGTTCAGGATCAACGCCGTGCGATCGAACTCGAAGAGGCTCATGTCCGACCACCGCAGCCCCCACAGCGGCCAATTCGTCAGCCACGTGAGCTTGTCCACGACCAGCAGATAGAACGTCCCGCCCATGACCGCCAGGGCCACCGCATACGTGGTGTATCGATTGCGCGTCAGGGCGTACGCCGCGAACACCAGGGACGTCCAGACCAGGTACGTCGGCAGCAGGATGAACCCCCAGACCAGCAGGAAGGGAACGAGCGAGATGTGCACCTTCCCTTGCACCAGGATGGCGATGATGCTGGCGACCAGGCACGCCGCCAGGATCACGACCAAGACCACGCCTAACGCCAGAACCTTGCCGGTGACGATCGCACCATTCGACAGCGGCATCGAGTCCTGGATGTTGTTCAAGCGCGTCGCGCGTTCGCGCTCCAGGCTCTCCACGCCATAGAACACGAGCAGGAGCGCGACTAAGGTCCCGATGGCCTGCATCTGCGACACCGCCAGGTCGCCGGGCACCAGCAGCAACGGCGTATCGAAGGCTCCCAAGGCGCTCAGTGAGTTGCCAAGGATCTGCAGCAAGATCATGGGGACGAACAGGTACAACCCGGCCTGCGAGCGCAGTTCGCGAGCTTCCGCCTTGGCGACCAGCACGGCACTCGCCCACCATCCGCGCGGGCTGGCGACGCGGGCACTCACGGTCGTGGCACGAGCTGCCGGAACGGGCGCGACGACGGGGGCAGCGGCCAACGCCACATTCACCTCGACGGCGGTGACGCGATGACTGACGCGCGCCGTGCGGGCAAACGATCGCACGCCAAGCCACGCGCTCAATATCCCAAGGCCGACCATGACCAGCCGGTTGGCGATGATGACGGCGTCCAGACCCAGGTGCTGTGTGTTGTAGAAGTCCGCCCCTCGGTCCACCTTGAGCCACGTCTCCCGCAGCCAACGCACCCCCGCCGGATCCACGGCCATCAGCGTCTTGTTCCACACGTCGGGCAACCAGGTCGGCGTCCACGACCACAGGAAGAACGCGCTCAGCACAATGAGCCCCACCGGCAGCACAAACACCAGGATGGACCTTCGCGTCGCGGTGCCGATGCCGAAGGCCACACCGGCGGCAAAGATCACCATCGGCACGCCGAACAGCAGCGTCGGGCGCAGGTAGTTGCCCAAGGCGAAGGCCCCGCGGGTCTCCAGCATCTCCGCGTTCGGCACCAACTGCAAGAAGAAGATGGCCACCAACAGCTGCAACAGTAGAATGGCCAGATAGGACGCAAACACGCCGCCCAGCTTGCCCCACGCATACTCCCGCGGGGTCAGGGGCGTGGCGTTCAGCAGCTCCAACGCCCCCGCTTCGGCGTCTCGTATGATCGTCAGCCCCGCCGCCGCAGACACGGTGAACAGATAGAACAGGTACGACACCGCGGCGAAGATCTGAGAGACGGCGAACTCAGAGGTCAGCAACGCCTTCTTGCCGCCCACACTCGCGTCGCCGGAACCGATCACGATCGACACGTTGCCGCTGCTGATCCCCCAGATGATCAGCCCAACAAGTATGAGCGTGATCCACGTCAGCGGCCGACGCATGTTCATCGCGAACTCGTCGCGCGCGACGACCAGGAATCGCGACATGCTCACGCCACCCCCTGGACTGCCGACGCCGGCTGATCACGCATCTGCAACAAGTAGGCGTCCTCCAGCGACGCCGTCACCCGCGAAAAACCCTGCGGTGCCTGTCCGTCCGGGGCATACACGCGTATGTGGTTCTCTCCCTCGACCAGCACGGACTGCAGCACGCGATACGATTGACCGAGCGTCTGCGCCGCTTCTTCTCCCACGGCCCCTTCGAACACCTTCCCTTCCAGTGACTGACGCGCTTCGCGCGGTGACGTGAGCGCCACCACCTTGCCCCCACGGATGATCGCGAAGCGCGGACACAACACCGCCACGTCATCCACGATGTGCGTGGACAGGATCACCGTGCGACGCTCGGCCAGCTCCGCCAGGATGCGATAGAAACGCAGCCGCTCTTCCGGGTCGAGTCCCGCCGTCGGCTCATCGACGATGATCAGCGCTGGGTTGCCGGCGATCGCCTGCGCAATGCCCAACCGTTGTCGCATCCCACCCGAGTACTCTTTCACTTTGCGCTTGGCCGCGTACGCAAGGTTCACCCGCTCCAGGAGCTCGGCCGCCAGCTTCGACACACCACCCGGCGCGCTGACCCCTTTCACTTCCAACAGGTACTCGAGCATCTTCTGGCCCGAGAGGTGTGGGAAGAATCCGAAGTCCTGCGGCAGGTATCCCAGGGATTGCCAGAGGCGCTGCGGATCGGCCAGCACATTCTGGCCATCGACCCAGACTTCGCCCGAGGTTGGCTCGAGCACCCCCGCCAACACGCGCATCAGTGTGGTCTTGCCGGCGCCGTTCGGCCCAAGCAACCCAAACATCCCACTGGGAATTTCCAGCGAGACTCCTTGGAGGGCCGCCACAGGACCCGGATAGACCTTTACGAGATTGCGGATGGTGATCATGACCAGTGTGGTGAGCGACGCCGATAATGGTCGCGCCGCGGGGCGGCGGCGGACAGGAGAGTGACCGAATGAGCGAAAAGTTGGCCGGGTGGCACCAACAGCCCCCGCCCAACTGGTGATGCTATTACACTCCGGCCATGACAGCTAGCAGCTCGTTCGCGCTTGAGGTGCGCGGCCTGAGGAAAGCGTACGCGGACGTCGTGGCCGTTGATTCACTCAACCTGCAGGTCACACGCGGCGAGTGCTTCGGCTTGCTGGGCCCAAACGGCGCGGGCAAGACCACAACCATCGAGATCTGCGAAGGACTGCTGCCCCCCGACGCCGGCGACGTGGTCGTGCTGGGAAAACGCTGGGAATCCGATGAGCGCGAACTCCGACAGCGGCTCGGCGTCCAGCTTCAAGAAACCCAGTTCTCGGAGAAGATCACCGTCCGTGAGATGGTGACGCTGTTCCGCAGCTTCTACGAGCATGGACCGTCGACGGAGGAAGTGATCGCCCTGGTTCAACTGGAAGAGAAGCAGGCCAGCCGGGTGGGCGGACTCTCCGGCGGGCAAAAGCAGCGACTCTCCATCGCCTGTGCCTTGGTCGGCGATCCAGAGCTGCTCTTCCTGGACGAGCCAACGACTGGGCTTGACCCGCAGTCCCGGCGCCAGTTGTGGGAGCTGGTGGATCGATTACGGCAGATGGGGCGGACGATCGTCCTGACGACGCACTATATGGATGAGGCGGAGCGACTCTGCGACCGCATCGCCATTGTGGACCACGGCAAGGTCATCGCCGAGGGGACGCCGCGGGAGTTGGTCCGTTCGTTAGGTGCGGATCAGATGGTGGAGTTGACCATGCGCGACGGGTCGGCGCAGGTGCTGGACCAGTCCGCCCTTGCGGCGCTGGACGGTGTGTTGAGCGTCCGCGTAGATGGACCGGTCATTTCGTTGCAGGTGACCGCCGCGCACGTCGCGCTGCCCGCGCTGCTGACATTGGTCAATCACGCGGGTGCGGGCATCGCCGAATTGCGAACCCACACCCCAACCTTGGAAGACGTCTTCGTGTCATTGACCGGGAGGCATTTGCGTGACACCTGACGCCACACCCGGCCAGCGCGATTCGCTGGGCGGACAAGGATACCGCCGTCCATCTCCCTTGTTGCAGCTCGCACTCCTCCGGCTCCGCGAATTCCTGCGCGAGCCAGAGGCAGTGTTCTGGACGTTCCTGTTTCCGTTGTTGCTGGCGACCGGGTTGGGCATCGCCTTCCGCTCGCGGCCGGCAGACGTGTCGAAGATCGGTGTGTTGGCCAGCGGACCGGCAGCGGATTCCCTGGTGGCGACCCTCGCTCGCGATTCGTCGCTCAAGGTGCAGCGGCTCACGGACGACGACGCGCGGCGTGCCTTGCAGGTGGGAAGCGTGGCGTTGGTCGTCGTGCCGCTGGGGAACGGCCGCGTGGAATATCGGTACGACGACGCCCGCCCCGAGGCGCGTACCGCACGGTTGCAGCTGGACGGCGTCCTGCAACGGGCAGCGGGGCGCGCCGACCCCGTGCCGGTGCAGGTATCGCTGGTGAGCGAACGAGGGTCGCGGTACATCGATTTTGTCGTCCCCGGCCTGCTGGCCATGAACCTCATGGGCAGTGGCATTTGGGGGATTGGCTTTGGCATCGTCGACGCCCGTCGCAAGAAGCTGCTGAAGCGATTCGTAGCCACGCCCATGTCGCGCTCGCAGTACCTGCTGTCCTTCCTGCTGATGCGACTGGTGTTGCTGGTGATCGAGGCAACGGTCATCACGCTCTTTGGCGTCTGGGTCTTTGGCGTGCCCATGCGCGGCTCGGTGCTCTTGTACGGTGCCACGTGCCTGCTCGGGACGCTGACCTTTGGCTCCATTGGGCTCCTGATCGCGGCCCGGGCACGGACGGTGGAAGGCGCCTCCGGCCTGATGAACCTGGTCATGTTGCCGATGTGGGTGGGATCTGGAATCTTCTTCTCTGCCGAGAACTTTCCCGCCACCGTACAGCCGTTGATCCAGGCGTTGCCGCTGACGGCGGTGGTGGACGGCCTCCGCGCCGTGATGCTCCGCGGCGAGGGATGGAGTACCCTCTCCGGCGAGTGGGCCATCGCTGGCACCTGGTGTGTCCTCTCTTTCGTTCTTGCCTTGCGCCTGTTCCGATGGAAGTGAAAGCCAAGCGCAGCCGCATCCTCGCCGGCTTCGCGTCGGTGTACGTGTTCTGGGGATCCACGTACCTCTTCATCCGCTTCGCGGTGGAGACACTGCCGCCGATTCCCATGGCGGGCATCCGCTTTGCCATGGCCGGCGCAATGTTGTACCTGTGGACGCGCTGGCGGGGAGCGGAGAAGCCGACTGCGGCCATGTGGCGTGCCAGCATTATCGTCGGTGCGCTCCTCATGAGCTCCAACGCTTCGGTGGCCTTCGCCGAGCGACGCATTCCATCAGGCGTGGCTTCACTGCTGGTCGCCATGACGCCCGTGTGGATGGTGAGCTTCGACTGGTGGCGGGGGAGCGGCGAACGCCCGCGGGCCGGCGTGCTGGTGGGATTGGTCGCCGGCATCATTGGCGTGGGGCTGCTCCTGGGTCCCGGCCTTACCAGTGGTCATGGGATTGACCTGTTAGGCGCTGGCGTCGTGTTGGCTGGTTCCGTCTCCTGGTCGTTCGGTTCGATTTACTCTCGCCACTCACCGCGCCCGGCCTCGGCGCTGTTGGGCAGCGCCATGCACATGCTCTGCGGCGGCCTGGTGCTGACCGCCTTCTCGCTCCTCACAGGGCAGTTCGCTGGCTTCTCGCTCGACCAGGTGTCCACGCGCTCGTGGATCGGGTTTGTGTACTTGGTGATCTTCGGGTCGCTGGTGGGCTTCTCTTCCTTTGTGTTCCTTCTTCGCGCGACCACGCCCGCGAAGGTCGCCACCTACGCGTACGTAAATCCCGTGGTGGCCGTGCTGCTTGGCTGGCTCTTTGCGGACGAAGCCCTCACGTGGCGCGTGGGGCTGGCGGCGACCGTCATTGTGGGCGCGGTCGCGGCGATCACGACCTTTAGCGGCAATTCATCGCGCACGAAGCAGGCCGATGCAAACTCCGCGGAGGATGAGGAGTCGGGGGCTAGCCGCGCCATGTTGGAAGAAGTCCCGTAGCACTCGCCGGTCGCTGGCGGCGCTGCCAGATTTTCCCCCATGACCAACGACGTCGCACCAGAGGAATTTCACGCGGCGCTCCAACGCGCCACAAAGTGGATCGAAGGGTACCTCAGCGATCCATCGCCGTATCCCGTGCTCTCGCGAGTTGCGCCTGGCGACATAAAGCGCCAGCTCCCTGCCTCGCCGCCAGCGACCCCGGAACGGCTGGACGACATCCTCAACGACTTCGAACGGATCGTACTGCCCGGCATCACGCATTGGCAGCACCCCGGCTTCATGGCCTACTTCGCCATCACCGGTTCCATGCCCGGCGTCCTTGCTGAAATGCTCACGGCGGCGTTGAACGTGAACGGCATGCTGTGGAAGACGTCCCCGGCGGTCACAGAACTGGAAGAGCGGGCCCTCGACTGGCTGCGGCAGATGCTCGGCCTTAGCTCGGGCTGGTTTGGCGTCATCAACGACACCGCGTCCATTTCCACCATGTTGGCCCTGGCGGCAGCCCGCGAGGCCAAGCCGGACCTGGACATACGATCGAAAGGCATGGCGGGGCGCAGTGACCTCCCGGTGCTGCGCGTGTACACCTCTGCCCACTGCCACTCGTCGGTGGACAAGGGAGCGATCACGTTAGGCTTCGGGCACGACAACGTGGTGCACGTGCCGGTGGACGCCGACTTTCGCATGCGCCCGGACGCACTGGCAGAACGGATCGCCGCCGATCGCGCCCGCGGCATGCTCCCCATTGCCGCGGTGGCCACCGTCGGCACCACCAGCAGTGCCAGCATTGACCCAGTCCCGGCCATTGCCGACATCTGCGCGCGCGAGGGTCTGTGGCTCCACGTCGACGCCTCCTACGCGGGGGTCGCAGCTGCAATTCCCGAGCAGCGACACATCCTGGACGGCGTGGACCGCGCCGATTCCCTGGTGGTGAACCCGCACAAGTGGTTGTTCACCCCCGTCGACCTCTCGGCGATGTACACGCGCCGCCCCGACATCCTCAAGCGCGCCTTCACCCTGGTGCCTGAATACCTGGTGACGGCCGCCGATAACGACGTGGTCAACCTCATGGACTACGGCGTACAGCTCGGCCGGCGCTTTCGAGCGTTGAAGCTGTGGATGGTCATTCGCGCGTTTGGGGTGGAGGGCATTGTCGAACGCCTGCGGGCACACTTGGCCAGTGCGCAAGCCCTGGCGGGATGGGTGCGCGACACACCGGACTGGGAGCTGTGCGCCCCCGTGCACTTCTCGCTCGTCTGCCTCCGCTATGCGCCCGCTGGTACGACAGCGCAAGACCGCGAACGCCTCAATGCCGCCATCATGGATCGCGTGAACGCCAGTGGACGCGTATTCCTTTCGCACACCAAACTCGACGGCACCTACGTGATTCGTGTTGCGATTGGCAACCTCCGAACCGAGCTCTCGCACGTGGCCGAGGCATGGCGCTTGTTGCAGCTCGCGGCAGCCGAACTGGCATGACACGGCGGTCGCGAACGTCGGGCCGCCGCACGCGGCAGACCATCTCGTCCACGCACCGCCACACGAACGTGGGCGTACACGCTGACAGACGCGACTCTTTCCCAAAGCACCCCTCATGAGTAGTCAGGGCACCATCGTCGTGACCGGTATCGGCGTCATGACGTCCGTCGGCTTGAATCGACACGACTTCTGGCAGGCACTCACCTCCGGGACTTCGGGCATTGGTCCGATTACGGCCTTTGACGCATCACCGTACGAAACGCGCATCGCCGCCGAGGTCCGCGACTTCGACCCGCTGAAGTACCTGCCACGCAAGCAAGCAGGTCGCATGGGCCGGAACTCGCAGCTAGCTGCCTGCGCGGCGATCGAGGCGGTCAAAGACGCCGGACTCGATCTTCAGCGTGAAGCAACACACCGCGTGGGATGCTGCATCGGATGCGCGGCCGGTGACTACAACGAACTGGAAACGCAGCACCAGAACTTTCTGTCGCGCGGCGCCAACGCGATCTCTCCCTTCTGCGTGCCCAAGGTCATCCCCAACATGCCGACCTGTCAGGCGGCGATCGTGTTGGGTGTGCATGGACCCAACTTTGCCGCGGTCTCGGCCTGCGCATCGGGCGCTCATTCGATCGGCATGGCGCTCACACTACTGCGCACAGGTCAGGCGGACGTCATGCTCGCTGGCGGCGCCGAGTCCACCATGACGCCGTATGTGCTGAACGGCTACGGCGCGATGGGCGCGCTCTCGCGACGCAACGACGATCCCGCCCGCGCCAGTCGACCATTTGACAAGGGGCGCGACGGATTCGTGATGGCCGAAGGGGCGGCCGTGTTGGTCCTGGAAACCATCGAGCACGCGCGGGCCCGCGGGGCGACGCCGATTGCCGAGGTCGCGGGCTTCGGCATGACCAGTGATGCCTTCGGTATCGCCCAGCCAGAGCCTAACGGGCAGTGGGCCGCGATGGCCATGACGCAAGCCCTGCAAGACGCGCGATTGAACCCGACGGACATCGGCTACATCAACGCCCATGGCACGTCGACGCCGGCGAATGACCGGAGTGAATCCAAAGCGATCCGTTCTGTCTTTGCGTCGCCCCCGCCCGTCAGTTCAATCAAGTCGATGATCGGACATGCCTTGGGCGCCGCTGGGGCCATCGAGGCGGCGGCAACCGCGCTGACGCTGTTCCATGGCGTCATTCCCCCGACGATCAACTACGAGGTGCCTGACGAAGATTGCCCGTTGGACGTCGTCCCGAACGTCGCGCGCGAGGCGCGCGTTGGCGCCGCGATATCAAACTCGTTCGGGTTTGGTGGACAGAACGGCGTGCTGGCCTTTCGGAGATGCGACTAGCGCCGTCTATCCGCAGAGGATGGTGCGCTCGAGCCAGACGGCGGTGAACCGTCCGCGCACGGGATCGCGATTCGGAAAGGCTAGGTCCACCGTTCCCGTCACCGCATTCGTGCCCGCATCCAGCGTGATCGACCCGCGACTGGCTCCGACCACGTCTTCGCCGGACCGCGCGTAGGCCGCGAAGCCATCGTTGCCGCCGAGTTGCACCGTTTTTCCCCGTGCATCCGACAGGCTTCGCCAGATCGTGACTCGCACCAGCGGATACGACGGATTCGCCGACGTGACATCCGCGTTCGCCGACAGCAGGATCGCGACAGCGGGTCCATCGGCCGGCCCGCACGACTGGGTAGCCGATGCGTAAGGCAGCAACCCGATCGGCCCATCAACGGCAGAACGACACGACGCCCCGCAGGCGCCGACGACGCCCGCCAGTGCAATGAATCGAAGGACCCGAATTCCGTTCATGATGACACCCAAGAGATGGCTCTGCCTTCCAAACACTCGCCACCGGCCACCTCCCCGACGACGAGTGATGAACCGAATGTTGTGCGCCCTTCTCTCGCACTCAATGACTTGTCCGCAACGCAGCTTTCGTTGGCGCTGAGGCCCTGACGCATCGACGTTTAGCTGGAGCCGTCGTCCGTCCCCGCAGCTTGGGCATTGGCCGCCACGTCCTTGGTCTGTCGACGACGCAGCCAGAGAAAGGCCGCCAGCGCGATGGCGATCAGCAGGAGTACCAGTTGGTCCTCGTACCGTCGGACGTGTCCAATCACCAGCACGGCGCTTTCACCAAAGAACCAGCCTAACGCGGTGAACAAGGCAGCCCAGGCGGCGGCCGCGATGGCACTTCCGGTCAGGAAAATCCACATCGGGACGTGCGCCGCCCCACAGGCGAGGGGAACGGCTATACGTCCACCAAAAATGAAGCGCGCCAAAATGGTGCTGCGCCACGGATTCCAGCGCATGGCACGCAACAGCTTCTTCACCACCGGCGGCGACCGTCGCAGCTTCAATCGCACCCACGCGGCTCGCCAGCGACCCACCAGGTATAGCAACGTCGTAGCCACCCACACACCAACGGCGCACGCGATGACCGCCCGTTTGAAACCCAGGTGCCCCTGCTCCGCGGCAAATCCCCCAACCAGCGGTGCCAACTCCTCCGTGACAATGGCCGACGCCCCCAGTGTCACGTACGCCCAGAACGCCTCCAGTTTCGCCAGGAGGGGCTTGGCTGCGACAACCATCAGGAAAGCGTTGGGGAGCAACACGAACAGACGTACGGGATTGGAGTGAAAAAAGGTTAGGCCGGACCGCGCGACGGGTCGCCGTGCGCATGGCCATGGAGGACACTGAACGCTGCCGACGAGTACCGCATCAGGCAATCATCCGTCCCCCTTGAGACGCTCATGGGGCGGCGGATAGAACACTAACGGTCGCGCCGACAGACCTCGACGCGACCGTTTTCCTACGTACTGCGTCGGGGACCCGACGGACTAGTCCCCAGCCACCGCCCCTAGCGGAACCCGATGTTCGGCGGTCTGCTGCTTGACCCGGAACCCGAACTTCCGACCCAAGGCGGTCCGCCACTCGTCCAAAATTTCATAGAAGGTCGGAATCGCCAACAGAGTGAGGACAGTAGACGTCACCACGCCACCGATGACCGCAATACCCATCGGCGCGCGGAACTGCGCCCCCTCACCGCGGCCCATGGCCACCGGAATCATGCCGGCAATGAGCGCAAAGGTAGTCATGAGGATCGGTCGGAGCCGGATGGATCCGGCCTCGATCAGCGCATCGCGAAGTGGGACACCGCGTTCCTCGCGCGCCCACTTGGCAAAGTCGATCAGCAGAATGGCGTTCTTGGCCACAATGCCCATCAGCAGGATCACCCCGATCAGGCTCATGATGTTGATGGTGTTGGCCGTGATCGACAACGACAGGAAGACGCCGATCAACGACAACGGCAGCGACAGCAAGATCGCCAGCGGATCGATGAAAGACCCGAACTGCATGACGAGAATCAGGTACATCAGCATGATGGCCACGCCCAAGGCGAAGAAGATCTGGCCAAAGACCTCGCCCTGCTGCTCGGCTTCACCGCCCTTGTTCACGCGAATGCCATTCGGCAGTCCCAGCTTCAACACCGTGGCCAGGGCGTCGTTCGTCACTTCGCCCATCGACCGCCCGTCGATATTGAACTCGATCATGACGTTCCGGTCGCGATTCAGGTGGTTGATCACCGCCGGACCAATGCCCTCCGTGATGTTCGCCACTTGTCCGAGCGGCATGGTGGCTGGCGCCTGATTTGGACCCACCACCACCAACGGTAGCTGCCGCAGGTCCGCCGCACGCCGGCGCGCTTCTTCCGACAAGCGAACCACCACATCGCGGGTTTCGCCGCTCGGGTCCACCCAGTCGCCGGCATCAATGCCGGCGAACGCTGGACGCAGCGCTTGCGCGATCTGACCCACCGTAAGACCTAACGAATTGGCGAGGCCGCGGTTCAACTCGACGTTCAGCTCCGGACGCTGGCCCTTGGAAGACAACCCGACGTCCACCGCACCGGGAACGGCCTTCACTACCTTGTAGGCCTCCTGCGCGAAGTTGTTCAGCACGACGGGGTCGTTGCCGCGGATTTCCAGCTGCACCTGCTTGCGTCCGCCCCCCCAGTCAGCGGCCAGCACCGACACGTTGGCGCCGGCAATCGCCCCCATCTCACGCCGCACAATAGCTGCAAACGGCGTTACCGTCATCGTGCGCTGGTTCTTGGGCACCAACTTCACGTACACCGACGCCTTGTCCACCGCCCCGCCCACCCCGCCGCCTAACGTGGCGTAGGTGTATCGCACCTCCTTGTGCGACTTCACGATCCGTGTGGCTTCGTCCACCTTCAACCGCGTGTACTCCAGGTTGGAGCCTGGCGGCGTTTCCACCGTGACGTTGATCTCCGACTGGTCATCCTCCGGGACAAACCCGAACCCGACATTCCGGAAGCTTGGCACCATCGGCATCAGGACCACGGCGACCGCGACGCCGGCCGCCACGCCGGCAATCCGAACGTACCAGCGCGTGGACCGCGACATGATGAACAGCGCCAGGACCAGTCCGAGCATGGCAACGGCGAGACCGGTCAATCCCTTCGTGGGCAGCGTGAACGCACCGATCAGCGTGCCCAAGGCGATCACCACCACCGCCGCGCGATGGTCGAGTGCCCAGGCGATCACTCGCTTGTAGTTCTGTGCCTGACGATTGAACCAGTGGTTGAACTTGTCCAGCTGCTTCGTGATCCACCACTTCTCATGCTCGGCGCGATGCGGATCCGGCCAGTACGCGGACAGCATGGGGTCCAGTGAGAAGGACACGAACAACGACACCGCTACCGAGCACGCGATCGTCAGCGCAAACGGCTTGAACCACTGGCCACCAACTCCGGGCATGAAGCCGATCGGGACAAAGACCGCGAGAATCGAGAACGTCGTCGCCGCCACGGCGAGCCCGATCTCATCCGTGCCATCGTGGGCCGCCTTGTAATGGTCTTTTCCCATTTCCACATGGCGCACGATGTTCTCTCGAACCACGATCGCGTCGTCAATCAGGATGCCGATCGCCAATGAAAGCCCGAGCAGCGACATCGTTTCCAGCTTGAATCCCATGGCCCAAACGGCGATGAACGACGCCAGTACCGACACCGGCAGCGCCAACCCCGTGATCACCGTCGACCGCCAGGAGTTCAGGAACAGGAAGACCACGAACACCGTCAACAGCGCGCCTTCGAGCAAGGCAACCTTCACGTTGCTTACCGAGTGTTCGACGCGATCCCCGCTGTTCTTCACGACGTCCAGCGTGGCGCCGGTCGGCAATCCCTTGCGAATGGACTCCACGCGGGTCAACACCTCCGCTGCCACGGTAGTGGTGCTGTAGCCCGCCGACTTCTTGATGTCGATACCGACGGCTTCGCGGCCGTTGAAGAGCGCACCGGTCCGCGCTTCTTCGGTGGCGTCGATGACGTCCGCCACTTGTCCCAGCCGCACCAGCTGACCATTCCGCTCCACGACCACGATCTGCGCAAACTCTTCCGGTGTGCCGAGCCGTCCCTTGAGCCGGATCGACTTCTCATCCAGCGATCCCTTGATGCTGCCCACGGGGGCCGCGAGATTCTGCAGCTGCAACGCCTGGACCACCTGGGAGACGCCGATCCCCGCTGCCTGCAAGGCCTCGGGCTTGATCTGCACCGTAAGCTCGCGCTCCACCTTGCCCGGCACCTCCACCTCTGCCACGCCCGGGATGGACCGGAACTCCCGCGTCATGCCAGGATCGGCAAGCCGAGTCAGCTCACCGGACGTCAGGCTGTTCGACGACAGCGCCAGCGAGACGATCGGCCGGTCCGTGTCGTTGAACTTCTTGATGATCGGCTCTTCCATCTCGGTTGGCAGGTCGCTGCGGATGCCGGAGATCGCGTCGCGGATATCCTGCGTCGCTTCCTGCAGCGGCTTGTCGAATTGGAACTCGACCATGATGGAGGCAAAGCCATCCTGCGCCGAGCCAAGGACCTTCTTTACACCCGACATGCCGGACAGCGCCTCTTCGATCGGATCGAGGACTTCGCGTTCCACGCCGTCGGGTGATGCCCCCGGATACACGAGCCCCACCGTGACCACCGGTGGTGCCACGTCCGGGAACTCGTCGGTCTGCAGCTTGAACAGGGCAAAGACCCCGAACACCGCCAGGGTCAACATTGCCACGACCGTAATCAGTGGTCGTTTGATCGCAAAATCAGAAATCAGCATAACGAGAGTCTGCGCTGGGGTGAGCGATCAGTTCTTGGTGACGGGACGGTCGGACGGTGCGTTCACGCGAACGGCCGTCCCCGGGGTCAAGCCTTGCGCTGCACCGATCAGGAGCGTGTCGCCACGCGCCAAGCCCTTCAGGACCTCGAGACGTTCGGACTCCTCGTCCTTGATGCCGAGCTCCACTTCCACCCGCTCGACCTTTCCGCCTTGCAGGCGCAACACGGTGGGCTTGAGTCCTCGTACGTCGACGGCACTGGATGGCACCACCATGCCTTCGCGTCGCGCGCTGCCCACCCGCCCTTCGGCAAAGAGCCCGCCAACCAGCGCGCCCTTGGCATTCGGGATCGACACCGTGATGCCGACCTGACCGGTCGCCTGGTCGGCAATCGGCTTGATGCGCGTGACCTTGCCGGCAAACGTCTTGCCCGGATAACCGCTCACCGTGAAGGTAACCGGCGCGCCGGTGTGGATAGTCGTCAGCTGCGACGCGGGGACACTGGCCTCCAACCGCATCGAACTCGGGTCCACCACGCTGAACATCGCCGTGCCGATCTGCACGACGTCGCCCGTGGAGGACATCTTGGCGCCGACGATGCCGCTGAATGGCGCGCGCACCTGCGCGTCGTCCAGCTGCTTCTGGGCCAGCGTCAGCCGCGCCTGGGCATCCGCCATCTGCGATTGGGCCGACGTGTTGTTCCATCGCGCCTGCTCCAAGTCACGATCGGCGATCGCCCCAGAGGCGTTCAACCGTTCCGCACGTTGCAGCTCACGAGCAGCCATCTGTGCCGCGTTCTCCACGGTGGTAAAGCCCGACCGTGCCGACAAGAAGGCATCGCGCACGGAGCGGTCGTCCACACGGGCCAGCACTTGGCCAGTCCGAACCGGCGTCCCCTGATCGACCAACACGGCCAGGACCGGCCCACCGAGCTGCGCACGCAGCGTCGCGTCCCGCTCGGGCTGAATCGAGCCGGAGATCGAAGGGCCGCTCCATAACTCAGCCGTCGACACCGTGATCACATTCTCCGGTCCTACTGCCGCCGTGGGCGGCGTGCTCTCAGCGCGGGCGTCGGACGAGCCCTTCCCGCAAGCAGCCATCGAGGCGATGGCCAGTGCCGGCAAGAGGAGTCGAACAACCCGATATGTACCTGACATGGGGGGCATCTCCCGAAAGTCGTCGTGTATGTCCTGCGTTCGTGTATGCATCGTCAACCTCTATTGGGGGATGGTTGACGTGGCCGCAGACGCCGCTGCGCGCTGCGCGGCACTCGGTGTTCCGCTGCCATTGGGGGCGATCGCGCCTCCAAAACCATTGCCGCTTGTCGCCCCGGCCGCCGCACCACCAAGCGATGGCGTTTGCACGCCACCCACGCCTAACGGCAAGTCTTTCAGCAGGGCAATCCGCATGCGCGAGACCTGCAGGTTGCGGACGGCGGACGCCCGGTTCGCCGATGCCTGCTCCAACAGGATGCGGGAATCGTTGAGCTCAATCTGCGTGGAGATCCCTTCCCGATAGCGCACCTCGGCGATGTTGTACGCCTTCGCCGCCTGCTCCGCCGTCCCCATCGACGCCGACAACGCGGCTTGTGACTGTTCGAGCTGAGCGATCGCCTGACGGGCGTCCAAGGCCGCCAGCTCGCGCGTCTGGTCGACCCGCGCTTGCGCGTCACGCACGCCCGCCTCTGCCACCATCTTCTCCCCCTTCGTCCGCCCTCCAGTGAAAAGCGGGAGCGAGGCTCCCACGGCGACCGTCCAGTTGGTCAGGAAATTCGACCAGTTTGGCACACCGCTCGAGGGAAAGGCCACACGCCCGTATTGCGACGACAGCGTGATCGTCGGCAACCACTCGGACTTCGCGCCAGCCAGGTTGGCTTCCTGCACCCGCATGGCTTCGATCACCTGACGGACCGGTGCGCGATTCTCCACTGAGGTATCCGGTGCCGCGGCGGACGGTTGCAGTTCGTTCGCCGTCAGGCTCACCAGCGACTTGTCGTCGGCCAGGGTCGTGGTAAGGCTGACCGGCTCCGCGTAGGAGATGTTCAGCAACTGCTTCAGCTTCAGGTAGGCCAGGTCGCGGCCCGTACGCGCGTTGATGACTTGTGGCATCTGGTTGTCACGGGACACTTGGGCCCGCAGCAGGTCAAACTCGGATTGATTGCCCACTTGCCGGGCAATCCGGGTCTGCTTCAACACACTCTCGGTCTGCGTGAGCGATGACTCGGCGATGGCCACCAGCCGATCGGCAAGGACGGCGTCGAAGTATGCCTCGGTGACATCCAGCGCGAGCTTGGCCCGCTGCGATGCCACTTCAACGTCCGCGGAGCGCCGGCCCGCGGCCGCCGCTCGATTCTGGGCCTGGACACGTCCCCCGCTATAGACCGTGAGCGATCCGCTGAGGCCTAACGAATACTGGTTCGCCGATCCGAAGCCCACCTTGGAGAAGTCGATGCCACCGCTCCCGGACGACGAACAGGCCGCGAAGCGTTCCAGCCCTTGGATCTTCTCCGCCTCCGTTGCCGTGCCGCCCGCGAGGTAGCGGGTGCAGGGCGTGTAGTACGTGGTGGTGTCATGCGGCGGCACCGGCGGTACCGAGGCCGGCGGCGTTGGCGCCGACGAGCGCAGCGCTTCGAACTGCGACTTGAGCGTGCGCGTGTAGGTCGCCGTGCCGGAGAGCTGCGGCAGGTACTGGGAGCGCGCTTGCAGCTGTAGGCCTTGGGCGCGGAGCACCCCCGCCTGCGCAATGCGCACGGCCTCGCTCTGCGTGCTGGCGATGCTCAGCGCTTCGTCCAGGGACAGGTTGCGGCCCCCTTGGGCGCTCAGTGACGCCATCGGCCCCAGCGCCAGGACGGCGACCGCAAGGCAACGGCGCGAGAATATGCAGATCATAGAATCCCCTGTGGTTCGTTAGGCTCGCGCGGCCAGACGGCTGGCCGTCTTGCGGCGCGAGGGACTGGCCGTGGCGGGCGCCCCCATGGCGCGCAGAAATACGCGGACATACGCGGCCGCTGCCTTGCTCGCGGCGGGAAACCCCGCCGGAATCACATCGCGGGCGATCGCGTCCGAGAGGATGGCCCCAAGCAGCATGGCCACCGCCGCTTCGATATCCACGTCCCGCGCGTGCCCCCAGCGCTCGGCCAGTTTGCGGGCGTAGCGGCGCAACTGCGTGTGACCGCGCATACAACCTTCGCACGTCTGGGTTCCCATCTCGGGCATTTCCTCGACCTCAGCCATCGCCTTGCGGATCATCCCGCCATGGCGACGGAGAAAATCGAGTTGTACCGTGGCCCAGACCGTCAGCTCCGACTGTGGATCGATCGGAATCGACGGCAGCAGCTCCGCCGTGCTGCTGGGGGCGAAATGACGGATGGCCTCCTCCAACAGCGCGCCCTTGGATCCGAACAGCCGGAAGATGGTGACTTCATTCACCCCCGCCTCTTCGGCAATGCGTCGCGTGGTGGAACCGCGGAAGCCCGCTTCCGCATACACCCGTGCGGCAGCTTCAAGTAGTTTTTCGCGGCTGATCATAGGGGTCGAATGAGTAGTCGGGCGCCTCATGGCGTGCAAGTACGTACTTGCATACGTCCCGGTTTCGTGACGTGGCTGCCACACCAATGCCACCGCACGCCCTCGCTTGCGGCCATTCACGCTTCGTCACCCCCAGCGCATCACTCGGCGTCGCCCAACACCGAAACGCACACGACACTGTCACCCCGCCAGCCTCCCCCATGGCTCAGCCATCGCGCGAGTGGGCCTGGTGCGGGGTGGCCCCACCCGGCCCGTCTCCCGGTCGCGCCAACCCCAGAAAGCCCCTAGCAGCTGGGGTCTCAAGTGCCCCGGGGACAGGGGCTTGTGACGACGAAAATAGTGCACTCGTCATCGTTCTGGGCGCGTGTCGGGTCACCGGCCCGCCTGCCCACCTACCTACATGTCAGCGGATATCGTCGTCGCACTCGGGCTCGCCGGAGCCCTCACGCAGCTGGGGAGCACCGTGCTCATCCTGCTGCTCATGTTGTTGCTGTCCGCCGAACAGCGCACCGCCACACACTTTCGCTACTGGACCAACGCCTGGCTGGTGCTGGCGGTTGGGCTCACCGCCATCGTCCTACGCTATTCGCACGTTGGCGATGGACTGAATCTTTGGAAGCGTGGCGAGTCCGACGTGATCGTCCGACTCCTCTATCTCACCTACGCCACGACGAAGCTCTGGTTTCTCGCGCTCCTGGTGGCCGGTGTTCGCTGGTTTCGCGCACCCGATGCCAAGCTCCCGTCCACGTCGCACCTAGGGCTCGCGGCCCTGACCTTGGCGACCGTCGTGGTGGCGATGATCACGCCACTCAACGGGATCATGATCGTACAGAGCGTGGTCGCCGTGCCCGCGTTCACCATCAGCGCGGTTACCCTGCTCGTCGGTACGTCGCACCGTCGTTCGACCGGCACGCTGCTGCTCGCCGTCGCCCTTGGCGCGCATGCCATCCTCTGGACCATATACGGGGTGGCGTTCAGCCTGACGGCGCTGGATCTCTTCAAGGCCTGGCTCTCCTGGATACCGCGCTTCAACTCGTACTTCGACGCGATCCTGCAAACCCTCATGGCGTACGCCATGGTGGCGCTGCTGATGGAGCGGACCACGCAGGAGTCGCGTGACGCCCATGCTCGTCTGCAGGAAGCACACGCGGCGCTCCGGCGTGCCGCGATGTACGACCCACTGACCGGTGCATTGAACCGCCAGGCCTTTTCCGAGGGCATGGGCCTGGAAGCCGCCATGAAGATCAGCGGCACCGTGACCCTCATCGACGTCGACCACCTCAAGCCCATCAACGACTCACTCGGGCACACGGCCGGTGACTCGCTGCTGCGGCACGTGTCGCAATCCGTCTCCAACGTACTGCGTGCGGACGACGCCCTCTATCGATGGGGCGGCGACGAGTTCCTGGTCATCCTTCCCGGCTCCGACGAGACGAGCGCGCGCTGCATCATGGATAAGGCACTGGCCACCGGCGCCACGCTCTCATACGCTGGCATCCTGCTCCCTGTACGCGTCAGCTACGGTTGTGCCCCGTACGATTCGCGCGATACGCTGGATGACGCCATCCAAGCCGCGGATCGCGCGATGTACGAGGCCAAGGGCGCCCGACGACCGGTACGCGCCGTGTCACCCACCGGCGTTGTGGCCGTGGGCTACTCCAGCGAGCCGGAACCCGGACTCGGCGTCTTTTAGCTGGCCGGTACGACGCCTAACGAATCTCCCCCGGCGTCACTACGTCATTCGTCATCCACCAGGACTTGGGCACGTCGCGTTGACGCGGCCAGACCTCTGACAACGTCTCGCCATCGTACAACCGTCCGTTCTTCATCACGTACCGGATGGAGTTCGTGTTCTTGATGTCGTCCAGTGGATTGCGATCCAGCACAATCAGGTCGGCCCACTTCCCCGCTTCTACGCTGCCGATGTAGCGCGACAAGCCAATCGCCTCGGCGCCAAAGATCGTCCCCACCCGCAGCACATCCATCGGCTTCATGCCGCCGCTGGCGATATTCCACAACTCCCAGTGCACACCAAGGCCTTGGAGCTGACCGTGGCCGCCCAAACCGACGCGCCCGCCAGCTTCCACCACCTTGCGCGCTTGCTCGGCAAACAGCTGATACGAATACTCGTTGTCACGGAACCACCCCGGCCGACGCAGCCCGCGCCGCTCCAGTTCCGAGAACGGCGTGAACCGGCGAAGCTTGGCGTCCGAGAAGATGTCGTAGTGCTCGTACCACCAGTTCTCAGCCCACGGTCCGCCATACTGCACCAGCAGGGTCGGCGTCCAGGTCGTACCACTACGGGCAAAGAGCTGGACGGCATCCTTGTACAACGGCGCAATCGGCAAGGTGTGCTCGATGCCCGCATACCCATCCATCGCCTCCGTCAGGTTCTTCTTGAAATCCAGTCCACCTTCTAGCGTCGGCGTGATCCGTTGCTCCCGTGCCGCCATGATGATCCACTGGCGCTGCTTGCGATCCCCCGCCATGTACTGCTTGAGCGTCTGGGTCTGGTAGTGGTCGGAGTACCGCTTCATGACCTCCCGGGCATCCTCGGCGCTCGACACGTCGTCCCATTGGAAGACACCGGGCCCCGTCGCATAGACGCGAGGCCCCAGCATGTCACCCGTTTCCACCAAGTCGCCGTACGAGAGCACGTCGGTGGTTGATGTTTGCGGGTCGCGCGTGGTCGTCACGCCGTACGCCAGGTTCACCAAGTACATGTAGGGCTGCGTCGCGTGGACCCCCCACAGCGGCCACATGTGCGCATGAATGTCGACCAGCCCTGGCATGATCGTCTTGCCACTGACGTCAATCGAGCGTGCCCCCGCCGGGATCGTCACCCCACCGACCGGTCCGACGGCCACTACATTGTTGTTGCTGACGACCACATCGCCACGCTCGATGACTTCGTCCCCCTTCATCGTGATGATGCGTGCATTCCGAAGGGCCACGGTGCCGGAGGGTCGGTCCTTCGGCGTGTGGATGTTCACATCGGTGCGGGTCGCTTCGTACGCCGGACGCTTCGGCGCGTCCTTTCCCTTTGCCACGGAGTCGGACACGGCGGCGTTTGCCGCCGCCAGGTTGTACGAGAAGAATGAGCGACCCAGAGAATAGTAGAAGCCACGACCGTCGGCATTCCATCCGACAAAATCACCCCCCGTCCGAGTGATCCGCCGCGCCGGTACCGCGGCATTCGCCCCCTGGTTCACGCTCACCGTCGGGACTTGTCCCCCGGTCAGTGGCATGGGCATCAGGTACAACTTGTTGTCGATCTGCGCCAGCACTTGCGTGCCGTCAGGAGCAATCTGGACGTCATCCGCCTGGCGGGGCTGCGCGTTCGGCCCGCCACCTGGCGCCAGAAAACCGGTCACTTTCAGGTGGACCTTCCGATCCGTCCCATCCCAGCGTAGTGAGGTCAGGCCGTCGGCACTCTCATAGACGTAGAGGCGCGTCGTGTCGGAGGTAAAATGCGGCTGGCCAAAGTTGTTCAACGGCGTGATGAGCCGCGTCGCGCCGCCCGTCGCCGGCAGCCACACCAGTTCCATGATCGTGAGTCCGCCATTGATCTCGTCATTACGGATCTCACGCTGGGCACGCGACCCACGCGCGGCCACGATGCGCGTGCCAACCGAGTTGTACGCCGGACTCTCGTAGAAGGCCCGCTGCGTCGTCAGGCGCTCTGGCTTGCTCTTGCCATCCGCCGCGACCCGATAAATGTCGCCGCCATCTTCGGTCCACGTGACATAGGCAATGAACTTTCCGTCCGGTGACCACGTGGGTGAGTGCTCGCCTTCTGTGGACGTCGTCAGGCGCCGCGGCGCTCCGTTCGGCAGGTCCAACATCCACAACTTGTCGAGCGCCGAGAAGACCAGCTGCTTCCCGTCGGGCGACGGACGCGCGCCCCGAATCTGCCGCACGGTCAGGACGCTGTCGTTCATTTCATAGTCGAAATGCGCCAACTCGCCTAACATCAGGTCGACCTGTGCCGTGAATGGCACCGCCGTTTCCTTTCCGGTGCTCACGTCCACTCGCCAGATCTTGCCATGATGCGCAATGACGATCTCGCGCGAATCGGGCGTCCACGCGTATCCTGGCAAGGCGTCCCGCGAGGCGCGCGATTCCATGTCGTCGCGCTGGATCTGCGTGAGCAACCAACGCTCATCGCCCGTCACCAGATTGCGCAGCTTCAAGCCCGTCACTGCCATCTTGCGAGAAGCGTAGGCCAGCCATTGACCGTCGGGACTCACCGCCGGTCGCATGCCCGCGCCGAGATTCTGCGTCCGCGAGAAGTTCCGCCCCGTCTCGCGATCATACATATAGATCTGGTAGGCGCTCCCCAACATCTGGTTGTACTGCGCGCCACCAGTCCGTGCATTCGTGTAGATGTATCGCCCGTCGGGACTGACATTGGCGCCCATGAAATGATTCGGCCCGCCTCCACCGCCCGGAGCGCCACCGCCACCAGCTGCCGGCGCCTGCCCCGTCAGCTTGAATCCTGCGCCGCCATCCTTGTGAATCATCCAGAGGTCCAGTGTGCCGGCCCCTTTCGAGGTCACCACGTAGTTCCCATCGGGTGTCCAGTCCGGCGATACATAGGCAAAACCGCTCCCCTTCGTCAGCGGCCGAGGATTGCGGCCATCGGCATCGATCAGCCAAAGGTTCTCGCTGCCCGAGCGATCGCTGACAAACACGATCTGCTTGCCGTCCGGCGCGTAGCGTGGCTGTCCGTCGAATCCCGAACCCCCGCTGATCCGCGTCGCCGCGCCGCCGGCCAGAGGGACCGTATAGAGGTCGCCTAACAAGTCGAAGACGACCGTCCGCCCATCGGGCGACACATCCAGCGACATCCACGTCCCCTCGTCCGTGGTGAACGTGAGTGGACGGGTCGGCACCAGCGGCAGGTCACTGTTCGGCGCCGTCTTCTTCGTTGTGTCACCGGCGACTTGCGCAGCGAGTGACGACGCCAGACATAGAGACGCGAGAAGTACGGCGCAACGCGTGAGCGAACGGTCAGTGCGCATGACGGCAATCCATCTTGAAGGTGATCGACAAGCGAATCGTTTGGTCATACGGCGGAAATTCGACGGTCGCAAGTCTCACCGCCTTCCGACTTGACGTTGGGCCATTCTGCCCGCATGGTCCGCCCGATCGAACTCTCGAGGCACCACATGCGCCGTACCTTCCTCGCCGTCGTCCTGCTCGCCTCCGTCACCTCCCTGCTGCGAGCCCACGACCTGTTTCTTAAGCTCGCTGACTACTTCATCGCGCCGAACCGATCTGTCAAAGTCGCGGTCTTGAACGGAACGTTCTCCACCAGCGAGAACTTCATCACCCGCGATCGCCTTCGCGACGTCTCACTGGTTGGCGGCGGCGCGCGAACCGTCATCGACACCTCGGCGTGGACTCCCGCACCCGGCGGCAAGTCAGGTTTTGTCACGGCCAAGGTCACGAAACCCGGAACGTACGTGCTGGGAGCGTCCACCTTGCCGCGCGAACTCAAGCTTCCCGCCAAGGACTTCAACGCCTACTTGAAAGATGAGGGGCTAGGCGACGTGCTTGCCCAGCGAGAGCGCGACGGTGAGTTGGGGCTGTCGTCGAATGAGCGATACCACAAGCACGTGAAGGCGATCTTCCAAGTCGGTGACCAGCGAACCGAGGACTACGCGACGGAGCTTGGATATCCCGCCGAGATTGTCCCATCGCAGAACCCGTATGCCTTAAAGGTTGGCGACAAGCTGACCGTGCGTTGCCTTCTGGGCGGGACGGCGGCGGCGAACGTTGTTGTCATCGCCGGTGGCCGCCAGGGCGACGGGTCCAGGCTGCCGGTGCAGACGGTTCGCGCGGACGCCAACGGCACGGCATCGATCACCCTCACGGCACCTGGGATCTGGTACGTGAAGTTCATCCGTATGGAAAAAGCGCCCCACGATGGTCTCACGCACGAGAGTCGATGGGCCACCCTAACGTTCGGGGTGAAGTGACCGGTTCGACCATGCCACACGACGCCACAGTGTCGCTCGGCGCCCTGCCTCCTGGGCCGCGAGCGTCACTGCCCGGCCGTCATGTGCTACGCATGGTCCGCGAGCCGCTGGACTTTCTCACTGAACTGGCGCGGACGTATGGAGACGTGGTCCGCTTCCGGTTAGGCGGCGAAGAGATGTATCTGGTCTCGCACCCCGAAGCCATTCGGGACGTGCTGGTGACGCAACAACGCAGCTTTAAGAAGGGACGAGCCTTGGAGCGTGCCCGGGTGTTGTTAGGCAACGGGTTGCTCACCAGCGAGGGTGATTTTCATTTGCGCCAACGTCGGCTGATGCAGCCGGCCTTTCATCGGCAGCGCATTGCCGCGTACGCGCAAACCATGGTGGAATACGCCAGGCGGCGCTCGCAGAAATGGACGAGTGGCGACACGATCGATGTGCATGCGGACATGATGGCCCTCACGCTCGCGATCGTTGGCAAGACGCTCTTCGATGCGGACGTCGAGGGCGAAGCACGCGACATCGGTGACGCCTTGAACGACGCATTCTCCGCGTTCCGGATGAGCGCCTTTCTTCCCCTCGGCCAGTTGCTGCAATGGTTGCCGCTGCCGGCCAGCATTCGTTTCCGCCGCGGGCGCTCGCGATTGGAGCAGACGATCTATCGCGTGCTGGCCGAGCGCCGTACGACCGGTGCCGACACCGGTGACCTGCTGTCCATGCTCCTGCAGGCACGCGACACCGAAGGCGACGGCACGGGGATGACGGATCGCCAGATCCGCGACGAGGCGCTGACGCTCTTCATCGCGGGACATGAGACCACGGCGGTAGCACTGAGCTGGACGTGGTACCTGCTGGCGCAGCATCCGGAGATCGAGGCGCGTTGGCATCGGGAGCTGGACCGCCTTCCCAACACGCCGCTGACAGCGGACACACTGTTGCAGCTGCCGTACACCCGGCAATTGCTGACGGAGGCCATGCGGCTCTTTCCTCCGGCATGGATCATTGGGCGTCGCGCCCTGGAAGACGTGGTCATTGGCGGATTCCGTATTCCCGCCAATGGGATTGTCCTCATGTCGCAGTGGATCGTTCACCGCGACGCCCGCTGGTTCCCGGATCCGGAGCGCTTCGATCCCGACCGCTGGGCCGCTGATGCACCGACGGAACGCTTCAAGTTCTCCTACTTCCCTTTCGGCGGCGGTGCCCGCGTCTGCATCGGCGAGCCGTTTGCCTGGATGGAAGGAATCCTGGTCCTGGCCACGATTGGTCAGCGCTGGCGATTTCGTTCGTCAGGGGAAACGGTGCCGCCACGTCCCATTATCACGCTGCGTCCGAAAAGCCGGATTACGATGCGCGTGGAAGCGCGACGCACCTGAGGCGCGTTGGGTCGCGCGTCAGCGACGCTGCGTTGTTGCTGACGGACGTCTAGGACTTCGGTCGATCGCGCACGGGGATCACCAAGCGCTCGGCGGTATGGGTGGCCGAAAACGATGCGACCTTGTTGTCGACTAACCCGGCCTCTTTGGCGGCGGCAAAGACTTCGACATCCCGAAGCGTCGCGTCCTTGCCCTTTCGGTGCACGACCCAGATTGCCCCCGCCGGCTTCATCAGCCCTTTCAACGTGCCCAGCCGGCGAAGGCCCAAGGCGCGCTCCACGCCAAACAGAATGACATCACTGTCGCGCGGCACCGTGCCAACGCGCACATCGGAGCAGACGTCCCGAAGCTGGCGCAGCACATCCGCGTCCTCCACATCCACGACGGCAACGCGCATACCCGGCTTCACGCCCAGTTTGTCCATCAGCGATCGCGGATTGAGGATCTTCCCCGCCCACGTCTCGGCCACCGCGCCTAGCTCCAGCGTGATGGTGCCGCTCCCCGACGTGAGCGACAGACGGCCGGCGCGCGCGGAGACCTTCGTTAGGTCCTTGAATACGACCTTGACCCGCTCCGCCTCACCGCGAAACAGCAGGTGGTCGCCTTCCAAATGCGCCCGTCCAGCATGGCGCGTGCGGCCCCGGATCAATGTGCACGATACCTCTTGTCCCATGATTGTTCCGTGTGACCGTGGCAGGATTCCGCGTGAAGACGGGGACAATCGCCCTGTACCCGGTTTTCGACAAGGTGCTATCATCCATGTCGGTCGTCGCGCAACAAGGTCCGACGACCGATGTACCCGACGTGGAGTCCTTATGCGTGTCCTGCTGGTGGTCGGTCTGACGGCGTTCCTGTGGGCCTGCGGTGGCGGAAACGACCCCAATCAGCCGGTGCTGGTGAGCTTCCAGTACGCCGAAACCCTGTCCCCGGCACCAGGCTCACCGACCTTCGATTCCGTCGCCGTCGCCGCTCGCGCGATTTACGTGTACCGGCAGGCCTTCGGTAGCCTCTGCGGATCCACGTTATCGTCCGGCGTTGCACCTGCGGGGTTGGAGGTCACCATGAACGTCATCCAGAATCCAATCCGCACCTGCGCGGTTGCTCCAGGTCTGCTGACCTACAGTGGCAGCATCCAGCTCAATCCTGGTCAGTATCACCTGCGCGTGGTCGAGAAGCTGGGGGCAAATCCCAACGGCGCCGTCGTCATCGATCGCACGTTAGTGGTCCCGGCCGTCGATTGAGCGCTGATCGCCGGTCACAAAGACGCCGGACGCGACGTAATGCGAATCGAATGACGCCTGGTCCTGATTCCGCTCCCCGGCCAAGCACGTGATTCCGTCGGCCCGTGTCATCCGCCTGGCAACGCGGATGCTGCGCGTTGTGCCTGTCGGACCGGTACGCGTCTTGGCCGCGGCGATTGCGTCCGGCGCCTACCTCATCGCGAGCGGTCGACGACGAACCGTGCTCGAATCCCTGTCCTACCTGCGACCAGAACTCTCGACGGCTGAGCGACGGCGATGGGCGCGACGCACCTTCGCCAACTTCGGAGCCGCCGCTGTCGACCTGTACCGACTTCCCACCGCCAGCCGCGAGGAGTTAGGCAGAACCGTGGGTTTTGAGGGCACGGAACACTTGGACGAAGCCCTCGCTCGCGGGAACGGTGCCCTCGTCATCAGTGCACACCTGGGACCGTATGACCTCGGCGGTGCCTGCCTGGCCACCCGAGGATACCGCACGTATGCGGTGGCCGAAAACCTTGCTCCAGAAGTGTTCGATGCTCTGTCGGCAGTTCGCGAAGCAACCGGACTCCGGGTGATCGGTCTGAACCGCGCTGGCACCGGTACCTACGCCGCCCTCAAGGAAAATGCGCTCGTGCTACTGCTGGCCGACCGTGTCATTGGGGAGCGCACGCGCGGCGAGATACTCCCGTTTGGAAGTGGGCTGCGCCCGGTACCTGTTGGACCTGCCGCGCTCGCGATGGCGACCGGTGCACCGATCGTCGTGGCGTACATGTGTCGCTCGAAAGGCGCACACAATCGCTACGTCGTGCATTTCGAAGCGCCCATGTTCGCGGAGGGCCGGAGTGATGAGGCGCGAACTGCACTCACGCGTCGGATCACTGCGCGATTGGCCGACGTGGTGGCCGAGCATGCTGATGAATGGTACGTCTTTCAACCCGATTGGCGCGCGACCAAGGGCGAGGCATGACGGACCCCGCGGCGACAGAATCGCTCGACGGCCATGGCATCATGGACGTGCTCAAGCGTCCACCGTTCTCGCTCCTGGTGGCCGGTCAGACGATCTCGCAGCTGGGCGACAAACTGCACCACATGGCCCTCATTGCGCTGGTTGGAGCTGGAGCCACGGCGAACAGTGGCGGGATTGAGCTGGCGAAGCTCTCGGTGGTATTCACGCTTCCGGTGATCGTGTTTGGCCCAATCGCCGGCGCCATGGTGGACCGCTGGGACAAGCGCCTGACGATGATCATCTGCGACGCCCTGCGGACAGTCATGGTCGCCCTGATACCCTCGTTGTACGCGGCCACCGGTCACCTCTGGCCGGTGTATCTCGTGGCGTTTTGTGTCTTCGCCCTCGGCCTCTTCTTCAATGCCGCGAAGATGGCGCTGATTCCCGACCTGGTGTTGCGGCCGCAGTTACTCGCCGCCAACGCAGCGCTCACGTCCATTGGGCGTGTGGCCACTGTCGCAGGGATTGTGGGCGGCGGCATCGCCATCGGGTGGAGCGTGTGGCATCGGTTCGGCTGGAGCGACTATGCCGCAGGGTTCTACATGGACTCCGCGTCGTATCTCGTATCCGTCCTCACGCTCATCATGATCACGATGCTGAGCGGTGCCCATCGTTCCGCGCACGACGCGAGCGAAGGGGCGGCGTCATCGGGGCGCGTGAAACTGAGTATGCGAGAGATCGTACGTGACGTGCGCGCGACCCTGGCGATTGTGCGAACCGACGACACGCTTCGCTTCGCCTTCATTTCCGTGGTCCTGCTCGCAGCATTTGCTTCTTCTGTCTACGTCGTGATGACGGCATCGGTACAAACGGTCATGGGAAAGGGCACGCGCGGCGTGGGGTATTTGGGCGGGTTGCTCGCCGTCGGCTTGATCACGGGCTCGCTTGCTACCGGAACTGTTGGTCGCCGGTGGGATAAGAGGCTGACCATCTTGTGGAGCGTGACGGTCGTTGGTCTGCTCATGGTGATTGGGAGTATTTGGTTCAGTTTTTCCACCTTTATTCCGATTGCCGTGGTAGGAGGCGCCGTGTTAGGTCCCATCATGGTTTCGCAGGATACACTTCTGCATGAGGCCGCTCCTGCCAAGTCCCGCGGGTTTGTCTTCTCAACCCGCGATCTCGTTCTGGGAGCAGCATTTATGACCTGCTCTCTGGCGGTCGGCGGGGGGATCCTGCTCGCGTCTTGGCTTGGCGCGAATGAGCCGTACCGACTGGCTCTTGGTATCTCCGGTGCTTTGATTTGTGCAGCCGGCGTGGCGGGCCAGTTCTTCAACCTTCGTCATCGTCAGGCGGGACAGTCCGTCCCGCGCAGTTGAACCCGCAAGCCCACCGCAACCTCACCCTCACTGCGACGGCATGCGCATCATACAGGTGTGCCCATTCAGCTGGGACGCGCCAGGCGGTGTTCAGGGCCACATCCGTCAGCTCTCACATCATCTCACGAGCCGCGGACACGAAGTCCTGATTGTCGCCCCCGGGGCCGGGCTGGATAAGATCCCAGGCGTCGAGATCGTCGGCGGTACCATCACGGTACCCTCGAACGGCTCCGTGGCGCGTATCTGCGTGAGCCCCTCATCAGCGAGCGCCGTTCGCCGCGCGTTGCGCCGATTCAAGCCCGACATCGTGCATGTCCACGAACCGCAGATGCCGGGCACCTCTATGTTCGCCACGCTCTATTCGCGTGCCCCGGTTGTCGGGACGTTCCATTCCTACTTCACGCGCGACCACCTGCAAGGCAGGATTTACTCACTCGTTGCACCGGTGCTGCGCCCGGTGTGGAAGCGAGTCGATCGCCGCATTGCGGTGTCAGCTGCCGCGCGACACTCGGTCTGCTCGCGCATGGGCTACGATCCTATTTCGATCGTGCCGAATGGGGCTGACGTCGACGTGTTCGCCTCCGCCAAGCCGGCGAATCTTCCCCCCGGACGCAAGCTGCTGTTCGTGGGAAGGCTCGAGCCCCGCAAAGGCTTCCCAATCGCTGTTCGCGCCTTCAAGTCGCTGGCGCTGGAGTACTCAGACCTCCGTCTGATTGTGGTGGGAGAAGGAGCGGACCGCGTGGCGCTGGAAGAGCTGCCGCTCGACCTGCGCGATCGTGTGCACATGCTGGGACGTGTCTCCGACGAGGCCCTTCCCACCTACCATCAGGCGGTAGACTGCTTCATCAGCCCCGCGACCGGTCAAGAGAGCTTTGGCATCGTGCTCGTTGAGGCGATGGCTGCAGGACTCCCCATTGTCGCCAGCGACATTCCCGGCTATCGCGAGGTGGCGCGCGACGGAGTGGAAGCTCTGCTCGTTGCCCCTGCGGACCCGGCCGCCCTCGCTGAGGGCGTGCGAACCCTCTTGGAGCGTCCCGCATTTGCCGCGGCACTCGGCGCTCGGGCTTCGGACCGCGCGCGGGACTTCGCCTGGGACGGGATCGTGGATCGCCTCGAGGAGATGTACCTGGAACTGGCCGGAGGAACCGCCGAGCACGCGATCGCCCTAGCCGAGGTATAGGAGTCGACGGGCGGCGCGCTACCTGACGGCGGCGGATAATAAGCCGTCGAGGCGCGTCGCCATCGCGGCCCACGTCCACTCGGTGTGCACCCAGCGCGCGCCAGCTTCACCGAATGCGCGCGCCTGAGCCGGGTCGCGAAGCAGCTGCAGGATGGCGGCCGCAATGCGGGTTGGCGACTCGGGGTCCACAACTAACCCGGTCTCACCATGTCGGATGGCTTCCGGCGCGCCGCCCGAATCACCAGCGATCACCGGCCGCCCCACGGCCGCGCCTTGCAAAAACACGGCGCCTAACGCCTCGATGTCCAGTCCGCCAATACGCGAACGGCACGGCATGGCGAAGATGTCCCCGGCGCGGAAATACGCCGGAAGTTCCTCGTACGACACGGCGCCCGCGAAAATCACGCGGTCACTCCCCGGCGTCGCTGCGGCAAGGCGCCGCAGCGCCGGCTCGTAGGGACCATGCCCAACCAACAACAAGCGCACGTCGGGGAACTCGCGGTGGATTTCCGGCAGCGCTCGGATCAACATGTCCTGGCCCTTGCGTGCCACCATGCGCGAGACGCAGCAAATCACCGGTGCGTCGCCGAGGCCATGACGCTCGCGCACCACGGCATCGCTCACATCGGGGCGGAACGTCTCCGTATCGATGCCGGACGGAAGCAACGCCATGCGCCCCTTCCATCCAAAGGCTGGCTCCAGTTTGCCGCGCGCCCACGCCGACACCGCCGTGAGCAGTGAGGCTGACCGGCCAATGTGATGGAGCATCCCGGGGACAAGGGCTCCCGTCAGCTCTAACCCGTGCGTAAAGCCGCCGAAGGGGATGTCGAGCTTGCGGCGGATGGCTGGTCCCATGTGACCCAGCGGCCACGTGGCACCGAACAGCACGACATCCGGACGACGCGACCGTAACTCGTCCTGCAGTCGTCGTCGCACCCACGGCAACGGAAGCATCATCTCCGTATCGATCCGCACGACCTCATGCGGATACGTCCGGTCGAAGGCTTCCCACCCCTCGTACTTGGAGGAGAAGATCGTCACCTCGCCGCCGGCTCCACCAATCGGCAGGTGCCGGAACATCTGGTCGACGTAGTAGTTGATCCCGCCAATACGCGGCGAAAAGTCGTTCGTGACGACGAAAATCTTCACGCGAATGTGAGTGCAGACGTAAATGGCGCGCCATCCGTCGCGCCGTGGCACCATAAGCTAACGACGTCGCAACCCAGCCGTGGCGACTTACCGAGCCAGTCGCAGGTTGAGATACTCGGGCTCACCCGTCACGTCGCGAACCACATATCGCACCAACCACGGAGGAAAGGCTGGTCGCTCATCGGCGGCCGACAGCTCAACCTCTGCCAACACCAAGGCGCGATCGCTAAAGACGTCGATCTCCCACGTGTGTCCACCATGCCGCACGGCATGACGACGCTTGAGGACGCGTTTGCCCTCGGTCAGCGGCCACACCTGCTCAAAAAACACACGCGTGATCGGTTCCTCCACCTCGGTCCGAACGACGCCCGCCCCGAACTTGATGGTGCGCGTGTACGCGGTCTGGCGACCGCGCGTGCTCTTCCGCACGCGCTCGATGATCTGATCTCCCGGCAAGTATCCCTGGTGGAGCTCGGACACGCGCCCGCGTGGCATACGCCGCGGCACGCCTTTGAGCAGGTACTTCCGCTCGATTTCGACGGGCAAGGGGCGCGACTCTGCCATCAGCGCCAGCGCCGCTTGTTCCAGATCGTTTTGGAACTGCGCCCCACCTCCCTCTACCCAGTCCGCGCGATAGACGTCGAACTGACGCGCGGCATGGTCGTGCATCTTGCCCGCCAAGGCCATGAGTCCCGATCGCGACGGCAGCGCCGAACGGCCACGCTGGGCGGCCGCGCCGGTCGCCACGCGTTGCAAGGACCGCCCTTCCTCATCCGCCGCCTGCTGCAACGTACGATGCAACGCCGCCCCCCAGACGTGCGCGTCGTGGACGGCGCCTAACGCATCCTGCAGCCCCTTCAGCCGGTCGATCAGCGACTGAAATGCGGGATGACTGGCCACCAACGGCTCCAGCAGATACCGCAATCGCTTGCCGGCGATGCGCGCCTCGTGAATCGCCGCATCATCCTCCACGTCTTGCACGCGTTCCAAGGCGTGACGCAGCACCGCTCCCTGGGCGCGGGCCCGTTCGGCGACCCGTGCCGCCAAAGAAGGTTCCGCACGTTCCGTGTCCAGGTGCACCACGGTGCGAAAGCGACGAAGCCGGCGCTCGAGCTTCTGCATCACGGCGTCGAATGTGCCGTCCAGCGCCACGTGCAGCTCGCGATCCGCCGTCAGGTGCCGAGCGTCCTGCTGACGCATCAGCCATCGCGCCGCGGGCCGGTGTCGCGGCATCAACTCGCCCGTGGTCGCGGCCAGCCACTCCCGCAGCACTTCCGCGTCGCGACCGGCATTCGATCGCTGGCCGTACTCGCGGAGGGCCTGACGCACCCGGCGAGGGTGAGAGCCTTCAAGGTCGCCGTCCATCATCCGCATCCAGCTGCGCAGGCGACGAACGGCCACACGAAAGTCGTGCAACGCCTCGATGTCACCGGGAACGCGAAGCCTGGCGCGTTCGTCCTGCACGTCAGCCATCAATGACAGGGCCACCCGCCGCACCCCGTGCGACGCCGCCTCTGTGGTCGACAGCTCCGACAAGCGTGACATTGTCGCTTACTCGGCGATTGACCGCAGCTGCGCGGGCGTCAACAACCAGCGCAGGACGCCAGCCCCGGCCTTCGGCATGGCGTCGAAGTCGACCAGCGCCGCACCACCCTTCTTGAACTCGACCCGGCTGTCGGCCTTTTGCGCCAACGCCCACATGAGCAGCCGCGACATGTGTGGCTCGTGACCCACGGCCGCGATCACCGCATCGCGGCCCTGCGTCGCCAGCCAGGTGAAGAACTCCTTCGGGTGCTGCTCCGGCGTCAGGGCGTCCACGATCCCCGGATTGCGAACGCCTAACGCCGTTGCCACAATGCGCGCCGTCTCGCGAGCGCGTGCGTAGGGGCTGCTCACGATCAGGTCCAGTCTGGGCGACACCCGACGGATACCGCGGGCGTTCTTGATCATGCGGCGTCGACCGTACTCGGTGAGCGGTCGTTCGGCGTCGTTCTTTCCCGTGATCGCGAAATCTTCACGCGATTCGGCAATCGCGTGCCGAATGAGCAGGAGTTGCATACTCCAGTTGGCTGAGAGCAAACCGTCCGGACCAAGGTTGGCCCGGACGTGATCAAGAAAGGATAGCTGGTCTTTGTAACGAACAGGGCCAGCGGCCCGGACCTTACTTCAATCCGACCTGCCCCTTGATGCTGGTAATGAGCTTTGCCGAATCGAAGCCAATCCCTTTGCGGAAGACCGTAACTGTTCGGCGAATGTTCGCCGGCGACTCTGACAGGTTGCCCTGCAGGATGACGATGTCCGCCTGCATGTCCGGCTTCAGGCTCCCGACGCGATCGGCAATCCCGAGTACGCGGGCCCCGTTCATGGTCATGACTTGCACGGCCTCTTCGGGACTGAATCCGGCCTCGATCAGGATTTCATAGTTGCGCTGGTCTCCGTAGCCCGCGATGACGTGGAGGCAGCAGGGATCCGAGCCCGCCGCCAACAGCCCCCCCGCTTTGTAGAACGCGCGTTCAAAGGCCATGGTCTTCTGCAGCACGGCGCGGGAATTGGCGTCCTTAGCGGTCGCGGCTGCGCCGTACCAGCGATCGACGGCGGCCGCTGCATCGGGGAAAAGGGCGTCGATGACGCGCGCATCCCGCGTTACGCGCGTGGGCGTGGAGGTCTCGTAGACGGCGAGAGTGGACGTCAGCGAGACCTTGTGCTTGATCATCTCCTGGATCGTGCGCTGCACCTCTGGGTTGTCGAGGTTGGCATCGGCAAAGACCGCACTATCACCAGCGGTGGGGCAGACGTCGGGTTGCTTGTTCTTGTAGAACTCGGAATTGGCAAACATGCCATGTTCCAGGTTGTCGATGCCTAACGCCACCGCCTCGCGATAACCGACGGAACACAGGTGGGCCGTCACCTTTACGCCATGCTTGTGGGCTTCATCGATCGCGGCCCCCAGGTCGGCCCGCGAGATCTGGGTGTACGCCTTGAACCAGCTCACGCCTTCCTCGGACCAGTACCGCACCGTGCGACGGGCGTCCTCCGGACCACTCAACGGGTGCATCGGTCCCAAGCCTCCGCCGGCGCCCTGGAGGTACGGTCCCGTGACAAAGAGCGTGGGCCCCACCGCGTCACCGTTGTCGATGCGCGTCTTCAGGTTCAACTCCTGGTACGAATCGGTACTTCCCGCCGTCCGAATCGTCGTGACGCCCGCACCCAGGAACAACCGCGGGTAGCTCTGGATCATCATCTTCATCGACCCACCAGCGGCCGACGAGTAGTACATGTGGTCGTGCAGCCCCACCAGCCCAGGGATGGCAGTGTGACCCGTCAGATCCAACACCTGCGCGCCGGCAGGGACTGCTACGTCCGCGGCCGCACCGATGGCGCTGATCTTGTCCCCGGTGATCACGATCGTCTGGTCGTCTCGCGCCGCCGCCCCGGTGCCATCGATCACGCGCACGTGCGTTAGCGCGGCCACTGGCGCCGTCACGGATGCGTAGTTACGGACGCTGGTGGAGAGCTGCCGCTCCTGCGCGCCGCCCGTCCGAGACGCCAGGACAAGGAGCATGAGGGCAGTCGTGCACCGCAACGATTTCATGGATGGCTCCATCGTGGGAAGTCAGGACACCGCGATTATGAAGACACGTCAAAGACCAGCATCATGCCGGTCCCAAGATGCTCGGCGACATGACAGTGCGCCATCCATTGCCCGGGGTTCGTCACCTCTAGGAGGATGTCCATCGTCTCGCCGGCCGGAAGTAGCGCCGTGTCCTTCCATACCAGGTTGTCGTTGGGAACACCGTTGCGGCTCACGACCGCCAGGCGTTGACCGTGGAAGTGGATGGGGTGCGCCATGGCATGGAGGGTCGCTGGATCGTTCGTGAGCCGGATCTTCACCAGGTCTCCACGCCGGAAGTGCCACCGGATATCCATGTTCTCCTTGCCGGTCTCGTCGCGCAGGAACCAGGTGACCTCATCACCAGTGATCGGCCAGTTCATCATGGGCATGCCATCGTTCCAGTCCACGAGAACCGGCATTCCAGTCATCATCGCCATCACCAGCGGCGAGACATTGCGGACCCGGACGCCTAACGTCAGCTGATGATCCGGTGCATCGCGCAAGCGCGCCCGCAGTGGCGCCAGCTCGCGTGACGCCTCCGGGTGAGCCCGCAACTGGTCGAAGGACCGCCGATAGTCCGGCGTCACTGGGGTGTCGCGCACGTCGACATGCCCGAGCGTGTCATCCACCGCGCGGAAGGTTCCCATCATGTGGTCCAGCCACTGCACGCTGTTCAGGATCGCCAGCCGCCCCGGTCGATCGAAGCGCGCCTCCACGACGTAGCGTTCCGCTGGCGCGATCACCACGCTCTCTACCCATTCCTCGCGCTCGAAGTCGCCCAGGTCCGACGCCACCAGCTTCAGTCGCGCACCAGGGATCCGAAGGTTGAAGGTGCGTGCATTCGCCACGTTCGTGAAGTAGAAACGCACGACCTCTCCACGCTGCACGCCTAACGTGTAGTTTGGCTCCCCGTTCAGCAGGTAGAGGTTCCCGAATCGACCCATCAACGCGTAGGTCGGGACGTCGCGGCCAAAGGGAACGGGCCCGGCCCCGCCGGCCAGGAAGTCATCCAGCGCCACGACCTCTTCGCGGTGAACGGGTACGCGTGCCTTGGCCCGGCGGGCAACGAGGATGTTCCCGTACAAACCCAGTTCCTGCTGGATGTCTTCGCGCACGTGCGGGTGATACCAATAGATGCCGGCGTCGGGAAATCGCAGGTGGTACACGAACGAGTCGCCAGGTGCAACTGCGTGCTGTGTCAGGTCGGGAACGCCGTCAAATCGGTTGTCCAGGCGCAGCCCGTGCCAGTGCACCGTGGACGGTAGGTCAAGGTCGTTGTGGAAGACGACGGTGACTTCTGTCGCCTGACGCACCTGAATCAGCGGTCCGGGATATTGTCCGTTGTAGCCGTACATGACAAAGGTCCGGCTCCCGATCGTGCGGCGTACCAGCCCAGCCCTGAGCGACAGCGTGTCGCCGTCGTGCAGGGTGACCAACTCGCGTGGCTTGGCCGGCGTGATTGGGCGCCCCGTGGTATCGGGCAACATCGGCGGCGTCGCTGGCGGCATGTGGGGCATGGCCATCGGCGCCAGGCGGGGATCGTCTGGCGGCATGGACCACATCCCGGGCATGTCGTGATCCATATGGTCGCCAGCCGCAACCGGATCACCACCCACCGTCATCCGTCCCGTCATCGCCAGCACGGCATCCCGGTGCGCTAACAGCAGTGCACTCGGCGACGTCGCCCGCATGACCAACTTCCCTTGCCCGCGATGCGCCGGCGTCGCCGACGCCTCAGCCGTGATCAGTACCCGAAACGGCTCATAGGGAATCTCACCCACATCGCTGCGCCCGTTGCCAACCACGCCCAGTCGCAACTCGCGGTCCATCGTGATCGTGTAGGCCCACGCCACGTATCGTGTGTACGGCCCCAGCGAGTCGGGACGCGGTAGTCCCGACACATCAAGGATGATCCGGTGACGTAAGCGACCGTCTGTCGCCACGGCTACACCGAACGGGGAACGCAACGGCTTCAGCTCCATCATCCCCGTCGCCTGGGGCAACGATGGCACCGATACCAGCTCAGAGCAGAACGGCGTGGAGAACGGCGAGAGCCCGCGCGGACAGCGCTCTGTGCCGCCCTGCTGCCCGATCGCCCGGCCCTGCGGCACCATCAGTGTAAGCAGGACAATCGCCCGCATCGCCCGTAGGGCCACTACGGCACTCTCCACTACGCGATACCTATGGCGTGACAAGATCAGGCCCTCGATGCGATTCCGAAGCACGCGCCGAATGTAGGTGTCCGCGACGGCTCGAGCGAGGCGTCGGCAGAGGCCGCGGGCCTGCGAAAATGCGGTACGCGCTACCATCTTGGGAAACAGGCGAAAACACGGACTGACTCCCGGGCACGGTCTTGGAATGCGAACTCGCACGATTATCACCGCAGTGATCATCGTCGCCGGCGTCGGGGCGGGGGCGCTCTACGCGTCTAAGCTCATGCGGCAGCCAATCGAGTTCGAGGCTCCGCCACCCGTGATCGTCGAGGATGTTGCCGACTCGATCGGCGCGCCACCGCCGTCGTTTGTAGAGGCCCCGATCCTCTATGACCTGACGCCCGCCCTCTCCAAGATGGAAGCGGCGGTGCCCAAGCACTTTGGCGACCTGACCCAACGCTTGGAGTCACCGACCAACAAGCGTCTGCACTTCGCCTTCGCCGCCGATCGTGCCCCGTTTCAAGTGTCGATCGAGGGCCAGAACGTTCGCATCTCCACCACCATCGAGTACGAAGGGCGCGGCTGGTACAAGCCGCCGATTGGTCCAGAAGTCAGCGCCGCCTGCGGAACGGGCGGCGTCCCACGTCCGCGCGTTCGGGCCACCCTTTCCTCACAGGTGAAGCTGACGGCAGATTGGCAGCTGCGCACACGAACCGCCATCGCCCGCCTCGAGCCATTCAGCGACGATCCCCGCGATCGGTGCAAGGTGACGGTCTTTCGCGTTGACGTCACCGAGCGCGTGGTCGCTGCCACGCGCTCAGCGCTGGAGAAGCAGCTGGCGACGCTCGACGCCAACATCGCGCGCATCGACACCCGCGCACGATTCGTTTCCTGGTGGCAGAAGATGCAGCAGCCCATCCGCTTGACGGATAGTATCTACCTCACGCTCAACCCGCGCGGCGCCCAGCTTGGAAAGGTGACAAGCAACGAGCGAACCGTCATCGCCAACGTCGGACTGCTCGTGCAACCCCGGGTGATTACGGGACCACGCCCGAACGACTTCAACCTCATCACCTCCCTGCCGCAGCTGGCGTTTGGCGAGCTGCCACCGCTCGGCCTGAACGTGCAGATGGAAGGGGCATTCCGCTACACGGTCGCCTCGGCGTTGCTGCGCAAGGCCCTCCGGGGGCGCGAGATCAGCCAGGCCGGCCGCAACATTCGCATTGACAATGTTGAGCTGTCGGGAATCGGCGGCGGTCAGGTCGCGTTGGGCGTGGATGTACGCGGTGATACGCGGGGCCGAGTGTACTTCACCGGGACACCGACGATCGATACCGTCACGCGTCAGGTCGTAGTGCCTGACCTGAACTACGATGTCGGCAGCTCAAACCTTCTGGTGAAGAGTCTGCAGTGGCTCAAGGGCGATGAGCTGAGGGATTTCCTCCGCCTGCGCGCCCGCCTCCCCGATTCATCGGCCGTGGGCGCTCTGGTGCCTTTGGCCGAACGGGGCATGAACCGGCGACTCGCCGACGGTGTGATCCTGCGCGCCAAGATCACCGAGGCCCGCGGTCTGCGCGCGCATGCCACGACGACCGACTTGCGGGTGTATGCCGTCGCTCGAGGAACGGCCCGTCTGGCGATCAGCAAGGAGATCTCCACTCCCACCCCCGGGCCTGACACCCTCAAGGCTGCGCCCAAGGACCCGTTCAAGCTTCCGAAGCCTTGAAAGGCCACGGTCTTCCGGCATCGCCGTGATTCCATGCGGCCCATGGGCGGGACGGCCTCGACCATTTCTTCGCCCCGCGGCGCAACGCCCTGCCACCAACCATATCCGTTTGCCGTAGGGGCGGGTAACGTTTTTGGCTCTTGTGGGTGTCAGATGAGCACCTTCCCACTCTTGTCATGGCCGACCTGATCACCCGCCTGAATGCCCACGTGGCCGATTGGTGCGTCATCGAGCGCGAGCTCGGTGGCGGCGGGATGTCGGACGTGTTTGTCGCCTTTGACAAGCAGCTCCAACGCCGCGTGGTGTTCAAGGTGCTGTCGTCTTCGCTCACCGCGACGCTATCCGTCGAGCGTTTCCGGCGCGAGATCATGGTCGCCGCTGGCCTGCAGCATCCTCACATCGTGCCGGTGCTGACGTCGGGCGAAGTGGAAGGGCTCCCATACTTCGTCATGCCATTCATCGAGGGGGAGTCGCTGCGCACCCGACTGGTACGTGGCCCGCTCTCGGTGCGGGAGACGATCGCCGTCTGCAAGGATGTCTTGGCCGCCCTGGCATTCGCGCACGGGCGTGGAGTGGTCCATCGCGATATCAAGCCAGACAACGTCATGCTGACGAGTGGCGCTGCGGTGGTCACCGACTTTGGTGTGGCCAAGGCCATTGCGATGTCGCGGCATGGTCGGCTGCCGCAGGAGCGCCCAGATCTGGCGAGGGCCGCGGGGAACTCGACCGCGTTGACCGGCGTGGGGATGACGCTCGGCACGCCGGCGTACATGGCGCCCGAACAGGTGGCGGCAGATCCCAACGTCGACCACCGCGCCGACCTCTATGCGTTAGGCATTCTGGCCTACGAGATGTTGGTAGGCACCCCGCCGTTTTACGGCGCTTCCCCGCATCAGCTGTTGGCGGCACAGCTCTCACAGCCGGCGCCTCCCATTCGGGCACGACGTTCGGACGTACCGCCGCCGTTGGCCGTGATCATCATGCGGTGCCTGGAAAAGGAGCCAGCGCAGCGCCCCAAGTCGGCGACGGAACTCCTGCGCATGCTCGACTCACCGGATGTGACGAGCGGCGATTTTGTCGTTCCGGCGCGGAGCCCGTGGACGACCCGTCGCCTGGTCGGTTGGTCGACCGCTGCGGTGCTCACCCTGGGCGCTGCCGCCGCCACCTTTTGGCCGGCGCGCAACAACGCCAGCGTCCCGCTATCGCGCCAAGTCACCGCAGCGGCGTTAGGCCCGTCCATCGATGTGTCGCCATTTGTCGCCGTCGGTGCCGACTCGGCGGCGCGCGCGGCGGCCCTCGGACTCACGTCGCAGGTCACCAATGCGTTGGCGCAGCTGCCGGGGCTGCGCGTCGCGCCCCCGGGAGGGAACGGTCCCGCGGCGGACTCCGTCGGTGGACGGCGCGCCGCCATGCGGCTGGATGCTACCGTTCAACGCGAACGTGATCGCATGCGAGTACTGACGCGCCTGATCTCGGTGGCATCAGACTCCACCGTGTGGGTGGGTACCCACGAAGGGAGCGCGTCATCGCTCTTTGCCCTTCAGGATTCCGTGGCGCAGGCCGTCGTGCGCGCCGTCAGCGAGCGCATTCGCGGCTGACGTCCCACCGGACGCTCGACGTCCGATTGTGCAGGATCTGCGAGGGCCGCGCCGTGCTGACGTGCTCCGCCTCCAATCCGTTTCGCCGGGACGCGCGTAGCCGCACGTAGGTCGCGATCTGCACCCCAATTCACCACGGACGACATCGGTTGCTGGAGGATCTCCTCCGCCGCGCGAATCATCGCGGGGCATGCAGCCGACGCGTCACGCCATTCTCCCTTTCACGTTTGGAGACGTTATGAAGCAGTGGATGCAGCGGCGCGGGCGCCTGACGCCTGTGCTGGCCGTCGCGACCATCGTCGCCGGCCTCACGACCGCCGGGTTGTTGAGAGCGTCGGACCATCAGGATACCCCGACGGTTGAACTCAACTCACGGTATGACGTGAACGACGTGTATGCCTTTCCGGCCTCGACGCCGGGGCGCATTGCCCTGGTACTGAGCACCTCCTCGCCGATCACGCCAGCTCAAACTCCCAGTTTCACCTTCGGCAACCGGTCGAAGGAACTGTATCAGCTCAAGATCGACAACAACGGTGACGCCATGGAGGACTTGGTCTTCCAGTTCACCTTCAGTGGTCCAGCTGGTGGGCAGCAGGTCGCCATGTTCGGCCCAGTCAAGCCGAACGAAGTGGGGACGGCGAACACGCTGTTGCAGGGCGAGCCAACGCTGGCAGGTCCCGTCAATACGGTGCTTGGTTCCTCCAACGGGATCCAGCTCTTTGCCGGTCCGCGCGACGACCCGTTCTTTATTGACCTCGAGTACTTCTTCCGCATCATCCCCGATCGTAAGCCCGTCACCGGGCCGTTGTCGGAGCTGCCCGACACCGCGACCGCCAGTTCGTTCCGCCCCGCCGGACAGGCCCAGGATTACGTCCGCGGCTACAACGACATGGCCATCGTCGTCGAATTGCCGGTCAGCATGCTCGTCGCCGACCCGAATAACCCGGCCAAGTTCGGCGTCTGGGCCACGACGTCCCGTCCGCGACGCGGACCGGGAACCTAACGACTTCCCTTCACCTTGATCGATAGGAGTAACACCTCATGCAGTGGAACACTCAGCTCCGCCGCCGGCTTGCCACCCTGGGCATTGCCCTCGTCGCCGCGGCCTGCAGCGATAACCCCAGCCAACCCGGCTCGATGACGGCCGACAACGACAACTCGGTTGTCGATGCATCCACCGTCTACGATCAAATCGAGTTCCTCGGGAACCCGCTGATCAGCGAAGTCACGATCGTGAAGGCCAATCACGACGGCTACAACCAGACGCAACCCTACAACACGGCCACTTATCGGCCACAGACCGAGCAGTTCGTCACTTCGTTCGGCCGACCGCAGTCCCTGGCTACGTTGTTAGGCAGCGTGCTCTATCCCGACATCCTGGTCGTGGACCCGACCAAGAGCCCGAGCACCGCAGGTTGGCTCTCCTGGGCCCTTGCCAATGGATGGGGTGGACGCACCCTCACGGATGACGTCACGGATGTCGGCTTGAGCGCGATCTTCAGTTCCTTGCTCGATCCCGGTAACGCCCTCTGTGCGCCGTTCCAGCTTCCCCTTTGCACAGACAACATTCCAACGAACGACAAGCAATTCCTGAAATCCTTCCCATACCTCGCCGGTCGCCACGTGCAGTCGTGAACGACTCGCGAACGCAACAAGCCAAAGGGGCGTCTCAACCGATGAGACGCCCCTTTCGCGTTGTGGCACAATGACATGCGAACTCCTTCGAGCTTCGTCGCCTAGCCTCGATCGGGGCCGATGACGGGCACCCACGCCCCCTCGGCGGCATTCGGTCCCTCGTACTCTGACATCCGGGCCGCACCGGAATCCGTGGGCCACCTCGGTCCAGCCGAGCGTCCCGCGGACCACGTTTCGCCCAATTGCGCCCCCGCCCCTTGACTTTTCGGCCGCGCTGCTGAAAAATCAACACTGTTGAAATTTCAGCAGAGCCTCAACCGGACCTTCTCTATGGCTGCCGCCCGACCCAACGACGACCTCACGCGACGCGAGAGCCAGGTGATGAACATCCTGCATCGGCGGGGGGATGCGACGGTATCGGAAATCATGAATGACCTCCCAGACCCGCCGACGTACTCCGCCGTCCGATCCATTCTCCGCATCTTGGCGGACAAGGGACTGGTTGCTTTCCGGGAAGACGGGCCGCGCTATGTCTACTCGCCCGCTCAACCGACCGAGCGCGCGCGCGACGATGCCTTGGAGCATGTGGTTCGAACGTACTTCGCCGGCTCCACCGAGCAGGCGATGACCGCCCTCCTCCGACTGTCCGACACCGAACTCTCCGACGACGCCGTTGCCCGATTGCGCGACCGCATTGGCCGGGCGCGGTCAGGCGGGAGGTAAGCGACCATGTTCTCGAACATTTCGCAGTCCTTTGGACCGCCGAGCACCGAGACGCTGGTCATGCTCATCAAGGCGACCGTCCTGCTGCTGATCGCCATGCTGGGCACCATCGCCTTGCGTCGCTCATCGGCGGGCCTGCGTCACCTCGTTTGGATGGTGACGCTCTCGTCCCTGATCCTGCTGCCATCGCTTATCGCGCGATTGCCCTGGCGACTGGCGGTGCTGCCCGCATCGCTGGCCCCTTCGGTGAGTCGCTCCACGGAGCCCCTCGAACCTTCGGTCAACGAACAGGCGCCAGCTCCGCGTATCGAGCAAGCGTCTCCGTCAGCTGCACCGTCCGACGGCGTCGTCCGTGAACCCGTGGCAACACCTAGTCGCTCGCTGTTGAGCGCGTCACCAGTGACGTTGGCGTTGTGGCTGTGGGTGGCAGGTGTAGGCGCCTGCCTCCTCTGGTTGCTGCACGGCGTGTGGTCCGTGTCGCGCATTGTTCGACGCGCGGACGACATGACGGCCCCGGAGTGGCAGGACTCGCTCTTCGAAGTCGCCGATCGCATTGGGCTGGAGCGCGCGCCCCGCCTGGTGGCCAGTCGTGACATCAGCATGCCATTTGCCTGTGGACTGACGCGACCGGTGATCGTATTGCCGCAGGACGCCCATACCTGGCATGCCGACCGTCGCATCGCCGTCCTGCTGCACGAACTAGCGCACATCAAGCGACGCGACCTGGTTGGACACACACTCGGTCGCCTGGCCTGTGCGCTGTACTGGTTCCATCCGTTGGTCTGGACTGGCGCTCGTCAGCTGCGAATCGAAAGCGAGCGCGCCTGCGACGACATCGCGATCCGCTGCGGTGCGCGCCCCAGTGACTATGCCGAACACCTGCTGGACATCGTGACCACCGTTCGCCGTCAATTCACCCCGGCCGTGGCCTTGGCCATGGCGCATCGCAAGGAATTTGAGGGACGTATGCTCGCCATTCTCGACCCCGATATCCGCCGTACCGCGCCCTCGCGCCGACAAACGGCCTTCTCCGTTGCCTCGCTCGCCCTGCTGGCCTTGTGCGTTGGAGCTGCCGCCCCCGCCCCGGCCTCGGCGACGACCGAGACTGCCCCGATGCAAGCCGATCGAACGCAACCGGCCGACACCACGGACTTCCATCGCCCGGTAGCGTCCATCTCGCGCCGGTCGGACACATCGACGCAGACCACGCGCCAGACGGTCACTTCGGTCACCACCAGTGAGGTGGATGACTCACAGGGCAGAGATCGCGCGCGCACGGGAGATCGCAACCGCCTCGACAGCTCCATCTCGCGCATCATCGACGACGCTACACGCTCTGGGTCGAAGATCGCCGCCGAGACGCTTCGCGAGCTGTTTCCCACTGGAAGGACCTCAGTCACTTCGCAGCACTCCGACGAACGCTCAAAGCTCCTGCTCAACGTTCTGAAGACGGACACCAGCGCCACGGTGCGTCGCATCGCGGCGTGGGGATTGCAGGACTATGCCGGTGAAACCGCAGTGGCCGCTGCCTTGGCCGAAGCCCTGCGTCGCGACACCAACGCCGAGGTGCGCGAGATGGCCGCTTGGGCGTTAGGCGACGCCGACCGGGACAAGGTCGCCGCGGATGCGCTGGTCAACGCTGCGAAGTCCGACGCCGACGAAAAGGTCCGCGCCACAGCCATCTGGGCGCTGGGTGAGGCCGGCGACGAATCCTCACTCGACGTGCTCACGGCGGCGCTCAATGCCAAAGACGTCCGGGTTCGCGAAATGGCGATGTGGGCGATCGGCAGCATCGAACCCGACAAGGTGCCGGCCGGCGTGGTGGCCGGACTGAATGATGACGCACCTCAAGTACGCCGGCTCACGGCCTGGGTGCTGTTCCAGATCGGCGATCCATCCACGGTTCCCGCTCTCGAGACGGCGATCGAACGTGAGAAGGATCCGGAAGTTCGCCGTGCCTACGTGCGTGCCCTCGGCGCCACGGGCGAGAAGTCTGCCGACGTTCTCTCCAAGCTGATCGGCTCCAGCGATCCCGAAATCCGCAACATGGCCGTGCGCGCACTCGCCGGTGGTGGCGCCACGGGACCCTGGCCGTGGCCGTGGCCGCGGCCCCGCCCGAACCCGTAGTCAACACGCAAACCCTACGCGCCGATGCCTGACGGGAACACTCGTCAGGCAGCCGAGCGTCGCCCGTTACTGCTGAAATTTCAACCGATGAACCCCCCCGGTCGGTTCATGGTGGAGGAACAATGACTCGCCTTTCGTTGTGCCTGCTGAGTGCCGTGTGTATTGCATCGACCGATGGTCGCTTCGCATGCGATGCCGAGGCGCCGGCGACAGTGTCAGCACCTCGCGTTGTGGAGCAACCGGCGGCATCTACGTCCCTGCCAATGGACGTCCGAGGGTTGATCGGTCAGGCGCACGGCGCATCGCCCATGCTTTGCGGCCTTGCGGCGGACGGGCTCACCGGTTGGGGCGGACGCTGGGACGACGCCCCAGCCACCCCCATTGGAGTTGCGGTGCGCGCGCGTGTGCGCCGCTTTCCACGTGGAGATGAGCTAACCCCTGCCGAGGTTCGCTTTCTCACGGACTCGATCGCCTCGTCTGATGCGTGCGTCCGCGAATTGTCCATTCGCTTGTTAGGCAACTTTGGGGGCGACGCTGTCGCTGAGCAGCTCGTCACGTTGCTCGGCTCGTCGCAGACCGCCGGCCCTGTGCGCGAAACGGCGGCGCTGGGCCTGGGGATGATAGGCGGCAAGGTCGGGATTACTGTTCTGCTGCGCGCGCTGCGCGATGAAGAGGCCGGCGTACGCGCCAACGCCATCTGGGCACTAGGCCGCGCCAACGATGGACGGGCCGTGGCTCTGATCCGCGACCTGTTGACGGACGAACTCGTCATGGTGCGCCAAGCGGCCGCTGTGGCCCTCGGGCGTCTGGACTCACTCTCCTCTGCCGAGCCGCTAGCGCGGGTGCTTCGTGAGGATAAGACCGAAGGCGTGCGCCGCAATGCGGCGTGGGCGTTAGGCGAGCTGGAGGCCAAGCGTGCCGCGCCGGCCCTCGCGACCGCGCTCCAATCCGATCGAGACAGCGAAGTCCGCGAGATGGCCGCCTGGGCACTGGGCGAGATGGAGACACGCGATCAGGCCGGAACCTTGGTGCGCGCGCTGGCCAACGATTCCAGCGCCGCCGTTCGCGAAACCGCCGCTTGGGCGTTAGGCAGTATGGAGGCGAAGGACGCCAGCGAGGCACTGGGTGCTGCTGCTGGCGGTGATCCTCGTCCGCGCGTCCGCGGCACCGCCGCTTGGGCCCTTGGACAAATCGAACCTCCCGCCGCCCCGCGCGGCCTGATAAAGGCCCTTGCCGATCCGGAAGTCGACGTGCGCACCAAAGCCGCGTGGGCTCTCTCAGAAATCGGAGATACCACAGCCACCGCCGCAGTCCAGGATGCATTCCGCCGTGAGACCGACAGTCGCGCCCGTCGGGCGCAAGTCCGTGCCATCATGCATGGGGGCAAGGCGTCGCAAGAAGCCTTCGGCGAAATGCTGCGGTCCATGGACCCCGAAGTTCGCAAAGCCGCTGTGCGCGGACTCGCTGGGGAGGGACAGAGCGACGTCTGGCCGTGGCCCTGGCCGCGTCCACGCCCCAATCCGTGATGTTCGACCTGCACCTGGCGAGTGGGGCTTACCCCTCGCCTGGAAACGGCATGGCGATCAGGATGGAGGTCACCAGCAGGATCGTCACGGCGGCGGCTACCTCCATTCTGGAAACGCGCCGCAGCACCGATGCGTCCCCGCGCTCCAATGCGGGGGTGGAACGCTTCCAGTTGTAGCCGCCGAGCAAAGCTGCAACACCAACCAGCAGGACCTTGAGGAGTAGCAGCTGGCCGTAGCCACTGGTGACGAGGTCGCGCCAGCTGGAGAGGTGCAGCAGCGCCGACACGCTTCCGGTCACGGCGATCGTCGCGGCGGCGGTAAGCGCCACCGGCGAAAACGTGCGAATCAGGCGCAACGCGACGCTCGATGCCACGAGTGGTAGGGCCGCCACGATCAGGACCGTGAGCGTGCCTAACCAAACGCCCGATCCCAACACGTGCAGCCCGTCGGCGATCACGGCGATCATCGGCGCGCGTTCCGTGGCGACGGCGTGGCCCATGAAGGCCGGTGTGGCGCTCAGAATGGCAACGAGCATAAGCCGCGCACGCGCCGACACCGGAAGCGCACAGGCCAACAGGATGACGGACTGGCCAATCCAGCCGCGTCCCCAGACCATCGCCGTCAGCACCGTCGCCATCATCGGAAGCACCGGCTCCCCAGCGTCTGTGAAGCTCATGGCCTGCAGCACCAGTCGACACCCTAGGGCAACCGCCAGCAACGACAACCCCCATTTCCGCAGACGACTGGCTCGCCCCAGCACCTGTGGCGTCGTCGACTCGTTAGGATCAAGACGTCCGGCAAGGTTGACGGCAAAGACCGACTCTCCCGTGACCAGGAGGATCGCTGCCAACGACACAAAGCGCGCGGCGGCCGCCAGAAAGTCCAGCATCAACGTCCTCGGCCACGTCCGGGGATCGCTGACCTCATGGTCGCAAAAACCAGATCATCTGTGCGCCCAGGAGAGGAGGGATCAGCATGCCGGGAATCTGACCGGCGGCTACGGTCCGGGGGAGGCCCACGTCGATTCCGGTCAGACCTGGACACCCCGACGGTCGGGATACCGTGCAGGCTGCTGATTTCGTCATATCTTCCACAGCGTGCACGCCGGCAGCGGCGGCGCACCGGAGTGTCCGAGCACAACATTCGTTAGGGGCGCGCGTCGATGCACGTACTCTTTGCGGAAGATGATCGCCAGTTGAGGGAATCGGTCGCCCGCGGCCTGCGGGAGGCGTCGTACGCCGTCGACAAGGTCGGCGACGGCAAGAAGGCCATACAGCTTGCCGCGACCAACGAGTACGACGCGATCATCCTGGACATCTTGCTCCCACGCGCCGACGGCCTCGAGGTGTGTCGCACTATTCGGCGTACCGATAGTCGCGTGCCTATCCTGATGCTCACGGCCCTGGACTCGGTCGATGACAAGATCACCGGACTGGACGCGGGCGCCGATGACTACCTCACCAAGCCGTTCGAGTTCGGCGAACTCTTGGCGCGGCTCCGGGCACTCACTCGTCGCCGCGGGGACGTGCTGGCGGCTGACCTGACGGTGGGCGACCTGGTGGTCGACACGCTACGGCGATCGGCGCGGCGCGGCGATCGCGACATTCCACTCACGGCCAAGGAGTTCGCCCTGTTGCACTACCTCGCGCGCAACGCCGGCCGGGTGGTGGAACGATCGGAGTTGATGGCGCATGTCTGGGGCGACGATTCCGCCAACTATTCCAACATCATCGACGTGTACGCCAGTCGATTGCGCCGCAAGGTCGACGAAGGAGAGCGTGTGTCGCTGTTCACGACGTCGCGCGGGGCGGGGTACATGCTCGCCGCTCCCGACGCGAAGGGTGCAGCTGTCGGGAGAGTGTAGCGCGTGATGCGCTGGCCGTCGTCGCTGCGTGCGCGCCTGACCGTCTGGTTCACGCTCGTCCTCGGTGCACCGCTCATCGCCTTCGCGTTTGTCTCGTACGTCATCTTCGCCCGCACACTGCTCGATCGGACGGACGAGTTTATTCGTGATGCCCTCTCGGCGTTCTCGCGCGAACTTGTCGCCGAGCGGAGGCAAGCCGAAAGCGCCGTGAGCGCCCTGCAGACGACCGTCGACGAAGTACGTTTTCGTGACCTGCAGATCATCATCTTCAACGACTCCAATCGGGTCGTGGCGCGAGGCGACCACGCCGAGGCCGACCCCGATCTCCGCGCCGCCGAACCCCTGGACGTGCAACGCGTGGCGCGATTGCTGGGAAGCACGACCGCGCTTCCGTTCGCGAACACGCTGGACGACCGCGCGGGCGGATATCGTGTGCATGCGAGGACCTTCGAACTGTCTGGCGAGCGGTTGGTGCTCACGGCCGCGTACCCGTTGCACGGTATCCGCGATACGCTAGCACGGATCCGCGCGGCGTTCCTAGTCGCCATCCCGTTGTTGCTGGCGATAGCCTCTGCTGGAGGCTACTTTCTGGCGCGACGCAGTCTTTCGCCGGTGTCGTCCATGGCAGCCCGCGCCGCCGAGATCACCGCCGCGAATCTTCATGAACGGCTGCCGGTGGCGACCCCGCGCGATGAGCTGGGTGGACTGGCGCTGGTCGTGAACGACCTGCTCGACCGGCTGGAGGCATCCTTCGCCCAGCAGCGCCGCTTCATGGCCGACGCGTCTCATGAGTTACGAACGCCCACGGCCATCGTGCGAACCGAGGCCGAGGTCACGCTCGCCCGCGAGCATCGGGAAGAAAGTGAATATCGAGACTCCATTCGTGTGATGCTCGATGCCACCCAGCGACTCACGCGCGTGGTGGACGACTTGTTCCTGCTGGCGCGCGCCGACGCCGGGCACCTCTCCGTCAAGTCCGACAACCTGTACCTCGACGAAGTCGTGCACACCGCAACGCGCGGGGTGCAACACATCGCCGAACGGCAGGGCGTCCAAGTGAAGCTGGTGCATGTCGTGGACGCGCCGTTCCGCGGAGACGCCGACCTACTCGGACGGTCTTTGTTGAATCTGCTGGACAATGCCATCCGCTACTCGCCGCGTGGGGCGACCGTGGAAGTGCATTTGTCGCGTCAGGGGGACCACTATCACGTGACCGTCACCGATGTGGGCCCGGGCATACCGGCCGACGTCCAAGGTCAGGTGTTCGATCGCTTCTTCCGCATCGACTCCGCGCGAGCCCGCTCGGAGGGCTCCACCACCACCGGCGCTGGACTTGGGTTGGCGATCGCTCGACACATCGCGGTCGCTCACGGCGGCCAGCTCGAACTTCAGGAGTCGCAACCGGGCCGCACGGTGTTTCGCCTGGTGCTTCCCGCGAACGTCGCTGCCTGACGGCCATCGCTGAAACAGCTTGAGGTTGCAGTCGGTCCATTCTTTGGGGATGATGGGTCGCTACACTGCGCCGCGTCTAGCCCGCCGAGCCGTCTATTGCGCCAGCAACGAACCCGTCTGCTGAGCGCGGTCACGCCTGCTCGGACGGCCTCACCTAACGATGTCCAGGCCTCCTGAAGCAGTGCCGTGATGTGCGCCCAGTCAGCGTCGGTGATAGCGGCACCGCGCTGATCGCGAAAGGCCATCGCCTCCACGCGCAACTTCGCATAGCGCGACACGCGGTCACTCGGAACGTGATACATCGTCGACGCCACCCGGGCGATCAGCTGTTCCCAGTCCGCCTTGGTGTGCAACGTCGGCTCTCGTCGTATGATCCACCATTCCAATTCATCTCGCGCCGCCGTGCGAGCATCGAAGGGTGTAGCAGCAATGTCGTTGACAGCCGAGAAAAAGTACTCGAGGTCGGGAAGAGCTCGAGCGTACTCGGTGCGGCTTCGACCGTCCTTGAATGCAAAGGCGGCCTTCGCCGCGCGGTAGCCCATCACCACCGCGCGTGTAGGACTCGCGTGAAACTGGGTGCGATGTGACTCGGTGAGCAGCACGAACAGACGGAGTTGTTCGCGTTGGTAGTAGGCGCGCCACATCGCTGCATCCAAACGTCCGACCTCGCGGCCGTCAAACTGCCGCAGGTCCGTACGCGGTGAACGCGCGTAGTCCACCGCGACGGTGAGTCCGAGCGCCAACACGGCCAGCGTGAGGAACCCGGGCCAGCGCCAGAGTCGTTTCGGGCGCGCCGTTCGCCGCTCCGCAGGGAGTCTCATGCCCCTACTACGGCGCGGCTGGCCGGTCGGATTCCGGCCCCCCGGCACTCAGGGTCACACGGGTGGGGGCCAACAGGCCGCGAATCGCCGGGCTCCCCATTGGGATTTCCCCACCGTGACATGCCGCGACTGATTGACATTCTCATCGGGGCACCACACTATACAACTATATGGCTATATAGACGCCTATTCACCTTGGCATGCAGGAGTCGTCATGAGTCGTACCGTCATCCTCGGCGCCGGAATATCCGGACACACCGCCGCCACGCGACTCCGGAAACGCCTCGGACGCGAGCACGAGGTCATCGTGGTCTCGCCCAATAGTCTGTGGAACTGGATTCCTTCCAACATCTGGGTCGGCGTTGGACTCATGACGGTGGAAGACGTCACCTTCCCTCTCGCCCCCGTCTACAAGAAGCTCGGAATCACCTACGTGCAGGCCAAGGCCACGCGCCTGTGGCCCGAGGGTGATGCCCAAGACCCAACGCCTTTTGTCGTGGTCGAGCATACCAGCACCGAGCGAAAAGGAGAGGAGGAGCGCATTCCCTTCGACTTCCTGGTGAATGCGACCGGTCCAAAACTGAACTTCGGTGCCGTGCCCGGCTTGGGACCAGAAGGCCATTCGATGTCCGTGTGCACAGCCAATCACGCCAAGGAAGCATCCGCGGCATTTGAGCGCGTGGTGGAGCGAATGCGCGCCGGTGAACGTCAAACGCTGGTCGTCGGCACCAGCCACGGCACCTGCACCTGTGAGGGTGCTGCCTTCGAGTACGTCTTCAACGTCGAGCACGAACTGCGGCAGCGCGGCGTTCGCGAGATGGCCGACCTCATCTACCTCTCGAACGAAAACGAACTCGGCGATTTTGGCGTCGCCGGGTTGCATGTCGGCGTTGGCGGTTTTGTCACGCATAGCAAGACCTGGGCTGAGTCGCTCTACAGCGAACGCGGCATCCGATGGATCTTGCGTGCTCACGTGGAGCGAGTGGAGCCCGGCGAGGTGTTCTTCGAGACGCTGGACGGCCAGCATCACGCGTTGCGCTTTGACTTTGCCATGTTGCTGCCCCCCTTCGGCGGCGTCGGATTGAAGTCGTTTGACCGAAGTGGCGCGGAAACGACCAGTGAGCTGTTTGCGCCTAACGGGTTTATGCGGGTGGACGCCGACTACACCCCGCGGCCCTACGAGGCGTGGAAGGCGTCCGATTGGCCGTCCACCTACCAAACCCCGAAGTTCCCGAACATCTTCGCCGTCGGGATCGCCTTTGCCCCGCCCCACCAGATCTCGCAGCCACGCAAGAGTCCTAACGGCACCGTCATCACGCCCTCACCGCCACGGACTGGAATGCCCTCCGGTATCATGGGGCGCACTGTTGCCAACACCATTGCCGACATGATCACCCGCGGCGGCACCGCCACGCCACACCGCGCGTCCATGGCGCGCATGGGTGCCGCCTGCGTTGCGTCTGCCGGAGCATCGTTGCTCAAGGGGACCGCGGCGGCCATGACCATGTATCCGATCGTGCCGGACTACGAACGGTTCCCGCACCATGGCCGCGACTTGAAGATGACCTTTGGCGAAATCGGCCTGGGTGCGCACTGGATCAAACGGTTGCTGCACTACGCCTTCATTTACAAGGCGAAAGCGAAGTTCGGTTGGCAGATCATTCCAGAGTGACCTCACACCACGAACCGAGAAGCGACATGAGCACCGAAACCCCAACTCTCACTCCCGTGCCCGCCGAGGACACGCGGTTCGTGCCGACACCAACCCCGCGCACGGTCGCCATGCGAACCTTTGTGCCGTGGCAAATGTGGCGGTTCATCGTGATCAACCTGCGGATGTTTCGGATGATCGCGAAGTCGCACGAGTAGTTCGGCCGCGTACCCGGGAATGATGGAAAAAACGACGAAGCGCCCCGCCAACACGCGGAGCGCTTCTTCGTTTTGCATTCAGGATCATGTCGAACTGGGGCGGGTGGATTCGAACCACCGACCTCCTGATTAACAGTCAGGCGCTCTGCCAGCTAAGCTACACCCCATCAGTTCCTTACCGCCCGCCAAACAGCGGATAACGAAATCTAGTCGGCCCTGGGCCACAGGCAAAACATGCGCCTGCCCCCGTAAGTGTTCCTTCACGAGCACAGGTCGCACCCCCCGGAAGTATCGGTTCGAAGCCGCCTGAGTGCAGGGGCGGATGACTCCCCATACCCGGTCGGGGTTTCGCGGACAACCGGGCGGCAGCAACCAGGACAACGTCTCTCCATGCCACAGCCGTCAACTGGTCACAAGCGCCCTCGGGTCGCCTTGGCGCTTCACGAGATGCGAAACCGGTTTGATTCCGAATCCGCCGTGGCAAAGTCGGCCTTGCTGCAGCACTTGTTCGCCAGCCCGCCACGCAGCGTTCGCGACATCGTTAGGCTTCACGACGACCTGTTGTTCCTTCGGGCATTTCCGGACTCAGCGGGTGTCGCCACGCTCGCCCGTGAGGGGCTGAATCGCGTTGGGAACTGGCTTCGACGCGCAAACGCCCATGGGTCACTCGATGACTCTGGTATCGCCAGCTCCACCTCGCGACACACCTTTCCCTTCGCCATCGCCCAGTGGCTCGTGCGCTCGTTCCCGCGCGAGGTGTCCCTAGACTGGCGTGAACTCGACGACACCACCCACCTGGACACCCTGCTCCGCACTTTTCTCACCCGCGCGGAAGAAGACGCCTTCGATGCTGGTGAACTGAGCACTCGCGAGTGGCTGCGCATGGCCGTTCCACCGGCGGCCGCGAGCGACTTGGCGTGGATCATTGAGAATGGCTTGGCACAGCGGCAGACGCGCGCGCTCTTTGCTTCGCTGTACGATTCCGACTCACTTCCCGTCGTCTGGAGGCTGGGAGGAAGCCGTTCGCCGGGTAGCACGACGCATAACGAGCTTGCCGACATAGTCCCTGCGTACCGGCACGGCATGCGATCCACACCGGCCGATCCCCTGCGTCACATCGCGTCGCCTCTCCCATCGATCGCCTTACTCCCGCGCTCGCGCGCCTTGGCCGTGATCGACGTTGCACGCGCCGCCCTGACCGCCAGATGCCGGGAGGTCTTCGCCATCTCCAACCCTAACGCGGACGAAGTGTGGTTGGCGGACCTCGGCGAAGGCGCTACGCTTGCCATTGTTGGCACGCAACCCGACTTGCGCATGAGTCTCGAGTCCAACTACGGCTACCTGCTCATGTCGAACGGCGTGCCGATTGGCTACGGTGGCGTGACACCCCTTTGGAATCAGGCGAACACGGGGATCAACATTTTTGACCCGTTCCGCGGGTCAGAGGCCGGCTTTCTTTGGGCGCAGATGCTGCGAGCATTTCGCCAGCTGTTTGGCGTGCGCCGATTCGTGGTGAATGGCTATCAATTCGGCGAGGGTAACGCGGAGGCCATTAGTTCGGGGGCCTACTGGTTCTACTATCGACTGGGCTTCCGTCCGGCAGACCCGGCGCAGGCCCTGCTCGCCGCGCAGGAGGCGGCGCAGCTCCAACGCGATCGCTCTTATCGATCCAGCGCCCACACATTGCGCGCGCTCGCGCACGGGGACCTGCACCTCACCCTGCCGGGCTATCGCGAATCGACTTTCATCGCCGAGGACCTGCTGCAGGTCTGCGCGAAGAAGGTGACGGAGCGGCTCGCGGCCGACCCGTCAGCCTCACGCGGGTCCGCGATCAACGCCTGCGTGGAACGTGTGCGTCGAATGCTCAACGTACGTTCGATGTCGCGCTGGCCAGCCGCCGAACGGCAGGCCTTTGTCCGTTTCGCTCCTGTGTTGGACCTGTTACCTACGCTGGATAGTTGGCCGGCGTCTGACAAGGAGGGGTTGGTGGCCGTGGCACGGAGCAAGGGATCGGCGCAGGAACGCGACTTCGTGCTAAAGGCTCGGTTGCATCGGCAATTCTGGCCAACGCTCAGGCGCGCGCTGACCAGCAAGACCTAGGGGCGGAGGAGGCGCGCTCGTGCGTCCCGTCACGCAACGCACGGTTCTGGACCAGTAGATTGTCGTTGCGCCTGTAGATCACCCAAGGCTACCGACTCCCCAAACACGCGGCACCCAACGTCCGACGCAATTTGTGAAGACTTCATCGCGACGTTCCACGCTGCGTTGCCGCGCGCTCAGTCGCCTCGCGACCCTTGGCGTGTTGTTGCTGCTGGCCTGCACGGATAGCGCGGCACCCACGCCGAAACTGCTCGTGCTCTGTTCCTCACAGGTCCAGCTCACGGTCGGCAAGAGGCTCCCGCCCACGTTTGCCTGGACCCCGGCGTGTGGTGCGACCTATCTGGAAGTCACGAGCCCCGACCGGGGGACGGTCTATTGGATCGTGAAGGCGGACACCGGCAGATTTCCGCCACCCGTGCGATATGGCGTCACGCCACCCGGCATGGTCCTCGACTTCGGACCGATGCCGCTCACCAATGGACAGATGTACCTGGTGCGTCTGGGATTGATCGTGGACGAAAATTCCTTCGCCACCATCGGTGAACAGCTCTTCGCTTACTAGTCCGTCACAGACGGCTCAGCGCGCCCTCTGCCGCAGAGCCGTAGCGGACTCTCAGCCTCGGCGCCGTGCGTTTAAGGGCGTGAGCACTGAGCCTAACGATTGTGTCCCGGTACGGCGACTTCTACTACTACCGCGCCGCCGTCCGCAATCGATGAGCAAACTTCTTCCGGAATTTTGCCACCTTCGGTGACACCACAAAGGCGCAGTACGGCTGCGCATTGTTCCGCCGGTAGTAGTCCTGATGATAGGACTCCGCGGGATAGAACGTGGTAAGTGCACGCACCTCGGTGACAATCGGGGCGTCGAAGATCTGCTCGCGCTCGAGCGACTCAATCAAAGCCCGCGCCACCTGCCCCTGCTCGTCCGAGTGCGTGAAGATCGCCGAGCGATATTGCGGCCCAGCGTCGTTCCCCTGCCGATCCACGGTGGTCGGATCGTGAATGGCAAAGAACACCTCGAGGATCTCGCGATAGGTGACGATCGTCGGATCGAAGGTCACCTGCACGACCTCGACGTGTCCGGTCTTTTTTCCGCAGACTTCTTCGTAGGTCGGGTTGGCCACGTGACCGCCCGTGTAACCACTGACCACACCGGTCACCCCTTCCATTTCGAGATATACGGCTTCCAGGCACCAGAAGCACCCGCCGCCTAACGTCGCCTGCTCCACATCACCCTCCAGTTTGACCGTGAATCCTTCCACCGCATCAGTTCATTTCCATTCATAATGGTTCCCACAAACTCAGAACGGAAACGGACAACGCCCTGGCGACGAACGGGACGCCAGGGCGCTGCCTCGGGAGCTCGATGCGACCGGTCGTGCCGGCCTGGCGTTCGCTTACGCCTTAGGTCGCATGATCTCGACGTCGATGTCCAGCTTCACATCTTCGCCGACCACGACGCCACCCGTCTCCAACGCGGCGTTCCAGTGAAGGCCGTAGTCCAATCGGTTCAGCTTCGCGGTGGCGCTGAATCCCATGCGCTCGTTGCCCCATGGGTCGTTGCCGGTGCCTTCGTTGGATACCTGCAACGTGATCGGTTTGGTTACGCCGCGGATCGTCAGGTCACCGATCAGCTTGAAGTCGCCGCCGACGCTGCCCTCGATGCGGGTGCCTACAAAGGTGATCGACGGATGGCTCGCGGCATCGAAGAAGTCAGGCGACTTCAAATGGCCATCGCGCTGCTCGTTGTGCGTCGTTATCGAAGCCACCGGGATTTCGACCCGTACGTCGACCGCGCCTGGGTTGGCCGCGTTGTAGTTCACGCGTCCGGTGACTTGAGCGAACCGTCCTCGGACCGTCGAGATCATCAGGTGGCGGACGGAGAACTGTGCATTCGTGTGCGTTTCGTCGATCTGCCACTGGGTGGCCTGAGTTGGGGCGGCTGCTGTCGTCATTTTCACTCCTCGTGCTTGGTTGACCTGTCGTCGAAAATACTGCGATGGATAATGCTGTTATAGAAAATTCAGTACTGAAGTGTCTGGTTAAAAAAACTCACGCCAGCTTCGAGAGTAGCGCTAGGAGCACTGAGCGATCCCCCGTCCCAATCCCATCCGCAAACCCGGTAGCAATTTCGGCGAGCACTGCGGAGCCCTTCGCCTGGCGCTCTTTCCCTTCGTCGGTGAGCTCTGCTCGGATACTACGCCGATCCGAAGCATGCTCGACCCGGCGCACCAAGCCATCTGCCTCCAGCCGGTCGATCAACTGGGTGACATTCGAACGAACGCACGCCAGCCGAGCAGCGATTTCACTCAGCGTGAGCGGCTCTCCCGCCTCGACAAGCTTCGTAAGGACGGTATGCTTTGAGAGCGAGAGACCAAGCTCGGAAAGTGCTCCTTCAACGCGGTCCTCGATGGCACGAGCGGCGGAAATCACCGTGAACATCAGCTCGGAACCCGCCGACGCGGTATCATCGCCATTGTCGCCGGCAGCGTCTGGGTGCGAGTGCGTGTAGTTCATGACTGAATAATATTCGACTGAATGAATACCGCAAGCCCCCCGGAAACTCCCTGGCCGTTCGCCCCCCAATAGCCCACTTCATCACCAAGTTGGCATTTGAGAAGCCGTTTACTCTGACTACCGGCCCGGTGTTTGAGAGTGCTAAACTCTCTCAGCTCAATGACTTTCGCCCAAGACACTCCATGTCCACCGACGCGCTGTTCGAGTTGCTCACTGCCAACGGCATTCCCTACCGCCGGTATGATCACGACGCGGTATTCACGTGCGAACAGGCCGACCCCGTCGTTCCGGCGAGCGAAGGCGCCGTTCACGCCAAGAACCTTTTTCTGCGCGACAAGCGGGGCAAGCAGCATTGGCTGCTGGTCACGACGTGTGAGAAGGCAGTGGACCTCAAGCGCGTGGCGGCCGTGCTGGATGTCGATACGCTCAGTCTGGGCTCTCCGGAGCGCCTGCAGAAGTATTTGGGCGTTACGCCAGGCGCCGTCACGATCCTTGCCCTCATGAACGATCGTGCGCACGAGGTGACGCTGCTGATCGACCGCGACGTGTGGACTGGGGCACCAGTGCGCTGTCATCCCTTGGTGAACACCAGCACGCTGGTGCTCACGCGCGACGACCTGCTCAAGTTCCTGAGCGTGACCGGACACACCCCGCAGGTCATCAATGTTCCGTCGCGGGCGCCGTCACCCTCAACGGATGCCTAACGTGTAGTGTGGCTGTGCAGCGTGTCCGTTGCGCTGCGTGGCTCATCCAGAAGGCGCCGGACGGCGAGTTCGAGCGTCGCTGGAGCCAAGGGCCCGATCACGGCATGGCGGATGGTGCCGGTCCGGTCCAGCAAGAACGACGTCGGGTAACCGCGGACTCCGCCGAATTCGCGCTCAACGTCCGGACCAACCACCGCGATGGGATACGTGATCCCGCGACGCTTCACAAACTCCGTGACTTGATTCGGGTCGCCGCGATCCACCGAAAATCCAAGGACGCGAAGCCCCGCGGGGCGATGGCGCTCGGCCATGCGCTCCAGCAACGGCATTTCCACTCGACAGGGCACACACCACGTCGCCCAGAAGTTCACGAGCACAACTTCGCCACGGAGCGAGTCTGAGAGCAGCGGAGTTCCGTCGAGTGAGGACACGTTGAATGAAGGGGCGATCGGCGTGCCGGAGCGGACGCCAACCAGCGCACCTACATGCGGCAACAACCTCGGTGTCGCCCATATCAGGACGATGAGTGTCAGCGCATTGCCAACTGTGATCCAGCGCCGCCAGTTCTTCAGCGTACGGTCCTGAGTGGTTGGTGCCGAAAGCTAGCGACTCTGGCCACGAGCGACGCTAGTTCAGGCGTACCGACTTGGGATCGAGGTCTCCCACGTAGTAGTCGAGCAGCTTCCCTTGGAAGAGCAGATTGTATCGAGCGCTGACGAGGGCGCTCGCCGCCTGCACACTGGTTGCACGCGCTTGCGTCACCTCTACCAACGTGGCGGCGCCCGCCAGATACCGCTCCTGTGCTGCCTGCAGCGCCAGCTCAGCGGCACGCGTTTGCGCCAGAGCGGCATCGAGTTGAGCGCCGGCGGAGACGTAGTCCAGAGTGGCACGTTTCACCTGCAACGCGACCTGTTGCCGAACGTCGTCGAGCGCGATCTCCGCATTCTGCTGCTGGATCTGGGCGCGCTCCGAGTTGATGCGGGTGGAGAATCGGTCGAAGATCGGGATCGACAGGCTTAGGCCCAATGACCCGCCACGCCGCTGGTCCAGCTGGTTCAGGAACGAACTCTGGTTTGAGCTGGCGTAGCTGGAGTTGTAGCCCAGCGAGAGTGACAGCGTCGGCCAGAGCGTGGCGCCCGCCGATTGCACTTGCCTCTGGGCGGAGTTCACGCGGGACTGTTCCGCATCCACATCGCGGCGTTGCTGCAGGGCGCGAGACACCAGCGCGTTCACGTCGAGCGGCCGGGTGGAGGCGCTCGAATCCACCGGCGGGAACTGGAACTCGTACGTCCCCGCCGGATCCAGCTTCAACGTCTGGATCAGGTCGACCTTCGCCAGCTCTACCGCGCGTTCCCCCTGGACAACGGCCAAACGGCCGCTGGCCACGCCGGCCTGCTGCTGGTACAGGTCGGCAATCGAGCGCGTCCCGGCGTTCACGAACTCCTGCACCTGGCGCTCCAGCGTGTCCTGCGCGGCCAGACTCTGTCGACTGACTCGCAACTGCTCCTGCTGCTCGATCAATGTCAGGTAGTTCGAGAGGACCGTGAACACGACCGTCTCTCGCGTGCGGCTCAGGTCGTACTCGCTGGCTTCGCGGTTTGCCTTGGCCGCCGACACGTTCAACTTGTTCGCCATACCGTTGAAGAGCACCAGACTCGACGACAACCCAGTACTGAATGACTGCGTCTGCGTGTTGAGGATTTTTCCCTCGTCGGTCGAGAAGAACCGCCCATAGTTCTGGGCACCCTGTGTCGACACGCGAAAGTCCGGAAGAAACTGTGCGCGTGCCTGACGCACAGTCGCATCCGTCAGGTCATTCGCGTTCTTGGCCAGACGAATGACGTTGCTCTGGGCCAAGGCGGTCTTGACGGCATCGTCGAAGGTGATGACGCGCATCGACTGCGCGAACGTCATGCGAGAAGTCACACCAACCAGCATGAGCACGAGCAGTAGGACGGGTCGGCAAAAGAAACGGATGGTCATATCGAAAGGCCGGTCAGGTGATCGCGACGGTGAGGCTGCCGCGGCCACGCCTGGGTTATTCGTAACGGAGTGCTTGAATTGGGTCGAGTGAAGCGGCACGACGCGCCGGATGGAAGCCGAAGAACACTCCGACCGCCGCAGAGAAGGCAACAGCGATCACTACCGCTTGCGTAGAGACCTCGGTCTTCCATCCTGTTGCCTGCCCAAGGATGGAGGCGGACGCCACACCGACCGCGATGCCGATCATTCCGCCCACCAAGCTCATGACGACGCTCTCGACCAGAAACTGCGTCAACACATCGGTTCCGCGAGCGCCTAACGCCATGCGGATGCCAATCTCCCGTGTGCGTTCGGTGACGGACACGAGCATGATGTTCATGATCCCGATGCCGCCGACCAACAGGGACACCGCCGCAATCGACGCCAGGAGGGTGGACATGACATCGGTGGTGGTGGTCGCCGCGGTCGCCAAGTCTGCCTGATTGCGGACCGTGAAGTCGTCGTCGTCTGACGCCGCCAGTCGGTGCGACTCTCGCATGATCGCGCGGATCTCTGCTTGAGCGGCGGGGAGATCAGTGGCTGACGCAGTGGCGGCTACAATCTGCGGGATAAACGTGTGACCACTCAGCTTGGTCTGCGCCGTGGTGTACGGAACGAGTATGACGTCGTCCTGATCGATGCCGCTGGCCGACTGCCCCTTACTCGCCAGCACCCCGACGATCTCGAATGGTACGTCGCGCAGTTGAATCGACTGGCCGACCGCGTCGCCGCCCGGATACAGGTTGCTCGCCACCGTTGAACCCAACACCGCCACCTTGCGACTGGTACGCTGGTCCTGATCGGTGAAGAACCCGCCCTGCGACGCCGGCCAGTCTCGAATCTGTTGGTACTCAACCGACACACCGTTGATGCTTGTCCGCCAGTTCGAACCCCCACCGATCGCCTGCGTGCGTGTGACTACCACCGGTGACACCAGTGACGTCGTCGCCGATTCTCGCATAAGCTTTTCGACATCGGCGGTCGTCAGCCGATTGAAGGACTGCGCTCCTTGACTCACGCCGCCCTGCGTCGACGCGCCGGGCGTGATGACGATCATGTTGGTGCCGAGCGCGGCGATCTGCTTCGAGATCTGCGACCGCGCCCCTTGCCCCACGGCGACCATCACGATCACGGCGCCCACGCCGATGACGATGCCGAGCATCGTCAGCAGTGTACGGAGCTTGTTCTTGAGGATGCTCTCGCCCGCCACCTTGAGGAGTGTGGATCGCCTCATACAGGTTCCTCCACGGCAACAGCGTTCATTTGTTGCAAGTCCGCGGTCGCGATGTGCCGGCCGACGATGGGCTCGTCACGGACAATGCGGCCGTCTCGCATTTCCACGACTCGCTTGCAGTAGTCCGCAATGTCACGCTCGTGCGTCACCATGATGATCGTGATTCCCTGCGCATTCAGCTCTTGAAAGAGCGCCATCACCTCAACCGAGGTGCGACTGTCCAGGTTGCCCGTCGGTTCGTCGGCAAGCACGAGCGCGGGCTGCGTCACGAGCGCCCGGGCAATGGCCACGCGTTGCTGCTGGCCACCGGAGAGTTCACTCGGATGATGTTCCGCACGCTCGGCGAGACCCACGCGCGCTAGCGCCTGCACGGCCATGGCGCGCGTGTCTATGGATCGTCCCGATCGATCGTACAGCAACGGCAGCTCAACGTTGTCGAGAGCCGACGTTCGGGAGAGCAGGTTAAACCCTTGAAAGACGAAGCCGATCTTGCGGTTCCGGATGTCGGCACGCTCGTTCTTTCCCATGCCATCCACACGTACCCCGTCCAGCCAATAGCTCCCTGACGTTGCGGTATCTAGGCAGCCGAGGAGGTTCATGAGCGTGGACTTTCCCGAGCCGGACGCGCCCATGATGGCCACCATCTCTCCCTGCTCAATCGTCAGGTTCACCGCGCGCAGGGCGTGCACCGGGTTTCGACCCGCGTCGTAGATTCGCGTCAAGGCTTCTGTGCGAATGACGGCGTGCTCGCTCATGGAGGCCCCCTAGAAGCGCGGCGGCCCGCCAGGCCCACCCGGTGTGGTGGTCTGCTGGAAGGGACTGGTGGATGTTGGTGCACTCAGCACAATGCCGGAGACGACCTTCAGTCCAACCTTGAGATCCGTGCCGCGCACCTCCGTCACCTTGCCGTCCGTAACGCCGGTGTGGACCCGGATCGGCGTCAATTTGCCAGCGGCGTCGATATACCAGAGAGTGGCCGACGAACCGACGCGTCCCGCGCGCACACCACTGGCGGCCGCGCCGTTCGCTGAACCGGCTGCAGCGCGCCCGGTGGCATCACCGTTGGATCGGCGTCGCGTAGTGTCGTTAGGCGTGCCCGCGGCGGTGCTGTCACGGTTGCGCCGACTGCTTGCCTGGACGGCCGCGCTGTCGCCCAGCTTGGCGATCTGGTCCGCCGTGGGGCGGAAGCGCAGGGCCGCGTTGGGTACGCGAAGAACATCCGTCGCCGAGCCCACGAGGAAATCCACCGTGGCGGTCATGCCTGGGAGGAGCTTGCCGTCGGTGTTCTTCACGTCGATGACCACGGTGTAGTTCACCACGTTCTCCGTGACCGCCGACTGCAACCGTACTTGTCGCACCGTGCCCGTGAATGTGCGGCTGGGATAGGCCTGCACCGTGAAACGCACCGGCTGCCCTTCGACGATGGTCCCGATGTCACTCTCATCGACCGAGGCGAGGATCCACATCTCGCTCAGGTCATTCGCAATCAGGAAGAGTTGCGGAGCGGACAACGACGCCGCGACCGTCTGGCCAACGTCCACATTTCGCTCCACGACAATCCCATCGATAGGCGCATAGATGCTGGTATACGCCAGATTGCGCCGAGCCCGGTCCATGTTCACCTGCGCCGATTTCAGGTTGGCTTGGGCGACGGCCAGCTGATACTGCGTGGTGGAATACTCGCTCTCTGTCAGGACCTTGCGCTCGTACAGCTGCTTGTTTCGATCAAAGGCGCGCTGCGCGTTGGCCAGCTCGGCGTTCGAACGTTCCACCGTTGCTTCGGCGTCGCGCACGGCCTGTTCGAGCAGGGTGGGGTCGATGCGCGCGATGAGTTGACCCTTCTTCACGCGATCGTTGAAGTCGACGTAGATGCCGGCGACCTGTCCCGACACCTGCGTTCCGACCTGCACCGTGGTGACCGCCCGCAACTTGCCCGTGGCGGCGACCGTGGCCTGGATATCTCCCTTGTCGACCTCTACAAAGCGAAAACTCGTTAGGTCACTGGCGTCGGCCCGGCTGAAGAACCACAAGCCGGCACCGGCCGCGACGACAACCGCGACACTGGCGATGACGGTAGATCTTTGCATCTGCGACTCTTGAAAAAGGACCGCGCGGCCAATGGCACGACCACGGAAACGACTGCCGGGTTGGACGCTGCCGAGCCCGATTAGTTAGGTGCGCGAGCCAGCCGGCACTCCATGCCTCGTATACCCTGAACGCAGTAGAACTCCGGGTCGCTCGATGTCGGGGAGCGTTGGGCAGGTACGCCAGTGTGGCCCTCACGAACCCGTGCGGGATTGCGGCGTGCGAAACTGGTCGCGCTGGTCGGTATTACATCAGTTCCGTCCAGCCGCCTCATCCGGCAGATTATGGTCGCCCGCGCCGAGCCCGATTGTTGCCGGCCTCCCCCCGCCCTTGCACCTCTCGCAATGCGTCGCACCGCAATGACTTCGCGAACTCGTGCCTTTTCTGTTGGCGTCTTTGGTTTCGTGACCGTCTTGGCCAGTCCCCCGCTCATGGCTCAGGGCGGACCGATGGAGGCCACCCGAGTTCGCGTGGGCGACGCCAAGCGCGTGACGACCTCCCCCGTCATCGATGGGCGACTGGACGACGACGCTTGGAAAGACGCCAAGCCGTTCGCTGGCTTTGTACAGCGCGAACCAGCGGAGGGGCAGCCCGTCAGTGAGCGGACGGAAGTGCGCATCCTCATGGACAACGAAGCCTTGTATGTGGCCGCATGGCTGTACGACCGTGAGCCGAGTGGCATCGTGCCGGGAGAGAAGCTGCGCGACGGCACGATCGCCAACAGCGACTACTTCGGGTTCATCCTGGACACCTATCTGGATCGGCAGAACGGCTTTGTCTTCGCGACCACGCCTGCAGGGGTAGAGTACGACGCTCAGGTCGTGAAAGAGGGTGAGGGCGGTGGCGTCTTTCAGTCGGGCCAGACGCGTGCCCAGTCCGGTTCCATGGGTGGATTCAACCTGAACTGGGATGGTAGCTGGAAGGTGATGACCTCCCAGGATTCGTTAGGCTGGTACGCGGAGTTCCGGATTCCCTTCTCCACGCTGCGCTACGGCGGCGGAGCCTCGCAGGCGTGGGGGTTGAACCTGGCGCGCAACATCCGGCGCAAGAACGAGGAGTCCTTCTGGTCGCCCATTCCTCGGCAGTTCAACCTGTACCGTCTGTCGCGGGCCGGCACCCTGCAGGGGTTGCAAGTTCCGGTGCGCCGCGTGGCGACCGTGACACCGTACGTCCTGGGTTCGACGTCTCGCGACTTCACGACATCGTCAAAGTTTGACCACACGGGCGATTGGGGAGCCGATGCGAAGTACGGCCTGACGCCCAGCCTGACGCTGGACCTGACTTATAACACCGACTTTGCACAGGTCGAAGTGGACGAGCAGCGGACGAATCTCACGCGCTTTCCGCTGTTCTTTCCCGAGAAGCGCCCCTTCTTCCTGGAGAATGCGGGGACATTTTCGGCTGGTACGCCACAGGCCGTGGAGCTGTTCTTCAGCCGCCGCATCGGCATCGACACCTTGGGGAACCCGGTGCCGATCCAGGGCGGTGGACGAATTACCGGTCGCGTCGGCGGCACGACGGTCGGCCTGCTGCAGATCTTCACCGATGCCACCGCCACGACGCCTAACGGTAACTCCTTCTCCGTCGGACGCGTCTCCAGGGAATTGTCGCGGCGATCGCGCATCGGAGTGCTGGCGGTGCAACGCATGTCGACCGACTCAAGCGGTGACCACAATCGCGTCTACGCCGCCGACGGTCGCGTAGGCGTTGGCGATGCATGGACCGTGGACTGGTGGGGCGCTAAGTCAGAGACGCCGGGACGAACCGGCAACGACCTGGCCGGAAGTGTGCGCCTTGGGTACTCGACGTCAAAGTGGAACAACGGACTGCGGTACGTCGAAGTCGGCAGCGACTTCAACCCGGAAGTCGGATTCCTCAACCGAGCGGGCGGCTATCAATACTACGAACCTTCGCTCATGCGATTTGTGCGGAATCCGAACTGGAAGCACGTGCACGTCTGGAATCCGCATGTCAACTGGCGCGGCTACTATGATCGCCAGGGTTTTTACCAGAGCGGTCAGGTGCATGTTGACCTGACGGAGGTGGAGTTCAACGACGGCGGGCGATTTGGTCCGGAGCTGAACATCTACCACGAGGGATTGCAACAACCGTTCGAGATCGCGCCGAATGTGACGCTGCCGGTGGGCAGCTACGACTTTACCGGCATCGGCCTGGACTGGTCGACGAATCCGTCCGCCCCGGTCTCATTCGTGCTTCGCGGCGACTTTGGCCCGTTCTACAACGGCAGCCGTAACGGCGGCAACATCAACCTGACCTTCCGGCCGAACGCCACCCTGACCACGTCCCTGTTGCTGGACTACAACGACGTGAAGCTGGACCAAGGCGACTTTGTGAGAAAGCTGGTTGGCGCGCGCGTCGGATACTTCTTCACGCCGAAGATCTTCCTGCAGTCGCTCGTACAGTACAACAATCAGGCGCGCGTGTGGACCGCGAATGCGCGTTTCGGATGGTTGAACACCGCGGGCACGGGCTTGTTTGTGGTGTTCAACGATGGGCGCGAGGCCGACGGGTTCTTTAACTGGGTGCGCCCCCAGTCACGCTCAGTCGTGGTCAAGTTCTCCAAGCAGATCGGGACCGGCCAGTAGGGCGCCGGTAAGCGCCCGCGGGGGAGCCTAACGAGCCACACCCGCGAACCGTGCCGGTCGCGTTCAGCTAAGGGCGCGTACAGCGTCGCCGATGCGCCGGAGCGCATCGTCCAGGTCCGCCTGCGCCGACGCGAAGGAGAGTCGAAGAAAGCCTTCGCCGCGTGGGCCAAACGCCGCGCCGTCAATCACGGCCACGCCCTGATCTTCAAGGATGCGTGACGCGAGTTGAGCTGACGATAGTCCGCGCGGGGCAAGGAGTTCCCGAAAGTCCGGAAACGCGTAGAATGCCCCCGCGGGTGTCGCGCAGCGCACGCCGGGCAGGGCGTTCAATCCACGCACGACGACGTCGCGACGTGCGCGGTACGCGCTGACCTGCGCCGTTACGGCCTCCTGCGGTCCAGTGAGCGCGGCCACACCGGCCCGCTGAATGAACGGCGCCACACACGTATGACCGTTGATCACCAGCGTGGTCATGATGGACACGAAGTGCTGAGGCACGACCAGGTACCCCAGCCGGTAACCGGTCATCGCATACGTCTTGGAGAACCCGTCCACGATCAGCGTGCGCTCGCGAGCGCCCTCGTGCGCGGCAATCGACGGTGTTCGCACCCCGTCGAAAACCAGGCGTGAATAAATGTCGTCGGTGATGACCAGCAGGTCGTGCTGCGCAACGAGTTCGGCCAATCGTGCCGTCTGGGCAGCGTCCAGTGACCCACCCGTCGGGTTGTTCGGTGCATTGAGTGCCAGGACACGCGTGCGACTCGTTATGCGCCGAGCGATATCGTCGACATCTGGGGCGTTGTTCTGGTCCACGCCATATCCAACCGGGATGCCGCCGGCAAAGCGAGCCGCCGAGGGATAAATGGGAAACCCGGGATCAGGGACCAAGACCTCGCACCCTTCATCGACGGTTGCCAACAGCGCATAGAAAACTGCTGTCTTTGCACTCGGCGTCACCAGCACTTGTTCGGCGGCGCACGCCACACCTCGTGACCGCACGTCGGCGGCAATCGCTTCGCGCAACTCCGGGATGCCGGCAGGCGCAACGTAGCGCGCATCACCGGCCTGCAGGGCGCGAATGGCGGCGTCCGTGATGTGAGGAGCCGCCGAGACATCCGGGGCGCCCAGCTCCAGGTGAATGATGGAGCGACCTTGACGCTCCAGTTCTTGGGCGCGTCGCATGACATCTAACGCTCCCTCGCTGGCCAGTTGGGCGGCGCGGTGGCTCCACCGCGCAGCGTCGGGCGTACTGAGTGTCGTCATGAGGTCAGTCGGCACAGTGGCTGGAATGGGAGAAGTTCGGAGTCCGTCAACGGCGGCTGCACTCCGACCCTTCGAATTTCGTGCTTGCCCCCGCAGATGCTAGGGAGAGGTTGGCAACGCGTATCGCAAATCGCAGGAGAGGCGGCGACACGCGCCCCTGGCGCTAGGACCGGTCGGAAACCCGGTTCAGAATCGGACGCGCAGTCCCGCGCTGATCGTTCGCCCGGGCACGATCGTGATGTTGTCGGGCTCTCCCCGCTGATAGTTGAGCAGATTGTCACCGGTCGCGAGCAGGGAGAGCGAGCGGAAGACGTCGCGCGAGAACGACACGCGGACGCGGGTGACACCGGCGTAGTTGAGCCAGTAGTCTCGCAACGCGCCGCCCATCGGATGGTCGTCGGCGCCGCCATTGGCGAACGCCTGCGCCAGCGAGAGCCGGTCGTAGTTCACCCAGTCCGAGGCACGAGAGACCCCGAAGGTGGCGTACCAGTGTGGCTCATTCCATGAAGCACTCAAGCTGAGCGTGCGGGCCGGTACCTCCAGCGTCCGGTCGCCCGGCCGCAAGTCGCCCATGTACCCGTCCGCCAGCCTCAACACGCGACTGTCCGTCAGGCTCAAGGCGCTGCCGAGGACCAGTGGGCCACGCGACGCCTGCAGGGACATCTCCCATCCCTTGTTGGCAATGCTCCCGACGTTCTGCAGGGCGTACGACGGTCGTGCGCGAAATTGGTTCGTCGGAGCGCCGTCGGTGGTGGTGGGGGCGATACCCACGATCTGCAGCAAACCAGTGGCGCGCTGGTCGAACCGCGTCACGTGGAAGGAGAGCAGGCGCGCTAGCGACGCATCAAAACCGAACTCGATCCCCGACTGCGTCTCTGGTGGGAGTTCGTACGGGAGAGCCAAGCGGCCAAGGGCAAAGAGTGCACGCTCTCGCGTCGACAGCTGCGGCACACGAATGCCCTTCCCGTACGCCGTTCGCAGCTTGAACGACATAGGGCCGGCCTCTTTCACGGCGGCCAGTCCCAGCATGGGCAGGGCATCCAGACGGCTCTCGCCGAACTGACCGCCACTTCCTTCGAAGCGAAGACCGGCCGTGAGGTACAACGTACGGCCGAGCGCGGAATTCAGCTGTGCGACGGCACCGCTGGTCCGTCGCCAGTCAATCGCGCGCACGTGCAACAGCGAATCGCGCCCCGGTGTGGTGCGCGGCACGTACACGAATTCCTGCGCCGCCGTCTCTTGCCGGGTGATCGTTTGCTCGAGCGCAAAGGTCAGCGCGTGCGAAATGTGCGGACCCCAGGTGAACTGGCCGACCGAGCTGGCTCGGAGCGTGGCGCGCGCCGTCTCGCCGCGCGCGTCGTGTAATGCGGAGTCCGTCGCCGACAATAGCAAGGCGGACTGTGTGGCATCACCGGTGAGAGCGAAGCCGTCAACACCAGCAACCAGCGTGTGAGTCCATTTTTCGTTCGGCGCAAATCGCCCGGTCACACCTAGCGTGTACTCACGCACCTTCTGCGCAATGCCGCTGTCGGCGTCAAAACTCGGTGTTGACCCTGGGACGCCGATCGTGCCGGTGCGCGTAGCGACGTCGTGCGACATCCCCATCCCACCGGCCGGCGGTCCGGTCATGACCAGGTCGCGCAGCAGCGGCGATGACGTCCCGGCATCCCGCGTGAACAGGCGTGCCGTGCCGATCAAGGTGCTCCGTGAGCCCACCTTCCGGAAATCGGCATTCGCCATCAGGTCGTGACTGAACGCCTCGGGAAGGAAGGCACCTAACGATCGATAGGCGACCGACGCCCCGCCTCCACGCACGTTGGTTCCTGCACGAAACGCTACGCCAAGATCTTGTGCCAACACACTGGTCGGTGCCCAGGCACTCCCGGCCATGCCGAAGGTACTCCTCATCTGCAGGCGAGACGGCGAGGTGCCCAGTCCGTCGTGGCGGGTGATGATGTTCACCACCCCACTGATCGCGTCGGCTCCGTACAGCGCGGCGCCTTGGGGCCCGCGAATGATCTCGACTCGCTCGATCGTTTCCGGCATCACCTGCGTGACCAGCAGGGGATTCGCGACTTCGATCCCGTCGATATAGATCTTTGGCGCGTTCACGCCGAACGACGACGCACCACGGATGCTTCCGTAGCGCAATGCCATCGCCGACGGCGCAGGCTCCCACGACCACATACCGGGAACCTCACCGTTCATGACATGAGCCAGCGAGCCATCGCCACGCTGCGCCAATCGATCTCCGCCAACGACATCCACATTCACGGCGAGGGCACGTTGCTCGGAACCGGCGGCGCTCCCGGTTACGACGATTCGATCCAGCACTCCAACCGGCAACTCACCCACTCGGCGCGTGACGCGTTCTGGCTGCGGCGCCGTTTGCGGAACCAGCACCACCTGATTGGCGCTCAGGATGGTGGGTTGCACGCTCACTCCGTCCAAGAGGTCGTAGAGAATCCGACCCATGGGGGTGTCCGAATACGTCGCGCAGACGCGCCGATCCAGGGGAAGGGCTTCGGAGCTGTAGGACAGCCTAACGCGTGAGACGGCGGCGAGCCGGTCCAGCGCTTCGCGAAGTGCCAGCATGCCGCCACGGAGGCTGACGACGCGATCGAGTGGCGCCGGCCAGGCCTTGGACGGACCATGCTGCGACACCGGGGCGACGCTGCAACTGCTTTGTGCCGGCAACGACGAAGCCGCGGCAGTCAACATGAGAGCCGCGACCACGTGCCTGCCGGCACGAACATTCCACCGGCACCTGGCCGTCATCGAGTCGACGATATCTGCTTGGGCAGGCGTACCACTGCGGTGTCGCCGGTGCGCTCGACTTCCGCGCCCAACGCTAAGGCGATGATTTGCAGGGCACGATCCACTGGTTCATCCGCCAGCGTCGCGGTGACGTGCCGACGTTCCAACACTTCGTCCGCCACGCGGATCCGGACGCCATACCATCGGTGCATCTGCGCCGTAACCTCGTCCATGGTGGCATCCCGGAACGCCAGCTCGCCGTGCACCCAGCTGGTGTCCTTAGCGCTGACGCTTCCACGCCGTACGTCGACCGAGGCTCCTCGCAGGACCCCCACGTCGCCGGCCATTAAAGTGGCGGTGCCGACGGAGTCGTGCTGTCCGCGTACCCGCACACTACCGTGTGTAACCCGCACGATTACCGAGTCGCTCGCATCATCTCTGACGGTGAACGTAGTGCCCAAGTCCTCAATACGAGCTGAAGGCGTGGTGATGGCGAACGGACGGGTGGCGTCGTGCTGGACATCGAAAAGGGCTTCGCCGGTCAGCCGGACCAAGCGGTTGCGGCGTCCATAGTCAGCGGCGAATTCCAGTCGGCTGAGCGGCGCCAAAACCACTCGACTTCCGTCCGGGAGCCGCACGGAGTCGCGCTGACCTGCGGTCGTCTGCACGACGCGGGAAGTGTCGGGATTTTTGCTGTTTCCGCCGTTCTGTGTGGGCCAAAGCGCGACTGCGGCCAGAATCGCGGCCGCGGCCAAGCCGGACACCATGCCGACATTAATACGCCGCCGTTGCGGCACTCGACGGGTATTTCCTTGAACAACGCGGAGCTTCGCGGGAGCTTCGCGCCGTCGCTCGTTCACCCGACGCAGGGCCATCTCGACCTGCGCGGGGGCGATGTCCCAGTCGGGCATCGGGGGCAGCACCCGCTCCATGGCCTCCAGCAGACCCGCGTCCGCTGGATTCTCCACGAGCCGCTCCCGGATGCGACCCACTTCGTCTTTGCCCGCGTTCCCCGTGGCAAACCGGCCCAAGGACTCCCAATATGGGTCCTCAGCCGGGATGGGGGTTTCGTCAGGGAATGGGCGCTCGGAATCCGTCATACCGGGAATTAACACTTCGAGGGTTCGTCACCCTCACTATGGTTCTGGCGGCGGTGAAAACAAGGCTGCTACACCATAAAGTCGCCGTCGGCACCATGAAATGTGGTTGGAGTAACATCGGCACGTGACCAGTTCCGAACTCAATACGCAGCACGACCGGCAGCTTCTCGAACGCCTCCGCACCGGAGATGAGCAAGCGTTCGAGGAGATTTTCCGGACGTGGTACCCGACCCTGGTCCGCATTGCCGGCGCGTTGTTGAAGGATCGCGAGCAATCCGAGGAGATCGTGCAGGACGTGCTGTTGGAGCTGTGGCGACGGCGCGACCAGCTGTCTGGCGAAGGATCCGCACACGCGTATCTCATCCGATCCACCAGGAACCGGGCGCTGAACGCGATCCGGCACGCCAAGATCGAAAAGCGTGAGGCCCCATACCTCGCGTCACCGGAATCATCGCCCGCTTCCGCTTTTGCTGACCTCGAAGGCGAGGAAATCGGCGTCGCCCTGAATCGGGCCATCGACGCACTTCCCGAGCGATGTCGCGAAGTCTTTCGCATGAGTCGCATGCAGGGCCTGAAGTACACGGAAATCGCGTCCACCCTTGGTGTTTCCGTCAAGACCGTCGAGGCCCACATGGGACGAGCGCTTCGACTTCTGCGAGAGCAAATGGCGCCATGGCTCCCTGGTGCCGCGACGCCCGCGCGCGACACGACTCAATAGTCGCGCCAGCTGTCTTCGTCGACGTAACACCCTAACGTCTCGCGCGGCGCGCACGGACGCTGCGTCGGGGTTCGTCAACCAAGCGCGCCACGTAGGGTGACTCACGAAACGCGTGTTAACACTGCGAAACCCCTTACGTCTACCGGCGGACACACGATCCCACCGGCACAAAGCATGGAGACGCCAGCAATGATTTCCTTCCGAATGCGGTCCCTGATTGCCGCGGCAGTAGTTGTTGTAGCCGCCGGCTGCTCCGATCCCCTGACTTCTTCAAATGGCAATCGTCTGGCGCTCACGGATGCCTTTCTGACCGTGCCCGTCGGATTCGACGCAGCGACCTCCAGCTTCGGCGCCAGCTCTGCGGCCGGGACGGGGATGTGGATTCCGGAACGCGGCCACGGCGGCGAGCACGGGATGGGCATGATGGGTGGAGGCTTGGGTCCGGAATTCTTTGGTGCTGGCCCTGGATTCGGCGGTGGCCCCCACGGCAAGGGACCATTTGGCGATGCGGGTCAGATGGGAACGTGCGCGTTCGCCGCCTCAACGGGCGTTGTCACGTGTACCGACACCCACAACGGCCTAACGATTACGAAGTTGATCGAGTACAAGACAACGGCCGGCGTGGCGCAATCGGCGATCGATAGTACGACCAACAGCATCCGCGTGCGAACGACCGTGACTGGAACAGCCACGCGTCGCGACAGCGCGACCAGCGTGGTGCAGCACTCGAGTGACCGCACGGTGACGGGCTTGGCGGCCGGTGCCACCCAGCGCACGGTGAATGGCACGGCACAAGGCTCTGAAACCACCACCGGCACATCCAGCGCTGGCGCGTTCACCGCCTCTCGCACGGTGTCCGATACAACGAAGGGCATCGTCATCCCGGTATCCACGACCGGGCCGACGTACCCGACAGCTGGAACCATCGTTCGCAACCTGAAAGCCACCAAGACCATCGCCGGGACCACCACGAGCACAGTGCGACGAGAGATGGTCACGTACGACGGCTCGGCCACAGCGACGATCACGATCACCCAGGATGGCACCACCAAGACCTGCACGATGCCCTTGCCGCGAGGTCAGCTCAGCTGCTCCTGACGTCGCTCGCATGAAGCGTTAGGCAGGTGAAGGATACATTACGAAGCCGGGTGCGGATGCCAGTGGCCGGGGGGGCCAGGGAGCATCGGAATCGCACCCGGCTTCGTCCATTCCCCACGTTGCGTGTTCGCGATCGCTGCCCCAACATGATGGCCACGCTTGCGACGGCATTTCATGGACATGGGAACGCTTCGCGCCTGGTGGGCGCATCGACAGGGACTGGACGGATCGCTCAGCGGAGCTTCGCCGGCTGACGTTCTCGAACGATGCGGATGGGCGCGATCCGTGGGAGGGGTCGGTCCCTACCTGACACTGTTCTCTCGCGCCGGCACATCACGTGAGAACGCGGATGCCGCCGTCGCTGCGCTCCAGATCCACGAACTTCCCACGGCGCGTGGATGCACCTACGTCGTGCCCGCCAATGATTTTGCTCTCGGACTATCGGTTGGAGCTGCGTTCAACGGCGGGGAAATGAAGCAGGCGATCAAGCTGGGCGTGACAGAGAAGGAGATCGCCGCCCTCTGTGACGCAGTGGTGAAGGCCCTGGCGCGCGGCCCGCTCGATCCGGACGGCATTCGTTCGGCTACGGGAAGCGCCTCTCGCTCCCTTGGTGACGCTGGGAAGAAGAAGGGGCTCACCACCACGCTGCCGCTGGCACTGGGCGAACTGCAATCCACTGGGAAAATCCGCCGAGTACCCGTAAACGGACGCTTGGACCAGCAGCGGTACGCCTACGCGTTGTGGAAGCCCAATCCACTGTCAGGGTATCGCGCGTCACCGGCCGATTCGCACCGCTTGTTGGCCGAGCACTTCTTTCGGTGGATTGGACCCGCGAAGATGTCGCACTTCCAATGGTTCTCTGGGTTAGGGGTGGCTGCGTCCAAGGCGGCCGCCACGGAACTCGACCTAACGCCGATCGCCGAGGGCAGTGAGTGGCTGCTCCTTCAAGAGGACTTGGCGTCCTTCAAGAAATTCCGGGCGCCGGCAAAGGCGCAGTACGCGCTGGTGTCATCCCTTGACCCAATTGTTGCAAACCGGCGCGATGTGGCCAGCCACGTCGATGCCGCGGACGCTGAGCGACAGGTGATGGGAGAGAAGGCCACCGCCACATTGGGCGCCCTCAGCGACCTGCCGAGCCATGCGATTCTCGACCGCGGGCGCGTGGTCGGGCTGTGGGAGTTTGATCCCGAGACCCAGACGATCGCCGCGGCGACGTTTGTCCCCAAAACTAAAGCCCTCGACGCCGCCATTGAGGCGACCGAGGGCTTTGTTCGCGATCAGTTAGGCGATGCGCGTTCCTTCTCCCTGGACAGTCCGAAGAGCCGGATGCCCAGGATCGCCGCCTTGCGGAAGGAGCGTTAGGCGGCGACTAGTAGCGCCAGCTGCGGATATCGCCGTTCGCTGGAGCGGTCTTGAGGATTCGCTCGACGAACCACGGCATCGCCATCTGGGCGTAGCGCAGGCGCGAGTACGCATTGGCGCGCGTCTGATCGCCATTCCAGCAGTGTTCGTCGCGATCACCGTAGTCGACAACGGCATCGGCTTCGGGCTGCGCGGACTTCAGGAACTTCTCCACCTCATAGACGGCATTGTTGAGGTAGTAGTTGTCCATGTCGCCGACATAAATGCGAAGCTTGCCCTTGAGCGACGGGGCCAGCGTCTTCCAGTCACGCTCCAGGATGTGCGACAAGTCGTAGTGCTCTCGCCAGTACTCGGCCACGCTCTTGTCTATGGTACCGGTGGTCTTGTCGAAGATGCGCTTCGGGTAGCCGTCGCTGCCGACCGGCGAGAAGGTGGCTTCCCACACGTCCCACTGCTCGCTCGATCGCGAGTGGGTGCCTAACAAGTATTCGTAGAGGTTGGTCTCCTCGACGGTGCCGTCCACGTGCCCGAGGTAGTTGCGGTGGGCGGGTCGTGGCGTGCGCTTCCACGGCGAAGGCATGAAGAACGCGTTGGTATCGGCGTAGATGTTGACCGTCTCGTAGTGGCGAAAATCAATCGGGTCCGGGCACGCCACCCACGCTCCGTTGTACTCCGTGGGGTAGAACAGCTGGACGGCCATCGACTCCCATCCGCCCGTGGATCCGCCAAACACAAAGCGTGACCATCCCTGGCCCAGGCCGCGGAAGCGGCGCTCGATCTCTGGCAGGAGTTCGTACTGAATGGCGTCACCCCACGGTCCGGCGTTCGCGGAGTTGACCGCGTAGGAGTCGTCATAGAATGGCGTGGGATGCTGGATCTGCACCAACAGCATGCGCGGGAAGCCGGGGCCCGTCCAATCCTGGTACAACTGCCACGCGTACTGCTGCTGGATGCGGTTGTAGCCGGCGAGAGAGAAACGCTCGCTGTAGTCCGGCTTGAGGTTGGGGTCGGGTGGCGATTCGCGCCAGTTCTCCGGTTCCGTGGAGAAGTGGCCATGGTTGATCACGAGCGGATAGTGGGCATCCGGGTGCTCATCGAAGCCCCATGGCAGCGTGACGAAGGCACTCATGAACATATCCCGGCCCCAGAACTTGCTCAGGCGCTCGCTCCGGATCCGCACGTGCTTCACATACTTCGTCTCCTTGTAGTCCGGAATGGGCGGTACTTCCTGGTCCAGCGTTAGGCGAATGACGTCGCGCCGAGCGGGGTCGATCGTGACGGAGATTGGTGTCGAGTACAGGTTGCCTGGCTTGATGGCCCAATGCTGTCCCTCGCCCTTGTCAGGCGGCACCTTGATGGTGTGGCCGTCGGCCCGTTGGAAGGTCTCGTAGCGATTGATGATCGCTTGCACCTTGTACGATCCCTTCGGTAGCAGGGCCAGCGACTTCACCGGAAAGCCGAAGGCTGACGCGTCGATGATTCGTTCGGTGCCGGGGGCCCATTGATCGACGTCGATGGCGAATGCTGGCGGCGTGTTCAACCCCCAGCTTACCTGGGCCCGCGGCTCACTCGTCGCGTCCTGAGACAGGATCACCATTAAGCGCCCGTCCAGCGGCGTCGCCGAACGTTCTCGCGGAAAAGTGACCGCTATGCGCGGCGACGCCTGGCGAGGCTGGGCCTGGGCAGGGATCGAAAGGACGGCACCGAATACGCCGATGGCGCGGCTCGCAACACTAAAGGCTCGCATTTCGTCGGGGAGAAAGACCGGACGATTCTGCGCCGGCGTCCGCCTAATGTCAAACGAATACTGACCTCAGAACGCGCCGAGTTTGCAGGTGACGAGAAGACTCGGGCCGCCAAGGTCCTTGCTGGTGAGATCGATTAGGTCCACGCCCGCAACGAACCGATATGCCATTCCCACGGCGACTCGTATGTGCTGGGAGACGTTTCGTTCGAGATTGACCGCCGGTTCGGTGATCAGAAAGCGGTCGTCATCGATCGGATCGGAACCACCCAGTGACCAATTGGCACCGCCCGCACCGAGTAGGAGCTGGACCGTGGCGTGCGTCTGATCGTGAGAGCGGAGATAATACTCCAGCTCCAACCCGCCATATCCGTACTCCAAATGCGTCTTGGCGCCACCGAGAAGGAAGTGCGACTCGACCTGTTCACCAATGAGACTGTACGCGCCGGCACCGATCGCGAATCGGTCGCTTAGGATCCAAGCGCCACGCCCGCCGATGAACGCTGCCGTTTGACCGGCCACACGCGTGACGGACAGCACTGGTGCGCCGAATCCGCCACGGAAGTTTCCGGCATTGGCGTGCGGCGCTTGTTGCGCGGACAGGACGAACGGGAAGAGCACGAGCGACGCACCGGCGAGCAACCTGCGGGCTCGGCACGTTAGGTGGGCGGCGGACGCGGTGAACCGCGCGTCGGCATCCACGGGGCGAGTGACCATCTGGCCCTCCTGCAGATCTATGGATGGACGTTGGCGCTCCTCTTCCGCTCCGGCAGTCGGTGAAACCCTCCCGGCTCGTAGGCAGCCGCGGTGCGGCTCGTGAATGCCTCTCGCGCGCGCTGGGCCGTCGAGTGTCCGGTTACTGCATCGCTGGCCGCAGCTTGCTGTCAGGTTTCCAGGTGGGCACCGTTTCCTGGCTCGCGACCCGCTCCACCAATCCATAGTAGAAGCGGTTGAAGTCACCGGCCGCCTTCCAGTCGATGTGCTGGTTGAGATCATCCTGCGGTGTGTGGTACCCCTCGCGATACCACTGCCGGTAGATTCGCTCGCTCTCGGTACCTGGCCGGAACCCGAACACGAAATTCACGGCGGGAATGCCGGCCCTGAGAAAGGTCCAGTGATCGGTCCGTTGCAGCAGGCGGCGCTCGGGTTCGGGGTCGTTCTGCACTGCAATGCCCAGCGACGTCGCCACCGCGCGGGCATCGTCCCCCAAGCTGGTGTCGTCGAGTGCGTGCACGGTCAGCAATTCCAGCGGAAAGAGGGGGCGCAACTGGTCGAGATTGATGTTCCCCGCCAGCTGCGACTTTTGCACGGGCAAATGCGCGACAAACCAATTGGAGCCGAGCAGCCCTTTCTCCTCGCCTGTGAGCGCCACGAAGATGACGGGCCGGCGGAAGCCCTTCCCCGCTCGGCGTTCGGCCAGCTGGATCATGAGCGCCACGTAGGCCGCGTCGTCCAACGTGCCGTTGTACAACGTGTCGCCCTTTACGGACTCGCCGTATCCATAGCCATCCAGATGCGCGGTGAGCACGATGGCCTCGTTGGACTTTGCCGGATCTGTTCCTGGCAGGATGCCAACAACGTTCGGCGAGGAGATCGCGCGGTGCGCGGTCGTGAAGGTCGCGTGAAGGCGTGCGGTCAGGTCAAACGATGGCAGCGGACGGCCCGTACTTCCGGCGTCGATGAGCGCGGCGGCATCCTGTCCAGTCCCCTCAATCACCTTGCCCAATGACGCGGCGTTGAGGGTAAGGCTGGCGAGCCGCGCGGCGGGTGGGTTTGCGCCGGCGAGTGTCACGCTCCGAGAGTAGGCAAAGGGCCAGCGCGGCGGCTCGATGGTGAAGCCCGGGTCGGCGATGGCAATGATCCCAGCCGCCCCGGCCTTGGACAGCGCCATCATTCGGTCGCCATCGTTAGGCAACCCGACTCGGCGCGTGGCGTGACAGATCACCAGCTTGCCACTCACGTCGCCGAGGTCGTTGGCGCCGCAGTAGCCTCGGTAAACGATCGGCGCGTCGATGTCCTTCGCCGACGCCACGGACACCATGATGTCGCTCAGGTAGCCCAGCTTTCGACCCCCCACTTCTATAGAAGCCTGCGTGACACGCGTCTCCTCCATCGCCACCGTCTGGAACCACGTGCCGTTGTCCCCTAACGGCTTGAGCCCCGCGGCGGCGAAGCGCTTGGCGACGACGTCGGCCGCCCGTTGATAGCCCGGTGATCCCGTGTCGCGCCCTTCCATGGCATCACTAGAAAGGACCGTGGTCGTGGCCCACCAAGCCTTGGTGTCGGCGTCGACAGACTGCGGGGGCGTTTGCTGCAGCAGGGCGAGGCCGAGTATGGCAACGATCATCATGGGCTCCGTTGACTGTTGACGCGGACACCGACCCGCGCGCGGCACAGGGGACGTGTGCTAGTGCTTCTTGGCCAGGCAGAGCGAGGTGCTGAGCGGCGGAAGACCGGCGGCCTCGCGTCGCAATTCGACGTGGGGCAAGTCTTCGGTTGGAGCTGGGACAAGGTCTCCGTTGGCGCCGACCACCAGCTGCGTGGCATAGATCTGCTTTCGACCGGCGCGGATGCGAAGGCGATCATCCATGACGGCCACCGCTGCGGGCGGCGACTCATCTGGCCCGGCCTCCATCATGCGATGCAGAGTGACCACCGACAGGAGGGTATCCCGCGCGCTGAGGTTCCACACCGCGCGCACACCGGCAGCACCAACCACTGAGCGTGTGGGCCAAATGGACTGTCGGTTCTTCGTCAACGCCCGCAACCGATCGAGTACCGGCGCTTGCGATTCGTCGGCTGCCGGAGCTCCGGTGCCGACCAACTCGAACCCCGGGTGTACGTCCAGCGCCTGCTCGACGGTAAGCCCCGCGCCGCGCAGGAGTTCCTGGCGGAATGCGTCATCCGTCCAATGTTGTTGCGACTCGTCGTTCCATTGACGCTGCTTCTTGTACCATGCGGCGGCGGTGTCGACGGGGCAGGACGCCGACTCCTGCGCGTGAACACGACCGCGTTGCGCCTGTGCCACTCCGGGGACCAACGCCATCGCCAGCATCGCGACGGTTGCAAGGGAGTAAGGTCTCACTTGGCCTCCGGCGTCACGACAAAGTCGGTGAACTCGCTCATGCTATCCGTCTTGGACCACAGCCCCACCTTGCCGCTGACGGGCTCCTTGAGCGTGTACTCGAGCGCCAGCTTGCCATTCAACCAAGCCTTGAAGTCCGTCCCATGGACCGACATGCGTAGCTCATTCCAGGTGCCCAACTCCAGCGGGTAGTTCTCTTGGCCGCGTTTGACGAAGCTTCGCTTCCCGTTGTCAAACGTCCACAGCACGACGTTGTCTTCCGTACCGTTAAATCTGACGGCTAAGTAGTCGCCATTCGGCTTCACGTTGAACAGGATGCCAGCACAGCGATCCAGCGTCCCGCCGATCATCATGAACTTCACGGAGATCTCGCCGTCCGTGAAGTTGTCGACGGACTTGGCGACGGCGATCGGGAAATAGGCAAAGGCCTTGACGTTGTCGATGAATTCCTCGTGGCGCGCGCCGTAGATCGCCCGCGCCTTGTCGGCCAAACCGCCGGCGGGTTGCCCGCGCTTCCAGGCGCGACCATCCACGAACACCACGCGCTTCCCTTGCTCGTCAGCCACAACCCAATTGCCTACCATGGGCAGGAAGGTCGAGGGTTCGCCGCCGACTTTGTCGCGGTCCACGGTGACGTGCACCGGCTTGGCACCCTGCGCGCTGGCAGTAGCAGCCAGACCCTGAAAAAGCGCCGCGGCCACGAGGAGCGGGCGGAGATACGACTTTGCCATCATCCCGTATTCCTTGCTTGGGGTTTCGTTCGTCGACGCGAGACCATCCACAGAACGAGCACGATCAGGGGCCAGACAACATAGAACAGCGGGCGAGCTCCCCCAACCTGTGCTCGCAACGGATAGCCAGAATACGCGGCCTCGTCGGAAGCGCTGGGAGCGGGGGGAACCAGACCAGCGAGATGAAATATGGTCTCCAGGACGATCGGCTCCGTGGTAGACCGGGTCATCTCGGACCGCGCTCCCAAGCGATACCAGACCTCGCCGTACTTGTCACCGGGCTGCTCGAAGAGCCCCGTACTGGTCCGCGCGGCATAGCGCACCTGAACGTCGGGCATGGTACGCCTGAGCTTTCGCAGGACGGCGCGCTCGAGATCGGCGAGCCGGGGATCCTCGGGCGCGAGATTGACGTCGATGCGCAGGGGCTCGCGAATGGTACGGAGCAATACTTCATCTGCGCGTGCGAACGAATTGCGTCGATCCTCACTCCAATCCCAGCTCGCTGTCGCGCGACTGACCGACCAGGCGACGGGGATCGCGACCACTACCGCTACAGTCGCCGCCATCACCCGCGCACGAATCGGTCGGCCGGGATGTCCGAGCCAGGCCGCCAAGATCATGCAGCAGATGGCGAGCACTGAGGCGACCGCGAAGACGTCGATGCGCACTTCCCCTCGCTCGAAGGTGCGGAGGACCGCCTCGGGCGTGAACTGCGCCAGCGTTGTGAAGGTTCCACCGCGCACTTGAGCCGTGAAGTCCAAGGCAAACGATCCAACAGACAATGCCAAGGCGACGATGGCCGCCGAGGCTGCGCTGTCTGTGAGTGCGACGGCAAGCAGTGAGAGGGTGACGACCAGGACGCCGCGCACGGCGTGCCCTAACAACACCGCGGCCACCTCTGTGGTCGATAGGTGTCCACCCGCTCTGGACCAGAGCGCCAACGCCAGCAGCCCAGGAACCCACGACAGCAGCCAAGCCAAGAGCAGCACGATGGCTTTGACGCCCATTTGGATGCCCGCGCCGACCGGCGCCTGCAACAACAGCTGCAACGCCCCGCGTTCGCGCTCCGCCCCACCCTGCCGAATGCAGACGAACGGAAACAGGAACGTTGCGGCAATGGCGTACGCACCGAACACCGGCACGACAAATCCGTCCAGTGGGCTCAGGCCCTGCGGGAGCGCGGCCGGACCTCCCGCGGCGCCACTCATCTCTGCGTAGGTCTCCACCGCCGCGATGTGCGCGTTGCCCACCAATAACCCGATGACGGCGAAGTACACCAAGGCCGCTCGTGACGCGACCAGTTCGCGACACTCCTTCCCCACGAGGGCGCGGAGACGGGTAACGGTGCCGTCAGGCCAACGCAAGGAACACCTCTTCCAGATTGGCGTCGGCCCGTCCGACGCGCTGCCGCAAGTCGTCCAGCGTCCCGTCCCCGATCACGCGACCGTCCGACAGCAGCACCAACCGGTCGCACACACGCTCGGCGTCCCCTGTCGAGTGAATGGAGAGGAGTATCGTTCGACCTGTCGACGCGATGTCGCGGACTAGCGCCATGGCCTCGCGCGTCTGGCGGAAGTCCAGTCCGTCGAATGGCTCGTCAAGGAGGAGCAAGGGCCGCGGAACGCACAGCGTCGCCGCCAGCAGCACGCGCTTTCGTTGTCCCTTCGAGAGTTCACCAAGTCGTTGGGAACGAAGAGCGTCGATTCCGAATACTGCGTGGACGCGGGCGACGAGTGACGGGTCGGAGCCAAGCAGCGTGGCGACGAAGTCCAGGAACCAGTCGACGCGTTGGTCGGGCCACGGCGAGATTCCGTCCGGCAGGAAGAAGAGCCTGCGATCTGTTGCCGTCAGCTGCAGCGTGTGGCCATCCCCGTCGGTCAGGGCACCGGCGTCGACGGGGGTGAGGCCGGCCAGCGACGACATGAGGGTCGTCTTTCCCGAACCATTCGGACCAATGAGACCGACAACCTCTCCAGCGTGAACGGTGAAGCTGACGGCGTCGAGGGCATTGATGCCGCCGAATCGCTTCGTCATGCCTTGGACCGACAGCAGGGGCTGACTCACAAGTGTTGGGCGGGCGTTCCCGTCCTCCGAGGTCGCGTCACTGTGGCTCCGGTATTGCGAATATGGGGCTAGCGCTTGCGCACTGGGTAGCGCAAGTGAGTGACGCCGGCGCCTGCAACGATCGTTGGATTGCCCAGAACGGCTGGGGTATCCGCGAGATGGTCGAAGAGCCGCACGCCAGAGCCCAGGAGGAGAGCCACGAGATCGACATGGATTTCGTCGAGCAGACCGGCGTTCAACAACTGTTGAATGGTGTCGGCGCCATGGACCCCGACGGACTTTCCGCCGGCCGCTGCCTTGGCCTGCCTGACGCCGCTCTCCACGCCATCCGTTACAAAGTGCACCGTGGAATTGGGTCGCGGCCATCCGTCGGGAACGCGGTGCGTCAACACAAATGCCGGCCCCCATCCGTGATTCCCGCCCCAGCCCTCCGCCGTCTCGAACGTGCGTCGGCCGGTGAGGACGGAACCCAGTTCTGACGTGAGCTCGCGGTAGCATTTAGCGCTCGCTGCCGACATCCTGAGCGTCATGGGGTCCGCCCCGCCGGTTTGTACGACGGTGTCTCCCGAGGTCATGTACCAGCCCATGACGTCGGACACCCCACCGTTGCGGTCGGCGACATAGCCGTCGAGCGACATGGACATGATGGCGATCACTTTCGACATCGCGAGGTTCTTCATCTGGGACGGTCCTTCGGTCGCAAGCGACTGTGGAGCCGAGCGCGGAATGGATGTTGGCAGCCGGTTACGTGGGGCACGCGTAACCGGCCATCGCCGGCTGGTTGTTCAGCCACGCCTACGCGCACGTGCTGTCGTGATGCCACGAAGAAGCTGAGCGACAAGTGAGTCGGTCTGCATGTTCAACTCCGCGACGGTTGGCACCGCGAGACGCTGGCCCGCGACGACATTGTCGTGCCGAGCGTCGACGGCCTTCAGGATCAACTCCTTTCTTCCGTCTTGGCGCGTCGTGAGCAGTCCGCCGACAAAGTAGACTGTCGCTTGGAGCGTGTCCCGGCGTAACACGGTTCGGATGCTGTCCTGCTGAGCGCCATCCAACGGCGGACCAAGCAGCATCGCGACGCCCGTATTCGTCGATATTCGCGCCCGCACCGAAGTGCCGAGCGCCCGCGCCGCGGCTTGCAAGGAATCGGAACTCCCTTGGAAAGCGAGGACCGCGATTCTTGGAGCGTCCGTTTGCGCGACGACACGGGAAGTCGCCAGAAGGATCACGGCACTCAGTGAGGCGAGTCGGAGCTTCATATTGAGGAGTAAGGTCGGCTAGCTGGCCGTCGGAGGCTGCTGAGTATCCAGTGCGAATTGACTACGACAGAATGATGGACTGAAACTTCCGTCGCAATCGCTCAATGGCGAGGGTCAGGGATTCGTCTGTTTGGGCGCGTGAGACTTCTTTTAGACTATAGAGCCTGACAGATCGACCATCGACGATCGCATCGTGTCCTTCCGCAGGCGAGTTGATGCCAGCGTGCCGGGCTAGCCAATCGGCAGCGCGCTGTCGGGCCGAGCTCGATGGAAGGCTCGCCAGCGCGCACATCGCGAGGTGCTGAACTTCGAGATTCGGACTCTCGAGACTCTCCGTCAAGATCTGCTCAGTCTCGTGCGTGCCCACGAACACACACGCAGCACATGCGGCCTCGCGCACCACGGGCACTTCTGACGACAGAGCCGTCCGAAAACGCGCCAAGCCACGTGGTCGGTCGAGGGCGTACGTCAGGAGCGGCGCGTCACAACAATTCTTTCCATTCGCGGAGTCCAAGAGCGTCACAAGCTTGGGTTGCAGCGATGCATGCAAGGCGTGAGGACCAACTCGCCGCAGGAGGTTAGTTACACCGCACACAACGTGATAATCCCACCACCATTGATCCCAGAGACTGTCGCCCTGTGTTGTCATCTGCCTAGCGACGGCCTCCAATTGGCGGGCCGCGACCAGATGCAACAGAAATTCGGTCAGGTCTGGTTGGTCCCAGTCCGCCAGGATCTCCAGCGCCAGGCACGCCAAGCCATCAACCGGTGATCGCAACGCTCGCCCCTCCATGAACGTCTTGGTGCGAGCGATTCCAAGATCAGCGAATGCAGCGAGACGATAGCCGTCACCGTCGATGGCCGGCCCTTCGAGTCGCTCCCTGAGTCGATCGCCTCGCTTAGCTTTTGTCTCCTCGGCGGCGTCCACAATCTGACGATGAATCACCGGATCGAGACTCATGCTCATAGCCAAATCGGCGCTGAGAGGCCAGTCACCCAACTCCAGCGCGATCCTGAGCAACTGCCGCTGAGCGGGTTCGGTTCGAGTTGACGAAAGTTCGCTGCACTTCTCTACGATCGGCTCTAGAGCGTCGACTACGGCTTTGCCTAGCGAGGTCACGCGAAGTTTGTCATGCGTGTCGATGCATCCCTCGTCCGCTAGGTTCGAAATGTTGCATCGCCAGGCATCCTCGCGCGGTCGGCGTCTTTGAAGGACACGCTCGGGGAATTCTGGTTGCTTGACGTGCTCTAAATAGCTGCTGTAGAAGAACGCGTCTATTCGTTCGCACGTCCCTTCGCGTGTGAAATCAACATCGAGCCAAATTCCCTGTTCAGCGTGCATCAAGAAGCAGCCATAACCGTGCAAGTCGTAGAGCCAGTCGGGTGCACCCGGCACGGCTCCCCCGCCAGGAACTCCTTCGGGATGACCCATGTAGCTTCTGCTTCCAATGCTCGCCAGATCGCCGTTAAGCCTCGTCTTTACGATATGCCCGACCCACTCTTGGCGAGGGACGTGCCGGCACAGGCAGATGAGTGTCCATAAGTGCCAATGGTCCAAGCCAGTCGTCAGCGACGGCTCACGGATGATTTCAGTGAACGCCTGGTCGGTTGGCGGCGGTCCCGTCTCGATGTCGGACAGGAGACGGCGGACCGCGTCGCGATCTGGAACACGCGTCGTCATAGTTGCCTCTCTGAACGAACCGCCACGAACCTGTCTCTCACTTTGTGCGCTGTCCACCGGCCAGAGGCCCGTACCCATCGTTCAGCGTCCGCAGGAACGCCACAATGTCCGCCAGCTCCGCATCCGCAAGCGCTGGCTCCCCCGCACTCTGCCGATCGAACGGTGCATCGACCGTGACATTCTCCCGGTACACCAGCGGCAGATCGTCAAACTTCCTCACCCCGCCAGCTGCATCCCTTCCATAAAACCGCTCAGGCTGAACATCCCGCCGGGCATAGAACGCCACCACGTCCTCCAGGCGCGTGAAGATGCCATTGTGAAAGAAGACGCTGCGACGCGCTACGTTTCGCAGCGTCGGAGTCTTGAACAATCCGCAGTAGCCCTTACGCTGCGATAGATCTCCGCGAATGGGCCCACACAACCCAAGGTCGTAGTAGCTCGTATCCTCATTCGCGGGGATAGCGGCGTTGCGCGGAACGCCGAGCGCAACGAAACCGCGATCGGTGAATTGTGGAAGCGCGCCGCGACGCATGGCGCTGGGATGACACTGCGCGCAGTTCCCCTTCTTGGGGTCGTTGAACAGCACCAAACCGCGTTGCTCCTGAACGCTCAGCGTCGCCTGACGTCGCAGAAACGCGTCGTACTTGCTCGTGTACGGATAGAAGTCCGCGGGACTCTCCTGGAACACCTCGAGCGCCGAAAGCAGTCCCCTCCAAGCGCCAGCACTGTCGTCGAAAATCTTCGCGCCGAATGCCTTTCGAAATGCTACGGCCGATGGCGACGCGCGCAGCCGAGTAAGCACGGCGCCGCGATTCGCGTTGGCCATCTCGAAGGGTGAGAGCAAGGGAAGACCCGCTTGCTCTCGACCGGAAGACACCCGACCGTCCCAGGTACGACCACCGGCGGGCCCGAGATCCTCGCTATCGTTGTCGTCGTCCTCGCGAAAATGTTCGGTGAACGGTGGCGTGTCCTGCGCATACATCAGCGTGGGTGCGGCGCGCACGCCGGGCGCGGTTCCCGTGACGCCCGCCAGTTGCACGGGACGCGCATTCGGCGGACCAAAGTCGTGTCGCGGATCGTGGCACGACGCGCACGCCGTTCGCCCGGACGCCGACAACGTGCTGTCGAAAAACAGTGCGCGCCCTAACGCAGTCAGCGTCGCCGCGCTCGGCCCCGCAGGGTTCGGCACTGCGGCCGTCGGTTGGCAGCCAGCAAACAGCAGAAGCAACACGCCGACGAGCTTGTTGACGTTGCCCACCAATGAGCGCCCCCCACATCTTTTCGCGTACCCCGTCGCCAATCGCCAACCTCTCGCCAAGGATCCTCGCGTCGATGCGTCTCTCAACATCGCTTCTCCTCGTATCGACGCTTGCAGTCGGCGCGTGTCAGGCCCGGCAGGGGGCGAGTGCGCCGCCTGTTCCCGTCGCCACCGTGCGGGATCGCGTGAAGACGATCGTCGTGATCTACGCGGAGAATCGGTCGTTCGACAACCTATACGGCAAGTTCCCTGGCGCGAATGGGGTGGGCACCGTACTCGGCGCCAATGGCCGGCCAACGACAGCCTATATCCCACAGAAGGACCGCGACGGTGTGACCAAGTTGGCGACGTTGCCGCCCACGTGGGGCGGTGTCACTGCCGCGGGTATCACCCCCGTCGTCACGCAGGCGCAGAGCGCGGGGCGGCCCAACGCGCCTTTCGCGATCGAGACGGGCTTCCAAGCAAGCGCCAATGCCACGTTGACCACGTCGACAGTGACACGCGACCTGTGGCATCGCTTCTTCGAGAACCAGATGCAGATCGCTGGTGGCAAGAACGACGGGTTCGCCGCGTGGAGTGATGCTGGGGGCCTAACGATGGGCCACTTTGACTATTCTCAGTCGGCGATGTTCAAACTAGCTCGTGAGTTTGTGCTGGCGGACAACTTCTTTCAAGGCGCGTTCGGTGGCTCCTTTCTCAATCATCAGTATTTGATCTGCGCCTGCGCGCCCGAGTATCCGAATGCGGCGACTAGTCCAGCGCAGTCGAGCATCACGGCGCTCGAGAAGGATGCATCGGGGAAGTACCTCCCCGTGCTGGCGAAGGCCGCCAACAGCCCTGCGTCGGCGCTCGATGGACCGCCGGTCTTCACCAACAGCGGCAACCTGACACCGGAGAACTATTTCGGGGACGGCAAGTTCTACGCGGTGAACACCATGCAACCCGCCTATCAACCCAGCGGCAACGTGGCGAGCACCGCGCCGGGAAGCAACGCGCTCCTCGCCGATCCGACTCGACCGACGACACTGCCAGCGCAGACGGAGCCTACGATCGGCGATCGGCTGACGGAGAAGCAGGTCTCATGGGCATGGTACGGCGGGTCATGGAACGCCGCCGTGGCTGACGGCCCGCGTCCAGATGCAACGCGCACCACGATCTACCGCGGGAACGCGAATGGCGTTGCTACGTTTGAAAAGGTCGCGTTCCAGGCGCATCATCAGCCGTTCAACTATTACGCGACCATGGACCCGGTGTCGCATGCCGCCGAACGCGCCATGCACCTGAAGGATTACGACGACTTGATCGCTGCGGCGGCGAGCGGGACGCTTCCCTCCGTCGCGTTCTACAAGCCGGAGGGGGTCTACAACCAGCACGAGGGCTACGCGAACATCATGGATGGTGACGCGCGGATCGCCGACGTCATCGCGAAGCTCCGCGCCAGTCCGCAGTGGAAGAACATGGTCATCGTCGTAACGTACGACGAATTCGGTGGAGCGTACGATCACGTCGCGCCGCCGAAAGGAGACCTGCTGGGCCCCGGAACGCGCATTCCAGCGATTGTTATCTCGCCCTTCGCCAGAAAGGGCACCGTCGACCACACGCCGTACGACACAGGGTCAATTCTTCGACTGATTACGAACGTGTTCGAGCTGGAGCCATTGCGGGGCGTGGTGCGCCGCGACCAGGCATTGACAGCGGCCGGCGGTCACCAGATGGGCGACCTAACGAACGCACTGGATCTGCGTTAAGAGCGTTCATAGTCCCGGGCATGACGCCTGCGCCATGACATAGCAATGACACGACAGGAATGCAGAAGGCCTATCCTGCGACTAGAGAGACCGGAGCGCGATGCTCCGGCTCTCTCGTTCGACCTGATCGTTGCTTCGTCGCCGTGGGCTCTGCCTGAGGTAAAAAATCCAGCGTGATGTGCTCCTCAGCGCCGAGGGGATGGCGCTCAATCCTCGCCCGCTTCGGCATCCGGTATTGCTACGCGTAGGACCTCGCCCGGTAGCGGCGGACCGAATCCCATGTTCGAGATGTAGAGCTGGTGATCGGGACCGAACGCGATCGCGGTCGGCAAAGTGAGCCCATCTACGACGATGACGCGACCACCCCGCCGATCGATCCGTGTCACACGTCCCGTACCCGGCAGAGGAAAGCCGGAAACGGTGCTCGTCTCTAACACGTACATCCGGCCGGCCCGGTCGAAGTCAACGCCCACCACCATGGTGAAGCCCGAAGCGACAATCGACGGCACGCCGGAGGCCGAGAGCCGGTAGATGTTCTGGCTATCCTGGACTCCAGGGAAAATCCCCAAATTGCTGAAGTAGAGTGAGCCGGCCCGCTGGGCTACGGCAGTCGGTACGATGTGTCCGTACGATGCCGACACATCGAGGATTCGGTGTACGTCGCCGGTCCGCGGGTCCACGTCATCGATCTCGCCGTGGTTCGGTTCGACCACGACCAAGTGGCCTGCCGACGGAATCATCGAGTACCACGCTCCATCTGGCTCGAAGTCTCCCGGGTCCGGCTGCGCCACGGGATTCGCCGCCAGCCAAGCGCTCAAGTCCGCCACCATTGACCAACTGCCACGCCCGACCCGCGCGATCCCAGCGGGAGTATCGGACACTCCATGGGAGCAACCGCCTCCCGCCACCAATGCATAGAGGTCTTTGCCGACGAAGGCGACAGCCGCAACTCCCATCACGTCGCCGACGCTGTTCACGGCGGATGGAAATCCGTCAGCGAAGGTCATCCGGTTGCCGCGACGGTCGACACGCGAGATTCGCGCCGACGGACCGTTGCTATACGGCCCAATGGGCGCCGGAACCTGCATGCACTGCGTTGAATCGGTTGTCCCCGTACCCGCCGCACCAGCCTCGGCTACGTAGAGCGCACCATCGGGTCCGAAGGCAAGTCCCCGCGGATAAAGGAAGCCGGTTGCAAAGACGGTAGGTGTCTGTGGCCACATCGCATCCTGCTGAAGGGATGGCGTGATCACGTTGTAGGGACTGATGGTCGAGTCGGCTGAACAGCCGACCAGAGCGGCGCCTAACAGCAAGAGCCACGGTTTGAACGAATAGCGCATGCGACCTCTCCGGTGACGAGTGAAGGTTCCGGGCCACGTTTGGCCCGCGCGTCAGCCTGGGGCCACGCCATCTTCCAGCCATGTCTCAATCGTCACCGGCGGATCTCGCTCGCGTGAGTTGGCGATGAGCACCATTCGAGACGGTTGGCTCACGCGGGACCCGGGGCACGAGGCTCTTCTTCTCATCGAGGCAGCCGTATCCAATCGCTTCGTTTCTGCATCGCACGGCCGTCGATCTGCACCAACCTTCGCTTTCGGGCGCCGGCGAGTGACGGCAACGGGCCGCTAACCGCAAGTCCAGGCGTCCTCTGCGTCTGGATATCGCGGTGGCGGCACCAGCGCGTAATCGTAGTCGACGAGTGTACCCGCGACACTCACCTGCGTGACACTTCCGGAGGCATCCATCACGAGCAGGTGCAACACTGGTCGGCCGGTCGCGTGGTAGCTGCTATCCGCCCCAAGCCAGAGATCGTGATCGCCGTAGTAACCTCCGAACAGCGCTCCGCCTTTCCCCGCTCGCCGGTTCGTTGAACAGCGGTTGGCGAGCAACGAGACGCCGGGAAGGTCAAAGGTCGCTTCCAGTATCCACAAGATGCCGTCTGCTCGCGGCGCGACGTCGACCAGTGGCGCGTAGTAAACATCCGATTGACCCGTCCTCTCCTCCAACAGCCGAAAGGAAGTCGCCGCGATGGGCGACTGTTCCATCGGGGTTGCCGCCGTCGGTCGCGGTAGGACAGTCACGACCTTGTGGGCCGTATCCGCACCCCGCGCGGTGACACTCACGACGGCGGTTCCTGGAAGCACCGCCTGACCAGAGAGATTGGGTCCGCTGAACGAGCTGACCTTCATTGCTGCGTCGGACGACCAGACCCACAAGTAAGGGAACGGATCTTCGGGCGTTCTCGACGCCCAGTACGAGGCATGGGCCCCAACCACTAGCCACGTCGGACCGTGAATGGTCAGAGACACGACGGGTCCTGCCGGACCGGGCACCGGGATCGGGTCTTCGATCGCTACCGGGTCCGACTCGTTACAAGCGGCCATGGTCAGGAGGAGCAGGGATCCAGCCAAGCGCGCGCTGCTGGACAAATCGCGAGGTCGCACGGGAACTCCGTCGGTCAAGGTTGAGCATCAATCACACGACGCCTTCACCTTGCAGCCGATGCGTCTCTCCACCGCCTCTCAACCGTGAGAACTGCGCCAAACGTCCCACACACGGTTGCACCCGAAGTGACGTGGCTCGGGTCGGCGTGGCAACAGAGCGTCGCGAGAGCTGGCTTCGCTACGTCACCATGCCGGCCATTGCCAAGGAGTGTTGGCGCTCGCACCGACTGGTGCAGGCTCACGGGATGTCGTCCCTGGAATCCCCGAAGCGTCCGTTAACCAGCCGCACCAGCTCCACCACGGCACATCCCAGATGGAGCCGAAGCCGGCGATCGGCCCCTAACCGCAGGTCCAGAGGTCGTCTGCGTCCGGATATCGCGTCGGCGGCATCAGCGCGCTATCGAAGTCGACAAGAGCTCCCGTGATACTGACCTGTGTGACGCGGCCGGAGGGGTCCATCACGATCAGGTGCAACACTGGGAGGCCGGTGGCGTGGGAGCTGCTGTCGGCCTGAAGTACAAGGTACGATTCGTCGCCATAGGATCCCGATACTCCAAACAGTTGTCCGCCCTGTCCCACCTGGCGATTTGCTGAACAGCGACTGGCTTCCAACGAAACGCCGGGAAGGTCAAAGGTCGCTTCCAGTATCCACAGGGCGCCGTCCGCACGCGGCGCGACGTCGACCATTGGCGCGTAAAAGACATCGGATAGACCTTGCCTCAGCTCCAACAATCGAAAGGACGTCGCTGCGATGGGCGACTGTTCCATCGGGGTTACGGCTGTTGGTCGTGGGAGGATGGTCACAACTTTGCGAGCCGTGTCCGCACCGCGCGCCGTGACCGTTACTACCGAGGTTCCGGGAAATACCGCTTGAGCGTACAGAAAGCTCCCGTCGAACGAGCTGACCCGCAGCGGTGCGTCGTACAACCAGCTCCAATTCGTTGGGAAAGGAAGTGCGGGCCTGGTCGTCGCCCAATACCAGGCATAGGCCCCAACTACCACCCATGTCGGACCATGAATAGACAGAGAAGCGACGGGTCCTTTCGGCGCGGGGACAAGGTTCGGGTCTTCGACGGCCACTGGGGCCGACTCGTTACAGGCGTTCATGGTCCACATCAGCATGGAAGCAACGAACCGCATGCTGCTGGAGCGACGGCGAAATCGCACTGGAACACCGACGGTGAAAGTTGAGCATTGATCAAACGACGCCTTCACCTTGCAGCCGATGCGTCTCTCCACCGCCTCTCAGCCGTGAGGACTGTGCCAAATGTCCCACGCATGGTTAGGCCCGGACTGAGCGAACTCGAGAGCGGCTGGCAACGGACCGTTACTTGGCCGAGCTTCGCGACGTCACGGGGCCGGCCACTACCTCGCCGTGTTGCCCTCGACAATCGACTGGAGCAGGCTCACGGATTGTCGTCCTTGGAATCACGCGCATTATCCGTTGACCAGCTCGCGACAACTCTGCCACGGCGTGTCCCGAGGAAGCTGTAAGCGTGACCAGCCCTTAACCGCATGTCCAGCCGTCCATGAAACGCTTCTCCGGTATCAGCTCGTCATCGTAGGCGAGTACTGTGCCTGAGATACTGACCTGTGTGACGCGGCCGTCGGCGTCCATCACGATCAGGTGCAACACTGGGTGGCCGGTGGCGCTGGAGTTGCCCACCGCACGAAGCCAGAATTCGGGATCGCCAGAATAGCCTCCGAACAGCGGTCCGCCTTGTCCCACCTGGCGGTGCGTTGAACAGCGGCTTTCGAACAAAGAAACGCCGGGCAGCTCAATGGTCGCCTCCAGTATCCATAGGCCGCTGTCCACACGCGCGCTGACATCGACCTGTGGCGTGTAGTAGACATCGGACTGACCAGCCCCCTGCCTCAGCTCCAACAGCCGAAAGGACGTCGCAGCGATGGGCGCCTGTTCCATCGGTGTAGCCGCCGTCGGTCGCGGGAGGACCCGAACGACCTTGCGGGCCGTATCCGCACCGCGCGCGGTGACACTCACGACGGCGCTTCCGGGAAGCATCGCCTCCGCAGTCAGCGTGGGTCCGCGGAACGTGCTGACCTTCATTGCTGCGTCGGACGACCAGACCCACAAGGAAGGGAAAGAATCTTCGGGCATTCTCGACGCCCAGTACGAGGCATGGGCCCCAACCACTAGCCACGTCGGACCGTGAATAGTCAGGAACACTCCGATCGGCGCCGGCACCGGGACCTGGTCTTCGATCGCCACTGGGTCCGACTCGTTACAAGCGGCCATGGTTAGAAGCAGCATGGATCCAACCAAACGCAAGGTGTTGAAGAAATCGCGAAGTCGCACGAGAACTCCGTCGGTCAAGGTTGAGTATCGATAACACGACACCTTCACCTTGCAGCCGATGCGTCTCTCCACCGCCTCTCAGCCGTGAGGACTATCCGACAACGTTTGGAAGACGCGTACCAACGGCATCCGTCGGCGCCGACGTGCGGGTTCTGGATCAGCGCGGACGGTCGTTAGCGACCCGTGCCAGCAACTGTTTGTACTCGGGGTCATCACGCGCGCGATCCATTGACGCGTTGCATGGAAGCTTCAAGATCGCCACTTGACCGGCCTGCCGCGCACGCTCGAGCGTCGCCAACCCTTCACGTACTCGTCCAGCTCCAACTTCATACACCCCAACTTTCCAGAGTGAGACCCAACCGCTCCCGTCGGCACTCGCGAGGAGCTTCGTCAGCTGCCGCTCTTGGTCCACAGAATCTGCGCTCCAATATCCGTCTGCACCTCGAGCGTGGGCGAGGATCTTCCTGAGCAACGTATCGCTAGGAGGTACTGCGATTCGCCAGGAATCCAGGGCCTCATCCCAACGGCCGAGTCTTGCGAGGGCACGCGCTTCGTGCCGACGCAGCTCGTCGCCGCCGAGTGCGCTCCGCAATCCGGCCCGTGCAAGCGTGAGCGCCTCCTCAGCGCGATCCGCGCACAGGTCAATGTCGGCTTCGACCTTGACGTACAAACGATTGAGCGGGTCCAGGGCACTGGCCAGCCGAATCGCGTCGAGTGCCTTATCCCACTGCCATGTGTGTCGATACAAGCTCTCAAGGACGAGCCGAACCTCTGCGTTCGCCGGCTCCATTCGGATTCCCTTATAGATCAAGGCCTCGCCTTCAGCCACGCTACCGCTGAGTCCGCGGACGATGCCTAACGTGGCCCACGCAGACCCCTGCGTGGAATCAATCGCGAGCGCCCGCTCAGCAGCGGCGCTGGCGCTTCGCACGCCTTCGTCGCGTGGGATTTGCGTTTGCAACGTCATGGCGGAGAACGACGCCGACAGGCCCGCGTATGCACGTGCATTCATCGGATCCGCAGCAATGGCCTGCTCAAAGAGCTTCTTCGCATTCGCCGGTGTCTTCTGCTGCTCACGCCAGCCTAGGATGGTGAGTCGGTACGAAATGGAGTCGGCAGTTGGCGAATGTCCGCCAGGGATCTCCGGGAGTGGAACGCGCAGTATGGTCCCCGCCACGATGGCGGCGAGCCTGCTGGACGCATCGGGGATTTGGGCGACTGTAAACCTCACCTGACCGATGTCGCGCCGGCGCCCACTCGCAGCATCGGTCGCCATGGCAGCGACGGTGAGACTGTCTCCGTCACGCGTCAATTGCAGTTCGAGTACGGTGTGGCCTCCGAATGCTCTCCCGGCGTGAAGGACGGCGCTGTCAGCGATTTTTTCGGCGTCGAAGGAACGCACGGTGGCGAGTCGCAGACCAGCTACGACACCGAGCCGACGACGGAGTTCTGTGGTGATGCCGGCGGCGACATACTCCGACGCTGGCCCGGCCATGTTGTGGACGGGTCCGATCATGAGGGCGCGCTCGGCCGGCGCATCGACATGGCGTACCTCGCGAGCTATGACGACAGCCACAACTGCGCCGAGCGCCGCGAGTGCGCCAAGGCGCCAGGACCAGCGTCGTCGCCGTGCGGCCAGCGTACCAGACGGCGCATCTGGGTAAACGGGTGCCGTCAGCTCAATACCATTCCGCTCGCCATTCGCCTTTTCCACGACGTCTGGCAGCGGCTCAGGGCTCGCCCGCGTCGTCACCCCTGGGATCAAGGGGTCAGCAACGCGCCGTCCCTTGATCCTCTCCGCCAGTGCCACGGTCTCTGGGGAAGGATCCGTGCCAAACTCGGCGTCCAGTCGTCGGATCAGCGCATCGAACGTTGCGAGAGCGCGAGCGCGATCGCCGACGCCGTCGTAGAGTGCCATCAGGCGCCGCGCACTCGCCTCGTCATCGGGTTCAAGTTCCACCGCACGCGTTAGGGCGGCCGCAGCGCCGCGCCAGTCACTGGACGACTCACGTTGAGTGGCTAACGCGAGGGCAGCCGAGTGAGCAAGTTGTCGCAGCCGACGACGCTCATCGTCAAGCCACTTTTCAAACCCCTCGGCATTCTGCACGAAGAGGCCGGGAAGGAAATCCCCGCCATACGCGGTGCACGCCTCTTCGTGGCGGCCAGATGCGCACGCGTCTTGAAATCCCGCCGCATCGGTTGCCATCAAGGCCGGGTCCAACGACACGTCGTCGTCACCACGCGTGCGAATTGTGCCATCCGCCAAGTGGCGCCGTAGCACGTATAACGCGTTCCGAAGGGCCGTTCGCGACCGCGTCACATCGAGCTCTGGCCAGAACAACGCGAGCAAGGTATCGCGACGATGCCAGATTCCCGGCGACGGCGATGCGAGGTACGCCAGCAGTGCCAGACGTTTTGGCTGACGAAGCAGTTCGTCGACCTCACGTCCGTCGCCACCAGACAATCCGATACGCCCCAGCATCTGCATCACCGACCGGGCGGTGGGCGCGTTCGGAACCGCATGCACCGTGGGAGAGGCGTCAGGATGTAGTGCGTCGGTCATGGGCGGTATCGCAGTCCAAGTTGCACCTTCCATCGGGATAGGTCAGAGATGACCTGTGGCGCCGGAAGTCCTCTTCGCAGGGCGTAGATGGGACGTCGTGACGTCGCGCTCCAGCTCTGAAGATCGATCAGTGGTGCGATCTCCCGAGACGTCACTTCGCGAAGCAACCCACGCGAGTGGTCGATGAAGTTGAGCAAGTTAAACACATCCGCGGACAGCTCAAACGCCCCGACCGGCGACTGCCATGCCCGGCTCAGGCGAAGGTCGGCCGTGGCAAAAGATGGATTTCGGCACGAATTGCGCGCCGCTAGGTGTCCACGCTGGCGCGCCAGGCACGGCTCGCCGGCAATGAAGGCATTGAGCGTGTCCCATGACGCAGCGTTCGCCAGCAGGATGTCCGTCGAATCGCGTGGGATCCAGGCAAGGTCATTTGCGTTGACGCTGTCGGCATTCGCGTCACCGCGCACCGTGTAGGAAAACGGACGGCCTGATTGCGCACGGAACGTGATGCTGGCCGAAAACCAATGACGCACGGGCGTGGCGAACAATGCTGTGAAGCTATGCGGCACGTCATAAGTCGACGGCGTTCGCCGGCGGGATTCCGCCGATCCATCAATCGGCGTGTTCTGCAGTGAGGCAACCCCCGACCGACCGCTCGGCGTCATGCGCTCGGATGCGTGCGACGTACTATAACCCAGCTGTACGAACTTGTCCGCGCTCCAGCGTCGCGAGAGTTGCATCGACGCGGTAAATGACCGGTCGCCATTCCTATAGTTCTCGTAGACGATCACCGGTGGAACCCGCGGATCCACTCGCTGGGTCAACGCCGCTGCACCGTTGAACGTGCCATACAGGGCGCGGCCCTCGGCGTCTGTACCGGTCCTCGTTAGGTTCCGATCGATCACGGTCAGAGCGGAGCGTGCCATTCCTGCTGTCGCATCGACGGTCATTGTCCAGCCGTGACCAAACCCACGATCCACAGCCGCCACCAACCGATCCTCAGCCGGAAAATCGGTCCCTGGTGCCATCGCCACGATTGGCGTGGAATTCACATAGGCGGAAGGACGCAGACAGGTGGTTGGTGCGGCGGAAGGATCGGCGACCGGCGCCGGCACGCCCGTAGCCGGTACACACGTTAGGGTTCGTTGCGTGAGGCCGTTGCTGAGGAACGCGTTGCTGATCCACACGTACGGAGGCATCGCGGCGAAACGCCCCGCACCCAGGCGCAGGCGCGTGCGACCTGCCGCGTCAAGCGCTACGGTGATCCCGAGTCGTGGCAGCACTCTCACCGCGGCTGGAAGCTGACCGGTGTCCAGATTCAGCGGAGAACTGGGCGCAAGGAGCGCCGAGTTGGTTGCAGGAGCATCCGACGACATTTTCTCCACGCGAAGTCCTGCCGTCAGCTGCACGCGCGAGGTGAGCGTCCAGCGGTCCTGGATGTACGCTGCCGCCACGTGCGCTGCGAAACGTACCTCCGGGCTCGCCCCACTGACGCTGGACCCGAGGCCGATGTCGTACCGCGTCGGGCTGCCATACTCCAGGGAGTCGACGTTGGGAAACACCCAGGTTCCCCATCGCAGCAGTAACAAATTGTCGATAAAGGAAAAACGTGCGAGGCGACCGCCGAAGATCACTTCGTGATGCCTCCAGGTCACGGTAAGGTCATTCCCCAACTCTGCCTGATGCTGGTCCAGTACCGTGCCCTGAGCATTCCTGAACGATCCGGCCGCGAGATACGCTTCGGTGGGCGGCGTGTATCTGACGACAAAGAGGGGCGCGCGGATCCGCGAGTCTCGCAATTCGCGGCTGTACGATAGACTCGCGAAGGTTTCGTTGCGCACCTGGCCCATCAGGACCCGCGAGGCGGCACGTAGTGCATCGATGCGAGCGGTTCCGTCGTAACCGCTTCCCGACAGCATCCACCCCGTTCCGCGATCGACGCCGTCTCGCCCGAACCCATCCATTTGGGCGCGCACCGCATGATAGCTGACGTCGAGCGCGTGGCGCGGACTGGCCGCCCAACTCAATTTGACGAACGCCGAATGGTTAGGCTGATGCATGATCGGCGCTTCCGCGCCGCCGGGATCGAATCCAAATCGCTGGATGACCGCCGCCCGCGCGCGCGCGACCACGGCGAGCGGCACGTCCGGTATGTTGCTCACCCCAGTCTGGTAGGCACTATCGCGGCGTAGCGCATCGACGGTCAGCAGATAGTGCAGCTTGCCGCGGACGATCGGTCCCTCGGCGGTGACCGCGACTCGCCTGTAGTCGAGTGAAGGTGCCCGAGGTGCACCGCTGTACCGTCCGATGAGTTCATCCTGCTGGAGCGTCGTCAGGATCGACATCGTGTGGTGGTTGCTCCCAGAGCGCGTCTCCAAGTCGATTGTTGCACCCGTGAAACCGCCAGAGCGAACATCCATCGGCGCGATGGCAACGCGCACGCCGGCCAGCGCTTCCAGCGATAGCGTCGGGGCCGCACCCTGGCTTCCGGGCATGAGTCCAAGTCCGAATACGTCATTGCCCGTGGTGCCGTCGATCCGTACTGCGTTGAATCGAGGATTCTGCGAGCCGAACGACGGAACTCCCCTGCCCAGTGCTTGAGGGATAAGCTGCAGAAGCCCTTCCACACTCCTATTGAAGAGGGGGAGATTTCGCAGCGCATCACCGGCCACCCCAGATCCAGCGGCTTCGTCGCGCGGTACTTCGCTCACCACGAAAACTGTGGGCAGCGAACCCGCCGTGCGGATCAGGCCGACCTCGATCTGCAGGATTCGCCCGGGCTCAAGCGACGTGAGGTCGCGTATCGCAGGAGTGAAGCCGAGTGCGCGCGCGGTCAGTTGAAATGGGCGCCCCGCCGGCAGGCGTTCAATGATGAAGCGACCGTCGGTATTGGTGCTTGTGCTGAACAGGATTACGCCCGCGGAATCGCTTAACGCGATCGACGCACTCGAAATCGGGCGACGTGCCTCATTCAAGACCAGACCATAGACCGCGGCTGTACCCTCGCCATTCTGTGCCAGACCCGATCGAGGAAGCAGGAAGGAGACCAGACCGTATGCGGCGGCCACCGTTGACCGTACGATCGAATGAGTTGGGAATAGGCGAGCGTGCATGAGAACGGCCGATATGGTGCGGTCCTGCCGTGAGTCAGCCGTGAGTTGAAGGCGAAGTCGCTTCTCATCAACCGGTCGCTCGGTTGTGCCAGCAGATCGATCGCGGGTCCGCCAGCGCTGATGGCATACGCTAGCGATCTAAGGCGTGAACACCAGATCGAGTCTGTGGCGTCCGCGATAGCCAAATGCAACATGGCGTTGCAGCCTATCTACGCCAGGCGACCGACGTGACCTGCCCCGAATCGGGACTTCGATTGAGGGGCCGGCTCCCATCTGCGTTGACAATCCAAATTGACCAGCCGTATGACAGGATCGCCAGAGACTGTCCGTTCGGTGACCAGCGTGCGGCAAACGCCTCCACCAGCTCGCCTGGCAGGTGCATTGACCGCGTTTGTCCATCGCCAGTCTGCGTGACGTCGATCGTACCGCAAACGGATGCCACTTGGGTGCCATCCGGCGACCAATCGGGATTATTTCCGCACTTCAGGAGAACGCGAGCGCCCGACTTGTCTTGAATGCACACACTGCTATCCGACCGCGCGTAAAATGGGTCTTCCATGGCACAGCTGTAGAGCAGACTTCCACTGCCAGCCATCCGCACGTGCCACGCAGGTTCAACCAGCGCCAGCTCGCTCACCGTCGACGACGGGTCACGTGGTTGAATTCGACGAACAGCACCTGACTCGGTCGAAAAGAGAATCGTCCCGTCGTCCGTCCACGATGGCGTATACACGCCATCAGCAGGTGCGTGGAACGTCCACGCGCTGGACCGGTCTTCGCGCATCACCGCCAGTCCTTCAGGTCCACTGGAGAACAGAAGCTCTCGACCGTTAGGCGACCACTCCAGTCCGGCGAACATCAGGTCTATGCTGCTGTTCGTAGCGATCGGGAACTGCCCATCGATGAAGACGTCTGGAGGCGTTCCGTCCATGGCCCAGGACTCCAGCCGAATTGACTTGGCCGAGATTGAGGGAAGAACCGCGACGGTCATTCGGCCAGACTGCGGTTGTGAGAACACTCGAGCCGTCGCGGTAAATGCACCGTATGACGCATGGAGCAACGTGGTTCCGCGCGCTCGCGCGACGACCCCCATTGCCGGTGCTGTATCAGATCCATAGTTGATGAGCGTGGCGATCCTCGTGTCCTTCACCGTCAATGATGCTGACGGGAGGACGTGCGTCGCTCCATCCTCATGACGCAACAACAGGATGATCGGCGTCGACCAACCCGGCGGGACGCTGATCGAATCAGAACACGCGAAGGCGTCGTCCGATGACGACGCCAGCCAGCCTGCGCACACGGACATACCCACAATCGGCGACGTCACACGAACCACGCGGCTCCGTGTGATGCTGCCAGCAGTGGCCCATATGGTGTCCGTTCCGACCGCGTGCCCGGTCACCACGCCATCCATGGAGACCGTGGCGATGTCGGGTCGGGCGCTGCGCCATGTCACAACCGAGTCGACCGGCCCAGCGATCGACAAGGGGCGAGCCACAAAACGGATGGTGTCTCGGACTCGCATGGTGGCGGAATCCGGAGTCACTTGTAAGTCCCATAGCTCCGCGGCCTTGGGCTGCACGGGCCGCTCTATGCCCTGGCAGGCGACGGCCAGCAAGGAAAGCAGGGTCGTGACGGCGATACGTGTCGCATGCGAAGGCATCTTCGTCCTCGGTGGGTCTGGGGTGCATCCGAACTCCTGTTCGGCCCGCACGTTGAGGACTTAGCGTGGATCCACCGTGAGCCAACCGTCGCAGCGGATGGGCGGCCTAACGAACGCGGAGGATCTGCGCTCGATCACCCCTTGAGCATGTAGAAGAGGCTCTTTCCGAACGTGGACGGAGCCTCTCGCATCAAGGAAATGCACGGCCCCCACACATCGGGCACGCGCGACGCCCATCGAGAGTCGCCGAGGCGTCGTTAGGGGCTAATGTCCCTCGGTGAGCGCCATGACCGCGTAGGCCGTCGCGGCGTCGCTCATGAATTTCCCCACGTCGGTCTTGAGGTCGCGTGCCTTGTTCGCAGAACGCGACACCCACATACCCGTGGTGGTGTCTTGCGTCGTCGCCAGCCAGTCGAGTCCCTTTCGCACCCGCGCATCTGAGCGGTCCAAGCCAGCACGCTGCAGCGATAGGAGCATCAGGCCCGTGGCGTATCCGTCGCTGTGCGCTTCCGGCGCGGTGGAATCAATCCGGGGGAATGGCCCGAGCGACGCGATGCTCCAACCCCCGTCTTCGTGCTGCGCGGCCAACGCCGCATCGACGATCGCCTGGCGCCGTGCTGGCGTGAGGACATCCGGCAGCTGCGACGACGCCCACAGGATCATGACGCGATTGAACAGATGGCTGCTATCCGCACCACGTTGTAGGAAGGCGACCAGCGACTTCACGCGTTCTGCATTCTCCGGGGCCGCCGCGTATCCCCCCGGCGCGCTCCCCACCGCGATAGCCGCGAGCGCTGCGCCGAAGTACGGCGACCGTGTCGCTTCCCACGGCTCGAGGCCAAAGTTGAGCCATGCCCACGCGCCCTTCAGGTCCCCGCTCTTGAATTGCAGCTGCCACATGTTGTCGAACGCCAAGCGCGCGTCCTCGCTCAACGCGCCGGACTCGGCGTCGCGGCGGGAGAGCACGAGCGCGTTCAGCACCGCTTCCGTGCCACGCGACTCACTCGTCTTGGGCAGGCCTACGGTCTGGTCCGGATAGAACGGCTCGACCTCTCGCCACAGCCGGACCCGCTTGACCACGTTGGCCAACATCTGCTGCTCCGGTGCGGTCGGCGCGTGTTCGCCAAGGAGCGGGCGCAGCGCCCGACGACCTAACGCGTAGGGCACTGCCGTATGGCAGGAGATGCAGCTGGTTTCGTGGTCACGGGCGGAATTGCGCCAGCCAAGCCACCAAGTCATGCGGCCGTCCAGATACGCGGCCGCCGCCTTCGCGCTCCAGGAAGGCGACGGCACACTAGCCGCGTGGATATCGGCGCTCCGCCTGGTCGATCGCTGCTGGGCGACGGCCGCGCTGAGTGCCATCAGGCCAGTGCCGGCCATGAGTAGCGTCCTCATGCGATGCCTCCGTCGGCCCGAACGCTTCCCGAGAAGAGACCATTCATGTCCAGTTCAAATGGCGCACTCCGAATGGGCAACGACTGGGATCGGACAATGCAGTCCATCTTGCTTTGGTAAGGTGACGGTAAGACGCGGACGACCGCGCTCTTTCAGCGATGATAGCGACTTCTACAATATGACGCCGATCCAAACACGTGGCGACGCTCGACTCGCATCGCGCACCCGACCCCGCGCACCCGCGGCACCCACGCAGCCGCGCAACCGCGCAACCGCGCAACCGCGCAACCGCGCAACCGCGCAACCGCGCAACCGCGCAACCGCGCAACCGCGCAGAAGGAACGGGTGATGCGGGGTGCCGTCCACCCAATCCAAGCCGCTTTGTGACCAGCCCGCTCCGGGCCGAGCACCAGACTCGAGTATTCACGGCGTGATACGCGCCGTTGCACTTCCCGTCTACTGCCACAATGTTGACGACTCGGGCCGACTGGGCCAGCACCACTGAGGACACGACGATGGCAGACGACGCACAAACGCGCGAAGACGATCTTCGTCAGCTGCTCACTGACGCGATCGAGGTGCAGCTGGCGGCGCTCAAGGCAGGCATCTCCTTCTGGACCGATTGGATCCAGCAGACATCGGACTTCGTGCAGTCCGCCACCAAGACGCTCGCGAACATCAATTCGTCCGATCAGGGGACGAAGGACTCGCTCCTCGAATTGGTCGACGCCGGTCGAGCCAGCCTGCGCGCATTCACGGACCTGCCTCGCACGACCGCCACGCGCTTCATCGACGAACTCGACAAGCTTCACGCGCAAGACAATACCGCCAAGTCAGGGACGGCCAGCAAGAAGTCGAGCGCGGCGCCATCGCCAAAGAAGGCCAGCGCGCGCCCCCGACCGGGGCGCGCGGGTCGAGCCAAAGCCTAGACTGAACGACTCCGGTGGCGACGACCGTCTCTGACGGCGCGGCGCCTTCTGGCCTAGTCATGGCCGAAGGCTTCGCGCACGAGCTCGAGCAACTCAAGGCTTTCCTGGCCGAGTGGACGGCTGCCGCGAGTAACGAGGTCAAACCGCTGCTGCATTGGCAGTTCCTGGGACGCTCCAAGTACTTTCGTCCCGTTACGGTCTTCGCCTGCTACACGGCGATGAACGACGCGCCGATCGGGGAACCACAGGTCCGTGTCGCCGCCGCCATCGAGATGGTCCACAATGTCTCGCTCATCGTCGACGACATTCTCGACCGCTCGCGCTTTCGCCGCGGCATCCTGACGATGCATTGCCGGTTCGGGCTGCTGCCCGCGCTCATGACATCAGGCTATATCACCGCCGATTCGTTTGAGCTGGTGAAGCGAAGCCCATTCAACACCGACCGCATCGCCGAACTCTACAAACGCCTCGCGGCCGCAGAGAACCTTCAGTGGCGATTGCGCCGACACCCACTCGGCGTCGAGGATTGGCGCATCATCGCGGGTGAAGACACCGGCAGCATGTTCGAGGTCGCCGCCTGCCTGGGCACGGGAGATGAGAAGCTCCGCCGCTATGGCGCGCTGCTCGGCATGCTCTACCACGGTTGCGACGATGTTGGTGACGTGAAGGGAGCCGTTGCACTTGGCGGCGGCGGCGAGGAAGATCTGCGCGATGGCATCCTCACACTGCCCACCGCCATCGCCATCCGCGATCCCGACACCGCCCTGCTCTTCCGAAATCCCACGCCGGAGGGGCTCCAGACACTGCTCAAGAAGCTGGAAGAAGCGTTGCCGGCCGCCGAGCGTTACCTGGATTCGATTGCTGCCGAAGCGGAGGCGGAGGCAACGCGCGTCGCACCGTATCCCGACGGACTCATCAAGCTCGTGCGGAATACGCGGCGGCTTTCGGCCTGAGCTGCAACAGCGGCGCCAGCCCCTTGGCGCGTGGATCGCGCAGGCGAACGGTGCGCGCGAGCCCGAACCATTTGCGCATCACGTCCGACGTCCAGTCGGTGTGCCACTTGGGATCCTCTGCCAACGAACTCCACCACGCGGTGGACCAGCGACCCATGTCCATGATCGTCGACGCCGGTGAGAATCGCCCTGTCGCGATCTCGGTCGCGAGCCGTGTCCCCTCCGCGGCTAGGTGCCCGAGCGACTTCGCCCACATGCGACTGATGATATCAAGCGGGCGCACGTCCAAACCGCCGAAGGCCGCACCGCTCAACCGAGCGAATGTCTGGTCGCGCATCGCCATCTCGCACCCGCGCGCCACAACGCCAAGCCAGAATTCGCCGAAGTGCCGGTTCCGCATGATGCAGGCGACGAAGTCGAGGTAGCGCATTGCCGGATCGAAGTACGCGCGCGTGGCGCGGTCGTACGCAGCGAGCGCCGTGCGATCGGTCACGCCTCGCTCGAGAGCAGCGGCGATGACGTCAGCACCTATGACAGCGGACTCCGCTGCGGGAGTGATGCCTTCGCCGGTCATCGGGTCAACGAACGACCCCGCGTCGCCAATGAGAATGCCACCATCGAAGTAGTTCGGGCCGCGGCCGCCGTACGTTTTCACGATTCCGCCGATTGGCTTCGATGCCAGGCGGATGCGTGCGCACCCGGGATGCAAACGTTGCAGCTTTGACAGGAACGTGGCGAAAAGCTTCGGGACACTGATTTTGTAGCGGTCGCACGTTTCCGCGAGGAGCCCCACGCCAACGTTCGCGCGACCATCCTTCATCGGAAACATCCAGCCATAGCCAGGGAACAGATCTCGATCGAAGACGAAAGCGGCCTCGCCGTTCGCCAGCTCCACACCGTCGACATAGGCGCGTTGCGACAACGCCATGTAGCGACGGTCCTCGACCAGCAGATCGAACGATCGGGCGACCACGGAGTGTGTTCCGTCAGCGCCAACGACCACCGGCGCGCGCGCCGTCCGTTCGGCGTCCTGACTGCCATCCTTGTAGTGCACGACCATCGTGCCGTCGACGCGCTCCACACCGGTGACGCCGCACCCTTGGCGCACCTCCGCGCCGCCTTCGCCGGCACACTCGAGTACGCGCTCGTCTAGCTCGGATCGTGGGATGATATAACCGTGCTTCGGCAGCTCCGTTTGGCCAGCGTAAAACGGAATGTGCTCGCGATATGCGCTCCGTGCGCCCAGGAACAGGTTGACGTGTGTGATAGCGAGCGGATGCGACGCCTCCAGCCGCGGCAGGCAGCCCATTGTCTGGAAGAGTCGGAGCCCGCGAGGCTCGACAAAGTCGCCGCACACTTTCTCGCGCGGGAAGCGAGCGCGGTCGAGCACCAGCACGTCGAGGCCGCGCGTCGCCAGCGACCAACCCATCGTCGCTCCCGCGGGGCCACCGCCGACGACGATGACGTCGTAGGAAGTCTTCGGGGCCTTCGCCTTACGCGCGCTCCCGTTGCGCGCCGTCACGCGCGTTCAAGGAGGAAGTCGCACTTGACCCACGGCATGCCAGCGGGGTTCGCCGACAGCTTCACCAATGTGAGTCGGTACGATGCGCCTTCGACGTCGAAGCTCACCGCGTCGCCGAGGTGAACCTCGCCATGCCATTGATCGGCGAGCACCGGAGAGGGCTTGGACGAGAGTACCACGCCGTCGAAACGCTTTACAGGATTGCTGGGCCCTGTCGTCGGCGCGACTTCGACCGTGACGAAGTCCTGCGATCTCGGAGTTCGTACGGCAACGACGAGGTCGCCTAATACGGCGTACGGCTCGGACTCCGGCGAGTCAACGATCGTCGCATTCCAGTTCGAAGAGGACATCGGACTCCTTGCATCTCACGTAGACTCTTCGCGCCTACTGTGTATCTCGTGATTGCGCGGCGCAAGAGGTGTTGCAGCGAAGTGGAAGCTCGCATCTGGCGCGTTGCATCTCGACAGCGATGTCATCCATAACGAGTCGCATCGCTTTACGTGACGCCAAGCACAGCCGTACAGCTCAGCTTGACGGGTTCTTCAGCTCGCGCAACTATCAGATCACTCGAGATGCTTGGAGTGGCGCATGGCATATACCGTGAACGTCAACAGCATGCCCAGCGTGGACGTGGCGGATCTCCCCACGGTCGACGTGAACGTGCTCGATATTCCCAGCGTCGATGTGAACTCGCTGCCAGATATGCGCATCACCGACATCGGTCCTGTGGGGCCGGTGACGCTCGCCGGCATTCCAAACAACTTCACCGTCGGCATCAGCAGCCTTCCCGATGTGAACCTGCGCATTCGCGAGATTCCATCATTCCGCGCCCACATCCCGGCCAACTTCAAGCTCGGGCTTTCTGTCCTCGGTGTGGAGTTGGCGGCGTTGCAGCTGTGCGGTGAGGCGCAGATCATCACCGAGCCCTTCGTGCCCAATCCGTGTGAGCGCTGCGGTGGAACCACGCAGCGCGTTCCGGCGGATACCGCGGTCGGCGCCATCCTGCGCCTGACGAACAAATGAACGCCGCGACCGAGAACGGCATCGTTCTCGTCGGTCCGCCGCGCCGAGTCACCGGACGCGTTCCGGTTGCGCTGTCGAAGAGCGTACTCGTGCTCGCATCGGTCACTGTGGGGAAGGAGACGACGGTATACCGCGCGACCCTGCGGCCCACCGGCACGAACAGCGCGGAGTTGCGGCTCAAACTTCCCGCCGACACGCCCCCTGGTACGTACGTCGGCGAGGCGACGATCGACGGTGATGCTCATCGACTCCAGGTCCGGGTCGAGCCGGTGGTGAAAATTTCCATTGAGCCGAAACAGTCGATGCTTGCGGCGACGGGCTCGGCGCCGGTTGAGTTTGGCTTCGTCATCGCGAACGAGGGCAACGTTCCTTTCACCGTCCCTGAGACCGACACATTCGATCTCGACGACGGCGTAGCGCAGGACAAAGCGCTCGGCCGGTCGCTTCGGACACCACTGGCGACTGGAGCACACGCGATCGACGCGTACTTCGACCAACTGCGTGACGCGCATGGAGGGGAGGCGCGTGTGCGCGTGCAGAGCGGCGCCGGCCCCCTCGTCCCGGGCGAACATCGACAGCTGCGCTGCGTCGTCGACACTCCTCCGACCGCAAAGAGTGGGCGGTCATACGTCGGTTCGTGGCAACTGGGGAACACCGCGCACACCGTGCTCGTGGAAACCCGGGCGACCAAGGGCTCCTCCACCGTCAACGGACAACAGCGATGAATGCTACTCCCAGCAGTGGCGCGTCCCAAGCCGCATCCGGCAGCTCCAACCCGGTTGGCGACATGATCGCGAGCCTGCTGACCGCGCCCGTGCAGGTAGCCGCCGCGCTCGCCGGAACACTCAGCAAGAACATGGGAGCCGCGACGTCAGCCGCCACTTCGCTGGCTTCGGCGGCGAACTCATTCACGTCGAGCGGGTGTGGGCCATCCATCGGCTTCGGAGCGCTGGCGTCCAGCTGCGAGATCCCGCCACCGTGCTGGGAGCCACAACCCGTCGGTCGATGCTGCTTGCAGGTCGCGCCCGGCGGCACCGCCACCATTCGCGTGCACGTGTCCAACTGCGGTTGGACGCGACAGGTGATTCAATTGACGTCGGTCGGGCGGATTGCGGCGCTCATGTCCTTCGCGCCCACCGCGTACATCCTCGGCCCGCAAGAGCGCGCAAACTTTCGGGTGACGATTCACGTTCCGGCCAACGCCCGGGTCGCCGCGTCCCTCACCGGCCCTCTGTTGATTCGTGGCTGTCGCGACCACTTCGCGCGAGTCGAGGTCACCGTGGCCGACTGCGTCACCGGGAATTGCAACTGCTGCGACATCACCGTGAATGATTGCGCCGACCAGGTGCATCACTGGTACGATCATTTCTATTGCCCGCGCCCCTGCCACACCCTACGTGAGCCCGTGAACCCGCCGGTGAAGACCCGTGGCTGACGAGTCACCCCTCTCCGACGTCGTGCGTCGCGCCGCGCAGGCAAACGCCAAGTTCTACAAAGGATGGATGGACCTGACGTTCGAGTACATGCGCGGGCTGTCCGAGATTTTCGGTGGCGCGTCGAGTGCACTCGGCTCAATGGCGCCGACGCAAGAGATGGACTCCGGCGCCGGGACGTTGGTGATGGAAGGCGAGGCCGGTTCGACTGTGAAGGCGTCGTTCCTGGTTTCCAACGACCTCGATCGCGCCCTGACCTGCCAGCTCGTCGGTTCTTCGTTTACCGATCCGTCAGGCGCATCACTGCCGGTGCACATGGTGTTCGAGCCGGCGGCGCTCAAGCTGGCGGCGGGTGAGCAGAAGGTGGTGTCGGTGACCGTCACCGTCGACGAGAGGCTCGCGCCGGGCGTTGGATATGCCGGCGAGATAGCGGTCGGCGGGATGGACGGGTTCGCGGTGCCCGTGGTATTGCGTCGCCAGACGACGGTCGACGCCAGTTCGTCGGACACCCCCGCGGTGGAGCTCAACGATTTCGCCGACGCCGCGTCTCCTGCGAACAACGTGGGTATCGGCGCACCGAGAGCAAAGCGGTCGGACGCAGAAGGCGGCACGCGCAACGCGCGCAAGCGCAAATCGAAGCGACGCCAGTAGCCGCAACACCACCCGTGGAATTCCTGCCCGCGCCGGGCTCGTCGGTCTAGCGGCGAATGCTCCGCTAACACGTCCAGCGTTGCATCTGCCGTACGTCTCCACTGCACTTAGAGGAACGCGCGGCCGGACGTCGTCAAGAGCGCTGTCGTGGAACGCGCGGGCGGTGGCGAATCCGCGAGGCGTTTGGAAGGAATAAGAGAAGGTGAAACCTCAGCGGCGCCCGTTTTCCCTGACGGTTTCCACCATAGCTCACGCTAGCGTTCACCGCGTGAAAGAGTGATGGATTTCCTGTGATCTGCAGCTCAACCCACTCTTGAACGGAGGACGCAGCGATGCGCAATACGGGGCAGAATCACGTCGCGGCAGGAGCAACAGCGCTCATGCTTTTCACGATAGGCGCGTGCACGGACACGACCACGACGTTGCCGATGGCGCCTGAGGCCTTGTCGGCCATTGTCAGTTCGAGCCTGGTTCGCGATCAGTACAACGCCGCGGATCCAGCGCCACAAGTCACGATCGGTATCGGAGGTTCTGGCGATCAGCGCCTTGCACAGACCTTCACGGCAGGTCTCTCGGGCCGGCTAGCCGCCGTTGCGCTGCCCATCGGTTGCGACGCAAGAGCGCGCGTACGGATCGACATTCGAGAGATCGACCGCGCGGGAGGTCCCGGCTGGCCCGCGATTGCAACGACCGTGGTTCCTGGGTCGACATTCCCGCCGACTGTCGGGATAGGGACGCCATTCACGCGAGTCACAATTCCCGGCAATCGGACTATTGTGGCCCACGCGCGCTACACAATCGCTGTTGGAGCCGTCGGCAATTGCGCTGTCGTTCCGGCCCCAAACGGAGACACCTATGTTCCAGGCGACTTCTACTTCAGGTACAGCGGCCTGAACGCATGGCTGCCCAATCGGCAGTACGGAATCAGCCATCCGTGGGACCTGCCGTTCGAAACGTTGGTTGAAATTCCGTAGTATCGCAGACCCCCACGCGTCGCCTTGCGTCAGTCCGTATGATGCCGCTGCTCGATCGGCCGGGCCCTCCCATGGCTCGGCCGTTTCGCATAAGAGCCACCGGATGATCGTGGATGCACGCGGAACCACGGCAGAGGGATGGCGTCGTCAGCTGCGACCTTGTCGTTGAACATTCCGTCGACGCCACGTCGACGTGGGATTCAAGTTCGCCGCAGACAGGGCGGCGTCATCGTACGCGGTCGCGTAGGTGTTTGGGCGGCGCGGCTTCAGGTCAAACCACAGCTTCAGGCGCGTCGAGTTAGAGGGCGTGGGATTTCATTGGATCCCTGCCGCAAGACCCGCGACCCTCTTCTTGGCTGCCGTCGTGACGGAGTGCATAGTTGCACACCCTCTCGACTTCCGCCAAAGAGCCCTTTCCGTGCGATTCGCCCACCTTCGCTGCGCTCTCGCGCTCACCCTGTGCAGTCTCTCCCCCCTGCGAGCACAGTCAACGACTCGCGTGGATGCATACGTGCGCAGCTTCCTTCGCGAGCGAAAGATCCCGTCAGCCACAATTGCCGTGCTCCAACATGGCCGCACCGTGAAGCTCGCGGGCTACGGGATGGCCAACCTAGAGCTGCGAGTTCCCGCTACGCCACAGAGTCGCTACGAGATCGGGTCGATCACCAAGCAGTTCACGGCGGAGGCGCTTATGCTCCTAGTCAGCGAGGGACGACTGTCCCTCGACGACTCACTCGGCCGCTACCTGCCGGAGGCGCCGGCGAGCTGGGGCGAGATCCGCATCAGGCATCTGCTTACTCACACCTCCGGTCTGTACGACTGGGAGGGCGACACCACGTTCGCGCTCTCGCGCGAGTATTCGGTCGCCGACTTCGTGCGCTTTGTGTCCAGCCACCCGCTGGCCTTCGCGCCCGGCAGCCGCTTCGCGTACACCAACAGCGCATATCCACTGTTAGGCGCCGTCGTGCAACGTGTGGCCGGTGTTCCCTACGAGGAATTCGTGACGCGGCGAATCATGGAACCTGCCGGGATGATCAACACGAGGTTCCGAGACAATTTCGCCCTGCTACCTGACCGTGCCTCGGGGTACGCAGAGGTCGACACCGTGATGGTGAATGGACAACCCATTCGTCCGCGCATCCTTGTGGCGAACGGCGGTATCGTCAGCTCCGCCGCCGACATGGCGCACTGGTGCGCAGCACTATGGGGCGGACGTCTGCTTCCTCCTCGCGTGCTCGCGGACATGCTTACGCCCACCACGTTGTCGAACGGGTCGACCGTACCCGTGGGCATGGGATGGTTCCTGGCTGAAACACATGGGCACAGATTCGCGGTCCACAATGGATCGACGGTCGCCGGTTACTCGTCCGTCGTCTATCGGTTCCTTGACGATGACCTCTCAATCGTCGTGCTGATGAATATCGACCGCTTTGACGCCGTGAATGTCCTCGCGCAACGCGTGGCCGCGTACTTCATTCCTGCCTTAGCAGCGCCCGCGCCGAAGCGTGGCTCCTGAGCACGGAGCGCTTGAAACTCATGCCCACCGGCCCCCCCGATACGACCCCGCGACCAACATGAGACTCGCTTCCTCGACATACCTCGCCCGTGCCTTGGTACTCGCGGCCTTCGCGCCAGTCTGGGTCGCGGCCCAGCAGGTGAAGGACAGCGCCGGCGCCCGCATCGTACGCTACGGGGAACGCGATCGCGCGCGCGCCACGTGGTCGGTCGATCCCAAGCCCCTGCTGCGCATCGGCGGCGCAGCGGGCGAAGGTCCGATGGAACTCGCGCAAGTGTTAGGCGTCGCCCGTCTGTCCGACGGGCGTGTGGTGATCGCCAACGGCGGGAGCACCGAACTCCGCGTCTTCTCGCCGACTGGCGCGTTCATCCGGTCGATCGGGCGCAAGGGTTTGGGGCCGGGTGAGTTCGACGGCATCATCCTGATGTATCGCAGCGCTGACACGCTGGTCGTGCACGACCGTCAGGGACGCCTGCAGATCTACACCGCCGATGGAACGCTCGTGCGCTCTTATGCGCGTCCAACCTTTGGCGCACGCGGTGTCAGCTCAACCCTTGGCATGTTGTCCGACGGTGCAAGTGTGGTTCAGGGCATGGACCCCGTCACCGACGCAACGTCCGACGACGTCACAGCCACCGCCACGTTAGGCTTGAAGCCCCCCGGCACCAACGAGGCGCGCGCCTTCACGCAGATCCCGGTCTTCGAACGCGTGCGGCGCGGGGGGCAGCTGATGGGGCTGTTTCTGGGCGCTGTCTCTCGTGTCGCCGTCATGGGCGAGCGGATGTGCGCCGGCTACACCATTCGCTGGGAAGTCCAGTGCTTCGATCGCGGCGGACGGCTGATGTCGCGCACTTCCCGTGATGTCCGCCCGGGACGCGTCTCCGACGCGGACATCGAGGAGTTCCGCCGAGGCTATTTAGTCGCCAACCGGTCGCAGCCAGAGGAGAAGGTCAAGGCTGCGCTGCAGATGTTTCAGTTTGCAGATCGCCGCTCAGCATTTGGGCGGTTCGTGCCGTCGCCCACCGGCGAGTTGTGGGTCGGTGAGTTCGTGGTACTGGAGAGCTTTGTCCCCGGCCGGCGCGGCACCGTCATTCCGGAAAAGCCCACCACCTGGTCAGTCTTGGGCGCAGACGGGTCATGGGTTGCCGACGTCGTCCTGCCCGCCCGTTTCTCGCTGCTCGATGCCGGACGCGATTACGTCGCCGGCATCGAACTCGACGAGGACGACGTCGAAAGCGTCGTTCTCTACCGTCTGCGCCGATAAGAGCGATCGTTCAAAATGACAGCTTGAACCAATGCGCCAGCCGTGGCGTCAACCCCCGCCCGCGCGCCAAGTACGCAGCGAGCCCCGCCGGGTCTTCGATCCACTCACACTGCCCCACCAGCAGCATGAGATCGAGATAGGCGATCACCATCGGCCATCGTGATACGATGAGGGCGTCCTCGCCATCGAGCGCGAAGCTGCGATCATTCTGGTTGGCCGATCCCACGACGGTAAAAAAGACCACGCGCTGACGCGCCGTGTCTGACAAGGTGTTGAACCAACGCTCCACCACGTCACCACCAATATCGCCTAACGCGTCTGGATCATCCTCGAACGAGGACACGGCGACGCTTCGATGCCGCATGTGCTCATCGCGCAACTTCACGAACTCGGACATCAGGGGCAGCCAATCGGACCGTGCGAAGAGCGTCCACGCTTCGCGTGATGCGAGAAAGTTGGCCTTCAGGTGGAGGTACGATCGGTCGACGGCCTCGAAATCGTCCTCCGGCTGAGTCGGCATGGTGACCAGCGGTGCCGACCCCGAGGCAAGATTCGGCGCATCTCTGCGCAGCGAGTCGGCAAGGTGCTGGAGTCCACTGAGCACCGACGGCGGAAAGTCATAGAGGTCGTTGAGCCACTTGTTCCGCGCGAGGGTCGTCGTCAGGGCGTTCGTTTTCCCTGCGATATCGGTGACGCGGAGCGTCGACGAGAAGACGCCGACTTTGAGCAGTCCCCCCGCGGCGGAAATCTCTGGCGCGAGCACGCGCCCTGCCGCCAGAAGGCGCCACAACAGCTCGCGTCCGCGAACCATGGATCCGAACGCCGGCGCCGGTGCATTCGCTCGTGAGGGTGCAATGACAAGCACCCGCACCCCGCGCAGGGCGCATCCCACCATCGCGGCCCCCCAGAAGGTCCCGTTCCACAACGCGTCAGGAATCTGAACGACGGAACCTGGCGGCATGAGCGTGTAGAGCACCGCCTTGCCCACGTTGACCGACTTCGCGTCGAAGCCCGTGCTGTTGTGCAGCGACAACGCGCGCAGCGCGTGCGCGTTGCGGCTGGCTGCCTGCGCCACGCGCTCGTTGTAGTCGGCGGCGTATGGCCGCACGCGCAGGGCGAACGGAAGCTTCGAGGGCGGCATCCCTTGCTTGAGCAAGATCTCCCGCGCTGCCGCCTTGAAGCCAAGGGCCGCTGGTCCGCGAATGAGGAGGGAACGATCCTCCCACGCAAGGTTCGCGTACTTCTCCCCGATGCCCGCTCCCGTCAGCATCGCCTCACCCCGATACGGATCCTCCTCCGTCAGGTCGTACAGGACAATTTTGCGATGATCCCGCATCCATGCGTCGGGAAGGGGAAAGAAGGTCGCCACCTTCCACGACCAGAACGAGGGATCGGCGGAGTTGGTGATGTTGACGTGCACCTTCACCAGGTTGTGGACCCAAGCTTCGCCGTATTGCCGCCGCTGTGCAGTGATGAGCGTCGAGTTGCGAATCGCGGACCGAAGGGAGTCCTGTGCCGCGCTGAGCGAATCTGACCACGCCGCAAACCGTGCCGGCAGGTGCACCGTGTGCTCTGTCGGATCCTCGAGCACATCCATCCACAAGCGACCCCGATTCGCCTGATAGAACCACTCGTCCAGCAGGATCATGTAGACGGGAAAAGTCCCTGTGCTGTCGTACGCCTTCACGCGCGCGATGAGCGTCGACAGGTACGAGCGCAGGACATGCCGGAAGGCCATCTCATCGGGGTCGCCCCGATCGTCGTAACCTCGGAAGTCGTGCGTGATCAGGACGTGATATTCTTTCGCCTCGCGAATCGTCCGGTTCAGCTGTCCCTGGAATTGCTCGTTAATTACATACGACGCCTCGTTCCCATCGCTGAATCGTTCCCCCGTAGCCTCGGCCACTAGGGCGTCGAGTTCGGACTGGGTGTCGTGCTGTTCGGGAAGCAGCGCCAGCTGCAATGGCAACCAGCTGTCGCGCGACGTCCGCCATTGGCGCCGAATCGATGCGCGCACCTGCTCCACGATCTCCAGGTACTGCGTGAAGACGCCTAGTGCCGGCTCAGCGGCCGCTGGTGGAAGTCGGAGGTCGACAAGAAGAAATCGAAGGAAAGTTCCCCGCGCAGTGACGGCCAGTTCGCGCGTGGTATCGTGCGTTCGCGCCTGGCCAAGGAGGGCGTCATACGGGAACAGCACTTCGCGCAGGAGAATGGAGCGCGCGCGGGCACCGACACTCGCGCCCCGCTCAGACGCCCCCGCGATGACCGAATCGCGAGGGTCGATCGCCAGCGTGAACGCTCGATCCATCGCCGCATGCAAGCGACGCGTCTCCCCATCGAGTGTGCGCGGTTCGCCTCGCCCGCCTCTGTCCATGAACCGTTTGAGTGAATCCAGACGGGCAAGCACCCCGGCGTCGCTCGCAGTCCCTCCTCCACCCATGTGGTCCAGCCATGGTACGGTGAGGTTCCCGATCGCCAGCGCGGCGTCGCGCGCCGCGTCGATCACCTTGGATAGCTCCGCTGGCGTGCGCGGAATCGGCGCATCCGGCACGGGAACCACGCGCAATCGCACGTTGTCGTACTTCGGGCGGGTCGTTCCCGTTGGGATGCGCCGAAAGACCGGCTTGTCGAAGCCGATCATTAAGGTGTGGTCCTTTCCCAGGACAAGGTCGGCGCGGAGCAAACTTCCATCGCCAAAGAGCCCGCTCCGGTGTACCGGGTGCGTGTACGTGAGCATCGGCCGAAGGGTCTCTACCGATGCGTTGTACTCCACACCGCCGGCGATGCCAATGATCGGTGAGACGAAGCGAAGGCGTGCTCCCGCGTTGAATCGCGTGTCGAAGGCGCCGGTGAATGCCTCCAGCTGCACCCCTCCGATGCCTAACGCGGGATTCAACAGCTCTCGGTACAGCCCGGCGCGCGCCTCAACCAGCCCGGAAAAGCTCCCCAGTCGCCGGCCAAGTCCGGTCGCACCCCCGGTGGTCCATTGCCAGACGTTCGGCTGCCCTAACGAGGTGGTCATGCCGCCGTCCGACGGCGGGCGCGCCTGTGCGTCGACTCGTGCCCCCGCGAGCGCGAGTGTCACCGCAGTTAAAGTGGCAGCAACGCGTCTCTGCCCAGAAATAGATCTCAACGAGCGCCCCCTCCCATACACCGTGCCCAGCATGTCGCTCACGCGGTTACTATACTCGACCGTCCGGGTGACCGCGTCAATGCAAGCGGCGCGAGTGGCGCTGCGCGCTTGGGGCAATCGCGCGTCGTAACACGAGGGGCGCGTCATACCTGTATTCTTTGTCAGTGTATTGGCAGCTCCATGTCATGATGATGCAGCTCACGCGGGGCGACGTGCGATTGATGCGGGGTGAGAGCGTGAACGCTCGCGCTCGCGTCGCGGCGCTGATCGCGGTCATCACCTTGGTGTCATTGTTCGCGTGCGCGTCGCCAGCTCCACGCGCGCCCGTCGCCGTTCCGCTCGGCGTGGATACCATCTGGTACGCGTCGGCGCGCGCCCGTCAGGATGGACATGACACCCAACGACTGACTGATATACTCGAGCTTGGTCTGGTACTGTTCACGCGGGACCGCGGTGGCCGCACGCTGATCGATTCGGTGCTGGTCGATTCCGCGACGTTTGTCAGGTCGTTAGGTGCCGCTGTGGGCGATGACGCGCCGGCGCTGTTGTACGTGCATGGCTATGGCACCTCGCTGCGCGAGGCGTGGGTCCACACGCAGAACGTGCGCGCCAACGCCAGGACGCGTGCGCCATGGATCGCCTTCGCCTGGCCCTCGAATGGATCGGGTTTGGCGTGGCCCAGACGCGGCGCAATGCTCGACCGCGCGTATCGCGAAGACTCCGCGCGAGCGGCCGCCTCACGACCCGCCTTCGCGCGCGTCATGCAGATTCTCGGCGCGGCGGTGCCGAACGATCGTCTGGTGGTCGTCGCTCACTCCATGGGCGGTCAGCTCGTGGGGGAAGCGCTGGCAACCGACACCGCACTGCGTGCCGACCTCGCGCGAGTGCCACTGCGCGCGGTCGCCTTCGTTGTACCCGACGTGGATGCACTCCGCTTTGCCGATGCCATAGTTCCGGCGGCACAGCAGACCGCGCGGCGTGTCGTCCTCTACGCATCAGCGCGCGATCGCCTGCTCGCCCTCGCCACCTTCCTCGGCCACGAGGCGCGAGCCGGCCATGTCGGCGACTCCGCGCTCGTGCGTCCCGGGCTCGAGACCGTGGACGCGACACACGCCGACTTTCGGGAGGGGTGGGCGCAGCGAATGTTTGGCCTGCATCACGCGATGAAACGTGCGGTCGGGACGACGTTCGATATTGCGCACATCGTGGCGCGTGGGTTGCCCGCAGAGTGTCGCGCGTCGTTGGGGATTGGCGAGCGCGATTCGCGCGGTGTGTGGCGATTGAATCGTGGCGAGCCAGGTCGGCGTGGTAGCGAGGCCGCAGTGGCTACCAAGGGAAATGATGTTTGCGCACCCTCAGTCGTGCGCGATACCTCTCGTTAGCAGCGCTTACCGACGTACGCGATGTCACTCGTTATTGCGCGTACCGACGCAAGCCGTATCACTCGTTAGGGGTGCGTACCGACGGCCCTTCGGTGTGCGTGTGGAGGCGGACCTACTATAGGCGCGATTGCCGAGCCACTCAGTGCGGGTCGCGACACACCGGCGCATCAGGTGTCGTCATGCAACTCCGCGGAAACGTCGGCACCCGGAGCCCATACAGTGGCTCCTCAACGACGCCCCCACACGCGGCATCATCAAAACGGCGGCCCACCGTGGGCAGAAGGGAGCGCCCCTCAGGGAAGGAGCACGCTCCCTCCACGGCTCCTGCCGGATCGCGGACATCGTGAGCCAACGCGCGTCTGAGCTGTCCCTGCTCGAAGTAGAGCGTCGCGAGCCGCGGCGTGCGACCCGTGTCGGCGATCCAGAGGTGTTTGCACCCCGTGTACGCCTCGGTCAGGGCGTCATTGCGCGGAAAGACGATCACGAAGCCGCCGGGGCTCACCACGACACCGGCTGACGTGGGCGGCGAGGAGATGCTACAGTTCGTCGCGTTCCGCGGAATCAACGAGTCGACCGCGGACTGCGCGCGCGCGGATGCATGCGTCGCCGCGAGCAGACCAATCGCGATGATCAACGCTCGCCATGGCCACCACACGCGGTGCATCATCGGCGCGTAGAACCTGATATCCTGCACTTCGAGACACCTCGGATTGAGATAGCTACCGTCACGTTCATGCAGCTTGCCCACATACCTTCCACCAACCTCCGACTGACGTGGGCATCCTTGCGCACGACCATGGACGTGTCGAGGCTTCCTAAGCTAACCTCACGATCCCTGACTGTCCTGCCTCCTAGTTCACGGGGCGCAACGCATTCGACCTGCTGACTGGTCGACGATCCCTTTACCTAAGACAGCGCGGATGCGCGTCCTGACCGATCCCACGATTGCCTGGCTGATGGAGGGTGACCCCTCTGTTCGGTGGCAGACCATGCGCGACCTGCTGGGTGCTTCCACCGCCGCCGTCGCGCGTGAGCGCGCTCGCGTTGCACGTGACGGGTGGGGGAGCCGCCTGCTGGCCGAGCAGGACGCTCGCGGTGGATGGGCCGTGGGGCGACCAGGCGACGGAGGCTTGTACACACCGAAGTGGACATCGACCACGTACACCATGTTGCTGCTGCGTGACTTCGGCCTGCCGCAACGCAGCGTCTCCGTGCGACGCGCGTGCAAGCTCCTTCTCGACAAAGGGCTGCGCACGGACGGTGGCATCGGCTTTGGGGCGTGGACCCGGAGCGAGACCTGCGTGACCGGGATGGTGCTCTCCATCCTGTCGTACTTTCGACTCGCCGACGTCAGGCTTCGTGAGATTGCCGCGCACCTGCTGCGTGTGCAGATGGGTGACGGCGGTTGGAACTGCCGGCGGCCGCACGGTGCCACGCACAGTTCGGTTCACACGACTATCAGCGCGCTGGAGGGGTTGCGATGGTACGAACTCTTCGCGGATACATCGCGCGAGCGAGCCGCGGTGCGCACCGCGCAAAGTCGTGGTCGCGAGTTTTTGCTCGCCCATCGACTCTTTCGGTCGCATCACAGCGGGCGGGTGATTCGACCTGAGTTTCTGCGATTCGTGTTTCCGCCGCGTTGGCATTACGACGTCTTGCGCGCACTGGATTACTTCCAGTCTGTCGATGCGCCACGTGACGCGCGTCTTGCAGAGGCGGTGGCCATGGTGCAGCAGCACCGTCAGCCCGACGGCCGCTGGCGATTGGAGGGGGAGTATCGCGGAAAGACGTATTTCCGACTCGAGACGCCGGGGCGGCCGAGTCGGTGGAACACGCTCCGGGCGTTACGCGTGTTGCGGTGGTGGGAGGGAGTGGGAAGCGCGGCGCGGAGTCACTAGGCTTCTCGCCTTTACTTCCCATCTTCTTCAGTCTGCTCCCGATCTGCACGACGATATTCGCTGTATCCGTCATCGCCGGCATGCTGATAATCGGGCTGCCGTTGTCAGGTCTCAAGTTCACTCAGGCAGGGACCGGCTTCATCGTCCTCGCACTGCCCGATCGGCCAGCTCGTTCCACTGCGTCAGCACGGCCTGCGTATTCGGCCACCACGCGGCGGCGTGGAGACTGATGACGAGCGCGGTTGGCCGCGTCGCACTGTAGGTCGGCGGGACGTACAACAGGTAATCGCGCGTCTTTCCAGCGTACTGAATTGACCCAGTAACCCGGTTGGGAGCAAAGTGTGAGCTGGCGACGTAGAACGCGCCGACCGTTACTACAGTGAGCAGGACGGGCATCCCGATCACGGCAATGATCAGCGCGCGGACCCGTCGGCTCAACATCGCTCGTGCTTCGCGCTACGCAAAATCATCGCTTGGCCGGCGGATCCTCCTTCCACCACCACTGCGGCGGCAACGCCTTCACCCGCGGCCACATCTCGTCCAGCGTGTTGCCGTCGTACAAGCGCCCGTTCTTCATCACGTAGCGCACACTGTTCGTGTTGTGGATGTCCGTGAGTGGATTCCGATCAAGCACCTGCAGGTCGGCAAGCTTCCCGACCTCGATCGAGCCGAGGTCCTTGGAAAGACCGATCGCGTCGGCGCCGTGAATGGTGGCCGCGCGCAACGTCTCGAACGGCGTGAGTCCCCCAGACTGCATCATCCACAATTCCCAGTGCACGCCCAGTCCCTGCAACTCACCATGCGACCCAAGTCCCACGCGTCCACCGGCCTTCACGATGCGTGCGAGCTGCTCGGCGTGATGTTGGAAGATGTACTGGTCGTCGCGATTCCAGGTGAGCGTCTTCCACGAGTCGATTTCCTCGTGCGGCGTGAAGTGATGCAACTTGGCCTCACCCTCGATGTTCGCGTGTGTGAGATAGTAGTCGCGACCGATGGGACCACCGTAGCCAACGATAAGGGTGGGCGTGTTGGTGATGCCGCTCTGCGCTTCCAGCTGCGCCACGTCGTTCATGAGCGGGAAGATTGGCATCGCGTGCTCAAGTCCCGGATAGCCATCCTGCATGAGCGTTAGGTTCATCGTCAGGTTCGACCCACCTTCCGTGGTCGTCGTGACGCCCAGCTCCTTCGCGGCCATGATCACCCACTGACGCACCTTCCGATCACCGGCGAGGTACTGCTTGATGGTCTTGGTGTTGTAGTGGTCCGAGTAGCGGCGCACGACATCGCGCGCCTCATCCAGGTTCTTGATGTTGTCGGAGCTGAAGATGCCGGGACCGGTGGAGTAGAGTCTCGGTCCGATCAGCGCACCCGTCTCCATGAGGTCCGTGTAGGTGAGGATGTCCGTCGCCGATGTCTGCGGGTCGCGCTGGGTGGTGACGCCATAGGCGAGGTTAGCGAGCAGCTGCGTCACTTGGTCGCGATGCACCCCCCAGCCAAACCAGTTGTGCGCGTGGATGTCCACATACCCTGGCAGGATCGTCTTTCCGCCCACGTCCACGACCTTCGTGCCGGCGGGCGTCCTCACGCTGCCGCTCGGGCCCACACCGGCGATGCGATTGTTTGTCACGAGCACATCGCCGCGCTCAAGCACCTGATCGCCTTTCATGGTCACCACGCGCGCGCCGCGCAGCAGCACGCTGCCGTGCGGCTTGTCCTTGGCCGCCGTGATGGTGACGTCGTAGCGACGAGCTTCGTAGGCCATGGACGACTTGGCCGCGGTATCACGAGGTGTAGCTGCCGGCGCACCTCCGGCACCTGCCCCTCCACCCGCCGGTGGCGCCGCCGCGATCGAGTCTGCACGACTCACCGAGTCCCGGATCGCCGACTCGGCGCTGGTCACGTCGTAGCGGAACCAGCTGCGGCCGATCGAATAGAAGGCGGTGCGGCTGTCGCTCGACCAGCCGATGAAGTCACCCCCGATCTTCGTCAGCCGCATGGTCGGCACACCAGCACCGGAGACGCCGATCGCCGGCGCCTGCCCTACCACGGGCGGCACGGCAATCAGGAAGACATTGTTGTTGGCGAGCACCAGCGCGTGGGATCCGTCCGGAGAGAGCAGCACTTCATCCGGCGCTGGAGGCGGCGGCGGCGTTGCGCCTGGCGGAAGGGGTTGTGCAGGAGGCGGCGGACCGGCGACTCGAACGACCACCTTGCGATCACTGCCATCCAGACGCATGGACAGCAGCCCCTCGTTGCCGGCCCACACGTACAGGCGCGAGCTATCGGGACCGACGTGAGGCTGGTTGCGCCCCTCCTGCGACTGACCGCTCCCCGTCCATGAAATGCGGGTGGCTTCGCTACCCTGTGGCGAAATCCGGGTAGCATCTCCTCCGCTCGCCGAAGCGATCCAGACGTATTCCAGCTCGCCGTTGGAGATATTGCCAAAGTCCTCGAACTGGCGCATGCGGCTATAGCGCGAGCCGCGTACGGCCATGATGCGGGAGCCATCCTTGGTATACGCGATCTTGTCGTAGTAGGCCGATTGACGCGTTAGGCGTTCCGGTGAGCCGCTGCCATCCGATCGCACGCGGTAGATGTCACCACCGGCGGTATCGCTCCACGTGACGTAGGCGATGTACTGGCCATCAGGGGACCAGACGGGAGCGTGCTCCACAACCCCGCTCGTCGTCAGTCGGTGCGACTCGCGCACCTCTCGTCGCGCCGTGTCGGACGCTCCCGGCACTGCTCCTAGCTCGCCGATGTACAGGCGATCGAGTGCGGTGAACGCGATGTGGCGGCCGTCGGGTGAAGGCTTCGCGCCGCGAATCTGCGTGACGACGAGCGTCGAGTCGTTCACCGGGTAGTCGAACTTGGCGAGGGCGCCCATGGTCTGGTCCACCGTGGCGCGGAACGGAATCGCTGTCACGGTGCCCGACGGAACCTCCACGCGCCAAATCTTACCGTTGAAGCTGGTGATGAGCGCCTTGGAGTCCGGCGTGAACGCCGACCCCGGGTAAAGATCGCGATCGTTGGTACCGCCCCCCTGCGAGTTGTCGCGCTGCACGTCCATCGCTAGCCAGCGATCCTCGCCGGTGGTGAGGTCGCGCAGCTTCAACACCGCACGCGCATCCATGCGCGCGGCGTAGACCAACCACTTTCCGTCGGGGCTCGCCACGGGGCGGAAGGCACCGTCGGTCTCGTGGGTGCGGACGAGCGTTCGACCTGTCTCGAAGTCAAACTGCGCCACCTGGTACTGACCGATGCGCCGAGGGTTGCTGCGTGCGGCCGCTTCATCCAGCTCGTCGCGGACAGAGGTGATCTCTTCGGGTCCACTCACCGTGGCAAGCGTGGGCGGCACGTTGCCACTAACATTCACCCACAGGTATCGCCGGTCGTTGCTGAGGGCGGCGCCGTAGTGCGAGGGGATCGGCCCCGAGCCGGCTCCCGCGGACGCCCCTTCGGCGCGTAGCCCCGTCAGCTGCACTCCGGAGCCGCCGTCCACGTTGTACATCCACAACTGGCCGGTGCGGGCGGCGATGACGTACCGTCCGTCGGCCGACCAGATCGGGGAACTGAAGTTGATGCGTTCAGCTTTGGTGAGCGCGTGAAGTCGCGAACCGTCGGCATTGGCGATCCAGACATTCTTGGAGCCGTTGCGATCGCTGACGAAGGTTATACGCTTGCCATCGGGTGAGAAGCGGGGCTGCTGGTCCCACCCCGCGCCGCTGGTGATGCGCGTCGCCGTGCCTCCCGCGATTGGGAGCGTGTACAGATCGCCAAGGACATCAAAGACGATCGTCTGGCCGTCGGGCGAGACGTCCAGCGACATCCACGTGGCTTCATCCGTGGTGAAGGTCAGCTTCCGCGGCGTGAGGAGCGGCAGCGAGTTCGTGCGCGTGTTGGCGCGCACGGAGCTGTCATTCTGGACCGGGGTCTGGGCCGCAAGCCGCGAGGCAAGCGACGGGGCCGCGAAAATGCACGCCGCAAGGGCGGGCGCGATCAGGCGCAGTTCCATCATGGAGCTCTCCGAGAACACGGGGCGCCTCCGGCTGCGAAGCGCCGAGCGCGGAGGTGCGGCGAAGGTAGGGGCCGTACCAGCCTGAGCGCCAGTAGTCGTTGTTGTTAGGCGATGGGAAGTCGGCTCCCAACCGGGAACACTTTCGGCCGTATATTTCGGCATGCGTGGTCATCGAACGATTGCGGCCCTCCTGGGGATGCACGTGCTCCTTGGAGCGCACACCATCATGGCCCAAGCCACTGCGGCCAAACCGCTCGACTGGTCCGCCGAGGATTCTTCGCGAATCGCTGAACTACGTGCGTCTGGCCAGCAGGTGACACGCCCCCACGCTGTGCTGTGGGCGCCGCGCGATTCAATCGCCCGCGCAACCCTTGCCGCGTTGGCCGACTCCGTCGACCGCGGACTTACCGCCGTGATGGAGCTGATCGGCGCCCCGATGTCCTGGCAGCGCATCGGTAGCAACCCGGTCATCTACTATCTGAGCCCGAACCGGTTCGTGTCCCACGCCTCGGGGCTCGGCGCTGTGTTCATTGCCGTGTCCCGTGTGCGCGACGGCACTGCGCCATTTCTCCACGAGGCCTTGCACGAACTGCTAGCGCCGCATCCCCCGTTCTGGTGGGACGAGTATCCGGATTCCATCAACCAGGCCGAACATCGCGCGCAGCAGCCGTTGTGGCTGATGGAGGGGATGCCAGACTACCTGGCCCAGGTGGCGGCCGACCGCGCGGGAGTACACGAGGGCGACGTGTTCCAGATCGGCGGCAACGCCGGTACCGACTCGGCGTGCGTCAATCGCGTCACCGCCAGCTCAAAAGGCGATGAGATTCTAGCCTCCGTCGGGCGCAACCAGCGACTCGAGGCGTTGTTCACGACCGATCGCGCCACCGTGGCGCCGGCATTTTACGCGTGCAGCCGGTCGTTCGCGAAATTCATCGTCGGGCGCATTGGCGTGCCCGCAGCGGTCGACCTCTTCCCCGCCATCCAACGCGGCGAGTGGGAGCAACAGCTCGAACGCGTGGCGCGCGAGCCGACACAGGGCCTGCGTCGCGCCTGGCTCATGTCGCTGGGGTTGCGCCGGCCCTGACTCGCGCCGACTCGCTGCGTTCTCACCCGGTGCACGGTCGCGTCCCACACGCGCAGCCCGCGCCGAGACGCAGGGACGCCGTGTTTGTCCTCCTTCGCCCGGTTCCTGGTCTATCACGAAATTTCTCGACCCGGAACCTCCTCGGCAGGCGCATTCTCACTCTCTTAGCCCGGTGACGGGGGCGAGGGTGGGGGGACTGGCGCCCGGTAAGCGATGGCGCACGTTGTTGTCAATGCGTCGTTAGGCTACGGTGATTGTCGGCGCGCTTGACACGACCCCAAGGTCGAGGCAGGTTCGATCGCCCCTTCGATCCCGGGAGTGCCCATGCCTCGCCTGCCCGCGCCGCCTCGCCTCGCCCGACTCGTCGCTCCATTCGCCGCGCTGCTTTCATTCACCACGCCCGCCAGGGCGCAGGTGCAGCCAGACTATCGACGCGCCGAGCAGTTCCTCACGTGGAACGAACTGCGCTTGGTGTACGGAGAGTACATCGCGCCGACGTGGATGAAGGACGGCACGCGCTTCTGGTATCGCGTCACCACCCCACGCGGGGCCGAGTTCATCCTCGTGGATCCTGCGCTCGCGAAACGCGCGCTGCTGTTCGACAACAACCGGCTGGCATCGGCGCTCTCGCGTGCGGCCGACTCCAGCTTCGACGGATCGCGCCTTCCCTTTACCACGTTCCAGTTAAGCGACGACGAGAAGCGCATCGAGTTCAACACGCGTGGCAAACGCTTCTCGTGCGACATTGCCCAGTACGCGTGTACGCGCTCCGACGCGACACCGGCGAGTAACGCGTTCGTCCGCTCGCCGGACGGCAAGTCCGAGGCCTTCGTGCGCGGCTTCAACCTGTATGTGCGTCCCGTGGGTGGGGGACAGGAGGTGCAGCTGACGACAGACGGCGCGAACCTCTACTCATACGGAACTCCGGCGCCATCGCCCAGTGCAATCCGCGACCGCCTCTCGCCGCGCCCCACCCTACAGTGGTCGCCTGACTCGCGCAGGATCGCGATCGCTCGGCATGACCAGCGCGGTGTGTTGATGATGCCATTGATCTCGATGACGCCGTCGCGGCCGGTGCTCTACACCTATCCGTACGCGCTGCCCGGCGACTCGGTCATCGCCAGCGTGGAGATTCACATCGTCGATGTCGCTGCAAAGTCCAATGTCATGGTCGAGGCGCCGCCGAAGACGACGACCGGCGCGTTCAACCAGGGCGCCGGCGCGGACGCGGCGTGGACATCCGTGAAGTGGTCCGACGCGTCAGACCGACTCTTCTTCCTCCGCAACGATCGCGGCCCCAAGTCGTTCATGATGTTCGTGGCCGATGCCACCACCGGAAGGTCCACACCGATCGCCGCCGATACAAATCGCACGTACATCGACATGAACCTGACCGGTGGCGCGCCTAACTGGTCGGTGTTCAACAAGGGAACGGAGGCGCTCTGGTTCTCCGAGCGCGACGGCTACGCGCACCTGTACCTCTATGGTACGGACGGGAAGCTCAAGAACCAGGTGACCAGTGGCGCGTGGACGGTCGGCGACCTGCTCTACGTCGATCCAGTGGCGCGATGGGTGTACTTCACCGGCCGCGGTCGCGAGGCGGGTCGCAATCCGTATCACACGCACCTCTACCGCGCGCACCTGGACGGCACGGGCATGGAGCTGCTCACGCCGGAGAACGCTGACCATACCATATGGATTGCGCCGTCTGGCAGGTTCATCGTCGACAACTATTCCTTCGTCGACCTGCCTCCGGTGACGGTGCTGCGATCCATGGACGGCAAGGTCGTCCTTGAACTCGAGAAGACCGATATCAGCAAGTTGCTGGCGACTGGCTGGCGTCACCCGGAACCCTTCACGGTCAAGGCGCGCGACGGGGTGACGGATCTCTACGGCGTGATGTTCAAGCCGTCGAACTTCGATAGCACCAAGAGGTACCCAGTCATCGACCAGATCTATCCCGGTCCGCAGACGACGTCTGTGCCCACTTCATTTGTCCCCACCGTGCGCCCCGGGACAAACCAGGCGACCTTCGGTCAAGTGCAAGCACTCGCCGAGCTTGGGTTCATCGTCATTGAAGTGGACCACTTTGGCGGCAACAAGCGATCGAAGGCGTTCCACGATTTGTGGTACGCGAACATGGGCGACAACGGCGTCCCGGATCACGTGGCCGCGATCAAGCAACTCGGCGCGCGCTATCGCTACATGGACATGAATCGCGTCGGCATCTATGGACATTCGGGTGGCGGGTTCGCGTCCACCGATGCGATCCTGAGCTATCCCGACTTCTATAAGGTCGCGGTGTCCATGTCCGGCAACCACGACAACCGCTCCTATCAGGCCGGATGGGGCGAGAAGTACCAAGGGCTGCTGGTGCGCGACTCGCTGCGCGGGACGGACAACTACGCCAATCAGGTGAACTACTACAAGGTGAAGAACCTCAAGGGGAAACTCTTCCTGATGCATGGCGACATGGACGACAACGTGCACCCCGCCGCGACGATCCAGATGGTGAATGCGCTCGTTGCTGCCAACAAGTCGTTCGACCTGCTGATCCTTCCCGACCGCGCGCATGCGGTGCATCAGGAGCCTTATGTGATCCGCCGAACCTGGGACTTCTTTGTCCGGCATCTGCTTGGGGTCGAGCCCCCTAACGACTACGAGATCAGTCCGCCGCCGCAGTAGTCGCGCGTGGCCCCGGGCGAAGCAGCGAGGAACAGGCAAGAGGCGGGGTCGCTCGTTCGCGACCCCGCCTCTTATCCCACACGATAGCGCTAGTTGGAAGGAAGAGGCTTCTGGCTGACCACGATCGAAGGCGTGGCATTGGCCGTCGCCTGCGGCGTGTAGGCACCATTCCCGAGTTGCCCCACGTCGTTCTGACCCCAGCAGTAGACCGTCAACCGGTCGGGCGACACGGCACACGTGTGTGCGCCGCTTCCAGTGCCCACTCCGGCAGCCGCAACGTCGATCGCTTTCAGCCCACCAGCCGCAACGATCGGCCGCATGCTCGCCGGGCCGACGACGCCCAAGCGTCCGCTCCCGTTGTTGCCCCAACAATAGATGTCGTTCAACGGCGTCGTCGTGCATCCGTGGGTTGCGCCGGTAGAGAGCGACCGATGCGAAATCCCGCCGGCCATCACCAACGGCGTTGTCGTCTGCACAGGAGCGCCGCTCGCCGTCTGTCCGCCCCAGCAGTAGCCCTGACCATTCGTCGTCAGCGCACACGCGTACTGCAGGCCCACGTCGACCTGGGTTGCCGCCAGACCACCCACCACGCGGCTTGGCACGGTAAAGGAGCCGCCCAGCTTGCCGCCGTCACCGACCTGACCTAACGCGTTGGCGCCCCAGCAGAAGATCGAGCGATCAGTGGCGATGGCGCACGTGGTGCCTGATCCCGCCGAAATGCTCGTGAACACCAAGCCGCCCGTCACTGCCACCGGCGAGGTTCGAATCGTCGTTGTGCCGTCGCCCAGTTGGCCGCTCTGGTTCTGACCCCAACAGTACGCGCGACCACCAAGGTCAAGCCCGCAGGTATGATCACCGCCAGCTGAAACTTGCTGGAACAGGATGCCGCCCGTCACCGGAAGCGGTGTCGCGCTCACGCTGCCGCCGGGCGACCCAAGTTCTCCGACTCCGTTGTTGCCCCAGCAGAACGCCGCGCCGTTCGACTCGAGCGCGCACACGTGCCGGCCGTACGTGGAGATCTGCGTAAACCGGTGATTCCCAGGAACCCTCACGGGAACCGCACTGGTCACGTTATCGCCTAACGAAGACATGCCGAGCGCACCGTATCGCCCGTTCAGGCCCCAGCACCAAGCGATCCCGCCGCTGGCCAGGTCGCAGGCGTGCATTGTGCCGACGGTCAGCGATCGGTACTTGATCACCACGACGCGCATTGCCGAACCGGAAATCCCTTCGCTCGTGGCCGTCACGGTCACGGTCCCACGATCGACGCCGGTAAGCGTTCCGGCCTGATTCAACGTCGCGATGTTGGCGTCCGAAACCGTCCAGTTGACCTGGCGGCCGGACAAGATGCGGCCCCTGGCATCTCGCAGTGTAGCCTGCATGTCGCGCACGTCGTACGCCTCCAGCGTGTCCAGCGCCAACGCTACCGACACCGAAGCGACTGGCGAGAAGACACGGACAATTCCGGAACCACTCTTGCCGTCAACCGTGGCGGTGATAGCCGCTGTTCCGTCATCGATCGCCGAAACCATACCGCTTGCGGAGTCGACCTTCGCGACCAGGGCACTGCTGCTGCTCCATTTCACGGTCCGGCCGGTCAGCACATTCCCGAGGTCGTCTTTCACGACCGCCACCATCTGCTTCGCTTCCGCCAGCTTGAGCACTGTGGTATCGGGGGCGATGGAAACCGACGCCACCGTAACCGGAACGATGGTCAACGATGCGTTCGCGCTCTTGCCTTCGGATGTGGCGGTGATTTTTGCGGCTCCGAGTGCCACCGCGGTCACCACCCCCGAGCCGTTCACGGTCGCAATGGCCTCGGCGTCCGACGACCATGTGATGGTACGACCGGAGAGGTCGTTGCCCTGCGCGTCCTTGGCGGTCGCGATCAGCGTGCGCGTTCGGCCAACTACGATGTCGGCCGTGCCTGGGCTGATCGTGACCGTCGCGACCGCGGCCGGCGCGGGTGGTATGGGCGTCGGATCCGTGACGGACTTGTCACCGCCGCCGCACGCAGTGAGGGCGATCGAAAGCGTCATAACGGTCACAGGGGCAAGCAATGATAGGCGGTTCATGGGTTCCTCCATCAAGCGTTAGGGGCTGCCGTACTCGAACGCCGGCATGCTAGCGCCCCCCCTTCACCTGCCCATGAGCGTGGCCTCGACGGGGATCACCTGTGGATCACCTGACCGGATTGAGTACGCCAACTCGTTCCTTCCCGCGGAGTTACAACTGACGGAAGGGGTCCATTCAGCTCGGAACGCCGGCCGCCGTCAGCCCGCACTGAACGCTCGGGGCCGACCCTCGGCGGGTGCAACGACGCGCGCTTGCTGCCCTATTTGGGGAGGCGTAACATTGGCCGACTCGACTCAAGGCCATCAGCGACCGCAGGGGCCCCGGCACGGAGGTGGTTTCTTTGGAGCTTCGGACATTCGGCGGGCTCGCGATTCACTCCGACGGCGGGCCTCTGGAAGGGGCAGGCGCGCAAAAACGGCGTCTGGCGCTGCTGGCTCTCGTGGACGCGTCCGGCGATCGAGGTCTCTCGCGCGAGAAGCTGCTCGGCTACCTGTGGGCAGAATCTGATGAGGAGAAGGCGCGCGGCGCGCTCGCCCAGGCGCTCTATGCCCTCAAAAAGTCCCTGTCGTCGGACGACCTGTTCGTTGGTACCAATGAAGTCCGGCTGAACCCGGAAGTCCTCAGTAGCGACAGAGGCCGATTCCTGGCCTTCCTTTCGAAAGGCGACCTCGAGGCCGCCGTTGCGCAGTACACAGGGCCGTATCTCGACGGCTTCTACCTGAGCGATGCGCCCGAATTCGAGTCGTGGGCGGACGGCGAACGTTCGTCACTCGCTCACCGGTATGTGGCCACGCTGCAGAAGCTGGCCGGTGGCGCCGAGCGCGAGGGCGACCTGACGGCGGCCGTCGGGTGGTGGCGCAAGCTGGTGATCGTCGATCCGCTCAACGGTCAGTTGGCGATCGGGCTCATGCGGGCGATGGCGGCTGCCGGTGACCGCGCGGGCGCGTTGCAGCACGCGCGCATCTATGAAAGACTCGTGCAGCAGGAGCTCGACGTTCCTGGCGATCCAGCGGTGCAGGCGCTGGCAGAGGAATTGAAGCGGCCGCCGGCCGAAACGCGGCCTGTGCAAGCCCCTTCGCCGTCGCCTCAGGTGGCCGCACCACCGACCGCGCCGACACCCCTCCCGCCTAACGTGCCGCTGGACGAGGTGGCGGTGCCGCCATCGACGCCGCCGATCAGGCGTTCAATGGCCGAGCAGCTGTCGACAGCGGAAGTCGTCGCGGTGGCCATGAGCCGGCTCAAGACATCGCGCTCGGCGCACGACTCGTACGCTGGCGTCGACCGAGCACGCAACATGACGCGGGCGAAGACATCGCCGACCCAGACGCCACGCACGCTGGCCAGCGTTCGGCAGCAGTTCCCGAAGGATCGCTATGTGATCGTGCGCGAGCTTGGGTCGGGGGGAATGGCAACGGTGTTTCTGGCCCATGACGTTCGTCACGACCGCGACGTGGCGATCAAGGTGTTGCACCAGGATTTGGGTGCGGCGTTAGGCCCGGAACGCTTCCTGAGCGAGATCAAAACGACGGCCCGACTGCAGCATCCGCACATCCTGCCGCTGCTGGATTCTGGGACCGTGGGCGACGGAACGACCGCGCTGCTGTTCTATGTGATGCCGTACGTGGCGGGAGAAACGCTCCGTGAGCGGTTGACGCGAGAGAAGCAGCTCCCCATCGAGGACGCGCTGCGTATCTCGCGCGAAGTCAGCGACGCGCTTGCTTATGCGCACGGGCAGAAGATCGTCCATCGCGACATCAAGCCGGAGAACATCCTGCTGCAGGGCGACCATGCACTGGTGGCCGACTTCGGGATTGCCCTGGCCGTGCGTACCGCGGGTGGAGAGCGCGTCACGCAAGCGGGGCTATCGCTGGGAACACCCGAGTACATGGCGCCTGAGCAGGCGATGGGCAAGGCAGCGGTCGATCACCGAGCCGATTTGTATGCGTTAGGCGTCGTCACCTACGAGATGCTGACGGGCGACCCGCCCTTCACCGGGTCGACGCCGCAGTCGGTCGTGGCAAAGATGCTGACGGAGCGGCCGATGCCTCCCAGCGTGGTTCGCGACACCGTGCCGCCGAACGTCGAGGCAGCCGTGATGACCGCGCTGGCCAAGCTTCCGGCGGATCGCTTCTCCCAAGCCATCGATTTCACCCGGGCCCTCGCCGAAACACCAGGCTTCACGTCCGGGGCCCGTCCGTCAGCTCCAGCGACAGGTCGGCGCCCCGCGATACTGCGTATTGGCCTCGCCGCCATCGCCGTCGCCGCCGTCGCTTGGGTGGTGGCGATGCTGGTAGAGCAGCGTGATCCCGCGTCGCTGGAGATGGGAGCGATCACGCAGGTCACACGCGCGACCGACACCCTCAACTTCGACGCCGCGATCTCGCCGGACGGCAAGTTTGTGGCGTACGCGGCGGGCGACGTCGGCCGCATGCGTTTGTTCGTTCGACAGGTCTCGGGGTCCGCGCCAGTATCAATCGCCACCGGACTCGAAGGAGATCACCGGTGGCCGAGGTGGTCGCCGGACGGATCGAGACTGGCGTTTTCCGCCAACGGCTCGATTTACGTCATTCCTGTGCTGGGCGGCGTGTCGCAGCTGGTCGTCAGGTTCGGAGGGATCGGGGGACAGCCGGCGTGGTCGCCCGATGGGACGCGCTTGGCCTACTCCGACTCCGGAGGGATTTCGATCGTGCCCGTCTCAGGTGGCTCGCCGCGACGGGTGGTCCATACACTGGAGGCGCATTCGCCGAGTTGGTCGCCTGATGGGCGACGCCTCGGCTATGGTGTCGAGAACATCATCTTCACGACATCAGTCGGATACGGCAACGCCGCTCCCAGTTCGATCTGGACCGTCAGCACCAACGGCGGTGACTCAAGCCTGGTCACCGATGCCGCCTATCTGAACACAGCACCCGTCTGGTGGCCCGCGGGGGGTAGCATCCTATTCGTCTCGGAGCGCGATGGAACGCGCGATGTGTATCGTCAGGCGGTGAGCGGATCGGGCCGGCCACGAGGCATGCCGCAGCGTGTCACCACCGGACTGAACGTGTTCAACTTCACCCTGACGCGCGACGGGTCACAGATGGCCTACAGTACGTTGCGTCTCCGTTCGAATATCTGGATGGCCCCCATACAGCCGAACGGCACGACGCCCTCGTCGGCGGCGCACGCCGTCACGACGGAGAAGCAGTCGATCGAAGGCATCGCCTTGTCGCACGATGGCAAGTGGCTGGCCTACGACTCCAATCGCAACGGAAACCTCGACATTTTCAAGATCGCCTTCAACGGCACATCGGCCGAGGGCGATGCGGTGGCCCTCACCACCGATCCGGCGCCGGACTATGAGCCGCGCTGGTCGCCTAACGACGATGCGCTGGTCTTCTATTCCCGACGATTCGGCACGCGCGACCTGTTTACCGTCAAGGCCGACGGACGAAGCGAAACGCGGCTGACGGACCTACCAGGCAACGAATACTATCCGGACTGGTCACCTGACGGGCAACGCATTTCTTTCAGTTCGCAAGTGTCGTTCGGCTGGGACGTCTTCACGATAGCGCGCGGCGCCAACACGACATGGGAGGCGCCCCAACGGCTGACGACGGCACAAGCGACCATCGACGTGCGCTGGTCGCCCGACAACAAGTCGCTGGCCATGGTGCGAGACGGGAAGCTGATGCTCCTTCCGCTCGATGGTGGGACACCGCGACAACTCCTGGACGCTGCCTCGCTCGGTGAGACGCTGACCTTTGTCGTCTGCGGACGCGATCCGTCGCAAGTGTATTTCCAGACGCGCGACGTGGCTGGCGTGCATAGCTTTTGGAGCGTCGCGACGGCTGGAGGTGCACCGCGCCGGCTGCTGCGTCTTGGCGAGCCCGGTCGTAGAACGCGCCGAGTCGAGTTCGACACCGATGGCCGGAATCTCTTCTTTACCATTGTGGACGACGAGGCGGACGTTTCTGTGGTGACCTTGAAGCCGCGGTGAGATGTTGTCGAAGAGGTGGTGGCGCGACGGTAGATTGCCAGACGCTGCGCGCGGCCACGAACTCCAGGTCATCCTGCCCCCGCTGACGAACGGTTCATCTCGCTGCAGTGGTGCAACCGTTGCGCGCCACGCTGTTTGATCGCACCCCGTAACTAGTCGCGTCCTTCTCCGGAGCCTCGATCGTGCGTCTCCCCTTTCTTGTCGCCGCGATCGTCATCACGCATACGCCGGTGAACGCGCAAACGCCGGCCACCCAGCGCGCTCGAGAAGTCGTCGCCATCATCAACAGCGCGACACCCAAGGTCCTCAAGGCCTATGCGGATTCGGCGTTCGGTGGAAGCATGCGCGACACTCCGATCGAGAGCTGGGTCGGCATCTTCCTTGGTCTGCGGGAGCGTTCGGGTGGACTGGAGTGGCTGAGCGTGCAGGAGGAATCGCCAAGCCGCACGGTTGTGCGCATGACGCGCAAGCTCACGGGCGAGGCGAACACGCTGCAGGTCAGCGTTGACTCAGCGTCGCGCCGAATCACTCGAATCGACTTACGCCCGCCGGCGGGTGCCACGCCGCGTATCGCCAGCGACGCCGAACTGGCGAGCACGCTGCAGCGATATGTCACCGCGCTCGCCAGCGTCGACGCCTTTTCCGGTTCTGTGCTCCTCGCGAAAGACGGCAAGGTGCTATACTCCGCCGCGTTCGGCAGCGCCAACAAAGACTACGCGGCACCCAACACCATCGACACAAAGTTCAACCTGGGGTCGATGAACAAGATGTTCACCTCCGTGATCATCGCGCAGCTGGTGGAACAGGGAAAGTTGTCGTATGACGACCCGCTGTCGAAGTTCCTGCCGGATTTCCCGAGTGCCGCGGCAGCGCAGAAGGTGAAGATCAAGCACTTGCTCACGCACACCAGCGGGTTGGGAAGCTATTTCAACGACGAGTTCTTCAAGTCGTCGCGTGATCGATTCCGTAGTGTGGACGATATGATGCAGCTGGCGAAGGGCGATTCGTTGGCTTTTGAGCCCGGCACGCGTTGGTCGTACAGCAACACCGGGATGCTCGTGTTGGGCAAGGTGATCGAGGTCGTCACCAAGCAGGACTACTTCGACTACGTGCGCGAACATGTGTACACCCCCGCCGGCATGACGCGGAGCGACGCGTATGAGCTGGACGGCGTCAATGAGAATCTCGCTGTCGGCTATGAGAAGGAGTACGCCGACGATGGCACGAAGCGCTACCGGAACAACATCTTCATGCACGTGATGCGGGGCGGACCCGCCGGTGGTGGTTACTCCACGGCGCCCGACCTGCTGCGGTTCGCCAACGCGCTCACGTCCGGGAAGCTCGTGTCGCCGGCAACGTACGAGCTGATGACGACGCCCAAGCCAGACGTCAGTTCACCGCAGTATGGCTACGGTTTCCAGTTGCAGCCGCCGAACAACACCGCCGGGCACAGCGGGGGCTTTCCGGGAATCAGCTCCAACCTCGACATCTTCAAGGGAACGGGGTACGTCGCGGTGGTGCTGTCGAACTACGGCGATACTGGCCAACCGGTGGTGGACAAGATCCGGGCGCTGGTCCGAGCGCGCACCACTCCGACGTCCTAGCGGCGGCGTGCGATCGACCGCTACGCCTTCTGGACGGCCCGGGCCACCACGATCGTGATGTTGTCCGTGCCGCCACCGTTCAAGGCGTCCTGCAGCAGGTCCGTACACACCTGCTTCGCCGACGTCATGTTCACCAGACGGTCGCGAATGCGCGCATCGCTCACGTGCTTCGTGAGTCCGTCCGTGCAGAGCAGCGTCACCGCCCCCGGGCGAATGGCGTGGACGGTTACGACGGGGGACGCTTCCCCACCGATGGCGCTGGACAACACATGCGCCAGACGCGTCTTGGCGGCGTCCTCGGGCGAAAGGACCCCGCTGTCGACCAACTGCTGCGCCAGCGTCTGGTCCTTCGTCAGCTGCGTCAGCACGCCGTCGACCAGCTGATAGCAGCGGCTGTCACCGACGTGCAGGACATACAGGATCGGCCACACCCCAATACAGAGCGTCAGTGTGGTCGCCATGCCGGCGAGCGCCGGCGTCTGTCGTCCGCGAGCTACAACCGTCTCGTGCGTTCGCCGCGCGGCATCTCGCAGGACTTCGGCGAAGTGATCGGCGACGTTAGGGTCCGCGGTGTAGATGCACTGCGTCATGTTGGTGACGTAGTCCGCGAGGGACTGCACCGCCGCGCGACTCGCTTCCTCGCCGCCACGCCCGCCTCCGACACCGTCAGCGACCATGCCGATGGTCGCCAAGCGACCACTGGGATGCTCCAGTTCGTTCGGCATCGGAAGCGACGTCGCGCGCACCCGCATGACCTTGTGAACGGAACAGAGGAGGAAGTGATCCTCGTTTCGCTCGCGCAGCTTGCCGCGATCAGAGATGCCGAACGCGTCGATCTCGTCGTCCTGTGGGCGACGTACGATGGTGGCGGTCGCGAACTCGGTGGGTTGGAGAGGGGCCGTCATCAGATGCATGTTATTGCCAGAGCACAAACCGGCAAGGCACCTCGGGTGAGTCGCGTCCTTTTTGGGCCAATGGGAACGGCTCAGCCAGTGACGCGACATGGCCCTCGGATGCTTCGCTTCCGGTGTGGCGCGGTCCCTGCCCCGCCCGACTCGACAGGGTGCGATCATGCCGGTAGCCTTCCGGGCAGCGAAGGCAGGGTGCAGCGTGCACCGCACATCAATACCGCAGAGGGTGTTCCGTGAACGTACCATTCTGGCGAAAGTGGCATCGGTGGATCGGCTTGCCGGCCGCCTTGTTTCTGGCGTTCGTCGCCGTCACCGGCGTCATGGTGGCGTTCACCGAGTTCTTTGGCGAGGACGAGGCCAAGCGCGAGGCGCTGCGCGACATCGTCAGCCCCGTGACCACCCAAGCCTCCAGCCAGCAGTACGTCGGACCCCTGACCAAGGCCTTCGCGACTATGGCTGCGAAAGCTCCGGGCGCCCCGATCGACAAGATCACCTTCGAATTCAAGGGCGATCAGCCGACGATCACCTTCTTCACCGGCAAACCAACTGGTGGAGAGGACAAGCGATATGTCGTGCAGGCCATGACCGGCGAGTTGCTGAAGGAGGATGCATACGTCGACAAGCCATTCCTCACGCGCTTGCATAGTGGCGAGGCGTTTGGCGACGGCGGCCTGGTCGCGGCGATGTTCTGGGGGTTAGCCCTGGCCGTGATGACCGTGAGCGGATTCCTGATCTACTGGCACATGCACCAGCGCATGGAGCAGCGACAAGTCGCGGGGTGGCGTCGCTACTTCTGGTAGACGATACGCGGGCGCCGGCACTCAGCCGGCGCTCTTGACAAGTGTTGCTACTGACGGACGACGATCAGCGACCCACCAGCATGCGGAACGACGTCTGTAACAAGTAGCCGCGACTGCGGTCCATGACGACGTCGCGAGGAGCACCGCTGTTCCGCGCGCTGTGCGTCGCTCGCAGCACCGGCCCGCCGCCGAGTACGAGCGCCCAATGCGCGCCGGCAGGAGCGAGCGCCAAGGACGGGCCCGCAAAGAGCGTCGCCCCGCCTTCAGCCTCCTCTGTGCTCCAGAATCCCTCGAGGTCTTGCCCAATGGCCTCAACGCCCAAGCGCCCGATGGACGAGACCCGTGTGGACCAGCCAGCCGACGTGATCAGGTCGATCGCGTCTCGTCCTGAGGTGAGTGGATGTTCGGCTCGCACCTGTGCGCCCAACAGGGATTTGCCAAAGTTGTGCGCCGCCGCGGCGTGGGCCGTGACCACGTTGGTCCCTTGCCACTCGCGCCTGGCGCCGAGGGCCACGGCAAAGGGCGTCGTTCGGGATAGTGCAGCTGACGGCTGCCAGTTCAGTTCCACCTGTTCCGAAAACCCTTGGCGATTGGCCAGTGGCGTCATCTCCACACGGGCCAAGGCCGTCAGCGATGGCGTCAACCGGGCTGCCGCCACCAAGCGATGCCACATCCCGTTCCCGTCGATCGACTGCAAGCCGCGATCCCCATACGCGGCGTCGTACTGAAACTGCGTGCGCGGGCGCGGGTCGAACGACGGTCCGTCCACGAACAGGAATGGGAGCGACTGGGCCGCGGCCGCAGCCGGGGCGAGCAGCGCGCCCAGAAGGGACGCCTGGAGAAAGCGAGTACGCATGAAGGAGTCCGGATCAGGATGTGCGATTCGCGAGCACCGAGAGCGAGAGGCTACGGTGTGGCGAGGGGCGACACAAGATGGGCGCTGCGACTCCTTCGGGCGGACCGCTACGACCGTACCAGCTTCTTGTATTTGATGCGGTGCGGCTGGTCGGCGTCCGGTCCTTTGCGACGCTTCAGGTCCTCGATGTAGGCCTCGTAGTTCCCCTCGAACCAGATGACTTCGGAGTCCCCCTCGAAGGCCAGGATGTGCGTGGCGACCCGGTCCAGGAACCAGCGATCGTGGGAGATGATCACCGCACACCCGGCGAAGTCGAGCACGGCATCTTCCAGGGCTCGCAGGGTGTCGACGTCCAGGTCGTTGGTGGGTTCGTCCAGCAGCAACAGATTTCCGCCAGTGAGCAGCGTCTTCGCCAGATGCAACCGGTTGCGTTCACCGCCGGAGAGATTGGCGGTGAGCTTCTGCTGATCGGCGCCCTTGAAGCCGAATGAGGCGCAGTAAGCACGCGCGTTGATGTCGCGCTTGCCGACCGTGAGCGTCTCCTGTCCCCCCGACAGCTCCTCATACAGCGTCCGCTTGCCATCCAGCGTCCGCGATTGGTCGCCATACGAAATAACGACCGTCTCGCCGATCTTGAGCGCGCCACCGTCCGGCTTCTCGCTGCCCGTGATCATGCGGAAGAGCGTGGTCTTTCCCGCGCCGTTCGGACCGATGATTCCCACAATGCCACCGCGCGGGAGCGCGAAGGTGACATTGTCGAACAACAAATTGTCCCCATACGCCTTCTTCAACTTGTCGGCGATGACCACATCGTTGCCGAGTCGTGGCGCGGGGGGGATGATGATCTCGTTCTGGGTGACCCGTTCCTGCTGCTGTTCGCTGGCCAGCTCTTCGTACTTCTGGATACGCGCCTTGTTCTTTGCCTGTCGCGCGCGCGGCGCCATGCGCACCCACTCGAGTTCGCGTTCCAAGGTGCGTTGGCGAGCGCTGGCGATCTTCTCTTCCTGCGCCATGCGGGTGCGCTTCTGATCCAACCAGCTGGAGTAATTGCCTTCGTACGGAATGCCGCTGCCGCGATCGAGTTCGAGGATCCACTTGGCGACATTGTCCAGGAAGTAGCGGTCGTGCGTGATGGCCACAACGGTCCCGGGAAACTCCGCCAGGTGATGTTCGAGCCAGGCCACTGATTCGGCGTCCAGGTGGTTGGTCGGCTCGTCCAGCAGCAACATGTCCGGCTGCTCCAACAAAATGCGGCAGAGCGCCACTCGGCGTCGTTCGCCTCCCGACAGCCGCGTCACGTCGGCATCTGCGGCGGGTAAGCGCAACGCGTCCATGGCCACCTCGATCTTGTTGTCGAGGTTCCAGAGGTCCAGAGCATCGATGCGTTCCTGCACACGCGATTGCTCGTCCAGCAACTTCTGCATCTGGTCATCGCCCATCGGCTCGCCAAAGGCCATGGAGATGGCGTTGAACCTGTCGAGCAGTCCGCGTTGCTCCTTCACGGCAAGTTCGACATTTCCTCGCACATCGAGTGACGGATCCAGCTGCGGTTCCTGTGGAAGGAAGCCGACGCGGGTGCCTTGAGCGGCCCATGCCTCGCCGTTGTAGTCGTGATCGAGGCCGGCCATGATGCGGAGCAGTGACGACTTCCCGGCGCCGTTGGCGCCAAGGACGCCGATCTTGGCGCCTGGGTAAAACGAGAGCCAGATGTCGTTGAGGATGACCCGCGAAGGTGGAACGACCTTCGTCAGGCCCTTCATGACGTAAATGAACTGTGGAGCCACGGCGGTTGGGCGGGTGCGAGGGGATGCCAATGGGGAGGAGGCAATCTAACGACCCCGTCATGGGATCGCTGGCATCAGCGGCGTGGCGCCCCAGTCGATTTCTGCGGAACTCGACCGCGTCGCACCCTGTGGAGGTGGCGCGCGCAATATCCAGATGCTCGGCGCGATGAATCGGTCACGCGCCTCGAGTGAGGACAAGTGGAATTCGGTCCCGCAGTCGGGCCGGCGGCTGCACCACTCCACTCCTTCTTCGAGGTGCGGCAATGATACTCCATCGCAAGATCCTTGGTCACCTGCGCCTGCTGATGGGCGCCAGTAGTCTGGTGCTCATCGCATGCACCGATGAGCCGGTCGCGCCCGCGCGAACCAACGCGCCCCCGGCCGCGTCTATCGTCAGCTCAAATTCTCAACGCGACGGACTCGTGCACTGGAACGACGTTTCAGACGGTGCGTTGTGGAAGGAACTCGCGAAGTCCGGGCGCTACGCCCAAGTTGGACTGAAGCGTCGAGACCAGCGCCATGGCATGGCCAACGGTCGTGTCCTGCTGTCGCGCGACGAGTGGGCCCAAGCCCGTGCGGCCGTTGGCCAAGTGGGCGACGTGTCGCTGGCCTCAGCCGATACCCTGCTCCCACACCTGCGAGTGCGGGTCGGGAGTGTCGAGGCCCTGCACGCCCTGCGCACGCATCCGAACGTTTCCTTTGTCGAGCCGGGTTCCTTTGTCGATCGCAGCCGCGAAACACTGTGGATGACGCTGGAGTCGGGTTGCTCCGTGGGGGGATACGCAGGACCAACTGGAAATACCATCATCTCACCCGGTGATGTGGTCCCCTGGAACTACAATCGCATGAACATACCGGCGGCATGGGCACGCGCTCCTGGAGGGAGTGGCGTCACGGTGGGCATTGTGGACACCGGCCTGGATTTCTATCAGCCCGAACTGAACCAGGATTTCGCGACGGGCATGAGCACAGGTCGAACCTTCACGAAGGACGCTGCCAGCTACGCCAAGGGTCCGTACATCTGGCAGGATGACTGCGGCCATGGGACGCGCATGGCCAGCGTCATCGGGAGTCCGCGGAACGGCAAGGCGATCCTTGGTGTCGCGTGGGCCGCGAATCTCTATACAGTTCGCGTGGACGACGATGTGTATCTGTCGAACGTCTCGGCGACACGCGATGGTATTCGATGGGCCGCGCAGCACGCCAAGATCGTGGCCATGGCATTTGGGACGATCGGATTCTATCAGACCATCTCCGACGAGTTGTCTTATTGGTATGCCAACGACAAGTTGCTGCTGGCGGCGGCTGGAACCAGCGCGTGTTGGGACCCGCTCCGGAACGTGGTGACGTTTCCCGGAACGGAACCCACGGTGACGACCGTGACCGCGCTGGACCAGACTGGAGCCATTGCGTGCAACGCGCACTATGGACTGGCCGTGGATTTTGCAGCGTACGCGGACCAGCCGGTCTCTGGGTTGGGGCGCCTAGGGAATCAGCTGGCGGGTTTCGCCGGCTCGTCGGACGCAGTGGGCGTGCTGGCCGGTCTGGCGGCATTGGCGCTCTCAATTCATCCGACCTACACGCGCGACCAGCTCCTTACCTCGCTCTCCTACGCGGCGTCGCCAACGGGTTATCGTAGTCCGTTCACGGGTTGGGGGTCGCCCAATGCGTTGTGCGTGGTGGACGCCGTGTGTGCCACGGGTATTTCAGGCACCGACTTGGTGCAAACCTATGGGACCCGGACATATAGCTGGACTGCATGGCAAGCGGCTGCCCCTCCCGGCAACATCTCTTACAAATGGAGTACCGGTGAAGTAACACCCACGATTTCACGGCCGTTGACGGTCACCCCCGGGATGCAGGAATACACCCTCACTCTCAGTGTGACGGTGCGGGATAATAGTGATGGCTCCAGCCGCACCATCAGCAAGAACGTTTTGGTGCGGGATCCCTATAACTGCCCAACCTGCTGGTGATCCATGATGACCCACTGCGTGCGAGCCTTGGTCTTCGTCGTTCTTGTGGCGTCGGTGCGCGACGTTCAGGCGCAGCGTGCTTCAACGGACGATGTGCCTCCTCCCACGACGCCGAGCCACGGCTCGGCGGTGGCCGCGGCGGCCACTATCCCGATGTCACTTCCGTTAGCTCCACGCTCCGCCCTTCAGCGGATGCCCTCGTCGTGGGCTTGGCGGGATCTCGCGCCCGTCGCCGAGTCGCGTTCGACAGTCGGTGCGTTGGAGCCGACGAAGGCGCCTGACGATTCGCATCGCGGTCGGAACGTGCTTATCGGGGCCGTCATCGGTGCGGCGGCGGGGGCGGTGCTGGCCGCCGCCACCTGCAACGGTGATTGCATTCTTTCCGTGGGCATGGTGGTAGCACCAGCGGGCGGCGCGGCGGTCGGCGCCTTGATCGCCCTGTTGCTGACGCCGGTGAGGTAGCGTGAGGGAGAATGCGTCGGGCAACCGCGCGTGTTGCCCGACGCATCGCTTCATCGCCGAGGGGCCGCCGATACACAAGAAGCCCATGGAGTTCGGGGCAAGGCATCTGTCGTGTTTCATGGGCATGGCGCGTCGACTGTCCGACAGGCGCCAAGGCTCGCTCGTTAGGATTCCTCCTGGTCGGAACCCAGCGGCGACGTCAGACAGGAAACCCTGTCCTCAGTGGCGTGTACGCACGGGATCGGTGTGGATCGGGCGCGACCACTCTTGCCGCCCGGCGCGCCGCCGATAGAATCGACCCGACGCCCCCTTCAGCGGAGATTTTGCGTGCCGCGACCAGACGTCCCCATCAGCGATGCTCGCCCGCTCACCATCGCCCTGATCTCCCCCAAGGGACCGCTCTACCGCCATCGCGGCGGCATCTGGAGGAAATCCCTCCGCTATCAGCCGCTCACCCTGACCACGCTGGCGGCCCTCATCCCGCAGGACCTGCCACACCGGGTCACCCTGTACGACGAGGGAATCGCCGATGTGCCGCTGGACCTCGACGCCGACGTCATTGGCTTGACGGTGATCACCGGCACGGCGAAGCGCGCGTATGAGCTGGCGGATTACTACCGGGCGCGCGGCCAGACGGTGGTACTGGGTGGACCGCATGTCACGCTGATTCCCGACGACGCCCAACCACACGCCAATGCCACGGTCGTGGGGTACGCCGAGGACAGTTGGCCGCAGTTACTGCGCGATGCAGTGGCTGGCGCCCTTCGCCCGCGCTACACGCAGGCCCCTGGGTTGGATCTGGCGGGACGCCCCTTTCCCCGGCGCGACCTGCTCCCCAACAAGCACTTCCTGACCAGCCACGTCTTCGAAGCCACCCGCGGCTGCGCCCATGCCTGCGAGTTCTGCGTGGTCCCGACGGCCTGGGGGCGACGTCAGCTGCAAAAGCCCGTCGCCGAAGTGATCGCGGATATTCGAGAGCAGGGCGCTCGGAAGGTGATCTTCATTGACTTGAACCTGATCTCCGACCGGGAGTACGCCCGCCAGCTCTTCTCCGCGCTGATTCCACTCCAGCTCCAATGGTACGGGCTGTCCACCGTTCTGCTAGCCGACGACCAACCACTGTTGGAGCTGGCAGGCCGCAGCGGGTGCAAGGGCCTGCTCATGGGCCTGGAGTCCATGTCCACCACCAACCTGAAGGGGACGCGGAAAGGCTTCAACAGCCCGGAAAAGTACGCCACGGTCGTCGAGCGGCTGCACGCTCACGGGATCGCGCTGCAGGGATGCTTCGTGTTTGGGCTGGACGACGACCGCCCCGATGTCTTCCTCAAGACCGCCGAATTCGCTGTGCAGGCGAAGATCGACCTGCCCCGCTTTGCCGTCGTGACCCCGTTCCCGAACACACCACTCTATCATCGGCTAAACAACGAGGGACGCATTCTCACGAAAGACTGGGAGCTGTATGACGGCCAGCACGTCGTCTTCCAGCCACATCACATGAGCGTGCGCGAGTTGCAGGAGGGCATCGAGACGGCCTGGCGTCACGCGTACAGCTATTCGTCTATCTGGCGCCGCCTGCGGGCGTCCCCCGCTCCATGGCCGGTTCGGCTGGGCACCAACATCGGGTATCGCTTCTACGCCAACAACCTGTCGCGATTCTACAATTGCGACTGGATCATTGGGCGAACGCCGCGCGCACGCCCACCGGAGCCCTCAACCATGCAGGACGAGCGCGTTCCCGTCGCTCCCGTCCAATGAAGCGCTTTCGTGTAACGCTCGTGCACCCCTGCATCGGACGGCGACCCGGGCAGAAGTACATCCGCACCTGGCAGATGGAGCCCTTGCCCGCAGCCACGCTGGCCGGACTTACCCCGCGCGATGTGGACGTCGCGTTCTACGACGACCGGATGGAAGTGATTCCGTTCGATGAGCCGACCGACCTGGTGGCGATCAGTGTAGAGACGTACACCGCCAAGCGCGCCTACCAGATCGCCAGCGAATATCGACGACGACGCGTGCCGGTGGTCATGGGTGGCTTCCATGCCGCGTTGTGCCCGGACGAAGTGCACCGCTACGCGGAGTCCGTGGTGGTTGGCGAGGCCGAAAAGTTGTGGCCGACGGTGGTCGACGATGCCCGGCACGGACGATTGCAGGAGTTCTACCGCGCCACAGGCCGACCCTCGCTCGAGAGCCTGCGACCGGATCGCACGATCTTTCGCGATAAGCGATACCTGCCGATCGGGTTGGTTGAAGCTGGCCGCGGCTGTCACTTTCAGTGCGAGTTCTGCGCGGTGCAGACGGTCTTCGAGTCTACCCAAACGCGACGCCCCGTCGACCAGATCCTCGACGAGATTCGCGTGCTCAAGGACTCCCGCAAGCTGTTCTTCTTCGTCGACGACAACATCACGTCGAATCTGCGACAGGCGAAGGAGTTTTTCCGGGCGCTCATTCCCCTTGGCGTACGCTGGGTGAGCCAGACCAGCATCAACGCTGCGCACGACGAGGAGTTTCTCGAGCTGCTGGTGCGCAGTGGGTGCCAGGGGGTACTGATCGGCTTCGAGAGCCTGAATCCCGCCAACCTGAACGCGATGAACAAGCGCTTCAATACGGCCAAGGGGGGATTCGAGGTGGCGTTGGCGAACTTGCGACGACACCGCATCAGAGTCTATGGCACGTTCATTTTCGGTTACGATGGTGACACCGCCGACAGCTTCAATCCAACCGTAGATTTTGCTGAGTCGCAGGGACTGTACATCGCCGCTTTCAACCACCTGACGCCCTTCCCGGGAACGCCGCTGTACAAGCGGTTGGAGGGTGAGGGCCGGCTGCTGTACGATGCCTGGTGGCTGGACGATCGTTACAGCTACAACCGTATTCCCTTCCAACCGCGGGGGATGAGTCCCGAGGAATTGCAGCGCGCCTGTCTGGCGGCGCGGCGACGCTTCTATGGATGGCCCTCGATCGTGCGGCGCAGCTTGCAACCCGTGAACCGCAGCAACGCCTTCATGTGGCGAAACTTCTACGTGATCAACGCCATGCACCGCGGCGACGTCAGTCTGCGCGATCACTATCCCCTTGGAGACCAGGCGTGGCAGGGTACCCTGCAGCCAGCACACTGAGTCGTTCGTCGGGAGCAACCTTGGCCGTCGCCACCGCCGATGACGACGCCGAGGTGCGCGCCTTGCTCCGGCGTTCCGTGATCCCGGGGGCCGTGCGCGTGGCGTTCACGCGCGAGCCGGACTATTTCCTCGGCGAGGGACTCGCCGGATCATCCGACGTGACGATTGTCGCGCGACGCGGCGGCGTGCTTGTCGCCGTTGGTCGCTGTAGTGTCCTGACGCTCTTCGTGAATGGGCGGCCGCAGCGCGTTGGGTACCTCGGCGAGTTGCGGATGGCTCCCGGGACACCGGCATCTCCCCGTCTGCTTCGCGATGGGTACGCCTTTCTTGCCGAACTGACCGACGGATGGGGCGTGGAGCGCTACGTGACCAGCATAGCGGACGACAACGACCGCGCTCGTCGTGTACTGGCGCATGGTGGCCGCTTTGGTCTGCCCGCCTATCGTCCGATCGCTCGCTTGGTCACACTTGTTGCACCTGTCACGCGGCGAGCCTCGGTTGGGGCGTCCTCGCCCACGAATGCTCCGGCCATCGATCACGCGCCGGAGTCTGAGCTGACGGAGTTCCTTAAGTCGCAGGCGAAGGGAGTTCAGCTGGGGCTCTGTTGGGACCGCGGGCAGTGGGAGGCGCTGTCGCAGCACGGGTTGTCGTCGGACGCCTTTTCCGCCGTGCGCCGTCATGGTCGGGTTGTGGCGACGGGAGCTGTGTGGGACCAGCGGGCATTTCGTCAGACGGTCATCGATGGGTATAGCTCCGCCATGCGTGTGGCGAGGCCATTCATCAACGCGATTATGACGTTGCGGTCGCTGCCACCATTGCCTGCACCCGGCGAGCGCCTGGCCATGGGCGCCGTCTGTGGCGCCACGGTCACGGACCCCAATGATTGGACGGTCTTGTGGCAGGAGCTGAATCAGAGCGCATCGGCGTCGGGGCTGCTGTGGCTGGCGATAGTACGCGATGTTCGTGACCCCGACCTCGCCTTGCTGCGTCGAACCCTCGCCCCTCGTGAGTACCGCACCACCTTGTTCGACGTCGCCTTGAGCGGTCGACCACACGGTGACGCTGACTGGGATGGACGTCTGTTCCGGCCCGAGGTCGGGTTGCTATGACTCACCAGTCGACCAACCTCGCCGAGGGCGTTGCCGCGCACACGGTCGCCACCCCGCGCGCCGAGTTGACCACCGACGAACGCGCGGACATGTACCGTCTGCTGCAATGTCACTTCGAAGGTGTGACGCCAACTCAGTTCAACAATGACCTTGCCGAGAAGGATTGGGCGCTACGGATCTTTCACGGCCAGCGGTTGGTGGGCTTCACAACGTTGCAACTGTACGAGACGACGGTTGACGACACGCGCGTGTGCGTCGTGTACTCGGGCGATACGATCGTTGCTCGTGAGGCTTGGGGATCCCCAACGCTGGCGCGTGGGTGGATCCGACTCGTCCGATCGCTCAAGGACGAGTCCGCGCCAATGCCCTGGTACTGGCTGCTGCTCTCGTCCGGCTTCCGCACCTACCGCTTTCTGCCGGTCTTCTGGCGAGAGTTCTGGCCGCGACACGATGCGGACACGCCAGCACATACGGCGACGTTGCTCCAACAACTCGCGCGCGCCCGGTTTGGACCTTGCTTCGATGCCGCCCGTGGGGTCGTTCGCTTCGCACACCCCCAGCGGCTGCGCGATCATCTCGCCGGCATCCCGGACGGGCGCGAACTCGACCCCCACGCCCAATTCTTCTTCGAGCGAAATCCCGGCCATGCGGACGGCGACGAGTTGGTGTGCCTGACGGAGCTGTCCGACGAGAACCTGACGCGCGCCGGCTGCCGGATGGTCCGTAACGGAGCACCGTGAAGTACGCGGCGAGCGTCGCCAACGCACTTTGGATGGCGCGTAGTCTGCCGGCGTATCGCCGGTTCGTTAACGCCCTGAGCGAACCACAGAACACGCAAGCGTCGTGGCTCCTCGCGCAACTGCGCGACCACTCGAGAAGCGAGGTGGGGCGCGCGTACGACTTTGCCGCGATCCGGTCTGTGGCGCAATTCCGTCGGCAGGTTCCGCTGAGCGACTACGCCAGCATTGAGAGTCTTATCTCGCGCGTGCAGCAGGGAGAGCCAGATGTCCTCACGTGCGGGCGCGTGTCGCACCTGGCACCGACCAGCGGTTCCACCGGCGCACGCAAGCTGATCCCTTTCACGCCGGGGTTGCAGGCAGCGTTTGACGGGGCGGTCGGCGCGTGGATGGTCGATTTGGTGCGGCAACGACCGAGACTCGTTGCCGGACCTGCGTACTGGGCGATCTCGCCGTTGTCTCCAGTAGATGTCGCCGACGCCCAGTCGTCAGCTGCGATCCGTGTGGGATATGCGGACGACGCCGAATACCTCGGCGGGGCCGCGTCGTGGTTAGTGCGTCAGGCCATGGCCGTGCCAGCTGGCATCCGGCATGTGTCCGATACCTCCGCGTTCTGGGCGCTGACACTCCTTGCCTTGCTACGGCAGCAGGACCTGCGACTCGTCTCCGTTTGGCACCCGACCTATTTGGACCTGCTGGTCGAAGCAGCGGAGCCGGTGTGGTCACAGTTGTTGGACGATATTGCATCCGGTGGTTGCGCCTGGAGCAGCGCCTTGGGAGCCAACGACCGCGCGTTGTGGCTGACGAAGCCGGATCGTCAGCGACGTGATGACCTGCGAAGGATCGGACCACACCAATGGGAACGATGGTGGCCACAGTTGCAGGTGGTGAGCTGCTGGGGTGAGCAGGCGGCCGAACCGGGTTGGCGCGCCTTGGCTCGTCGGCTGCCCGGTGTGTTGGTGCAGCCCAAGGGGCTACTGGCCACGGAAGGGGTCGTGACCATTCCATTCCGTGGCGCGCACGTCCTTGCGGTCACGTCGCACTTCTTTGAGTTCCTGGACGACGCCGGCGAGGTGCGAATGGCGCACGAGCTCGAACTTGGCGGACGGTACGAGGTGGTCCTCACCACCGGTGGTGGCCTGTGGCGTTACCGACTGGGAGACCTGGTGGAGTGTAGCGGCCACGTGAGCCGGACGCCGACCCTCCGTTTCCTTGGACGCGTTGGGCGCGTGAGCGACCTGCGAGGAGAGAAGCTGAGCGAACCGTTCGTCGCCGACGTTCTGCGCAGTTTGTGGCCCGAAAACGGGCGTCCGCGCTACGCGGCGTTGCGTCCGCATTCGTCGACCGCCGACGCAGGCTACGAACTGTTGGTGTCCTCCGAGACCGCCGACGCTTCCGAGAGCGAACTGGGGAATCGCCTTGAGTCGGCGCTCTCCGCCAATCCACATTACGCCCTCGCCCGCCGACTTGGACAGCTGCAACCCGCGCGCGTGGTATCCGTTTCACCCGACGCTGAGCACGCGGCACTGGTCACGCAGGGGGTCCGGCTGGGCGACGCAAAGCCCCACGTCATATTGCAACAACCGAACGGAGCGGGATGAGCGAGCCGCGAGCGAACTCCCTAGAGCGGCGTGTGCCACTCGGTCGACGCCTGATTGCTCACGATCGACTCCGATTTGCCATCACGATCACGGGGGTCGGATTCTCGGTCGTGCTCATGCTCTTTCTGCTGGCGCTCTATGAAGGCGTGCGCATTGAATCGAACGGGTATATCGCGGCGCGTCCTTCGCAGGCCTGGGTCACGCAAGACAACACCACCAACTTCATCAAGAGTTCGTCGTTCCTTCGCGCATCGGCCGCCGATTCCCTGCGGTCAGATCCCAATGTGGCCGAGGTGACACCGCTGTTGCGCCTGATCACCACCGTGCGCATCGGGGCGACACTGACGACGGCGATCGTGGTCGGAATCGACCCACATTCCTCCTTGCCGGCACCAGATGTAGTGGTTGGTACTGCTCGGCTGCAACGCGGCGACATCGTGATGGATCAAGCCTTAGTGCGAAGGTACGGCGCTCGACTCCACGATTCGCTCGAGGTGCAAGGGCAGAAGTTCCGGTTGGTCGGGTTAAGCCGCGGAACCAACGCGGTGCTTACTCAACTCGCGTTCATTCCCCTGGAAGACGCGACGACGTTACTCGGCTTTCGCGATGTCGCCTCGTTCCTGCTGGTGCGTAGTACACCGGGGGTGGATCCGTCGACCCTGACGACGCGGATACGTGGGCGCATTCGGCACACGAATGCCTTCACACAGGAAGAGTTCACGGAGAACAACATGCGTGAACTCCGTGGCGGATTGTTGCCGATCCTGGCGTCCGTCGCGGTGCTGGGTGGCATCGTCGGTCTGTCGGTGCTTTCGTTGCTGCTGTATGGCTCGATTCTGGAGCGCCGGGAAGAGTACGCGTTGTTGAAGGCGATCGGCGCGCCCGACGCTTTTCTCGCGCGTCTCGTGTTCGTGCAGTCGCTGGCGGCGGTGTCTGGCGGCGTGCTGTTCGGCACGCTGGTTTACGCGCTCGGTGCGCCGTTGGTCCGGCGCGCGGTCCCAGTGATCGTGCTGTCGCTGAATGCGCCGGCCGTGGTTGGCGTGTGCACCGCGGCCCTTCTTGTCGGCTGTGTTGGCGCGCTGGTACCCTTGCGACGCGTGGGGCGGATTTTCCCCGCGGAGCTATTCCGCGCATGACCACCCCTGCGATTGTCCGGCTTCAGCACGTCGAGCGCACCTTTAGGGTGGCTGACGCGGCTCCCGTACGTGCCCTGTCAGATATCACACTCGATGTACGAGCTGGCGGATTGACCCTGCTGGTGGGGCCCAGTGGCAGCGGAAAGACGACCTTGCTGTCGATCATGGCCGGACTGATGGCGCCAACCGCTGGGAAGGTCATGTTCGGCGATACGGAGACGTCGTCGTGGTCGCAAGCGGCACTCACCCGCCACCGTCTGCAACACGTGGGGATCGTCTTTCAAGCCTTTCACTTGATGGACGCCCTCACCGTCATCGAGAACATCGAGCTGCCCATGAACCTCGCGGGACGGCTCCGCCCCGAGTCCAGCGATCGGGCAACGCAGCTAGCCAGACGACTCGGCTTGGGTGAGCGACTGGCCTTTCGAACGGGAACGTTGAGTGGAGGCGAAAAGCAGCGCGTCGCGATCGCCCGCGCCCTGGCCAACGATCCGGCCCTGATCCTCGCTGACGAGCCCACGGGGAGTTTGGACGAGCAGGCGGGTCAGGAGGTGATCGAGATGTTACACGCCGAGTCAGCGGTGCCCGGTCGAGCCGTGGTGGTGGCCAGCCACGATGCGCGCATCGCCCGCTACGCGACGACGATTGTACGCATGGCGTACGGTCGGATCATCGGTGATGAGAGACTTACCTAACCTGTGATTTTTCCCTACCCCTTTCGGATAATGGCGAAGGTGGCGGGCTGTCAACATTAATGATGCCCGTAGGCCCGCGTTGGCGACGACACCCGCGAGGGCCCACATGAAATGACCGAAGCAGCATCGCGCCGTTCGGCGTCGGTTCACGTGAGGTGTCGCTTTCGGGAGATAGAGTTTATGCTGCGCACAATGAGTCGTGTTGCTGATCCAGAACCTCGACCGGCCGTCAGGTCGATGATTCGCGTCTTGCTGGTCGATGATCACACGATCTTTCGTGAAGGTCTCGCCGCGTTGCTGGAGCGACATGGAGTGGAGGTGGTGGGTCAGGCGGGCGACGGCACCACCGCGCTGAAGGCGTTCGATGAGCTGCGCCCTGACGTCGCGATCGTTGACTTGCGCATGGCGCCGATGGACGGCGTCCAGATCACCCAGGGCATCCGTCAGCTCGATCCGGTTGCCCGTGTGGTGCTGCTGACGACGTACGATACCGATGAAGAAGTCTTTCGCGGGCTACGTGCCGGCGCCGCCAGCTACCTGCTGAAGGACATTGACGCGGCCAAACTCGTGGAAACGCTTCGCACGGTCCACGAGGGACGGAAGGCGATTTCTCCAGAGATCGCGGCAAAGCTGGCCGAGCATGTTGCGTCGGATGCGTTGACGCCCCGGCAGGATGAGGTCCTGCACTGCCTGGCCCAGGGCAAGTCAAATCTGGAGATCGCCAACACGCTGAACATCAGTGAGGGCACCGTGAAGGCGCACGTGAAGGCCATTTTGCAAAAGCTGAGCGCGAGGGATCGCACGCAGGCCATCACGGTCGCCATCCGGCGTGGGATGGTGAGAGCGTTGTAGCTGAAACGCGATCAGGGGCGGCCCAACTCGTCAGTGACGGGGCCGCCCCTGATTTAGGTAGTCGCGTCCAGCATGATCACCGCATCGCCACCTAGCACACGCCGCATGGCATGCACCAGCCGATCCGCCGAGAGTCCCTTCGTCACCAAACCCGCAGCGCCGTGACTCAGGCTGCGCGCCACCAGCTCACCGTTCGGCGCGCCGCTCATGACCACAACCCGCGCATCGGGGACGTCCCGTCGCAGTTCATTCAGTATGGTCATCGCCGACACATCGCCGGATCGATCAAAGTCTAGCAGGACAACAGACGGCTTCACGCGCTTGGCTACGACCATGACCTCGTCCGAACCGCCAATCGGGTGCAGGGCCGCGAAATCGGGTGCCTCCTGGATGTGCACGCCCAGTGCCTCAACCAGTGGCGGGTCGTCGACGATACACAGCACGTGGTGCGTAACTCCATGCGGCGTCTGCTCGTTCGGCTGATCTTGATCGCGGTGGAGAAACATGGTCAATGGGATGTGGGCTATTGACAGGAGCAGACGCGAACCCCAGCGTGCCGGAGCATAGCGTTCTGGCGCCGCGTGGCTATCAACGAGTCAGGGGAGGTGTGGGCATCTGAGTCGGTCCCTTCGAATACTCGTCGTTGACGACAACGTCGGAATTCTCGAGAGCATGACGTTGTCGTTGCGTTTCTTGGGGCATCAGGTCGCCTCTGCGGCGGATGGTGCCACAGCCCTGCATCAATTGCAGGAAGACCTACCGGACGTGGTCTTTCTCGATCTTTCTATGCCGGGCATGAGTGGCTTGGATGTGGTCACTCAGGCTCGCTCTCTTCCGCGGCAGCGGGACGTCACGTTCATCGCGTTAAGCGGCCGGGCCGCGGAATCTGACCGTGAAGTGGCACTGGCGACCGGCTTCGATCTGCACGTCGTCAAGCCACTCGACTTGGAACAGCTCAAACACGTTCTCGATCAGGTCGGCGACGACCCTCGTGCTGACTAGGTCGGTCACCCGAGCCGGCCGCTAGGCTCGGCGACGGGTTGGTCGCTTCCGCCCCATGGCGTACCCAAGGGCGATGGCCATGATGACCGCCTTTCCCGGGTGCCGCCGCGCCAGCTTGCGCAGGTCCGTCGCCATGTCCGTTGCATCTGACGTGCGCAGGTATTTGGCCGCTGAATCAATGGCCCCGGCGGCGTTGTCGGCCAGCCGAGAGAACCGACCGTTCATGGCATCGGCTCGACCGGACAGCCGGTCGGCCGTGACTTCCAGGACGCCAGCCACGCGATGACGTGGCGAATGGTCATTTCGCTGCATGAGAGTTGCTCCTGACGAAGGTCGACGCGTTTTCCGAGGTGATGCGTTTCGGCGGCGCATCAGACCACCGGGCGACGCCCCTGAATGATGCGAATCAGGAACACGATGATCGCGATGACGAGTAGAATGTGGATGAAGCCGCCCACAGTGTACGACGAGACCATTCCAAGGAGCCACAGAACCAGCAGTATCACGGCGATGGTCGAAAGCATGTCCGCTCCCGTGCGAGAGTGAATGATGTCGCGCCGGATGCACCACGAGCGCGATCATCGGTATCATACCCGCCGCGCCCACTGCTTCACCATTCGCCTCACGACCTGTTCTCGTCTCCCCCGTTCGAGCGATCGCTAGGCCTCAAGAGCACTGAGCAGCTGTGTGATCGCCGGCAGCTCCACGGGCTTCACCAGGTGGGCATTGAAGCCAGCATCCAGCGACAACTTCCGGTCGGAGGCTTGTCCCCAACCGGTCACCGCCACCATGAGCATGTCGCGCCCCCACGACTGGGCGCGAATCCGCCGACACGCCTCGTGTCCATTCAACTTTGGCAGGCCAATGTCGAGGAGGATCAAATGCGGCCGGAATGCTTCGGCAGCTGCAACTGCGGCGACGCCGTCGTGGGCGACGTGAGTCTCATAGCCGTGAAGGGACAACAGGGTGGCCAACGACGTCGCACCGTCCTGGTTGTCGTCGACGACCAGGACCCTGTGCCCGGACGCCGGCGTCGACTCCCTCGCGCGCCGGCGTTCCGCATCGGGCAGTGGTGATTCATGTAGCGGCAACCGGATCACGAATTCGCTCCCCTGCCCGGCGCCGTTGCTCAACGCCTCGACGGTGCCGCCGTGCATTTCCACCAGCGTCCTCACCAGCGTCAATCCGATCCCCAATCCGCCAGCTGCACGCTCCAACGTCGTGTCGACCTGCATGAACATTTCGAAGACCCGCATCAGGTGCTGCGGCGATATGCCGATCCCGTCGTCCCGCACGTGGATGACCGCGTGCGACCCCACCCGCTCGGCCAGCACGTCAATGTGCCCGCCGGGGTTGGTGTATTTGCAGGCGTTGTGGAGCAGGTTGCCCACGACCTGGGCGAGGCGCGTCGGATCGCCAGATACAACGAGCGGCTCGGTGGGTAGTCGCACCGTGACCGAATGCCCCGCGCTGGCAGTCATGGGGGCGATCGCCTCCACGGCTTGCTGGATGAGCGGCTGAAGGGTGGTCCGTTCAGGACGCAGGGGAATCTCACCGCGCGTGATGCGGCTGATGTCCAGCAGGTCATCAATGAACCGGACCAACTGCCGGACTTGCCGGTCGATCATGCTAACCAGTTGGGGTACCGCGTCCGGACCCGGATCCGTCGAAAGGATTTGCAGAGCGTTGCGAACGGGCGCTAACGGATTCCTCAGTTCGTGTGCTAGGATGGCCAGGAACTCGTTCTTGCGACGATCAGCCTCAAGCAGCGACACCTCCGCCATCTTCTGCTCGTGGATGTCCGTCGTGGAACCGTACCATTCCACTATGCGATTCGACCCGTCCCGAATCGGTGTCGCGCGCGTGAGGAACCAGCGATACTGCCCATCGCGCCGGCGGTTGCGACCTTCCATCTGGTAGTCCTCGCCGCTCTCGAGGGCATGATGCCATGCCGCCAGGCATCGATCGAGATCATCCGGATGAAGCACCAACAGTGGCCAGTCCCGCGATGCATCAGGGGAGTCCAGCCCACTGTACTCTCGCCAGCGTTGGTTTCGGAAAGTGATGGTGCCCGCCGGATTCGCGGTCCAGATCATGGCCGGCGTGACATCCGCCATCTGACGAAACCTTCGCTCGCTGTGTTGCAGCTCCCGTTCGGCCATCCGTCGGTCGTCAATGCTGCGGAAGATCAACACGGTCCCCACTGTTTCACCGGCGCGATTGCGAATCGGCGCAGCGCTATCGTCGATGGAGCATTCGCTTCCATCCCTGGCAATCAGCACGCTGTGATTCGCGAGCGTGACCACACGTCCGTCGGCGAGAACCTGCTTCGCTGGGCTTTCCACGGGCGCGCGCGTTTCTTCGCTGACGACGTGAAAGATGCTGCCCAGCGGGCTGCCGATCGCGTCGTTGGCCACCCATCCCGTGAGTTCTTCGGCCACGGCATTCAATGACGTGACGCGCCCTTGGCCGTCTGTGGAAATCACTCCATCGCCAATGCTGGCGAGTGTGGCGCGCAACGCCTCACGTTGAATCTCCGAACGCTGTTCGGAGCGCCGCAGTGCCTCGCCAAAGCCAATCAGAATTGCGCAACTAAAGAGGTAGGCAAGAAACCCGGTGACCTGACGGGTAAGGTCGACGGGCTCCATAAACAGTCCGAGGCAGATCACGTACCCGGCTACTGCCACGAACAGCGCGGGCCGATAGCCTCCGTGCCAAACGGCGACGCCGACCGCGGCGTAGAGTGTGACCAGCGGCAGTGTGTCGCCCAGCACCGGATGCAACAGCCATCGGAGCGCGACAACGATAGCGAGCGCGCCGAGGGCGATGGCGTAGGGGGGCAAGGACCGGCGAGCGTTCATCGAATTCACGACTTGGTCGCTGGCGCACAACGGTCACCACGGCGCGCAGCATCCTCCCTTGGTGTCGTCACGATGGCGTGACATTACTCAGCCACGGTGCCGCGTCGCTAGCCGTCCGCGGGGGATAGGCGTACCTACTCCTTTCGAGCAACAGGGAGCCCAGGAGCCGTTAGGCGCCCTGAGCTCCCGAACACGCGAGTCAGCTCTGTTCGTCTTCCGTCGACGCGCCACCATCCGCCGAGCTGCTGGGTGGGTCCCAGTACGTTGACGCCCCCTCTGCCGGCGCTTCATCCTCCTCCGCTAGCAGGTCCTGCAACTCAGCATCGTCGAGAGAATATGCGGCGTCCACATCCTGATCGGAGGGCCGCTCCTCATACGGTATTGGCATCGATAGCTCCATGGTGAAGGAACAACGTCGAGCAGCTGACTCCGTCGCTTGCCACTCGGCCGCGCCAATGTTGTGCATCGGTGCAGCCGGCGACATTCACCGCGCGAGCGATCTTCGACTGGCCATTGGTGGCGATACAGGCTCGGCGCTGACCCGCCAGACATCCAGGATGTTCTCCTCGATGTCAGGCAGGACCGATGCATCTGCCGGCTGCCCATCTTCGACCAGATGTCGCAACACCGCCGATGGGGCGATGTTGTGGAGCGTCATCGAGCCGCGGGCGTAGTCCCGAAGATGAAGGCGGGCCAACTCGGCCACCTCTTCGTCGCCCAGCGCCATCCCCATGGTGTGCAGGGCGACATAGCTGATGGTCGCCGCGGCAATCGTCGTGTAGTCCTCACGAATGTCGCGAGCGAGCTGCTCGGTGTGCAGGAAGGCAGTGACCGCCTCTCCCGCATCACGCACAGCCAATGCCCCGCGCTTCATCGCCTGCTTCACGCCGGGAACCCGCTCTTCGGAGCGTTCCGTCATCAGCTCCAACGCCTCGATGTGTCGCTCGCAGGCCGAGTGCACCTGACGAAGTTCCCTGGCAATGCCAGGCTCGTCCATCAATGTTCGCAACTGGCCGGCGAGGGCGGCCTCGAATTCACGCTCGAGGAGGAGCACGTCTTCGAGGGCGCCAGCGATCGCGGTATGCGTCATCTGCTTCATGCCATCTACTCCGACGTGGTGCTGTGAGTCTTCTGGAGCGCCTTCGCCCGTTCCAGATGCCCACTGACGGCGCCCTTCGCCTGATTCAGGAGCGTCTTGAGTTCCGCATTTTGGGCAGCCGGGATGAGCGTCTCGTTCAGCTCATTGAGCACCTTTTCGTGCCCAGCGACTTCCTGATCGATGTACGCTCGGTCGAACTCAGCACCGCTCAACGTCTGCAGACGCGACAGGCCGTCCTTGCCGTCCTGTTCCATCCGAGTGGAGGCATCCGAGTTCTCTGCGGTCAGGCTCAACTTTGTTGCCAAGTCAGTCACCGACTTGTTCAACATGCCGTGATCGCGCACCATGGTGCGGCCAAAGGCCTTCACATCGGCGGCCGTCGCCTTGGTGGCTGCCAGGGCGCCGCCGGCACTGTCGTTGGCATTGGCGACCATGACGATTTTGGCAATCTGGGCGTCGGAAAGCGCTGTTGGCGTTGCCGGCACCGAGTCACGCATCGCCGCGGCGGGCGCCATGGCGGGGTTAGAGCTGTCGGCTGGGGCCTGGTGACGATCACCACAGGCCAGGGAGGCGGCGACGGCCAGAGCCAAAAGGCCGCCAACCGGGCGCGCTAATCGGCGAGGGTTGCGAATGGTCATGTGAGACTCCTTCACGCGGGTCTGACGGGGAGTGCGTTCACGTGAACAGCGGCGGTGTGTAGCGACCCAGAGGACAGGCGGTGACCAGCGCCGTGTTCGGGTTGGAATAGTGGGCCCACCGCTCCCACCGGCGCGATTCCCCGAAAGGGGGGAATCCACGGTTGCCCATCGGGCGAGTACCATCGGCCAAGCGCACGCTCCGCATCGGCGTCACATTGTTGGGTGAGGCTCGCGATCGTGCACTCGCGGCGGCTCGAACGGTCGGCAGCCTCATCGTGTATCTCTTACGAGAGAGGCGAAGTTCGCTCGCGCGGCGAATGGACCGTTGATTCAGGGCGCCGTATCCTCTGATCGCGCAACACACCCCTGTTGCTCACATGACGATGGTGGTGCCAGCCCGGAAGCAGCCAAGAGTACTCATACTCACGGCTTCGGTACGGGTCGCGGCAAGGGAAACCTCCCGGCGTCACATCCATGCGATGAAAGCGCGCACCATCATCATCGACGTGCGTGGTCCACGGATCACGCACGTCGAGTTGTTTCGGGGAATGATCTGGTGTGAACGACGACGCCGCGGCAAGCGCATCGGATCTGCTCGTTGATCGTGCATCTCCACCCCAACGGCTGATGCAGATGGGCCGCACGCAAGAGCAGGCGACCAGCACCTGGCCCCAAGTCAAAGACGAACGAACCGAGAGCCCCAGCGAGGCCGCTCGGGTCGCGGAGCGATACCGCCTGGCGGCTGAGGCGGCCGGATTCGGCGTCTATGACATCGACCTGGTCACCAACGTCGTGACCTGCTCTGACCAGCTCAAACGCTTGCTCGGGGTCCCAACCGATGGACATCCTGATCAGCGGGCCCTGCTGGCGCACGTGCATCCCGACGATCGGCTCCATGTCTTTGCCGAGGCGTGGTACGCGCCCGAGTACGCCGACTCTCAGGGGCGTGTCCGTGAGTTTCGCGTCGTGCATGATGACGGCGAGATCCGATGGCTGCTGGACACGACGCGCACCATCTATCGGGATGATGGCACCGGCCGACGCGCCGTTCGGGTGATCGGAGCGCTGCGCGACATCACGCAGCGCAAGCAAGCCAGCGAACGCCTGTCACAAGCCGCGGCCTTCGACGCCTATCGCGCCCGCCTGCTGGACCAGATCGGAGGACTCACCACCGCCGAACAGGTACTGTCAGCCGCAACACGCGTGCTCGGCGAGCATCTGCAGGTCGAACGGGCATACTACGCCGAGTTCGATGCCAACCACGAGTTCGTGATCATTCCCGGCAACTACTTCTCGGTGCCGAATCAACCGAGTATCGCCGGACGCTTCCGAATGCACGGATATAGCGTGGCCCTGTTCGACGACGTGCGCGCCGGCCGGCCCGTGGTGGTCGATGACGTTCAGTCACACGACCGGATGTCGCCCGAAGAACGCGAGCGATACGTCCACGGCAAGGCGCGCGCGTTCATTTCGTTCCCCCTGATGACGAACGGACGCCTGGTGGCCGTCGTGGAAGCCACGCAGAGCACCAGTCGAAACTGGACGGCCGTGGATCTGGCGGTTGTCCGCGAGACCGCCGAGCGAATCGCGTCTGCCCTCGAGCACACGCGCGCCGATGCCAAGCTCAGAGCATCGGAAGAGAGATTCCGCCTGGCAGCGCGGACGACCGGCTTCGGCCTGTATGACTATGACATCACGACGAACGCGCTCTACTGCACACCGGAACTCCGCACCCTGTGCGGCATCGCCCCTGATGCAGAACTCTCGTTCGAGACACTCGGCGCACTGACTTACGCCGAGGACCGCGACCGCCTCTCGGAAGCCATACGTGTGGCCCTGGATCCAACGGGGACGGGTGAGTTCGACGACGAATACCGCATCGTGCGACCGGACAATGGTGCCGTGCGATGGTTGCACCTGCGAGGCCGTACCTTGTTCGGCGAGCGCGGCGCGACGCGAACTCCCATGCGCATCATTGGCGTGGTGCTGGACATCTCGGAGCGGCGTGAAGTCGAGGAACAACTCCGGGAGCGCGAAGCCACCTTCCGCGCGATGTTCAGCATCAGCTCCATCGGCAAGGCACAAGTTGAATTGCCCAGCGGCCGCTTCATCCGCGTGAATGCCGCGATGTGCGCCATGATGGGATATCAGGAGTCGGAGTTGTTGCAGTTGGATGCCAGGTCGATCGCGCATCCCGACGAGAAGACCAAGGTGCGGGATGCGCTGGCGCTCCTGGCCAAGGGTATCGGAGACAGTTACGGCGTGGAGCGACGGTATGTGCGAAAGGACGGCACCGTCATCTGGGTCCATGTCACGGTCAACGTCATCCATGAGGATTCTGGGCCGCCACGCCGGGCCACGGCGGTCATCCAGGACATCACCTCTCGCAAGAATGTGGAGAACGCACTGCGCGAGAGCGAAGAGCGTTTTCGCCTGCTCGCCGACAACATCGCACCGCTGGCGTGGATGGCAGATGGTCACGGCCGCACCTTCTGGTACAACAAGCGCTGGTACGAATACACGGGCATCTCGATCGATGACACCCCCGCGTGGGGATGGCCTGACCAAACGCATCCGGATCATCTCGCGCGAGTCGCCAGCCGCATCCAGAAGTCCTGGTCGACCGGCGACCCGTGGGATGACACCTTCCCTCTCCGAGGGCGGGACGGCACGTATCGGTGGTTCCTGTCGAGGGCACTCCCCATCCGGGACGCCACCAACAACATCGTGCGCTGGTTTGGCACGAATACCGACGTCACAGACCAACGGGCGTTGGCAGATGCCCTGCGTGAAGCGGACCGCCGTAAGGACGACTACTTGGCCATGCTCGGCCACGAGCTGCGCAACCCGCTCGCGCCGATTCGCAACGCCGTGCAGATCCTGCGCATGTCCGCCACGGAGCCGCGGACCATCGGCCCGCTGTGCGACCTGCTCGAACGTCAGGTCATGCACATGGTGCGGCTGGTGGACGACCTACTGGATGTCGCGCGCGTGTCGCGAGGGAAGATCGAACTGCAGCGCGCGGCCATCGACCTTCGGGGCGTGATTCATCAGGCCGTTGAGTCGACCCGGCCGCAGGTCGACGAGCGTGGCCATCAGCTCCTTGTGACGGTGCCCGAGTCGGAAATCACCGTCATGGGAGACTTCACGCGACTCACGCAGGTGGTAAGCAACCTGCTGGACAACGCGGCCAAGTACTCGGGCCAGGCGAAGCGCATCTGGTTGAGCCTGTCGCCCTCGGAGGCGCGCGGCGATGAGGCCGTCATACGGGTCCGCGACGAGGGTCGCGGCATCGATCGTTCTACGGTCGACGGCGTGTTTGACCTGTTCTATCAGGCAGAGCCCAATCTCGATCGGTCCGAAGGTGGCCTGGGAATCGGCCTCTCCCTGGTGAAGAGCCTCACCGAGATGCACGGTGGCACCGTGGCTGTTCAGAGCGCCGGACTTGGCTTAGGAAGCGAGTTTGTCGTTCGGCTGCCTTCCCTCAGTCAGCTGCAACCCAGTGAGGTGACGACCGCATCCGCGCCGCTGGGGCGTGACCGCCAGCGGGTGCTGGTGGTAGACGACAATCGCGATTCCGCCGAGAGCACGGCCCTGCTGTTGCAGTTGATGGGTCACGACGTCCTCACGGCGCACGACGGCGTCGCCGCGGTGCGGCTCGCCACACAGGAACGGCCGACGGTGGTCCTTCTCGATATTGGGCTGCCGATGCTCGACGGTTACGATGCGTGCCGAGCGATGCGTCGGGAGGGGCTGACTGACACGTTCATTGTCGCGGTGACTGGATATGGCCAGGCCGACGATCGACGCCGATCCGAGGCCGCCGGCTTCAACGCGCATCTCGTGAAGCCCGTCAGCATGGACGACTTGGCCGCGATATTGGCGCGCCTGGACGGTGACGCGGCTCAGCTGTGAATGATCACGTCGATCGCGCCCGTGCGATTCGAGACGGCAGCACTCACGGCGCCACCGGTCCGCTGAATCGTCAGCCCGACTTCTCCGTCGCCGACCCGTAGGTTCCGGATCCACACGTGATCCACCGCGTCCGGCAGCGACGGGTGGGACAACACCACTTGGCGCTTCAAGGCGTCGATCGAAATTCCTAACGACGCCTGTATCATCAGGAAGGGGGCGGCGGCCGCCCAAGATTGAGGTGAACAGGCCACCGGATATTCCGTTGGTGCTTCGCCCGATCTGCGCGGAAACCCGCAGAAGAGTTCCGGCAGACGGTGAAACTCAAAATAGGATGAAGCGTCGAAGTGGCCGTTCAGGATCTTGATGGTGAGTGACTTGGCCTGATAGCGCGCCGCCCCCGCCGCCAGGATAGCGTTGTCATGCGGCCACACCGACCCGTTGTGATACGACATCGGATTGTACCGCGACGCGTCGTCGGCGACCGTACGCACTCCCCAACCGGAAAAGAACGAGGGCTCACCGAATCCGTCGATCAATGCCCGCGCGTGCTCGTCTGCGGCGATGCCCATGTACAGGCAGTGGCCAGGATTGGATGTACGCACCAGGCAGGGTGCCTTCGTCGCGTCCAACGCCAGCGCATACGACTGCAGTCCCTCGTCCCAGAACTGATCCACGAATTGCAGTTGCAACCGTTCGGCCTGTTCGATCAGCTGCGAAGCGTACGCGCCCTCGCCGATCGCCGAAGCCAAATCCGCCGCCGCGAGTCGCGCCGCGTAGACGTAGGCCTGCACTTCACACAAGGCGATGGGCCCCGCCGCCAGCTTGCCGTCCGCATGAAAGATCGAGTCGTGTGAGTCCTTCCATCCTTGCTGAACCAGCCCGGTCGGCGATCGACGATGGTACTCGACGAATCCGTCGCCATCGATGTCGCCGTAGGCGTCGATCCAGTTCAGAGCAAGCCGAATATTCGGCCACAGGCGGCGGATGAGCGCCAAGTCTCCCGTGCGACGGAAGTAGGCACCAGCTAGCACCACGAACAGCGGCGTGGCGTCAACGCTGCCGTAGTACCGGTGAAATGGTACTTCATTCAGCAGCGCCATCTCACCCTGCCGCGCCTCGTGCAGGATCTTGCCTGGCTCAGCGTCGCTGGCGGCGTCCGTCGTGGTCGCCTGCGTGCTGGCGAGGAACGAAAGCACGCCACGAGCGATTCCCGGCCACATCCAGAGCGTCTCTAAAGCCGTGATGATACCGTCGCGTCCAAAGGTCGTGTCGAACCACGGAACGCCGGCGTAGGGATACAGCCCCTGCGGCGTCTCAGTCATCATCATCGCTAAGTCCGAGGTCGCCGCGCTGAGCAACGCGTTGAACTCCCCATTGGACGTCTGCACTCGGCAACCCAACTCCGCGGGTGTGGCGCGTGCCGCCTCTGCGTCGTGCCGCGCATGATCTGGCGCGGTGACATTCGACAACGAGGGTCCCACATGACAGGCGGTGACAAACACGACCGTTTGTTCTGAACGACTCTCCAGATGCAACAGGAATCGCATGACGTCGCCTTCATTGACGTCCGGGGCCGGCGTGGCATCGACCGTTGTGCGACGCAGGATGCCATCCAGCCCCTCATAGCCAAAGGTCACGCGCCCCCCTTCGATCACCGGCGGCAGCAGCCGGCCGCGCGCTTTTCGTTGCAGCCCTCGGACTTCAAAGATGTCGGCATAGTCCGCGGCGAACCTAGCCGTCAGCTCAATAGAGACGATGGACAGCGCGAAGTTTCGGATGCGGACCACTTCATACGAAGCATTCCCCCAAAGGAACCGGGTTCGCTTGAGGTGCAACGTCCCGCGCGGCAATGCCAGGTCGCCGGCCGTGCCGAAGTCCGGGTTCGTGAGGTCCGTGGCGATGAGCAGGTTGTCCCGGCGCACCGTGGAACTCAGGTACATCGGCCGGTGCCCATCGAGCCCGAGCGTGAACTGTGACAGAAAGCGCGTTCCTGCGTGAAACAACCCCTCGTGCGTTTGACCTGCCGGGTCAATGTCGCCAAGGTCGTTGTACAGACCGCAGAGTTCCCCCTGCTTGAGCACGAGCACGCGCGGCGACACACGGGTGGGCATGCTTCCCGCGGCGATGTAGTACTTGTCGCGCGCGGGACGGCTCACGCGCATCGTCGCCTTGCCTTCACGTCAATCACATGCCGATAGACATTCACATAATCGTGCGCCATGCGTTCGGCGGTGAAGCGTCGTTCGAACTGCTCACGGCAACGCTGCCGGTCCCAGGTGTGTAAGTCAGGGACGTGCGATACAGCTTGCTCCACGCTTTCCACAATGTGGCCGGTGATCCCTACATCAATGACTTCGCGCACAGAGCCGCAGGGGAAGGCGAGCACCGGCGTGCCAGCCGCCATGGCCTCGATCATGGCCAGCCCAAATGGCTCCGGCCAATCGATGGGGAACAGCAGGGCGAGCGCCTCACGCAGGAACTGACCCTTCCCATCATCGTCGATTTCGCCAAGGTACTGAATGAAGTCCCCATCGATCATTGGCTCGATGCGTCGCTCGAAGTACTCGCGATCCACGCGGTCGACCTTTGCCGCAATGCGAAGTGGCACGCCACTCTGCCGGGCGATTTCGATCGCGCGATCCACTCGCTTCTCCGGTGAGATGCGGCCCAGGAACGCTAGGTACTCTCCGGGATGCCCATTCGGCTGGAAGAGATCGGCCGGCAAACCGTGATACACCGTCGCCGCCCATGGCGCGTCAGGCAGCGGCGCGCGCTGTGCATTGGAGATGGACACTAGTGGTAGCTCAACGTATTCGTCGTAGAGCTCCTTCAGACCGGTCAGATCCAAACGACCGTGCATAGTCATGACGCACGGGACGGGCGATCGGCGCGCCATGGGGAGCTGGATGGCATCGATATGAAAGTGCATCACGTCAAATTCCCTGGCTCTTCGGAACACCTGCTCCAGCATCAACACATGGAGTGACGTTGCCTCTGGATCACGAGCGTCCAGGCGCAAGGCCCGATCCCACACGGGAACGAGCGTGGCCTTGGTGACGGAATCGCCACTGGCAAAGAGCGTGACGTCGTGTCCTTGGGCGACGAGTTCCTCGGTGAGGAACGAAACGACTCGCTCCGTGCCCCCATACAGCAATGGGGGAACACTTTCGTACAACGGGGCGATCATAGCGATCCTCACGATGCAACCCTCCAGTCCGCCAGCTCAACGCATGGCGCAGTATTCGCGGCACTCCTGCCACGGTGTCACGCACTCTTCTTTCGTCGGGTATGCTCGCGGGCGCGCGTCTTGGCCGCCGCGTGCGTCCGCTGCTTGCCTTCGGCTTCGTTGGCAAGACTTGCCTTCAGCGCTTCCATGAGATCGATGATCTTGTGGCCACCCTCAGTGTCCGGTTCGCTGGTGATCTCTTCGCCAGCCACCTTCTTGTCGATGGCTTCACGCACGCGACCCTTTACCGTGTCCCGATACTTCGACGGTTCGAAATCATCATTCGAGGCATGCGCGATCAGCTGTTTGGCCAGCGTCAGCTCCGACGCTTTCACGCTGGCGTCTCCCACGTCAATGTCCTTGGTCGCACGCAGCTCATCACCGTAGTGCAGCTGCTCCATGACCAGCACACCGTCTTTGGGTCGAAGGAGGACGAGATACTGCTGTCCCCGTGCCGCGTACTGCCCTAACGCCGCGCGCTCTGTCTCCTCCAGCGCCTTCGCCAACAGATGGTACGAGCGCGTCCCTCCCTTCCCCGGTCCCAGGTAGTACACGCGATCCACATACTCACGGTCCACACTTTCCAACGGCACGAACTCGGCGATGTCGATGCTGCTCGTGCTCTTCTCTTCCAGCACCTTCAATTCGCTGGGCGTGAACTGCACATACTGATCCTTCGACACTTCGTAGCCCTTCACCATCTCGTTCCGTGGTACGACTTCGTTGGTCGTCGGATCGATGTACTGCTGCTTGACTCTGGCTCCCGTTTTCTTCGACAGCATGTGGAACGAGACGTCATCCCGTGTTTCCGCCGCGGAGAAGAGGTTGACCGGGACAGAGACGAGCCCGAACGAAACGGTCGCGCTAGCTATCGGTCGTGGCATGGCCATTCTCCTGCGTCAGCTTGGTCGTTGCGCCACCAGCCGCGGGGGAAACGAGTTGTGTGTGGTTAATCCAGTATCGCCGCACGAACGGTGGACACACCATCTGTCCACAGGGGGATTCTGCGTTACCCCTCGCGGTTCGCGCGCGCTGGCGCGGCAGAGGTTGGTGCTGACGGAACGATGGAGATCGTCCCATCGCGTTCCAGAATGGCCCACGCGATCTCGTGCAGCTCCATGATCCCATGCTGCTTTCGGGCTGCTTCCACCACGTCGTCCAGTCCGATGCGGCAGCGCTTCAAAGCGTCCTCGCGCACCTCGTGCGCTCGCACCAGGACGGTGGGAACGTCATCCAACCATCGCGCCAGGCGGGGCGATTGATCCTTTGCAACGCCAAGGAAGACGTCGCTTCCCACCAAGGCCGCGACGATGAGCATGGCGTTGGTCATGGAATTGTCGCCCCCCACCATCGCCGGCTGAATCGCCTCACTCAGAATGAGGAGGATGACCAAGTCGAACGTGGTCATTTCGCCTAGCGTCCGCTTACCAGCCAGCCGCAAGATGAACAGCACGAACCCGTACACGATGATGGCGCGGAGGACCGGCGATGCAATCGTCTGGTCAGGTGACCGCCACGCGAAGCCACCGACGAGCAACAAGATGGCGATGACCCCCCACGTCCATCGACGGATGCGTGCCTGACGCTGGTCGAACGCGTCGTCAGCGCCTAACACCATCGGGCACGGCCGTGTGTCGGCGATAGTTGGCTCGTTGGCGGCGCCAAGAACTCCGCGGCCGCGCCTCGGCCGTCGATGGAGCATGCACCGACAACCACCGTTCAATCAGTCTGGCGACCTGCGTTCGATCGACGCGATAGAAGCGCCTTAAGAGACCCATGAGTCGCAACCGATGGCCGTGCGCGAACGTCTTCGGGTCATCTCGCAGTCGTCCGAGCAGGATGACCAGGAGGCCACGACACTCAATCGCCGCGCCCGCGATCATATGCCAGCACTCGTCGATTGGTGACGCGGTAGGCCGCTCCCCGTACATCGGTCCCCCCAACTGCTCCCCCATGCCAATGCCGGGGGCGGCAGATCTACCGCGTCTCATAAACAGCGTCGTGAGTCACGCATGGTCGGTGCTGGCTAGTGAAGTCATCCCACCGATGCGTCAGGGCCCTGCCTGTTGCTGCGATTCCCTGATGCGTGGCCGTCGGCTTGAACCTGCGTCGACGGAGCAGAATTTGGGCAGGCACCGCTCGTTTGACTATTGCTCGTCAGAGGCATTGTGCGCCGCGCTTGTGGCACAGCGCGAGATACCTCTCAAGGAAAATGCGCCGCGTGGGAGGAGGGCGTATCCTCGGCGCATCCACTACCGGAGGTGCGGTATGCCGACCAAGGCTTCAACCACGCGACGATCGAGTGGGCGCAAGTATGGCAAGAGCGCATCCGAAAACGTCGAGCGCGCGATGCACCGTCGAAAGAAGGGAACGCTGCGAAGTGGTAGCGGCGCGAAGGTCACGTCACGCAAGCAGGCGATCGCGATCGGCCTCTCCGAGGCTCGCAAGAAGGGCGCGAAGGTTCCGCGCCCCTCCTGATCGTCTTCCTAACGATGCTCGAGGCGGGGAGCTGGCCGCTCGGTGTTGAGGTAGTCTCCCTTCGTCTCTGACGTAGAGGCGATGTCCTCAGCACCGGTGGTCACCAAAATGGACTTGGCGCGCTCACACCAGTCGCCGTCATCGCAGTGCACGGACATGAGGATGTTTCCCCCTTTGACCAAGCCCTCGTAGCGCTTGGCCTCGAACTCGGGGATGCCCATGCCGATCAATCCCCCAGACAGGCCGCCGATCACACCGCCAGCCCCAACACCACTCAACACCGCCACCAGCGGTCCGGCCGCGATGAACGGTCCAAGACCGGGAATGAACAGCGCGCCAACGCCCACCAACCACCCAAACACGCCACCAATCACAGCTCCCGCCGCGGCACCCGTGGCTGTGCCTTCCGGCGCCTTGGTGTTCTTCTCGTGAGCCAGGTCTTTGGTGCCGACATTCTCTGGCATCAAAACGGAGATGTCTTCACTCCGGAAACCATGACTCCGAAGTTCGTCGACCGCACGCACGACTTGATCTCTGGTCCGGTAAATCCCGAAGGCTGCCGTGTTCGGCATATGTAACTCCTTATGGAAGAGATGTGATGGCGATGACTCCATGCGCTTGCATACGTCTGACACGGAGATTGGCCGCTGATGGACGACGCGGCCTTCTGAACGCGTGACAACGAAAGCGGGCCGAGCGTTGTTAGGCGCCCGGCCCGCCCACGTTGCAACTATCGGAACGTCAATCCGATCATGATCGGCACCCAGCGCACCTGCTTGCCGCGCCCACTGCCGAAGACATCCTGAACGCCGTCTCGTCCTTGCGGTCGGTCAGTACCTGCACCATGCGGCCTTCAACGTAGAGCGACGTCGGACCAACGCCGAACTCGATCCCGCCTCCACCTTGGACGCCAAATTCCGTGCGGTTGAGTTTCACGGTGGCGCCCGGAGTCACGACATCATTTCCCAAGAACCCGCCGAGCGCTGAGGTTGCGCCGTACGAGCGGAAGTGATAGGCGCCGCCGCCCCCAACGCCGTACAGTGCGACGCTGCGCGAGGCGTTCAACGGGAACCGAGCCGTCAGGTTCAGCACCGCGGACCAGACTTTGGGATCAACATTCTGAAGCACCGTTGGCCCAGTTGGCCCCGCGACGGTGAAGGACTGGCCTGAGAACTGGCTATATCCAAGATCCAGGCGCGCGCCGAGCAACTGATTCCGTTTGTGATAGCCAATCGGCACTTCGACATTGAAGCCGTTCTTGTAGCCGATGTCCTTGAAGTCACCGTTGGGCATGGCCGAACCGCCAGCCACACCGATGTACCAGCCGGTGCCATTGAACAGGTATCGATCACGCTGCCGCTGGGCCCGCAGCTGGGCATCCTTGGCAATGGAGTCTGCGCGGGCGATCGAGTCCTGACGCGCCCGCTCGATGACGGCGATGGAATCCTGCCGCGCCTTCTCAATGCGGGCAATGGAGTCCGTTCGGGCGCGCTCGATGGCCGCTAACGAGTCGCGTTGCATCTGCTCCTGCCGTGCGACGGAGTCTTGCCGGGCACGCTCGGCGCGGGCTACAGAGTCGGCGCGCATCGAATCGGCGACCGCCGCCGAGTCACGCGTCGGTGGAAGATCCACTTCGCCGCTGGATTTGCGCAGTCGGATGCGCTGCTGTGATCGAGCCCGCGGGGACATGGTGGTGTCCCGGAGCGTGGTCCGTGTTGGTGACATGGTCGTGTCGCGGCGCACGGTTCGTGTCGTATCACGGGTGCGCGTGGTATCCTGCGCGTGTGCTGTCGCCGTCACGACCAGCGGAACGACGAACGCCAGGGCGAAAATCCTTCGATATGCCATAAGAGCCTCGAGGCCGGGCGGAATGTTCACGGCTGCACGGGAACCGCGGCTGCGTTGTGCGCCAGACAGATACCTAACGGGGCCACGCGCCTTCTCGCATCGTTCCCAGGAGGCATGTTTCGCTCTCCCGTTAGGCGGCACTATGCCGGACTCAGGGCTGCGCCCTGCTCACATGCCAGATCGTGTTGCCAACGTCATCGGCCACGAGCAATGCGCCGCGGCGATCGACAGCTACGCCAACTGGACGCCCACGCGCGTGCCCATCGGCGGTGAGGAAGTCCGTCAACACGTCGATCGGCGCACCCTGGGGAGCACCTGACGAGAAAGGAACGAAGATCACGCGATAGCCACTGAACGGCTTGCGATTCCACGAGCCATGCTGACCGATGAACACTCCATCGGCGAACTTCGGCCCCAGTTGGTTGCCTGCGCTCGCGGCCAGGCCCAACGACGCCGTGTGCGAGCCTAACGCGTAATCCGGCTTGCGGGCGGTCGCCACCAGGTCGGGACGCTGTGGCTTGACGCGCTTGTCGACGTGGGCGCCGTAATAGCTGTACGGCCAGCCATAGAACGCGCCCTCTTGAACGGACGTCAGGTAGTCGGGCACCAGATCATTGCCCAACTCATCGCGTTCGTTCACCACGACCCACAACGTGTTGCCCACCCACGTCATGCCAACTGGGTTGCGGAGCCCCGTAGCAAACGTACGATGCGTGCGAGCCGCAATGTCCACGGCCCAGACCTGTGCCCGGTCTTCTTCCTCGGCCATGCCATTTTCCGCCACATTGCTGTTCGATCCCACGCCGACGTACAGCGTACGACCATCGGGCGACGTCACCAGACTCTTTGTCCAATGGTGATTCCGTTCACCGGCAGGTAGCTGCACGAGTGTTTCGGGATGCGCACGAGCCACGGTATCACCGGATGCGTACGGCACCGAGACAATGGCGTCGGTATTCGCGATGTAGAGCCGGTCGCCGACCACAGACATCCCGAACGGCGAGTTGAGCCCATCCAGAAAGACGGTGGTGCGGTCGGCGATGCCGTCGCCGTCTGCATCACGCAGCAGAAGGATCCGATTGGCCGACGGCGCCGTCCCCCCTCCCTTCTTCTGATAGTGACGGAAGAACCACCCGCGGATGCCTGTGGCGTCCTTGGGCCGGACCGGCGCGTTGGTCTCAGCGACCAGGACATCCCCGTTGGCCAAGACCAAGAGCCATCGCGGATGCTGGAGATGCTGTGCAAAGGGGCGGACTTCGAGCCCGGGAGCGGCCAGCGGAGATGCGTTAGGCGCCCAGCTGCTTGCCGACGCCACGTTGATCAGCGGGATGGTCGACTTCTGAGGGCGCGGCAGCACTGGATCGGGTCCAGTGCCTGCCGACACCGCCAAGTTGGATGACGCATGACTGCAACCGATCATCAACGCCATGCTGACGATCGCCATGCCCGACAGCGTTCGTGACATCTTCCTCATAGTCAGCCTCCCCGCACGCGATAGCCGCCTCAGCAAACACGACACGGTCACTGGATCACCACGGGCGTTCCAATAGCCACGTGCTCGAACAGCCAGCTGAGGTCGTCGTCGCGTAAGCGAATGCACCCGTGTGTCGACGCCGTACCTATTGATGTCTGATCAGGCGTGCCGTGCAGCATGTACCCGCGACCAAGATCCAACGCGTATGCGCCGAGTTCACCGTGGACATGTCGGTTCTGTGTATTGAGCGGCGGAATGAAGAGAATGCCGTCGAATACGATGTGCTCATCCAATGGCAGCGGATTGAACGTTCCCGAATCGCTGACCAACCCAACGATAGAATCGCGGATGACCAACCGCGTTCCATCCAGCAACGTTTCGCCGCGTGCCGTTAGGTGCCGCAGGTCAAAGTGATGTTCCCGCGCGACCTCCGCATACATCCAGTCCGGCGGCACCCAGACCGGGTCACGACGCTTGTCGAGCACGCGAAAGTCACCGCGCGGCGTGGCAAAGGCCCACTGTCGCCCGGCATACGAGAGGTCCATGCCGGACCCCACCGCGACTTGCGCCGTGCGCAGTGTATCCGTACCTCGCAACACCCATAGCGTGCGATCGATGGTCGACACCACCACCTTGAGCGAGGCGGTGTCGTCGTTGGGTTGCGACCATAGCCTGCAGGCCGTCGTCAGATGCAAACATCCGAACACCGCCAGCGTCGCGCAGGCATTTCGGACGACGCGGTGCGCCATCGGCTGGGGCCGATCACTTGTGACATTGCCAGCACACGAGGCCATATCGCAGCTTAGCCAGCGACGCGCGGCCTGCCATTCACCAGAAGGGGTACAACGACGTGCGCCGACGGGGCGATGAGGCGCTCTATGTCTAGTCGGTCCGTAGCGTCGTCGCCGGGTCTACGCCCAAGGCGCGCCACGCTGGCACCGCGCTCGCCGCCACGGCGACCACGACCAACATCAGCACCACACCGATGTACGTGACCGCGTCCAAGTGCGAAATGCCAAACAGCATCGCGACCAGGGCGCGTGTGGCGACCGCCGCACCAACTAGCCCGATGGCCACGCCCGCGAACGTCAGGCTCAGGCTGTGACGTAAGACCATTCGTAGGATGTCGGCGCGGCTCGCGCCGAGTGCGGCACGCACGCCGATCTCCCGAGTACGCTCGGCCACCCGTCCAGAAAGAATTCCGTAAATGCCGGCCGCCGCCAGCAACAACGCCGTAGCCGCAAACGCTTCGAACAGCACCAAGGCAAAGCGTCGCTGTGCCGCTGAGGATGCCAGCAACTCATCCATGGTGGCCACACGCACGACCGGCTGATCGCGATCGACCGACCAGATCGCAGCGCGCACCGCGGGCGCCAACGCCGTGGCATCTCCACGCGTGCGCACCACGAACGACATGACGTTGTCCACCCAGTGCCATTGCGTGGCCGTCACGTACACCGCCGCCGACTCGTCCAGCGCCAGCGACACTTGCTTCACGTCGCCGACCACCCCCACGATCGTAAAGGCAGGGACGTCCGGTGATCCGCCGACGCGCAGCTGCTGGCCGATGGGAGACGCTGCACCAAAGCGGAGCTTGGCCAGTGATTCGCTCACTAGCGCAACCGGCGGTGCCCCCTCCCGATCGCGTGCCTCCAGGAGTCGCCCGGCGCGCAACGGAATGCGCATCGTCTCCAGGTAGCCGGGACTGACGGCGTAACGGAACACCGGATATTTCGCCGCGGCCTGCGTCGGCGTGGCATCGAACGACGCACCGTACTCGTCCTGATCGCCGCTCAGTGGCAGCTGGCTGGTGAACGCCACCTGCGTCACACCGGGAATCTGTTGGATGATCCCCAATGCTTGCGAAAAGAACTGGTACCGTGCGCTGTCGGTCGCGTACCGCGTGGCAGACTCCTGCACCTGCACCGTGAGCACGGAAGACGGGTCCAATCCGACCGGCACGGCGAACAACCGTTCGATGCTCCGCAAGAGAAGTCCCGAACTCACCAGCAGCATCAACGCCAGCGCGACCTCGGCCACCACCAGCATGTTGCGTACGCCGCGATGGCCGCCGATGGTACGACGTGACCCCAGCTGCAAGTCACGCTGCGGATCGCCCGCGGCCGCGTGCCACGCGGGCATGAGGCCCACGGCCAGGGAAATCGTGGTCGTCAGCAGCAACGCGAAGGACAGGACACGCCCGTCCACACCCACCGCGGCGATCCGCGGGAGCTCGGGCGGGCTCATGGCCACAATAGCGCGCGCACCAAGGATGGCGATCACGGTACCCAGGGAGCCGCCCACCGCACCCAGGACGAGACTCTCGGTCAGCAGTTGGCGAACGAGCCGACCTCGGGCCGCGCCAAGTGCGGCGCGAACAGCAAACTCGCCACGTCGCAATACGCCACGAGCCAGCAACAGGTTGGTGACGTTGACGCAGGCAATCACCAGCACGAGTGCCGCTGCGGCCAGGATCAGCAGCAACGCTCGGCGGACACCTTGCGTCAGCTCGTCTTGCAGCCCCATCACGTAGAACGTCGTGCCCGCACCGTACGTCTCGGGACGCCACTGGACCAACACATCGCGTCCCATGGCATTCACTTCGCGAGACGCCAGGTCAACCGCGCGGTCCGCCTTCAGTCGCCCGATGATGCGCAGGTGATGCCCCCACGCCCGCCCTTCGGATAGGTCATACTGAAGCGGCGCGTACACGTCCGCCGTGGGAGCGAGAGCGTTTTCGAATGACGGAGGGAGCACGCCGACCACCGTGAACGAGATGTCATCCAGTCGAACCAGTCGACCGATGATCGCTGGGTCGGCAGCGAATCGCCGGCGCCACAAGGCATCGCTTAGCACCACATGGTTCGGACCGCGGACCACATCGTCGGCTTCGTCAAAGTCGCGGCCGAGGACGGGGCCAACGCCAAGCACACGGAAGAACGAGGACGAGACACGCTGGCCGTTGAGCCGTTCCGCCTGCTGCACACCGGTGAGTGATGGCTGCCACGACTTGCTGGCCGCCAGGTCGCTGAAGACATGGTTGCGTTCCAGCAGGCCACGGTACATGCCAAACGTGCTTTGATTGGTGGCGCTGCCGTTGCCCACCTCCCGCAGGGTCACGATCCGTTGCGGCTGTGGGTAAGGCAATGGCTCCAACAAGATGGCGTTGACGGCGCTGAAGATAGCCGTGGTCGCGCCGATCCCGACCGCGAGCGTGAGAACGGTGATCGAGGAGAACGCTGGAGACGACCGCAGGCGTCGCAGCGCATAACGAGCATCCGAGAGCATGGCGACCACAGTGCTTTCCCATCCCGACTCACGAACCTGCTGCCGTACCGCGGTCGCACTGCCCAGCTCCAACCGGGCCAGCCGCATGGCGTCATCAGGAGATGCCCCGCGGCCGACGTGCGTCGCCGCCGCCTGCTCCAGGTAATGCTGGATCTCCTCATCCAGCTCGCGCTCGCTCGATTCGCCGCGCACCAGCGCGACCACGCCTCGAATGAAGCGACGCCACATACGAAACGGCTACGCCTCCGCCTTGAGCAAACGGGCGACTGCCGAAACGCGCCGGGACCAGTCCTCCGTCTCTACATCGAGCTGCTTGCGACCAGCACGAGTGAGCGCGTACACACGGGCGCGGCGCGCGTTCTCCGTCTGCTGCCATTCCGCATCCAACCATCCGGCACGCTCCAGCCTCTGCAGGGCCGTCAGCAACGACCCTGGATTGACCTTGAACACGCCGCGCGAAATCTGCTCGATGCGACGAGCAATGCCGAAGCCATGCAACGGCTGCAGACTGAGCGTCTTCAGGATGAGCATGTCCATGGTCCCTTGAATGACATCGGTATTCGGTTCATCCACGCGTTCGCCCCCTGTCGTCGGTCGACCCCTCGACGATAGTGACCGTTCATCTTGATTGTCAAGATGTGATCATCAAGATCACCGCGTCTTCATGCCTTCGACAAGCCGGACGACGTAGTCGCGCTCCTCCGGTCCAAACCACGGGGGCTGGCCGGCCCGCGCATTCTCCGTCATGCGCTCAGGGTGCGATGTGGCCGGGATCGCCAAGTGACATCGTGGGTCACTCAAGACCCACTTCAACAAGACCTGCCCCCATGTCTCCGCGCCGAACGGCGCCAGCGGCTCCAGTGCGCGCGCACTCGGCGGCACGCGCATCAATCCGCCTTCGGCGAACGGCCGCATCACTACCACACCGATACCTAAGTCGGCCGCCAGCGGCAACACGGCACGCTCGACCTCGCGTTGCTGCGGATTGTACGGAACCTGAATCGCCGTAATTCGCCCGCTGCGCATCACCTGCTGCAACTCAGCAAGCGCGGAGGACTGATAGTGCGTGGCACCAATGGCCGTCACCTGACCACGGGCTTGCAGCTCTTCCAGCAGCTGAAGTTGTTGCTGCCAGCTCACGAGGTTGTGCACCTGATAGAGGTCTACGTGCCCGCTGAAGCAGGCCAGCGCGAACTCCGCCTGCTTGCGGCCCTCCTCAGGCGAGGGCGTCCACACCTTCGTGGCGATCAAGACGTCGCCTCGGCGATCTCGCACACTTCCCCCCAGTACCCGCTCCGCCTGGCCGTACATCGGTGAGGAGTCGAAGAAGTTGGCGCCTGAGGCCAGCGCCGCGTCGACTACGTGCCGGGCATTCGTTTCCGCAGCCGCGCCACGCACGTCGAAGGTGCGCCAAGTCCCCATGCCTACCACTGGTACCTTCAGACCGCTGTTGCCGAGTGCGCGCTGTTCCATGGCTGTGTCTGTCTCCGTCGTCTGCAGGCGGTACCGCGTTGTATCTGGAGGCGCGTCGTGAGGCGCGTCCATTTCACCGCATTAAGCCCCTATGGGGTCCGCCTGAGGTTACCTGCTTTTCCCTTGGGTGCAAAGGAAGGGATGACGCGCGTGGCCCCAAAACGCCGATACCCCTCGGGGGAGGTCTTTCCTATGCTACCGGTGGATTCAGCGTAGTCGACGCGAACCATCTTGAGTGTTGTGTCTGTCGACTCGACACAGCTGGTCCACATCGCGGATCGGGAGGGGTGTATGAAACGCTTCGTCGCAGTGATGGCATTCGGCACTGGGATGCTGGCGACAACGCTGCCGGCGCAGAATCCCCAGAAATTGCCGGCCATGGTGACGACGGATACCGTGAACGTCATTACCGTGCAGAATGCACGAAAGAAGCCCATCGCGGTTTATCTGGAGTATGGGAGGTTTGACCGACGGCTTGGGGTAGTCCCGGCACTCGGCATGTCCACGTTGCGGCTGCCGGCCTGGGCGCTCGAAGGCCGCACGGATATCCAGCTGTTTGTCCGACCTGACGGTGAGGGAGATCTCTCCACGCAACACTTCTCGCTCCCGCGGCGGGCGCACATCGGCCTGCTGGTGCCACCCGAAGGTGGACTGGCCGAACCCGCTGACTCGATGCAGGAGATGCTGACGCCCGAAGAGTTGGCCACCACGACCCTGACCGTTGAAAATGCCCGCGCCGAACCGGTGACCGTACTGGCCCAAATGAGTACCTTCGCCGTGCGGCTGGGGGATGTGAGGCCCAACGAGCGTGCGACGTTGCGGCTGCCGAAGTCGATCATTCGGGCCGATAAATCGATCGTGATCTTCGTGCACCTGCCGAATGGTCAGGATATGGCGAGCGAGCGCATTGATGTGCGACAGGGACAGCACGCAGGGCTTCGCGTTCCAGCGAAGTAGCCGTTCCCCCGCTCGTTCGAAGCCAGCGCCCCCGGGATCTCAGTCCCGGGGGCGCTTGGCTATCCAGGCGGAACGAGACCTCGCCTGCCCTCCGGGCGGCAAGTTACCACTCAAGCTCATCTCGCCGGCGCGAACCCGACTACCCATCACGGCAGCGCTCTGGCCGCCCGCCTCTACCATCCATAGTATCCGGTGGTCAGTGATGCTCCGCGAGCCAGGATCCCCGGCATGACCCAAACGCTGGACGTGATAGGACGTCGTCTGCAGGGCCGCTACCAGATCGAGCGTATCCTCGGTCGAGGGGGCATGGCAGTCGTGTTCGTCGCTACCGACCTGACGTCGAACACGCGGGTCGCTGTGAAGGTGCTCGACCCGGACCTGGCCGCGACATTGGGCGCGACGCGCTTCCTGAAAGAGATCGAAGTGGGCAGGAACCTCGTGCACCCCAACATCCTGGGCGTGCTGGACTCCGGCGACGAGGACGGCATGCTGTATTACGTCATGCCGCTGGTCGATGGTGAGTCGCTGCGCGATCGACTCGACCGAGAAAAACAGCTGCCGATCGATCAGGCGCTGTCGATCGCCGAACAGGTGGCGGAGGCACTCGCCTACGCCCATGACAACGCCGTCATTCACCGCGACATCAAGCCCGCGAACATCCTGTTGGCGGGATCGCATGCCATCGTCGCAGACTTCGGCATCGCCAAGGCAGTCACCGATGCCGGCGGCGAAAAGTTGACCCTGACGGGCGTCGCGATCGGGACGCCCACGTACATGAGTCCGGAGCAAGCGGCCGGAGAACGTGACCTGACGCCAGCCAGCGACATTTACGCCCTCGGCTGTGTGCTGTACGAGATGCTCGCCGGCGCACCTCCTTTCAGTGGCCCATCGCCCATGGCCCTGATGGCCAAGCACGCGTTGGAGCAAGTGCCCAGCATCCGCATTGTGCGGCCGAGTGTCACGCAACAAGTGGAAGACGCGGTGCTGTGCGCGCTGGAGAAGACCGCGGCCGACCGTTTCAGGACGGCGGTGGAATTCGCCGACGCTCTCACCGGACGTACTCATCGTGAACCTCCAACGCGGACAGGACAACGCACGGCCATTCCCGCGCCCGTTCCACCGCGCGGCCGGCGTACGATGGGACTGGTGGCGCTGGGAATCCTCATTCTTTCCGCGTTAGGCTGGGGCGCGTGGTCGCAATGGGGGGCCACACCAGCCGTCGAGCGTATCGGTACGGATTTCGACCCCAATCACATCGCCGTCCTCTACTTCGACGATCAGAGCCCGAATGGTGAGCTCCGTCCGCTCGCCGACGGCTTCACCGAGGCACTGATTTCCGAACTGGCTCGCGTGAAGCCGTTCACTGTGATCTCACGCAACGGTGTGTTGCCGCTGAAGGCGCAGAAATTGTCCAGCGACAGCGTTGGCCGGCTGCTGAAGGTCGGAACGATCGTGAGCGGCAGCGTGTCGCAGTCCGGGGACCGGTTGCGGCTGCGCATCTCCGTGGAAGACGCGCTGACACGACGCGAGATCGGATCCACCACCTTGGACAACCGGTCGCGTGCCGACCTCTTTGCGCTGCAGGATGACCTGGCGGCAGAAGTCTCTCGCTTCCTGCGCAAGCAGGTTGGTCACGAGGTGGAACTCCTGGTCAGTAAGGGTGGCAGCCGCGATCCGAAGGCATGGGAGGCCATGCAGCGAGCGCTGGAAACCGTATCCGGCGCCAGCACGCTGCTCGCCGACGGGCAGGTAGAAGCCGCCAGTCGCCAGCTCATACAAGCCGATTCGCAGCTGGCGGCAGTGCAGACGATGGACAGCCGATGGGCCGCGCCGCCCGCGGAGCGCGCCAAGCTCGCCTATCGTCTTGCCCGACTGCTCGGCCCCGGCGACCCCACGCAGTACGCGAAGTACATCGACATCGGATTGTCGTATGCAGGCGAGGCTGTCCGTCGCAGCCCAGGCGACGCGGACGCCCTGGAGTCTCGCGCCACCCTGACCTATTTGCGATGGCTCCTGAACTTGGCCCCGGACGCGGCCAGTGCCGATCGACTGCTCGCCGACGCCGAGAAGGACTTTCGCGCCTCGATTGCGGCTAACGCGTTGCAGGCTTCTGCCTGGAACACGCTCAGCCATCTGCTCATGGCGAAATCGCAGACCTCCGAGGCGAAGCTCGCGGCCCAGACGGCGTACGAGTCCGATCCGTACCTCGTGGACGCCGACAAGACCGTGTACCGCCTGGTCATGACATCGCTGGACTTGGGTAGCCACACCGAGGTGGCCAAGTGGTGCTCCGTCGGACGCGAACGCTTCCCCGAGAACTTTCGCTTCAGCGAGTGTCGCCTCTGGTTGCTCACCATGCCCGGGCAGAAGCCAAATGTTGACTCCATCTGGGCGGCCGTGGATGCGTATGTGAAGGCGAGTCCGGCCAATTTGACCGAATTCGATAAGCACAAAGGCGGCATGATCGCCGCGATCGCGTTGATCAGGGCAGGGCTGCCTCCCGATAGCGCGAGGCATGTCATGGTCGCCTCGCGGGCCACGGGCCAGCTGGACCCCACCAGCGAACTGACGCAACTCGAAGCCTTTGCCCGCGCTCAGGTGGGAGACAAGGACGACGCCATCCGCCTGCTGACCAAATACCTGGCGAACAACCCGCAGCAGCGCGCCCTCGCCCAGCACGACGAGTCGTGGTGGCTAGATCCGATCCGTGAGGACCCCCGTTACAAGGCACTCATCGGGGCTCGATAGGTCGGCCAAAGCTGCCGGTACTAGCGCATTTATTTACACGTCGTGCACTATGGAGAGCCTCTGACCAATCGGGTCTGCCATGCGCACGATCGCCGTCCTTGTTGCTGCTGGTCTCCTGGTCGCCTGCGGCCGTGAGCCGAGTCCCACGATTCTTGGCACCGTTCCTGTCAGTTCGTTAGGCGCGGCGCCGATTGCCTGTGACTTCACGGCGTTGCGATCAAGTGCGCGCAGTTTCTTTTCATCACCGCGCGATGAAGTCTTCGCCATCATCGCTGACGTCGAAGATCTGTGGCAACCGGGCGGGACGCCGGCCGCTGACCGGAAGGCGTTCGACGGCATGGCGCGTGTAGCGGCGGCCAGGGGAACGACGAGTCAGAGCGGCACAGGCGCCGATGGCGAGAATGTCGTGAAGGGTTTCATTGGCTGCACCAGCTCAACCGCCTATCCAACCGATCTCGACTCGCTGGACGTCGCCATTAGTGACGGCCTGATCGAAGTACGGTCCGGCGTACAAGATCCCACGGGCTCGGCCATGGCCTTTGATGCGTCGCCTGGCCAGCGCATTCCCGCGAACCCGGAATGGGGCGCTGAAACCCCCAACTGGAGCGCGACCACCGGTCAGCGACTCTTGCTGTTTGGATACGAACGTCCGGTCAGCACGTTCACCACCGAGCCACCCGTCATGAACGGCAGCGTGCCGGTGACGGGGTTTGAGCTGTCGTCGTTCCCCGCGCATCCGGTGTTTCCTGCCAACGCGCCGTTGAACGCGGGCATCTGTATCGATCCGGCCCTCTACAATCTTCCGCGCCTCCTGCATAACGCGCAGCCCTCCTCATCAGTGCTTGGCTTGGTGTCGCTCTCCTTCTGCGCGGCCGGCAATGGCGTCTTCGGATTGGGTGGCGTGGGAGGCAGCTTGAGCGGACTTAGCCCCTCGGGCGCGGTGATCGTCACCCCACGAAATGACGCGATCACTTTCACGCAGCAACCTAGCGACGGCATCATCAAGCAACCGATCTCGCCGGCGGTCCAAGTTCGGGCCCTCACCAACCTGGGGACGCCCATCGGCGGCGTGCAGATCGACATGACGCTGCAGCCTGGGAATGTCACCTTCCACGCCATCACGCAAAGCGATGGTACGGCGACCTTCCCGAACATCCGGATCCCGACCCGCGGCGTCTATACGCTGACGGTCGTCGGCACACTCGGCGAGATTCCGCTCAAGCCGGCGACATCCAGGGCATTCACGATCAGGGCCTAAGCCATCGGTCCGTTGGCGCGCTAAAAGGCAGGCGGCTCCTGCGGGCGTGGGGGCCAACGCGGGAGCATCTCGCGCGTCTGCGAAAAGGTCGGCCTGGCGATCGTGCTTTTTGTCGAGGGGTGATCCTTCAATATTGTTATGGCCGTGCCCCGCTTCGTCAGGCGGAGGCACTGCCATTCCGTGCGACGCCAGGCGCAACACATGGAAGCGCAATGAGCGCCCCCGGCCCTCGTGCTGGATGTCCGTTGGCGTTGCGCGAGCGCGTCCGCCTCACCTCGTTCGAGCGAACGCCTCATCTCACGCGGCGAACGGACGAATTCGTCTTCGCACTTCTTCAGCTTTGCCATGTAATGGGAGTCACCCGCGTGTATCGCAGAAGAATCCGAGGCGCCGTGATGGCCCTCATCAGCATGTCGAGCATCGCCAACGCGCAGGAGTCCGTGTTGCGCCGGCCCGTTGCGTTCACGACGAGCGAAGGCACCTGGATGTCGCTGGACATAAATCCCGATGGACGGACGCTCGCGTTTGAGCTGCTCGGCGACATTTACACCTTGCCCGTGGACGGCGGTCGTGCCCGCGCGGTGCTCTCCGGTCCGGCCTTCCAGTCCCAACCGCGCTACTCGCCCGACGGCGCGCAATTGGCCTTCATCTCGGACGAGAGTGGTTCGGACAACGTGTGGGTCGCGAATGCCGACGGGACCGGTGCACGACCGGTCTCTCGTCTCCCGCGCTCTGGAGTGCTTTCACCCGCGTGGTCCGCCGATGGGCGTGCCATACTCGCGACGGTGGTCGACACTTGGGGCGCGCGCACGGCGGAACTCTGGCAATTCGACGTTGCGACTGGCGATGGGCGTCGGTTGGCCGAGAACACCAATGGACCCGCCGCATTGCTTGTCTCCTCACCGGCGCCGGGGCCATACGGGGCGTGGCCTGCGCCCGACGGTGCGAGCATCTGGTTCGCGTCGGTTACGCCGCGGCCGTACGGCAGCCGCAACGGAGCGACCAGTGTTCTCATGCGACTTCCGAGCAGCCAAGGTCGCGCAACGCCCGTGATCGTGGAGGGCGCCCCCGCGATGAAGCCGACGCTCTCGCGCGACGGGCACCTGCTGGCGTACGGCACCACGCGAGATGGTCGCACGGGACTCAAGGTGCGCGACCTGGTTACCGGTACGGAACGATGGGTGGCGTACGACATCGACCGGAACCAACTGGAGTCGAAGGCCTCGCGAGACCTGCTGCCTAACATGGCGTTCTCACCTGATGGTCGGTGGCTCTATGCCGCATATCGCGGGAAGATCCACCGTTTGGGGGTGCAAGATGCGTCAGATGTCGAGATCCCCTTCAGCGCCGACGTGTCGTTGCAGGTCACACCCAGTACGCACTTCGCGCATCGCGTCGACACCGGCGCCGTGCGGGCGCGACGCGTGCAGCACGTGGCCATGGGGCCTAACGGCCGAGCAGCGTTCTCTGCCCTCGGCCACATCTGGCTGACCGATGCTCGGGACCCTGCACCGCGGCGCCTGACGCACACCGCACGCGCGCGCGAATTCACACCAGCGTGGTCCCCCGACGGGCGTTGGATCGCCTTTGTCACTTGGGACGAGAGCGGTGGTGCTCTCTGGAAGGCGCGTGCGGACGGTCGCGACGCTCCAGTGCGCCTGACGACCGTTCCCGCCTGGTGGATGGATCCGGTGTGGACGCCCGACGGTGGTTCGATCGTGGCCGTCACTGCCCCGCTGCCGTCGACGCTAAGTGCTGCGCCTGGCGCAGTGCCCGCCGACGTGCAGATCGCGGCAATTCCGTCCGGCGGCGGAGCGGCGCGAATAGTGGCGCGTGTTCAAGGCGCGCGGCATCCGCACTTTGTCGCCGGCGACGGATCGCGCGTCTGGTTATCGGCGGTTGAGGGACTGATCTCGGTGGGGATGACGTCGGGTGACGCGCGAGTGGAGGCGCGCGTGGCGGCCGGCGCAACCCCGCGACCTGGTGCCGTCCCGATGCGCGCCAGCCCGTCGGGGCGCGAGGTGGCCATTGCCGATGGCAGCCGCTTGTTGCGGCTGGCGATCGAACCCGGAGGGGCGGCGGCGCGCGCGCTCGACCTATCACAAGCGACAGTAGTTACCAATGAGGACCCGACCGACTGGGCATGGACACCTGACGGTGCGGCGCTCGCGTGGGTCAGTGGCGCCACGCTGCACACCTCGGCGGGCGACCAAGCGACCGCCACGAGTGCCATTCCTCTCTCGGTGACGCTCCCTCGTCCTGTGCCCACGGGCGTCGTGGTGCTCCGCGGCGCTACGGTCATCACCATGCGTGCTACGGAGACGATCACGAACGCGGACGTCGTCGTCATGGGTGGTCGTATTGTGGCCGTTGGAGCGCGAGAGTCGTTCGCGACCCCACCCGGTGCCACCGTGATCGACGTGCGCGGGAAGTTCATCGTGCCGGGCTTCATCGACCTGCATGCGCATTGGGGACCATCCGGAGAGTTGTTGCAGCCGGAGTCCACCAATGCATTTGCCAACCTCGCCATGGGCGTCACGACGGTTCGCGATCCCCAAAACAGCCCCGACATCTTCGGCCTGTCCGACCTCATCGAAGCCGAACAAGTACCCGGTCCTCGCGTTCTCTCAACCGGGCCCGGCGTGTTCAGCATGACCAACCTGCAGTCACTGGATGATGCCCGGCGGCTACTCACTCGATACCGCGACGAGTACGGCACGAGGTACATCAAGTCGTATCAGCCAGGCAACCGGCGTCAGCGCCAATGGATCGTTCAGGCTTCGCGTGAGTTGGGCCTGATGCCGACGACCGAAGGAGGCGCCGACGGCAAAGAAGACCTGACGCACGCGATGGACGGCTTCAGTGGCTTGGAGCACGCGATCCCCGAAGCACCCATCCATGACGACATCGTCCAGCTGTTGGCGCGCTCGGGGATCACGAACACCCCAACCCTTGTGGTGAGCTTTGGTGGTGCGCTCCCCGTCTATCGGCTGCTGGCCGAGGCGCGCGCACACGAGGAGGAGCGCCTCAACCGATGGTTCCCCGATGGAGCGCTGTACCAACGCACGTCCACCCGATTGCTATGGTTCCCACCTGAGGACTTCAACGATCGTGACGTTGCAGCTGGTGCGGTCGCGATGCTGCGGGCCGGGGGCAACGTCGGACTGGGCGGACACGGCGAATTGCAAGGACTCTCCAACCACTGGGAGATTGAGCTGCTGGCGCGCGGGGGGATGCGGCCAGACGAGGTGCTACAGGTCGCAACGATTGATGGGGCTCGAGCATTGGGGCTCGATGCAGATCTTGGATCCATCGAAGTTGGCAAGCTTGCCGACTTGGTTGTCCTGGACGCGAATCCACTCCAGGACATCACCGCCACCCGTTCGGTCGCTCTTGTCATGAAGGGAGGCGTCCTGTACCGCGGGCCGACCCTCGATCGTGTGTGGCCGGACCCATCCCCGCTCCGCTTGCCCTGGCAGCTGCAACGACTCGACGTTCCCGTCACGGGAGCCGTCGACGCCCTCGTCCGCCGAACGATGGAGGAGTCGCGCATCCCCGGCCTCGCGCTCGCCGTCGTGCGACATGGCGAAGTCCTGGTCTCACGCGGTTATGGGGTCGCCGAGTTGGAGAATCGCACACCGGTCACGGACGAAACCATCTTTCTCTCTGGGTCACTCGGCAAGCAGTTCACCGCTGCTGGTATCATGGCCTTGGTCGAAGATGGCCGCATTGACCTGAATGCCTCCATCAGGCGCTATCTCCCCGAGACGCCGGAGACGTGGGCGCCGATCACCATCCGTCACCTGCTCGGTCACCGATCCGGCATCCCAGACTACACCAGCGACAACTTCGATTACCGAAAGGACTACACGGACGCAGACCTCATTGCGATGTCAGCGGCGCTGCCACTGGAGTTTCCCGCCGGTGCGCGATGGAACTACTCCAATACGGGTTACGTGCTCCTCGGCATCATCATGACGCGGGTGACCGGACAGCCATACTACGCGTTCCTGCGCAAACGCATCTTCGATCCGGCGGGGATGCCGACCATTCGCGTGATTACGGAAGCCGACGTCGTGCCGCATCGGGCCCACGGCTACAACGTCACGCCCAGCGGCTGGGAGCACGCGATGTGGGTGGCGCCGCAGCTGAACACCACGGCCGACGGCTCGATGATGCTGTCCCTTCGAGACATGATCGCGTGGAATGACGTGGTGAGAAATCGTCGCATCCTGAAGGCGGAGAGCTGGGCACTGATGCAGTCGCCTGCCGTGTTGAACAGCGGAAAGTCGTATCCGTACGGATTCGGGTGGTTCCTCGACGAGGCCAACGGCCACCAGATTCAAGAGCACGGCGGAGCGTGGCAAGGATTCATTACACAGTACACGCGGCTTGGAGATGATGACTTGGCGGTGATTGTGTTGTCCAACGCCCGCACGATGGCGCCACCGCGTTTGGCGCTCGAGGTTGGCGCCCTGTTCAATCCCGCGATGGCGCCTGTTCCACCGCCGGTCACGCCAATCGCTGACACGGACTCGGCGTCCACAGCCTACGTTCGCGGGATTCTGACGAAGGTCGCGTCCGGGGCGTTGGCTCAGTCCGACTTCGCCTTCGTTCGGCAGACGATCTTTCCGCGCATGCGCGCGTTCCTAACGAGCGTCTTGAAGGACATGGGGACGCCGACACGCCTCGAGCTGTTGGCGCGCCGCGAGGTCGGCGACGACATCGAGCTGCAATACTTCGCGTGGTTTGGAAGCGAGCGATTCCGAGTGGTCGTATCCCTTGCGCCGGCTGGAGGTCTCACGGGGCTACGTATTTCGCCTGAACGCCCATGAAGATCGACAGGCACAACGCAGTCGGATCCGGCGCGCGCTGCATCGCGGGATATCGTGCTGCGCTGCTACTCGCGACGTTGGCGTGTGCACCGACACCGGCGTTCGACCTGATCTTGTCCAATGGCACCGTGGTGGACGGCACTGGCGCGCCACGCCGGGTGGCCGATGTGGCCATCGCCGGGGGACGGATTGTGGCCGTGGACACCGGCATCGCGGCGCACCGCGCCCGACAGGCGCGACGTGTGGTGGACGTCAGCGGATTGGTCGTCGCACCAGGCTTCTGGGATAATCACGCGCACTTGGTTACGCTCGACCAGCATCCGCGCGCGGAGAACTTCGTGCGCCAGGGAATCACGACGATCATGGCGTCGCTGCACTCGCAGGAGCAGCCGTTCCCGCTGGACGCCTATCGCGCGCGGGTCCACATGGCACCTAACGTTGGACTCTTCGCCGGTCACACCTGGATTCGGAAGCGCGTGATGGGGCTGGTCAATCGCGCGCCGACCGCCACTGAGTTGGCCTGGATGAAAGCGCTCGTTGACTCGAGCATGCAGCAGGGCGCGCTCGGGCTCTCCACGGGACTGGAGTACGTTCCCGCCACGTACTCCAACACCGACGAACTCGTCGCGCTGGCCGGCGTTGCAGCTCCCTACGGTGGGATTTACGTGACGCACATGCGGGACGAGGGTCCGGGCGTGCTGGCGTCGATTCGCGAGACGTTGGAGATCGGCGCTCGAGCGCACATACCAGTCCAAGTGAACCACCTCAAGGTCACCGGGGCCGCGCAGTGGGGGTGGAGCGACCAGATCCTCGCGCTGCTCGACTCCGCACGCGCGGCGGGCAACGAAGTCGCCTTCGACATCTATCCGTACACGGCGTACAGCACGTACGCAGATCTCATGTTTCCGCCGTGGGCCTTGGCCGACGGGCCCGCCGCGTTCGCCCGACGCGTCGCCGATCCTGCGACGCACGCTCGGCTCGTTCGTGAGATGCGTATCCTTTTTCCGCGACAGGCCGGGCGTGGGCCCGAGTCGATCCAGTTTCGTGAAGTCCCCAGCGACTCCACTCTTGCCGGTAAGACACTCGCCGATTTCCTCCACGGGCGCGGACGCTCCACGTCGATCGACGAGGCCGTGGAAGCGCTGATCGAGTTGCAGCTGAAGGGCGGCTTTATCGGCATCTTCCATGGCATGGACCAGCGCGACGTGGAGCGCTTTCTCCAGCACCCGGCGACCATGTTCGAGACCGACGGCGATCTTGTCGAACTCGGCACCGGCTTTCCACATCCTCGCAGCTACGGCTCCTTCCCACGCGTGATCGCGCAGTACGTGCGCGAGCGCCCGGTGCTCACGTTGGAGGAGGCCATCCGGAAAATGACGGCCCTTCCCGCGGCGTGGCTGGGCGACGGCGATCGTGGGGTGTTGGCACCAGGCAAGGCGGCCGACGTCGTGGTGTTTAACCTGAACGAGATCGCCGATCGGTCAGGGTACACGGATCCCCACCACTACGCGGAAGGCGTCCGGCACGTCTTGGTGAATGGCACGTTTGTGCTCGAATCCGGTGCCATGACCGGTGCGCTGCCTGGTACATTCCTCCAGCGACAACGGCCGCGACGCTAGCAAACGGAGCCGCCGCGGAAACCGTTAGGCAGTCAGCTCACCAGGGACGGGGGACCAAGGCGGGAACCGCTCGCGGCAGACGCGCGCGGTCGCGCGCGTCTGGTGCTGTTTCTCACACGGTTGCTGACGGACCGCGTGTGCGCTACGACAGCCCCAAGTGTTTGAGAACCTCTGGTGGAGGTCCGTCGAATCTCGGCAGCGCGACGTTTCCGACATACCCAATGTCCTTCATGCCGGCATCGGTCGTATAGAACCCTTCGGCCGTCAGGTCCCGCACGATGTCGAAGAAACGCGCGGCGGCCTGAAACTCCGGCTTGGCGCGCGGAACGTAACAGATATCGTCACAGATCTGCGTTCGCTCAGCGTTCGTTAGGCGTGCAAAGGGACGACCGAAGCGCCGGTCGCTCTCCACGTTCAGCCACACTAACCCTCCGCGCACCTGTACCAGGACCTTTTGATAGTACTCGCGCGGGCAACTGACATACTCATTCACGTAGGCCGGCACCCCGACCGCCGAGGCGCTCGGTGACTTGCTGTCTGCCGGAATGATCATGTCGCAAAGCGCCGTCAGGGTGACCAACTCCGCGCTCGTCAGCTTGCGCGGCCAATTGGCCACCGGACGCTGGAGGTCGGGATCGCTGACGGTGCCCCTTGGACCACTGGCCGGCGCCAAAGGCGCCGCCTGCGGATCTTCAACCATCGGTAGCTCACGTGCCGACGCTTCGCGTGGCGTTAGTCCTTCCGCTAGCGGGATCGAAGCTGCGGTCGTTGCAATGACCTTCAGCGCTTCGCGCCGCTTCATGGGCGTGTCTTGTTCGTCGCTCATCCGATGTTCCGCTGTTTGAGTTGATCGACGATGTAATCGGTCGTGCGCCAAGCCAGCGCCAGAATGCTCAACGTCGGATTCTTGTCCGCATTGGAGACGAACGGCGCGCCGTCCGTGACGAAGAGGTTTTTCGTGTCCCACGACTGGCAATAGGGATTCAGGACAGAGGTCGATGCGTCGCTTCCCATGCGACACGTCCCCACCTCGTGAATGATCTGCCCGCCCTTGGCAATCAACTTGGACCCGTCAGTCTCAACTTTCCCATCCACCTTCCCACCCAATGCGGTGATGATCTCGGCGAACGTCTTCACCATGTGTGCGGCTTGTCGGGTCTCATGATCGGACCACTTCCAGTGGAAGCGAAGCACCGGAATGCCCCACTGGTCCGTCACGTTGGGGTCCAACTCGCAGTAGCAGTCCTCGTTAGGAATCATCTCGCCGCGCCCGTCGAACCACATCCAGGATCCGTAGTACCGCCGCGCGGCTTCCTTGAAGCGCTTGCCGTAGGCACCTTCGGTGTAGCGTTCCAACCCGCCGAAGGCGCCGGAACCAGGCATGTCGCGCCCGCCACCAAACTCGACATGGTAGCCTCTGGCAAATCCGAGATCCCCCGCCAGCTGCTCCTTGTACTTCCACCACGGCATGTACATGTGCATGCCGGACGCGCCGTCCTGATTGTGCGGCGGGGTGTTCTCGAGCGCGGGAATCTGGCCGCCAATGCCGGCGCCCACCGTATCCATCAGGTATTTCCCAACCAGTCCGCTGCCATTGGACAGCCCGTTCGGGAATTGCGCGCTCTTGGAATTGAGCAGGATACGAGCGGTCTCGCAGGCACTCGCCGCCAGCACCACCACGCGCGCCTTCACGTGATGATCGCTCCGCGTCCGCTTGTCGATGTAGTGCACGCCGGTGGCGCGGCCCTGCGCGTCTACGGTCACCTCGCGCACCATGGCATCGTTGACGATGTCGCAATTCCCGGTGGCCATCGCCGGCGGCAACAACACGGTGGTGGACTGGAAGTTCGCCCGGATGGAGCAGCCATTCCCGCAGGGAGTTGCCCAGAAGCATGCCTGACGAGCGGCCATGGACTGGGCCAGCACACGCTGCGCCAATGCATTCCCGGGGTGCAACTTCTTTGGCAGGGACGCGGCATCCTGACGCTTGGTCATGATCGCCAGGTGCGCTGGGATCACGGGGATGCCGAGCGGCGTGCAGGCCTTCCTCGCCAACAGCTCTGTGGCGCGCGGTGCGGGCGGCGGCATCAACACGCCGGGTGACGACCGCGGAGTGTTCTCCAAGTCATCGTCGCCGCCGTACACGCCAATGAGCATTTCCGTCTTGTCGTAGTACGGGGCGAGGTCGGCGTAATCCAGCGGCCAGTCCGCGCCGAGTCCATCGCGAGACTTGGGTTTGAAATCGTAGGGGCCCATGCGAAGGGAAATACGACCCCAATGATTGGTACGTCCGCCCAACATGCGAGCGCGCCACCACAGGAAGTCACTTCCGGGCGCCGTGGTATATGGCTCGCCGGGGACTTCCCACCCACCATCGACGGTGGCGTCGTAGAAGCCGAATGGCTTCTCCTTGTAGCCGGCGCCACGCAACGGAGCCTCGCGAGGAAGCTTGAACATCGGCGTCTCGACGGTCGGATCGTACCGTCGGCCGGCTTCCAGCACCAACACTTTCAGCCCGGACACGGCCAACTGGTAGGCGGCCATACCGCCACCCGCCCCCGATCCCACCACAATCACGTCGTACTGCTTCTCGGATTTCGGACTGCCTAGGAACACGTCGATAGACTCCGTGAGCGACCCCGGACGAATCTATCGCGCTCGCGCTCCGGCGCGAGCGTGCAACTGCGAGTCAGTCAGGTGCGCGGTGCGGCGACCAGCGGGATCCGCAGGGTAAACTCGCTCCCCTGCCCGAGCCCCGCGCTCTGGGCCTCCACGCGCCCACCGTGAAGTTCGGCGACATGACGGACCAGGGCCAGCCCAATGCCAAACCCTTCACTGCGCTGCTCGCACTCGCCTCGCTCGAACAGTTCGAAGATGCGCGGCAGCGTGTCCGCATCGATCCCACGCCCCCAATCGCGGACCACAAAGACGGCCTCGCCACTGTCGCAGCTGGCGGAGAGATGCACCGGCAACCCCGCTTCACTGAATTTCGCCGCATTCGTGAGAAGGTTCACCAAGGCCTGGATCACGCGCATGGCGTCCACCGTCATCAGGCAATCGGGGTCCGTCACGTCCACATCCAGGCGGTGGTCATGTGCCTCCATCACCGCCTTCGCCGAGCTGACGGCATCGGTGACCAGTACGCGGAGCGTGGTCTCCGCGGGAACCAGCGACATGGCATTCCATCGGACGCGATTGCCGTCCACCATGTCATTCGTCAGACGCGTCAACTGTTGCAGCTGGTTGTGCAGGACGGACAGCATCCGCGTCCGGACCTCAGCGGGCGCCGTGGGAATTCGTACGACGTCCAGGGCCTGACGCATGGCTTGCAGTGGATTGCGCACCTCATGAGCCATCGTCGCCAAGAATTCGTCGCGCCGGCGGATCGAACGCGCCAGTTCCGCTTCGACGATCTTTTGCGCGTGAATGTCCGTGACCGTACCCACCCAGTGCGTTGTTTCTCCGGTGGCATCCCTAATCGGTGCGGCTCGACAGAGAAACCACCGATAGGCGCCATCGTGACGACGACAGCGATGCTCGATCTCGAACGGCTTTGCCTCACGCGTCGCTTGGGCCCACATCTGGCGAAAGCTCTCTAGGTCATCCGGATGCGTCAGAGCTTCCCAGATGGGTGTCGCAAGGTCACCGCCATCCATTCCCGTGTACTCGCGCCATGCACGATTCTGATAGACGGGAGCGCCTGACGCGGTGGACATCCAAAGGAAATCGGGAACTGCTTCGCCGATGATCGCGAGGACCTCGGGGATACGTGACGGCATGCCGTGATTCCTTCGTCCGAGTCAACCAGAGACAATTTTTACGTCCATCGCACCGTTCGTGTTGACGTCAGCACGCACCGTCGTGCTCGCATCCAATTACTCGCGAGTCACCGATCGAGCGACACCCACGCGCGCGTCCGCCATTCCATAATACAGCAGCCACCGGCCATTGAACGGGACAAGCCCTTCCATGAACGTCGTCCCCTGACTGTATTGACCGCGCCGCTCATACGGCTCGGTCGGCTGGATGAATGGACTGTTGGTCCGATCCAACAGCTTCAGTGGATTCGACGCGTCAAATAGGGCTTGTCCGCCGGTATAGACCCGCGAGGGAATGGACGAGTCACCGTGTGTCCCACTATTCCCGGCGTTGTAGAGCACGACGATTCCCTGCGCAGTGACGATCGCGGGTGGACCAGCTTCAACAAGCCACGAATCAAAATACCCTGGACGCGGAGAGAGTACGCGCAAGGGCCGCCCATCATCATCTTCGACCGGCGCCCAGTGGATCAGGTCGTCGGACGTCGCTGCCAGAATCTGCGGGACGTTGAAGTACATCCAGTACTTCCCCTGAATCTTCGCTGCGACCAGTCGGCTCCCTTCCACCTTGCAAACGATCGCTCCCGACTTCGTCTCCATGGAGTCATACTTGTCGCCGGCGCGCGAGAACGCGGGCCCATGTTTCGTCCAGTGCAACAGATCGGGCGACGTCGCGACGGCCAGTCGTGGGACGCGGTGATTCCACTGCGTGTACGTCAGGACATAGAGGCCATCCGCGGACTCGACAATGCGCGGATCTTCAACGCCTCCCGGCCATTCATTGGCACGCTGCGCATCATGATCGGGAAAGAGCACCGGCGTCGAGCGCCGCGTGAATCGCAGTCCATCCGAGCTCTCTGCTAAGCCGATCCGTGATGTATGGCCGCCAATTTTCGCTTCTCCACTGGCATCCTCCGCACGATACAGCACCCACACCTTTCCGTCGCGTACAACGGCCGCCGGATTGAACGTCGCGTACGCTTCCCAAGCCACCTCTCGTCCACCCATGGGCGATAGAAATTTCGTGTCGGTGCTTGGCGATAGGATTGGATTGACTCCAGGCGGCTTCTCGAATGGACCGAGCATCCAGGTTTGCGCCTGGGCCTCACCGGCACGGGGCAGGATCGCGAGGGTGACAGCCGAGGCCATGCATAGCAAGCGCCGAGTGACAGTCATACGATCCTTACGGGTGTCGGGGGAAAGCGTAAGGTATCAACTCCCCGGCGGACGCGAGTAGTGGTCGCGGTCGTCACCGCTTGTCAGTCTAGAGAATTGGAAGAACGCCCAAGCGCCCGCCGGGCGCCCGCGGCGGCTGCGTTAGGCGTCCTAAACCCCGTTGGCCCGATGTCTGGTGGACTTTTCCGGTTGTTGCTGACACCTCTTGCAGTCATGGTTTCGGCGTGCGCCACTCGCACCACGGATCCATTTTCGTCCGGCTCCGGACACGCCTCCGTGATGGGGACGGTCTACGCGAGTGACGGAAGTCTGATCCCAGGAACAACTGTGAGCATCGGCTGCGGTGGTGCGGGCGCCATCGTGGTCACCACGAATGTGAGCGGCGTCTACACAACGGAACTCTCTGTGTCCCAGCAGGCCGTGACGCAAACGTCCGGTCGCGTCACATGTCGGTTCACCGAACCGGCCACGGGAATCGTCAATGTCCAGCTGGACACGACCCTCGGCTTCGCCCAAGGTCCGGTGTTAGTCCCGCTGCAGGTGGTCAACCTGCACGAGCATTGAGCGAAGGCCTGCTGTCCTCGGTCAGGCTCGTGTGGGCGAGCCGCGGCTAGCCGTCGTCACCGAGGAGCAGCAGGCATGTCAAGATTGGATGGTGCCTATCTGGAGCGCAAGCACATCTGTTAGGGAACTGAATGCGCGACTAATCCCCGGACGCGGATGTTGCCTGATCCGTGCCCGTCATTGGGAATTCCAGTCGTTGGATTTGGTCAGGATCCACCCGTCTCGACATTGCCGTTGGCGTCGCGTCTGCGCGCTCCACGGCGTACGTCACGCGGCGCTCGCTGCGCATGCCACGTGTCGGGTCCGCGGACCGCAAGAGCAAGGTTGAACGCGAGTGCGCTTGCAGACAACGATACGCCAGGTCAATGACGTCCACTTCGCCACGGGAGAGCGCCGCACGATGCACCATGACGTATCCCACGCACATGAGCGAAACCGCCGCATAATCTTCGGGAAGATTCTTGGGCAGCTGCTCCGTGCGCACGAAGTCAACCGCTATCGCGCTGACGCCGAGCATGGCGGAAGCAGCTTCCTTCACGGACTTCCGTGGCACACTGCGTCCAGCGTTTCGTCGCCGGGTCAGTGCATCTAGGGCGTCAACATGGCGGCCGCACGTCTGTTGTACCTTGCGGAGCTCTCGCGCCATGCCGGCCGTGTCATCCATGACGGCGAGCTGCACGTCGAGAGCGCGTTGCAGGTGACGCTCGAGCGCCAACATGTCGGTGAGATGACTGGTGATTTGATCTCGCGTGTTCAGTGACATGAAGATTGACCCAGCGTGATGTGAAGGAATCTCCGCCGCGGAGCCGAGCGTTTCCGCCCGGCTCCTCTCGCCATTTAGCGAGGTGGCGCGGGACGCGGGTTCGGTAAATCGTCGTACTCTTCGCGGAAGCGCTTCACTTCTACCTCCGCCTCGTCGCGAGCCTTGCCATACTTGTTCTGGATCAGGCCCGTCAGCTGGTCCCATTGGCCTTCGACGCGATCCAAGTCGTCATCAGTGATCTTGCCCCACGTTTCCTTGATACGGCCCTTCATTTGCTTCCAGGCACCTTCCACTCGGTCCGTATTCATGCGCGGTCCCTCGCTGAGGTTCGGGTGATATGGTGCGCCGCTCAGTTCATCCGATTCGGCGCGCGTGTCAGTACTGCCGTTCGCGAGCGATGGGCCATTCACGGTGGCTCGGGTATTCAGGGCGACAGCACGGGATCGCCAGCGCTTCCGGGCATCGCCGCGAACGTAGCCAACAGGATAGGTCAGAAACACGCGCAATTCTGGTCCCCACGAGGGACGATTTTCCCTACGCCGTTAGGCAGGGGGAAGCATACCCCTCACGAGCGATGGGCTCGCTAGCGCCATCCTTCGGCTCGCTCTCTCTCAGGTATCGAGGGAGATCCCTCCCTGCGGCGAATGGTGCACGCTAGGAGACGCGCCTAGCGTGCTGCAAAGAAGCACCGGGTCCTCTACCGGACCGGATCTCTCGCCAAGGTGGCTAGGAGGCTCACATGCTAACGACGATCGCTCTGATTCTGATCGTGCTCTGGTTGCTCGGGATGGTGTCCGCCTACACGATGGGCGGCTTCATTCACATTCTTCTGGTCGTCGCGATCATCATGTTCCTGCTTCGCGTGATTCAGGGCCGGCGCCCCGTCGTCTAAATCGTAGATGAAAAGGCCGTCGGAACTGCTCACAGGCGCACCAAATGCGGCAAAGATCACCTCGCGCGACGCGTGACTGGCTCCAGATTTGCGAGGCGTTAGCGCAGCCGCAGCGATTGCGTGATCACGATACACAGCGAGAAGTTGAGTTCGGTACCAAGCTGGTCGGCCTAGCGCGGACACCTCAATGGCAATCCCCGTGTCTGAATCTCCGTCGAGCACCAGTGATGACCACGTTGACCAGGCGCCGGACTTCCGGCATCTGCAACGTCTAGCCATGGTTGGCACCCTTGCCACCGGACTCGGGCACGATCTGCGGAACTTGGTCATGCCGATCTTGTTGCGGTTAGATGTGCTCGCCGCGTCGCATGACCTTCCGGAAGGTGCGCGAGCAGATCTCGCGGGCATTCGGCGGAGTATCACGGACCTGCAACGACTGGCGGGAGGGCTTCGCCTGTTAGGGTCCGATCCCTTCCAGCCGCGCGGCGAGGCACAGGTGACACGGCTCGCCGATTGGTGGCAGGAGCTGCGGCCGGTGATTGCGGATGCTCTTCCGTCAGGCACAACGATTGCCGCTGAAGTCCCCGCGGACTTGCCAGCCGTGAGCATCCCGCCGACGGTCCTGGCGCAGGTCGTCATCAATCTGGTCATGAATGCGCGGCGGGCCATGGAGGGTCTCACGGCACCACGTCTCGAAGTGGTGATTGCCCGTGAAGTGGAGCAACTCTGCATGCACGTGAGCGATAACGGCCAAGGCATGGACGACGAAGTCCGTGCGCGCTGTTTTGAGCCGTATTTCACCACGCGCCCGCGCGAGTATGCCACAGGACTTGGATTGGCGACGGCGCGAGCCCTGATGCGTCGGTACCGCGGCGACCTGACATTGGCCTCATCCACCCCCGGGCACGGGGCGACCTTCGCGTTGCGCCTCCCGATCGACGCCGCCGCTTCATCCGGCACGCGCCGGACGGCTCGCGCTCGAATCTTGTTGAGCGATCCACGGCAGCAGGTGATGGTGCGGCGAATGCTCACGCAGCAGGGAGTGCAGGAATCGGGTACGACGGACCGTGAAGCCGCAGATATCATTGTCTGTGACGCCACAACAATTCCCAACTTGGCAACCTTGCACGTCACCTGGGCCGCCGATCGGCCGCCCCGCGTGATTGCCCTCGGTGTTGCGCCTGACGACGCGCCGAGTGATGGCAGGATTCACTGGGTGTACCCAGGCGACACCAGTCGTCTGCGGGACTTGTTGCGCTAATCATGCCTCCCACGCCGCTGGTCCCGACCAATCTGCACGACGCGACGCCATCGTCGTCGCCCTTCAGCGTCATGTGCATCGATGACAATGAGCTGCTGGTCGATGCCTTGGAGCGACGCCTCGATCTGGAACCAGGCTTCACGGGGTTTCATCGCGTCTTGGACTTTGCGTTGTCCGTCGAAGGCGCGGTGCAACACCACCCATCCATTGTGCTCCTGGATATCGACTTGCCCGGAGACGTGGACGCGCTACGCATCCTCGCCGATCTCGTGGCCCGCGTGCCGGCGTCACGCGTGATCGTTTTTACGGGCTACCCCAGCGGCGAATTGCTGGAAGTGACGCTGTCGTTAGGGGCCTGGGGTTTTGTTTCCAAGGGCGTGAGTGCCGAGCGTCTGATTGGAGCGATTCGCCGCGTGTCAACCGGCGAAGCCGTCATCGAGCTCGAGGAGTAAGCATCGGCCGGCTCCAAGTGGACCACCTGGTCGCCGGAACACGCTCCAGCCGCGGTGATTCGTAGATTGCGTGCCAAGTGTTGCCAGCCCGGCGGCGGCAAGGCGCCAAACGTTGCAGCTGCTCTGCTGTCACCTGCGGATACGACGCGGTGGCAAACAACGCCAGCATATCAGACACCCACGGGCAGATCGCCGTGGCCGGATGCTCCCCACACACGGGCGGACATCGTCGATTGATCGCGTTCAAGATCATGGCATGTTGCGTTGCATGATGGACCGCACCCCGAACGTCGGTTCCCCACTCCACACGGCATCACCGGCGCCGGGGGCGGCAATTCCATCACTTCGTTAGGACTGCATGTCTTCGAACCAGAAGGAATCCACTTTGCCCTTGGCGTTGCGCGTCAACACGATCGTGTAAGACTTGCCAGCCTCGAGCTTCACGTTCGGCATGGTCAACAGCAGCCGATTGTCATCCTGCGTGCGGAACTCCAGCACACCCGTCCAAGGCGTGACGTTCTTGAACCCTGCTTCGGAGGTGAAGTTCACGCCGTCGAACAGCTTCTCACCGCCCTTGGCGATCACGTTCACTTCGCCTACACCCTGTGCCGCGTGCACCACGCGCAGATGCGACGTGGACATGTCCGACGAAATTTCATCGCGGAGAATCCGGCTCTCGATTCCCGAGCCGTCCTTGTTCCGCATGATCACCATGCTGTACCGATAGCCGTCCGTGAGCAACTCGCGATTGGTTTCCAGCGGGGTGAAACTGCCACCCGGCATCGAGTTCACCTGGAACTTCGCCCATGTCTTATCGATGGGCTGATACGCAGTGACCTTCTTGTACTCTACGGTGGGCAATGCATGTGTTTCGTCGGCGCGCACGATCAACCCTTCAGGGGTCGCGGCGGCATCCACCACGCGCACGAGCGCTTCATCGCGCTTGTCCGCGGAGTCCCCAGAAATGGAGCTTGCGACCTCTCCGGCACCGGTGCGCGTGGTCACCTGCCCTTCGGTCTGTGCATCCTTTGGCTTGCAGGCTCCTATCAGAAGCGTCACAGCGGCCATCGTCGCTGTCGCTCGAAGCATCGTGATCATGTGATCTCCCTGTTCTTGGTGGGGGTCCCAGGACCATCCGCCTCAATCGCGTTACTGCAGGAAGACACTCGCGGAGAGACAGGCCCTGCGGACGCCCCGTAACATGCCTGTATCTCTGCCGAATTCACCATTTCCCGCGAGTGGTGACTTTCCCTCTGCCAGAGCCCCTACAGCATGGCAGCTCTTAGGTCGCACTCGGGCCTACCTCTCGAGAGATAGGCCGTCGGCAAAATGGCAACAACCGTTAGGCGCTACGTCCGGACTGCCTCGTTATAGAGAGCGAACGAGTCCGCGCCTGATGGCGATCGTAATCGCTTGCGTGCGGTCACGGGCATCCAACTTCTGCAGGATCGCCTTCACATGCGCCTTCACGGTGCCTTCACTGATATTCAGCGTATGCGCGATCTCGAGGTTGGACTTCCCCTCGGCGATGCAGCCGAGTACTTCGCGCTGTCGTGCAGTCAATGCATCGGCATGCACGTGATCGGCGAGCTTCGAGGCGATCTCCGGAGAGATGTCTCTGCGGCCAGAATGGACGGTGCGGATCGTTTCAACGAGTCTTGCCGTGTCAACGTCTTTAAGAAGGAAGCTGGCAGCCCCAGCACGAAGCCCCCGGAACACCTCTTCATCGGTGTCGTACGTCGTCAGGAGGATCACGCGCGCGCTCGGGTTCTCGGTCCGCATGGCCTGTGTCAACTCGACGCCATCCATGGGCGTCATGCGCAGGTCAACGATCGAAATGTCGGGCGAGAGTTCACGAAAGAGACGTAGTGCTGTTTCGCCGTCACCGGCTTGGCCAACGACTTCAAGGCCTTTGTCTGGCGTGAGGACCGCGGCAAGCCCCTCGCGCATGATGGTGTGATCATCAACGAGCAGGATCCGTATTTGCGAATCGTTCATGGGATCTATCGGCGACGTCGCCGTCCCTGGAAAAGTCTGGAGCATGGTGTCTCCTGAAGAGTGGGCAGCCAGCGTGCGGGCGCCACGAGGAAAGATGCGATGATATCACGAAAGCGAGACTTTGGGTCCATCGATGCGCAAGAAGCTGCGGAGTTGCACCGCGACTCGTTCAGTGTCCTGGCTCACGATCTCGGCAGTATCGCAAGCGCCTTGGCATTACGTGCAGATGCACTCGCGACGTTGGTTCCAGGAACAGACGTGGCTGCACTGCACGCATTGTCCGAGCAGATTCGCGACGCGAATCGGACGGCGCGCTTGCTGAAGGGCCCGGCACGTTCCAGTGTGGTCGCGCCGCATCGATCCACCACCGTTGACGACTGGTGGCGCCTAACGCATCGCTTGGCCGTGGCCGTACTTCCCCGTGGCGTCCGCCTCGAGACACGATTCGCGAACGCCGTGCTTAGCAACGCCGACGCCAGCGTCCTGACACACATCTGGCTCGCGTCGTGCAAAGACTTGGTTGCTCGAGGACTACATGCGCCGGGAACGATCGTGCTGTCTGTGAGCCCTGCGCAGGATCATCCCGACATGACGATGCTGCTGGCGGAGGTCGGTCCGCAGGAGTGGCTCCCGCCAGATACCTCTCGTGCGGGCTCGCGCTGGCATCGATATGCCGCGCGGTTGGCACGATTGCAGGAGGCGACACTGGCGTGGTGGCACGTGCGCGACAACGGCAGCATGGAGTGGAGTTGCGCCTTTCCGATCGTCCGCGAGCCCACCTCGGCGGACGTTCCCGGCTGACAGGCACAACACCTCGGGTACGCCTGCCCGTTCGTCGCCTCTGACGACGGCCGCGACGGGCTCGACACGCCTCCAGACGACTGATTGCCTCACCGTCGGTCGGGTGACACCCGGCGGAATGTCGGCAGAGCCTTGCTGGCGCTCGTTCGTTGACCGATGCAGCGTGCAGGAATCGCACCCGATGACCGGGCGCCCTCACCTGTCGGAGTTATCGTGGCCAAGGCCCTCACAAACGGAAAACGTCCCCGCGCACGTACCTCCGCCGGGAGCACACGACGCGTTGCATCTGGCGACATCGCGCGATCGCTCACGCCGTCCGGTCTCCGTAACGAAGCGGTGGACCATGCCACGTCGGCTGCCGTGGAATCCAAGGTCACGGCGGTTGAGGATATCATTCGTGGCCCCCATGCCGTCGACCGGGCGCAGCTCGCGGAGTCGTTGCAGGCAATCATTGACGGGGCATCACCTGACGATGCGGCCATCCTGCGCCGAGCGCTGCGCGACAAGGCAAGGCTGGCGAAGCGAACCACGCCCAATGCCGATGACGAATTGGCTCCGGATTGGCGGCGCGGTGGCTATCCGTACCGTAACCTGCTCTCTCGCAAGGCGTACGAACGACAGAAGTACGCGCTTCAGGTTGAACTCTTGAAGCTGCAGGCTTGGGTGAAGACCTCAGGCCAGAAGGTGGTCGTGCTCTTTGAAGGACGTGACGCGGCGGGTAAGGGCGGGACCATCAAGCGCTTCATGGAGCACCTGAACCCTCGCGGTGCACGCGTTGTCGCACTGGAAAAGCCCAGCGACGTGGAGCGCGGGCAGTGGTATTTCCAACGTTACGTACAAGAACTGCCGACCGCCGGCGAGATCGCCCTCTTCGACCGCTCGTGGTACAATCGCGCAGGCGTGGAACGCGTCATGGGATTCTGCTCCATGGACGAGTACACAGAGTTCATGCGCCAAGCGCCCGAGTTCGAGCGCAACCTGGTCCGCAGCGGCGTACACCTGATCAAGTTCTGGTTCTCCGTCAGCCGCAAAGAGCAACGACGCCGATTCAAGGAGCGGGAAGCCCATCCACTCAAGCAGTGGAAATTGTCGCCGGTCGACATGGCGTCCCTGAACAAGTGGGAGGATTACACCAAGGCCAAGGAGGCCATGTTCTTCCACACAGATACGGCGGATGCGCCGTGGACCGTCATCAAGTCGGATTGTAAGAAGCGTGCCCGGTTGAACGCGTTGCGTTACGTGCTGTTGAAGCTGCCGTATGCCAACAAGGACCTGGATGCCATCGGGGCATTGGACGGCATGCTCGTGGGGCGCGCCCACATCGTCTATGAACGCGGGGAGCACAGCACGGAACCGGCGCTCTTGTGAAGCGCCCGTCCTCTTGTCCAAGGACGGGCCCGGGCCGTTGATTTGATGGATGGCGATCGAACACATCTCCGACACCGCACGTTGGGTCGCGTATTACCGGCATATGGAAAGCGAGCGGCCGGACGCGATCTTCCGGGACCCGTTTGCGCGACAACTCGCCGGAGAGCGCGGCGCAGAGATCGTGCGCGCCATGAAGCATGGACGCTCCATGGCTTGGCCCATGATCGTCCGGACCGCGGTCTTCGATGAGATCCTCCGCGATCAAGTGGACCATCATGGTATCGAGCGCGTGGTGAATCTCGCGGCTGGCTTGGACGCGCGCCCTTGGCGACTGACCCTGCCGCGCACCCTGGAGTGGCTGGACGTCGACCTTCCCGACATCCTGCAATACAAGCTCGATAGCCTCAAGGGCGTGCCAACCACCTGCGCGTACCAGGCGGTCCCCACTGATCTCACGGATGCCGCCGCCAGACGCACCTTGTTCGAACAGCTCTCCGCGTCGGCCCGTCGAACGTTGGTGCTGACGGAAGGCCTTCTCATTTATCTTACCCCCGATCAGGTGGGTACCTTGGCCAAGGACCTCCACGCACAGTCCTGCATCCAAGCCTGGGTGATCGACTTGGCCAGCCCTCGCTTGCTGAAGTTGATGGGCAACACCTGGGGTAAGGCGGTCGCGAAGGGGAATGCCCCGTTTCAATTTGGGCCGGCCGAAGGAACGGCCTTCTTCACACCGTTCGGCTGGCGGGAATCCCAGTTCCGATCGAGTCTGGAAGAATCGTGGCGACTGAACCGGAAGATGCGCGGTGCCTGGTTCTGGCGCGCCATCGGAATGCTCTACCCACGCCGCGTGCAGGAGGAGTTCCGCCGCATGTCCGGCATCGTCTTGCTCGTACGCGCGTAGATCGCACCTGCACTGGAGCTGAACGTGTCTCGCAAATTCCCCTCGACGCACACCGCCACCCAATTGGTCTGGGCCGGCGAGACGGATCCACCGCGCGATCCGCATCATGCATCGCAGCCACCACTGTATCGCACCGCATCCTTCAGTCACCCCGATCTGGACGAGTGGTTGGCGATCGCCGCGGGCCGGAAGCCCGGCCACAACTACACGCGGAACACCAACCCCACCGTGCAGGTGTTTGAGGAGAAGGTGCGAGTCGTGGAAGGCGCAGAGGCAGCGACGGCTTTCTCCACCGGCATGGCCGCAGTCAGCGGGACGCTATTCGCCTTGCTGAAGCCTGGAGATCGGGTGGTGTCCATCCGCGATTCTTATGGTGGCACGAGCCGGCTCTTTCTCGAATTTCTGCCACGGATCGGCGTCCACGTCACGTTGTGTCACACCACGGATCACGCCGAGATCGAAGCCGAGATCGCCAAGGGGTGTCGCTTGTTGTACCTGGAGACCCCGACCAACCCGACACTGAAGGTGGTTGACATCAAACGCCTGGCGAAGGCTGGACACAAGGCGGGCGCGATCGTGGTCACCGACAATACGTTCGCTACGCCCGTCAACTGCAACCCTCTGGCCCTCGGCGCCGATTTGGTCGTCCACAGTGCCACCAAGTACCTCGGCGGGCACGAGGATGCCATGGGAGGCGTGCTCTGTGGAAAGAAGGACTTGGTAGAAGAAGTCTTTCGCTACCGCGAGATCACCGGCGCCAGCCTGGCTCCGGACGCCGCATACCTCCTCTTTCGCGGCATGAAGACACTGGCCCTCCGCGTCAGGCAGCAGAACGCCTCCGCGCTCGCCATTGCCACGTTCCTGTCCAAACACCCGCGCGTTGCCTCCGTGCACTATCCCGGCTTGCCGACGGACCCCGGCTTTGAGATTGCCCGAAGGCAAATGCGAGGGTTCGGCGGCCTGCTGAGCTTCCAGCTGCCCGGCGGTTTGGAGACGGTCGGACCCTTTCTTCAACGATTGCAATTCGCACAGTGCGCCCCGAGTCTCGGTGGCGTCCAGACGTACGTGGGACCGCCAGCCACCACAAGCCACGTAGAGTGCACGCCGGCACAGCGCGCAAAGCTGGGAATTCCTGAAGGCCTCCTTCGCTATTCCGTCGGGATCGAAGAGACCAGCGACCTGATCGATGACCTCCGTCAGGCCCTAGAAGCGGTGCGAGTCACTCGAGGCAAGAGGACGGTTTCAAGACGCCGTTCGAAATAGATCGGACTGCGTCGTCAGGCCGACGCACCTCGCGTCAACAAATTTGGGGGGATGTCACAGCGAGAGGCCCGCGGCGGTGACGTGCCTAGCGATGTTTATTGAGTGCCGAGGGCGATCGGCGACTGAACCTTTTGGAGGTTTGGGCAGTACCTGAACGCCCGGCACCCGTACCGGCTGGATGTCGCCGTCACACTGCGTCAGCCGCAACGCCGCATCACTGAGGGCGAATTGGCGTCCTGGGGCGCCGTCGGGATTCACTTGCTCACCAGAGGTTGCATGCGCGAGTTCTTCTGTCTGATGGTCACGGGTTGGCTGGTTCTGGCCAGGGGCCTGGGTGCGCAGCAGGAGTTACGAGTCACGCAGGTACTTCCCGACGGTCCGCTGGTTCCGTCGTCCACGATCTCGGTGTCGTTCAATCGCCCGGTCTCTGGATCGCTCGAGAGCCTGGTTGACCCGGCATCGGTGGTACGTCTTTCGCCCGCGATCGCCGTCCGACTCGAATGGCGTGACCCGGCAACCATCCGGATCATTCCTCGCGCACCGCTTCGACCCGGGACGATACTCGTCGTGCGCATCGACACCACATTCGTTGCTTCTGACGGAGGACGCCTTGCGACGCCGTTCGAGGCGCGACTCGAGGTCGCGCCCCCCGCCTTGGTGGCGAGCCTCCCGTCACTAGCTGCAGGAACCGCTTCCTCAATCGACCCTTTCGGCCACATCTCATTCCGCTTCAGCGGCGACGTGGACTCGGCGACCTTTGCCCGTGTCGCCCGACTGGAGCCCGGTGCGCCCGGGTCGTGCACCAGTCGAGAGAGCTTCCGTCTGATCCCCCGTGTGCGAGCGCCGGCAACGACCGACCCATGGCCATTGCAGAATGCTGGGACATCGCGTGACTCCGTTGATCAACGCTTCGATCGGATCGTCGAGCTGCGGTCGGCCGTGAGACTGCCTGACGAATGTACCTTCGACCTCGTCCTGCCTCAGCTCGAGCCCGATTCGCAAAGCGAAACCCGCTATCGTGTGACGACGCCGCCGCCATTGCGCGTCGCTGCGGCGTGCTGGGTCGCCAACGACTGCATGGGATCCATGTACTTGCTCGTGACTTTCAGCGCCCCAGTCACGTACGCGCAAGTCAAGGCTCATGTGCGAGTATCACCCACCGCGTTCGCCGGTCCAGCGGACAGCTCCGACGTGCGCGAACAATGGCAGTTTCGCTTGCACATGCGCCCACGGGATTCTGTGGTGGTCAGCGTCGACGAGAAATTGGTGGACATCTACGGACGCTCGTTGCAGCCCCCCTCCACCGTGACGGTACGAAGCGGCGATCGAATCCCATTTCTGGCAGTCGTGACGGGGCTCGAAACCCAATCGCGGACCACCGGTCCTGTGTTGCACCTGCAATCGGTGAACTACGCGTCCATCGAGGTCACCGTCACCCGTGTGCCGGACAAGGAACGCATGGATGCCGTGGCGGACCCTCGTGGCTGGTTGGAGGCCAAGCCGCGGGTCCCCCGACAGTCGACGACCTATACCGAGCTGCTGACGCACGAACCGAACATCGAGCGGCGGGTCGTACTCCCGTTGCGACTGCCGGCAGCCACATGGCAGGACGCGCTGTTGGTGGTGATGGTGAAACCGGGCGACTTGGCGCGTGGCCCGGACCGTTCACAACTGCAACTCACGGCCGACGACCTTCGCATGCTGCACGAGCAGGTACGTTGGATTCAGCCGCTCGTGATTCAGCGAACCAACCTGATGGCGCACGTGCGCAGCGGCCCTGGAGGCGGCGCCGTGTTCGTGACCGATGTTCGTACCGGACGCCCCGTGTCAGGGGCAACTGTTCGACCCCTGCTCCTTTCGCCAAGTCGCAACGCCGTGCGAATGACGGCCGACGACGGGACCACGCGCTTGCCGGCCTTGGTAGGGCCGGCGCCTGAGAACCAACCGGGCGGAAACGAAGTCGACGGCGTGCCACTGTACGACGCCAACCCACCGTTCGTGCGCCCTTCGTTTGTGGAAGTGACACGCGGCAATGATCGGTCGATCACGCCCGTCGAGTCTCCTATGAGGATTTTCGAGTCCGGTCGACGTATCCCCAACGTGCGTTGGTTCGGCGGGCCGTTGAGCCTGCATACCCGCACGGCCGTCTTCACCGATCGCGGCATCTATCGGCCAGGCGAGATGCTCTACTTCAGTGGCGTCGTGCGCGACGGATGGCTGGATAGTCTTCGCCCGCCAGCCGCAAGAGAACGCGTGCGATGGCGCGTCTACTACCGAAGCGTCGCCGACGGCACACCGGTCGTTGTCCGTGAAGTAGCTGCGACGCTCTCCGCCAACGGCACGTCAGCGGACTCTGTGCGCATCTCGCCGCGTGCGACCCTTGGGACCTATGTGGTACGCTTGGAGCGGCGACAGTACGGCCGCTGGGCGAACGCGCACGAGTCGTTCGTTCGAGTGGCGGAGTATCGCGCCCCGGAGTTCACCGTCGCTACGAGCATGCCCAACCGCGACGCAATCCTTGGCGACTCGATTCACGCGCAGGTGAAGGCGCGCTTTCTGTTTGACGCACCCATGGCCGGGGGTGCCGTGACTTGGCGTGCTCAGTTCAGCGAACCCACCCAGCCTTGGGACGTGCCCGGCATCACGGGATGGACGATCGGACGCGCGTACGACTGGTTCTCGCCCGATCGCCAGCCGGCTCCGCCTGTGATGCGCACGGGTTCCGGGGTGTTGGCCGCCGATGGGACGGTGCAGCTGACGATTCCGTCAGATAGCGCGCATTTCGTGCCCGGTGCGTCGTTGAGCCTGGACGTCGCCGTCAGTGACTTGAACGAACAATCGGTTTCTGCCCAAGCCACCCTGATGATTCCCGGTTCGCAGTTCTTTGTGGCCGCGAAGGCCGTAAGTGACAGCTACTGGTGGACGACGGTCGACACGCAGCGCGTGGCGATTGCCGCCGTGACTCCACAAGGCCGCTGGCTGAATGGTGTGCGCGTGCGAGCGACCGTGTTGCGTCGATATTGGAAGACGGTGTTCGACGAGGCCAGCATGAGTGGTCATTGGCAACTGCAGATTGACACCGTACTCGTCGACTCGGTGGTCACACGCGACACGACGGCCGTGATCAAGCTTCGCCCATCGGCCGAAGGGTACTACTCGTTCTTTCTGACGGCAGTCGATGCGCAAGGTCGTGAGACGCGAACCACGCTCAACCGGTATGTCTTCGGTGGTGCGGGGAGTGTATGGGGCTCTGATCCCACCGCATTGCCGCTGATCGCGGCGAACGATTCCTTGAAGGTTGGCGATGTGGCCACCGTCTCCTTCACATCGCCATTCGATCACGCAGAAGCATGGATAACGGTGGAACGTGAGCGCGTGCTCTGGCAGGGGCGCCGTTCAGTTGAGGCAGGCGTGAATGCGGTGCGGATTCCGGTCGACGCCTCCTGGATTCCGAATGCCTTTGTTGGCGTCGTGCTCGTGCGGCGCGGCGACCTGGCTCAGAAGGACTCCGTGCAGGATCGCTATCGCCTCGGTAACCTGCGCGTCACCGTGGACCCCAGCCCTCGACGGCTAAATGTCTCCGTGAGCGCCGCCAAGCCAGAGTATCGCCCTCGCGAAGAGGCGGAGCTGACCATTCATGTGCGCGACGTGAGTGGTCGACCGGTCAGTGGCGACGTGATTCTGTGGGCGACCGATGAAGGCGTTCTCTCGTTGACCGCGTTCACCACGCCGCAGCCGCTCGACGTGATGTACCCCACGGCGGCCAACGACGTGCGGTTCTCGAGTACTCTGCAGTCATTGGTCCGCACACTCGCTCTTGGACAGCGCTTGGGCTTCGGTTCAGCCGCGCGTCTGCAGGAAGTCGTTGCCACCGCTGCACCCATGGTGATGAAGCGAGGTTCTGTCGTAACCTCCCAAGCGGACGCGTTCGCCGACATCCGCGCAGACTTTCTCACCACCGCCTTCTATCGCGCCGGGATCGTGACTGACGCGAATGGCGTAGCCAAGGTTCGTGTCCGGCTGCCAGACAACATCACGACCTTTCGTGTGATGGCGATCGCCATTGGTTCCGGCGCGCAGATGGGGAGCGGTGATACAGCACTGGTGGTATCGAAGCCCCTCGTGGTTCGCGCGTCGCTGCCCCGTTTCGTTCGTCCCGCCGACGAGTTCCTGGCCGGTGCCATCGTCAACGCGCGTGCGACGCCGACGACGCAGCCCGTTGAGGTTGCGGCTGCCGGAGAGGGGATCGCCCTGACCGACAGTGCGAGAAAGACCGGAATCGCCAGCACCGGGGGACAGCTGGTCCGCTTTCGTTGGCAAGCGCGGCCTGGGGAACGGGCGATCGTGAAGCTTGGCGCCGTGGCCGGCTCACAGCAGGACGCGGTACAGGTCACCCTGCCAATCCGCCCCGACCAGCATCCTCGAGCACAGACGGTCGTGCGCCTGGTCCAGGATTCGGCGACGTTGCAACTGTCGCTGCCGCGCGGCCTAGATCCGGTCCGGTCGCACCTGACGCTGCGCGTGGGCACCTCACCGCTGCCTGTGCTCAAAACGTACGCCTGGTACATGGGAGCATACCCGTACGCGTGCACGGAACAGCTCGTGAGTAGTGCGCGCACAATCATCGCGCTGTTAGAGCTGCAAAGGGCCGGCCAGGCGCCCGAAGTGCGCGCCGACTCGCTGCAGCGCGTGTTGCAGGATGTCGCAGATCTCGTCGCTCGACGGCAGCTCCCAGACGGTTCGATCGGCTACTGGAGCAGTTCTAGCTGGAGCAACCCTTGGTTGACAGCCTATGCCGGACTGATGCTGCTCGATGCCCAGGCCGTTGGCGTGCAGGTGTCGACTGACGTATTGAAGCAAATCAGCAACTTCGTCCAGAACGTGTACGACGCGAGCCCAGCACTCCCGGATACGACGTATGGGACACGCGCTGAGCGTGTGAAGTTGGTTGCCGAACACCTCGGTCAGCGTCTCGCAGCGCTCGACTACCTCGGCCGCATCGGTCGAACCGGTGCCGTGAGCTCGTTGCTGCCGCTCGCCAACCGCCTCACGTGGGAGGATCGCGCGCGATATGCGCTCGTGCTGTCGCGCGCGTCGAAACGGGATGAGGGAGCAGTGATCTTGCGGTCATTGTGGGCGGGCGTCTCGCTCGCCGGCAATCGCGTCGATATGCCGGACTCCACGCTCGTCACGACGGGATTTCCATCAAGAATTCGTCCGGCAGCCCGACTGCTCGAGGCAACGCTCGCGCTGTCACCGACTCACCCCATGCTGGGAGCGTTGGTGGAGCGGATCGTTCAGCGTGAACGTGCTGAACAACGCTGGTTCTGGAACACGCAGGACTACGCATCGGCCGCGGTTGCGATCGCCGCCTATGCACGCAGGACGTCAAGCGTGTCGACTTCCTATTCGATCGAGTCTGCGACTGGGCGATCGCTGATGCGAGGCAACCCCGTCAGCGGAGTTACGGAAGTCACCATGCCCCTCACCGGACTCACGACGAGCGCTGGAGACTCATCGTCTGTTCCGCTGGTTGTGCGGGTGCCTGGCGGTGCCATGTACCTCGCGGTAACGGCAGATGTTGTAACTGCCGAGCGACCCGTGTCACCAGAGTCACAGGGCTTGATTGTCGAGCGATGGTATGAGCGCTTTGATGATGGGAAAACCGTAACCGAGGTGAAGGCTGGCGATCTTGTTCGTGTGCGACTGCGCGTGACCGCACCCAGCGACCGGGAATTTGTGGCGGTGGAGGATCCCCTGCCTGCAGGTTTGGAAGTTGTCGACGTCTCGCTGCGCACCGCTGCGGTGAGCCCTTACCTCACCGATGGTGCTGTCAGGACCGACGCCGAGCGCAGCGCGCAATTCGCCGCGAACCAACAGCGCAGTTCGTGGTCGTGGTGGGGCTGGTCCTGGGCGACGTGGGAGGCGAGCGACGTCCACGATGACCGCGCGACGTTTTACTCACGCATGCTGGGTCGCGGGTCGCACACCGTCTCATACGTCGCGCGGGCGACGACTTCTGGTCGATTCGTCAAGCCACAGGCACATGCCGAAGAGATGTACAACCCCGCGCTGCGTGGTCAAAGTGACGGAGGATGGTTCATCGTGCGCGATCGATAGACGAGCGCGGCACTCGAACTCTGCTCAACTGCGACGCCCAGTTTTGTCGCCGCGCATCACTCAGTGAGAGTGTGCAGGACCATGCGTCAGCTGTTGGGGCCAGCCTCGGCCCCAACAGACGTCAGGACACCATCGCGCCGTGCTAACGCAGTGATGCCACCAGTTCGTCGAGCTGGTCCATCGTCTCCCGCATGCCTTTCTCCATGCCGGACGCCACTACGCCGTCGCGCACGGCTTTGGAGGGATACAGTTCGTGCGACGTCAGGAGCGTCTTCCCCTCTCGCTCCTCGAACGTGACTGTCACCACGGCATACTCCGACTCGGCCGGTTCCGGCGCGTTTGGTTCTGACGCGTTCGGTTCAAACACCTGCGTGTAGACGATCCGCGTGTACGGTGTGACTTCCGTGTAGCGACCGGAGAAGCCAAGGTGTCCACCGGTGCGATGCAGCAGCACGTAGCGATAGCGACCTCCAGCTCGAACGTCGGCGTCGCAACTCAGCAGAGAGACGCCGAGGGATTTCGGCGCCCACCAACGGCGTACGAACTCGGGCTCGGTGTACGCCTTGAACACGATGTGCGGAGGGCCGTTCAGGAGGCGTGTCATGACGATCTCCCGATCGCCGCGCACCTCCATGGTGGTCGGATGCATGGTGTCACTTCCGGCGTTTGGCGCGGGCATTGGACTTCTCCTGTGCGGTAAGTTCGGTGACAATCGCGTCCAGTTCGTCGAACCGGGCACCCCAGATGTCGCGGTAGCGCTCGAGCCAATCATGCAGCTGGCGAAGGGCCTGCGGGCGAAGTTCGTACAGGCGCTGTTGGGCGCGTGGCTGTACGTCAACGAGGCCAGCGTCCTTCAACACCCGAAGGTGTTTGGAGACCTGCGGCTGGGTCAGCCGTAGTCGCTCGCTGATGTCGTTCACTGGACGTGCCCCCACGCGAAGCAGTTCCACAATGCGGAACCGCTGCGGTTCGGCGAGGGCGGCAAAGGTCTCGGTCATGACTCAATATGCGCCAACACGTATATACGTGTCAAGGCATATTCATGATCGACCGACCTATCCTGCTTGGTACCGCTCCGGGGCGTACCGGCTGGCAAGGAGGCCGGTGGCTTTCGTCACGTCGATTTCCTGCACCAGCATGCCTTCCGTGCCGTAGGCGAGATGGGCCTGACAGCGACCATCGGGAGTGATGAGACTCGTGGCCGATTCCTGGAATCGCACACCATAGTTGATGCTGGCGAAGTAGATGGTGTTCTCCATACTCCGCATCACCATGGCGCGTTCGTAGTATGGATTGTCACTGGCGCCCCACGTCGTTAACAGCGGGCCAGTCTGGTCGCTGCCGGTCAGTTGCGGCTGAAAGACGATCTTCGCGCCGCGCACGGCCGCCCAGCGAACGGTCTCTGGGTATCGCCACCCCTCATGGCAGATGGCGACGCCAAACCTGACCCCCTTCACGTCAAAGACGTGCCGGGTGTTCCCCGGCACGTAATGCGCCTCTTCCGTGGGATCCAGTTGGTTCTTGGTCTGGCGGCCTAGCAAAGCGCCGTCAGCGTCAACAACCACCGCCGCCACTTGGCGCCCTGCGGTCGTCACGTGTTCCATGCCAAGGATGGCAGCAACACGGTACGTCCGCGCCCATTGCGTGGCCGCCTGGAGTATCCGTTCCTCCGCCGCTGCATCGTAGGCAAAGACCGGAAAGTCCTGGCCGCGAAGCCCGGGAAGAAACGCCTCAGGGAAGCAGACGATGTTCACTCCCTGCCCCGCCGCGTCCGCCATGAAACCCCTGACACGCTCTAGACCATCCTCCAGAGAGGTCGCGATGCGAGGCGAAGCCAAGCCGACGATCATCTATCAGTTCCGGAAAGTGTGTGAAGGAATCCCTTGCGTCGCACGCTGCCCGACGCGCTGCCTAACGTGACTGGCCAAAGAGATCGTCCAGCGCCTGAAGACTCAACGTATTTACCGGCACATCCCATTGCTCTCCTGGTTCCGACCGTGGAGCGAGTCCGCCCTGCAGGTCACGGCCGATCCGATCCACGAACTCCAAATGTTGCCCCTGACGCCAAGGAAGTGTGGAAAATTGAATCTGCCAAGGCGTCGCTCCGCCGCGAACCTGTCCGACGGACAGCTCACAGTCCAGGAAGCGGATAACCTGTTCGCGGGTCGCGTGTGCAGATTGTATCAGCTGCTCCAGATTCTCAGCCGGAGCCAAGTCTCGCGCACGGTTCCGTGCGTAGTAGAACTGGTCACCGACCACCAGCAACACCCGCTCCAGTCGGTCAGCCCTTTTGACGCGCACCACCAAGAATCGCTGGTCGCCACTGGTGAGCGACCACCAGAACTCGGTGTACGAACCGTCCAAGGCGTGCTCGAACATCCGGCCAGGACCTTGATGCTCGATACGGCCGATGTCCGCGCTGGTGTCCGGTGGTTGAAAGTCGATCTCGTGATGCCACGTGGCCCGGTCGCCATCGGCGGTGGTGACGCCGACGAACCCTCTTTGCCGCGCCAGAATCATCAAGTCGGCGTCAGACAGGTCGGCGAATGACGCGGCGCGCTGGAAGGCGGGGCGATCAACAGGTAGTCGAACATCGCCAAACACCGTGGGCGTTTGGAAATAGCGGACAATGAACGGACTACTGCGCGCACCACGCCGCTCAATCCACTCGCGACTCCACACGCCGTGCATCCATTCAGGCACGTTGTGAGCCGATGCCTGGTCGCTCACCGCCTTTCGTGCAGTTGACGCGCTGCATCCGGCCGCCAGTGCAATCGACGTGGCGACGAGCGTGCGACGCAGTATCTCTCGTATGGGCATGATGGGCGGATCAGGGCAACCGATGCACCTGCGCCAATCATTATACCAGTGTCACGCGACTACATGTAGCTGAACCACCATGTACGGCGTCGCCTCTTCAAGTCGGCATACCAACGGCAGGCGGGCCACAGCAGGACCACCACCACACCCCACAACATATAGATGTACGGCAGGGACAGCGGCCAACCAGGCGGTTGCGTGAAGGGGTAGTTCTCCAGCTTGGGTGACTCGAACATCCAATGCACCTCGCCGTAGCGCAGGAAGCAGACGATTAGCGCCAGCAGGTGAATGACGAAGATGTGGAGCGAGTAATAGAAGAGCGGCACGCGGCCGAGGACATTGACTCGGCGTAACCATGACGGCGTTCCGCCATCAATGGCCCACAAGAACAGGAACAGTGGGCCCAGCGTCATCAACAGGAACAGGAGCGAAGGGGGATACTTCGTTGTGTTGAGGAACGACAGGACCGTGAACACCGCGGTCTTCTGTGTGCTCCAGCGCGAGGGGTCGCCGTAAACGTTGAGCGCGCGCAGTGCGACAAAGGCTGCGCTCATCGACATGCCGGCACGCAGAAGCAACGCGCGCCGGCGCGCCGGCTCCCACTGAAAGATTTCTGCGATTCCGTAGCCCAGCGCGGTCACTCCGACCCACGGAATCAGCGGATATGCCGCAAAGACGAAGGTTCGCGGACCAGCGATGACAAAGTTCGGCTGATGCAGCACGGACCAGAGCGGTGCGAAGGCCCCAAACACTTTTGGATTCACCAGGTCCAACAGATTGTGCAGGGCGATCATGCCAGCACCAAATATCAAAGCAACGCTTGGGGCCCAGCGAACGAGCGCCCCCAGAGTGATCATCGACCAGCCAAGCGCCCACAACACAAAGAGCAACGTGACGCGAAAATCGAAATTGAACTGGAAGGCGAGGCACCGCATGATCACGGTCTCCAGCACGATCAGCCACAACCCGCGCTTCATGAGGTGCGTCGACAGGTCGGCGCGCGAGCGATGCGACGCGGAGAGATAGGCGCCCACACCCGTCAGCAAGAAGAACGTCGGTGCGCAAAAGTGCGTGACCCAGCGCGTGAAGAAGAGCGCGACGGTGGTCGTGCGCGGGTCCGTCGGGTTGACCGCGGCACCGAAGTAGTCTCGCACGTGGTCCAGGGTCATGAGCACCATGACCAGCCCACGGGCAGTGTCGATCGACATGAGCCGGCTGGCAGCCCCTTGGGCTGTTGGATACTGGTCACTACTGTGGGTCGTTCGTTCCATCAGGAACCTCGCACCGACCCCACGGTCGGGATTGATCATGAATACGCAGATCGCGTGTGAGGCGCGGAACTGTACCTCCACGCCGGCGCAGCGCAGTGAACCAACGCTTCGTCGATATGCCCGTGCTAACTTAGCAGACCAACGAGCCGGCCATGTCAGGGCAATGATCGGAGTATGTCAAACGCGGGTGTTGGTCTCGGTCACCCTAATCTGTCAGTCGCCGTTCAGCCCTAACGACGGCGCGCGGCCAGGCCACTCCACGACCAGCGAGGGAGCCGCTCAGGAGGCGTTGAGCGCCGTGAGGCGCTGCATCACGTCATCCATGCCAAGCGGCTCCGCGTGCCTACCGTGCAACAGGAGGATGTCGTCCTGTCGCGGTGGTCCGTGGGGAATTCTGCTCGCCAACGGCAGAGGCGAAAAGTGATGCATCGCGAGGCGCCACGCCGGCTCGTTCAGCTTCACCACCCGTGGGTCTTGGCGAGCACACCAACACCTCGGACCGTCGCCTAACTCGTCAGGCGGCGTCGACCGGCGGGCCAGAGCTGCTACGAATGCGGCAGCCTCCGTCGATCGACTCGTGATGACGTGGAAGAAGGCATCGTCCGTGTGCTGCCGGAACCAAGACCTCAGCTCTTCGAGTGTGGTTCCAAACTCGCCAGCGACTCCAGCGTCGGCCAGCATGGTGCGGTCTTCCATGGACTTGATGCCCTCTGCCACCTCGGCTGGCAACGCGTACTCCCTTCGCATGAGTCCCAGCATACGCAGGTAGTCACGCGAAGAGCGCTCCGACGTTCGTGCGTCGACGGCGAGCGCTACCAAGAGCGCCATGACTCCCTTGGCCTCGCCGGCCTCGTCCGCCAGGGGACGAAGGGCCTCGCGCATCGCCGTCAGCTCTACCCTTGCCAGCAGGACGTCAGTCAGGGCCGGTGTATGGGGAGAGCCATCGTGGATGAGTGCTTCGGCCCAGCGGGGAACGTCGCGCTCGTGCACGAAGCCGACCAAGAGGGCCGCGCGGAGGAACTGGGCTTCGTAGGCGACGTCGTGGGGCACGGCTTGGGGTCTCAGGTTCGGCGGGCGAATGTGCGGCAAGGGCTTTCGCCGCGCCGCTCACGCCATCGGACGCAGGAGCGCAGCAACGCGACGACGGCTCACCTTCACCTTGGTTCCATTGTGAAGTATGGCCACATAGTCGCCCCCAAACCACGGCTGCAACTCGCGAATCCGTTCGACATTGACCATGGCGGACTTATGCACGCGCACGAAGGTGCGGGGATCAAGCCGCTCCGTGAGTTCGCGAAGGGAGCCGCGCAGCCTGTGTGTGTTCTCTCCGACATGGAGCAGGATGCTGTTGTGTTGGGCCTCGATCCAGTCCACGCTCTGCACGGGGATAAAGCGCGCTCGCCCATCCTCGCGCACCGTAAACCGAGTGACATGCGCGGGATCGCGAGCTTCCACGGCCAGCCCGGAGAGCTCGTTCGGCATCGTGGGTGCGTGGTCTGGTCCTTCGCCCGCCTGCAGGTCCTGAAGGAACTGGCTCAGGCGGCGGCCAAGCTCGCCATGCTTGCGGTCCGCGACACGGCTCGTCGCCCGGTCGAACGCTTCGAGCAATCGCGCATCGTCGAACGGCTTCAGCACATAGTCCAGCGCGTGAACATCAAAGGCGCGCAATGCATGCGCATTGAACGCCGTGACAAAGACCACCACTGGCATCTCGTGCACCCCGACCTGCTCCACCACCTGGAAGCCATCCAATGCGGGCATCTGGACGTCGAGAAAGACAATGTCCGGACGCACCGATTGAATGACGTCGACGGCTTCACGACCGTCTCCACATTCCGCGACCACGTCGGCAGCGGTTCCCGCCAGCACCAATCGAATGCAGTCACGAGCTAGTGGTTCGTCATCAACAATGACGACTCGTGGCCGTTCGATACCCTGCGTTCGTTCAGTTGAGCGCGACGGCATCAGGTTCGGTACGACTGAGGTGCAGCGGCAAGAGGATGCGAGCGCGCGCGCCACCGCTCGCGACGTTGGACAGGTCCAACGATGCGCCCTCCGACCCGTACAGTTCTTCCAGGCGGGCGCGCGTGTTCGTCAGCCCAATACCAGCGCCGATCGGTCGGGCCGTCGACTGCACCCCCTCACCAGAATCCTGCACAACCAACTCCAGCTGCAACCCAGAGCGTCGAGCGCTGATGTGCAACAGCCCGGCGCCGGAGCGCCGCGAGATGCCATGACGCAACGCATTCTCCACCAGCGGCTGCAGGATCAACGGAGGCACCATCGCCTGCCAGACGTCGGCGCCAACGTCCCATCCCACGCGCAAACGATCGCCAAAGCGCACCATCTCGATGTCCAGAAAGCGCAGCAGTAATGCTACCTCTTCAGCCAACGGCACTTCCGGCGGCATGTCGCGGTTCAACGTCGTGCGCATCAACTCACCGAGGCGAGCAAGCATCTCCACGGCACTCGCCTGCTCTCCCTTGCGCACCAAGCCAGACACGGAGTTCAGCGCATTGAAGAGAAAGTGCGGATTCAGCTCCATCCGCAGGGCATGGATGCGTGCGTCCGCCAGACGAAGTTGCAGCTTGGCCGCGTGTGCTTCGGAACGAGCAGCCGCCAGCGCCGACGCCTGAAACTGCGAGAAGTACTCAACGGACCAATAGATCCCCACGCAGGCCGCGTACGTAATCAAGTCCATCAACAGATACCCATACACAAACCAGCGGACTTGTCCCGCAAAGGTCGGTGCAAGGACCTTGCCCGTGAACGCGTGAAAGGTGACGGCAAACGTGACGCCATGCGCGGTAGCAATGACCAAGCCAAGGCCTGCGTGCGCCAACGCACTCCTGGTCAAGCCGGGTCCATGAAACTGGTAACGTCGAGCCAACACAAACACCGCGGGCATGAAGACCACCCACAACAACCACCACGGCATGTTGCCACGCAGTTCCCCACTCCACGTCGGGATGCGTGTTGAACCAGTTCCCAGCCACACGTGAATGGCCGATTCCGCTAATCCGATCAGCAGGAAGATTGCGAACGACAATAGCACGCCGCGTCGCAGATCGAGCTGCGGCGATGACTCGTCTTGAGAATCACTGCTCAGTAGATCAATTGTTGCGGTGGCCATGCGTACCTCCAACACGTGACGCGAGCGTTCACGCCTTCTCGCAATGTACCTTCGGATTCCAGTTCGCAAACAGCCCATTCGGATTGGACTTCCACGCCCACATGTGCAAATACCACAGATTGAGTTCGTCGGCGCGCCGCAGAGACTGCCCCATGATGGTCGGCGGAATGGAGTCCTTCGGCCACACGCGATATGGCACGATGTATTCCACACCGTTCAAGGCGTATGTCCCATTCCGCTCTCGCTCGAAGAGCAGGATTTCCGGATGTTCAACCTCGAGGTGTGTATCCAGATAGCTGCGGTTCATGTGGTGAAAGCCCATCCCACCGGCAGGGGCGGAGAGGCATTCATGTACGTCACGGGCATAACCCGCGGCCACGGCCGAGTCGAGCTGCACAAACCTCGCCGTGCTCGCCCGTACTCGCTGCAATCCCTCGGCGACCTCCTTTCCGTACCCCTCGGTTGACGGTATCGCCGCCATGCGCGGCATACCGTTTTTCGCGGCAGTCCCCGCCGAGCAGGCGGCGACCGCAAGACAAAAGACCAGCGCTTTCATACGGACCTCGTGATGACTGCAATGAGTGGCACCTGAACGACAGGGAGCGCGACCTTGAGCTCGCGCCCAGCGAAGATCCGGACAGCTACCCACGTGGGCGAGTCTGCTGGTGCCAACGGTTAACCAAAGGGCCCGTCTGTGAGGCATCGTGCTCAATCCCGCACGTTAGGCTCCGACGCGGTGCACACAGCGGTGAGCGCAGGACTACTCGATGTTCACCTGCTTCGAATGATTGACCGGCGGCACGGGAGCGGCACCGGCTCACACACGCGGGGTTCGTTCGGACGATGATGTTGCACTCGTCCGAACACCGTTCAGATCGCGACAATAACCGTTGAGCCCTCCCTCGCTTGTCGCTGACGCGACAGGTCGCAGCGTTACCCTCCGTCCGTAAAACGCGCTACGGGAGGAGTTGATTCGAGCGCGCAACCTAGCAGGGCTTGGTGGTTTCCGATGACTGAGCAAACCGAGAAGCGAGATACTGTCCGTGTACTCATTGTCGACGACGAACCGCTCGCTCGTGACTGCATTCGTCTAGCATTGAGCGGCGCCAACGGCGTGGAGATCATCGCTGAGTGCGCGGATGGCGCGAGCGCCGTTGAGGCAATCGGCGCCACTGGACCGGACCTGGTGTTTTTGGATGTTCAGATGCCCGACCTCGATGGATTCGGCGTGATTGAGCGCGTCGGTGCCGAGCGCATGCCCTTCGTGGTGTTTGTGACGGCGTTTGACGCGCATGCGTTGCGCGCCTTCGAGGTCCACGCCATCGACTACGTGCTCAAGCCATTTGATGATCGTCGCATCTTGAGCACGGTGGAGCGCGTACGCGAGCGAATGCGCGAGCACCAACGCTCGGAACTGGCCCGTCGGCTCGCTGATGTCGTACAGAGCTGGAGTGCTGGCACGGACGAGCGCTTGGAGGAGCGAGTCGCCCACACACCGTCAGTGGGTGTGCCAACGATTCAAGACTCCCGCAATTCTTCCGGTGTCGCTCCCAGCGATTGGGACGAAGAGGATGATGGCCGAGCGGGCGAAACACGCGGGTTCATCGCACGCTTTGCCGTGCGCGGCGATGGTCGAGTGCGCTTTGTGATGACCGCCGACGTGGATTGGATCGAGGCCGATCGCAACTACGTATTCCTTCACGTCGGGGACGTGAAGCATCGATTGCGCGCGTCGCTGCGACATGTAACCGCGCGACTGGATCCTCGCACCTTCGTGCGCATCCATCGGTCGGCAGTCGTCAACATCCATTGTATCCGCGAGGTACAACCGTGGTTTGGCGGGGACTATGTGGCAATCCTCCGCAACGGCACCAAGCTGAAAGTGAGCAGACTTCGGGCGTCCAAGTTGCTGAAGCCGATGACCTGATCCGCAACTGCTGAGTTGCTTCGTCGCTCCCGATCCGTTAGGCGGCGTGACGTGCGGTGATCGTCCGCCCCCTGCGCCGTTCGTACCGCGAACATCACACCTGCGCCCTTCCGTGGGGCGGTACGAAGATCCCCTCTGCATCGTACCCGTGCGCAATCACCTGCGCGGTCGCCGCCCATGGGGAATCGTCCAACGCGTGCCGACCACAGTCCTCGTACGAACGCCCCGTGATGGCGACCGAGGCCGGGCTGTGGATCCCGCTACGCGAGACACCAGGAGGAGAAGCACATGCACAAGCTTGTGAGATGTTGTACCTCCGTCACCGGCGCGCTGCTCTGGATCGCCAGCGCCGTCACCCCTGTTGCAGCTCAAACAGGCGTCGGGGTGATCGAAGGCACGGTGAAGGAAGCCCAGACCGGGCGTCCACTCGAAGGTGTGCAGGTCGGCGCACTCGGGTTGGGCGTCGGGGCAGTCACCAATCGGGATGGCAACTACCGCATCACCAACGCGCCGGCTCGCACCTTGGACCTGCGAGCGCGACTCATCGGCTTTACGGCCGGCGCCAAGCAAGTGGTAGTGCGGGCGGGAGGCACGGTGCGAGCGGACTTCGATCTCTCGCAGTCCGCGCTGCAACTCGAGGCGGTCGTAACAACGGGTACTGCCATGGCCACGGAAGTGAAGCACCTCGGCAATACGGTGGCGCAGGTGGAACCGCCGAAGTTCGCACCGATTGCCACGACGAACGAGCTGCTGCAGGGTCGTGAGCCAGGCGTGGTCGGGTTGCCCTCGTCGGGCATGACCGGCACCGGCGCGCGCATCCGTATCCGCGGCAACGCGTCGCTCTCGCAGTCGAACGAACCCGTCATCTTCGTGGACGGCATTCGGATTAACTCGTCAGGCGACTTCTCCATGAACGTGGGTGATGGCGGTGCCGCCGCCCCATCCCGCTTGGACGACATCGATCCGAGTACGATCGAACGCGTCGAGATTCTGAAGGGCGCCGCGGCGGCCACCCTGTACGGCACGGAAGCCTCCAACGGCGTCATCCAGATCTTCACGAAGAAGGGATCGGCGGGGAAGCCGAAGTGGGACTTCCAGCTGCAGGGCGACCTGCTGCGCTATCCGACGAATCGTCTGGAGTCGAACTGGGGCGTTCCGCGCGGTGGCACAGGTGCCACGAGCGCGAGTGCATTGAATGCCTTCTATGGCCGGACGGACATTAAGGACTACGTCCCGTTCGAGGAGCCGTTCGTCCAGCGCTTCTACGACCTGGGCAAGTCGACGACGGGTTCGTTAGGCATCACGGGCGGCACCGAGGCCCTCACGTACTTCGTGAACGGCCGGTACTACAAGGAAGATGGCCCATTCGGCGGTACGTCGTACGTGACGGATCCGTCGGTGGACGTGGTGCGTCGCGCGAACGCGACGGTGAACCTGGGCTTCGTGCCGTACAACAGCCTGCGCATTGGCGTGCGGTCGTCGTACACGAACACGTTCCAGGAAACGCCACAGAACGCCAACAACATCTTCGCACCGGTAACGCAAGCCCTCTTTGGGAAGCCGGAACTGGTCAGCTGCAACAACGGGCCCGCTGACAACACGGGTCACGGCACCTGTAAGGGCCCGGGCAACACCTTTGGCGTCCAGGGCTTCGGCACGCCGGAAGAGTTGATGGCGATTCACACGCAGCAGAAGATCGACCGGATCATCGGCGCCGTGGACGTGACGTACACGCCGTGGCAGAACCTGTCGTGGGCGACTACGGCTGGTGTGGACTACACGGGTGGCCAGAACTTCGGCTTCCAGCCGTTCGGTACGGACTTCAATGGCGTGTACAACAACGATCCGGCCGGGAACCGTACCGTGCAGGACCGCAACCAGCGCGAGATCACGCTGGACTCCAAGATCAACTACTCCCGTCCGGTCCTTGGCTTGAACTCCTCGTTCGTTCTTGGTGCGCAGGGCTTCTTCTCCAAGTCGGCGCAGCCCGGTTCGTTCAATCACAACTTCCCGGGTCCCGGTATCAACGTCACGCCAGCCGGCGATGACGCCCAGGCGCTTGAGGCGATCAGCGAGACCGTCAACGGCGGGTTCTTCGCCCAGGAGCAGTTGGGGCTGACGAACTGGATCTACGTGACGGGCGGTGCCCGCTACGACTACAGCTCCACGTTCGGCAAGAGTTCCAGCGGCGTGTTGTATCCCAAGGTATCGCTCTCCGTTGTTCCGTCGGATCGTGCGAGCTGGAAGCCCATGCTGGGGATTTCGGCCCTCCGGCTGCGCGGCGCGTGGGGTCAGTCGGGCCGTCAGCCAGGTGCCTTCTCCAAGCTCACGACGTTCAATCCGCTCTCTGGCGACGCCGGTTCCGGCCTGTCACCAGGCAACATCGGCAATCCGGACCTCAAGCCTGAAGTTTCTACCGAAATCGAGGGCGGCGCTGAGCTGGGCATGTTTGCCGACAAGATCGGCGTCCAGTACACCTACTTCCACCGCGATATCAAAGACCTCCTGGTGGACAAGCAGTACCCGATCTCTGGTGGCTTCCAAGCCACGCAGCTGTCGAACATCGGCGAGATGAAGGCGTTCGGACACGAGATCGGCATCAAGGCATTCCTGGTCCAGAAGGCGAACCTTTCCGCCGACGTCTTCGTGAACGGCGCCTACTTGTCGCAGACCGTCACCTCGTTAGGTGGCGCGGCGGAGATCAAGGTCGGCGGCTCGTATCCGCGGTACCGCAACTACATCAAGGAAGGCTTCACCCCCGGCGCCATGTTCGGCGCGAAGCTGGTGCGTCCGTGCTCTGAGCGCCCAGCAGGCAAGACGTACACCTGCCTAAACTCGGGCGAACTGCCATATGACTTCAACGGTGACGGACTGCCGGATACCGAGGCGCAGGTAGCCGCGGCCCTCGCCGGCCCATCGCCGCTGTCCAAGCTGGTCGCTGGCAACGTCGTGTTGCTGGTGGACGAAGATGGCGACACGGACAAGCTCGATCACTTCACCGGCAAGCCCTTCCCGGATTGGACGGGTTCTTTCGGTGGGTCCGTGTCCATCGGCAAGAACTGGCGCGTGTACTCGCTCTTCGAATACAAGGGCGGGAACTATCAGTACACCTGCTTGACCTGCGCCTTCCGCAATGCGAACGCGCGTGGCCAAAACACCGAAGCTGCCGCGAAGGTCGAAGCGTGCCCGCAATCCGGCCAGCACCGGTGCGCAGCGTCTCGCCGCAGCCAAGGACTGGCTGGGTCTATTGGCGAACTCGTATCCAGGCTTGAACCAGCAGTCGCCGGGTGACTTTGTCCGGTGGCGCGAACTGTCCGTGACGTACACGGCGGCGCGTTCGCTGGCTGAACGCCTCGGCGCTCGCGATCTGTCGTTGTCCCTGACGGGCCGCAACCTCATGCTCTGGGCCCCGCACTACATCGGTCAGGATCCGGAAATCAACATCTATTCCGCCGGTGTGGGCGCTGGTCTCCAGAACGCTTCAACGAAGGCATCGACGGCTTCGGCATGCCCATCCCGCGGCCGCCCTTGTCCGTCCGCCTTGCCGGCCAAGATGGAGCGACTCTACATGACATCCACCCCCAGTTTCGCCCGGCCCGCGCCGCGGCGGCGCCTGGCCACCCTGCGCCGGTGGCCTGTTCGGGGCGTTGGAAGTCGACAACCCGAACAACGTCACGTCGGACGCCCTGGACGGTTCCGCGGCGGCCGGCACGATCATCAACGGCGCGGAGAACAGCGCCGTTCGGGCCATGCAGTCGATCTACACGCCCTACGCGGCCATCACGGACGAGACGATCTTCCGGGTCGCGGGATGACTACCAGCAGCTGGACCAGGGCCAGGCCGCATCAACGAGTACACCAACGCGGCGTCGTTCAACGTGAACGAAGCGCGCTGGAAGCTGGCGGACAACGCGGTGAAGCTGCTCGAAGGCTTCCAGAAGGCCGGCAAGTTGTCCGGACGACGCGTTCCTGGAACGCGCGTACCTGAACAAGGCCGTGATGTACGTGGCGATCGGCGACATGTACGATGACTTCACGATCTCGGACCGCACGGTGGCCGGTGCGCCGGTGGGCGAGACGAACATGTCGAAGATGTATGACAGTGCCCAGAGCGCGGTGAGCAAGGGCCTGGCGATGAACGGCGACCTGCGGCCGACGCTCCTCGCCATGAGTGCCCGGGTGAAGCACGCGAAGGGCGTGTGGGCGAAGCTCAATCCGGTGCCGGCGAATCCGACGAACCCGCTCGTGTCCGACAACGGATACGCGGCGGATGCGGCGGCGGCGTTGGCGGCCGGGTTCACGAGCCACGACGTGCTGGTGACGTCGGTGAACCAGGGGAATCCCCCCTTCGGGTTTGAGCTGAACAACCGCGTCGAGATCACCACGTCGCCGTACTTCGTGACGCTTGGTCCGACGAACAAGCCCACTAGCATCATCCTCAAGGACATCGTTGAGGCGAACAAGCAGGAACCGTTCTCCACCGAGAACATCCTGTTGACGAACATGGCGACGTGCAGTGCAACCGCCTGCTCGTACGCTGGTGATCCGAACCTGCCGCCCATTCGGGTGGTCTCGGATAACGAGATGCGTCTGTTGATTGCCGAGGCGAAATTGGCCGCGGGCGACAACGCTGGGTTCGACGCCGCGATCAACACGTTCCGCGCGGCCAAGGGCTTGGCCCCGGCGTATGTCGGCGGCGTGCTGCAAGGCACGTCCGGACTGTCGCGCAGCGATGTGCTGCAGTTCGAGCGTCGCGTCGCCCTGCTGTTCATGGGACGCCGTTGGAACGACATGTACCGCTGGAAGGTGGTGGATGCGAACTGGAATGCCAATTCCACCAGCGTCAAGCAGCCGGGCTGCCTGTTCCCGATCGGGTTCTCCGAGCGGGAATCGAACGACCTGCTGAATGGCGTGAAGGGGACCAAGTACGTGGGTCTCTGCAAGTAACTCGTACGGAAGCGCAAAGGAGGCAGGATCCACTGGATCCTGCCTCCTTTGTTTTTCCGGGAGCCAGTTGTGCGTCGCCTCGATCGTTAGGATGCGACTAGGGCCGGCGCCGATTTTGAGCTGACGACGCTGACCGGCGGAGCAGGGATGGAGCCACCAGGTTCCACGCGTCTTCCAGCAGCTGCGTGGCCTCCTGCGCAGAGACCCCCTTCAGTTGAACGCCGACCCAGCGACCCGCCCACACATCTCGATACGTCTCGGGCGAGGCGGTTACCAGCGCATCGAGGTTGACCGGCGCAATTTTCACGTTGAAGGACCGGCCGTCGGGCGGCAGGGTCGCAAAGATCTTGTTGCGCACGCGAAAGTCCGGTCGACCCATGTGCGCCCGTTCCTCGACCTCCGGGAGGGCCAACGCCAATGTGCGAATGTTCTGGGGCGTCAGCGCTCTCTTGGTCACACGGCTCGGCACTCTCCCTTCCGGCCTACCGAATGTTGGAAGGAATCACCTTTCCGGGACCGCCGCCGAAGAGATTCGTCGCTTTGGCCGCGATGATGACGATCGCGACCGCCGTGGCGGTTGCGCCGACCACGGCGGCCGTCGTCCGGCGCCGATCCATGGTCTTGACCTCGACGCCCCGAATGCTGCTGGCGGGGATGGTCAGCTTGTCGCCGGTCCAGTCCTTGAACAACGTCTCACCGCGTCGTCGTAGCGACGCAACCTGCAGCTCAAGTGACGTCGTGGACATCTGCGTGACCGGGCCCTCAACGTACTGCACCGACGCACCCAATGCCTGCGTGAGATCGACCGTTCCTTGATCCGTCAGCTCCACACGGACGACATCGGGGCTGGACGCCGGGGCGTCTGAATGGACCGGAACATACGTGTAGCAGGCATTGAGGGACGCGGCCAGGCATAGGGCCAACACACCACGATGCATTCTTGACCTCCTTGAGGGTGCAGCGCGCAAGGCGCCATGCGAAAGGCGGGACTCGAACCCGCACGGGTTTCCCCACTGGATCCTAAGTCCAGCGCGTCTGCCAATTCCGCCACTTCCGCGTAGCACGGCGGGGCCGGCTGACCATAAGGTACACAACTCAAAGGCTCAGAGACAGCGAGTTGGGATGGACGGTGCTACTGGCGAGGAGTCGCTGCGGGGGCGCACATTGGCCCTCGCCCCCCTATCGCCGTAGCGTGCCGATCCCCACCGATTCCAACACGCCGTTGCATCGATACCCCGATTCGAGTGTTTTCTATCGCAACCTTCGACGCACGTTTCCACAGATCGTGGCCGGCGACGGGTGCTGGTTAATAGACACCGACGGCAAGCGATACCTCGACGCATCGGGCGGTGCCATGGTCGTCAACGTGGGACACGGCGTCCGGGAGATTGCCGACGCCATCGGCGATCAAGCGCGAGAGTTGGCGTACGTCAATGGCACGGCGTTCACGAATGCACCCGTCGAGCAGCTCGCTGCGGCGCTGGTGCAACGGTCGCCGGCGTACGCCAAGGCGTATTTCCTAGGGAGCGGATCGGAGGCCGTGGAAGCTGCGTTGAAGCTTGCGCGGCAGTACTGGGTGGAGCGCCACCGGCCCACCAAGCACCGCGTGATCGCCCTATCCCCGGGGTACCATGGCAACACGATGCTGGCCTTGTCGGCGTCGGCGCGCGAGCACTACCGTCGCCTGTACGGTGAATGGCTGGTCGACGTGGTCCGGATTCCCGCGCCGTTCGGCTACTGGTGCAGCTGTCGGGGGGATGCGTCGCGCCCGTGCCGGGTCTGCGACGGCGACGTGCTGGAAGAGGCCATCCTTCGTGAAGGTCCGGACACCATCGCCGCCTTCATCGCCGAGCCGGTGGGTGGGAGTTCAACGGGGGCCACGGTGCCCCGTGCCGGATACTTTTCACGAATCCGCGAGATCTGCGATCGCCACGACGTGCTTCTGGTCGCCGACGAAGTCTTGAGCGGGGCGGGGCGAACGGGTCACTGGCTGGCCCTCGAGGCCTGGCCCGTGCACGCGGACATCGTGACGTTAGGCAAGGGCATCAGTGGTGGGTACCTCCCGTTGTCCGCGGTGCTGGCCACTGACCAGGTAGTGGCCGCGGTGGCGAACGGGTCGGGCTACTTCGTGCACGCCCAGACGTTCTCGCACCACGCCGTGACCTGCGCCGCTGGGGTGGCAACGCTCCAATACTTGGATCGCCATCACCTGCTCGATCGGGTCCGCGCCATGGAGCCACTGCTCTTCGAGTCGCTGCGGACGTTGCTGGATCATCCGAACGTGGGGGATGTGCGCGGCAAGGGGCTATTGGCCGGCGTGGAGTTCGTTGCCGAACGGCAGGCGCGGGTACCGTTCGATCGGACGGCCAAGTTCGCCGAGCGCTTCACGCAGGCCGCGCAGGACGCAGGGCTGGTGGTGTGGCCGAATGTCGGGCACGCCGACGGCGTGAACGGTGACCTGGTCATGATCGCGCCGCCTTTTGTTGTTCAACCTGACGAAATACACGAGATCACACGTCGCTTCCGCATGGCGCTGGATGCGACCGTGGTCTGACGACTGACACGGACCAAGCCTATGACTTCCCGCACATACCCCCGGATCGTGACGCCGCCGCCGGGCCCCAAGGCCAAAGCGATCGTCGATCGTGATCGCGACTGGACGTCGCACTGCTACATCAAGGAGTATCCGCTGGTAGTCGCGCGTGGTGACGGCTGCATGGTGGAAGACGTGGACGGAAACCGCTATCTGGATTTCATGGCCGGCATTGCGGTGGCGTCTACCGGGTTCGGACACCCCAAGGTCATTCAGGCGGTGCAGGAAGCCGCGGGGAAGTTCCTTCACATCTGCGGCTCGGACTTCTACTACGAGTCCATGGCCGCGCTGTGTGAGCGATTGGCCAAGCTGGCCCCGGGGCCCACTAAGAAGCGGGTGTTCCTGACGAACTCCGGGACCGAAACGACGGAGGCGGCGATCAAGCTGGCGCGGCACTCGACGCGCCGAACGGCGATGGTGGCCTTCAAGGGAGCCTTTCACGGTCGCTCCACCGGTGCCGTCAGCCTCACCTCCAGCAAGGCACGCCAGCACGCGGGCTTCGGTCCGCTGCTGCCGGACGTGCACCACGTGAACTACGCGTACCGATATCGCTGTCCTTGGTGCGCCCAGTCCGACAGTTGCAATCTTTCCTGCGTCTCGAACATTGAGGCCGACCTGTTTACTCGGCACCTGGATCCAAAGGACGTCGCAGCAATCTTTGTGGAGCCTATCCAGGGCGAGGGAGGCTACGTGGTGCCTCCACCGGGATTTCTGCAGTCTCTCCGCACCCTTTGTGACACGCACGGAATCCTGCTGGTGTTTGACGAGGTGCAGAGTGGCATCGGCCGCACCGGGAAGATGTGGGCCTGCGATCATGAAGGGGTGGAGCCGGACATTCTCCTCACGGCCAAGGGACTTGGGTCCGGCATGCCCATTGGCGCGATGATCGCGCGTGAGAGCATTGATCGATGGCAGAATGGCTCGCACGGGTCGACGTTCGGCGGCAACCCGGTCTGCTGCGCGGCGGCGCTGGCCACCTTGGACCTGGTAGAGAGCGAGTTGATGGCCAACGCCGCCCGTATGGGAGATCGCCTGCTGGCTGGGGCCAAGGCGCTTATGCAGAAGTATTCGTCGATTGGCGATGTCCGCGGACGTGGACTGATGGTCGGCGTGGAGTTCGTGAAGGACCGGACCACGCGCGAACCGGCGCCAGAGGTCGTGCATCGTCTGGTCGAAGATGCGTTTGCCCAAGGGTTGCTGCTGCTGGGGGCCGGCAAGAGCGCATTGCGCATTGCGCCTCCACTGGTCATTGGAGCCGACGACATCGACACCGGCTTGTCGATCATTGACCAGTGTCTGGGGGCCCAGTGAACGGGCCGGCGGCCACAGCTGCAACATCCACCACCGGGGTCACACCGGTGGTGCTGCCGCGCGCCCTAGGACTGCGCGACCTAGTCTTGCTGAATGTGGTGGGCATCATCAGCCTGCGGTGGCTGGCCACGTCGGCCGCCGCTGGGCCCAGCGTGTTGTCGCTGTGGGTGCTGGCGGCGCTGCTCTTTTTCGTACCGCTGGGGTTGGCGGTCAGCGACCTGTCCGCGCGCTACCCACACGAGGGCGGCGTGTATGCCTGGACCAAGGCCGCCTTTGGTGAGGGACACGGCTTCCTCTGTGGCTGGTGCTACTGGGTGAACAACCTGCTCTACTATCCGAACTTGTTGATCGCCTCGGCGGTCATGGCCACCTATGCCATCGGCAAGGGTGGAAGCGGGTTGGAGAATGACTGGACGTACGTGCTGACGGCGACCTTGGTCATGCTCTGGTTTGCGACCTTCGTCAACATCATCGGACTTGGCACGGGCAAGTGGCTGCAGAACGTCGGGGCAATCTGCCTGCTGGCACCGGGGGCCGTGTTGCTGGTGGTCGGCGTAATGGCAATGGTCTCACATCCCGCGGCAAATCCGATCTCGTGGTCCACGGTGGTGCCGGACCTTGGCCAGCTGTCGGAGTTGAACCTGTGGGCGTCGATTGCCTTTGCGTTCACCGGCATCGAGCTGGGCGCCACCATGAGCGACGAAATCGACAATCCGTCGAAGACGCTGCCGCGCTCGGTGCTGCTGTCGGCGCCGATCGTCGTAGGGTTGTACCTGCTCGGCACGATCTCAGTGCTCTGGATCTTGCCGTCCAAGGACGTCAATGTCGTCTCGGGGTTTCTGCAAGCGCTGCAGGCCGGACTGGGCGGATCAGGGACGACGCTGAGGTGGTTGGTTTCCCTGTGCGCGCTGCTGTATGTCGTGGGCAATCTGGGTGGCGTCGGGGCGTGGCTGGTCGGCCCCTCGCGTGTGGCGTTCGTCATCGGGTTGGATCGCTATTTTCCGCCGGCGTTTGGCCGGGTGCACCCGAAGTGGAAGACGCCCTACGTCGCCATCCTGGTGCAGTCGTCGTTTGCCACACTCTTTCTGCTGTTGTCGGTGTTGGGGAAGGGGACCACGGTGGCCAACGCCTACCTGATCCTGCTGGACACGATGATCTTGATTTACTTCATCCCGTTCCTGTACCTCTTTCTGGTGTACCTGACGGACAAAGGCATCCGGGCGTCGGCAGGGCAACCCGGAGGTGTGAGCCGGCTGCGGGTCGTCGGCCTTGGCGTGAGTGGCATGGCTCTCACGACGTTTGCGATGATCGTAGCCTGTGTCCCGCCGTCAGACACCCCGAGTGTCGTGTTGTTTGAGCTGAAGGTGGTTGGTGGGGCGCTGCTCTTTGTGCTCTTCGGCGGGGTGTTGTATTGGAGGGCAGGGCGGCGCGGAGCCACGGCGTAGTGCGCTGAGCGCCCGCCGGGCAGCGTGGCCGGCACGCTCACCTGCGGCTCAGACCTTTCGTGACGCGGCCATATGACCCAGATGGTTCACGGGCGTAGCGGAATGATCGACCAGAGGAATCGTCGCAACATCTGTGGCACGTCGAACAGGAGGTCGCCCATGGGCCTTCTCCGACGCTTGTTCGGCATGATGGTGATCGCCGCGGCATGCGCGGCGCACCTGGCGTCTCCGGTATCCTTGGAAGCCCAGCGCGAGCCCGTGCTTCGGCAAATTCGCGAGCCGCACGCGTACTACTTCCGCGAGATGTACCTGCCGCAGCTGACCAGCGGGCCAAGCGCGGCCGCTTGGTCGCCAGACGGTGCGACGCTCGTCTATTCAATGGGGGGCACGCTCTGGCTGCAGCGTCTGGACCAAACCGTGGCAAAGCAGCTGACGGATGGTCCAGGCTACGACTATCAGCCGGATTGGTCGCCCGATGGGCGATGGATCGTGTATGCGTCGTACCGCAATGACGCGATGGAATTGCGGGTGGTGGACCCGAGCAGTGGTGCTGACCGCTCGCTGGTAACGGACGGCAACGTGAACGTGGAGCCTCGCTTCTCGCCGGACGGCAAGCGATTGGCTTGGGTGTCGACGTCGTACGAGGGTCGCTTCCACGTATTCGTTGGTGATTTTGCGAATGGTGCAGTGCGCGCGCCCAGGCGCGTGACGGATGACGTCGACTCGGGATTGCCGCGATACTACTACAGCCGGTACGATCACTACATCTCGCCAAGCTGGTCACCCGATGGAACGGAGCTTCTCCTGATCAGCAACAAGGAGAAGATCTGGGGATCGGGTGGCATGTGGCGAATACGTTCGGAACCGGGCGCTTCGATGCGGCCGGTGCATGATGAGGAGACGACGTGGCGCGCGCGTCCTGATTGGTCGCCCGACGGCAAGCGGGTGGTCTATGCGTCGTATCTTGGCCGTCAGTGGCACCAGCTGTGGCTGATGACGGCCGACGGCGGCGATCCGTTGCAGCTGACATACGGCGACTTCGATGCCACCAATCCGCGATGGTCTCCGAATGGGCGCCAGGTGGCGTACGTGTCCAACGAGGGTGGGAACACCTCGTTGTGGGTCGTGTCGATTCCTGGCGGCGAACGTCGCCAGGTGCGTGCCCTGACGCGGACATGGCGCGCGGCCGGCGCTTCGCTGCGCGTGACCGTAGTGGACGCCGGCAGCGGCCGCCTACTGGCCGCGCGTGTGGCCGTCACCAGCACGGATGGTCGCAGCTGGGCGCCCGACGATGCCTGGCGGCACGCCGATGACGGGTTCGAACGCAGCGCCCGTCGATACGAGGCCCAGTATTTTCACGCCGACGGAGCCGCCGAGTTGCATGTCCCGGCCGATACGCTGCACATCGAGGTGACCCGCGGCTTGGAGTACGGCGTCGAACGACAGACCATGGTCGTTCGGGCGGGGGAACGAGCCTCGGTCCGTGTGCGTCTTCATCGGATCGCCAATCTTCCCGCTGATGGATGGTTCAGCGGCGACCTGCATGTGCACATGAACTATGGCGGTACCTATCGCAATACGCCGTCGCACCTGCTGATGCAGGCGCGCGCCGAGGACCTGCACGTGGTGGAGAACCTGATCGTGAACAAGGAAGGACGCATTCCGGACGTGTCGTATTTCACGGGTGCACCCGATCCGGTGTCGACGAGCGAAACGATCATCGCACACGATCAGGAGTACCACACCAGCTATTGGGCACATACGGCGTTGTTGGGGCTGACGGACCACCTCATCTTGCCAGGCTATGTCGGCTACGTGAACACCGCCGCCGCCAGCCTCTTTCCGCTCAACAGTGACGTGTTTGACCTGGCACATCGGCAACGCGGGGTCACCGGCTACGTACATCCCTTCGACTTCGATCCAGATCCCGCAGATTCGACACGTGCCTTGTCGCACGCCTTTCCCGTCGACGTTGCGCTGGGGAAAGTGGATTATTACGAGGCGTTGGGATTCGCGGACGACTACTGGGCCACGCTCAAGGTCTGGTATCGCGCGCTCAATGCGGGTTTTCGCATTCCCGCTGGAGGGGGCACGGACGCCATGGCCAATTTTGCCTCGCTTCGTGGGCACATTGGCATGGACCGCGTGTTTGTTGACACGCGCGGACCCTTGACCCATCGGGCATTTCTCGACGGCCTGAAGGCCGGTCGTACCTTTGCCACCAATGGTCCGCTGGTGCGGCTGTGGATCGACGGCCACGGTCCGGGAGACGAGATCAAGGTCTCCGAGAACCAACGCACGCTGCACGCGCGTGTCTGGATGCGTTCCACGGTTCCGATGAAGCACCTGGAAATCGTGTCGAACGGCACCGTGGTCGCGCGAGTGCCGTTAGGTGCCCATCCGATGACCGCCGACACGGTCGTGAGCCTGCCGGTGACTGGAAGCGCGTGGTACACGCTCCGAGCTTGGAGCGACTCAGCCGTCCATCCCATATTGGACGCCTTTCCGCTAGGCACGACGAGTCCTGTGTACGTGCTGCGCGCGGGTGCCCCGATCCGATCCGCCGCTGATGCCCGCTACTTTGCGCAGTGGGTCGAGCGCCTGATCGGTGGAGCTGAGCAACACGCAGGTTGGAACAGCCCGGCCGAGCGTGACAGTGCGTTGACGACACTGCGGCGGGCGCGGGATGAGTTCAATCGTCGCGCGATCACTCCATAGGGTGCTTGCCACCAACAAAAAAGCGGCCCGGCAAGTAAATGCCGGGCCGCTTTCGATTTGGCACTGCCTAGAATTGACCGCCGATCCTGATGTTCTCGACGCGGGTGTCACGCACATTGGGGCGAGAGTCGAACACCAGCACGCTGATGTAGTCGCCATCTTTCAGCTTGGCCAGCGCGCCCTGCAGATCGGCCAAGGACGTTACCGGCCGACGCGGCGCCGGGTACATGATCTCCACGATCACGTCGGTACCGCCACCAGCAAAGTTGTTCCTGGCGGGACCATTTGGCGACACGCCAACCACGCGCAAGCCGTGACGATTTTCCGGTAAGCGCGCCGCCTTGGCAAAATCAGGGGAGACCGGCTCCAACGTGAGGCCAAGCTTCTCCGCCGACGTGCCGTTGTGTGGTGAGTCGTCGCTCGACTCGGCGCGGGCGACGGTCGCGTTCTCGGCAGGCGCCTCCGTCAGCTTCACTTTGAAGCTCTTGCGGGCGCCGTAGCGCATGGCTTCCAGATCCACGGATTCGCCCGGCTGGTGCGAACGGACGATACGCTGCAGGGTGCTGACGCGATCCACCGGCTTGCCATCCGCACGGATGATGATGTCGCCAGGCTGCATGCCAGCCTTCTCACCTGGGGAGTCCTCACCACTGAATCCGCCAACCTTCACGCCAGAGATGTCCTTCAGGCCCGCCACCGCAGCATCCGCCGGGGCGACGTTCTGAATGCGGATCCCGAGCACGGCGCGGCGCACGCGGCCGTGGGCAACGATGTCGTCCATCACGTTCTTGGCGAGCGTGATCGGAATCGCGAATCCGTAACCCGAGTAGTAGCCGGTCTGCGATGCAATCGCTGAGTTGATGCCGATCACTTCGCCGCGCGCGTTCACCAGCGGGCCACCCGAGTTGCCGGGGTTGATCGCGGCGTCGGTCTGGATAAAGTCGGTGACCGCATACGGGTCGTTGTTCAGATTCGGCAGGTCCGTGGCACCGCGTCCCTTCGCACTCACGATGCCCGCGGTCACGGTGAAGTCCAGACCGAGCGGATTGCCAATCGCCAAGACCCACTCGCCAATGCGCACGGCGTCGTCATTGCCGATGGCAACAGCGGGTAGGTTTCCGCCATCGATCTTCAGGACGGCGACGTCGGTCGACGGATCACGTCCGATGACCTTCGCCTTGTAGGTGCGGTGGTCCGTCAGCGTGACCGTCACCAGATCGAAGTCGGCCACGACGTGGTTGTTCGTGAGGATGTAGCCGTCCTTGCTTACGATGAAGCCGGAGCCTGCGGACTCACGCGGTTGCTGGCGGCGCGGGTCGAACTGATCGAAGAAATCCTCGAAGTTCGGTTGCGTGCCGCGGCGCTTCTGTTGCGGCTGCGGTTGCTCCTGCTCTGTCTTCTCGGCCTGGATGGAGACAACGGCCGGCGTGACGTTTTCCGCGATCGTTGTGAAGGCGCTGTTCAAGTCGGACACCGCGGCTGGCGCGGGAATCGCGCTCGCCGTGCGCACGATCGGGGCCTTTTGCTGTGCAAAACCAAAGCGGGTGAGATCCAGACCCGATGCAAAGATCAACCCGCAAATGAAGGCGATGGCCAAGCCGCCGCCAATCTTGGCACGCGTGGAAATGGATGTCGTCATGAGTCCTGTTCCTTCGAAGAAAGCTTGTTACGAATGTATTCGAGACACGTTGATCAAGTTCTGTGCCTTACACCAGTAGTCACCCTATTGGGGCAGACGGTTTCCCTGCCGGGTCGGCCAGAACGTCCGAAGGTCGGAGCCAAGGCTCCGACCGCCGTGTTCTGTCTTACCCCGCGATCGCGCAGGCGATGCCAGCGCGAAGGCGGTCGGTGCCGACCCGTACCGAAGCGTAGAGGGATTTCCCTAAACGCTCGGTGACGTGCGGCGCCTTACTTCTTGTCGTCCACAATCTCGTAATCAGCCTCCACCACGTCGTCCGCCTTGGGCGCACCCGCGTCGGGCGTAGGCTGGGCGGCCCCCGCGTCAGCGGGCGCCGACGCAGCCGCCTCTCCTTGGGCGTAGAAGGCACGTCCGGCGTCCTGATACGAGGCCGTGAGTTCTTCTAGGGCCGCCTTTACTTCACCCATATCAGCGCCGCGGTGCGCCTTGCGTGCCCGCTCCACGGCGGCTTCGAGTCGGGACTTCATCTCCGGGCTGAGCTTGTCCGCCCAGTCCTTCGAATTCTTCTCCACCTCGTAAGCCAGTGAGTCCAGCCGATTCCTGGTATCGATTTCCTCGCGCTTCTTCTTGTCGTCGCCGGCGTTCCGCTCGGCATCCTTGACCATGCGATCGATCTCGTCCTTGGACAGTCCGCTGGACGACTCGATGCGGATCTTCTGTTCCTTGCTGGTGGCCTTGTCCTTCGCGGACACGTGCAGGATGCCGTTGGCGTCGATATCGAACGTGACCTCAACCTGTGGCACGCCACGCGGAGCGGGTGGGATCCCCGTCAGCTGGAACTTGCCGATGGTCTTGTTGTGCAGCGCCAGGTCCCGCTCACCCTGCAGGACGTGGATCTCCACCGTGGTCTGGTTGTCGTCGGCCGTTGAGAAGGTGTCCACTTTCCGCGTAGGAATCGTGGTGTTGCGCGGAATGAGGACGGTCATGACCCCGCCGAGCGTCTCGATACCTAACGAGAGCGGCGTGACGTCCAGCAGGAGCACGTCCTTCTGTTCGCCCGTCAACACGGCGCCCTGCACAGCGGCGCCAATGGCGACGACTTCATCTGGGTTCACGCCCTTGTTCGGCTCCTTGCCGAAGAAGTCCTTCACGACCGTCTGGATCTTCGGAATGCGCGTCGATCCGCCGACCAGCAGGACTTCGTCGATGTCGGACGGCTTCATGTTCGCATCGGCCAACGCCTTCTTCATTGGCTCGAGCGTGCGCTGGATCAGATCGTCCACCAGCTGCTCGAACTTGGCGCGCGTCAGCGAATAATTCAGGTGCTTGGGGCCAGACTGATCCGCGGTGATGAAGGGGAGGTTGATATCCGTCGACATGGTGGACGACAGCTCACACTTCGCCTTCTCGGCCGCTTCCTTCAGACGCTGCAAGGCCATGGCATCCTTGGAGAGATCAATGCCCTGGTCCTTCTTGAACTCCGCGACCAGCCAGTCGATGACGCGCTGGTCAAAGTCGTCGCCGCCAAGGTGCGTGTCGCCGTTCGTTGACTTCACCTCGAATTGACGGGTGCCCTCAACGTCGTACAGCTCGAGCACCGAGATGTCGTACGTACCGCCACCCAAGTCGAATACCGCGACCTTTTCGTCCTTGCCCTTCTTGTCCAGCCCATAGGCGAGGGCAGCGGCCGTCGGCTCGTTGATGATTCGGAGGACTTCCAGACCGGCGATCTTACCGGCGTCCTTGGTTGCCTGACGCTGGGAGTCGTTGAAATACGCCGGGACCGTGACTACGGCCTTGGAGACACCATGGCCCAAGTAGTCCTCGGCCGTCTGCTTCATCTTCTGGAGGATCATCGCCGAAATCTCTGGCGGCGTATATCGCTTTCCGCCCACCTCGACGGAGGCGAGATCGTTCGGCCCAGAGGCGACGGCGTACGGGACGCGCTTGCTCTCCTCGGTCACCTCCGAGGTCTTGCGCCCCATGAAGCGCTTGATCGAGAAGATGGTATTTTTGGGATTGGTGACGGCTTGTCGCTTGGCGATCTGACCAACCAGGCGCTCGCCGTCCTTTGTGAAGCCGACCACCGAGGGAGTGGTGCGACCGCCCTCGGAGTTGGGAATGACGATAGGGTCGCCGCCCTCAAGGACTGATACGACCGAGTTCGTGGTCCCCAAGTCGATGCCGATTACTTTGTCCGCCATCTCAACCTCAGTGTTGACGGCCGGGCGATTCGCGCCCAGCGTGGGATCTTTGGGGGCGAAGGAATTCTCGCCCGACTTTCGCGTTCGGGCCGCCTGTTCGCGGCCAGACGCGGAGAGACTATGCAATCGTGGGACCCGACTCTTACGCCAGTCTGACTGAAACCGAATAGCAGCAACGACTTCGAGCCCGTCGTATTGGCAGGGCCACCAAAGCAACTCGACTAACCGCAGCCAAAATGATCCCGCTTAGCGACGAGAATCCCACGATCCGGACGCCGGTTGCGACGTTCGGAATTTTGGGGCTCATGGCGGCCACTTGGTTTCTAGCTCAGGGGGCAGGCTTCAACCCCGTCTCGCTGGCTGCGAGTGTGTGCAACTACGGCATGGTGCCCGCCGAACTCACCCATACGCGAGCTATCGGGTTCTCCATACCGATCGGTGCCGGGCTCGCGTGCAGCATCGACAACGAGGCGGTCAACATCCTGACGCCACTAACGTCCATGTTCCTTCACGGGAGCTGGGCGCATTTGCTAGGCAACGCCCTCTTCTTCTGGGTGTTTGGGAACAACATCGAGGACTCGATGGGGCGAGCACGCTTCGTCGTGTTCTACCTGGTTTGCGGGTTGATTGCGGCCGCGGCGCACGTCTTTGTGGATCCTACCTCGCCAGTACCGACCGTCGGTGCGTCGGGGGCGATCTCGGGGATCATGGGCGCGTACCTGATCCTGTACCCACGGGTGCGCGTCCGCATGTTGTTCATCTTCTTCGTCATACCGGTGCGGGCGTGGCTGGTGCTCTTGTGGTGGTTCGTACTGCAGGTGCTAAGTGGATTGCCGCAACTCATGATGCTGAACCCAGAGGTGTCATCCGGAGTGGCGGTGTGGGCCCACGTGGGCGGATTCGTCGCGGGGATGGTGCTGGTGAAACCGTTCGTGAACCCCGACCTGCAGCGCCGCCGTACCGCGTTAGGCGACGCGCGGGTGGTGTTCACCAATCCGGCGCCGTGAGCACACCACCACTGTTCGCGGGAGGACGCTGAGGCATGCAATTGGCTCGCGTGCTGGGGCGCGTGGTCGCTACGATCAAGCAGGAGTCGCTGACGGGGGTGACCCTGCAGTGGATCCAGCCGTTGCTGGCCAGTGGCTCGGCACACGGCAAGCCGATCGTAGCGGTCGACCGTATTGGGGTTGGACCTGGCGAGGTCGTGGTGTTCGTGACGTCCCGCGAGGCGGCGCTGACGCTTGACGATTCGTTCGCCGCGGTGGACGCCGGCATCGTCGCCAAGGTCGACCGCACTGAAATGGCAACTCCCTGACGTTCCTTCCCTCCCTCAACGCCCTTCGCATTCCGTGTATATCGCCCGTGTCGTCGGAGACGTCGTTGCTACCCACCGCCACACCAACCTAGGGGGACACAAACTACTCCTGGTCCGACGTCTCGCGTTGGATGGCTCGGAGGAACCCGGTGAAGTCATTGTTCTGGATGTGATTGGCGTCGGCGTAGGTGAGCGCGTGCTGGTGGTCCAGGAAGGGAATGCGGCACGCACACTGTTCAAGAACGCCAAGATTCCCGTGCAAGCCGTCGTCGCCGGTGTGGTCGACGAGATCGAGCTGACGGAAGCCGTGCAGGGCGGAGGGGATCATGAGTGATCGCCTGAGTCAGCTCGCGGAGCGCGTGGCGCGGCAGCTAGCCGCCCAGGACCTGGCGTCCAAGAAGCCGTCAGTTGGTGCGGGCGCAACAGGCCAGGCCGGCGTCTCCACAGCCTCCAGTGTGACGGCTGTTGCCAGTTCCACTCCATCGACCGCCGCGTCATCACAGGGTATAGCGCCCGCCGGTGTGACCTTCGTGCGTGAGAACGCGCGAATCGCTGATTTCATCGATCACACCTTACTCAAGGCGGAGGCGACGCGTGCCGATATCGACACCCTCTGCGACGAGGCGCGCGAACACCACTTCGCCACGGTGTGCGTCAACCCAGTGTGGGTCCGGCGTTGCGTCGAGCGGCTGGCCGGAAGCGAGGTGGGGATCGCAACCGTGGTGGGCTTCCCACTCGGGGCATCTGCCACAGAGAGCAAGCGCGCCGAGGCCGCGTTGGCGGTGCGCGATGGCGCCACCGAAATCGACATGGTCGCGGCGATCGGCCACATCAAGTGTGGCGACTGGCGTCACGTCGGAGACGACATCGCGGCAGTGGTTGCAGGTGCCGGCGGGCGGCTGGTCAAGGTGATCATCGAGTCGGCGGCCCTTACCCCGGTGGAGATCATCAAGGCGAGCGCACTGGCCAAGGAGTGCGGGGCACACTACGTGAAAACCAGCACCGGATTCCATGCAGCTGGCGGTGCCTCCGTCGAAGCGGTGGCCTTGATGCGTCTGGTCGTGGGCGACGCCCTCGGCGTCAAAGCGTCGGGCGGGGTGCGGGACTGTGCGAGCGCACTTCGCATGTTGGCCAACGGAGCCACACGCATTGGCACGTCCAGTGGCGTCGCCATGGCAAAGTGTCTAGGTGCCGGGCCACGGCCCTGGCGAGAGCTGCTGTCGATGGCAGATGCGCACGAGGGAGCCTGCGGGTGCGGTGCATGTTCGGCCACGGAGAATGCGAGCGGAGCCGGTAAGGCGTATTAGGGGCTGCACTTTCTGACGACTTGGGCCGCTGCGCCAGCGCGGCCCGATATCGAGGGCCCTGCCGAGTCCACCATTGTCTAGATCTGCCGCGTGGGCTCGGTCGGCGGTAATTTTGTCTCGGTTTCGTGACCCCTTGGTCACGGGCTGAGACGCTGTCGCGAGTCCCTATTCGCGCCGGAACCTAACCCCCACGCCGCCCCCGACCCCCGTGCCGCTCATACCCCGCGACCAAGGCTTCTTTGAGCTGTTTAACAAGCTGGCTTCGAAGATGAAGGTGAGTGCCGAACTGCTTCGAGACCTGTTTGTGGAGCCTGCCCGGATCGAACACTTCGTCGCCGCCATCAAGGTCGTCGAGCACGAGGCGGACTCCATCACGCACGAAGTGAGCACGCGGCTGGACTCCTCGTTCATCACGCCGTTCGACCGTGAGGACATCCACAGCCTGGCGCAGAATCTCGACACGGTCGTCGACCTGATCGACGGCACCGCGCGGCGCGCTCAGATGTTCCATATCACGGAAGCGAGAGACGGCGCCCGTGATCTGTGCGAGATCCTGATGAAGTCCGTTGACGCGCTGGAGCAGGCGGTGCTCAACATCAAGAACGCCCGAGCCGTCGTGAAGCACACGCGCGACGTGAAGCGATTCGAGGAGGAAGGGGACATGCTGTACCACGACGTGGTGGGACAGCTCTTTGCGGGGAAGCCAGACCCCATTGAAGTGATCAAGTGGAAGGAGCTCTTCGACACCCTCGAACACGCACTCGACAGCTGCCAGACTGCTGCCATCGTGCTCGAGAGCATTTCCCTGAAGAACTCCTAGCCCGTGGCGCACTACATTGTCGCGATCGTCGCGATCGCGTTTGTCTTTGACTTCATCAACGGCTTTCACGACTCGGCGAACTCTATCGCCACGGTAGTCGGCACCCGGGTCCTGAACCCGCTGGCGGCGGTGGCGTGGGCCGCGTTCTTCAATTTCGCGGCGGCCTTCACGGTAGGCACGGCGGTGGCGAAGACGGTGGGGAAGGGCATGATCGACGTGCAGTACGTCACGCCGAATGTGATCCTGGCCGGCTTGTTAGGCGCCATCGTCTGGAACGTGATTACCTGGTGGTTTGGCCTGCCGAGTTCGTCGTCGCATGCGCTCATCGGCGGATACGCCGGGGCCGCGGTCGCGAAGGCGGGGTTCGCTGTCATCATATTGGCCGGATGGACCAAGACGCTGTTGTTCATCGTGCTGTCACCGCTCATCGGGATGGCGGCCGGCTGGTGCTTCATGGTCCTGTTCTACCAGATCTTCCAGCGCTCTTCGCCGCGCAAGGTGGACGCGATCTTCCGCAGGTTGCAGCTGGTGAGTGCCGGCATCTTTTCATTGTCGCACGGGGCCAACGACGCCCAGAAGACCATGGGCATCATCGTCGGATTGCTCGTCTCGGCGAAGGGCATCTTTGCCGGCGAGACGGGGTGGATGCACTACCTGCACGTGGAGAATGCCGACAATGTGCCGTACTGGGTGGAGATCGGCGCTTATACGGCCATCTCGTTAGGTACGCTCTTTGGTGGGTGGCGCATCGTCCATACCATGGGGTCTCGCATCACCAAGCTACGTCCGATCGGTGGATGCGCGGCGGAAACCGGTGGGTCCATCGCGATCCTGATTGCCACCAAGTTTGGCATTCCGGTCAGCACCACACATACGATCACCGGTGCCATCATGGGCGTCGGGGCAACGACGCGCCTCTCTGCCGTGCGTTGGGGAGTGGCCGGACGCATCGTGTGGGCATGGTTGCTGACGATTCCCGCCGCGGCGATCCTTTCGGCGATCGCCCTGTTCGTTCTCCAGCGGGTGAACCCGATCTAGCGCACGTACTATCCGACGTGAGGAGTACGGCGCATGGCGGCTGGCGGTACCTGAGATCCGCGAAGACGCCGCGCACACGAACGCGCCGTCCGGATCGGATGCCTAGCACTCGGCACACTATCTACGCTGCCGAGCGCTGCTTGTAACGGCCCGTGTAACAACTCGGTCTCCACACTTCCGACAGACTGCGACTCCGCGCCAATTCAGCGCCCGCAGGCAAGTCGTCGGTCCTGGTGGTCCCGGAGGCAGGTGTGTCATCCAAGGCGTTTGTCGACTCGTTCGGGTTTCATTGGCAAGTGCTGGAGATCGCGCCAGTCGAACTCAGTGAACAGCCCGCCGCCGCGCCTCACCAGCCGCACGGCGGTTGGCTGTACTTCTTGTCGCGAGGGGCCACACGAGTGCTGGATGACTACCCGCGAGAGTGGATGGACGGAGACTGGAGTGCGCTGGAGTCATTGTGCGCGCTCGCGACGCCCTTGGGAGGAGAGTCCCTCATTCAACCGATTTCGCGGCTCATCGACGTCGAAGTCGCAGCCCTACGGCCGGTTGCCGGTTGCTGACAACTGGAGATCGACCGGACAACTCTGGTGCCAATTCGGGGGCAGGCCACCCCTTTCTGGCGGGCGGAAATGACTCAACGAGTAGCAACCGTTCACGCTGTTAACTCATTTATTGTCAATGCGTTAACGAGAAATATGTAAGCCTGCGTTTGATCGACGCGGGCAGCGCTGGCCCGAAGCGGTATCTTTCTAGGCCATCCCCGAAGCGGGCGAGCGCTCCGGCGTACACGCCCTTAGCAACGCGATCGACGCATGACCGACACTGTCTTATCACCACACCTGTTCATCAACCGCGAGCTGTCTTGGCTCGAGTTCAACGCCAAGGTGCTCCATGAGGCGTTGGACACACGAACGCCGCTTCTCGAGCGACTGAAGTTCCTCGGAATCTTCAGCAACAATCTCGACGAGTTTTACATGGTGCGCGTGGCGGGTTTACGCCGGCAGGTGGCGGCCAACGTGCACGCGACGCCACCAGACGGTATGTCGCCGCAGGCGCAGTTGGACGCGATCGATCTGGTGCTTCGTGAGCAGTGTGCGCGGCACCGAAAGTGTCTGCACGAGGACGTGCTGCCCTCGCTGGCCGAGCATGGCGTGCGACTCGTGACGATGTCGGAGGTAAACGCAGAGGAGCGTCCGGCGCTGGAGCGTTACTTCGAACAGCATGTGTTTCCGGTGCTGACTCCTCTGGCCGTGGATCCGGGCCACCCTTTTCCGTACATCAGCAACCTGTCGTTGTCGCTGGCGGTACGGCTTCATGACGCGGAACGCGGCGAGCTGTTTGCCCGCGTGAAGGTGCCAAAGAGCCTGGCCCGATGGGTGCCGTTAGGCCGGCCGAATCATTTTGTGGCGCTGGAAGACCTGATCGGGGCGCACCTGCCGGCCTTGTTTCCAGGGATGACGATCCTTTCCTGGCATCCCTTCCGCATCACGCGCTACTCCGACCTGGACGTTCCCCTGCAGGACGAGCCGGAAGACCTGTTGGCCGTGATCGAGGAGCAGATCTTTCAGCGGCGTTTTGGAGAAGTAATCCGGCTGGAAGTACAGGAGGGGATGCCGACGCACCTGCGTGACTTGCTGCTCACCGAATTGCGTGAAGGGCCGGCCGCGCTGGGGACGTTGCCGCTGACGGAACGCGACGTGTTCGAGACCGGGCCGCTCCTTGACGTCGCGGACGTGTTGTCGCTGGCGTCGATCGACAATCCGGAACTGCGAGACGTGCCCTTTGCCCCGGTAGCTCCGCCCGAGGTGCGCGATCCGGAGCGATCGATTTTTGACGTGATGCGCGAACGCGACTTGCTGGTGCATCATCCCTTCGAGTCGTTCAGTGCGACCGTCGAGAACTTCCTGGAGACGGCGGCCGCCGACGAACACGTCCTGGCCATCAAGCTGACGCTGTATCGTACGTCGGGCGACACGGCCATCGTAGAAGCCCTCACCGAGGCCGCGCAACGCGGCAAACAGGTGGCGGTGCTGGTGGAGTTGCAAGCCAGGTTCGACGAGATCAACAACATCAACTGGGCGCGTACGCTGGAGAACTACGGCGTACATGTGGCGTATGGCGTGCCGGGGCTCAAGACCCACGCCAAGGTAGCCTTGGTGGTCCGACGCGACCCGGACGGCATTCGTCGCTACGTGCACATCGGGTCCGGCAACTACAACTCCAAGACGGCGCGGATTTACACAGACCTTGGGTTGTTCACCTGCAACCCGGAGATCGGCGCGGATGTCTCCGAGTTGTTCAACGTGTTGACCGGTTTTTCGCGACAGCAGCAGTATCGCAAGCTGCTGGTCGCGCCACCGAACCTGCGGCCGGCCTTGGTGGCCCTCATTGCGCGGGAGACGGAGTTTGCCCGGCAGGGTCGTCCAGCGCGCATCGTCGCCAAGATGAACGCCCTGGTATCCCGCGAGTTAATCGCCGCGCTGTACGAGGCATCGCAGGCTGGCGTGGAAATCGACTTGATCGTGCGCGGCATCTGCTGCTTGCGGCCGGGAGTGCCCGGCGTGAGCGACCGGATTCGCGTCGTCAGTTGCATCGGTCGCTTCCTCGAGCATTCCCGGTTGTTTGCGTTCTGGAATGACGGGCAGGAGGAGTTCTATACCGGGTCAGCGGACTGGATGCCGCGGAACCTGGAGCGCCGGGTCGAGGTGGTGGTTCCGGTGGAGGACCGGGCGTTGCACCCGCGGCTGCGATCACTGCTGCAGGTGTACCTGGATGACAATCGTCAGGCGTGGGACTTGAGTGCCGACGGGACGTACACGCAGCGCTCCCCGGGGGATGATGAGGATCGGGGCGCCCACCGGAAGTTGTTGAGGGATCCATGGGGCATGGACCGTTCCGATTCGCGCTACACCACCATGGAGATGAAGGCTACGACGCTGGCGCCGATGCCGGAGCCACGGGTAGAGCTGGCGACGGTGGTGCCGAATGGGAAGCGGCGACACGCGCGCAAGCGAGGGACGGCGCCGCGCGAGTAGGTTCAGGACCTGCGGCGACGCCCGCGCACAGACAGTTCGGTGCCGATGAAGCACGTGGGACGTGGTGCTTCTGCCATGCATCTACCGCGTGATGCAACTGCCGGTGCCGTCCCTTAGTCCTCGACGACCGTCCCGTCGGGAGCAACCACCTCGACGGGGATCCCCGCGAGCGACGACAGCAAGGCCGCCTTCCGGTTCGCTCCCCACAATTCCAGGCGGATCGATCGAGCGCGCGGGTTCGGCACGACCGTCAACCGCAACGCGCGGTCCAGCCATCGCACCTTCACGCGCTGCACCGCCCCCACGTGGCCGCGGTCGAAGCCGTCGGCGATCCGGAGCAGGGCGGCGAGCCGCTTGATGCGGCGACGCGTCGCGCGATCCAGTGTGCCATACGGCGCGTGCGAACGGCGGGGCACCGCGCCACGGTGGTACCGCGCTACGTGCGCCATCACCGTCTGTTCGTCTGGCGGCACGCCCAGCAGATCCGCATGCATGATCAAGTGCAACGAGTGCTTGTGATGCCCCTCGTAGTTGATGTGGTAACCGACGTCGTGCAAAAGCGCCGCGTCGGCCAGTGTCTGTCGGTCGGCTGGCTCACATCCCAATCGCGGCCCGATGGCATCGAACAGTTGCAGCGCGATGCGTTGCACCTGCTGAGCGTGGGGCACTTCGTAATGACACTTCTCGGCAAAGGCGCGCACGCTGCGCTCTCGCGCTTCGCCAGGATCGGCGGCCTGTGGCACGATGCGCGCGCGCTCCAGGAGCATTCCCTCGCGTATGCCGTACCCCGAGATTGTCAGCTGACGCCCCTCGACGCGCGCCATGACCTCGGCGGCGACCGCCAAGCCGCCGAGGATGATATCCGCCCGGCCGGCGTTCAATCCGCGAATGAGCGCGCGGTCGGCGGGGGACGCATCCTGCAGCAGGTCGATGATGTGCTCCAGTTCTTCGCGCGGTACCTGGGTGCCATGCACCTTGCCCACGGCGGACGGAAAGCCCTGCCGATACAGGTGCATCCCGGCCAGGTTCGTGAAGGTGCCACCGGAGCCGATCACCTGCGCGCCCCGCCAGTCGCGGACGGGAAGAGCCTTCCGGATTTCATCTCGCACATGCGCCCGCAGCTTGCGCACGTCCTTGCGCGTTGGGCGGTTGCCGAGAAATTGCTCGGTCATGCGAATGGCGCCGTAGGGCAGGGATACCAGTCGCTCGATCAAGCCGTCGGCGCTCATCGCCAGTTCCAACGATCCGCCGCCAATATCCATGACCACGGCGCGCCCGATGCCAAGGTCGAAATGGGCGAGCGCGGACAGGAAGGAAAGCCGGGCCTCATCCTCACCGTCCAGCAATCGTACGCGAATACCGGCTTCCCGGCGGACACGGTCCAGGAAGTCCCGCCGATTCGCGGCGTCGCGGACGGCGCTGGTTGCCACGGCGTCCACGCGCGACACGCCCATTTGGCGGGCTAGTGTGGCCATGCGGCCGATCGCCTCCAAGGCGTGCCGCATGGAGCCTTCACTCAGCTTGGCATGTTTGTCCAGGCCAGCGCCCAGTCGGGGCGCCGCCTTCATTTCGTCGACGACGAGGATTTCACCCGAAGGCGTCACGTCGGCGATGATCTGCCGGATGGAGTTGGATCCGATGTCGATGGCGGCGAGCCGCTGCCGCTTGTCCGCGGCGGGCGTCTTGGTGGAAATATCCAGCACGTGCGCCCGCGCGCTCATCCCGTTATCCGGCGCTGCGGGAGGTCGCCGTCGGGGCGTCCATTTCGGCGCGGTGCTTGATGGACTTCCCCTCAGCCAGGAAGACGGCATCCTCGGCGATGTTCGTCGCCAGGTCAGCCACCCGCTCGAGGTTGCGGCTGACGAGCAGCAGTTCCAGCGACGGATTGATCGTTCGGGGATCGGCCATCATATGTGTCAACAATACTCGGAACATCGAGTCGTGCAAAGCGTCGACCGCATCGTCGGCGCGGCAGACCTCACGTCCCATGGCGCCGTCGGCCCGAACAAAAGCATCCAGCGCGTCGCTGAGCATCCGGCGTGCCCGGCGGGCCATGTCCTCGATGGCTGGATCGATCATCACCGATGACCGCAGGGCAATGAGGCGCAGGGCCGACTGGGCGATGTTCACCGCGTGGTCCCCAACTCGCTCCAGGTCGGACGAGATCTTGATGGCGCTGATCAGGAAGCGGAGGTCCCGGGCCATCGGCTGCTGCAGGGCCAGCAGCTCCAAGGCTAGTTGCTCCACTTCCACTTCCAGCTGGTCCACTTCCCGATCCCCACGGATAACCGCGTCAGCCTTGTCCTTGTCCCGTGTCAGCAAAGCGTCCACGGAAATGTCTACCAGCTCCTCGGAGCGGGCCGACATGTCCAGCAGCCGTTGCTTGAGAGCGGCGAGTTGCTCGTGGAAATGGCGGAAGCCGACGCTTTCGGCTGGACTCATCCGAACCTCCCGGTGATGTACGCCTCGGTGCGTTCTTCGCGCGGACTGGTGAAGAGGCGCTCTGTGGCATCGTACTCGATCAGCCGGCCGAGGTAGAAGAATGCCGTCATTCCCGACACGCGCGCCGCCTGTTGCAGGTTGTGGGTGACGATGACGATCGTGAGTTCCGACTTCAATTCGTACAGTAACTCTTCGACCTTCTGCGTGGCGATGGGATCCAAGGCGGAGCAGGGCTCGTCCAGGAGGAGGACTTCCGGCTGGTTGGCGAGCGCGCGGGCAATGCACAGTCGTTGCTGCTGGCCACCCGACAAGCCGAACGCGTTGTGTCGAAGGCGGTCTTTCACTTCGTCCCACAGCGCGGCGCGGCGTAGGGCGGACTCCACGACGGCGTCCAGTTCGGTGCGCGATCGCCCTCCGTTGATGCGGGGGCCATAGGCGACGTTGTCATAGATGGACTTGGGGAACGGATTGGAGCGTTGAAAGACCATGCCCACGCGCTGTCGCAGCTGCACCGTGTCGATCGATCGGGCGTAGATGTCCTCGTCATCGAGCAGGATCTCGCCGGTGTGGCGCGAGCCGGTGATGAGGTCGTTCATTCGATTAATGGAACGCAGAAACGTCGACTTCCCGCATCCGGAAGGGCCAATGAGGGCGGTCACCGTGCGGGGAGGCAGCACCAGCGAGATGTCATGCAACGCCTGCTTTGGCCCATACCAGAAGGCGAAGTCGCGAGCGGCAATCGTTCCCGGTGCTGCGGGCGGCGGCTGAGCGGGGGTGGAGATGTCCGTTGCGGGGGGCATGCTCATGGGTTCGGCCACGGTCATCCGAAGCGACCGGTGATGTATGCCTCGGTGCGCGGGTCCGCTGGCGCGGTGAAGAGCTGGCGTGTGGCCGTCACCTCCACCAGTTCGCCCGTCAGCATGAACGCCGTGCGATCGGAGACGCGTGCCGCCTGTTGCATGTTGTGGGTGACGATGACGACCGTGACACTCCCGCGCAGTTCGTAGACCAGCTCTTCGACCTTCTGCGTGCTGAGAGGATCCAGCGACGCTGTCGGTTCGTCCAGCAGGATCACCTTAGGGCCGGTGGCCAGCGCTCGGGCGATGCATAAGCGTTGCTGCTGGCCACCGGACAGCGCGGTCGCTGGCTCCTTGAGCCGATCCTTCACCTCATCCCACAGGGCAGCGCGCCGCAGGGACCGTTCGACAATCGCGTCGAGTTCGGAGCGCGGCGGCGCGGCGCGCCCCTGCGCCTTAAACCCGGCCGCAACGTTGTCGCGGATGGACATGGTGGGAAAGGGCGTGGGTCGCTGGAACACCATGCCGATGTGCCGCCGCACGCCAATCGGGCTGACGCCGCGCGCATAGATGTCCTGTCCGTCCAGTAGTACTTCGCCTTCTACACGCGCGGTGGCCACCGTCTCGTGCATTCTGTTCAGACAGCGTAGTAGCGTCGACTTTCCACACCCTGAGGGACCGATGATGGCAGTGACCTGACCATCCAGAAAGTCGATTTGTGCGCCGCGGACAATGCGGGCGGCGCCGTAGTAGGCGTCCAGCTGTCGCACAGCGACGCGTGCGCGCGCATCGCTGGCCGGCGGCCGCGCGCTACCGTCACCTTCCACATGCACGCGTGTCGTCAGGGGCGTGACCACGTTAGTCGCCTCCGCCCGCGGGTCGAGCGCCGGTGGCGAACTTGGCGATGAGGCTGATGACGAGGACGATGACGATGAGGACGAGGGCGCCGGCCCAGGCCAGGCGGTGCCATTCATCGTAGGGGCTGATGGCATACGAGAAGATCTGCAGGGGGAGGGCGGCGATCGGCTGGTCCAGAGCGAGCGACCAGAACTGGTTGCCGAACGACGTGAAGAGCAGTGGAGCGGTCTCGCCGGCGATTCGGGCCACGGCGACCAAGGCGCCGGTGACAATACCGGGCAGCGCCGTGCGCAACACGATGGACATGGACGTGCGCCAGCGCGGGTAGCCTAACGCCAATGCCGCCTCACGAAGTGAGCTGGGCACGGTAAGGATCATCTCTTCGGTGGCCCGGGTGACCAGCGGGATCATCATGGCGCCAAGGGCTACGCCACCCGCCATCGCCGAGAAATGTCCGATGGGGCGAACGAGGAATTGCCAGGCGAAGATGCCCATGACAATAGAGGGCAAGCCGTTCAGCACATCCGAGAGGAACCGCACGCCGGTAGCAAAACGCTCGCCTCGATGCTCGGCTAGGTACAGCCCAGCGCCGATGCCCACGGGAAGTCCGATGCCCGCCGCCAGGCCGATCAACGTGAGTGTTCCCACGATCGCATTGGCCATGCCTCCGCCAGCCTCACCGACGGGCAGTGGCATGTGCGTGAAGAAATCGACGTTGATTGAGCCGATGCCCTGCTTGATCAGGTACCAAAGGATGAAGACCAACGGCAGCGCGGCAACGGCAGCGGCCACGTAGGTGATCGTGAGCATCAACAGGTTCACGCCTTTCCGTCGCCACAGGGAACGGCGGGTACGCTCGGCAGCGCCACGTTGCCCCTGGATCCGGCGAATCTTCGGCTCGGAATCGCCACGGCGCACAGCCGGTGCTGTCATCGTGACCCCGCCGGCTGCCGTGCCACACGCCAGACCAGCCAACGGGCGATCGCGTTGACCACCAGCGTGACCGCAAAGAGCACCGCGCCACAGGCCATCAGCGCCGATACGTGCAGGTCTCCCGTCGCCTCCGCAAACTCATTGGCGATGACCGAGGCCAGGGTGTAACCGGGCGCAAAGAGCGACGCCGAGATCTCGTGACGGTTGCCGATGAGCATGGTCACGGCCATCGTCTCGCCTAACGCACGCCCCAGTCCCAGGATGACACCACCCACAATCCCCGAGCGGGCGAAAGGAATGACGGCATCGCGGATCATCTCCCACCGCGTGGCACCTAACGCGAGCGCTGCCTCGCGTTGAGAGCGGGGGACGGCCATCAGGACCTCACGCGACACGGCGGAGATGTACGGCAGGATCATCACGGCCAGGATCAGGCCGGCGGATGCCATGCTGTATCCGTACGGGGCACCCTCGAACAGCGTCGTGTTGCCCAGGTGCAGGGTGTCTTGCACAAAGGGCATCACCGTCGCCTGCATGGCTGGCAGCAGCACCGCCAGGCCCCACAGGCCGTACACCACACTCGGAATCGCCGCCAGCAGGTCCACCAGAAATGCCACCGGTTGGCGCAGCCAGCGTGGCGCAAATTCCGAGAGGAAGATGGCCACGCCTAACGCCAGTGGCGTGGCGATCGACAAGGCCAGGACGGACGAGACCACGGTGCCAAAAATCATCGGGGCCGCGCCAAAACGATGCCGTACGGGATCCCATTCGCTCGACGTCAGGAACCCGAGCCCGAACGTTGAGAGGGCGGGCCACGCCGCGCGCAGCACCTCCACCGCGATCAGGATCAGGAGGAGTGGAATGGCCGCGGCGAAAAGCACTGTCAGCGCGCGGTAGATCCGATCGCCCGTGGAGGCGCCCGTAATGGAACTCTCGCCCTCGACCAGAGAGGTCGTTTGGACCGGCGTCGCGGTTGGGCTCACGAGCACGGGCGACCCCGCTGCCTCATCGAGAGGCGCGCTGACAGGTCGCGTGCGGGCCACGCAACGGAGCCGTGAGCGCCAGCGATGTGTGCAACATGTTCAACCTGTCGGAAGGACCTCAGGCGCCCACCTTCACCGTACCGAGACGTTCGACCAGCCGCTGGGCCATCACCGATGGCAATGGTGCATAGTCGAGCGTCGGTGCATCCGCCTGTCCTGTCGTTAGCGCCCACTTCAGGAAATCAACGAGCTTCTTTCCCTTCGCGGCGTCTGGTTGCTGCTGGTACAGGATGATCCACGTGAACGAGGAGATCGGGTACGCTTTGGCGCCGGGCGCGTTCACGATGGAAATTCGATAATCACTCTTTGGCGAGAGCTTCGCCGCCACGCCCTCGGCCGCAGCGGTGGCCGCCTCTACACTCGGCAAGACATACGCGCCCGAGGCATTCTTCACCGCGGCGTAGGCCAGCTTGTTCTGTCGCGCGTACGCCAGTTCCACGTAGCCGACGGAGCCGGCGAGCTGACGCACCTGCCCGGCCACGCCTTCATTTCCCTTGCCGCCGAGTCCCGCCGGCCACTGCACTTCCTTGCCCCGTCCCGGGCCCGAGAGCCATTCCTTGCTCACGGTGGAGAGGTAGTCCGTGAAGATGTACGTGGTGCCACTGCCGTCTGACCGGTGCACGACCAGAACGTTCTTGTCTGGGATGGCGACGCCAGGATTCAGCTTGGCGATGCGTGAGTCATTCCACTTCTTGATCTTGCCCAGGAACAGGTCGGCGACGATGCCGCCGTCCAGGTTCAACGGTTGCGTGAGGCCAGGCAGGTTGTAGGTGATCGCGACCGCGCCGATGACGGTAGGGACGTGGATGATGCGCCCGCCCTTGGCCTTGCCCATCTCGTCGTCCGACATCGGCCCATCGGTGGCGCCGAAGTCGACCGTCTGCTCCGACAACTGGCGAATGCCGCCCCCCGAGCCGATCGACTGGTAGTTGATCTTCACCCCCTGCTTGGTGGCATAGGTCGAGAACCACTTGGAGTAGATCGGGTTGGGGAATGTTGCGCCGGCGCCCGTCAGGTCCACGCCCTGCGCCTGCGTGCGACCAGCGGTGCCAGCGAGAAGAAGGGCGGTAGCGAGAAGTCGCGTGCGAATCATGAAAGCTCCGAGAGCAATTGGTTCAGAAATTGGCAATGACATGCAGGTAGAACGTGCGGGTGTCCGCTGCGGTGCTGCCCTTCTTTGGCTGGAGCGCCTGCACGTCGAAATAGACCGAAGTCTTCTTGTTAAAGTCCCACGAGAGGCCAGCGATCACGTTGCGCTGCCATGGGTCAGCGTCAACGTTGTTCTTGACTCGATCCATACGCAGCACAACGCCCAGTGGCCACTCGGGTGCTGCGTTCATGAACAGGAGGGGCTTGGCGATGGCATAGACAGACGTCACGCTTCCCGTTCGCGAGACCGCCGTGGGCGTTAAGTCGCGGGTGGTGTCCGCGCTCTCCACGATGTCGACGCGCCGAGCCACCTGCGCACCTAACGACAGGCGTGGGTCGCGAATGGTGACCAGCAACCCATAGCGATCGCGCTGCTGTCCGTCGTTCACGGCCAGGACGGTGCCACGCTTCCGGGCAAAATCACTGGCCCGGTCGCCCTTCAAGTACCAAGGGGAAATCGAGAGACCCTTGAAGTACGATACGGAGTTCGCCCAGGGGGTCAGCGTCAGGCGCGCGGCGTAGTCCTTGAAGCGATCCAGCTCACGGGACGTGTAGCCGGTGCCGTTGGAGATGACGGCGTAGAATTCGCCGCGCTTGTTGGGGAATGCCACCGTGGTGGCGACGCCGGCGTCGGACGAGGCGAAGAACCCGTTCTGCTCAATCGCGACATTGGCCAGACCGCGCAGCCACGTCTGCTCCTCGCGCTCGATGACGACGGTTTGCAGCAGGCCAAGCCGGATGTTCGCCTTGAGTTCGTCGCCCAGGCCGCGGATGTAGTCGTACTGGACGTACGCGTACTTGAGGCGAGCGGCCCACCCACGATAGTAGGCACTGTTGGTCGTGTCGCGCTGTTGGTACACGTCCAGCGTCACACGCACGCTGTCATGCTCGCCGGCGCCGGCTCGGAAGTTCAGGTAAGCGCGGTCCAGATCGAAACGATTCTGCGCGCGGTTTCCCTTCAGGCCACCGTACTGGAAGTTGGCGTACATCACGCCGCTGAAGGCGAACGGCAAGGACGGAGCGGCGGCAGGAGGGGGTGCCGCCTGAGGCGTTGTATCCGGCGGTGCCACCTTGGTGGTGTCTTGGGCCGAGCCGGTGATGGGTGACAACGCGAGGGACGCCACTGCGAACGACAGGACCAGGTGGGAAATGTGTCTCAACGGTCGGTACCGTAATGGGTTAGGTGTGCCGTACGCCCGATGGCTTTGTAACGAGATACGGTACCCTACCGGCCGTTTGTAACGGATCCGCGACAAACGCGTAACGCCCCGGTGCCGCCTGAAGACGCGGGCGCAGGATGACTCCAACAGCTGCAATGTGCAGAGGCGCGGGCGCGCTGTCGTTCAGATTGCAGTCACCAACCGGTCACAAGACGATGACGATGAGAGGCCTCGTCAGATGTCGTTCTGCAGGCTGATGAACTTGAATCGCCCGTGACGCTCGATGATTGAACCGAAGAGGCGCCGCCTGACGATGGCTCCGTCGGGCTGTTTGATATCGACGCGGCAGTTCGGATGCAGCACGTTGTCGCCCTGACGCTCAGCCGCCGTATCGCAACTGAGCCCGCTGAGCGAGAGCGGGTGCCCACCCATCCGGTGCAGGAGTCGCGCGCGCCCCACGACGCTCGGGCCGGCAATCGTGCGCCAGAGCAGCCCGGGTGGTTGTCGATACGGCGCCTTCACATAGGGAGACGATGGGTAGACGAGGTAGGCGAACTCACGCATAGAGATGGTGAGTCGATTGAGCGCCGAGCTGTCGGATTGCTCCAGCGCGATGGCGAAGGCTTGGATCAGCTCACGCTGAGAACGCGTTCCCCCCTCGAACGCGGAAGTCGGTGTGCCGGCCAGCTCTCGGAAGCGACGGATCTCCTCGGCGAGTGGCCGGATGCTATCCACCACGTAGCCGGGCTGCGACCGATTGATGGAATCCTGTCGAGCGCGCGCGAGCGAGTCCCGAAGTGCGGACGGGAGCGAGTCTGGCCGCGAAGCGGTCACCGAGGGAACGCCGGTTACCGCGTCTCGCGAAATGATCGACGCGGCGCCAGGGACGACGACAGCGGCGAGGCAGGCAAACACGAAGGCGCGACGGGTGATCGTGGGCATCGGTTGCAAACGTTAGGCGAGTGAGACGCGGCCGCTCCGACGAAACGGAGCGGCCGCTTGGGCGTGCGCGGAACTAGTTCTTGTAGTAGACCGTCCATCCTTGCCACCACTTCACGCCGGCGGGATCCGCTGCGCCAAGGAAGGACGTGCCGGCGACCTTGGTTCCGGCGACGGTGGCCAGTTTGCCAGTGAAGGTCGCCAGACCCCCCGTGGCGATCGGCGATCCCGCCGCTGGCGTCCAATCGAATGACGCAGCGTTGGTTGTGCCGGACACCGTCGCTGGGAAAGCCGTGAAGAGGGACGCGGTCTGGGCCGCACCCTGGGTCAGCGCGTTCCCCGCCAGATCAAACGTGTTCTGGATATTCGCACCCGACGTGGCCTGAAACATCGTGGTTACGTCCGTGAAGTAGATGTTTCGCAGGGCCAGGTCCGACGTTGCCAAGTCCGGTGTGGCCACGTTGCCGGCGCGCGCATACGTCTCGACGTCGCGCAGCGACACGGCGGCTCGCGGATATCGGGCGACGACTCCGTTCACGTAGTATCCGCCCGATCCGCGGCGGATCATCATGCCGATGCCCCCGGAACTGCCCGAGGTGGCGACATCACCGGTACCGATCAACGTGAAGTTGGCAATGATGGGCTGCGTGTAGGGCGCCGTATTCTGGCCCTGGGTGCAGCCGGCGGCGGTCGCCGGGCAGCCGTCGTTCTCGATGCCTTCGGGATCACTGGCGAGCGAGCCTGAGCCGGTACGGATATCGAGCTGTGTGCTCTGAAAGGCGATGGCGTACTGAATCCGCCCGCGGTATCCCTCGGACTGGTCAAAGTGATCGTCGCCGGACTCGTACGAAACCAGGTGGTCGGCGTCCACCGTTCCCCCAAACCACTCGTACGAATCATCCAAGCCGGCCATGGACTGCAGGTACGACAACTTGGTACCGCTGCCGACGGTCGCGAACGTGAACGAGTTCAGTTCGTTGTTGAGGGATGGCGCGAAGCCTGCGAATTCGACGCGAACGTAGCGCAGTTCGCCGGAGTCGTCGGTGTCCGTATTGCCGCCATCATACGTGACCTTGTAGTTGGTCCCCGGCGTATTGCCAGCGACGGTGTTGGTCCCCTCGATCTCGATGCTGACGCCGGTGCGCGCGGTGGTCGCGTTTCCGATGATGATCAGTCCTCCCCAGTCGCCTGGTTTGCGCTGACCGGCCGGCTGCGACGACGTGAACACAATCGGCGCCGCGGCCGTGCCAATCGCATTGATCTTCGCCCCGCGCAAGATGAAGAGGGAGGCGCCTAACGTGTTGTAGTCTCCCTTGATGGTGGTACCGGCCTGGATCGTCAGCGTGGCGCCATTGCCGACGTGGACAAAGCCCTTGAGGACATACGTCGTCTCAGGATACCACGTGGTATTGGCCGTGATGTCGCCGGTGATGTCCTTCGTGAAGGTGCCAAAGGCCACCGTGGTGGTTTGCTGCTCGCTGGTGAATGTGCTGGTTTGCGTGCCGCGCACGGCAGCGACTCGATACCGATAGACGGTGCCAGGCTTCAGGCCGGAATCATCGTAGGTCACCGTGGTGGCCGTGGCCGGAGCCGCTTGCGATGTAACGGCCGCAAACGCTCCCGCTGCCCCTTCGGCGCGTTCGATGTTGTAGCTGTTATCTCCAGCGGTACTGGTAAATGTGACGCGGATAGTCGACGAACTAGTGGCGCTGACGGCAAGGCCGAGTGGTGGGTTGGGCGTTGGTTCGACCGGGGAACTGTCGTCACTGCCGCAGGCGGTGGAGACGACGACGGCGGCGAGGCCGATCAGTCGGAAGAGGCGCGTTGAGGCCATCTCGAGTGTGTCCTTCGTGAGAGAGGTCGATTGGCGGAATCGTTGCCCCGACAAGAAAAGGGCGCCGCGTCGCAGCCGTGTGTCACGATCGTCACGGCCCTGTCACGGCGCCCTCGGCGAGTCGGCAGGCCAGCGCTGCCTGACGATGCGTTAGGGCTTGTAGATCAACCCCAGCTGCATCACGCGCCCCGTCTTGTAGGACTCGCGAATCACCGTTCCCTGTTTGGTCGTGTAGGCATCGTCCATGAGGTTCTTGGCATCGAACCGGCCGGAGAACCCACGTCCCAGCGGGAATCGCAGTGAGAAGTCCACCACGTTGCGCGGTAGCGTGATCACGTCGGGCAACGGTAGGTCGCCAGCGGCGTCGATCCGTTCGCCGACACGATTGAACAGCACCGTCGCACTGGTGTGCCCGGTTCGCGTCGCGTAGGACAGGCCCAGATTCACGACATACGGCGCCTGGCCGACCATGCGGCGCGTGGGGTTAGTCGCCGACGACTTGTTGTCGCCCAAGTCGATCGTGCTCTGCATCAACGTGATGTTCGTGAAGCCCGAGAAGGGACGCAGGGGGCGCCCCAAGAAGCCGAGGTTACGCCGCAGTTCCATCTCGACGCCGTAGTTCGAGGCGCTCTGCGCGTTCACGTATCCAACGAAGCGGGATGTCGCTCCGGCGGCATGGTACACACGCTCAATCGGTTGGTCGAATTCCTTGACGAAGACACCAAACGAGATCACCTCGTCGCTCTGCGGATAGAACTCCCAGCGCAGGTCCGCATTCTGGATGCGCGTTCGCTGCAGGTCCGCGTTGCCTTCCAGGTCGTCACCGTTCAACACGTCGCGACTCTTGATGGGGACGAGCTCCCGATACTCCGGCCGAGCCAAGGTCTGCGATAGCGAGATGCGAATATTCTGGTGATCGTTAGGCGCCAGATTCAGTGCCAGCGATGGCAGGATGTCGGACCAGTCGTTCCTGGTCTGGATCGGCTGACCCAGGGTCGACGCGGCATTCACCCGGAGCTGGTCGTGTTCGTAGCGCGCGCCGCCCACCAATCGCACGGTGTTCGAAAGCGCCCATTCGCCCATGATGTACGCGGCCGCCAAGGCATCCCGGGCGCCGTATGACCCACCTTGCGACAGGGGCGAAAGCCGGAAGAAGTCCGAGGTCGGCGTCGAAAAGCGGCCATCGAACAGCGCCTCAGGTGGCAGTTCGCGTGTCGCGGCGTCGGCAAAGGGCGCGGAGATCGAGTAGGCGCGGGTGTCCGCATCACGATCGGTGGTGCGATAAAGACCGCCCACCTTCAAGTAGTGCTGCCGTCCCGAGGCATCGAAGTTCAGCTGGTAGTTGGCGCGTCCCTCACGATTGCTTTCCGTCAGCTTGGAGAACGTGCGGACGGCGCCGGCGTTGCCGTTGTTCAGCCATCGCAAGTGTTCCGGTCCGCCGGGAGTGTCCTGCTCGATCACGTACACAAACTCGGTGCGGTCCGGCTCGTCACGCCGAACGCCGCTGGAGGTAACGGCCCAGTCCAGACGTTGCCTGGTGCCCAGTTGATGCTCGGCCGCCAGCTGCGACGAGCGGATGGCGCGCTCGACGTACTGGTTGCGATCGATCCGTGCGCGGAATCCTTCATTCTCGAATTGTCCATACTCGCGCCGCGCGTCATTGTCCGCGGTGCGGCTATACGTGTTGTTCAGCATCAGCCGCGTGTGACCACCGATCAGCGTGCTGAAGTTCGCCAGGCCGCCCCACAACACGCCGGCGCTGCCAGTTTCGCCCTGAAAACGATCCTGTTCGATGGTGGACCCAGCTGTCGTGCCACGAGCGGCCAACGCCCGCACCTGATCCGTCTTCACATCCTGGGAAAAGGCGTAGGTGCCAGACAGGAGGTACCCGATGCGCTGACCGAACACTGGATCGTTGCCACCTAGGGAGATGGACGTCGAGGTGTTCGGGGTCGCCGTCTTGAGTGATGGCTCCCAGGCGTTGCGGAAAGTGTTGACCAGGCGGCTGTAGTCCGAAGGATTCAGGTTGATGCCCTGAAAGTTGCCGAGCGACGCCACCAGGGCCGGCACGTCCCGCTTGGAACCGACATTGGCGAAGCGTTCGCCCCCTGCCGTGAAGGCGCTGAGCATCCGCGTGCCAGTCGATCCTGGGTTGTAGCCGCCGGTGGTCTGCATGCTCAACTGTCGAATCGCGGGAAACTCGCGCGTCTTGATTTCCAGTTGCGCTCCCGAGAAGTCGCCTTGCTGGTCTGGGGTGAATGTCTTGGACGTGGTGATCTGCTCCAGCAGCCCTGTGGGAAAGAGATCAAGTGGAACGGTCCGCTTCTCTGGCTCGGGGCTCGGCACGCGTGTGCCATTGAGCTGCGTGGTGGTGTAGCGTTCGCCGAGTCCGCGGACGAAGACGAACTTGCCGCCTTGGACGGTCACGCCGCTCACGCGCTGCACGGCCTGCGCGGCGTCCCCGTCTGGGCTCTTGGCGATCTGCTCGGTCGTGACCGAACTGACGATGGCCGTTGCCGTCCGTTGCTTGTCGAGCGCCTCGCTGACACTTCCACGTTCCGACTGCGCCGTGACCACGCTAGCCGCCAGCTTCACCGTCGCGGCGTCCAACACGATGTTCTGTTCAAGGGTCTTGCCGGCCTCCACCACCAGGCCGGTGATGCTCTTGGGCGTGTAGCCCAGTCGGCGAGCCTGTACCGTGACCGATCCGGCGTTCACACGCGGCAGGGTGTACCGCCCGTCGATCCCCGACACCGTTCCGGTGGTGGTCCCGACGACCTGGAGGCCAACATCCGAAATGCCCTGACCGGTAGTGACGTCGATGATGCGACCAACGATGCGTCCCGTTCGGGCTGCGGCCTGCGCGCCTAACGTTCCGGATGCTGGCGCCAGCGCAATGGCGCCGAGAACAACGAGTAACGCACGTCGAATGGGCATGTGGAACCGCGGGAAGAAGGAAGGCAACGTGAAGCTTTGTCACGGAGACCATCGAAATTCCTGCGTTCCCGTCTCGTCTCTCTCACAGCCCTGCAACGAACGTGTCACGACCCGCCGTGCCGGTCCGACTACGCGTGTCCCACCACGGCCAACGGAAAAAAGGCCTCGATGGTCGTGCCACGACCCGCCTGGCTTTCCGCGGACACGCGTCCGCCATGCGCTTCGACCATGTGCTTCACGATCGCCAGCCCCAACCCCGTGCCGCCTTCCTCGCGCGATCTCGCTGCGTCGGCCCGGTAGAAGCGTTCGAAAATCCTCGGCAGATGCTCAGCCGGTATGCCGCTTCCCGTGTCACGGACGCCGATGACCGTGCCGTCGGGCACCCGTCGCGCAAAGAGGGTTATGGAGCCAAGCGTGGTGTGGCGCACGGCGTTGTCCGTGAGGTTTGCCAGCACTTGCCGCACCGCCGTGGGATCGGCCACGAGTTCCCTGGCGTCGTCTGGCACCGCGGCGATAAGGGTGACGCCTCGTGTCGCCGCGCGATCGCGCACGGCGCCGAAGATCTCCGACGCCATGGCCGTCAGGTCAACCGCTGATGGATTCGGTACCCACCCCCCAGACTCGATTCGGGAGAGATCCAGCAAGTCGTCCACGATACGTTGCATCCGCCGGGCGTTCGCCAGTACCATCTCAAGAAAACGCTGGCGGTCGGCGAGAGGGAGTTGCTCATCCTGCAAGGTCTCGGCGACGCCACTGATCACGGTCAGCGGGGTCTTCAGCTCGTGCGAGACATTCGCCACAAAATCTCGCCGAACGGTTTCCAGTCGTCGGATCGGCGTGAGGTCGTACAGCGCCAGGACGGCACCACCGGTGGCGCGCGGGCGCACCGTCAGCGCGACCGTCCTCTCCGCCAGTTGCATCTCGATCGCGTCTGTATGCTCTCCACGGCCCGCGCCAAGGATCGCTTCGCGGAGCACGCGGTCGCGCGGCAGCTGGTCCGTTGGGAACGGCGTCTGCTCCCTGATGCCTAACAATCGACGGGCGTGATCATTGAGGTGGACGACACGCTGTGTTTCGTCGATCGCTACGACGCCTTCGTTCAGCGACTCCGTCAGCGCGCGCAGCAAGGCGTCGTCCGCCTCCAGCGCCTGTAAGCGAGTACTCAGTTCCTCCGCCAGCCGATGGAAGGCCGTCGCCAGCTCGCCGACTTCGCCAGGCGCACTCAGCGACGGCCGTCGTGACAAGTCTCCCCCGGCAATCGCCCGGGCATCATCACGTAGCTCCAGGATTGGGCGGGCCACCGTCCTCGCGAAAAGCAACGCCAGCACCAACGCCGCCAGCGCCGCCACGCCGCCGGCCGCCAACACGTCCTGCTGCATGCCGTTCACCAACTCGTCCAGGATCCTGGTGCTCGCGGACACGCGCGCCACACCAAGCTTGGCGCGAACGGCGGCATACACTTCCTCGTCGCCGGCCGAACGACTCTGACGGATGGATGTGCCTTCACCGGACGCCACGGCGGTCACGATTTCTGGCCGTGTCGCGTGATTTTCCAAGCCACCTAACGCCGTGGAATCGAATTCCGAATCGCCTAGGACCGTGCCATCGGGGGCGATGAGCGTGACCCGGCGCGACAGCGCTTTGCCGGCGGCGTCGGCGAGCGAATCGGCACCAACCCCGGGCTGCCACTGCAAGGCCACCACACGCGCCTCGCGCAGCACTTCCGCGGTGGCTTGATCACGGAGCCGCCGTCCGAGTCGCCGGTCCAAGCTGACGACGGCGAACACGAGGAAGGCGGCAATGAGGAGAAGCGATCCGAGAAGGAGTCGCTGGGTGAGTCTCACGCGCTACGCGGTTGGGCCACCTTCAGACGGTAGCCGAACCCGCGCACCGTTTCAATGAGTTCCCCGGCCACGCCGAGTTTGGACCGCAACCGTTGCACGTGCATGTCCACCGTGCGTGTCTGGATGTCGGGGGCGGCCTCCCAGACGGTCTCCAACAGGTGTCCACGAGCCTGCACTCGGCCACGACGCTCGGCGAGCGTGAGCAGCAGGCGATACTCGGTAGGCGTCAGCTCCACGTCCTTCGACTCCACCGACACGCGGTGCGCCGCCCGATCGATTGAGATGGGTCCGACCCGCAGAAGGTCGCCGCCAGGCTGTTGCCCCTGTGTCATTCGGCGCAGGATAGCACCGACACGCAGCACGAGTTCTTGGGGCGAGAAGGGCTTGGTGATGTAATCGTCCGCACCCAAAGAAAGCCCGCGAATGCGGTCCTGCTCCTCGCGGCGGGCGGTGAGCATGAGCACCGCGACGTCGCGCAGGGAGTCGTCGCTCCGCAGTTGCTCGAGGATTTCGTAGCCCGACATCCCCGGCAGCATGAGATCGAGCACGATCAGGGCGGGGTGCTCCTGTTGCGCCTGTCGAAGTGCCTCTGGCCCGGTGGTCGCGGTCGACACGCGGTAGCCGGCCTTGACCAAGTGGTAGGCGACCAAGGCGACGATGTCCTGCTCGTCGTCGACTACGAGGATCCGTTCACCAGCGGGCTTGCCATTCGTCACGATCTTCGCTGCTCCAGTCGTCGCTGAATCTTCGCGACAATCATCTCGACGGCCACCTCATTGTGTCCACCACGCGGTACGATCACGTCTGCCCATCGCTTGCTTGGCTCGACAAACTGCAGGTGCATTGGACGGACCGTACTCACGTACTGCTGCAGGATTTCCTCTAGCGGACGCCCGCGGTCATGGATGTCCCGCTCGATCCGCCGCACCAACCGAATATCCGCGTCCGCGTCGACAAAGACTTTCACGTCACACAGTGATCGAAGACGCTCGTCGACAAACAACAGAATGCCATCCACGACCACCACATCCGCTGCTGGTACCGCTTCTGAGTCCGCACTTCGTGTATGGGTGTGGAAGTCGTACACGGGCTTTTGAATCGCTTCGCCCCTCGAAAGTTGTTCGAGATGGGAAACGAGCAGATCCAGATCCAGGGTCTCGGGATGATCCCAGTTGATACGACGCCGTTCCTCCATTGGAACGTGCGCGAAATTGCGGTAATACCCATCCATGTCGATCGACGCCACAGACGAGTCCTGCAGTGCGTCGGCCACCTTGCGAGCGACCGTGGACTTCCCCGATCCGGTTCCGCCGGCGATGCCGATGATAAGCGGCTTCACCGAAGGCCCCGATATGCTGTCTGGCCGCACGGACAATCACCCGCGCCGAGGAGAAAGGAAAGCGTTCCAGCTGTCACGATTCTGTATCGGGGCAACGCAGGGGTCTGACGTCGGGGATGGGCGGAAGCTCGCCGGTGCCCGGTCGCACGTCAATCAGAGGATCGAACTTTCCTCGCCGCCGGAGTCTGCACTGCTTAAGCTTCATCCGTATGCGGCTGAACATGTTGCGCACGATCGCCATTTGGGCGCCCGCCGTCGCGATGGCTCAGGGCACCGCGCCAAAGGAAGGCGAGGAACGGCGAATTGTCGTGGCCGCGACTACCGACGTCCACGGACGCATCCGTGGATGGGACTACTACGGCGCAGTTCCTGACTCCACACGCGGCCTCTCGCGTGCTGCTACGATCGTGGATTCGGTACGTCAGGCAAATCCTCAGCGCGTCGTCTTGGTCGACGCGGGGGATTTTCTGCAGGGGAATCCCCTCACGTTTGTGGCCGCTCGTGTGCGTAGCGGCGATCTACATCCGGTCATCGCCGCCATGAACGCCATGCACTATGACGCGGCGACGATCGGCAATCACGAGTTCAATTACGGGCTTCCGTTCCTGCGCCGAGCCGTAGCGCAGGCCGAGTTTCCGATGCTGGCCGCCAACGCCCGCACTCTCGGGAGCGCACCTGCCTTTGCCGCCAGCCGGATCGTGGTTCGCGACGGCATTCGGATTGGTATCGTCGGCGCCACTACACCTGGGGCGATGGTCTGGGACCGTGATCATCTGCGGGGGAAGATGGCGTTAGGCGACATTCTCCCTGCGGTCCGTCGCGAGGCGGCCGCCGTGCGCACACGCGGAGCGGACGTGGTGGTGGTCGTGCTGCATTCCGGCTTGGACGAGGCGGCCAGCTACGATACCGTTGCCACCGGGTTGCCCAGCGAAAACGTGGCCGCTCGCGTGGCGAGAGAAGTGCCGGGCCTGGACCTGGTGGTGTTCGGCCACTCACATCGGGAGCTGGCGGATTCCCTCGTCGGCTCCACGCTGCTCATGCAACCGCGAAACTGGGCAGGCAGCGTTGGCTTGGCGACGTTGACCGTTCGGCGCGAGGGTGGGCGCTGGCGCGTGAGCGAACGCAAGGGCGTACTAGTTCGTGCGGCAGGCCACGCGGAACAACACGCAGTGCTATCGGTGACGCAGCGCCTTCATGATGCCACCGTCAGCTACATCTCTGGCACTGTAGCGACCACGACGGCCCGCTGGTCGTCGGATTCGTCTCGGGTGCGTGACACGCCGATCGTGGACTTCATGCTGGAGGTCATGCGGCGACGCACCGGTGCAGACCTTGCCGCCACCGCGTCGTTCGCCCTGGACGCGGCATTTGATTCGGGGGCGGTCACGGTGGCGGCCCTCTCGCGCCTGTATCCGTACGAGAACACGCTGCGCGCCGTGCGCATCACCGGGGGCCAGCTACGACAGTATCTCGAGTTCAGTGCCCGTTATTTCAAGGACGCGTCCAAAACCGGAGTCGCACCGGGCACCATAGACGCCACGATTCCAGGTTTCAATTTCGACGTGGTCGCCGGTGCGGACTACACGTACGATCTCACGCGCCCCTTAGGCCAGCGACTCACTCGGTTAACGGTGAAGGGACGTGAGGTCCGCGACGATGACACCTACACGCTCGCGTTGAATAACTACCGGCAGAGCGGCGGTGGTGGGTTCGCCATGCTGCGCGGCGCACCCGTCGTCTATGACCGCCAGGAAGACATCCGGCAGTTACTGATTGACGAGGCTCGATTCCGGCACCGTATGGAACCGCGGGAGTACGCGGTCACCAACTGGGCGTTGGAGCCGTCGGCGGCGGTTGGTGTTGCGTACGCCCAGATGCATCAGGACGCGCGCACGCGCGAGACAGGTCCGGCCGCACGTCCGAGCGGGCGCACCCTCCGCATCATCGCTTTGAACGATTTCCACGGAGCCTTGGAGCCGCGTCGCGATAGTGCCGGAACGATGCGAGGGGGCGCCTTGGCCCTCGCGTCGGAAATCGCGCGCGCACGCCGCGAATGCGAGGCTCCTCAATGCGTGAGTGTCGTGCTTGACGGCGGGGACGAGTTTCAGGGGACCGCCGCGTCCAACTTCCTCTACGGCAAACCCGTAGTTGATCTGTTCAACTACTTGGGCGTGGCGGCGTCGGCGTTAGGCAATCATGAATTTGACTGGGGACAGGATTCACTCCGGGCGCGCATGCGACAGGCCCACTATCCCATCCTCGGCGCCAACGTCCGCAATGCCGATGGCAGTGACGTGCCTTGGATTGCGGACGATACGCTGCTGACGGTGGGAGCCGTTCGAGTCGGCGTCATCGGGCTCGCGACGGTGGAGACCAGCCGGACGACAAAACCGGTGAACGTGGCAACCCTTCGCTTTACCGATCCCGCGCCCGTGCTGGACGAACGGGCCCGGGGGCTCCGCGCGCGGGGGGCCGACGTGGTGGTCGTCGTGGCTCATGCGGGTGCCTTCTGCTCCCGCGGCGACGCCGCCGTCTGCGACGGTGAGATCATCACGCTCGCCCGCCAAGCCAACTCGCGGATTGACGCCTTTGTGAGCGGACATACCCATTCACCTATTGCCACCGTGGTGCGTGGCGCCGCGGTGGTGCAGGCGCGCACTCGGGGTACCACGCTCGCCATTGCCGACCTTTCCCTCAACGGCGGTGAGCCGCAGGTACAACTCCGGGATGTGCTGCCCGAGCACAGCGGAGCTCCCGACACGACGGTGGCCCGCATCGTGGAGTCGGCCACCGCCGGACTACGGGAACGGATGGCACAACCGATCACGCGCATTGCCGAGCGAATGTCGAGCGGGGCCGATGGGCCGTTAGGCAACCTGATCGCCGACGCGCAGCGCCACGCTGGTCAGGGAGACGTGGCCATCATGAACACGGGCGGCGTACGCGCCCCCTTGGACTCGGGCATGGCCACGTTCGGTGCCCTGTTCGAGGTGCAACCGTTTGGCAATGCACTGGTGCGCCTGACGGTCAACGGAGAGCAACTGCGGGCCTACCTGGAGCGTGTGGTGAGTCACGACCCGGTCCGGGCGCACCTGAGCGGCGTCGTGGTGAGGTACGATCCGGCCAAGAAGGCGGGGGAACGACTGGTGGACGTTAGGTTCTCCGATGGTCGTCCCCTGGATCCGGCAACGACGTACCGGCTGGTCATGACCGATTTCTTGGCCGCCGGTGGCGATGGGCTGAATATCGCCGACACCGCTATTCGCTCTGAAGTGCTCCCACTCGTCGATCTGGACGCCCTCATTGACTATCTTCGAGCCCAGCCGGGCGCCGTGCGGGCGCCCCGCGAGCAGCGCTTGATTCCCGTGACCCCTCCATGACCCTGCGCGTGTACGTGAACTCCCGCCCCGTTGAAGCTCCCGACGGAGGCTGTGTGCTGGACGCCGTTCGAGCTCTTGACCCTGAATTGGCGACGGAGGTCGCGGCCGGGGCACGTGTGGTCACCGATTCACGGGGGCTGCCCGTCGAAGCTGCGGCGCCCGTGATCGTCGGTTCGATTCTACGAGTCGTCCACGCGAAGACGGTTGGCGAATCGCCGGACGCCGCGACTTGAGCGGCTCCGCGCCGGTCCTCACCCGAACGTTGCTGGAGCGGTTGCCCAAGGCGGAGCTCCACTGCCACCTGGACGGCTCCCTGCGGCCGGCGACACTCCTGGAGCTGGGTCGCGAGTACCACGCGCCGATGCCGCGCGACGACGCCGAGGCGCTCCGTGAGTTCATGATCGTGAAGGACGCCCGGACGCTGGAGGATTACCTGCGGCGTTTCGAGATCACCCTGTCGGTCATGCAACGGGCGGATGCGCTGGAGCGCATAGCTTTTGAGCTGGCGGAGGACGCAGCGCGCGAAGGGGTGCGCTACCTTGAGACGCGTTTCGCGCCGGTGTTGAATATCCGTCAGGGACTCTCCCTAGGCGAAACCATCGAGGCGGCGCGCCGCGGATTGGAGCGCGCCGAGCGCGCCTACGGGATCGTCGGGCGGCTCATCATCTGCGGACTGCGCACCTTGGATCCTGCGGTGTCGTTGGAGCTGGCGCGTCTCGCGGTGGCCTATCAGCATCAGGGGGTCGTGGCGTTTGATCTGGCGGGAGGAGAAATGGGGCACCCCGCCGCCCTGCACGCCGAGGCCTTTGCGCACGCCCACGCGCACGGCCTCGCGTGTACCTGTCACGCCGGGGAAGGGGACGGTCCGGACTCTATTCGTCAGGCCCTGCACGTCTGCGGCGCGCAACGCATTGGGCATGCCACGCGCCTGGGCGAGGACGAAGCGCTCACGCGCGAAGCCGCTGACCGACACATTCCCCTGGAGATCTGTCTGACGAGCAACGTCCAGACACACGCCGCGGCGTCGTACGAGGCGCACCCGGCGCGCCAATACATCGATCGCGGCATGACGGTCATCCTCAATACGGATAACCGCTTGATGAGCGGAGTGAATCTGGTGGACGAGTACGAACACGCCGTGCGTCAGCTGCACTGCTCGTTCGATGAGCTGGCGCGCATCGCGCTCGCCGGCTTCCAGAGCGCCTTCGTGGACGAGGACACCCGAGGGCGATTGGTGTCGGAGGCGACGGCAGCGATCGAGCAGCTCCGTTCCGGTCAATGAGCGATCAACTCCCCGACGCCCGTCACGTCGCCGACAGCCTTCGCGAGCGACTCGGCGTACAGCAGCCCGTCTGCGCGATCGTGTTGGGTTCAGGGCTTGGTGGGTTGGCACGCCGTATCGCTGGCGCCCGGCGCGTGTCGTATGCCGAGATCAACGGGTTTGCGGCGACCGCCGTCGAGGGCCACGCGGGAGAGCTATTGTGCGGCACGCTTGGGGGACGCGAGGTGTTGGCGCTCGCCGGTCGCTTTCACGTGTACGAGGGGCATCCGCAGGCGCAGGCTGGCTTTCCGACGCGGGTCGTGCACGCGTTAGGCGCGCGCGTACTCCTGCTCTCCAACGCCGCCGGGGGCATACGGCGTAACATGCAAGCAGGGGAACTGATGGTGGTGAATGACCACCTGAACCTGATGTGGGGAAGCCCATTGATTGGGCCCGTGGTACCGGGCGACCTGCGCTTCCCGGGCATGTCCGAGCCGTACGACGGCGAACTCCGCGCCCTGCTGCACGCCTGTGCCCGTGACCGGGGAGGCGTCTTGCACGATGGCGTCTATGCAGGGTTGCAAGGGCCCAGCTACGAGACTCCGGCAGAAGTGCGCATGCTGGAGCGACTGGGCGCCGATGCCGTGGGTATGTCCACGGTACCCGAAGTGCTGGTGGCCCGCACACTGGGGATGCGAGTGGCCGCCGTCAGTTGCATCACCAACCCGGCCGCCGGCATGACCGCCGAAAAAGTGGATCACGCCGATGTCCTGCGTGCCACCCAGCGGGCCGCTTCCCAGTTCGAACAGCTCGTCACCGACTTCGTCGTACGACTGTGATCGACAGGGACGAAGTCTGTCGGAGCTAATCGTTAGGTAACGCGCGATTGGCCCGGTCGCAGTCCCCGGGGCTTAGAAGACCAGACCGACGCTCACCGGTAAGAGAGTCACCTTCGAGTCATCAATGGTGACCGTGTGATAGCGGCCTTCCAGGTACAAGCCCACGGCGCCAAGCTTGAACCGAACGCCCCCGCCACCGTTGAATCCAAACGACGTCTTGGCCACGCTCACCGAAACCCCCGCGTCGCTGACACTCGGCTCCACTCGATACGATCCGCCGCCGGCGAGCACGTACCAGCCAAAGCTCGACCCGCGCTGCATGGATTCAAGGACGGCCGTTGCACCGCCGTACAGCACACTCCACGTGCCCGTGACCCCAGCAGATGCACCCACTTCGGCCAGCGACTCCGGAGTCATGTCCATCTTGTGGTACTGCAGCTCGCCGCGCACGCCCCAGACTTTCCCTTCAGGCCGGTACTGGACGGCACCCATGCCCGCAAAGCCCGACTTTGCCACTTCCTTGAAGTCACTGATCGGCGTGGAGGCCGCCGCACCCACCCAGACGGTGACCGGGCGGTATGGGCCGCCAGCTGCACCACCCGACTGCGCCGCGGCCGCTTGACTGCTCATCGTGATCGCCAGGACCAACGCGGCGACCTGCGGAAGGGAACGGGGCAGAACGGGCATGCGAAAACCTCGACCGGAAGTGAGGGGAACAGGCGGACGAATTGTTGCTGCGACTACTCCAGCTACGCGCAAAGCCTGGTGCTGCGAACCGCCCATGCTGACGACTGGGACACGGGATGCGTGACCGCACCACCACAACACGTGTTGGCGCCGCCCTAACGAAACACACACGCGCGTCACAGGATGTGACGCGCGTCGCACCACGCTGGCGATCCGTGTTGCGTCAGACGGTAACTAGCGACTCGCGCTCTTGGCGGGGAGTGACATCAACCGCTGCCGGAATTCCTGATACCGCGGAGAGTCTTTCGTCAGGCTGGCGAGCACTGACGAATTGATGTGCGAGATCTGGGCCTCCGTCGCGGCGATGCGGCTCTCTTCCAACGGGTGCGTTTGGAAGAACGCGTCGAGCGCCCCGGGTTGGCTCTTTCGCTCGTCCAGCAGCACCTGGAACATCTCCGGAATGCCTCGCGGGTCGATGCCAGCCCGCGTGACGTAATCGACGCCAACCTTGTCGGCTTCAGCTTCATCGGAGCGACTGAACTTGGCGAAGACCGCGCTGCCTCCGAGCTGGATGGCCGTGTTCGCGATCCCGTTGTTGCAGACCCCCGTCAGCACGCACCCCAGGGTAAGACCGATGTTGGCTCCCTGCGCCTTCTGCATCTGCTTGACGGAGTGGCGTTGCGTCACGTGCCCAATCTCGTGGCCCATCACGCCCGCCAGCATGTCCATCTTGATCGCACGTTCAATCAAGCCGCGATTGACGTAGACATAGCCACCGGGAATCGCAAAGGCGTTCACTTCCTTGCTGTCCACAATAAAGAAGTGCCAGTCCAGCGCCCGGTTATCGGCGATGCGGGCAAGCGAGTCGCCGAGCACATTGATGTAGCGATTCAGCTCGGGGTCCTTGATGATCGGCAGCTGGCTGTTGACCTGCTGCGAATACGACTGGCCCATCTCGACTTCCTGCTGCGTGGAAACGGCGCAGCCGGTGGCCAGGATCAACGCGCCCAAAAGAAGAAAACGGTTCATATTACTCCTATCATGAAGCGCACGAATCAACGCCCGAAACCACCGAGCGATTCTGACGCATGCGCGTGCTGACCCTAGCCCGCGACCTTCGGCGTCGCAAGGCACGTGAGCGCGATGCCCTGTTTGTCGTCGAGGGCGTTCGCGCGGTGGAAGAACTGCTTCGTTCTCCGCTGGAAATTGTCGGTGTCCTGGCCGCGCCCAAGCTGGCGGAATCGGAGCGCGGCACCGCCCTTCGTCAGGCACTGCTCGCGCGCGCCGCCACCATTTCGGACGTAACAGACCGCGAATTTGCCTCCGCCACCGAAACTGACTCCCCTCAAGGGGTGCTGGCCGTGGCCAGGATTCCCGAACGTTCGTTGGACCCGTTGCGCAGCCAAACGTCCTTTCGCCTGCTGGTCCTGGACGCCGTTCAGGATCCGGGCAACGTGGGCACGATCGTGCGAACCGCCGCCGCGCTTGGGGCCACGGCGACGGTTGCCCTCCCGGGAACCGTTGACCTCTGGAATGCGAAAGTCGTCCGAAGCGCAATGGGCGCACATTTTCATCACCTCGCACTGCATGTTACCGGAGACCACCTGCGCGCGTTCCTGAGTGAGACGAATACCGAGCTCTGGGGAGCCGATGCGCGCGGGGAGGAATTACCCTCCAGCGCGCCTGCGCGCTTGGCCATCGCCGTCGGCAACGAAGGGGCGGGGCTGACCGATTCCGTCCGCGACTGGTCGACTCGGCGTATTGCCCTTCCCACGACGCCCATGGTCGAATCGCTGAATGTGGCAGTAGCGACCGGCATCCTGCTGTACGAATTGCGCCAATGACCGACATGATCCTCGCCACATACGCCTTCGTGGTCGGTGCCTGCATTGGCTCGTTCCTGAATGTGTGTGTCTCACGCTGGCCGTTGGAGCTGTCGGTAGTGCATCCGCGCTCCCGCTGTCCTCGCTGCGCCTCACCGATTGGCTGGCGGGACAACATTCCCATCGTCAGCTGGATCTTGCTGCGCGGAAAGTGCCGAGGGTGTGCCCTCCCGATCTCTTATCAATATCCCTTGGTAGAGCTGCTGGTGGCTCTCGGCTGGATGGTCACGGCGTTGCACTTTGGGCCGACGTTCACATCGCTCCGCGTGGCCGTGTTTGCGACGACATTGTTCGGTATCGCGCTCACCGACGCCAAGCACTACCTGATCCCGGACGGGTTCACCGTCTTTGGGCTGGTCTGGGTCCTCATCACTTCGATCGTCGGCGCGGTGGTTGGCGAAACGATGCCATTCGTCGGTCCGTATGATGCTCTAGTGGGGGCGTGTGTGGGCGCTGGGGCCATCTCAATCGTTGGCTGGCTTGGAGAAGTGGTGCTCAAACGAGAAGCGATGGGATTCGGGGACGTCACCTTGATGGCCGTGGTCGGAGCAGCGTTGGGTCCAGCGCGAACCTTCGTCACCATCTTCCTTGGCGCAGCGATCGGCGCCTTCGCTTTTGTGCTGGTTGTGTATCCGCTCGTCAGGCGTCGGGCCGCGCGTGCCGCGCACGGCGTGCAAACAGAGTTGGCATTGGGTGATGATTCCCATCCAGAAATGCCGCAGGTCCCGTTCGGCGTCTTTCTTGCGCCTGCCGCGCTCGTGGCATTGCTTTGGGGACAGCCGCTGATCGACTGGTACCTGCGGCGAGCCCTCCTTGATTCGTGAGCGAAGACGATCTCTCTCGTCCCCTGAGTGGGGTTCTCGCGCAACTGACGCGCGACCTGACCGCCGACGCCCGCGCCGAGCGGTTGGAGCCGGTACGCTGTCGCGATGAGGAAATCTCGCGGGTCATCGACATTTTGCTGCGCCATGGCAAGAACAACCCCGCGCTGGTCGGTCCAGCGGGGGTTGGAAAGACGGCGATTGCCGAGGGGCTGGCCCAGCGCCTGAGTGGTGGCGGTAACGTGCCGTTGGCACTGCGAAGTGCTCGAGTGCTCGCCCTAGACCATGTGTCTCTCCTCGCCGGCACGTCTTATCGCGGCCAGTATGAGGAACGCATTCGCGCGCTGGTCGCCGAAGTGAGCGCCGATCCGGACGTGATCCTGTTCGTTGATGAACTGCACAACCTCATTGGCCAAGGCACGGCGATTGGCGTCGCGATGGATGCGGCCAACATGCTCAAGCCAGCGCTGGTTCGCGGCGACTTCCGGGTGATCGGGGCCACCACCAGCGAGGAGTACGAGCGTTGGATTTGCGGAGATCCGGCACTCGAGCGGCGCTTCCAGCGCGTGCTGGTCAACGAACTCTCGGCCGAACAGACGGCGGAGATACTGAACGCGCGCCGCCTTCGGCTGGAACGCCACCACAACGTGGTGATCTCCGAGGAGGCGATTCGCGCTGCCATTGCCATCACCGACGAGCATCAAACGGATCGACGCCGTCCCGACCGGGCGATCGATGCGCTGGACGAGGCCTGTGCGCACCTGCAGGCGGGGGTGCAGTACACGGTGGATACCGAGCGATTGATCGTTAGGCGCCGTGAGTTGCTTCGCCAACTGGCGCGCCAGGGCGAAGCACCGCGTCATCGTGCTGATGATCAACGCCCGGACGAGGTGGAAACATTCGCCCGCGACGGCATGGCCGCTTTGGAGCGACTCGGCGCCGAGATTGAGGCGATCTTTGTGGGTGGCCCCGCGCCTCAGAGCACGCGGCCTTCTCGTCCATCCGAACCGCGTCCGCCGCAGCCTCCCGTTGCCCCTCCGCCATCGCTGGCCGACGAGTTGGCGAGCCTCGATGCCTCCTTGCGCGACCACCTCCTCACGCAGGGCGTCGTCGTTCGCGGCGCCGATATTGCGCGAGTGGTCGCCGTTGCCACCGGACACCAGGTCACATGGATCGAATCGCTGCAGTCCGTCTGACGATCGCACTCACTGCCGTTGTCTCGCTTTCGTGCAAAGGCGACACGAAGGCGGCGGGGAACGCGGGACCATACGCGAGCGAAGTCGCCAACGCGGTTCCCAAGCTCGAACGATCGACCGGACTCACGTTCAAGAGTCCTCCGAAGCTGGAGGAGCGCACGCGCGACGAGGTGCGCACGTTTCTGGAACAGCGCTTCGCCACCGAGCTTCCCGATGCCGAGATCACGGCGACGGAACGGTCCTACAAGCGACTGGGGTTGCTGCCGGACACGTTGAACCTGAAGAAGTTCATGCTCGACCTCCTGACCGAACAAGTGGCGGGGTACTACGACCCGTCGGCCAAGACGCTATACGTGGTCAAGGGCGCGTCCAAGGAGATCATCGACATCACGGTGCAGCACGAGTTGGTCCACGCACTGCAGGACCAGTACATCAACCTGGATTCCCTGCAGAAGTCGCGCACGGATAACGATCGGCAGGTGGCGGCCCAGGCGGTGATTGAAGGTCAGGCCACACTTGAGCAATTGGGCGGCATCAACCTGGCGTCGTCGTTGCCGGGAGGCTGGGACCGCGTTCGTCAGCTCATACGTGAGTCGCAGAGTTCCATGCCGATGTTTGCCGCGGCTCCGCTGGTGCTACAGGAGACGTTGCTCTTTCCATATCTCAGTGGTGCCGAATTCGTGAAGCGCTTCAAGAGTCACTTTCCCGATCAGGCGCCGTTTTCTCGCTTGCCGGCATCGACCGAGCAGGTGATGCACGAGGATCGTTTCTTCGGCGATGCGGTCGATGATCCCACCACGGTCACGCTCCCTGCGCCGACCAGTGGCAAGAAGGTCTTCGAGAATGGCTTGGGCGAGTTCGAAACCCGCTTGCTCTTGTACGAATACCTGAAGGACCAGAACGGTGCGGTGCGCGGCGCCGCCGGTTGGGATGGGGATCGGTACATGTTGATCGACACGGGGCGCGGTGACGCGATCGTTTGGGTGTCGGTGTGGGATTCCTCCATCGACGCCGCCGAGTTTGTCGACCTGCTCGACACGGGACTCCTGAAGCGATACGGTACCATGCGCCCGCAGGGCGCATCACAGCAGCGTCGCACGTACGGCATCCCTGGCCGCACGATTGCCATTTCGACCGGCGAAGTCGATGGCCGACCCACCGTGATGTTTGTCGACGTGCCGGCCGGCACCAGCATCGACCTGTTGAACCTGCAAAAGGTGACCCTGCAGCAGTAAGGTGAGTTCCTCCACCCAGGTGAGTGTGCGCGCCGGCCCGCCCGGCCAGCCGGTGACCCCAACACCGGCTGCCCTCAACCAGCCGCAACCGATCCGGCCGGAAGATGAGGCAGAGCGGCTGGCCCGGCTGAACCGCATGAAGCGATGGGCGACGGGTCTCCTGATCCTGTCCACCGTGATCTTCATCGTCGCGCGATTGCTTGAACCTGCCTACCCATGGCTCGGCTTCGTGCGTGCTACGGCCGAAGCAGCCATGATCGGCGGCCTGGCCGATTGGTTCGCGGTGACCGCCCTGTTCAAGCACCCGTTAGGCATTCCGATCCCCCACACCGCGATCATTCCTTCACGCAAGGATCGGGTGGGCGTGACCTTGGGCCAGTTCGTCCAGAGGAATTTCCTCAACCGGGACGTCGTCGCCCATCGGCTGGCGGCGCTGCGTCCAGCGGAGAAGATCGCGCACTGGATGATGGATCCGGCCAGCGGACGGGCCATCGCACGGCAGATCGCCAAGGCCTTGTCGGCGGGGGCGAATGTGCTGCGCGACGACGACGTGCAAGGCATGATCGGCCACGCGCTGCTGGAACGCGTCCGTCGCACCCACGTTGCGCCGATGTTGGGGCGGATGTTGTCGGTGCTGACCGCTGGTAACCGGCATCAAGTGCTGCTAGACGATGCCATCCGCCTGGTGGCCAAGGGGATCAGCGAGAACCAGGACCTCATCCGCGAGCGCGTCGAGTCAGAGAGTCCGTGGTGGATTCCTGGGGCGATCGACGATCGGATCGCCAAGAAGATCGTCGGTGCGTTGGAGCGGACAATGACGGACGTGCACAACGACCCGAATCACCCGCTCCGTCAGCGTTTTGACTTGGCACTCGACGAATTCATTGTGCGGTTGCAGGCGTCACCCGAGGTGATCCTGAAGGCCGAACAAATCAAGGAGGAAGTGCTGAGCGCCGACGCCGTGCGCGCCTTCTCCGCTTCCCTGTGGTCAGATGCCAAGGCCACGATTGCCCGGCACGCGGAAGATCCCGACGGCTTCAACCCGGAAGCGATCCAGCGTTCCCTCGGCGCCATGGGCGAGGCCATGTTGAGCGATCCACTGCTCATGGCCAAGGTGGACGACTGGATTACCGATGCTGTCGTGTCGGTGGTGAAGCGCTACGAGACGGAAGTTGCCGAACTGATCGCCCACACCGTGCGGCAGTGGGATCCCAAGGCCACATCGTATCGGATTGAGCTGGCGATCGGACGAGACCTGCAGTTCATTCGGATCAACGGCACGTTGGTTGGCGGTCTCGCCGGCCTGGTCCTCTACTCCTTGCAGCGCCTCTTCTAGTCGTTAGGCGCTGGCTTCTCCGCGCTCATCGGCCGGTGGTGGTTCCACGGAGAGCGGCGGCCGTTCCGCGCCAGCCGTGGGCGGAAGGTCGGCCGGCGTCCCGCTGGCCTTTTCCAGCAGCGCCAAACGAAACACCTCTTCCATCGTGCTGACAAACGTGAAGGCCATGTGCGCCCGCACCTCCTCGGGAATGTCGCGCAGGTCCTTCTGGTTGCCCGACGGCATGATGACCTGACGAAGTCCCGCGCGATACGCGGCCAATGTCTTTTCCTTCACGCCACCAATTTCCAGCACGCGCCCCCGCAGCGTGACCTCGCCGGTCATGGCCAGGTCGCGACGCACCGGCCGCCCACTCAGCACACTGGCCACCGCCAGGGTGACCGCGACACCGGCGCTCGGGCCGTCCTTGGGTATCGAACCCGCCGGAAAGTGAATGTGCAGGTCGTGTTCCTTGAACGACGTCGGCGCGATGCCTAACGACTCTGCCCGTGACCTGACATAGGAGTGGGCGGCGTCCACCGACTCACGCATCACGTCACCCAGTTGTCCCGTGACCGTCATCTTCCCCGAGCCGGTCATGCGAATCGCCTCGATGGTCATGAGATCACCACCGGTAGACGTCCAGGCCAGTCCCGTCACCGCACCGACCTCTGGCTCCTTCTCGGCTTCTTCGGCGGCGTAACGAGGCGCTCCAAGAATCTCCTCAACGCGCTCGTTATCGATGACCCACGCGCCTTCCTCTCCATCCGCCTTCTTTCGGGCGCGCTTGCGCATGAGCGAGGCCAAGTTTCGCTCGAAATTCCGCAGCCCAGCCTCCCGTGAGTATCGACTGGAAATGAAACCGAGAACCTCATCCGTGAACTGGATGTCCTTGTCGGTGATGCCGTGCTCCTCGAGCAGCCGGGGGAGCAGGTATCGCCACGCAATCTCGACTTTCTCTTCCTGCGTATAGCCGGCAATGCGAATGACCTCCAGACGGTCGCGCAGCGGAGCCGGAATATCAAACAGGTTGTTCGCGGTACAGATGAACAGGGTGCTCGACAGGTCAAACGGCAGGTTGAGGTAATGGTCGACAAAGTCGTGGTTCTGCGACGGGTCCAGCACTTCGAGCATGGCAGCCGTCGGATCGCCAGCGGATCCCCCACCGGACATCTTGTCGATCTCGTCGATCATGAGGACAGGATCGCGCAAACCCACTCGGCGGAGCGCCTGGATCAACAAGCCCGGCATGGCGCCGACGTACGTCCGGCGGTGTCCGCGAATTTCGGCTTCGTCACGCACGCCGCCCACGGCAATGCGATAAAACGACCGGCCGATCGACTTGGCGATCGCCTCGCCTAACGATGTCTTGCCCGTCCCCGGCGGTCCGACAAAACAAAGGATCGGTCCGTGCGGATCCCCGCCGCGCAACTTGCGCACCGCTAAAAACTCCACGATGCGCTCCTTGGCCTCGGACAACCCGTAGTGCCGGTTGTCCAGCAGCTCCTCCACCTTCTTCAGCTCAATCAGGTCATCGCCGGATCGCTTGTGCCAGGGCAGTGACAGGATCCAGTCCAGGTACGTGCGGATCACCTGATACTCACTGGAGGCCGGCGACAGCATCTTCAGCCGTTCGGTTTCTCGCCGTGCTTCTTGGCCGACGCGTTCTGGAAGCTTCGCGTCGTCAATTTTCTTGAGCAGCTCCACTGCTTCCTTTTCGCCGGGGTCGGTTTCCCCCAGTTCCGCCTGGATCGCCCGCAGCTGCTGCCGCAGGTAGAACTCCCGTTGGTGCTGCTCAATCTTGACCTCCGTCTGCTTCTTCACGTCCTCCATGACGCGGGCGCGAGCCACTTCACGCTCCAGCCGCGACAGGATGAAACGGAGGCGTTGTCCCACGTCCAGCCGTTGCAGCACCTCGTCCTTGTCCGAGATGCGGAAGTTCATGTTCGTGGCCGCCAGGTCCGCAAAGCGCCCAGGATCCGAGATATTCATCTTCAGGATCTGCGGGACCTCGTCCGGGATGCGTTCCACCAGGTCGGCCAATGTCTCTGCAGCTGCAACAATGCGGGCCACCAAGTCGTCTAGCTCGTTCGGTTCGGCGAGTGATTCCTTGGCCGCCCGAACGCCGGCGATAGCGTACGGCTCCACCTGCTCCACCGACTCGATCGTGATGCGCCGCAGGCCCTGCAACGTGATCTGGACCGTGTCGCCCGGCAGGTTGATCCGCTCGTGCACGCGGGCGGCGACGCCAACCCGGCCAATGAACTTCTCAGTGTCGATGGCCTCATCCAGGTCGCCGCTGGCGACCACGAGGGCGACGATGAGACCTGGCTCTTCATTGTCGCGCAGGAGGGCGAGATTCTCGGGAGCCCCCATCTGCACCGCGATCGTTCCCAGCGGATACACGATCGTCGAGCGAAGTGCCATCAAAGGCAGGGTCGGCGGCAGCTCCTGACCGAGGATTTCGTCGCGGCGTTGTGGACGGGGCATCGCGTAGCGAGGGCGTCTGGTGAATGGCTGTCGCGCTTCTGTGGCCCTCAGGCCGTGACGCCACGGCGAAACCGGAGGGGCGCCAAAAGATAAGCCTAAGCTGCGTCTCGACCTAGAGGGTCCCGGCCCGAACCGCAAACGGAACCGGTTACGCACTCTTGTGCGCACCAATGTCGGGGGACGGGGCAGTCGTTAGGCCGATGAGTGTGGCCGGTAGCGCGCCGATCGAGCCACTGGCCGATGATGGGGTCGTGGGTGGCCCGCTACCTAGGCGAGAGGTCGTGTGTCTGACCCACCACCCGGCTAGATGCTAACTTGGAATCGCGCGGGCACTTAGGTATTCTTCCCGGCTCTTATGTTCGACGAACTCTCAGAGAAAATCTCCGGCGTCTTCGCCAAGCTCCGCGGTCGCGGCGTCCTTACCGACGCCGATATCAAAGAGGGGCTTCGCGAGATTCGTCGCGTCCTGTTGGAAGCTGACGTTTCGTTCCAGCTCACCCGTGAATTCCTCGAGCGCGTCGAGAAAAAGGCGATCGGCGTGTCGGCGCTGCGGACGGTCCAACCGGCACAGCAACTCGTCAAGATCGTCCACGACGAGCTTTCCGGCATGTTGGGCGAGCGCCGGGAGGCGCTGAAGCTCTCCACCGTCCCGCCCACCATTGTCATGATGGTCGGTCTGCAGGGGTCCGGAAAAACCACCACGTCGGCCAAGCTGGCGCGTCGACTCAAGTCCGAAGGCCGACCCACACGACTGGTCGCCGCGGACGTCTACCGCCCGGCGGCCATCGATCAGTTGGAGACGTTAGGCACGCAGCTGGAAGTGCCCGTCTACTCCGACCGGGGCACCAAGGACGTCATTCGTATTGCCCGCGCCGGCATCGAAGACGCCAAGCGCGCGCGCGATCGTGTCGTCATCCTCGACACCGCTGGCCGCCTGCAGATCGACGACGACATGATGAAGGAGCTGGTCCGGTTGAAGGAGGCCGTGCATCCGGACGAGATCCTGCTCGTAGCCGACGGCATGACGGGGCAGGATGCCGTCAAGATCGCCCAGGGATTCAATGACGCGTTAGGCATCACCGGAGTCGTGCTGACCAAGATGGACGGCGATGCGCGCGGTGGGGCGGCTCTTTCGATCTACGGAGCCACTCGCAAGCCCATCAAGTACATCGGCGTGGGCGAGAAGCCGGAGGCGTTGGAAGAATTCCATCCCGAGCGCATGGCCGGCCGCATTCTGCAAATGGGCGACGTGCTGTCGTTGGTGGAAAAAGCGCAGGAGGCGTTCGACGTCGCCGAAGCGAAGAAGCTGGAGAAAAAGGTCAAGAAGGAGGGCGTGGATTTGAACGACTTCCTGACGGCCATGAAGCAGATGCAGAAACTCGGGCCGCTGGAAGGCGTCCTGAAAATGCTGCCAGGTGTCAACGCCAAAATGCTCAAGCAGGCGAACCTGGACCCCAAACGGATCAAGCACATCGAAGCGATCGTCCTTTCGATGACGCCCCAGGAGCGAAAGACGCCCGGGATCCTCAACGGATCGCGTCGGGCGCGGGTGGCCAAGGGGAGCGGTCGGCCCATCAGTGAGGTCAACCGCCTGCTGGACCAGTTCCGGGACATGCAGAAAATGATGAAAAAAGCGTCCTCCGGGGGTCGATTTGGCATGCCGCCGGGCCTGTTTGGGGGCGGAATGCGTTAAATTAGGGTCCCCACGACCCATTTCTTCGGGTCGTGAGTTTCAACGGGTGCGCCCCGGACCTCCCGGCGGTCGCGAGAAGCCCGCGCGTCACACGCACGTCGAAATCCCCACCTAACGAGGAACTGTACCGATGGTTCGCATTCGTCTTCGTCGTATCGGCCGCAAGAAGCAGCCGATCTATCGCATCGTCGTCGCCGACTCCAAGAGCCCGCGCGATGGTCGTTTCATCGAAATCGTCGGTCAGTACGCGCCCCGCGGTGGAGCGGCGAGCCCGGTGTCGTTCAACGCCGAGCGCGTCACCCACTGGCTGGACAACGGGGCACAGCCCTCGGACACGGTGCGATCGATCCTGCGACGCGCGGGAATGCTGAAGGCCCGTCATGAAGCGCGACTGGCCACCAAGCTGCAGGCCAAGGCCGTTCCACTCGCTGAAAAGCCCGCCGAGGGCTGATCGGCACATGGAGCCGGGGACCGGCGCGGAAGGGAAAGCCCCGGATCCTTCGATCTCCGAACCTCCCGCTCCGCCGCTTAGCGCCCTCGCGATCGTAGGGCAGATCCGCCGGGCGCACGGGATTCGAGGCGAACTCTCCGTACAACTGTTCACTGATTCGCCGGACGCGGTCCTCGCGTCCGGCGGTCGCATATTCCTGGGAGCAACGGCCGGTCCCGAGCCCGATGCTGTAGACGCGCGTCGGATAGTCGCGGCGGCACCTTTGGGTGAAGGTCGCCGTATGCTGCTGGAAGGCATCAACGACCGAAATGCCGCTGAGCGGCTACGGCATCGGTTCTTGTTTGTGCCCCTCGAAGAGGTGCCACCGCCCTCTGCGGAAGAGGTCTTTCTTCACGACCTCATCGGCATGGGAGTCGTTACCAGCGGGGGAGTAGATCTTGGTACGGTCGAGGGATGGTTTGAATTGCCTCAAGGCGTGATGCTTGAGGTACGTGGCGACGGCAGGGAAGTACTGGTTCCGTACCATGAGCCCTTTGTGAAGGCCGTGGATGCAGCTGACCGACGGATTGTGTTGGAGCTTCCCGAGGGATACTTGGAGTAATGCTGCGCATCACCGTGGTGACGATCTTTCCGGACTTCTTCGCCGGTCCACTCTCGCTGAGCATTCCCGCGCGAGCCGCGGCAAGCGGCGGCGTGGAGTATCGCATCGTAGATCTCCGGGATTTCACGCACGACCGGCATCGAACGGTGGATGACTACCCGTACGGCGGGGGCTCGGGCATGGTGATGAAGCCGGAGCCTTTCTTCGAGGCCGTAGACGCCTTGGCTCCCAAGGGTCCGGTTGTTCTCCTGTCGCCGCGCGGTGTCACTTTTTCCCAGGATCATGCGCGTCGTTATGCAGAGGGTGAAGAATTGATGATCCTCTGCGGTCATTACAAGGACGTCGATCAACGTGTGGCCGAGGGCGTGGCCACCGAGGAAGTGTCTTTGGGAGACTTTGTGCTTTCTGGGGGAGAGCCAGCCGCGCTGGCGATTATCGATGCCACGGTACGACTGCTGCCGGGGGCCATGTCGGATCTGGCCAGTGCCCACGGCGACTCGTTCTATGACCGAGAACTCTCCGCACCTAGTTACACGCGGCCACCCGAGTACCGTGGGATGCCCGTACCAGAGGTCCTGCTGTCCGGCGATCACAAGCGCATCGCCGAATGGCGGAAATCCGAGGGTGAGCGCCTGACGAAGGAGCGTCGCGGTGGCGCAGGGGCGACAGCATGAGGGGCGGGGGACTCGCCGGACGCCTTGTGGCGGGGTTCGCACTCCTGACGAGTGCCGGATGCGCCACGGCTTCCCGGACGAGCCCGTCCCGCACCCCAATCCGGGTGGTTCCCTCTGGGTCGGCCCTGGCACCGGCGACTCGAGAGCGAGACCTGTTCGAAATGCCCCTGTCCCGGACAGACGAGCTGGATCAGAGACCCCGTCCTGTCCGCGGGACGGTCAGCGTGGCCACCCGCAGTGACAACGTCCTTCTCTACTCCCTCACGATCGACAATCGCTCTGGTGATTCCTTCACGCAGGCTCAGCTCGTGCAAGTGAGGCCGGACAGCTCCGCGGACGTGGTTGCCACCCTGTTTTCCGACGTCATGATGCGCGGGCGGCGGATTTCGGTGCGCGGAACGGCCTCCCTGGTACGCACGCTGCCGCCAGAGGAGCTCTTGGCGCACGTGCGCGAGCATCCGGGCACCTACCAAGTGCGCGTACAGGCGGAACGCCGGGAGGGGCTCCTGGTGGGCTTTTTGGGGGTCGCGCGGTAGGGTATTGGCGTTCTGAGCGGGGCTACCATGAGGCGGCAGAAGCGTTTACGTTTCGGGTCTCTCTTGGATAAGAAATTCCGGGCGCCGCCCCAGACCCGACCGTCATATGCATCCGTTTATTGAGACCCAGAAGGAGTGGATGCGCACGAAAGTGCCCGCGTTTCGCGCGGGTGACACGCTTCGCGTGAACGTGCGTGTTCGTGAAGGAGATAAGGAGCGCTTGCAGGCGTTCGAGGGCGTATGCATCGCCCGCCGTGGTAGCGGCGTGAGTGCGTCGTTCACCGTTCGGAAGATCTCCAACGGCGTTGGTGTAGAGCGCATCTTCCCAGTGCACAGCCCATTGCTGGCAGAGATTACGGTCGTGCGACGCGGTCGAGTGCGTCGGGCGAAGCTGTTCTACCTGCGCAACCTGACGGGCAAGGCGACGCGCATTCGGGAAAAGAAGGCGCGAGTGGCTGTGCCGGTCACCGAGTCCGCGGCCTCCGAAGGGTAGGTTAGGGGAGCCGACGGCCGTGCGGTTGAGCCGCATCGAGCGCGAACTTCGAGAAAGATATGGCCCGTATGTCGCGGGCGTCGATGAAGTGGGACGGGGCCCCTTGGCGGGCCCCGTTGTCGCATGTGCCGTCGTCATGCCTGTTGGCCAGCGAGCGATTGCTGGGGTGGATGACTCCAAGGTCCTGAGCGAGCGGGATCGCGATCTCTTGGCCGGACGCATCCGTGCGGCGGCGGTCGCTGTCGGGGTGGGAGCCGCCTCTGTGCGGGAGATCGACACCTACAACATCTACCAGGCGACCTCGTTGGCGATTCGTCGCGCGGTCCGCCGGCTGCATCAGCCGCCCGATCATCTGCTCTTGGATGGTCGGCCAATCAAATCGTTAGGCATCGAGCACACGGCCGTGGTGGACGGCGATGCGTTGTGCTACGCCATCGCGTGCGCCTCGATTGTGGCGAAGGTCACGCGTGACCGGCTCATGCGCTCGTTGGCGACGCGCTATCCGCGTTATGCATGGGAGCGGAACGTCGGGTATGCAACGCCGGAGCACATTGCGGCGCTGGATGTGTGGGGTGCGACACCGCATCATCGCACGTCATTTCGTATCAAGCAGCTCGAGCTGGGTTTGTAGCGCGCGTCGCGCCGCAATTTCGTCACCTGCCGCAGCGGCGCCGTAGCGCAACTGCCCATGCCAAAACATACCAGTGAGAGTGTGATGACGGTCACTCGCTCGTGATTCACTGGTGCATATACTTCCCTTGCGCGGAGAACATTCGGACGAAACGTCCACATCCGCTGAGGGGATATTCAAACAACACTCATTCGTGGAGTGAAGTCATGAGCAGGCTTAAAATGCTTTCGACGCTAGCCCTCGGGGCCTCGACGCTGTCAGCGTGTGCGACCAAGGGCTTTGTTCGTCAGCAGGTCGAGACAGGAGTCGCCACCGAGCGTACCGCGCGTATGGCCGGTGACAGCAGCTTGAACGGCAGCATGACGCAGCAGTTTACCGCCGTCAACGGACAGATCGAGACGTTGAAGACGGATGTCCAGTCGCTGCGCCGCGACCTGACCTCGCTTCGCGACGAGTTTGGCGCGAAGATCACGGCCATGGAGAACGGCATGAAGTTCGCCATGCCTGTGACGTTTGCGTATGACGACGCCGGTGTGCGTGATGCCGACCGTGCACTCCTGGATCGTTTCGCCCAGATCGTCAATAAGTACTACGGCGGCTCGATGGTCACCGTCGAGGGTTTCGCCGATCCGTCAGGTTCAACTCGTTACAACCTGGACCTCTCCAAGCGCCGCGCCGATAACGTGGCTGCGTACCTCTCGCAGGCCGGCCTGACCGGCGTGTCGATGAAGACCGTTGGGTACGGCGAGGATCGTCTGGTGGCGCCGGGCGCCGAGAAGGATCAGCCGGGCGCGCAGGCCAACCGACGCGTCGTCTTCGTGATCGAGACGGCTCCGGGTGGCAGCACCGTCTCCAGCACGCAGTAGCTGTCGTTTGAGTTCGGTGAGTGCCGGGCCGTGGGATGATCCCACGGCCCGGTTCTTTTTGTCGGTCGGTGCAGGCCGCTGACGAGATCGAGCGCCGCAGACTTCGCCCGCCGAGAGAAGCGTTAGGCGGGCAACGGCACCGTAATACGGAACGTGCTCCCGGACGCGCTCGACTGCAGGAGCACGGTGTCGCCGCCATGGGCGCGGGTCACCCACCGCGAGATAGCCAGGCCAAGCCCCGCCCCACTCGGGCGAACCGCGACGTCCTGAGTCGGCGGCGCCCGGAAAAAACGGTCAAAAATCCGCTCCCTTGATTCCGGCGGCACGCCGGGGCCGGTGTCCACGACGTCCACGATCGCCAACTGTTGGTCTGTATCTCGGCTGGCGGTCACCGATACCTTGCCGCCGCTCGGCGTGTACTTGATCGCGTTATCGATCAGGTTCATGACAGCGCGCTTGAGCAAGGTTTCATCGCCGACCAAGGCCATGTCGTCGGTCGTCAGATCGCTGTTGAGGGTCACGCCTTGCTCTGAGGCGAGTGTTCGCGCGCCACGCAGGCATTCTTCGATCACATCGCGAAGGTACATGTTCTCGCGCCGGATCGGCCGCTCGCCGGCATTCACTTGAGCCAGAAGGAACAAGTCGTCGACAATCTCGCGCAGTCGCCGGCTCTCGTCGCGCACCGTTTGCAGCGCGTCGTGCAGCTCGGCGCTGCTTCGGTCGCGGCGCGCCAGCGCCAGTTCACTCTCGCCGCTGATGATCGCCACCGGCGTGCGCAATTCGTGCGAGGCATCGGCCATGAATCGGCGTTGCGCCTCGAAAGATTCCTCGATGCGGCCGAGCAGCCCGTTGAACACCGTGGCCAATCGTCCGAGTTCATCGCGGGGATTCAGTACGGGAATGCGTTCATGCAGGTTGGCCGCCCCAATCGCCTCGGCGCGCGCCCCCATGACCACCACCTGCTCCAGGCTCTTTCGGGCCAGCAGGTATCCTCCTAAAGTCGCCAGGGACAACAGGACGGGGATGCCCAACGCTAGGCCCAACTCCGCCTCGCGCAGGATGCGTTCCTGGGGGCGCATGCTCTGGGCGACGCCGATGACCAGATGCGACTTGCCTAACGTATAGGGGAGAGCGTAAAAGCGAATGGGCATTCGCCCACGTACGATCGTCCGGACGCTGGGCGCCGACCCGGCGCGCAGTAACCACGTCTGAATGTCAGGAAGGACGGGCGGGGTGGTCACCCGCGCCGCGACCGTTCCGGAGTCGATCAGGGACTTGGCCTCGCTGGCAATCCCCGTACTCTGCTCGAGCACGGCGATTTGCGTTTCACGCAGTCGGTACTCGCGCACCACGTTGTCGATGGCCACGCGCTCGGTGGCGCCTTGTTTGCGCTCGAACTCCATTGCGCCGGCGACTGCGGCGCTGGTTTCCGCCAAGAACTCGTCGACGCGCTCGCGAATCGAGTACGAAAGAAAGAGGTAGGCGGCCGCGCCGAAGGCCGCGAGAAAGAGCGCGAAGACGCCGGTGTACCAGGCGGCTAGGCGGGCGCGAATCGAGTGCAGCACGGGTTAGCTGCGGCGTCCGGACCGTGAGGCGTCGGGCCGTGCCGGCGAGGGATTAGTCGTCAATTCGCGCGACGTGAGCAGGTATCCAGCCCCGCGCTTGGTCTGAATCAGCGCCTCGTCATAGCCCTCGTCGACCTTCTTGCGTAGTCGATTGATGTAGACCTCGATGGCGTTGGAGAAGGGGTCGTGATTCTCGTCCCAGACATGTTCACAGAGTTCGGCGCGACCGACGACGCGGCCGGCATGGCGGGCAAGGTATTCGAGCATGACGTACTCCTTGCCGGTGAGGGGGATGTCCTGGCCCCCTCGGCGGACCACCTGGGACGCCGTGTCCAGCTCCAGGTCGGCGACGCGCAACATGGATGGGAGGACGGCGGGCATGCGGCGCAGGAGGGCGCGGAGCCGCGCGTACAGTTCCTCCAGCTCAAACGGCTTGGTGAGGTAGTCGTCGGCCCCAGCATCCAGCCCCGAGACGCGGTCGCCTAACGTGCCGCGCGCCGTGAGCATGAGGATCGGGACGGCATTGCCACGTTTGCGCACCTCGCGCGCGACATCCAGGCCCGAGGCGCGTGGCAAGCCGACGTCGAGCACGATCGCGTCATAGGTATTGACCGCGGCTTGGTAGATGCCCTTTTCGGCGTCCGGGGCGAGGTCGACGGCATAGCCCTGTTCGCGAAGGGATCGCGCCAGCATGTCGGCCAGCCGGACGTCGTCTTCGATTACGAGAATTCTCATGAGTACGGGCCGGAATCGGCCGCTGCGGCGGTGTAAGCCGCTGTAAAGGTGAGGTCCTACAGATTCGTTCGCGTGGTTCGGTCCGATAGAGAACCTCACACGGTTCCGCCAACCATGTCACCGCCGCACGATCGGGACCGTACCCACGGCGGGACAACGTCAAGATTGGGAGCTTAGCATGCAGACACGCAACATCCTCACGCTGGTTGCCGGCCTGGCCATCGCCGGCCCGTTGGCCGCGCAGCAGGCGGCGGCGAAGGCCGCTCCGGCCGCCACGCAGCAGAAGTCGAAGGAGCCCGCCAAGGCCGCTCCGGCTGCCGCACCAGCCGCGGCTCCGGCCGCGACCACCGCCAAGCCAGATTCGGCGAAGGCCAAGACCATGAAGAAGAAGGGGAAGGGCAAGAAGAAGGCGTCCTAACCCGCAGCTGCAATACCGGGCGCCTGCCTCGCGGTAGGCGCCCGTCAGCTACAAATCAGGGGTCGGGCGGTGGGGCTTGGTCGGACCATCGTTCGGGTCGGCAGCGCAGGTGCTCGATGCTGCAGGCCAACGCGGCGCTTCGCGTACTCGAGTCGGGGGGCTCAGTACGCCGAAGCGACCGCTGCCCATGGAATCCAGCTACTGCCGGTCGTGCGCTCCTGCGTGCGGCCGGCAGTTTTGCTTGAGCGGCTCGTCATCGGTGATTAAGGCGACCGACGCGATGTTGCATGCGGAGACCTGACGACGCTTGCCCCTCGCTCGCATGACCACGACGCTGCACTCGACCGCGAACGCCCTGCCCGCCGAAACGCTCGCCCCGCGAGCCACTCCGGCTGAGAGCACGCATCCCGTCCGCCGATGGGCGACGGCGGCGATTTCCATTGGTTTGGGGGCAGGCGCGTTTGTGGCGCTGCGACGCGCGCTGGCGACCGTGCACTATCAGCAGGTGACTCGGCTGGTCGGCAACCTGCCCACACAAGCGATTGTAACCGCGTTAGGCCTGACCGTGGTGTGCTACGTCGTGCTGGTGGGGTACGACGTGTTAGCCTTGCGCTACGTGGGTCGTGGCCTTCCTTGGCGTCGCACGGCCCTCGCGTCCTTTCTGGCGTACGCCTTCAGCCAAAACTTGGGAATCTCCGCCCTCACCGGCGCGTCCATCCGCTATCGCTTCTGGTCGGCTTGGGGCCTGTCGACGGGTGAAATCGCGCAGGGCGTCGCCTTCACGACGACGTCGTTCTGGTTGGGCGTGTTGTTGGTGGGCGGCGCCGCCATGCTGGTCACGCCACTGCCGGGGACCGGATGGTGGACGTCGATCGCGACACCGCTTGCACTCGCCCTGTTGTTGCCACCATTGGCATATCTGTGGTGGTGCTGGCGGGCGCGGCGGCCCATCGCTATTCGTGGCTGGGCCTTTGCACCGCCGCGCCTGCCCTTGGCGTTGGCGCAGCTGACGGTGTCCACCCTGGATTGGGCACTGGCCGGCACGGTGTTTTTTGTCTTGCTTCCATCAGCGCCAGGACTCACGCTGTCGCTCGTCCTGGCCGTCTTTGTCGTCGCCCAGGTGATTGCCGTCGTCAGTCACGTACCGGGTGGCCTGAGCGTGTTCGAGTGGGTCGTCCTGACGCTGCTTCGTCCGTACCTGCCGCCAGACGCGCTCCTTGCAGCGCTCGTGGTCTACCGCGCGATCTACTACTTCCTCCCCTTTGCGGCGGCCTCGCTCTTGTTCATCGCATATGAGCTGAGCATACGACGGGGGCCGGTCGCTCGAACCTTCCGCTCAGTGGGCCGGATCGTGACCGCCGCCGCGCCAGCCTGGCTAAGTGGGGCGACGTTCGTGGCGGGAGCGGTCCTGCTGATCTCGGGTTCGACGCCGTCTATCCATGCGCGCATGCGAGGACTGGACGCTCTCCTCCCGTTAGGCGTCATGGAGGTCTCGCACTTTGTCGCCAGCCTGGCGGGGTTTGGGCTGCTGTTCCTCGCCAACGGGATCCGCCGAAGGTTGGACGCGGCGTACCACGCCACGGTCGTGGTGTTGGCGATCGGCATTGGAACGTCACTGCTCAAAGGGTTCGACTGGGAAGAAGCCGTGGTGCTGACGGTGATCCTCGCCGCGTTGGTGCCGGCGCGGCATCACTTTTACCGCCGGGCATCGCTCTTGGCAGAGCCATTGTCACCGGCATGGATCGCGTCGATTGCAGTGGCCCTTGGCGGGGCGGTCTGGTTGGGGCTGTTCTCGTTCAAGCATGTCGATTATTCCAGCGACCTGTGGTGGCGATTCGCCGCGACCGCTGACGCCCCGCGCTTTCTGCGGGCATCGGTTGGCTTGGTTGTGTTTGCCTGCGGACTGGCCATTGCGCGTCTGTTCTCGCCGGCGCGTGTTGCCGCTCGGCTGCCGACGTCGGAGGAGTTGGAGCAGGCGAAGGCGATTGCCAGCACGGCTCGCGCCACCGACGCCCATTTGGCCCTCCTCGGCGATAAGGCCCTGCTCTTCAGTGAGAGCGGCCGCTCTTTCATTCAGTACGGCGTCATGAAGCGGAGTTGGGTGGCGGTGGGGGATCCCGTGGGGGACCCGGCGGAGTTCGCGGAACTGGCTTGGCAGTTCACGGCCCTTGCCGACCGGCATGGCGCATGGCCGGTCTTCTATGAGGTGGACCGGGCGCACTTGCCCATCTACATCGATCTTGGCCTGACATTGTTGAAGCTGGGCGAAGAGGCCCGCGTTGACCTGCGGACCTTTACCCTGGACGGTGGGCATCGCAAGGGACTGCGACGGGTGATCAAGGAGGTCGAGCGGGCTGGAGCAACCTTCGCCGTCATTCCCGCAGAGGAGGTCCCGCGCTACATGGCCGAGATCAAGGCCGTGTCCGACGCCTGGTTGGCCACGCGCCGCACGCGCGAGAAGGGATTTTCGTTAGGCTCCTTTGACGAGGAGTATCTCTCGCACTTTCCCATGGCCGTCCTGCGAGTGCAAGGGCGCATCGTGGCCTTTGCCAACCTATGGTTAGGCGGTGAACTGGACGAGATGTCCGTGGACCTCATGCGGCACACGAGCGATTGCCCGCGCAGCGGCATGGAGTACCTGTTTATCCAGCTCATGCAATGGGGCCGAGAAGAAGGGTACGCCTGGTTCAACCTGGGCATGGCCCCACTATCCGGATTTGAATCCCGCGCGTTGGCGCCCGTCTGGAATCGCATCGGTAACCTCGCATTTCGGCACAGCGAGCACTTTTACAACTTCCGCGGCCTGCGCCAGTACAAGGAAAAGTTCGATCCCGTCTGGGAGCCCAAGTACCTGGCGTCGAGGGCCGGGCTGGCGCTGCCGCGCATTCTCGTTCACGTCACGACTCTCATCTCTGGTGGCCTACGCGGGGTGGTGGCGCGATGAGGATGTCGTACGGGCTGGGGCCGGCGTTGCTGGCGGGACTGGGTGCGGTGGCGTGCCTGGGCGGAACGCCACGAGGGCCGGCGCTGAGCGGAGAGCCGCTTTGGCAGGCTGCCTTTCGCGATCCTGCGTTAGGCACGGTCCACCTGCGACGACGCGGCCCGCGACCGTCGCGCATCATCCTCTTTGTCACTGGGGACGGGGGATGGAACAATGACGCGGTGGAGCTGGCCGATACGCTGGCTGGCGAAGACGCGCTGGTCGCTGGCATTGACATTGGCGAGTGGAGAGAGACGGCGGAGCGTTCCGCCGATTCCTGCGCCGACTTCGCGCGCCCGCTAGGCGCGTTGGCGACGCGACTGAAGGTGGATGAAGGTGCTATGCGCGACCCTGTGGTGCTGGTCGGCCACTCCGCCGGAGCGACCGTGGCGTTTCTGGCCTTGTCCCAGGCCGTGACGACTCCGTTTGCTGGCGCCATCAGCCTTGGCTTCGCGCCCGTGCTCGAGTATCCCCGGCCGCCGTGCAATGGGCCCGCCTTTGCCGCTCGGCGGGCTAACGAGAGCGAGTTTACCCTGTCGCCGACGCTCGGTCAGCTGCAACGACCGTGGTGGGTGATCCAAGGCACCGCGGACCGGGTCACCCCACCAGAGGACGCGCGCGATTTTGCCGGACGTGTTCATGCCGCGCACTATGTGCCGTTGGTGGGCCAGGGGCACACGTTCGCTGGTGCTTCGGGGTGGATGCCGGCCTTTCGCACGGCGCTGGCGGCACTTGGCGGGCCGCATCGCCTGCGACGGGGGTCGTTTGCGTGGGAGGTGCCGTCGTGAGCTGGTGGCGTCGGACGTTCTCATTCGCCTGCCTGAGCCTGGCCATGGCCTGCCCGCTGGGGACGATCTGGGCACGCACGCCTAACGACTCGCTCTCGCGGCCGACGGACTTACCCATCCACGAGGTCCCGGCGGCCCAAGCCGGCCGATGGATCGCGGTATTCATCACGGGCGACGGCGGTTGGGTTGGTGCGGATCGCGCGTTGGCACAAGAACTCGCCTCGCGTGGCGTTGCCGTCGTGGCCTTGGACGCTCGCGCGTACCTGCGTTCCAAGAAGCGTTCGCCAGGAAGCGCGGCCGATGATGCGGGGCGAATCCTTCGGTTCTATGAGGAGTTGTGGAACCGTGACCAGGTGGCGTTGATCGGATATTCACGTGGCGCGGACATGATGCCGTTCATCGCCAACCGACTCGCCGCTGACCTCAAGGGGCAAGTGGGATTGGTTGCCCTGCTCGGGTTGGCGCCACGTGCGTCATTCGAGTTCCACTGGAGCGACTTGATTCGCGACACACGCAAGTCCACGGACTTGCCGGTGGAACCAGAGCTCGAGCGTCTGCGCGGAAAACGCATCCTCTGCGTCTACGGCGTCGATGACCGTGGTTCGGCGTGCCGAGGCGTTGAGCGAGGCCTGGCAACCGTGGTAGAACGATCTGGGGCGCATCGACTGGATGCCGATGACGCGCCGGATCTGGCGCGCACGATCATTGGCGCGCTGGCGCCGTAACGAGCTTCTGCAGCGCCGAGCGGTCTAGGGGCGCTCCAAGGGGCGTGCGCGAGGTCTTGCCGGCGCTCCTGACGGGGTTTGCGGCCATTTGAGGCGGCCGGGAGCGGGTTAGATTTCGTCCTCCACCTGTGGCATGGCCGCGGGTCGGACCCGGTAGCTCAGTTGGTAGAGCAACGGACTTTTAATCCGTAGGTCGCGGGTTCGAGACCCGCCCGGGTCATGCGTTCGCGTCTGATATTGGTATCTAGCGCGCTGTGCGTCGGTCCGCGGCGCCTAACGCGCAGGTTACCGTCTGGCTGAACGAGCGATCCAGCGTGTATCGCTGCCCTGGATCGCGCTACTACGGCGCTACCAAACGCAGCGCTTGCGTCACACGGGACTAGCCGGATATCGGCCCGCCTACGGACGAGCGTGTTGATCGGCGAACCCAACCGTCAGCGCTGGCAGGATGACTTGGGTGGCATTGATGATGTGGAAGCCATCGTCGTCATTGGCTCGGTCACTTTGACCGGGGCGCTTGCGTCGAGTAGGTGCGCGCGACACTGATGATGGGTCGGGTCACCCTTCGGAGATGCTATGCGTGCACGCGTGCTGGTCGCGCTCTTGATTGCTACCGTCAGCTGCGACAGTTCAGGATATGTGGGGCAAGTGGTGGGTTTTGGTTCAACTGGTGAGTTTGCCTCGCTGGCCCTGACGCCATCTTCGGCGTCGATCGCCGTCGGAGGCACCGTCCGTTTAGTGGCGACGCCGCTCGATGCTGGTGGCCAGACGCTCACGGGCCTGGGTGCTCCCGCCTTTACCACCACCAACGCCGTGATTGCCTTCGTGAACGACACCGGTCTGGTCACGGGGGTGAGCGCGGGAACGGTCACGGTGACGGCCACGCTGACGTCTGGCGGGGTGACACGGACGGCCAGCAGCGCGATTGCCGTGACGTCTGGTGGGTCGCAAGGGCAAGCATCTGTCGCCATCAGCGACAACGCCTTCTCGCCATCGAGTCTCACGGTCGTGAAGAATGAAGCCGGCGCGACCGTGACGTGGTCGTGGACCGGTAGCCGGCTGCACAACGTCACGTTCGACGACGGTGGCTCGGGATCGGCAAACCAGACGAGTGGGACATTTGCCCGTACCTTCACGACAGCGGGCACCTACACGTACTACTGCTCCATCCATGGTAAGGCGGTGATGTCCGGCTCGATCACCGTGCAATAGGCGCTGGTGTCATTGCTCGTTAGGCAGCCCCCTAGCGACTCTTCTCCAATGCCGCCCACGTAAGCCGCGCAATGTCCGCGATGATGGCGCGCGCCTTTCCCTCTTCGGGAATCCCGCGCGTCAGCACGACCAGCACGAATGGCGAGTGCCCCTCCGGAAAGACCACAGCTGCATCGTGAAGAACGCCGGTGATCCAGCCGGTCTTGTGCGCCACCCGCACGCCCTTGGGTAGTCCCGCCGGGATCTCGTCGTTGAACTCCTGCCGCTCCAGTATGCCCAACATTTGGCGGCAGGAGGCAGGCGACGCAGCGCGATTCTGGACGATGGCCTCGAGTAGCGCTGCCAGGTCGCGCGGCGATGTCATGTTATTCAGCCCCTGACGAAAGGCGAGGTTGTCCTCGACGCCGCGGAGCACCCGAATGGTGGTGGCGCCTAAGTGATGCGCCGTAGCATTCGCCGCCTTGGCGTCGACTAATTCGATCACGGCATTCGTCGCCAGGTTACTCGACCGCGTGATCATACGCTCCACGAGTTCGCTGGCCGCGACGCGGGTGCCAACCTTTGCGTACAACGAACTGTCGGAATCATCGCCGGCATCAAGGTGATACGGCGACCCGTCGACGATCGAACGAAAGGAATTCAGGAGCAGGACGCCTTGATCGGGAGAAATCCGGTGCTCATCGACGGCCCGAAAGTACTCGATCATGACCGGCACCTTCATGGTGGACGCCGCGTGAAAGAGCGAGTCCCCATTCATGATCATCAGCGAGCCCTTGCCGAGTTCGTGGAAGGCAACGCCGACGACGGCTCCGGGCTGCTGGGCGACGCGAGCCTCAATGGAGGATCGCAAGGTGTCGACCCACGATTGCGCCCCGGCACCGGAGGCAACCGTCAGGGAAACGGCGACACTCATCAGAAAGCGGTTGGTTAGTGACATGGGAGCAGAATAACGCACGCGATAGACGGACCCGCAATCGCCCTGACGCGGTGACGATACGTCTGCGACGTGCGTCGTCAGGCGGAGAGTGGTACCCAATCGCGATGGCACGTGTAAGATTCCCCTCAACGCCGGTCCGACAACGCACTGGGAGTTGCCGATTCGACTTCGCGACCTGCTCGGCCTAACGATTGTGACCGCCACGGTGGCGGCATGCAGTCATGCACGTCCGGCCTCGCCGTCGGCGCCCACCCCTGTGGGGGCCGCCGCGACGCCGTCGACGTCGCCGAAAGGAGGAGAACGAGGTGCCAGTGCACCTCGCGAAACTCCAATCCCCACGCCGCCTCCGGTGCCGGACAGCGTGCAGGAGAGCTTGCGTCTGGCGATGCGCGCCATTGAACTGTTTGGCGATTCAATCGGTACGCCCCCGGCAAACGCCGCGCCTGCAGGCCCGACGGGCAGCAGCGGCGGCCCAGCATCCGAGGAGGCCTCCTGGGATATCGAAGTGCGCTCGTTCGTTACGCATGATCGCGTGGACCGCTACGTGAAGCTGTTCTCAGGCCCAGCGCGCGAGCGCTTTGTGTCATGGCTCCAGCGCGGACGCCGCTACGAGCCGATGATTCGTTCCACCTTCAGGGCGCGCGGGGTGCCTGAAGACATGTATTACTTGGGGGCGGTCGAAAGCGGCTATGACCCCCACGCCGTTTCTCGCGCCTACGCCGTCGGCATCTGGCAGTTCATGACCACGACGGCCAAGGGCTTCGGGCTACGTGTCGACTGGTGGGTCGACGAACGGCGCGATCCGATGAAGTCGACGGACGCCGCCGCGCGATTTTTGTCCGCGTTGAAAGATCAGTTCGGATCGTATTACCTGGCGGCCGCCGCCTACAATGGCGGCCCCGGCCGCGTGAAGCGTGGCCTAACGCGGTACGCGAACGACTTGGACGATACATATGGGGACGACTGCTTCTTCGCCCTGGTCGATGTGGGGGCGTTGCGGTCCGAGACGGTGAACTACGTCCCTCAGCTGATTGCCGCCGCGTACATCGCCAAGGACGCGACCCAGTTCGGTGTAGTGTTGGATACCCTTGCTCCGCGTTATGCCTACGACTCGGTGCAGGTGGGCCCGAATGTGCCGCTGTCTGCTGTCGCCCGCGCCGCCGGGGCCTCGATCGCCGAGGTGCGCGATCTTAACCCGTATGTGCTCCGGGGGGTCACGCCGCCAGAAGGCACCCTCTATGTCCGCGTGCCGTCAGGACGCGCCGGCACCGCGGACTCCGCGCTGCGCGAACTCTCGCCAGACTCATCGCTCGCTTACCGCGTGCACGTGACGCGGAAGGGCGAGACACTGGGGTCCGTCGCCAACAAGTATGGGATCTCGTCACGCCAATTGGCGTGGTACAATCGCAAGGTGAGCACGGGACGCAAAGGGGTGCTGACGGCGGGCCAGCGCCTGAGCGTGCCGACGCTGGACGTGCTGGCGGCGGCCTTCGACGTCCCCGACCCCGCAATCGAGAAGTACGGACGGTCCAGTGGCTCACGCGCGCACGTGGTCAAGCGAGGCGAGTCGCTGGGGTCGATCGCCCGCCGCTACCACACGTCCGTAGCGACGCTCGTCAGGTTAAACCGTCTGAAGAAGCCGGTGATTTATCCCGGACAGACGATCATTGTCGCCGGTGGATCGAGTGGAGCTCGGCGCGGCGCCAGCGCGTCCAAGCGGACGTCGAGTTCCTCGAGCAAGAGTCCCACCACCAGCAAAAAGAAGAAGGCCGCCTCCAGTCCGAAGGCGGCCTCCAAAAAGCGCTGACCGAAAGGGGTCAGTCGATCACGCCCTTGCCGCGATATCCCTTCAGGACCACGCGGTCGTATCCATTCGACGGGTCCAGCCCCAACTCACGCGAGATTTCGACGGCAGCCGGACCGCGATTGTAGATCAGCAGAGCCAGCTGCACGTCGCCGTGATTCTCACGAATCAACGCCCGCAGGTGACGGAACCCAATCCGAAGGTTCGTTCGCGGCTCGAGGAGGTCCTCACGGGAGACGCCGCGATCGTACCATCGCGCCGTCGGTAGCATCAGCTGCGTCAGCCCGATCGCGCCGACGGGACTCACCGCCGTCGTCTTGAACCGGCTTTCCAGGCGCACCAGTGGGAACGCCAGCTCCGGGTCGATCCCCTCCGTCATGGAGGCATCGAAAATCTGCGCCGCTAGCGTTGCGTCCACGTGAAAGCGGCGTGCATAGGTGAAGATGTGATGCCAGCGTTCGAGCTGGAGGTCGGCCGTGGCCAGATCGCCGCGCGCGGCAGCGATCTTCTGGTGCAGCTGCTGCACCTCGGCGCGCTGGGCCAGCGTTCGGCGCAGCGGTTCGGCGTTCGCGTCGATCGGGGCCCAATTGCGTACCGCCATGATCCCCGCCGTCACCAACCCCACCACCATGATCACCGCCCGCACCCGCCGCTTGCGACGTTCGACGTCGCCACGATGCACGTACGTACCGCGCAAATCCTTCATATACAGGCCTCTATCAACAGGAACGCGGCACTGAACATCGGCGCCGCGCTCTCAATTGCTGGTCAAGGGAATTCGGAAATCGGCGCTACGGCTTACTCCAGTCGCCGCTCTTTCCGCCTCGCTTTTCAGTGACAGAAATCTGCCCGATTTCCATCGTTTTATCTATCCCCTTAGCCATGTCAAATATTGTGACAAGTGTCACACTCACAGCCACCAGTGCTTCCATCTCAACGCCGGTTTGTGCTGTCGTTTCGGCAGTCGCCTCAACGCAGACACCAGGTAAGGCGTCGTCAAGTGTGCATTGCACCTGCACGTCTGCCAAAGGGATTTGGTGACAGAGTGGCACGAGGTCGCTCGTTCGCTTAGCGGCCATGATTCCAGCGATGCGCGCGACGGAAAGGGCATCACCCTTTTTCAATGTGTTGTCACGGATGGCCGAGAGCGTGGATTGTTGCATCTGGATGACTCCGCGGGCTCGCGCGAAGCGTGCGGTGGCTGGCTTGCCGCCGACATTGACCATGCGGGCCTGTCCTGAGGCATCGGTGTGCGTGAGCTTCATGACCACTGAGCGCGTGTGGGGGTCAGGCGAAGAGCGCCGCCATGTCTCGCAACAGGCGCGCGCTGACGAGCTGCGGATTGACGTTGCCAGCGGCGAGCAGCTTGGCATCTTCGACGAGTTCTGCCGCACGGCCGGCGGCGACGGCGGCGTGTGGCTCTCCCTGCATAGTGGCGTGGCGTGCGCGGGCGTGCAGCTGATGCGTCAAGGCGTCCAGCACGTCACTGAATGCGCCGCGGGCCCCGGAGGCCCCTTGAACAAAGGCCATCCGAAGCACGGTCGCCCGCTGTCCACTGATCGCCGCGTCAAGGAACGCTTGAGCCGCGGCCGTGGCCGCGGCCGTTTCAGCTGACGAAAGCAGACGTCCGGGTGCTCCCGCTGCCAGTGCCACTCGATCGGCCCGCGACGCCGGCAGCGACAACTTTCCAAGGTGCGCGGCCACGGTGGGATCGTCCATGAAAGCGACGATGTCCCGTTCCGGGAGCGGCGGCACGCGCATAGCCACGACCCTGGAGCGAATGGTTGGGAGCAAGGAACCCACGGCGCTGGTGGTGAGCACCAGGTACGTATCGCGCGGCGGTTCTTCCAGCAGCTTCAGGAAGGCGTTGGCCGCGAACTCCGAGCCTTCTTGCGGGACCATGCGATCCGCGTCGCCTATGATGAAAATCTTGCGGGTGGCGAGCGCGGGGGACATAGCCGCCTGCTGCACCAAGGCGCGCACCGTGGCAATGAAGATGCCATCGCTGCCGGATGGCGCCGCATACAGGCCATGAGTTTCTGCCCGCTCCCTCGCCGCCACCTGCAACGAGGCCCGGATCTCGTCCACGTCGCGATCGCCGTCTTTTGGACGGGGGACAGGGAAGGCCCAGGTCACGTCCGGGTGGCTCAGTTCACGAACATATCGGCAGTGCCGGCACTCGTCACAGGGCGGCTCGCGTCGCTCGCAGACCAGCGATTGGGCCAGCCACAGGGCAAGCCGTTGCTTGCCGACACCGACCGGTCCGTGGAACAGGAGGCTCTGCGGCAGAGTGCCGCTCGCCCGCGAGACGGCCAAACGGTCGCGCAGCGATTGATGTCCGTAGAGCGGCACAATGGGCATGCGCAGAAATCTAGCGCTGCCCGGTACCTAGCGGCGCGGTCGTTCGGCGACGAGCGGCGGAGGCCGACGATGATGCGTCGCCTGTTCGTAGGCGTAGGCTAGCCGAATGAGGGTCGATTCGCTCCACGGGCGTCCGAAGAACGTCATGCCCGCCGGGAGTTGATCACCGCGTGTGTATCCCATGGGTACAGTGAGGGCGGGGTACCCGGTACTCGGCGAAAAGACTTGACTGTTGTCACCGGCGGGCGTGTTCAAGTCGCCGATGAGGCGAGGAGGATTGCTCCAGGTGGGATAGACCAGAGCGTCCAGCGAGAGGGAATCCATCAGGGCGAGCACCGCTCCGCGTAGCGCCACGCGAAAGCGGTCACGCGCTTGACACCCAGGGGTCTCATCAGGCGGCGTGGTCGCTAGTTCTCCCTGTTCGAGGCGCCGCTGGATGGTCGGATGGAATTTACCCGAAGCAATGATGTCGGCCAGGGAATGCACCGGAGGACCGTCGCTGCCTAACGCTGATAGGTAGGCATTCAAGTCATGGCGAAACGGATTGCACGGCCCGGTTTGCAGCCGGAATAGCGAGTCGAGGTTGGGCACACCGGCAGGGTCGACGATGGTGGCACCTTGCCGCCGCAGGTCATTCAGTGCGGTCGCGAACACACGAGTGATCTCACTGTCGGTGGTTGGTCGTTCGTACGCCTGTCGCAGGACGCCGATCCGTGCGCCGCGAAGGCCATCACTTCGGAGTGCCTGCGAGTAGTCAGGGGCCGGATGATCCCGTGCGGCGACAGTGACCGGATCGCGCGCATCCTCGCCCACAACCACCTGAAAGATCGCCACGGCATCAGCAACCGTCCGGGCGATCGGGCCTGCAATATCCGAAGCAAGAATGAGGGGAACCACCCCGCCTCGACTGGTGAGCCCCATGGTCGATCGGATGCCGACCAGCGCCTGGTGCGACGACGGACCGCGAATCGAGTTGCCGGTGTCCGTGCCGAGTCCCGCTGCCCCGAATGACGCCGCGACTGCGGCTGCCGTGCCGCCGCTCGAGCCGGCCGTCACGCGGTCGAGTGCATACGGATTCTTGGTGTATCCCGGAAGGATGGAGCTGACGGTCTCGTATGGCGTGAACGCGAACTCAGCCATGTTGGACTTGGCGAGCACAATGGCCCCCGCGTCACGAATCTTTCGTACTTGGAAAGCGTCCTGCTTCGGGATCCAGCCTTCGAACGAGAGGGAGCCCGCCGTGGTGGGGAGGTCGCGAGTCTCGAAATTGTCCTTCACGATCATCGGCACGCAGTGCAGCGGCCCGACAGGGCCCCGTTGCCGGAACGCCTGATCCAGGGAGTCAGCCACGTGCAGGGCATTCGCGTTGACAACGATCAGGGCGTTGATCGCGGGGCCGCGCTTGTCGAGCTGTGAAATACGGTCGAGGTATTGCTGGACCAGCGCGTGACAGCTCAAGGTTCCCCGTCGCATCGCCGCATGTATCTGGGCGATCGTTGCTTCTTCGACGCGAAACGGGGTGGCCCGCTGGGCAGCAACAACGCCCGGGACCGCGAGACATGCGACCAGCAATCGCTTAAACATCAGAAGCTCTCCTCACGATGCACGGCAGGATGCGGCCAAGGCGAAACGTCGGAGCGACGAGTGAACCGCTCCGTCCACTCAACGAATGGTTGTCGGCGACGGCTCCAACGTTTCGCGCAGCACATCGCCCAGGACGTTGATTGCCACGACGGTAAGTACGATGAAGAGGCCGGGGAAGAGCGCTAGTTGGGGTGCCGACGACAGGTAATTTTGAGCGCCGCTCAGCATGTTGCCCCAGCTGGCGTCGGGAGGCTGCACACCCAACCCAAGGAAGGACAGTGCAGACTCTGTGAGGATGGCTGTCCCGACCCCTAGCGTGGCGTTGACGATGATACTGGGTCCGACATGGGGAAGGACGTGTCGCCAGACCACACGAAGGCCGGGCGCGCCTAACGCGCGACTGGCCTCCACGAACAATTGCTCCCGTAAGGAAAGCACTTCTCCGCGCACCAGTCGGGCGACGCCCATCCAGGACGTTGCCCCGATCGCTAGCACCAGGCCAACGGTAGTAGCGCCCGCGAAGGTCAGTGCCGCGATGACCAGGAAAATGGTGGGGATCGATAACATCGCGTCGATGAACCGCATGATGACGGCATCGGTGGCGCCGCGGAGGTAGCCGGCGAGCGCACCTAACGAGATGCCGACGACGAGCGAGCAGCAGACGGCGGCCAACCCCACGCTCAGTGACACTCGGCCGCCGGCCAGAAGGCGAGCCAGCACATCGCGACCGCCCTCGTCCGTGCCGAATGGGTGCTGTGAACTAGGCGAGGCGATCACGTGCTCCAGGTCCATACGGGCGGGATCTATCGTTCGCACAATTGGGCCCAGCACGATGGCCAACAACAGCAACGCAAGGACAAGGATGCACCAGAACGCACGCCGATCGCGGAGCATGTGGCGGCGCACGGGTTCGGGCCACGCGAGCGCGCGCGCCCCCGTCATGCATCCACCAGGCGAATTCGCGGGTCAGCCCAAACGTAAAGCACATCCACCAGAATATTGGCGAGGACCACGGCGGCCGAGACAAACAGGGTCATCGCCATGACCAGTGGATAGTCGCGCCCAATAGCCGCGTCAACCCCCAGCCGCCCCAGACCCGGCCAATTGAATACGGTTTCGGTGATCGCCGCCCCCCCGACCAGTCTCGGCAGCTGCAACCCAAAGACCGTAATGACCGGCAACAGAGCGTTTCGCAGACCATGCCACGTGACGATTCGGGGCGGCGCCCCCTTGGCTCGCGCAGTGCGGACGAACGGGCGTGCCAGGGCGACGACGGCGGTAGATCGCGTGTACCGGAAGAGTTCTGCCGACAAGGCGGCGGACAGCACGAGCGCTGGAAGCAGCAGGTGGCGGAACCGGTCCGCCCAGGATGCGGCAGCACCAACAGTCGTCGCCCCGCCAGCGGGGAGGACGTGCAAGCGGACGGCGAAGAGAAAAATGGCTCCGATGCCCAGCCAGAAGGTGGGAATGGCCATGGACGCGACGCTGACGAGGGAAAGGAGGCGGTCAAGCACCGAGCCAGGACGCGAGGCGGCGACTGCGCCGAGTGGCACAGCGATCACCAGGGTCAGGACCAGGGCCGCGCTCGCCAGCAACAACGTGTTGGGGAGCCGATCGACAATCGTCTCCAGGTTGGGCGTCTGATACAGGAACGATCGCCCTAGGTCGCCACGCAGGGTGCGGCCCACCCAGCGGGCGTATTGCTCCGGCAGGGGTCGGTCGAGGCCGAGCTGGCGCTCGAGTTCGGCGCGCTCGGCGACGGCGAGCTTGGGATCGGCAAGGATGGCCGGCCCACCAGGCGCCAAATGCACGATGACGAAGGTCAGTGTGGTCACGACCGCCATGACCGTCACGGCGTGTACGAAGCGTCTGAGCAGGAATCGCGTCACAGCTTAATGCTTGACGCCAAGACGCTCCGCCCATCGAAGTGCGTCGCGCAGCGTCAAGGCGGGCAAGTGCTGCAAGTCCGTGGTCACAGCCAGGATCTCGCGGGGGTAGAAGAGCACGAGCACGGGTGGGTCGCGCTGTTCTTCCTCCTGGAACGCGACATAGACAGCTTTGCGCTGCGCCGAGTCACGGGTCGCGCGGCCCAGAGCCAACAAGGAATCGACGCGACGGTTCGAATAGCGGACGTTGTTGTTGTCCTGGCCGGTGGCGTAGAACGCGTATTGGTCCGGGTCCGGAGGGGTAGTCCACCAGATCAGGTGGGCGTCGAACTTGCCCGGGAGGATGAAGTCGCGAACCTCGGATGCGAACTCCATGGTCTGCAGGGTGACGTCGATGCCGATGGCTTTCAGGTCCTGCTGGACGGCGAGCGCCGACTGCTCGCGCGTGGGGTTCCCCTTGTCCACCAGCAGCGTAAAGCGGAAGGCCTCGCCCGCCGCGTTGCGCAATTGTCCGTCAGTTCCAACCTTCCACCCGGCCTCGGACAGCAGCAGGCGGGCAGAGTCCTGTGAGAAAACAGGTGGCGCGAGGGAGTCGTCGAAGTATCCCTTCAGGGCGGCTGGGATCGTGCCACGGGGGAGGTCAGCGTACCCTTTCATGACTCCGGACACGAGTGCACGACGGTTCACGGCCATGCCCAAGCCGCGGCGCACGCGCGGATCGGCGAACATGCGCTTGCCGACATTGAAGCCGACGTAGTAATGCTGAACCACCGGGTTCTGGATGATCGCGATCCCATCGATTCCTTGAACGCCCGCCAGGTTCGCCGGTTCCAGCTGCACCACGTCCAACTCACCGGCGCGCAGCTGGGCCACCTGCACGTTGATGTCCGCGATGACCTTGAAGATGACTTGGTCGAGTATGGGCGGGCTGCGGTAGTACTTGGGATTTCGCACGAGCACGACGGCGCTCCCCGCGGTCGCCTGCGTGACCATGAAGGGTCCCGTGCCGATCGGGTGCAGGCGATTGAAGTCCGTGGCTGCACTGAGCGTGCGTCCGGCGAACGCGTGGGCTGGAATGATGCCCGCGTTGTAGCCGAGTAGCGAGAGGAAGGGGGCGAACGGTGCCTTGAGCTGGAATCGAACCGTCAGTGAGTCCACGACGTCCACACGTTCGATCGCAGCGAAGTCGGAATGCAACCGTGAGCCGGTCTTCCCATCGGCAATCTGGTCGAACGTGAATTTGACGTCGGCGGCCGTGAACGCCACGCCGTCATGCCAGGTGACGTTGGGCCGAAGAGCGAAGGTGTAGGTGCGTCCGTCGGCGGATTGCGTCCAGGAGACGGCGAGATCCGGTGAGGGTTGCAGTTGCTCGTCAGGTCGAACGAGCCCCGGGAATATGACCTTGTTGACCATGATCGACCCCAGGTCGTTGGAGATGACGGGGTTGAAAATGGGGTCGTTGATGAGGGGGAGGCGGAGCACATTCGGGTGCGCCGCGGGCTCGCCGCCACAGGCAAGAACACTGGCGATCAGGAGCGCGCGGGCGACGGAACGTGCGAGCCCGGTAGGGTGCGCAAGGGCAGTGAGGCGCGTAGGAGGAATGGAGCGCGCCGGGGCGGTGGAGCTCGTGAAGGCAGTAGGGAGCGCGCGGGTGGTTGAGCGCGCGTTGGCCCGCGGGGGGCCCCCCCCAACAACAAAGCTACCAGGCCCGATCCCGCCAACCATCATCGAATTCCCGCGGGGCGTGACAAAATGTCGCGACGTGGGAAGCCCCTCATGCCATGGCCTCCTGCAGCACCCGCCGCGCGTCGCGCAGCGCCGCGACCAATCGATTCTGCCCGCGCGTCAGGTGGGTTTGCACAAACCCTAACGAGTCCGCCGGCGTGCCGGGAATCTGCAGCGCCACCGACAGGTCGGGCAGGGCCGGCGTGGTTTCCGCGGGATCATGAAAGAACTCCGGACCGCGCGTGAAGTTCACCGGCACCAGCAAGCGAGCCAAGCGGCGAATGGCCCGATTGGCACGTCGCACCGCCGGGCTATCTATTGGTTGAGCTGACAGGTCGTTCGAGAACTCGCGGAAATCGCGAAGGGCTGCACGCAGCTCGCGAATGGCATCGCGCGCGGCCGTGAAGTCGAACGTCTTGCCGGCGGCCTCCTGGTAAATCGTCAACGTCTGCTCGAAATCATCGAGGGTCGCCGAGAAATCGAAGGGAGCGATGGTCGCGTTGGCGGCCCCCATGACCGAGGCGCAATAAATCTTCATGTCGGTGAGCAGAACGTCCTTGTCGGCGATGTGAATCAGGTCTTCCTCGGTGTGCCACTCGATGTTCGCACCGCACCCGCCAACAGCGTAATAGCCCAAGCGTTCCCGGTGCTCATGCGGCATGGTGGAGAGCAACATGAAGAATGACGAGATGCCGATATTGTTGAACGAGTAATCTCCTGCTTGGTGCGGACGCTCACCCTTCAGCGTCTTGCCAGCGATGTCATGAATGACGGAAGCGCAATACGCCTCGGTCTCGTCCATAAGCGACACGTCGATGTACTCCGTTGCCCACCGACAGCCTGGCGAATCGCAGTTCACTTGGGCAATGCAGTTCTCGTACAGGTCAATCGCGAATCGATCAGCAAACCAGGTTGACCCCGCATAGCGTCCCGTAGAATGTCCGGGCCACCACGCGATGCGCACCGAACGTTTGAGCTGCTGACGGTGCTGCCAGAGCACGCGGGCCACTTCGAGCATAGTGGCGTCACCAACAGCGTTGTCGCCAATCCCATAGTCCCACGAGTCGTAATGCCCGTGCAGCAGCACGAAGCTCTCCGGCTCATCGGTGCCGGGAATGGTGACGACGGGAATGGGTGACGCGAACCAGCCCTCGGTAACGACCGACGTCAGCGTGATGTCACGACCCTCGCGGGCCAGCGCGATCAGGGCCTGGCCGTCGGGATTGTTCACGGCCACAACGGCGATCTTCGGTTTCCGCGGCAGGTCGCGAAGATCCGGTGTTCCCCACACCGTCGTACAGATTCCCCAGTGGGGATTCTTCCCGGGATTCACGGCGATCATGCCGAGTGCTCCGCGTTGCTCGAAATACGCGACTTTGCCCGGCATGCCGAACCCTTCACTCACCACGATCTTGCCGGCGACGTCGATTTCCTCGTCGCTCACAAAGCCTTTCGTAAACATCTCGTCCGCGTTCCGCGCATAACGAGCGGGCACGTAGGCGAGCGGCGCGGAAAGACCATCCGGGTGTGCCACGCTCATGGCCATGGGTTTCGCGCGATACGTGACACCGCCGGCGGTGATGCTGGCCTTCCCCGGGAGGGACAGGAAGATCGTGGGTTCGTGGACCTCAACCGGCACTCCATGCTGACGCAGGCGCCCGACGATTTCATCGGCGGCCGTCTTGACGTCGGTGGGGTGCTCCCGGCGCAGGGTGGTGAAGCGTTCAATCAGGGACCACGGGGCATCCAACGATATGGAGGCAATGGCGGCGTTCTGGGCGTCAGTCAGCATGCGAAAAGTGGCAAAGGGCCTGCCGTGCGGGCCATCGGAAGGAACCCGTGCATTTGCAGTTCTCAGCGCGGACTGTCAAGCACTGTCCGGCAGATTGCGGCGCCGAAGATTTGGCGGTGTTGATAGTCAGGTTACGCGGACAGACGTCGTTGAGCGGGACGGGCAACCTGGGGCGCGCCCGTGCGAGGCCAGAGAGCGTCATGCGCCTAACGCCGTCCACTGCTATTGCGTCGGTCCACGACTACCGCGCCGCCCTTCATGACCCAGCGGACGCGGCGCGAGACCGCGGTGATATCCTGCCTAGGGTCGCCCTCCACCGCCACCAAGTCGGCAAAGTATCCGGGGGCGACGGCGCCGATGCGATCCTCCACGCCCAGAAGGGCAGAGCCGTTCCGCGTCGCGGCGGACAAGGCCTGTTCCGGTGTCATGCCGGCGCGCACGAACCACTCGAGTTCGCGGGCATTCTCGCCAAATCCAGTAAAGACCGCGTCAGAGCCCATCGCCACCTTCACGCCGGCGCGTACCGCGCGTTCCAACGTCGCTTGATTGCGCGCCACAAACGCCATGAGCCGCGCTGCTGTGGCGCTATCGTAACCGAACTCGTCGCGATGATCTGCGTAGTAGCGATTGTGATCGACCGTGGGGACATAGTACGTGCCACGCCGCACCATTTCCGCCAGCGTTTCGTCATCGATGTCTATGGCATGCTCGACGGAGTTGGCTCCCGCCCGGACGGCGTCGCGGGCCCCAGAGGGGCCGTACGAATGGATCGCGATCCACTTGCCGGCGTTGTGCGCAACCTCGGTCGCCGCACGCATCTCCTCGTACGTGAACGTCTGGTTGCCAGAGACGTCGTCGGCGCTCCCCGTGGAGCCGTACATCTTGATGCCGTCGGCGCCGGCCGCCAGCTGCTGTCGGGCCGCCAGCAACACGGCGTCCACGCCATCTGCGCGCGCTGGATCGAAGGTCGTCGCCCCAGCCCGAATGAGTCCCGAGCTGACGTGAAGCCCCCTGCCGGCCACGAACATCCGGGGGCCGACCATGTCGCCGCGGTTGATCAGCGTGCGCATGGCAATGTCCCCATAGTCGGCGGAGCCCAGGTCACGCACGGTGGTCACGCCGGCTTCCAGCGTCCGTCGCGCGTTTTCCTGCGCCAGAAAGACAAGGACGGGGGTCGAGAATGCGCCCAGCCGCGTCCACGGGCGGGTGCCCGGGGCTCGGTCCCAGTAGTAGGTCATGTGCGTGTGCACGTCGACCAAGCCTGGGATTCCGACCAAGGGTCGCAGGTCGAAGACTTTCGCTGAGGGCGGGATGGCCACCGACCCACTATCGACGCGGGTGACCCGATCACCCTGAACGAACACGACGGCATCGTGGGTGACATGACCCATCATGTCGACCAGGGCGCCGAAACGCACAACCGACTCCTGGGCGGCCGCCGGCGATCCTAACGAGCAGAGGGCGGCCAGCACGAGCCGGTACGATCGATGGCGCATCGAGGCTCCGGACAAGGGTGCCAGAATGTAGCACGACTACGGACGATACGCCTTGGGGGGCGCGGTCCCGCGGGCGTTGCCTTGTGACGGCGTGCGGGAGCGCGCATTTTCGCGCGCAACAGGAGGCTCCGGTGATCCACCAGAAGGTGTCCAGTGGGTTGAAGCTCGTCGTGGCGGCCGTGGTGGTCCTCGGCGGGCCAAGTCGCGCGCAGGCGCAGCGGAATCCAACGCGGCCGAGCGCCGACAGCGTGGTGGCGATCGTCGGCGCTACGCTCCTCGATGGGAATGGCGGAGCGCCCCTTTCCGATGCCGTGATCGTGATCCGTGGCACGCGGGTCATGGCCGTGGGCGCACGGGCGACGACGGCGATCCCGAAAGGGGCGCGCGTGATCGATGCGAGCGGGAAGTATCTCACTCCCGGCTTCGTTGATACCAACGTGCACGTCTCGTTGTACTCGGGGCTCGAGAACTTCGCGCGGTACCAGGATCGCTTCGCGGATATCGCGGTTGAAGCTGCACAGATGCACCTGAAGGTCGGGGTGACGACGATCCGTGACAGTTACGGAATGTTGAAGCCGCTCATCGAGGCGAGGGACCGCATTGCACGTGGCGAGGTTCCAGGACCTCGGATGTATGTTGCCGGCAACATTGTCGGCTGGGGCGGCCCGTTTTCGCTTTCCTTTACCGGCCGACCGCAGGAAAATCTCGGGCTCTTTCAGGAGCAGATGAACGACGCGATCACCGAGGGATCGGGTGAAGATCTGGTGAACATGGAGCCCGACTCACTCACGGCCGCCATCAACCGCTATTTGGATAAGGGCCCCGATTTCCTGAAGTATGGTGGGACCAGTCACTTCGGGAATCCGGTGTTCATTGGCTTCTCGGAACGGGCGCAGCGGGCCATTGTCGACGCAGTCCACGCGCGCGGGAAGGTCGCGGAAACCCATTCCACCACGCCCGAAGGACTGCGCGTGTCGATCGAGGCCGGCGTAGACCTGGTGCAGCATCCCGAGGTCCATGATGTGCCCATGTCAGATGACCTGGTGCGGCTGATGGTGGACCACCACGTCGTGTGCTCGATGCTCACAAACACTATGACGGGCAAGCCGTATGTCGAGTACGCCCGCCAGCGTCAACGAGAGGACAGCGTGCGGCGGGCCAGGTCCGACAGCACGCAGCAGGGGACGCGCCGTGAGCGAACGAGCGCGGAACGTCTGAAGGACCGCGGCAACTTGGGGATGGAGATCCGGCGGGCCAACGCCCGCAAGCTGATCGCCGCGGGGTGCATCGTTTCCGTGTCGACTGACAACTACCTTGGGCTCGCCCCCGAGTTTCGTCGCGATCCTAAACCGGATTGGCAAGATCCCGGTACCGGAACACTGGCGTCGATTGAGGGGCTGGTCGAGCTGGGGATGACGCCTATGCAGGCACTCACGGCGGCCACGAAGAACGGGGCCATCGCCAGCAAGGCGTTGGCGGAGTACGGCACGATTGAAGTCGGGAAACGTGCGGACCTGTTGCTGTTCAGCGCCGACCCCAGTGCGGACATTCACAACATACGAAAATTGGAGATGGTCATGCGCGACGGAACGGTGATCGACACGAAGGCCCTGCCGACCAAGCCCGTCTGGGTGAAGCGATGAGCGCCGCCGGACGGCGCCTCGCCGGCGGGTTGCTGCTGTCGGCACTGACGGCTTGCGGTGATGCCGGCGCCCCCCGCCTGCCGAGTGTGGGCGCCATCGATGCATTGGGATTTTCGCAGCTGAAGGAGTTCAGCGCCCATCGGTCGTCCAGCAACAACCGCGACTCGACGAGCAATGATGACAGCTGGCGACCGATCCCCGGAGAAACGGTGGTGTTGGCGGACTTGAAGGGACCGGGCGTCATCAGCCACATGTGGGTGACCATCGCCGGGAATGAATATCAGTGGCCGCGGCTCCTGCGCCTTCGCGTGTACTACGATGACTCACCGATTCCCAGTGTCGACGTGCCGGTGGGCGACTTCTTTGGCGTCGGTCATGGGCTCGAGCGCCCCATCAATTCGCTCGTGATCCGCAATTCGTCCAGTGGACGATCTCGAAATTCGTATTGGCCGATGCCCTACCGGAAATCGATCAAGATCACGATGACCAATGAAGGGAAGCGGCGGTTGTACAACCTCTACTTTCACGTCGACTACCAGACGTACAAGTCGCTGCCAGAGAACACGGCGTATTTCCATGCGCGGTATCGTCAGGCGCTGCCCGCCAAGGCTGGCGATTGGTATGACTTCCTGAAGGTGAAGGGCGAGGGCTTCTACGTCGGCACCGTGTTGAACGCGGTGCAGGTTGCGCCGGGTTGGTTCGGGGAAGGCGACGACCTGTTTTATGTGGATGGCAATCCCAAGCCGGTCATTGAAGGGACGGGAACCGAAGACTATGCCAACGATGCCTGGAGCTTCCGCATCGGCGAAGGTCCCTATGCGGGCGTGCCGGTGGCCGATGGCACAGAGACCGGGGCGCGCATGACCGCGTATCGCTGGCACCTGCTGGATCCCATTCCGTTCACGCGTTCCCTGCGGGCCTCGATTGAGCATGCCGGATGGACGTTCAACGAAGACGGCTCTGTGCGGAGTGCCTTCGAGGAACGCCCGGATCTCTTTAGTTCGGTGGCCTACTGGTACCAGAAGGGAATCGCGGATGATCAACCCGAGCCACCGTACGGCGCCGCGCGCCTGTCGCAGGGGAATGCGAAGCAGATCGAGATCGAGCAGTACATCGCCGATACCAAGACCACGGGTGGCAAGGCGGAGGTACAGAAGGAAGTGTTTTGGGGCAAGGACTTGCTCTTCTTCAACGCCAACGGGCCGGGTTCGCGGATTGACGTGCCGGTGGACGTTGATGCTGACGGCCGGTACGAGCTGGTGGCCCAGGTGGCGCAGTCACCGGACTACGGAATCTACGGCGTCTTGATCGACGGACGGACAGCGGGAACGTCTGGCCAGCTCGAACACGAGCCCGGGGCGAACAAGGGGACGATGGCCCGGTGGGATGGCTACTACACCGAAACCTTTGTCGGCGAAGATCGGGTGATCGCCTGGCCGACCCTCACCAAGGGACGCCACACCGTCAGCTTCATTTGCCAAGGGAAGAACGCCCAGAGTACGGGCTACAACATTGGCATCGACGGCATTGTCCTGTCGCGCGTGGCGGGGAGTCCTGGCGCGGTCACGCAGGACTCGACCACCAGCACCAATGCTGCCGATGCCATGCGCCGGCTGGTGCAGCGTCCGGGCGCCGCGCGGCAGACAGACTCGGTGCGCGCTGGCCTGAAGGCCGCCGACGCGAATGTCCGCGAGGCGTCCGCATGGGTCGCCACGCAGCTCGCCGACGATGCGAAGCCGTTGAGTCTGGACCTGGCGGCGGCGTTCGGCGACACAGACCCGGTCGTCCGCGGCCTGGCCGCGATTGCGTTACGCGCTATTCCAAAGTTGGAGCCGGCGGTCGGCGATACGTTGTTGGCGCACCTCAAGGACGCCGATGAGAACGTGCGCATGATGGTGGCCAATGCGATTGCCGCGCATCCGGATGTGGCCACGCGAGGGAAGGCACAACTCATCGCGGCGGCACAAGTCCCCGGCGAACATCGACACGTCCTGCGGAGCGTCGCCACGGCGTTAGGCTCCATCGGCCCGGATGCCAAGGACGCGCTCCCGGCCCTCCGCGCGCTCATGGCCCAACCCCTCATCCGGTGGCAGGCGCAGGCGGCCATCAAGGCGATTGAGAAATGACGCTCCCTCCCATAAACCGACGCGACTTCCTGCATCAGGGCGCCGCCCTCGTGGGCGCAGGGGTGGTCGGTACCACGATCGGAGCACGATTCGCTAGTGCCGCACCAACCCCAACGCGTCGCTTGTCGCGTGTTGGGCTGGAGCTGTATTCCGTTCGCGACCAGATGGCCAAGGACCCCGAGCGGACCATGGCGTCCGTGGCGAAGATCGGATATCAGGACGTCGAGATCCTGTGGTCCGCCGGGAATTTCGGGCGCACCGCGAAACAGGTGCGGGCGGCGCTCGACCAGACGGGGCTTAAAGCCCCGTCAGCACACATGTCGGCAGCCACGATCCTCGTGGGGTGGGAGCGATCACTGGATACGGCGCGCATGCTCGGGCACGAGTATCTCATCGTGCCAAGCTTCACGCCCGAAACCGAAGGGACGTTAGATGACTGGCGCGAATGGGCCGACCGCTTCAACGCGGCCGGAGAGAAAGCGCGGGCTGCCGGCATCTGGCTGGCGTTTCACAATGAGCCCAACCACATGCGGCCGATCGACGGGCAGGTCCCCTACGATGTGTTCGTGAAACGCACCGTGCCCTCTGCCGTGCGGTTGCAGCTGGACGTCGGCAACATGGTCATGGGCGGCGGTGACCCGTTGGCGTACCTCGACGCCTATCCCGACCGCTTCTGGTCGTTTCACGTAAAGGACATTGTTCCCGACCGCACGCACGATACCGACCTTGGACAGGGGAATGTGCCGCTGGCTCGTATTTTGGCGAAGGTCCCGGATATCAACAACAAGCCCTGCTACGTGGAGCAGGAAGGGTCGCGGGATCCCATGGCGAGTGTCGCCAAGGACTTTGCGTACCTGAAGGCGCTCGAGTTCTAGCCGTCGTGACGCGCGTGCGGCATGGCGCCGCATGCGCGCGATCGCCTAACCGTGCAGGTGTTCGACCAACGCCCCGGTGGTCTGACGCAGCAGGTTCGCAATAGCTTCCGCCACCATCATCGCAAAGCGCAGCGCGTGCTGTGGGTGACGTTCCGCCATGACGTCGAAGTCGTCGCGCGTGAGCACCAGAAGGTCCGTGTCTTCAAGGGCCACCGCCGACGCTGACCGGCTGGCGCCATCGATCAGCGACATCTCGCCCACCATTTTCCCAGCCCCGAGCTTGGCGACGATGCGCTGGTGCTCTTCCAGGTCGCCCTTGCGGATCTCCAAGGCCCCGGCAATGACAATGGCGCAGAACGCATCGTGATCGCCTTCATGAAAGAGCACACTGCCGCGCGGGAGTCGATAGGCCCGCATGTAGTGCGAGATGGCGCACTCTTCTTCCCACGCCAATTTCAGGCTCCATAGTGTTCGGTCCAACCAATCGGCGCGTTGTTCCGGCGTCGAGGAGATGAACACGGCACCACGCGCCTGAAGTGATTCAGACGGCGTCGGCTTGGGCTTCACGGGGATCACGATACTCATGTCACTAGTGAGTATCGGCGTGATCACGCCGCTTCCCCAGCGCTCACACGGCATCCCTGTGTGAGCGCCTTCTCACGGACGTCTAGCGCATGGCGGCCGCCTTGGCCAGCACCGCGTCGAGTTCCTTAAGGGCGATCTCCGCGGCCGAACGTACGGCGGCCGTCGGTGCTCGGTCCGCATCCTCCACCATGCCCATGAGTTGGGCCAGCCGCCCGCTTGACCGGGCCAACGAGCCGGTCCGCGCGTCGTCGTCCGACCCGACCACGGCTCGAATCGCGCTCGCCCGTGCGCTATCTCCCGCGGCGGTCATCGACTGTTGTAACTGACGGAGACGGGCGCTTTCCGCTGCGGCGCGATTCACGGCATCGAAGAGCCGCATGGAGAGCGCGTGTTGGGCGGCAACGTCCGCGGCCGGGCTCTTCACCCGGGGGTCCAGGCGAACGCTCAGCGGCTGGTTCAATGCCACACCGTCTACGGTCAACCGGACCGTGTACATACCAGGAGCGGCCCACGGACCCAATGGCTCAGGGACCGTCTGGCCGGGAATGGCACTGATCGGATAGGAGAACGACACCCCCTGCGGTCGCTCATGGTGCATGTCCCAGGCGAACCGATGCAGTCCGGCGGATGGCTCGAGGTTCGGCGACGGACGAATCCAGTAGTCGGGCCAGTTGCCCTGGTCGCGCGGATCGGGGTCCGCGTTCACCCCCTTGTGATACGACCGAACCACGCGACCTGCCGCGTCCAGGATCTCGAGACGCAACTCACGCGCGTCGGTCGGGAGGTAGTAATGCAGGAGCGCACCATCCGGAGGATTGAGGCTTCGTGGTTCATCCGGTGGGATCGGCGTGTCCGTGTACATGCTGTATCGCACGCGCGTGGCGAGTTGCGGGCGCAGCACCGCTGCTCGGCCGGCAGCTACAACCGCTGCCAATTGACGCAACGGTGTGATGTCGTCTAGGATCCAGAAGCCGCGGCCATGCGTCCCGATCACCAAGTCGTCGTCCTTGATCACCAGGTCACGAATGGAGGTCGCCGGCATGTTGTTGCGCAGCGTTTGCCAATGTGCGCCATTGTCAAAAGACATCCACACCTGCGTTTCTGACCCTGCAAATAGGAGCCCTCGCTGCTTCGGATCCTCACGAACCGCATTGATCGTGGCCCCAGAGTCGATGCCCGTCACGATCTCTGTCCATGAACGGCCGCCATCCGTGGTCCTCAGGATATGCGGACGCAGGTCGTCCAGCCGCAACGTATTGACGGCGGCGTAGGCCGTCAGCGTGTCGAAGTGCGAGGCTTCGATGATGGACACCTTGGCCCACGGCGTGAGTGCCGGTGGCGTGACGTTGGTCCAGTGTTGCCCGCCATTCCATGTCACATGGATCAGGCCATCGTCAGACCCCGCCCAGATGATCGATTCCTTGAGGTACGACGGGCCCAGAGCGTAGATCACCCCCGGATGCCGAACTTTGGCCGTAGGCCAGTCGGCGTACTTCCCTACGTTAGGCGGCACGACGGAATCGCGCCGTGTGAGGTCGGGGGAAATTTCCTGCCAGTGATTGCCCCCGTCGCGCGTTTGCCAGACGGTGTTGCCGGCGTAGTACAACGTGCGCGGGTTCGTTGGCGCAAAGAGCACTGGAGCGGTGCGCAACGCCCGATAGTTCGCGTCGCGGAAAGCCTTTGGGGCCACATTCTGGGTTTGCCCGGTTCGACGATCGTAGCGCGTAACCTTGCCGCCGTAAATGATGTCCGGATTCAACGGATCGGGGGCCACGTAGCCATATTCTTCGACGCCCACCGGGCGCCACTCCCGAAAGGTGAGTTGGCCATCGTTGCTGCGACTGTCGACGCACGCGGAACCACTCTCCTGTTGTCCGCCACACACCCGGTAGGGCCAGCTATTGTCCGTCGAGACATGGTAGAACTGCGCCGTGGGCTGGTTGTACCAGCTAGACCAGCTGTCTCCGCCATTCACCGTGATGATCGCGCCCTGGTCGCTGGCGATCATGAGGACGTCCGGATTGGTCGGGTTGATCCAGATGCGATGGTAATCGTCGCCGCCAGGCGCACCGACCAGCATCGTGAAGGTTCGGCCACCGTCCGTGGACTTCCATGACACGATGCTGGCGGTGTACACAATGTCCGCATTCCGGGGATCGACGCGTACCTCGGCAAAGTCCGACGCCCGGGTGTTGATGCGGGGGTCGTCCGTCATCTTGCGCCACGAGGCACCCGCATCATCACTCCGATAGATGGCGTTGGTGCGTATCTGGTCAACCGACAGGTACAACCGGCGGGGTTCAGATGGCGACACGGCGATGCCAATGCGGCCTAAACCCGTTTGGTACGTGGGCAAGCCGTTCATGATCGGTTGCCACGTGGTACCGCCATCAACGGACTTGAAGAGTCCAGTATTTGGCCCTTGCCACTGCCCGTTTTCCCACGGCCCCTGACGCGATTCCCACAGCGCCGCGTACACCGTGTTGGGATCATCAGGCGCCAGGATGACGTCGATGGCGCCAGTGTTCTCATCGCGGTACAGCACGCGTTCAAAGGAGCGGCCGCCGTCGAGACTGCGATACACCCCGCGTTCCGGGTTTGGGCCGTAGGGGTGCCCGAGTACCGCGACAAACAAGCGGTCGGGGTTCCGCGGGTCGACAGCGATCTGAGGGATCTGCTGGCCGCTGCGCAGGCCAAGGTGAGTCCACGTCGTGCCGCCGTCCGCGCTTCGATAGATCCCGTCACCGGTGGACAAGTCTGGGCGCTGCAGCCCTTCGCCACTCCCCACGTAGATGATGTTCGGATCCGACGGCGCCACGGCAATCGCCCCGACAGACCCGGTGCCAACGGCATCCATGATCGGTCGCCAGGTGCGACCGTAGTCGGTCGTCTTCCAGACGCCGCCGTTCACGGCCCCGATGTAGAAAACGTTAGGCTGCTGTGGCACGCCAGTAGCGGCCTTCGTTCGCCCAGCGCGGTATGGGCCGATGTTGCGCCACGACAAGTCACGAAACAACGTCGGCGAAATCTGCTGGGCGCCCACGGTCGTGGCGCTCAGCAGCGCCACGATGCATGGTGCGATCGCGAAGAGCCGATGGGCAGGAACTCGAAGAGTCACGGAAATGCTCCTGTGTAGCGGAGTGGCCAGCGCGGCTGGGCGCTTCTGACCATGGGAGAATCTGCGAAGCGTCACACGAGTCGTCCACGCTGGCGGCGCCGCATCAAGAGCAACCCCTGTCGCGGTCGAGCGGGAACACCGCGACCAGAGGATGCCCGGCGGACGGCGGCGGGTGCAAACGACGTTGGCCTGGCCTCCGCACGACCCTAGTGCCTAACGACCAGTAGGCCGCCCCCCGGCGGCGACGGCCCTATGTCTCCGTGGCCTGCAATCCTGCGCTGACCCACAGTGAAAGCGTCCCCACAGATGCCAACCAAGCGCCGAGGCCGAGCACCCGGTCGGTCGCCGTCTGCAAGACAAGCAACCCTTGGGGGGCATCACGCCACATCACAAGCACGGCCACGAGCGTCGCCGTGCCGGTGAGTGCCGTGAGTACCGCTCGCACCCACCGTGCACGCGGTACGTTCAGGAAAACCAGGAACAGGCACCCGATGGACGCCCAAAGCGCCACAAACAGAAGCGGGTAAGCCCACTTCACGCGCCCGTAAGACGACATCAGGGCAGACGGGCCGCATAGGGTGGCATCGCCATGTGCGGGCCACCAGCGGCAATCGGTTACCGCGCCCGCACTGAGGCGCGACAAACCGGATACAGTGAGTTGAAGGTGCGCGCCATCCGCGGCCGTCGCGGTACCCCATGGCCCGGTGGCCGCGCGCTGAAGTGCAAAAGCCGCAACGACCAGCAGTACCGCGGCGATCACCCGCCGTCGCGAGCTAACGGGTGAGGGTAGTCGGCTGATCTGGTGCATCAACCGGATCCGTGCGCCAGCTCCTCTTCGACCGCCTGCTGGAGCTTCTCCTCAATCCAGCCCGTGCTCTGGCAGGCATTGTGTTCGGCCACCGTGCCTCCCGGGGTCTGCGAGCCGGCGGCGACGGCAAGCTTCAGCTCCGACGTGCCTGACGACGTGGAACGAACAGTTGCTAGAATCGCGAGGTGCACGCGGTCAAAGTCGGCGCGCTCCCCTCGTCCGCCCGTGGCGGTGCCGCAATCGACCGCGCGAGACAAGCGCGTCCCCATGAAGACGCGGGTCACTTGCAGCTTCAACCCACCAATGGCAAGCGAAGCCGAGTCCCGGAGATCGACGGTGATCTTGTAGCGGTCGAACGCATGGGCAACGGCGGTGAAGACGCGTCCCGCAGGGGCCGCCACGGGCTTGGGGGTTCCGATGGTGTCGAGCTGTTGCGGCGACCGGTAGCCAGGCAGGATGACCGTGGCCGAGGTCTGGGCCGCCGTCGTTGAGCTGACGAGCGCGATGGCCATGACGACGAGGCCTATGAACCGAGACCATCGCCCGGGGCGCGACCCCGAGGAAGCATCAAAAGGCGACATTTCGACCCTCAGAATGACAGAGCGACGACGGGACCGGTTGAACGCTCGACCGGTGAATGGTCGCGTTCAACCGCCCCTTCGTCGCACAACGCGTCGTGACGGGACGCAAACGCCCGTCACGGCTCCAACCTGTTACTTGACGTGACGGAAGGTCTTGCGGCGAAGAGCAAGGGACATCGTGGACTTGTTCACACCGTACTTCTCAGCCAGTTCCGTGACGCTGGCGCCTTTCTTGTGCGCCTGACGGGCCTTGACGACGATCTTCTCCGTCAGCTTCGACGCGAAGTTGTCACTGCCCTTCCGGTGGGCGGCGCCACCGTACTTGCGGGGCTGACGGGTGCTCGAGAACTGCGTGCGAGCCTTCTTGGCAGGGCGGCGTGCTGGCATCGGCGGGAATGTTAGGGGTACGGTTGGAAACGCAGCAAACGGGAATGTACGTGCAACTACTCAAAATAGTTCGGATTTCCGTTCTGTTGCAGGCGTAAGGTGGTGCAACCGACGGCTTGGGGTCGATTCCAAGATAGTGAAAGTACGCGGACGGGCTGGGGAGCGCTGAAAATCCCTGAAAAACCGGCAAAATCGTTGGCTCCGCAGCGCCGTCGCAGTTGGCGGTAGCCGGCATCTGGGCGGAGGGGCCACCGTCGCGCACCCACGCGCTGGTGTAGCTGGCGATATGTCGCCGCCAATGGCCGGTCGGCGGCCCCGAGGGGGTGCCGACCTCGTGCGCAACCTGACGGGCCGCCACCGAAAGCCTCAACACCACCCCCACGGTATCTTGCTGGCGTGAAGAAGCCGGCCGTTGAGACCCTCCCCTTCAAAATCCGCGACTCCCCGATCCATGGCGCTGGTGCCTTTGCCACTCGCCCCATTCCGGACGGTGTGCGGATCATCGAGTACGCTGGTGAGCGCCTGACTCCAAGCGAAGCGGACGCCCGGTACCCCGACGTACCAGGGCAGGCGCACCACACCTTCCTGTTCGCAATCGATGACGACGTGGTTGTTGACGCTGCGGTAGACGGCAATGAGGCCCGGTTCATCAACCATTCCTGCAACCCGAATTGCGACGCGGTCATTGACGATGGTCGAATCTGGATCGAGTCCATCCGCGATATCGCACCAGGCGAGGAGCTGGCGTACGACTACTGCTACATCCTTCCCGAGCGTCACACGCCGGCCGCGAAACGTCGCTACCCATGCACCTGCGGCGCGGCAAGCTGCCGCGGCACGATCCTCGGCAAAAAGCGCTGACACTGCAGGCGCAACGAAAAAGTTGCGGTCAGCGGCTGGGACCCGCCGCGCGTGAACTACTGGCGCCCCGCCACGTCCAACCGCCCAGCCACCAGATTCAGGTGATGGGAGGTGTGGTACACGGTGAACATCGCCATTTCGCGCGCCGTCAGCTTTCCCAAGAGCGGATGGGGCAGGGTAGCTTGGTCCAGCTGCATCCCGCGCCATCCCCCCCACGCCGCGCTGAGCGCCTCGTTGACCCCTAGCCAACGCTCCAGGATCTCTCGTCGGCGGGAAGACGGGTCCGCAGGAGGCCCTTCCGGAGTCGGCGCATAGCGACCCGCCGTGGCGCCGCCGGACAAGAGACGACGGTAGTCGTCCCTGAGCTGCAGAAAAGTCCGCGACGGACGCGGGGCTGTTCCGAAGACGAGTCGCGTGAGCCAAAACGGGAGTCGGAATGCCCTGACCAACGGTCGTGAGGACTTAGTCAGGTGGCGAATCTGCTCCGCTGGAGACCAGCGATCGCCCTGAGGCGCGAAGAAGTCGCTGATTGCCATCCCTTCCATGAAACTCGCGCCTTCACGCGTGAGACGCCCAAGCGTCCGTGAGAGGTCAGCGATTGCGTACGGCTCACCAGGATCAAACACGCTGATTGGGGTTCAGGTCCGGCGGCGCCCCTGTGCGTCCGCGCTTTTGGGTCTACGTCCTGCCTTCGGTTGCGTCGTCGAGATTCGAGGCGTGGCCACGCGAGTGTTCGTTGGTCGGGTTGCTGTTGTACGCGGCGGAACCACCGGGAGGGATGCTTAGATACTGCCACGCCGTGCTTCGATGCATTTTCGCTAGGTACACCATCTGGCCGACGTGATAGCTCGCATGCGTGACCGAGCGAAGCAACGCCTCACGTACACTCAGTGGCTGCTGCCTGATAAACACGGTGCGCGACAGGTCTTGATCGCGGAGCGATGCCAGCGTCGCCATCAGCACGGCCCAACCGCCATTCCACCTGTCCATGAGCTCCGTCCGCGAGACCACGCGAGTGGCAAATTCCTCTTCACGCTGACGCCAAGGCTTCTCACCATCGCTGGTGAGAAAATCGGTAAAGCGCGACGAAAAATTACCAGCTAGGTGCCAAACGATCACGGCCAGCGAATTTCCTGACTCGGGCCCTGGCATGGACAACTGCGTGTCTTCGACCTGACGGAGCGCGCCCTCGCCGAGTGCTTTGTAACGGGCGTACTCTCCCGCGATCGCGTCGATCAATTCTCGCATCGGTGCCTCCTGCCAGGGTTCCGACCCAGCTATCCCGACAGCTCGTACGCCGCGCGCAGCCACGAAACGACCTCTGCGTCCACCTCATCAGGACCTGACAATTTGACCTCAAGGTGCCAGCGCTCGCGCGACGCCTGCTGATGCCGCCGAATTCTCGCACTCGTAATATCTCGCGCGGCCTTGAGGGTTAGGACCAGGGTCGACTTCTGCGTCGCGATGCCAGCGAATGCCGTTCGACGAACCAGGTGGATAGAGGTCTTTTTGGGATCTTCGTGCACCTGTCCGAATTCGCGGGACGCCTTCAGGATCCTCTGATACGTTTCGGCGACCATCGGCTCTCGACCGGCGAAATGCGATCGGACGCTGTGGGCAGGTTTCGCGCTGACTTTGCTCATGACAGGTTCCCAATCGAAGCGGCAGCCTTGATGCTGTGCGCCATCACTGCCATGCGCAACGGTCGTTGCCAACGATTCACGGTCGATTCCCGCCATCGGTTCGCGCGCCGTCGACGGGACGTCGCATCCGGACGAAGGTGATGGGGGTGCCATCGGGAAGAACGTCTTCGACCGTTTCGGTTGGCACGAACCCTCGCGCCTCGTACATCGGAACGCCGGGGAGGGTGGCCATGAGTTCGAGCTGTCGGAACCCGGCCTCGCGGGCGGCGGCGATGCAGCGCTCGAGGATCGCAGTCCCCACGCCTCGGCGCGCGCTGTCAGGCGCCACAAAGAAGGCCCGAATCTTTGCAGCATCTTGCGTCGGGTCCAACAACTCCGGTTCACCGACTCGGCGCTGATCGCCACCATACAGGGTGCGACGCCGGCTCCATCCCCCGCAGCCGATCACTCGTTCTCCGTCCATCGCCACGAAGTATGACTGGTCCGCAATGAGCGTGGTGTCTACGCCGAACACATACCGGATCGCGGCGTCAATCTGGGGCTCCGAGTAGTAGCCGGCACTTAGGACACGGGCGGACGTCGCGATGAGGGCGTTCAGCGCCGGAATGTCGTCAGGGGTGGCCGGTCGTAGCGTGCAGGTTCCGGTCATGGGCGTTGCGCGGTGAGTCCGTCGATTCCCGGGTCGTCGATCACGGATCTTCGCCGAGCGCCGCGTAGAACGCTGCGACGCGGTCGCGGGCGCCGGGTCGCGAATACACATCTGGTCGTCGCGAATCGACGACATCAGCAATCACATGGGCTACTTCCTCAGCACTTTGCGACTCCGGAAGCGCGCGGGAGTCGGGACCGCCGTGTCTCGCGTTCAGGCCGAACATCGTTCGCACGACTCCGGGTGAGACAATGGAGTACTGAATTTCGGGGTGCGTCTGTTGCACTTCGCTTCGGAAATTTGCCGTGAGGGCGTTCAGGAAGTGTTTCGAACCGCTGTATGCCGAACGAAAAACCGCGAAGGGCATGCGACCAAGCATCGACGAAATGTTGATCACATGGCCGGTTCCACGAGCCTTGAAGTGCGGCAGCGTGATCTGCATGCCGTACAGCGCGCTTTTGACGTTGGCCCGAACCATCTCATCCACATCATCGTCGGTGAGCTCCGACGGTGGTCGCGTGATGCCTTGGCCGGCGTTGTTGATCCAGACGTCCACATGCCCAAAGCGTTCGATCGCCGCGTGAAGCACGTGTTCTACGTCGGCTCGGCGTGTCATGTCGCCGACAACAGTCAACATATTCCCGTTAATGCGCGCGCCGACCGCCTGCAGGGCGTCTGCGCGCCGAGCCACGAGCACCAGGTTGGCGTTTCGCCGACCCAGCTCCTCGGCGAGCGCAGCGCCGATTCCCGCACTCGCGCCGGTGACCACAACCACCTTGGTTTCCATGACCGTCTCCAGGGTACGCGATGCTGTGTCGTGTTCGGCATCGACTGCGAGCGCTTGTCCCTTACCGTTCGTGCACCAACTTACCTGCGATTGAGCTCCTTTGCCTGAATGCGTCTCACACTCTACCCAGTGATCAGCCAGTCTACGTGATGGGATTGACCTCGCGGACAAGATCAGGACGCCAGTGGCGGCGTCGCTGCGTTGGCGCGCTAGCGACCGCGTTGGTTGGGCTGTCTTGCACTCGAGCGGACCAGGGTGTCAACGCCACCTTTGTCGGATCGGGGAAGTGCGGGGAATGTCACGCGGAGCAACACACGGCGTGGCGACGATCGCAGCACGCGGTGGCCATGCAAGCGGCCACGCGCGAAACGGTGCTCGGCGACTTCGACGACGCGAGTCTGGTGCAAAAGGGTTTGACCTCGCGTTTTTTCCGACGGGGCGACCGGTTCGTCGTGCACACAGAGGGACCGGAAGGTGTCGCACGCGACTTTGACGTGCAGTTCACGTTCGGCGTGTTCCCACTGCAGCAGTACCTGGTGGCGTTTCCGGGGGGCCGCTTGCAACCCCTGACGCTGGCCTGGGACGCACGCCCGAAGGCCGAGGGCGGTCAGCGCTGGTTTTCACTGGAAGACGATCGCGAGCACGGCACAATCGACGAGCTGCATTGGACGGGCCGCGGATTCAACTGGAATTACATGTGCGCGGATTGTCACTCAACGGCCGTGCGCAAAGGGTACGCATCCGATGCCGACACCTTCCACACCACATCCAGCGAGATCAGTGTTGGTTGCGAATCCTGTCATGGTCCCGGATCGGCCCACGTGGCGTGGGGGGCGCGGCCGGCGTTGTCTCGTCGTTTCTGGAAGGCGCCGCAGCTGAAGGCAACTATGCACGATCGCGCTGGGGTGCACTGGTCGATCGATTCCTCCACGGGGAACGCACGTCGCAGTACACCGCGTGCCACCGAGACCGAGATCGGCGTGTGTGCGCAGTGTCATTCCCGACGATCGCACATTGCCGACGGCTACAACGCTGGGGCGTCGTTCTTCGACTATTACGATCCGTTCCCGCTCCTTCCGGAGTTCTACTATCCCGACGGTCAGCAGAAGGACGAGGTCTACGACTACGCCTCCTTCTTGCAGAGCCGCATGTATGCCTTTGGCGTCACATGTGCGGACTGTCATGATCCCCATTCGCAGAAGCTTCGTCTGCCGGGGAATGCCGTGTGCGGTCAATGCCATCGTGCGGCGAAGTACGACACGGTCACCCATCATCGGCACCGCGCAGGAAGTCCTGGCGCTGCATGCGCGGCGTGCCACATGCCGACCACGACCTACATGCGCGTTGATGCGCGACACGACCACAGTATTCGCGTGCCGCGGCCAGATCGCTCAGTGGCGATGGGAGTGCCTAACGCGTGCACGCAGTGCCATGCGGACCAATCGCCGGCGTGGGCAGCGGAACAGGTGCGTCAGTGGGCGCCACAGCCTGTCCCCGGCTTCCAGCGTTTTGCCGAAGCGTTTGACGCGAGCGAACGCGGGGTCGTAGGGAGCGCTGACTCGCTGGCCACTGTGATCAATGACGCGTCGCAGCCGGCGATCGTCCGCGCATCGGCGATCGCCCGTGTGTCATCGCTGTCATCGTCGGCGGCTCGCCAGGCGGCAATCGTGGGTGCGCGCGACCCCAGTCCCATCGTGCGGCGCTGGGCGCTGGATGCCCTGCGTGGGGTGCCGCCGGCCGATCGGGTCGCGATTGCGGCACCGCTCCTGACCGACACCACGCGAATGGTGCGGCAGGTTGCGGCCTCTGTGCTGGCCCCGGTCGCCGATTCGCTCCTGAGTCCTGACCAGCGTCACGCGTTCGATCTGGCGGCAAAGGAATTCGTAGCCAGCCAGGTGTACAACGCCGATCGCGCAGAGAATCGCTCCGTGCTTGGCGTGTTCTATGTTGAGCGGGGGCGTCTGGACTCCGCCGAGGTGCAATTCAGCGTCGCCGTGGCCCAATGGCCTACCTTTGTCGATGGATACGTCAACCTGGCCGGGGTGTGGAGCCTGCGGGCGAACGAGGCACGTGCGGACTCTGTGCTGCGCGCCGGTCTGCGCCGCCTTCCGGATGAGCCGCGACTTCATCACGAACTGGGGTTGTCCCTGGCGAGGCAAAGGAAGTTGGTGGAAGCCACGGCCTCACTCGCGCGAGCCAGCGCGTTGTCGCACAACGACCCCTCGTATGCCTACCCGTACGCGGTGGTGCTCAACGGTACCGGGCACGCTCGCGACGCCGTTCGCGTGCTGTTGCAGTCGTTGCAGGTGGCGCCGCGAGATCACAACGTGCTGTACGCCCTCAGCACGTTCTATCGGGACCTGGGCGATTCCACGCAGGCGCGCCGCTATGCCGACGAGTTGGCCAATTACTTTCCCGATGATGCGCAGGCCCGCGCCTTGCGAGCGTCTCTGGGACTGGAACCGCACTAACGGAATGGCGGCGTTCCACTGGGCGGCCACGGATTCCGTAGCGTTCGCATGACCGGCAGCGGCTCCATTCGCTTTGGTTGTGACCGGGTGGCGGAGGAACCCGGCCGGTGGGTTGGAGCTGGCCGCTATGCCATGCTGACCAACGACGCAGCCACACTTGCCGCGGACCCAACGTGCACCGCCCGTGTGGCATTGCAGCGCGCGGGGGTCTCCCTAGTCCGCCTCTTCTCGCCGGAGCATGGCTTGGAGGCCCGCGGCGCGGATGGCGCCGTGATTGAAGACGCGCTGGACCCGCGCACTTCGCTGCCTGTCCACAGCCTGTATGGCGTCACTTTTGCCCCCGAGCGACGACTCCTCGACGACCTCGATGGTGTCATCATCGACCTACCCGACGTCGGGGCGCGCTTCTACACGTATCTCTGGTGCGCGTATCACACGTTGCTCGCCTGCGCCGCGGCGCAGACGCCCGTCATCGTCCTGGACCGCCCCAATCCGATCGGCGGCGTGCTGGATCACGCCGAAGGGCCCATGCTGGATCCCATGCAGGCCTCGTATCTCGGCGCGCGTGTGATGCCGATCCGACACAGCCTGACGTTAGGCGAGTTGATGCGGCTCTGGCGTCACGAGCGCACGCCCACGGCGGATCTCCGTGTGGTGCCGTGCGAAGGCTGGGTGCGATCGAAGTTGTGGCCTGATACTCGGCTTCCGTTTGTCCGAACCTCCCCGGCCATCGCGAATTTCGCCAGTGCCCTGTGCTACCCGGGCACCTGCCTGTTCGAGGCCACCAACATCAGCGTCGGACGCGGGACACCATGGCCCTTCCAATGGCTCGGCTCCCCTTGGCTCCGTTCAACCGAAGCGCTTTCAGTGCTCGCCGACGCGGCACGCGCGGGCGTGCAGTTCAGCACGCAACGTTGCTCTCCGGACATGGCACCCTACGCCGGCACCAGCTGCAACGGTGTGCAGTGGACGGTGACTGATGCCCACGCCATTCGCCCCGTCGCTACATCCTTGCTAGTCATCGGTATCATCGCCCAGTTGCACGCCGATCACTTTCGCTGGGCACGTTATCCCACGGCGGCGAACCCGTCAGGTGAGGAGCACTTCGAACGACTCGTTGGCCGGCAGGGAATTCGCGAGGCATTGATGGCCGGCGTGCCAAGTCCCAAGACGCTGAAAGCGTGGACATCCATCGACGACTGGAAAGGGCGCGTGGCACCTCACCTGCTATACGAGTAGCCGGAGTCGAACGGCTACAAGCGATACTCGGCCACACCCGTCAGGAACATCTGCACCGCAATCGCCACCAGGATCATGCCCATCAGTCGCTCGATGGCGATCATCCCGCGATTGCCAAGAACGGCGCGAAGTCGGCTCCCGGCCAGCAGGATGAGCGCCGTTGCCAGCCACGCCGCCGTCAGGGCGGACAGCCAAACCGTCCAGCGAGACGGATCCCGGTTCATGAGCAGCAGCTCTGTCGCGAGCAACGAAGGGCCGGCCACGTACGGAATTGCCAGTGGCACGATGAATGGCTCGCCTTCGATCGCCTCGGCCATCCCTCCAGTCGGGGGCGGAAAGACCATACGCACGGCGATGAGGAACAGTATCACGCCACCCGCTATCGTCAGGGCCGGGCCAGAGATGCCAAGTATCGATAGTACGGGCCGGCCGGCGAACAGGAAGGCCACCATCACGCCGTAAGCGATCAGGAGCTCGCGAACCACCACGCGAGTGTGTCTTGCCGGATCCACCGGCGCCAACGCCGCCAGAAAGAACGGGATGTTGCTCAGCGGATCCATTACAAGGAACAGCAACAGAAAGGCTGAGGCGATACTCATCGGAACTCCGTGACCTAACGCGGATCAGGCGGCCGTAGCGGCTCGTGGACTGGAAAGGTAGCGAGGCCGCCTCGGCAGAACAGTCGGACGACGTTGAAGGACCGCGGTCAGGCCGCGCTGGCGTCCCGGGCACAAGAACCACGAATGCTGAGGCTCTGGCGCGTCGTCTCCGTGGCCGTTAGTCCTTGAGAGGTCGACATCCTTCACTCCGTGCCCACCATGCCTACACCTTCGCTCCGCTCGCTGGACATGACCGTTCCTGCCGCCGATGGCGTGCTGCTGAAGGGCACCCTGACGTACCCGAAGGCAGGGGCGGGAAAACGCTCACCACTCGCCGTGCTCGCTCACCAATATCCGGCCACGCGAGACAGCTACGCTCCACTGGTCGCGGATCTGCTAGCGTTAGGCTGGGCGACCTTGGCGTTTGACTTGCGCGGCCACGGGGAGTCCGTGCGCGTGGCCACGCCTGCTGGCGTCGCGTGGCGTGTGATTGATACGCCGCGCGGGCTGACGGGGCAGGACTTTGCCGACGGCTTCATCGGGAGTATTGCCAAGGTCGGCTTCGCGCACATCAGTGATGACATTGTTCGGGTGACAGGTTGGGGCGTCTCGCAGAATTTCATCGATGGTTCTCGCATCCTCCTGTGTGGAGCAAGTGTTGGGGGGACCGGTGTGTTGCTCGCCGCGCCGCGCTTGTCCGCCGGACTAGCAGGTGTCGTCACGTTCGGGGCCGCTGGGGCGCTCGCCCACGGAGAGACGGCCCCTGCGCAAATCCGACAAAACTGCCTTGCGGCCCTCGCACCACACCTGCTGACGTCCGCGTTAGGGGATGCGTTCGATGGGGCGGCCAGCGTGCGCGCGTGGAGCGAGGGCGCGGCAAACGTTACCCCGCTGGTGGTACCGGGCGACGGTCATGCCATGGCGATCTACTATCAAGTGCGCACCGCGGTCCTCGCTTTCGCGCGGCGGTGCCTCAAACCATCCGCGACGCCAAAGCGCGCTGGCAAGACGCGTCGGCGTAAGTAGCCAAGTGCCTAACGATCAGCTGTCCGTCGGATAGCGAAGAGCGAATCCCAAACGGTCAGTGCCAGCTTGGGCGTTAAGTCGGCATCGACGAAACCCAAGTGGGCGAAGAGGGGCAGGATTGATCCCGCCGGCTGCGGTGGAAAAGTCGTGAGGTCAAGATCTGTAAATGACAGTTGCAGCCAGGCGATAGCTCCAGCGTTCGCCAGCACCTGCGCCTGTCGCCGAACGTAGCGTGCCTGCACCTGCGGCGACGACGTCGTTGAGCCTAGTGACGCCGAGGTCCACCCACCCTCCACCACCATGCACGGCATCGTTCGACCATTCAGGAGGCGACTGTAGTAGTCGAGGGGAATCTCGTCAGGATCCTGGTATGCGAAGTACGGATAGGAAGAGATTCCAAGTGCCGTGATCCACGAAAAGTCCGTGAAGTCCTGCTCGACGCCGACGTACGCTGACGACGAAGCGAGACGACCCCAAGCGGCGTCCGCTTGCACACTCACATACAACGGAAGCCCCGCCGACGTAGTGCGCACATCGGTCGCCGCCGCTCGCGTCATAGAAACGACCGCATCGTACACCGACCGTGGGGCGGCCAGCCGAATGAGATTGGTCTCAGCGGCGAGTCCCAGGTAATCCGGATGCAAAAGGGACACGACGGCTGCGACGTATTGTCGATAGGCGACCTGCACCGCTGGCTCAGCGATGCTGCGTTTGAGTTCGACCAGTTCCGGGGCTTCCGCCGCGCGATTCAAGCCATCAGTGACGTCGATGGTGACGAAAAGCTTGAGGCCCTTGTTGCGGTAATACTCAGCGAGCGACACGCCATCTGCTTGCAAGGCAGCTTGCGGCGAGATCCCCGAAAGCATCGCCTTCCACGGAGGGCTGAGGTGCATGATGGCCGCGTCAGCTCGGGTTCCCCACATCTGGATCGCCCGGACAGCCTGATTTTGATCTGGGCGCGGCGGAAATCCTGAAAATCCCATGCGGTACCCGCGTGAGCCCGCAGGGGAGGGCGACGACGCATCCTTGGGCGAGCAAGACATCATCGCCGCGGCTACGACCAGCACGATTTGATGCAGGTGACGGTGAGTTAGCATGGCGCGACCAATTCGAGGGGCCCGCGAGTAAGGACGCGTCTGCCCTCTCGCAGGTTCCACTTCTTCTCGGGTGCGGCCGACGACGGACACTCCGGCGTCCACGACGAGAGACAGGGGGCTGTCGCTCCCGAGCGTGCGTCAAATGCGGGCGCTTGCACGGCAACAACTTAGCTCGAGCGCTTCCGTGGGCACGCCCCGTGCCACTCCGGCCAGTACGCGCCAGACGCGCGAGACTCGAACCGGAGAGGAAGTATGCGAACTACATCGTTGATCGTTACAACCATCACGCTGCTCACGACGGCGGTTGCACCCCTGGCGGCGCAGCGGCCAGATACAACCGAGCGGCCAAATGTGCGGGGCATTCTGGAGGCGATGGATCGGAACGACGCGAGCCTCTGGTCCGATCGCGATGAGGACGACCGCGGCCGCTCGCGGGTGGTGATTGGAAGGGACCGGGACTCCTGGGATGATCGGGATGACCGCCGAGGTCGCGGCGATCGAGAGCGAGAACTGGCCCGATGGCGGAAGGATCGAGAACGCGCCGTGAAGTCCTGTGAGCGAGATCTCTGGCGTCGGGTGCGCGACGAGGACCGCTGGGACCGTCGGGATCGCGATGGACGCGCCGTCAAGGAACGCATCCATCGCTACTGTGAGCGGCGAGTATGGGAACGGAATCCACGCATTTCGGATCGGTACAATTGGTAGGTCGTGGACGGGAGGGGCTCACGCCTCTCCCGTCCTCTGTTTCCGCGTGTCATGATTCGGGCGTCATCTCGGGGCACTCACCTGGATGACGCTCGTTTCTTTTCCACGACGGTTCTCCAAGGCCAGTGTATGTCGGCTCCTTCCTCAGTACGCGAGTACGAAGTTCGGGCGCAAAGCACGGACACATTTGGGCGTGTGCTCTGCAATGCCCGTCAGCATCACTTTGTGGTTGATGGTCCTGTACAAAATGGCTGTCCCGGTGAGGAGCTGACGCCCGCCGAGTTGTTCATGTCAGCCGTCGCGTCATGTGGCGTGGAGCTTGTGCAGGTGATTGCCAAGGACCGAGCGATCCCGGTGCAGCGCATTTCCGCTCGCATCTGGGCGATGATGGATCGCGAGAAGCAGGCGCGGCCCGACGTGACCCTGTTCAACACCGTTCGCCTGGAGTTTGAACTGTCGGGGGCAAACGCCGCCGACGCGGCGGCCCTGGTGGAGGGGTTCAAGCGGCGTTGACCGCTTTATGGCACGGTCGCGGTCGCGACCGCCGACGTGACAGTCGATGTGCGGGTGGTGCCTTAGGCGCCCTCTGAACTCGTGGTGCCGCCGGCTGCCCGGTCGATGTCGGCTTGCCGGCGGCTCGCAAGGTTCCAGTCCACACTGGGGGCCACGCCCTCGTCGTCCAACTGCAGGGAGTCGAGGGCGCGTTGAATCACCGGCGCCCCCAACTCGGGTGGTAGGGAACGTCCGAACTCGAGTTCCGCGCGACGGCAGAGCCGCTCCTCACGCGCGCGATCTCTTCCATCTCGGCGCACGCCCATTTGGTCAACACGCGCGTGCACCCCTTCATGCAGGATGGAAGAGGCGACGGGTGCGGCCGTGATATCGCGCCGCGCCAGAAAAGTCAGCTCGGTGACACAGGCGCGCACATCGGGGAGATACGCGCCGCGGCAGGGGAACCGGACGACGCGCACGTGGTCCACGTCTCGTTGTAGATGACGGAGCCGCCACGGTTGATAGCGCTCGATCAGGCCTAACGCGTCGTCGAGGCGTTCCAAGACGTCAGCGGTGGCGATGTCCGGTCGCGAATTCTCGACCACGACCGTGAGTCCTCGCAATTCAAACACCTCCGTCGGCACGGACGGCTCGGGTTCCGCGTTCGGTCGCATCAGGCCCTGCAGCAGACGTTTCAGCATCTCGTTCTCAGCAACTCATCGTACCAGCAACACCCGTTGGTTGACGGGATACACCCACTCCACGCCGCGGTTCGTTACCACGGCGTCATCTTCGAGAGGGATGCGCACCTTTCTTCCCCCCCACGCATCGGCAGGCACCCACGCGAACAATTCGATCGAGAACATGTTCGACGGGCGGATCTCGAAGTTCAGCCGCGTCGGATTGAAGAACGCAATAGACGGTCCCAGTCCATGTCCCCAGTCGCCTACCGAGTGGCAGCCGATGAAGAACTCCGTGACGGAGTCCGATGCCACCTTGTTGAATGAGGCGGCCTTTCGAAATCCGGCCTTGGCGATTTCGCCTTCGAGGAGTTGCAACGTTTGCGCCGCGGTCTTTCCGGGCTTGATGGTTCGATGGATGACGCTGCGGATTTTTAGCGCCTCGTCGAACGCCCGTTGCAACCAACGAGGCGCGGTCGTCTCGCCTTCCTTCAAGATGTAGGCGATCCGCTTTTGGTCCGTCCACATGTTGAGGTACCCGACCCCATAGTCGATCATGACCACGTCTCCCCGCTGAATCACGCGATCATTCGATGTCGCTTCGATGCCGTCGGGGCCGGTGATGTAGACGGATGGAACTTCGAACGACGTACCCAGTCCCTTGGCCAGCATCTGGTTTTGCAGCCACCACGCCACGTCCGCCAGCGAGGTTTTTCCTGGCGAGATGACTTCATTCGATAGGGCGCGCTCCAGGAGTTGCCTCCCGTATTCACCGGCGTCGCCAAAGGCGACGATCTCCGAGGCAACTCGGCGCGAACTGAAGTCCGAGACGAGCTTTTCGGCGCTCACGATGCGACCGGCGTACTCGCTGCCCAGGGTCTTGGTGACGTAGGTGAACAGCGTGTGCGTCAGACCGTCCGCGCGACCGATCTCGTCAGACATGTTCAAGGCAATCTTCCGGGGATTGCGGGCACGCACGAACGCCAGCAGGTCGGGGTCTCCGTCAGGAATGTCGTATGCCCCACACGCTTCTCGGAAATGGTCCTCGATGCCTAACGCGGCGCGTTCGATATGGTCGCCGCGGTCCGTGAAAACGTAGTACCCGATGCTTCCGACATAGCCGCCGCCGAGCAGGGCCCACTGCGGATCGTAGTTCCCCTCTTTCATGGGAATCAGCCACATATCGATCCCATTTTCACGCATTGCCTCAGGGAGCACGTACTCAAACTTCTCCTTCCGGATCTGGCAGAGGCGATCCCATCGGAGCTTCGCCTCGTTCGCCCCCTGCGCGTGCACGGGGATGGTCACGGTCAGTGCAGCGACCGGCGCGAGCCGAACCGATCGACGCAGGGCAGTCTTCAGCGCGAGGAACATGGTGCGTCCTTGCAGGGTGGTGTGGGGAACCAAGCGATGTCCGAGCGACTGACGTGACGAGTGCGTGGTCATGGCTGCTTGGCGGCCTCGATTTCCGCGGCCGTATAGGGCAACCCCGCGCTCAATACCTCGTGTCCTGTCGGCGTGATCAGAATCATGTCTTCCAGGTAAAACGCGTCCGCCCCGACGGAGAAGATTGGCTCAAACGCCAGCACCGCGCCGGCCACCAGTGTCTGCAACGGCGTCTCGCCGCTATCCACGCCCACGGCGTGGATGCTCCACTGCGCCATGCCGTCCGTGCCTAACAGGACGTCGGCGGCCTGGCGTCCAAGTGATGTACGGAGGTTCGCACGCTGCCGCTCTATCTCGGCGCGACTGGTAGCGAGGACATCGGCGATCGTGACGCCGGGACGCATGGACGCCATCCCCGCCTTATACGCGGCGATCAGCAGATTCCACGTCTCGCGCTGGCCCGCTGAGAATGTCTTGGCCGCGGGAAAGGTCCGGCCGACGTCCGCGCCGTAGTGATGCGCCGTACACCCGATGTCCACGCGAACGACGTCGCCTGCCTGCATCACTCGGTCGAGTTGATCGTATGAGTACACGGACTTGACCAGCATGGGGACATGCGCGTTGGGGCCGCTCATGGTCCATGGCCAAAAAGAAGGCCCGACTGCCCCCGCCTCTACACAGCTCGATGCCACCTTCATTTCTACCTGTCGTTGCCGCACGCCGGGGCGAATACTCGGGACGCTGGCGCGCATGGCCTGCACCGTCTTATGGGCATTGTCGCGCAGGATCGCGATTTCTGAAGCGGACTTCACAAAACGCATCTCGCGAATCGCCTGCGCCGCCGACGTCATCCGGTCCGGACCGACCACCGCCCCGATACTCTGCTTGAACAACGTACGACTCCCGCTGACCTCGGCCATGCCGTCCGGCATGCCTAACGCCTCGGGGCGACGGGCATCATCGACGTAGAATTTCTGTACCGTCGCGGCGCGTCGTTGCAAGAAGGCGCGCAAGTCATTCCATGGAACCACGCGCGTCATGCCGAGCGCTTGTGCGCTTGCCTCGTTTGTCTCGGGAACCACCCCATTGACTTGGTAGCCGAATGCAAAGGGCACGGGGGGGACGAACAGGACGCTTTCGTTCGCCGGAGCATCGAGCACGAGCACTGCCCCTGCCACGCCAGCCAAGCCGGTGAAATAGTAGAAGGACGAGTTTTGGATGAAGGACGGCTCGCTCTCGGGCTTTTCTCCCGACTCAGCGTGCAGGAGGATCACGCCGTCCGGGAAACGACGCATCAACTCGGCACGTCTCGCCGCGAATTCCGCGGTTCCGATGTCATGCGTCTGGGCGCGAGCAGGAAAGGCCCCGATAAGGACGAGGATGGCAATCGCGGTAAGGAAGGAAGCGCGCACGGGAGGATTGCTGGAGTTGGCGATCCGGCATTCTACCGTCTGGCGCTGGCGGCGGGGAGGCATGCGCGACGCGATCGGCGGACCATTGCGGAGCGGGAACACTTGGCACCAACCTTCGGCGCGACCGACCCGTGCGCGTCTCGCAACTCCGGACCCTTCCATGACTGACGATTCCGATCTGAAACGTCGCGATGCATTGTCCCGAGAGGCCGCCAGCGCGGTGTGGCGGCTACGTGGGGCTTTGTTGAACCTGAGCGGCGCATGAGCGTCCCGATCCTTTCGCTCCACCACGTCACGGCGACGGTGGACGCCGCGCAGGACGATCTCGATTTCTTTCGCGGGCTCTTGGGCCTGCGGCTCGTAAAGAAGACCGTCAACTTCGACAACCACCACGTCTATCACTTCTACTATGGTGACGAGCGTGGTCGCCCGGGAACGCTCTTCACGACCTTCCCGTACCGAGGACATGGCGTCCCCTTTGGCCGACATGGCGCGGGACAGGTTGCGGCCACCGCGTTCAGTGTCGCCTCAGGCACACTCCCTCGGTGGCGAGAACGGCTCGAAGGGCATGGCGCGCGTGTTGTTGCTGACGGTGAACGCTACGCCGCGCCGTTCCTGTTGGTCGTCGACCCATCGGGGCTTGCTGTTGAGCTGGTGGAAGCTGGCGAGGACGCTCGGGAGCCTTGGGTGACGCCGGAGGTCGATCGGACCATGGCGATTCGGGGTCTGCACTCCGTCACGCTGCTGGTCCGGGCAGCAACGCCGACCATTCGCTTTCTCGTCGACCAGTTGGGATATCGTGTGGTGGCAGAGGACGGCGATCGGACGCGGCTAGGTGTCGGCACGTGCCAGGCGGGCGAGTGTGTCGACGTCATCCACGCCCCGCGCGAGGCGCCAGGGGTCAATGGCCTGGGCACGGTCCATCATGTCGCCATGGCGATTGCGACCGAAGAAGAGCAACTGGCCGCCCGTGACGCGCTGATGATGGCCGGCGCCGGCGTCACTCCCGTCCGCGATCGTCAGTACTTCCGCTCGATCTACTTCCGGGAGCCGGGCGGGGTCTTGTACGAGATCGCTACCCTGGCTCCCGGATTCGCGGTCGACGAAGAGCTGTCCATGCTAGGCCAAGGGTTGAAGCTGCCGCCATGGGAAGAGCCGAACCGGCGCGATATCGAACAAGGTTTGCCACCCATCCACTCATGAGGCTTCTTGGCATGTCCCAAAGGCATCGGCGACGGCCTGTCGGCGTGCGCCGAATGTTGCAACTAGCGTTGGCAAGCGTGCTGCCAGTTGCAACTCACGCGCAGGTGGCTGGGCTTTCCGGCACCCTGGTCGTCACAAACAAGACGCCTTCTACCGCCACGATCATCGACGTCGCGTCGGGCCGCACGCTGGCCACGCTGCCTACCGGCCAAGGGCCGCATGAGGTGGTCCTTTCTTCCGACGGACGTACGGCCGTGGTCACTGACTATTCTGGTGAACCCGGCCGAACGCTCACAGTCATCGACGTCGAAGAGCTGCGCGTGACCCGCACGATCGATCTTGGCGACTACCGGCGTCCCCATGGCATCCGGTTCCTTCCTGGCGACTCGCTGGTTGCCGTCACCTCCGAGGCGAGTGGTCAAGTCTTGATCGTCTCCGTGGCAGACGGCGTCGTGCGCCGTACGATTGCGACCACGCAGAACGGATCTCACATGGTTGGCGTTGTGGCCGACGGAAGCCGAGGATATACCGGCAACATCGGCAGCAATACGGTCTCGGAGCTGGATTTCGTCACCGGACGAACGCTCCGTACCATTCCCGTGCCGGCGCAGCCCGAAGCGATCAACGTGACACCCGATGGGAGAGAAGTCTGGGTCGGAAGCAACGCCACCGGTCGCGTGTCCGTGATTGACGTGGCGAGCGGCCGCGTGGATCTCGCCGCCGATGGATTCGGGTGGCCGTACCGGGTTGTGTTCACTCCCGACCTCACGACGGTGCTGCTACCTGACTTGCGCGGCGAAGTGCTCCGCGTACTCGATCGCGCGACGCGAAAGGAACTCGGGCGAATCGCCATGCCCGGGGCAGCGCCACAGGGCATCATCGTCACGCCAGACGGCCGGTATGCCATCGAATCGATGAGCCAGCAATCGCGCGTGGCCATCATCGACATCGCACGCCGCGAAATTGTCGGATACCTGCCGGCAGGCGCCACGCCCGACGGCGTGGCGTATTCAACGCGAACGAGCCGAGCGAAGTAAGGAGAATGGTCCGCACCGCGCCCCGTCCTTGGCGGGGGCGCGCGGGCGCGACACATTCCTGATTCGCACCGTTCTGCCACCGCACCGAGGAAGAAGATGTCACGTCGCATTCGCAGGCTCACCGCTGCCGCCATCGTCAGCGTCGCCGGATGGATGGTCGTCGTCCCGTTGGGGGCGCAACAGCGCTCCGTGCCGCGTCCCCGTTCGTCAGCCACAACGCGGATGGCCAGTACCAAGCCCGTGACCATGCCGTTGGATCCTGGCCTGTTCAAGGGCCTGAAGTACCGGATGATCGGACCGGCACGCGGCGGTCGCGTCACGACGGTGACCGGCGTCCCCTCGCAGCCATTCACCTTTTACATGGGGTCTACCGGCGGCGGTGTGTGGAAGACGACGGACGCTGGTCAGCACTGGGCGAACCTGAGCGACGCGTATTTCGCCGTCGGGTCCATGGGCGACATCGCCGTCTCGGAATCAGATCCCTCGGTGATTTACGCTGGCACCGGCTCCGATGGCCTGCGATCCAACGTGTCAATCGGAAAGGGTGTGTACAAGTCGACCGATGCCGGGGCGACGTGGACGCACGTGGGCCTAACGAATGTCGGCAACATCGGCGGGGTGATCATCCATCCGACCGATCCGAACACGGCCTTTGTCGCGGCCATCGGCAACCCCTTCGCGCGGAATTCCGAGCGCGGCGTCTTTCGCACCAGAGATGGCGGCCGGAGCTGGGAGAAGGTGTTGTTCGTGAACGACTCGACGGGGGCGGTGGACGTGGAATTTCAGCCCGGACACCCAGAGGTTGTGTATGCCTCCATCTGGCGCGCCGAGCGAAAGCCGTGGACGATCATCTCCGGATCTCTGGAAGGTGGCATCTACAAGTCCACCGACGGCGGCAGCACGTGGAAGAAGCTTGGTGGAGGCCTGCCGACCCAGCTGTTCGGCAAGAGCAATCTCGCGGTCACTGCCGCCAGCCCCAACCGAGTATACGCGATCGTGGAGGCGAAGCCCGGTTCGGGGTTGTACCGGTCGGACGACGCGGGCGAGTCGTGGACGCGCGTCAGTGACTTTGCCCAGCTCTATACGCGGCCATTCTACTATGCGAACATCGCGGCGGATCCCAGCAATCCCGACAAGGTGTGGGTGGGCAGCGAGGGTTCGTGGATGTCCATGGACGGCGGCCGGACGTGGAAGGGGTTTCCCGTGCCGCACGGCGACAACCACGATCTGTGGATCAACCCGACCAACCCGGACTTCATGATCGAGTCCAACGATGGCGGGGCGACCGTCAGCCTAAACGGTGGTCGCACCTGGAGTTCGATCTACAATCAGCCGACCGCCGAGATCTACCAGATCGTGGGGGACAATCAGTTTCCGTATCGTGTGTACGGCGCGCAGCAAGACAACTCCACGCTCATTGTCCCATCGTTGCCCCTGACGACGGGAAGCCCGGACGACCCCATGCAGGAGTGGCGGTCAGGCCCTGGATGCGAGACGGGACCGATCATGCCCCACCTGACCAACCCAGACACCGTGTACGGCGCCTGCAAGGGTCAGTTCTCGCGGATGAGCATGCGCATGGGTCAGGAGAAGAACTACTGGGTCGGTGCGCAGTCGCTGTACGGCAACCCCGGCAAAGACTTGATCTACCGATTCCAGCGTGTCTCGCCGATGGAGATCTCCCCCCACGACCCGCGAAACGTCTACTACGGCTCGCAGTACGTGCATCGCACGCGCGACGAGGGCGTGACCTGGGAGCGGATCTCGCCCGATCTCACCTGGTTTCCGCCCGAGCGAAATCAGACGTCCAGTGGTGAGCCCATCACCATCGATGTCACCGGCGAGGAGTACTACAGCGTCATCTACGCGATTCGCGAGTCCGTAAAGGAACCCGGCGTGATCTGGACCGGAGCGAACGACGGGCCGTTCTTCGTCACGCGAGACAATGGCAAGACATGGACGAAGATTACGCCCGCGGGCCAGCCGCCCGGGTGCCGAGTCCAGAATATCGAACCATCGCCGCACCGGGCGGCCTCTGCCTACTACGCCGTGTTGTGCTACCAGTTCGGCGATTTTCGGCCCTACATCTGGCGCACGGATGACTACGGAAAGAATTGGGTCCTGCTGACCCCCGGGGACAACGGGATGCCCAGCGATGCGCCGACGCGGGTGGTGCGCGAAGACCCAGAGCGCGAGGGGCTGTTGTACGCGGGCACCGAATACGGTATGTGGATCTCGACGGACAATGGCGCGCATTGGCAGGAGTTCCAGTTGAACCTGCCGCACGTGCCCGTGACCGACATCCGCGTGCATCACCGTGACCTGATTCTGTCGACACAGGGCAGGGCGTTTTGGATCCTGGACAACGTGACGCCGCTCCATCAGCTCGCCGACGTCACCGCCGACCAGCATGCGTCGTACCTGTTCAAGCCACGCGAGGCGGTGCGCTACCGGTACTCGGGTTTTGGCGGTGTGGAGTCTAGCCGCCAGGATCCCGCGGACCCGCAGTATCCACCGGTTGGAGCGGCGATCGACTACTGGTTGTCCTCGGCGGTGGCGAGCGGCGGAACGCCAGTCACGATGGACATTCTGGATGCCGCCGGCCGTGTCATCCGCGCGTTTTCTAGTGAGGGTCTTGGGGAGGCCACGCAGGAACCTGCTGAACCGGGGATGCGCGCTCCGTCCATGGAGCGCGTGGGCACACCACGCTTGCCCAAGGGCGCGGGCACCAACCGCTTCTATTGGGACTTGTCGGTGGCGGGGCCGTGGGCCGCCGAGGCACGACAGAGCGGGCGGAATGGACCAACCATTGTGCCAGGCGCGTACACCGTGCGCCTAACGGCCGGCGGCGTCACCACCGAGCGCACGCTGGTCGTGCGGGCCGACCCGCGGGCGCTCCGCGATGGGGTCACCGTGGCCACGATGCAGGAACAGTTCGACCACAACGTGCGCGTGCGCGACATGGTGACTGAGGTCAACCAACTGGTGGCTCGCGTTGAAGCTGGCCGCAAACGACTGCAAAGCGCCGGGGGTGCAGCTGCCGACACTCTGGCGAAGCTCAACGAGCTACGGGCCAAACTCGCGACCCCTTCGGTTCGCTACTCCGAGCCTGAGTTGCAGGCGCACATCCAGTACCTGTACTCCATGACGCTGGGTGCCGACCAGAAAGTCGGCCGCGATGCCACCGAACGATTGCAGCAGTTGAGGATCGAACTCGATGGCCGCCAGAGGGAAGCGAAGACTCTCCTTCCGGGCAACCGCATCATGTGACGCGGCGGAGACGGAGCGGGGGAGGTACTCTGTGACGTAAAGTACTTGACGTAACCGTCCCCCGCTGCCCATACTCCGAGCGTGACAACGCCGAATCCCACCCGCACGCCGACCCCGAGGTACGAGGCGCCCGCCCTGCACGAACGGGCCATCGACAACCTCCGCTTTATTCGCGAGACCATGGAGCGGGCCGGGACATTCACCGCCGTCTCGGGGTGGGGGATTGTCGCGGCAGGGGTCACGGCGATCCCGGCCAGTGTCCTGGCTGCATTGGTCGAAGGGGAGCGGGCGTGGATTGCCACGTGGGTCACGGCGGCGGCCATCGCGGCCGCGCTCTCCGGGTTGCTCACGATCCGCAAGGCGCGAGCGCTTGGCGTTTCTGTCACGTCTGGCCCGGGCCAAAAACTGATCCTCGCCTTCGCCCCCGCGCTGGCAGCCGGCGCCCTGCTGACCATTGTCCTGGCCCGTCACGGCCTAACGAGCATTCTGCCGGGGGTATGGCTGCTGATGTACGGAGCCGGTGTGGCGGCGGGGGGCGCCCTGTCAGTGCCAGTCGTGCCTGTCATGGGGGTGTCGTTCATGCTGTTGGGAGCGCTGGCCTTGGTGGCCCCGGCGGCGCGTCAGGACTGGTTTATGCTCGCCGGCTTTGGGGGACTTCACATCGTGTACGGCATTCGGATTGCCAGGAGGTACGGTGGCTAAGCGAACAGCACTTGCCGACGACCGACGATCGTCGCGTGAGCGCCCGGGTGTGGAAGTTGGGGAACGCGGGGCGCACGGGTCGGGAGGGGCGCCGAAAGGCTCGGCACTCCGCCCGTTGAAAGGCTCGAGCACCCTCAGAGCCGCGGACGCGACCCCCATCGACTTGGATCGTCTGATACACGAGCGCATGAGGCTGGGGATCGTGAGCGCATTGGCTGTGAACGATTCGCTCACCTTCAATGAGCTGAAGGAGTTGATGCGGACAACGGATGGCAACCTGAGCGTGCACGCGCGAAAGCTCGAGGAAGCCGGCTACGTCGCCTGCCAGAAGTCGTTTGAAGGAAGAATGCCACGGACGGACTATTCCCTGACCCCCGCAGGGCGCCGAGCGCTGGAGCGGTATCTCGAGCACATGGAAGCACTCATTAGGCAAACCCGAGAGAGGTAATGAGACTTCGAAGCGCAGCTGCACCCGGGGATTCGCGCGACGCGGGCGCGGAAGGGAATTCCACGAGCCGCAGTGGACCGCGGCACGTCGCGATCATCATGGACGGGAACGGCCGCTGGGCGCAGAAGCGGGGTCGCCCACGCACGGCGGGCCACTTGGCCGGCGCCAAGGCCGTCCGACGCACTATCGAGTTTGCTCGCCGACGTGGTATTGGCGTGCTGACGCTGTACTCGTTCTCGTCGGACAACTGGTCTCGGCCACAGGACGAAGTTCAGTCCCTGATGATGCTCTTTCGACGGTACCTGGCGTCCGAAGTGCCACGTTGTGTGGAGAACGACATCCGACTCACGGTGATTGGGCGCCGCGATCGGTTGGATCGCGACGTGGTTCGAGCTATCGAATCCGCCGAAGCCGCTACCAAGCACTGTCGGGCGTTGCAGCTACGTCTGGCCGTTGATTACTCGGCGCGAGACGCCATCGTCGCAGCCGCGAACGCGCTGCGCTCCGGAGCGCCAATCACTCGCGAGAGTTTGTCGACGGCCATGGGCCGGGCGATGCACGATCCCAAGGGCGCCCCGGATGTCGACCTGCTCATTCGCACCGGCGGCGAGCAGCGTATCTCTGACTTCCTGCTGTGGGAGTGCGCGTACGCCGAACTGGTTTTCCTGCGGTGCATGTGGCCTGACTTCACGGCCGCGGACTTCGAGAACGCCATCGCAGAGTTTGGAGGCCGCGAGCGCCGTTACGGTGCATTGCGCGCCGCGAGCGCGAGCTGACCAGTCGGTCGTGAGGGCGATTTTCTTTCCGGCGCGCAAATCACGCTTGGATTCCGTCGATCAAAGAAGCGGTCTGCGGTAGGACCGACAACCCGCCAAGCACAGTGAGCGACGAGCCCACGAACTTCTGCTAGGCTCGTCGGAAAGTGCCGAACACTTCGACGGGAAACGTGAGGCGTCCCGTGCCGCGGAACTCCGCGCATGGCAGAATGCCGCGACTGCCGCGTTTTCCGATTCCGTTGACCTCGACGCGGAATACTTGCGCAAGTTTGCGCCCGGTTTGAGTCGAGAGGTGTCGGTCACGTTGACTTGACCGAAAGAAAATTGGTGCATCGGTGACCGATCGTCCGGACACGCCGACTGATGTTGGATGTGATTCCTAAGTGCAGGATTTCTCGTGGTTTCGCGGCATGCGCAGTGCTCAAGAGCGTGGCAGCAGCACGTGATCTACCGCACCTCGAAACCCACTTAGGAGTCACCATGAAGCTTCCCCGCACTATGAAGCGACTGCCTTTCGCCATTGGCGCTGTGCTCGTTGTTCTGGTCAGCGCGTGTTCCGACAGCACCGGCCCGACGGCTCGCACCGGCTACATCACCAGCTCGACGGCCGTGCAGGCCACGAAGAACGCGAACAACGCGACCCTGCTGGGGACGACGGTAATCAAGGCGGACACCACGCTCCGCAGGTACACCACCTCGGCCGGCTACAACGTTCCAGCCTTCTAAGACGGTCACAGGAGTTGCAGGTCCCCGAAGCAGTGCGCTGGCGCCCGCCCCGAACGACGCGTCAGCGCACTGTCTATTTCTGCCCAATTAGTGCCGTTCGCGCGGGCAAAAAATGATGGTCAGCGGACGATACTAGCTGTTAGGTGAAGTCGTCTTTCGATCGGCGGGGGACACCGTGCCGCACAGGCGCAAATCTGTGGCTCCTCTGCCGATTTTCCTAATCCCGCTCCATGCCCCATTCGACCGACTGCGTTGAAGCCGTCGACCAGCCCGAAGCGATCGTGACTCGTCCCGAAGATGAGTCGTTGCGGGTACTGATCGATCGCGGGCAGGACTACGAAAGGCGTGGACAGCGACCGGCGGCGCGCGAGGCGTACGTTCTTGCGCTGGGGCAAGCCGAAGCGGAGCGCGACTCGCCGAAGCAGGTGTCGATCCTGCGATGGATCGCCCGCACACATCAAGTGGACGCGGAGTACGAGCAGGCGCTGGACGTGCTTACGCGCGCCGAGAACGTCGCCATGGAGCACAACGATCGCGTTGGGCTTGGTCACTGCCTGAACCTGCGCGCGATCATCTCCTGGCAGCGCGGTGACCTGGACGAAGCGACGCGGCAATACAACGCCGCCTTGGACATTGCGCGCGAAGTCGGTGATGCGCATTTGGCCGCCGTAACAGCGCAGAACCTGGGTGTCGTGGCCAGTGCTCGCGGTGATTTCGCGCAGGCCTTGCCGTACTACCGGGCGAGCATTGCCGCATACCGCACGCTGGGTGTTCCGCGCGACATCTACATCGCGCAGAACAACCTGGGCCGGTTGTACCTGGATAAGGGCGACTGGGAAGAGGCTGAGCTGGCCTTCCACGAGGCGTTCGACCTGGCGCAGTCCGTTGGCGACACCAGTGTCTGCACCATGATCGAGGTGAACATTGCCGAGATGTGGGTGCGACGCGGCGAGTTGGACAAGGCGCGTGAGACCTGCGATCGCGCGATGTCACGGGCGGCCACCGATGGCGACGCCTACGCGGACGCAGAAGCGAACAAGACGTACGGCGTGATTGCGCTGGCACGCGGCGATCGCGAGGCCGCCGAACGCCACTTTGAGCTGGCGGATGCGATCGCGGCCAAGCGTGAGGACCTGTTGCTGCGCGCGCAGATTGCGCGTGAGCGGGTCGAACTTTATCGGGGTCAGGGAAGGAATCGAGAGCTTTTGCAGGCGCTGAATGGCGCGCACAAGCTTTTCAACCAGCTGCGCGCGCGACAGGCGGTGGCGGAAGTCGCGGCGCAGACGGAGCGCCTTGAACGGGACGTGCTGGACGTGGTGCGACGGTGGGGTGAGTCGATCGAAGAAAAGGACCAGTACACGCAGGGTCACTGCGAGCGCGTGGCAGACCTGGCGTGCGCCCTGGCGCGCCGCGCGGGGCTGGACGACAAAGTGTTGTTCTGGTTCCGAGTCGGCGCGCTGCTCCATGACGTCGGCAAGATCGTGATCTCGCCAGAGATCCTGAACAAACCGGGGAAGCTGACGGCGGATGAGTGGGCGGTGATGAAGGTGCACCCGGGCGCTGGCGCAGACATCCTGAAGGACATCGACTTCCCGTACGACGTCATCCCCATCGTGCGCTCGCACCACGAGAATTGGGATGGCACGGGCTATCCTGATGCCCTGGCAGGCGAGCAGATCCCGATGTGGGCACGCATTGTGTGCCTTGCCGACGTCTATGACGCCTTGACGTCGGAACGGAGCTACAAGCGGGCCCTGACGCACGACGAGGCGATCGAAGTGATGCGCCGAGACGTCCGCCGGCAGTTTGACCCCGCGCTGTTCCAGCTGTTCGAGGAGATCAACCGCGAGGCGCCGCCGCGCCGCGCCGAAGTGGCCGCCGCGCGTCTGGAGCGCCACGGAGGGCCAGAGGCCGCCACCGCGCATGATGACCTCACGGGCCTGCTGCTTCGCCGCGGGTTCATGGCGCAGGCCCAAGCGGCGCTGGCCAATGCCGCCGCCACGGGGCAACCGTTGTCGCTGGCGGTGATCGACGTCGATCACTTCAAGCTGGTCAACGACAACTTTGGTCACCTGCAAGGGGACGACGTCTTGCGGGCCGTAGCCGGTCAGTTGCGGGACGGCGTGCGTCGCACGGACATCGTGGGTCGTTATGCAGGCGACGAGTTTGTCGTGCTGCTGCCGGACACACCCCTGGAAACAGCCCTCCAGCTGACAGACCGTCTGCGAGACAGCGTGGCCGCGACGCGATTGGCGGTACGCGAACGTCGCGAGGGGTCGATCGGTGTCACGCTGTCCATTGGTGTGGTGACGACGGTGGACGGAAGCGGCGATGTGGAATCGCTGTTCGCCGCCGCCGACCGCGCCCTGTACCTGGCAAAGCGCCGCGGGCGCAACCAGGTGGCCAGCGCGGATGAGACAGAGACCGACGCCCATGTGGCCACCCTGCAGTTCGACCGGTTCGTTGGACGCGTGCGCGAAATTCGCACCCTCCTTGGTCAGCTCGAACTGTCGTGCGCGGGGCACCCACGCATCGTGGCTGTCGTGGGTGAAGCCGGGATTGGCAAGACCACCCTCGTCCGCCAGCTACGACCCGAGGTCCGCTTGCGTGGCGGGGCCATGGTGTCCGGGCGCTGCCTGGCCAGTGACGTGAAGCCGCCGTACGGTCCATGGGCGGAGATCATCGAGGCGATTCACGCCTTGCAGATCGTTCCCCCGCGGGACTGGAAGGAACTGGCCCGATTGGTCCCCAGCTTGTCGTCTGTTCCCTCGCCGGAGCCGACGGCGTCGAGCAAGTATGCCCTCCTCGCCGAGCTGATTGAGTATCTGCGCCAGGCAACGGCCGCCGTTCCTCTCATGGTCGTGCTGGATGACGTCCAGTGGGCGGACAGCTCCACGTGGGATGCGATCGAGTACGTCCGTCACAATCTGGACTCGGAACGGCTGCTGATCTGCATGACGCTCCGCTCCGAGGACGCCGGGACGATCGTCGAGCGACGACGACATCTTTCGCGCGACGAGCGTTTCAGCGACTTGGCGCTGCAGCGCTTTACGGAAGACGAGTTGCGGACCTGGCTGGAGACGATCCTGCACCAGGGAGATATCGACCGCGAGTTCATCCGTTTCGTGCACACCTACACCGAAGGAAATCCCCTGTTGGTGGTGCACGTGCTGCGGTCGCTCCACGAGGACGGCGGCATCTGGTACGCCGGACGCCGTTGGCAATGGAAGGATACCCCGGAGTTGCGGCTGCCGACTGCGGTGGCCGACCTGATCGGTTCGCGCATCGACCGGATGTCGGAAGCGGCTCGGCAACGGCTGGCCGTCGCCGCCATCGTGGGACGGGCGTTTGACCTGGACATCGTGATTGCTGCTGGCGAGATGTCCGAGGATGAACTCCTCGATGCCTTGGACGAAGGAATCGCGGCCCACGTGGTCGAGGCGATCGGAGGCAAGGACTCCGACCGGTACGCCTTCTCGCATGGACTCATCGCCGACACCATACGGCGCACGGTGAATCGACGCCGCTTGGCGCGCATGCATGGTCAGGTCGCCAATGCGCTCGAGCGCCACCGCCCGAATGCCGTGGCGGAAATCGCCGCGCATCACGATGCCGCCGGCAACAGCAGCAAGGCCTACGAGTATGCCGTACGCGCGGCGGAACGCGCCGTCAGCGTGTACGCCCACGACGAGGCCGCGGCGTCGTTCGCGATGGCCGAGCGCCACGCCGCCACGATCGAGGAACGCCTCCATTGCCGATTCCGGCGCACTCAAGCGTTGGAGCTGTCGGGAGCCTACGAGGCCGCTGAGGCGCTCTGCGACCTCATCATCGCCGAACGCGTCTCTCAGGTGGGACGCGATCCGCTGCTGGCCGTCCGACGCACCCGTGAACGCCTGCGTAGCTTGCGCGGACAATCTCTGGAGCAGTCGGCCGCGGCCGTCGAGCAACTCCTCATCGAGGCGGTTGAGACGCGCGACCAACGCGAGGAAGTCGAGCTGCTCGGCACCCTGTCTCGGATGCACCTGCGAAAGGGGAATCCAGTCGAAGCGCGCCGCTTGGCACGGCAGAGCGTGCAGGTCGCCGAGCAAATCAACGATCCGCGCATGCTGGCTAACACGCTCATGTATCTGGGCACGGCGATCATGGAGACTGACCCGGGCGAGGCCCAGGAATGCTACCGTCGGGCGCTGAGCACCTTCGAGGTACTGGGCGACCTCATCGGTCAGTCGCGCGCCCAGATCAACATCGGGATCGGTCAGTCCCGCAGCGGTGAGAACAACGAGTCCGCCGTCGCCTACCAGACCGCGCTGGATCTCGGGCGAAAGACCCACTCGCCAGATCTCACCGGCTTGGCGGCGTTGAACCTGGGCGTGTTGCACATGAAGATGGGGCGCTTTCAGGAGTCCGACGCCTGTTACAGCGAAGCCATGGAGCGTTTTGCCCTGCTGCATAACGAGCCCCACCGGTTGGCCGCACTATACAACCAAGCCAACCTGGCGCGGGAACTCGACCAGCACGACCGTGCCGCCCGGCTCTACGGCGACGCCGCGGTGGTGGCGACGGCCATGGACCAGCTGGACGTTGAACTTGGCGCTCGCGCTGGCCAAGGCCTCTCCTTCCTGGCGTTAGGCAGGGTGGACGACGCCCGCGCGTGCCTGCAGTCGTGTGCCGTGCGAATGCGCGACCAACCCAGCTGGTGGTTCCAGGGTCGTGAGCTGTTGGAAGCCCTGGCGATCCGTGTCCACGTACATTTGCGGGATGCGGTCGCCGCGGAGCGCCGCTTCTTGGACGGGTTGCGCCTGGCCGAGCGAGTGGACCTGTATGGGGCCGCGTGGCTGGTCGCCGAAGTGGCGAGCTCGCTGGCGGAAGTTGGCGTGCAGGCCGCATGGGCTCAGGTCGATCGGTATGCGGATCTCGTCAGCACACTGGACTACGCGCCGCTCACGTCACGCTACGCGTTACTGGTGCAACACGGCGTACCGGCGATGCCGGAGCCCGTCGGCGCGCCGTAAAGCCGATCGCTGGTCACGTCCGGGCAAAACGCCGGCGGGCCTCGAGCACTTTCTCCAGCGCCTCGTCCGTCGTGCTGCCTAACGCCGACAGGTGACCCATCTTTCGTCCCGGTCGCGCTGATGTTTTGCCATACAGGTGCAATCGGACGTCCGGCACTTCAAGCGCGCTGACGACACCGGGGGCCTCGCCGGCACGCCACAAGTCGCCGAGCAGGTTGGCGATCGCCGCCGGCCGCACCACCTCCACCGAACCGAGTGGCAAGCCGCAGATGGCTCGCACGAATTGTTCGAACTGCGAGGTGGAAAGCCCGCGCTCCGTGTGGTGGTACGTGTTGTGTGGTCGCGGGGCGAGTTCGTTCACCAGCAACCGCCCGTCGTTGAGCAGGAACAACTCCACCGCAATCAGCCCGACAATCTGCAGCGCGTCGGCGATGGCCACGCCCACTTGCGTGGCGTGCTGGACGACCGGAGGTGGAAGCGGGCCGGGACAGATCGACCAGTCAAGAACGCCGTCGACGTGATGGTTGATCGCTGGGGGGAACGCCACGGAGGATCCGTCGGCGCGCCGCGCAATCATCACGCTCAGTTCCAGGTCCAGATCCAAAAACTGCTCCACGACGGCAGGGGCACTGCCCAGACGCCGCCAGGCGTCCGCGCCTTCGTCGGGAGTGGCCACGCGGATCTGTCCGCGACCGTCGTACCCGCCGCGCGGGGCCTTGAGGATCGATCGCCCGAGCGCGAGCACAGCGTCTCGTGCTTCGACCTCTGACGTGGCGACGCGAAAGGCGCCGACGGGGAATCCGTGTCGGTCCAGCCAGGTGCGCTGTCGGATCCGGTCCTGCACGATCACGATCGCGTCCACATTCGGGCACAGGGGCGCATGCTGGGTGACGGCCCGCAAGGCGTCCGCGCCAATCTGTTCAATTTCAAGCGTGACCACGTCACACTCACGGGCCAGATCGGCGGCGGCCTCCGCATCGTCGAATCGCGCCGTGATGGTGCGTGAGGCGATCGCCCGTGCCGGGCAATCGGGGTCCGGATCCAGGACCTGCACATCGTAGCCTAACGATCGAGCGGCCATGCCCGTCATTCGACCCAGCTGGCCCCCGCCTAACAATCCGATGGTCGCCCCGGGCAGCAGAGGCGTCACGGTAACGTCTGGCTCAGGACCTCGTCGCGACGCGCTTGTCGCCAGACGCGCAGGCGCTGGCGAACCTCGGGCTGGTGCGTACCGACGATCTGCGCCGCGAGAATCGCTGCGTTGATCGCGCCGGGCTTGCCGATGGCCAACGTTCCCACGGGCACGCCGGCGGGCATTTGCACGATGGACAGCAGCGCGTCCTGTCCGTTGAGCGCCGTCACCGGCATGGGAACGCCCAGTACCGGTACCAGTGTCTTGGCCGCCGTCATCCCCGGCAAGTGGGCCGCTCCGCCAGCTGCGGCAATGATCACCAGCAAGCCGCGCTCCTCGGCTTGCGTCGCGAACTCGAACATCCAGTCCGGGGTGCGATGCGCGGATACGATCCGTGACTCGAACGGTACGCCGAGCTCAGTGAGGGTCGCGCACGCGTGCTGCATGAACTCCCAATCGGATCGGGAGCCCATGATGACGGCAACGAGAGGTTGGGGCACGGGTCTGGGATTGAAGGACAGAGTCAGGCGGCGCCCCGAAAAATACTCGGTCGATCCGGGGTGTCGACACGGTGGTCACGAGTGCCAATCGGCACGTCGTGGGTCCTTCCACACCGAGGGCGACCCATCGCCGGCATGTGCATCATCCGTTGGAAGGGTCACCGCGAACCTCAACGCCGTCGCACTCGGCGCCGGCTCAGCGCCGATGCCGAATCACGGTGCCCGGTCGGGCTCCAGTGAGCTTGCCATCGGCGATGACCGGCACGCCGTTCACCAGCATGTAGTCCACCCCCGTGGAGTACTGCAGGGGCTTTTCGAACGTGGCGTTGTCCTGGATCTTGTCAGGATCAAAGACCAACAGGTCGGCCTTCATACCAACGGCGATACGACCCCGATCTGGGAGTCGGAGGATGTTCGCGGGAAGCGATGTCATGCGACGGATCGCGTCCACCAGGGTCAACGCCGAGTCCTGCCTAACGTACTTGGCAATCACACGAGGGAAGGTTCCGAAGGCACGTGGATGCGCGCTGGGCGCTGTGCGAGGATCCGCGAGTGGTGAGTCAACGTCGACGGCTACGAACGGCGCCTTGAACGCCAGCCACTTCTGTTCCTCGTTCATGCTCTTGGGTGCCACGTCCACCGCACCATCCTTGACCAAGTCAAAAAACGCGTTCCAGTCGTCGATGCCCCGCTTCTGGGCCACGCCGTGAACGCTCAGGCCCACATAGGATTTGTCGTTCTTACCGCCCACATCGGTGATGAGCACGTTGTCCCAGTTCATGCCGACGTGGCGGTACCAGTTCTCCCAGTCGCGCGTGGATTCTGTTTCCTGACGCAATTCGCGACGTACCGCCGAATCGCCTAACGTGGCAAGGAACGGCGCATCGCCGCGCGCGTAGTGACGGGGGTGCAGGAAGGAGCCGAGCCCAATGCCGTTGCGAATATACGGATAGATGTCGGCGGTGATTTCCACCCCGCGACCACGGGCCTGCTCGATCAGGGCAATAGCTTGGGCCATCAGCGGCCAATTCTCCTGGCCTGCGGCCTTCAAGTGATAGATGTGGACGGGAATCTTCGCTTCTTCACCGATGCGGATGACCTCACGGATCGCGTCGAGCACGCCCGCGCTCTCGTTCCGCATATGGCTGAAATAGACGCCTCCATAGGCTGCGGCCACTTTCGACAGTTCGATCAACTCCTCGGTGGTCGCGTACGTGCCTGGTGGATAGATCAAGGCCGTGGAGATGCCGACCGCCCCGTCTTGCATCGCCTGTTCAACGAGTCCCTTCATGCGCGCCATCTGTTCCGGCGTGGGACGGGTATCTTGGACGCCCATCGCCACCTGACGCACCTGCGCCGCCCCGACATTGTGCACGACGTTCATCGGGACGCCGGCGCGATCCAAGAGCGCGAAGTACTCGGCAAAGGTGCGCCATTTGACGTGGCGCCCCCGCACAAGCAAGCCGTCGCCGATCGTCTCATCGTTCTGCGGTGCTTCGGACCCCCCTTCGCCGATCAACGCCGTCGTAATGCCCTGATAGAGGCGCGAAGCGGCAGCACTGGGTTCCGTTAGGTGTGGTGTGGATGACGTCCCCATGAGATCGATGAACCCAGGGGTAAGCACGCGATCGTTGGCCTCGATTGTCCGCTTGGCTGTGCCATGGATCGAACCGATGGCGGCGATTCGGTCGCCACGGATGGCCACGTCGCCCCGATACCACGGATTCCCCGTGCCGTCGATGATGCGCGCGTGCCGGATCACCACATCGAACGGGGCTTGGACCTGTGCGTGCGCCGCCGTCCCAACCAGGCAAATGGCGGCGAGAACCGGGCGAATGGCGTTAGGCATGGGGATTCGGTAAGGGGCTGACCGGCGATGACGACCGGCCAAGGGCGGTAAACCGTACTCTCTGAGGGGCAAATCGTCTAGGCGGTCGTCAGGCGGGACTACACGTAAGTGCTCGCCCCCCAAGACGTCGGCGCTTTTCCTACAGACTGACGTTCGGTCCCCAGCCAACATGGCGCATCGTTCGTTGTCGTTCGCGGCGAACGGTTAGGGGCGTCCAACGACGCCGCCGACCTACCAAAACCTAGAAGCAACTTGCAGGGACTGGGAGGCATTCCATGTACTACCCGACGTCCCACCCATGGGTTGAAGACGAGACCCTCGGCCAGCACCTGAGTGAGCGCGGCGTGTCTCGTCGCGACTTTCTCGAATTTTGCGGCTCCATGTGCGCCGTGCTGGGCCTAACGAGCTCGATGCTCCCCAAGGTGGCGCAAGCGCTGGAGTCCATTAAGCGACCGTCCGTGATCTGGCTCCAGCTGCAAGAATGCACCGGATGCGTGGAGAGTGTGCTCCGGACCGCGGAGCCCACGATCGGTGACCTCGTGCTCGACCTCGTCTCACTCGACTACCAGCATACCCTGATGGCGGGAGCTGGCGAGGCGGTGGAGAAGGCATTGGCGTCCACCATCGCCGCGAACAAGGGGAAGTATGTCTTGCTCGTCACCGGAAGCGTGCCGCTTGCCGACGATGGGATCTACCTGACGATCGGGGGCCGGCCGGCGAAGGAGGTGCTGCTCGAAGCCGCGAAAGATGCGGCCGCCGTGATCGGTCTGGGGGCATGCGCGCATTGGGGCAGTGTGCAGGCGGCCAAGCCGAATCCAACTGGCGCCGTCGGCATCAACAAGATCATCACCGACAAGCCGGTGGTGAACATCGCCGGCTGCCCACCGATCGGCGATGTGGTCACGGCCACGATCGTGCACTTCCTGACATTCGGTCGACTTCCCGCGGTGGATGGCGAGGGCCGCCCGACGTTCGCCTATGGAAAGCGCATCCACGACCAGTGTCCGCGTCGCGCGCATTTCGACGCCGGACAGTACGTGGAAGTGTTTGACGATGAGGCGGCACGGAAGGGCTGGTGTCTGTATCGCGTCGGCTGCAAAGGCCCTGCGACGTTTTCACCATGTCCGATTTTCCAATGGAATACACGCACTAGCTGGCCGATCGGCGCCGGTCACCCGTGCATCGGTTGCACGGAGCCGTACTTCTGGGACACCATGGCGCCGTTTTACGACCGTCTGCCGGACGTGGTCGGCATTGGGGTTGAACGCAAGATCGACCTGATTGGTGCGTCACTCGCCGCGGGCGCCGTGGCCGGCGTGGCCGCACATGCACTCGCGACGGGCATTTATCAGATCCGTCATCGCCGCGCCAACGAGGCGTCTCCCGCCACTCCGGCGGCCGGCGGACCGAAGTCCGTAGATAAGGAGGGTGGCAATGGCTAGCACTCGCGTCGTCGTCGATCCCATCACGCGCATCGAAGGGCACCTGCGCATTGAAGCACAGACCGACGGTGGCAAGATCACCAATGCCTGGTCCACCGCCACGCAATTCCGCGGGATCGAGATCATCATGCAGGGGCGAGATCCACGCGATGTCTGGGCATACACGCAGCGGATTTGCGGCGTATGCACCGTGGTGCACGCCGTGGCCTCATGCCGAGCCGTTGAGGACGCGTTAGGGATCACCATCCCCCCAAACGCGAACATCATCCGGAACCTGATCCATGGGATGCAGTTCATCCAGGATCACGTCATTCACTTCTATCACCTGCACGCCTTGGATTGGGTCGACGTGGTGTCGGCCTTGAGTGCGAACCCGGCAGAGACGGCCAAGATTGCACAGAGCGTGTCCCCGTGGCCCAACAACTCGGCCACGTATTTCGCCGAAGTCCAGGCGCGTCTGAAGAAGTTTGTAGCTGGCGGACAGCTGGGGATCTTCACTAACGGCTACTGGGGTCATCCAGCGTACAAGCTGCCCCCCGCCGTGAACCTGCTGGCCGTGGCGCACTACCTGGAAGCGCTCGACTGGCAACGGGACGTCATTCGACTCCATGCCGTGTTCGGCGGAAAGAATCCCCACCCGAACTTCCTGGTGGGTGGCATGGCGTCCGCCATCAATCTGGACAGCACGGCGACCATCAACGCCGAACGGCTGACCGACATTCGCGACATGATCACGCGCGCCCAGCGCTTTGTCGAACAGGTGTATTGGCCGGACCTGGTGGCGATCGCCGGATTCTACAAAGAGTGGGCGTCCATCGGCGGCGGTGCGAAGAACTACCTGGCTGTGGGCGAGTTCCCCGACGGCGGGATCAACGAGTACGACAAGCTCTATTTCCCGCGTGGCATTGTCATGAACCGCGACCTGAGCAAGGTCGAACCGTACGATCAGAAGAAGGTCGAGGAGTTCATCCACTCGTCGTGGTACGAATACGCGCAGGGCGATGCCAAAGGATTGCATCCGTGGGAAGGCGAAACCAAGCCCAAGTACGCCGGACCCAAGACCCCGTGGAAGTTCCTGCAAGACGAGGCGAAGTACTCTTGGCTCAAGTCACCGCGATACGACGGCAAGCCGATGGAGGTTGGGCCCCTGGCTCGCATGTTGGTTGCCTATGCCTCCGGGCATCCCGACGTGAAAGCGATGGTTGGGGACACCCTCGGCAAGTTGGGCGTCGGCCCAGCGGCGCTCTTCTCGACGTTAGGCAGGACCGCTGCGCGTGGTATTGAAACCGTCCTGTTGGCGCGCCGCATGAACTACTGGTACGACCAGCTGGTGACGCGCATCAAGAGTGGCGATACCAAGACGTTTACCAAGGACAAGTGGGAGCCGTCCACCTGGCCAGCGACGGCGCAGGGATACGGCTACCTGGACGCTCCGCGTGGCGCGCTGGGCCACTGGGTGCAGATCGAAAACGGAAAGATCTCGCGCTACCAGTGCGTGGTTCCGAGTACCTGGAATGCGGGCCCGCGTGATGCGAAGGGCGAGATGGGTCCGTATGAAGCCTCCTTGACCGACAATCATCCGTTGGCCGATCCGCAGCGTCCGCTCGAGATCCTCCGCACGGTGCACTCGTTTGATCCGTGCATCGCTTGTGGGGTGCACGTCCTCGATGCTGAGGGAAATCCCGTCAGCGAGGTCAAAGTCCTATGAGCGCCAGCATCCCGCCGACCCCACATCAGCACGACCCACCGCTGGAGTGGGGCACGTTCGACTTCGTTCGGCGCATACCGCCGCCGAGCGGTGAGTATGAGTGGGTGTATCTGTGGGAGCGACCGCTGCGGTTGATGCACTGGATCGCGGCCGTCTGCATGGTCTTCCTGGTCATCACCGGGCTGTATATCGGAAAGCCGTACTTCATGTCCAGCGGCGAGGCAGCGAACCACTTTCTGATGGGCTGGTTCCGGTTCGTTCACTTCCTCGCCGCCGCGGTGCTGGTCATGACCGGTATTGTGCGCTTCTACTGGCTGTTCATGGGGAACCGCTTTGAGCGTTGGCCCGCCTTGTTCCCGGTGCGGCCTCGCGATTGGCGGAATCTCGTGAAGATGGCGCGGTTCTACTTGATGATCGATACCAAGTCGACGCCGCGCTATCTCGGGCACAACCCGTTGCAGCAGATGTCGTACACGGGGCTGTACGCGTGCGCTGTCCTGATGGTGCTGACCGGCTTCGCGCTGTACGGACAGGCGGAGCCGACGGGCCTGATCTACGCGCTCTTCCACTGGGTGAACACCGTCTTGGGCGGCGCACAGATCACGCGCTTCCTGCACCACGTGGTCACTTGGGTATTCGTGATTTTCGTTCCGCTGCACGTGTACCTGACGATCCGCGCGGATCACCTGGAGCGAACCGGTGTGGTGTCGTCCATCGTGAGTGGTGGTCGGTTTGTTCCGTCCGACGAACACTTTGAGGACGCGGAGGCCTAACGCATGTCGGGGCGCACGGTGGTACTTGGCCTTGGCAACCCCTTGATGGGTGACGACGGCTTTGGTTTGTACGCCATGTCGCACCTGCAGGATGATTGGTTCACGCCATCGAGCGTGGAGTTCGTTGACGGAGGAACGTGGGGACTCTCGTTGCTCCCCGTGGTTGACGGCGCGGAGCGGTTGCTGGTCCTGGATGCGATCGACCTTGGCAGGGATCCGGGGACGGTGATTGAGCTGCGCGGTCACGAGATCCCCGCGTTCCTCGAACGAACCAAACTGTCACCGCATCAGGTGGACCTGCGGGACGTGCTGGCGTTGTGTGAATGGCGTGGCACGCTGCCGGCGAATGTCGCCGTCGTCGGCGTGCAGCCAGAGCGTGTGGAGCTGTCCAGTGACCTGTCGCCCAAAATCGAGTCAGCGTTAGGCGCCGTGGTGGCGTGTGCCGCGGCTCGACTGCAGTCGTGGGGCGTGGAGTGTTTTGAGCATGTCGGGGCAGCAGGTCCGTCAGCGACGGCCGGTGAGGCCTCGGAGGTCGCGACGCCCAAACCGTGAGCCCCTGACGACCACGTCACCTCGTTCGCGAGGGCCACGGGTGGGGTAGGGGACGGTTCACGCCGATTCCTGGCGGCGGACGACCTGACGTCGTGCGACATGGCCACGGCGGTTACGCTGCTGCGCCCGCGGGCAGGTACAGAGCCCCGCGCGTCGTGAACCGGAGCAGAGCCGCCGCGTCTCGCGGGCCGGAGCAGAGCCGCGCGTGCGCGGGCCGGGCGAGTGGCGATCCTACGCCGTTCCCCGAAGTCGGCCGGCCCCACAAACGGGGCCAATGCAAACCGACCGAGGCGTATTCAGCAAAGTGCCTAGCGTCTTGGCCGCCCGGGTTGTAGATGAGAGGGGGAGCGCGTGCGGCGCTCCCCCCTCGTCTTTCACGCACAGCGCGGAGCCCTACGCATGAATGCTCGAGTCATCCTCTTGGTGGCGTTGGCCCTATTCACGCTCTACTACATCTGGCGGTGGTTCAGCTCCGTTCGCGCTGGCCATGTACCGCCGGGGGAGACGCGGCAGCCGCCGTCGTTGATGCAACTCGCGTTAGGGTTTGTGACGAATTTCTTTGACACCCTTGGTATCGGCTCGTTCGCGCCGACCACGTCGGTATTCAAGTTCACGAAGATGGTCCCGGATGAGCGCATCCCGGGAACGCTCAACGTTGGCCACACCCTCCCGACCATCACGCAGGCGTTCATTTTCACCCTGCTGGTGAAGGTCGATTTCACGACGTTGGTGCTGCTGATCGCCGCGGCGGTACTCGGGGCGCAGATTGGGGCGGGCATCGTGTCGGGATGGCCGCGACGGAACATTCAGATCGGGATGGGAGCCGCACTCGCGGCGGCAGCGGCCCTGTTTGCGATGAAGAACCTGAACATTGGGCCGCCGGGCGGCACAGACTTGGCCCTGTCGGGGGGGCGGCTGGCCATCGGCATGGCGGGGAACTTTGTCCTCGGTGCCCTGATGTCACTGGGAATCGGACTTTACGCCCCGTGCATGATCCTGATTTCGCTGCTTGGTATGGATCCGACGGCAGCGTTCCCCATCATGATGGGATCGTGTGCGTTCCTGATGCCAATTGGAAGCGCGAAGTTCATCAGTACCGGCAAGTACTCGCTGGCGCCGGCGTTGGGCCTGGCGATCGGTGGAGTTCCTGCCGTGCTGATCGCCGCGTTTATCGTGAAGTCGTTGCCCCTGACGACCGTGCGCTGGTTGGTGGTTGGCGTGGTCCTCTACACGGCAGTCGTGATGCTTCGGTCGGCCATGGTGGAACGTGGCGCGCCGGTTCCTGCTCCCGCGGGCGATTGATCGGAAGGACATCGGGGTGAATGGGCGCGCGGTGAGATGCCGCGCGCCCTTCTTGTTTCCGACTGCCGTCCGGAGCCACACCGCTGCCGGAGCGTGCGATCAAGCTCGGTCCATTGCCCCTGGGCGGTCACGTGCACCGTTGCGATGCGGGTCTATGGGCCGGCGCGGAAAATGATGCAGCCTCGGCCTTGCAGCTGCAACGTCATGTGACAGGGAGATCAGTCATGCCTGCACCCGGATAGCGACGCCGCGGTTGGCTACGCCTAACGTGTCATCGAACACCTCAGCGAAATCATCCAAACGACGACGTGACGGCTCGTGATCACGGTTGCAGCGTTGGGCCACTCGACGGGACGATTGACCCTACGCGGGAGTCCAGATGCGTTCCACCCGACTTGCAACTGCCGCCGTTCTTTTGCTCTTGGGGGCAGCCTGTACGGACCCAACGAATCCAGCGACCGTGGCGACTCGCGCCGGCCAATGGACTGCGGCCGCTGGCCACGTCCTAGCGATGGAGAGCATCAGCGGCTACACGATCACCCTGCAGCAGCTACCCGACCTTCCTGGTGGTGGGTTCACGCAGGCGTTTGCCATCAACAACGCCGGTGAAATCGTCGGTGAATCCGTGGTGGGGGCGGGTGGGGTGCGTCCGGTCCTCTGGGGGACTGGAGGTGCCCCCGTGGATCTCGGACTTCCCGCGGGCGTTCCCTACGGCAGTGCGCGATTTATTACTGACAGCGGGTACATCGCTGGGGCCACGGCATTTCAGCAGACCGCTCTGGGTACGCCCATTCAATTTCGTCCAGGCGCGCCCATTGCGTTTCCAGGCCTCGTGCCGCCCACTGGCGTGGCGTATGCATGGTCCGTCAACAACACGGGGATCCTTGTTGGCTCAGCGCGCAATTACACGTATCCCCGACGATTCGAACGCGCTGTGCGTTGGGTCAACGGCCAGATTGAGGATCTGGGGGTGCCTAACGGGATGGCGTTTACCCTCGGTTTTGGCATCAATGACACTGGCGACATCGTAGGACAGACCGCGGCTGATTTCCTGGTGGGCGATCGGCTGGCCTTTGTCTGGCGTGCCGGGGTGTTCACCCTGTTGCCAACCTTGGGGGGAACGCAGAACAACATCGCGTACTACATCCACAACAACGGAAACATCGTCGGCACCAGCTCAGACGCTGCGGGCGCCGCGCGGCCCGCACTTTGGCAAGGTGGGCAAGTGCGTGACCTTGGCGCCCCGGTCGGCAGTGGACTTGTGGAGGCGTTCGCTGTCAACGCCACCGGCATGGCAGTGGGCCATGCGTCGCCACTTGGGTTGGAAACGGCCGTACTGTTCGCGAACGGGCAGATGGTGCCGCTTCCACAACCTCCGCTCGGTATACCTCAGACCACCGTGGCGTACGGCGTCAACGATGCGGGACAAATCGTGGGATCGGGTTACGTCGATGGCTCGTTCATCCGAAAGGCGCTGCTCTGGACCGTGACCGGGAGCGGCAATCGCCCGCCAGTGGCGAGCATGACGTCCGCGGGACAAGGCTTTGAGAGCCTGCCAATCTCCTTCGATGGGAGCCAGTCCTTTGACCCCGATGGGGATCCCCTGACCTACGCGTGGGCATTTGGTGACGGTAGTTCGGGCCAGGGAAAGTCCGCCTCTCATGTCTACCGAGACAACGGCGCGTACACCGCATCGCTCACGGTGCGAGATCCGGGAGGCCTCTCCGCCACGAACTCGCAAACGATCACCGTGAACAATGCGCAACCGACGATGATGATCGTGGCGACCAGCCCCATCTCGTTTCCCACGGGCGGTTCACTGACCGTGCGAGTGACGATCGGAGATCCGGGAGTCAACGACGCCCCATGGCAGTACCGCGTGGAATGGGGCGACGGCAGCAAATCGCAGGGCCAGCGGAACGCACGCGGTTCGTTTAGCCTGTCCCACAGGTACAGCAGCGCGGGATCGTTCTCCGTCACCGGTATGGTTCGTGACAAGGACCTGAATCCCGTTGGCTTTGCGACGGGACCTACGGTCAGCGTACGATAGTGGCGACGGGCCGACCCACGGCGTCGCGTCAGCCCTGCCTCCCGACCGAGAGTGGAACGAGTGGGGGTGATGTTCGATACCCTCGACCGGTCGACAGGGCCTAACGATTGTAGCGCGACGGGAGCATCCTGGCTCGGCCTCGGTTTCACTCGCCCTCAGCTACGTGCGACGGTACTAAGAAACGGTACACATTTCGGATGACTGTGCCCAGCCCCATTGCCCGCCGTTGTACCAGACGTGCAGTTGCGCTGGGAACACGCCGCCAGGACCGGGCAGTGCTTGGGGAAAGAGCAAGAAGAACAAGTCGCCACTGGCCTTCGCAGGTCCGCCCGTGACGTTCCAGGTGTTGTAGCCGGGCTGCGGCGCGGGGTATTTCGCGGCACTGACCAGTGCCGCCGTCGGGCGCACCGACAGGGTGTCACCAACGTACGGCCGGAAGACGCGCGTAGCGCCTGGTGCGTTGCCCACCAGCACGCCGCGCGCGTGGTAGATGGCGTAGTAGCGCGTCAGGTTGGTTTGAACACAATCGAAGCGCGTGGCTGCCACGGCGGCTGCATCGGCCGAACCAGATGCCAGTGGGCCGGTGAGGGACGGCGAGGCATCCGGCGCCGTGCTACATGCGGCAAGCACGGCCATAGATGCGGCAGTCCAGAGTGCCCGATGTGATTTCTGCATGAAACGAAATCCTCGCAAGATACTCGGTGTTAGTCCATCGCTATCCGCCAGCTGCAAACGGCCGACGTGGTGATGGCACACGTTAGCCGCCCGGCGTGAACGCACGATGAAACAATCGACGCCTCGCGAAGATTCCGGGATCTCCTGACATGCACACCACGTCGATCGTGACGGATGTCACGCGCATACTACGCGTTAGGCACGCGCGATTGTTTTGGGCGAGACGCCGTGACGTTTGCCACTGCACGTCCTAAGAGGACCGCTGCAACTCCACTCCGGGAGTGGACCGCACCCTGAGTATCAACGAAAAGGGAGCGCTCTATCAGCGATCACCCCGTGCGCGGGGCGCGTCACGAGGCTCGAGGGGGGTGGGGTGCGGTCGGCGCATTGCTCACCACAGCGGAGTCCGGGGACGACTGTCGGCGTCACGCGGAACCTCCCTGACCTTTCCAATCGTTACGGGTATCATTCGCTACCAAGTGTCGACTGTACGTCCGCACCCACGAGAGACGATATGCAGCATTTCTGGTCCGTTCGAAATGGTCGCGCCCTACTCGCCACGATCGCCCTGAGCGCCTGTGGGGTGATCAGCAGTTCACCGGATACTGCCACCGTGACCGTGCAGCGAAGCCAGGAGTTTCAGCTGGCGCCTGGGCAGACAGCGGTTCTGGCGGGGAGTGACCTGGCGGTACGCTTTGATTCGGTCGCCGGAGACAGCCGTTGCCCGATGGGCGTGATGTGCATCTGGTCTGGGGATGCCGATATCCACCTGACGTTGTTCCGGGGCAAGCGCATGCCCACTCCGGTCGTGATCCGGCTGATGAGGGAGCCACGAAGTGTCACGGACCTCAACGACACCATCGAGGTGGTTTCCCTTGCCCCCGTGGTCCGGCAGCAGGGACAGATCAAGCCAAGCGACTATCGCGTGACGCTGAACATTCGCACGAAATAGGAGCGAGGCCTTTTCGCCTCGTAGGTCGTCGGCGACCGCACGAAGGCGAATCCCCGGATACGAAAAAGCCCGTCGCCAGCGCGACGGGCTAACTCGTTTTGTATCAATAGCTCCCGAGGACGGACTCGAACCGCCGACCCGGTGATTAACAGTCACCTGCTCTACCAACTGAGCTACTCGGGAAGGGACGCGAAAACTAGACGTCGTCGGCGGGACGGGTCAAGGCGCGCACGTCACTTGCTGGGTATTATCCGACATGCGACCAACCATTCGTTCCCCCGTCTGCATTGCGTCCGCGGCCGCGCCATTCGGCGCCGTGCTCGCTCGGGGTATCACCGCACTTCGCAGGGCTTCGGTCACGGTGCCGGCGACAACAGGCGCCTGTTCGCGGAAAATTTCGACGGACGCCAACCTGCAACACGGTGCGACGCCCCGCTTAGCACGGCGACGAAATAGGACGGGTGTCGCCGACGCCACCCGGGGCGGGGTGATCCACCCGTGAGCGTGGCACGTGCTTTGGCGATTATCACCGGGGCCTCATCGGGAATCGGAACCGACCTCGCGGAACACCTGGCCAAGGCTGGCTACGACCTGGTCTTGGTCGCCCGCCGCCAAGAGCGCTTGTCGGAGCTGGCGACGAAACTCACTGCGGTCTACGGCGTGCACTGTCAGCCACTGGTGGCTGACTTGGCGCAGGTCGCCGAATGTGACCGGCTCCTCGAGCAGCTCCAACCCGATCAGGCACGAGTGGCAATACTCGTCAACAATGCCGGCTTTGGCAGCCACGGGTACTTCCACGAAGTCCCGCTGGAACGTGACCTGGAGATGATCGACGTCAACTGTCGCGCCCTGACGCACCTGATCAAGGGTGTGCTGCCATGGATGCTGGCGCAGAAGCGCGGCCGCATCCTGAACGTGGCGAGTGTGGCCGCCTTCCAGCCAGGACCCTTGATGGCCGTGTACTACGCGTCCAAGGCGTACGTGTTGTCGCTGTCGGAGGCGTTATCGAACGAATGCCAGGGCACCGGTGTCACCGTCACGGCGTCGTGCCCCGGGCCGACGGTCACCGAGTTTACCCGCGCCGCAGGCATCGCCCCACACGCGCGCACCAGCGGCGCGCCACCCATGTCTTCGGCAGACGTGGCGCGCCTGTCGTTCGAGGCGATGATGGCTGGGAAGCGCGTCGTGGTCACCGGCCTGCGGAACCGATTGGTCGTGCTGGCCAGTCGGTTGCTGCCGCGCGGCTATGTCCTGCGGACGGTGCGCGCAATCCAAGAATCTCGGCGGGCGGCCAGCCGAACCTAACGAATCAGCGAGGCTTCCTTCGCGGTGGGCCGTCGCGTCGTCCGCGCGGCGGCCGGCTGCACGCCCACGGTTCGCAGCCAAGTTCCCGTATGGGAGTCCGGGGTGGCGGCGATGTGCTCGGGAGTTCCCATGGACACCACGTGCCCCCCGTTCGCGCCAGCTTCGGGGCCCAGGTCGATCACCCAGTCCGCGAGCTTGATGACGTCCAGGTTGTGTTCGATCAGCAGGACCGTGTGCCCGGCCTCGACCAGACGATCCAGGACGGCGGCCAACTTCCGCACATCGTCGATATGCAACCCGGTGGTCGGTTCGTCCATCAGGTAGAACTTTCGAACGTCGCTCTTGGCCGCTTGGCTCAGTTCGCGAGCGATCTTCACTCGCTGAGCCTCGCCGCCAGACAACGTGGTCGCTGGTTGACCCAACCGCAGGTAGCCGAGCCCCACTTGTTGCAGCTGCCAAAGCGCTTGCCCCAGCTTGTCTTCCGTCGGGAAGAACCGGATGGCCTCGTCCACGCTCAGTTGCAACACGTCGTGGATGGACTTCCCGCGCACCTTCACCTCGAGTACGTCGGGCTTGAACCGCCGGCCGGCGCACATGTCGCAAGGAACAAAGACGTCGGCCATGAACACCATCTCCACCTGCAGGTAACCCGCCCCCTCGCAGGTCTCGCATCGCCCCCCGGGGACATTGAAGGAGAACGTCCCCGCGGTATAGCGCCGTTGCGTGGCCAACGCTGTCGCTGCGAAAATCCGCCGCACCTCGTCGTACGCCTTGATGTAGGTGACGGGATTGGAGCGGGGCGAGCGGCCAATCGGTTCCTGGTCCACCAGCACGACCCCATGGATCCGTTCCTGGCCCTTGAGCGACCGATAGGCACCCACGCGCTCACCTAGATGCTGCTTGGCTGTGTGCTCACCCGTCAGCGACGTCTCCAGCGCGCGATACAGCACGTCATGCACCAGGGTGCTTTTCCCTGAGCCGGAGACGCCGGTCACGACCGTCAACGCGCCCAGCGGAACGCGAATGTCCACGTCCTTCAGGTTGTGCTCGCGGGCACCAGTCAGCTCCAACCAATGAGACGGCGTACGGCGGCGACGAGGGAGCGGGATTTCCCGAGCCCCCGTGAGGTACTGCCCGGTCAGCGGGCTCTCCGCCGCGCTGCGCAGGGGCCCTGAAAACACGATCCGACCTCCGTGCTCGCCCGACCCCGGTCCCAACTCGAGCATCTGGTCGGCCATTCGGATGGCATCCAAATCGTGCTCCACCATCAGGACGGTGTTCCCGCTGTCACGCAGTCGCGCCAACAAACCAAGCAGGCGGGCCATATCGCGCGGATGCAGCCCGATGGACGGCTCATCCAACACATACAAGGTGTCCACCAGACGCGAGCCTAACGAATTGGCGAGTGTAATGCGCTGGGCCTCACCCCCCGACAGCGTGCGCGTGGCACGGTTCAACGTGAGGTAGCCCAATCCGACATCGCACAGGAATTGCACGCGGTCGTGCGCTTCTCGCAGGATATGCGCGGCAATGGCGAGATCGTGTTCCGAGAGCGCCAGGGAACCCATCCACACCAACAACTCGTCCAATGGCATCGCCGCCGCGTCTGCGATGGTGCGTTGCGCTACCCGCACGTTCAGGGCGTCCGCCTTCAACTTGGTGCCATGACACGTCGGGCATTCGCGAGCTAACTGATACTGCCGCAGAAACACCCGGATGTACTGCTTGTATTTCTTTTCCTCCAAATCGATCAGAAAGGGGATGATCCCTTTGAAGGAGCGTGAACGCCCACGGAGCAGGGACTCGCGCTGTGACGTCGTCAATGCGCGCCATGGCGTGTCCATGGGAATGCCCTCGCGGCGCGCGTAGTCGGCGAGCGTTCGACGCCGGCCGTCGTAACGTGGCTTTGTCCACGGATCAATCGCGCCGTCGCGTAGCGTGCGGTCCGCATTCGGGACCAGTAGGGATTCGTCATACTCCAACACGGCACCAAAGCCGTTGCATCGCTCACAGGCACCGCGCGGGTTGTTGAACGAGAAGAGCTGCGGTGATGGTTCGGGCAGGCGCGTGCCGTCATTGGGGCACTCGAAACGATCCGTGAAGCGCAGCAAGGTCGTCGCGGCCCCCGACTGCGCGGGAGCGTTCGGCGCGGCCAAAACGACTACGCAATCACCATCGCCTTCCCGAAACGCGGTGGACACGGCCTCCGAAAGTCGCCCGCGCTGCTCGGGATCTGTCGTCAGACGGTCGACCACCACCAGCAACTCGGTGGCCTTCGTCACATCGACGGTTGCAGCCCCTAGGTCGTCCAAATGCTGGAACGTCGCACCGGAATCCACGCTCAAACGCAGGAACCCCTGGGCACGCAGGTTGTCTACAACCACGGCGTGCGTCACGCGCTGCGACAGCCGCAGCGGGAAGGTGACATGCAACCGTTGCGCGTTAGGGATTGCAACGAGCGTGTCGGCCACGGACTGCGGAGTATCTGGGGCAAGGTCTCGTCCGCACACTGGGCACGATGTGCGCCCAATGCGCGCGAACAGCAGCCGAAAATAGTCGTAAACCTCAGTGGCCGTTCCGACGGTCGAGCGTGACGTTCGCGTGGGATTCTTCTGCTCAATCGCGACGGCGGGCGCGATGCCATCTATTGAGTCCACATCCGGCTTTTCCATCCGATCCAGAAATTGCCGGGCATACGCCGAAAGCGACTCGACGTACCGTCGCTGGCCTTCAGCGTAAACGGTGTCGAAGGCGAGCGAGGATTTCCCAGATCCCGACGGACCGGTGACTACCGTGATAGACCGGTGGGGAATCTCGAACGAGAGATCCTTCAGATTGTGCTGTCGCGCACCGCGAACAACGATCGCCGAGGACACGGAAATAAGGTAATCCGGCGCCAAGTGGCTGGGTGCGCCGGAGCACAGCGGTCCAGCTTGGCGTTCCACATCGTCATGCGAAGGCGCTAAGATTGGTGATTGACACGTAGAGTGACCCCACTCACCTTCGGCCGATCAGCGCTTTCCAATAAGGAGGGTCAGGAATGTCCACCTCTGGTGTGAGAGGACGAGCCGCCACCGGTTTGCTCATGCTCGCCACTGCCACCCTGTCCGCCTGCGCGTCGGATAGCCCGGTAGCACCGGTATCGCAAACCTCTGCGCCTACCTTTGGGGAGGTTCAGCAGGATCTCCAGGGACTCTACCTCGTGGAGGCTCGCAGTAGCTCCACTCAAGGCATCGCGTCGGCGGTTGCAGCTCTCGGTGGCACCGTCCGCGCGGACGTGCCGCAGATCCGGTTGGTGTCAGTGGCGGGGCTGGATGCGAAGCGCGTGGCGACGTTGGCCAAGCGCTCGGACGTCTCGGCCGTCTATCGTGATGCGCTGGCGCGATTCGTGTTACCCACTCGCCAAGGCACCCCGCTGAAGACGCCTTCGGGTCGGGCGCGTGTGAACGGCGTAGACCAGAGTTCGGCGTACTTCTATTCTGTGCAGTGGAATCTGCCCAAGACCAGCGTGCCGTTCGCCTGGAACTACACCAACGGGGGGGCCGGGCAATCAGTATGGGTGTTGGACACGGGAATTGACCCAAACCAGCAGGACTTGAGCGGCCGTGTGCCGTGCTACACGAATGGTGTCACCATACCACGTTTCCCAAGTGACGCCACGCCGTGGGACCATAATTTCCATGGCACCTTCGTTTCATCGATCATTTCATCGAACGGGGTGGGCAACGCGTCGGTCGCGCCAGGTGCGCGCCTTTGCTCACGCAAAGTGTTGTCGGAGGATGGCGCTGGCACGTTTGGCGACGTGGCCGCGAGCATTATTTACGCTGCCGATCGCGGAGCGAGTGTCATCAACCTGAGCTGGGGCTCGTACTTCGACAGCCACTCTGAGGGAGGAAGGGGCGTGGTGAACCTGCTGCAGCGCGCGGTGGACTTCGCGAACTCCAAGGGAGTGGTTGTGGTGGCCGCCGCCGGCAACCAAAGCTTGAACCTGGACACCGACGGATACTCCATGGTGTTGGTTCCCGCGCAACTCGAGCGTGTGATCTCAGTTGGCGCCACCGGACCAGACCTCACCGGCAACTACGATGCGCTGGCGTCGTACTCAAATTTTGGCGGAGAAACCGGCGTGCAACTGGTGGCCCCCGGCGGCGATCTTCCGATCCCGTCGAATGGGTTTGACCAGATTCTGGGCGCGTGCAGTTCGTTCGTCTGTGCGGGAACTAACTTCTACATTCTGGCGAAGGGTACGTCGTTTTCCGCGGCCCACGTGGCCGCGGCGGCCGCGGTCGTGCAGGGTGCATTGGGTGGCGCCCCCACGCCCGAGCGCGTGAAGCAGTGCCTGACTCGGACTAGCGATCAGATCGGTGATCCCAGGGTGTTCGGGGCTGGGCGCCTAAACGTCTACGCAGCCGCGCAGTGCCAGTGACGGCAAATACGTGAGAACGCGGAACGCGGGGCCGGCATCAGCCGGCCCCGCGTCGTCTCTCGGCTCATCGTTAGGTGGAGCGAGCCCGCTCCGACGACTGGAATGAGCCGCGCGACCCGTTAGCATTCGGTCGCAGATGAGTGAATCCGTCGCCCACGATGATGAAATCCTCGGCAAGGCGTACGACGCGCGACTCGCGCGGCGACTGCTGGAGTACGCCCGCCCGTATGGCGGACTGGTGGTGGCGTCACTGGCCCTGCTGCTCGTGGACGGCGCCCTGCAGCTGGTGGGGCCCATGCTCACGCGTCGGGTGATTGATCAGGCCATCCCACAGGGCGATGCAGCTGCGATTACCTCCGCCGCCGCACTCTTCGTTGCCGCTTTGGTTGCCCAGTTCATCTGCTCGTATGGCGAAACGCTGCTGACCGCACGGCTGGGGCAGGGCATCATGCACGACCTACGGATGCAGTTGTACGCACACCTGCAGCGGCTTCCCATCGCCTACTTCGACCGGACGCCGGTGGGTCGGCTGGTCACACGCGTAACCTCCGATATCGAGTCCTTGAACGAGCTCTTTACCTCGGGTGTCGTCGCCGGACTCGGAGACTTGTTCACCCTGCTCGCGATCAGCGTGCTGATGTTGGTGGTGGACTGGCGGCTGGCGCTCGCCGCATTTGCCGTCATTCCCTTCATTGTGCTGGCGTCCAACGTGTTTCGCGTGCACGTCCGCAGCGCGTACCGCGACATTCGCGTGCGACTGGCCCGGATCAACGCGTATCTACAGGAACGCCTAACGGGAATCCGAGTGGTCCAGTTGTTTGGTGAGGAGTCGAATGAGGCTAAGCGGTTCGACGCACTGAACCAGCATCACTTGGTGGCGCACCTCCGCTCCATCACCGTCTACGCCCTGTACTTCCCGGTCATCGAGATCCTGACCACCACGGCGATCGCGTCCCTGCTGGTGGTCGGGGCGCGGCGCGCCGGCGCCGGTGCGCTCACGGTGGGAACCGTCGCGGCGTTCCTGCAGCTGGTCCGGCGATTTTTTGACCCCCTGCAGGACCTTTCAGACAAATACAACACGCTGCAGCAGGCGATGGCTTCCTCGGAGCGGATCTTCAAGGTGATGGATGAGCCCGAGGCGTCCACCATCGCCGATCGTGGCAAGGCAGTCGAGCATCGGGATGTTCGTACACCGCCCAAACCAGTCACCATTGAATTTGATGACGTCTGGTTTGCGTACGACCTGGCGCACATGGCGCGCGAGCACGACGCGCCCTCCGATCCGGAGTGGGTGCTCCGCGGCGTTTCATTTCGGGTGGCGCCGGGAGAGACCTTAGCCCTCGTCGGCCACACCGGGGCGGGAAAGACCACCATCATCAGCCTCATCCTTCGCTTCTACGATCCGCAGAAGGGCCGAATCCTGCTCAACGGCACCGACCTACGAGACATGGACGTGCTGGAGCTCCGATCGCTGATCGGGTACGTGCAGCAAGACATCTTCCTCTTCGCCGGCGACATTGCGTCGAACATTCGGCTGTCGAATCCCATCACGGACGAAGAGGTGCTTTCGGCCCTGCGTCTCGCGGGGGCAGACCGGGTGATCGATCGGCTGCCGGGCGGATTGACGTACCAGCTCGGCGAGCGGGGGACGTCGATTAGCGTGGGCGAACGACAACTCCTGTCGTTTGGGCGTGCAATCGCCGCCAATCCCTCGTTGCTTGTTCTGGACGAAGCGACGAGCGCCGTCGACTCCGAGATAGAAGGCGAGATCCAGCAGGCCATCGACGTCCTGATGAAGGGACGGACGACTATCGCGATTGCGCATCGGCTAAGCACCATCGTGGGTTCTACGGAGATTTTGGTGCTCCACCATGGAGAGGTGCGCGAGCGTGGGACGCACCGCGCGCTACTTGCCGGCAAGGCACTTTACGAGCGCCTCTACAGGCTACAGATCGGGCGATAACGAGCTTTGAGTAGGGGTGGTAGGTGCTTGCGGTACCTACGGATGCGGGAATACCTTCCCACGCCCAGACCGGACGCATACGGTGGCCATGGGTGCCCGCAGGCCACCGAAAAATCGCGGCGTTCTCGCCTCCCTCCCGACATGCCCCACCTTCAGCTCAACGAGTCGCAGTTCCCGCTGTTTGTTGGGGAAACGCACGTTGGGAGAGGTGTCGGCGCCGATGTTCCCTTGCCGGGCTCTGAGCACGGATCCACGGCGCTTATTGCGGTGGTCACGCTGGGCGACGACCACGTTGCCACGATCGCGTGCGCGAGTGACGCAGACCTGGTGCTGCTGAACGGCATGCCCGTGGGGGGCGCCCCCAGCACGCTCAGACACGGCGACCGAATCGAGATCGCCGAGTACGAGCTGCGCTACGCCGATGAGCTGCAGGGGATGGTCACGCACCCTGTGGCCGCCGCACCAGCGACGGCGGCCCCCTGGAAAAACGCTGGTGAACGGGCCCTCACTGGCGGACGTCTGGTCTCGCTCATCGACGGCCGTGAGTACCTGGTCTCGGGAGGGGCGATCACGATTGGTCGCGATGCGGGATGCGATGTGGTTGTCGCCGTCACCGAAGTTTCCCGGCGGCACGCACGCATCGAGTCCACGCCGGAAGGCTACATGCTGGTGGATACCAGCACGAACGGCGTCCTGCTCAACGGTGAACGCATCAAGGGCCGAGCCTCGTTAGGTCGCGGGGACACGCTACGGGTGGGACCAGAAGAATTTCGCTTCCATGCGGACGTTGTTCCGGCGGCGCCGCCCGCTACGCTGCCGGTCCCTGCCGAACCACTGTCGGCGGCCATGCCCGTGGTTGCTCCGGTTCCCTCAACACCTCCCTCCGACGATCTCACGCTGAGTTCGGCCAGTTCGCGGCCACGGCGGCCGGCCTTGGCCACGTTGGAGGTCCTGAATGAGGGACCGAACAAAGGCGACCGTATCGACATCACCACGCCGCTCACCCACGTAGGACGTGGTGCGCACAACGATGTTGTGGTCCCGGATGAAAGCGTGTCGGATCTTCATGCCAAGATCCAACTCCGTGAGGAGGGCTGGTATGTTGTGGACATGGGATCGACCAACGGGACATACGTGGCTGGCGAGCGTGTGACTGGCGAGGCGCCGCTGCTTGGCAACGCCGATGTCCGGTTTGGGGGCATGAAATTCGCGTTTCGGGATATGGGCGGCGGGCAGGATGTTCCGCACGGCACCCGGGTGATCGTTGGCCTCAAGGGGCCGGCGCCACAGCGCGTGGCTGAGGCGGGACGCCCCGCGGCATCGGCCGCCGAACCCGAACGACTCGGAATTCCGCGCGGATTGTTGATCGCCTTAATTGTTCTGGCTGTCGCGATCGTCTACTTCTTCCTGATCGGTGTCTAGTGGAGCTGACGGTCGCCGCCCGAAGTGACGTGGGCATGATTCGGTCTGGGAACGAAGATTCGTTCTACGCACACGCCAGCAAGTCGCGAGGGCTCTTTGTTGTCGCCGACGGCATGGGCGGTCACGCGGCGGGCGAGGTGGCCAGTGAGATGGCGGTACAGATCGTGTCGCGCGAACTAGCCAATGTCGATGAACTGCATAGCACGGCCGCGCGCGACAAGGTCGCGGAGTCCATCCGCTTGGCGAACCGGGCGATTTACGATCGCACCATCACGGAATCGGACAAGCAGGGCATGGGGACAACTGCGTCCCTTCTCCTGATGTCCGGGGCTCGCTACCTGATTGGTCAGGTCGGCGACTCTCGCATCTACCTCTTGCGAGACGGGGCCCTAATCCAGATCACCAAGGATCATTCGTACGTGCAAGAGCAGGTGGATGCCGGATTCCTGACACCGGAACAAGCTCGGTACCATCCCTACAGCAACGTGATCACGAGATGTGTGGGGGCCAGTGAAGAGGTCGAGCCCGACACGTATGCTGGCGAGGTAAAGAAGGGCGATGTGTTTCTGGTGGCCAGTGACGGACTCACTGGCATGGTCGACGACCGTCGTATCCAGCAGCTGCTGCTCTCACGCGCTACCGCGGGGCGTGTGGTCGACGCGTTGATCGCCGAGGCGAACTACCGAGGCGGGTTGGACAACATCACCGCCATCGTTATTCAGGTACAGGGGATCGAGGCATCGACGGAAACAACCGTCGAGAGTCCCGCCTACACCGGCTAAGCGATCGGTGGCCGAAGAGACGGTGGGGATGGTCGCGGGGCTTTACCTCGGGAACATCATGTACGCGCTGGAGCGGTGTGCGTTAGCGCTCGAGCAGGACGGCCAAGCCGACGGCGCCGCTTTTTATCGAGGGATTGCCCGTAAGCTGGCCGAAGCGCGTGGTCGCGAGAGCGGCGCCGCCGGCGATGAGGGCCGTTAGGCGCTCCCTCGCGCGCGATCGCCTAGTGTTCCCAAGCCTTCTTTCCCGGAAGAATTTGAGCTGTCGGTGACGTTCCCTGCGAGGGCACGACGCGAGTCGTGGCCGAGTCCTGGACGCGATACCACGGGACGCCGACCGGATTTCGCAGCACGAGGTGCTCGACCGGCTCAGACACATGCGCAAGGGAGAGCGACGCCATGGCACCTTCCGACTCGTGGCGAAGCGTGACCGACAGTGTTTCTCCACGCTGTGTGGTCGCGATGCCAGCAATGCGCTCAGGCGGACCAATCACTCCATTTGCCGTCTGCTGCACCACAGAGTGATCCGTGAAGACGATCTGCCGCCCCGCGTACCTTGCATCCGGAGTTTCCCAGACTCCGAGTATCTCGTGCGGGACCACAACAGGCGCGGGCGGACGTAGCTTTGCTCCCACAACGGCCAGCGCGAGCGCTGTCGCGGCGGCTGGCACCCAGAGGCGCGTCCCGGATTTCCTGACCGTGGCCACCGGCGCGGCGACGTCGGCTTGAACTTCCGAGGGCTTCGGGGGCAACCGCATGACGAGCCCCAGCTGCATCATGAAGTCATCCAACGCCAATGGCGTGCGGAGGTCGCCGTCCTTGATGGTGGTGGCGGGGGGCGTAGGCGTCTGCGCAGGTCCGTCGCGCAAGAATGAGGTCATGCGTTCTCCTGCAGGATGAGTCTGGAGTGCCCGACGACCTCGGCGAGTGCCGTGGCGTGGGCGTCCACGGAGCGAAGCGCATCCACCGCGCCGCTTTCATGCAACGCCACGAAGACCTGGGTCACCCGAGGATCGAACGCCCGGCCCATGTCTTGGCGGATCAAGTCGACGGCGGCGTTGGCGGACATGCCGGCACGGTATGGCCGGTCGGATACCAAGGCGTCAAACACATCGGCGACGGAAAGCACGCGCGCGAGGTATGGGATGCCAGTCCCACTGAGGCCGTCAGGATATCCCAGCCCGTCGAAGCGTTCGTGATGCGAGCGAACGATCGGCAGGATGTCCGAGAACGCGCCGATGGGCTGCAGGATGGTGACACCAAGGGTTGGGTGCGCTTGAACGATCTGTCGCTCGACGTCCGTCAAGGGAGCCGGTTTGTCAAGGATGGTGGCGGGAACGCCAAGCTTTCCGATGTCATGCAACAGGGCACCACGCTGCAGGGTCTCGCGTTCCGGTTCAGACAGCTGCAACGCATCGCCCAGTAGCAGCGCCAGCTGTGTCACGCGTTCGGAATGACCGGCGGTCCACGACGAATTCGCATCAATGGCCCGGGCAAAGGCCGTAATGGTGCCGAGGCTGAGCGCGTCCAGGCGGCGCACCAACCGGACATTGGCCAGCGCCACGGCCAGTCGATCAGCCAGCTGTCGCAGCTCACGGCGCGTTGCCGTGGTAGGCACACTGGATCGGTCGAAGCCGAGCAATACCGTGCCCTGATATTCCTCGCGGTGCCACAAGGGGAACAAGATCCACGGCCCCAGATGGCCCGGATCAATGCCCAGCGCGGTGAGTGTGCGTCGCACGTCGGGTCCGTCATGCCCGGTGTCGGCAGCACGCAAGACCGGCGGCGCATCGCCGGCATCGATTCGGCGTGCTGTCGTGGCGATGTCACTTGTCGTGTCGAGATCCACCAGGTCCCATGCCGAGCCGGCCGCGGCGCGCAGGGCGACCACCGCCCGACGACATGCCCCGGCCGTGGTCAGGGTGCTGGCGGCAGAGGAAATCAGCGCCGTCAGGTCAGTGGCCTCCAACGCCCGGCGGTCGACGTCATCCATGGCGCGCCAGAGTTTAACCTGACGACCGAGCGACGATGACATCGAGACAAAGGACTCCGCCAACGCGCCGACTTCGTCGTCGGATGTGGTGGCCAAGGTGACATCGAAGTTTCCATTCGCCACTTCCCGGGTGGCGGTGTGCAGGAGGGCTAGCGGTTCTGTCTGACGGCGGATCTGAACCTGACTGACAAAGAACACGACCAGGAGGGAGAGCGCGGTCACCAGCAGGAGCGTGCGGGCGAACCCTTCGAAGGGCAGCAGGGCCGTGCGGACGGGCTGCATCGAAATCACACGCCAATCACCGGCGCCGAATTCGCTTCCCAGGAACACGGTGCGTGTCGACGTGAGCCAGGCCGCGTCTGTTCCCCCGCGCATCATGGTCTGCGCCACTGCCGGCGAGCCCCCGGCGGTGCATCGCAAGATGATGCCCGTCCGACCCTCTGCCACGCAAAGCTCGGGCGTGAGGGACTCACTGGCTTCGAACCCCCAGAGGAATCGTGGATCGGGCTCCGCCCACACGATCCCTCGCCGCGTGCCATCGGTAGCGGCTGCCACAAACCACACCCGGGGCGACGGACCACCCTGTACCACGATGGTGACTCCTCCTGACTTCACTCGCTCCAAGTTGCGCGCATCCAGTGGCGGAGGCGCCAGTTGCTCCCCGTCTGGTTGCTGCAACGATACTTTACCGTCAGTTGCATCAGCCGTCTCGACGAAGATCACGCGTCGCAACTTTGGCCCATTGTCGATGTCCGTAGAGCCCGAACGCGCGGTTGCACCATCCGCGCGGTCGCGGATCAAGTGCGACAACCAATTGGCCCGCTCGACGATTTGCACCGCGCGGCGCTTCGCGGATTCACCGAGTTCCCGTGCCGCGTCATCGCGCAGGGTATCGCGCACGTGCGTGTACGAGAGGGCGGCAAAGAGGAAGGTCGGCAGCAGCGCGCAGGCCACGAACAGCAGCAACGTGCGGCGGCCGACTCGGGTGGACAACGCGCCGCTTTGCAGCTGTCGCATGGCTAGTAGTTACTCGCCAGCCCGTAAAAGCCGCCGTCGTTGGCCATGATGACGTCGTCGCGACTGGCCTTGGCCGTCAGCGGTGCGACCGAGTTCCCGTCCTTCCCCACACTGTACAGATCAAACATGGAGTTGATCGGCACGAGAAACCGGTCCTTCCGTGCACCTGGCGGAGGGCCTTTCTTGCCAGTGGGGAATGGGTAGTAGACGTACGGGTGACCCCACGGGTCCAGCAGCGTGCCACGACCGATGGACGCGAGCGATGGTGGAAGCGAGTCCAGGCCGTTCAGGTCGATCGCGATCGCGCGCAGATCACCGATGGCCTTCGCAACCTTGGCCCGGTCAATCGCATCGTGGTACTTCGGGACACCGAGTGCCGACAGGATGCCGATGATGGCAACCACTGACAGAAGCTCAATCAGCGTAAAACCGGCTCGCGGCCGAATCGATGTGCGCAAAACGTCAGATCTCGGTGAAGTGAGCCCCCTTCGGCTTATAGACGAGTGTCGGCTACTCCTGCCACGCTTCTAAAGCGCGGTGCACGATGGGGTTATGGTCGCAACAGTCGCCCGAAGAGGAACCGCGGCGGGTGCCTCGTAAGTCATTGGGACGTATGGAATTGGTCGCCTGTTGTGGCTGCGACACATTCTGTGCGACCGCGGCCATCGCGACGATGCGACAGCTCCGGACCCCGTCCGACGACGGGGTCGGGTTTAAGCGCTCAGGAGCTTGGCGCCTCGCGCCAGCCGGCTGGCCACCGTATCGGCGCTAGCCGCCGCCAGTTCAAACGCGCGCTCGCGTGACAGACTCACCGTTCTGGCGGTGAAGATCCGCAACCAGCGCGCCGACCGATATAACTCTTGCGACAACAGGGGCAGGTTCACCGCGCCCTCGAGACCTTCGCCCGTCAGGCGGCGGACTTCACCCGTGCGCAACGACACGGGAATGTCGAGTCCCAACATCTGCGTCTTCTCAGGATAGTCCAGCAGGAGCTCGCCCTCCGCCAGTCCCAACTCCCGGGCAATCGCGTTTTCCGCCGCCACGCACAGGGCACGGTCCGACGCAATCCACTCGGCGGCCTCTGGGTTGGCCAGCTCGGCGCTTGGGCACTCGAATGCGCGCTTGTACAGCCGGCGCGCACGCAGGGCGAGCAGGAGCGGGCTGGGATGACGCTCCGCCAGCACGTGGAGCAGCGACTCGTCGGTGTGCGATGCGAGTTCACGCGCGTCGAGCGCGCCCGCGGCCAGCGCGTCGTCCACAAGCCGTTTGTACATGGCCGTGGCACTGCGGACCGCATGATGCCAATACACATTGCGGTACATCTGGTACTTCGCGAAGAGCAGGGACTCCAGTGCCGACAAGCCTTTTTCCGCCACGGCCACTGTGCGTCGCGGGGCGGCGCCACCCGCCGAGGGCGGCCATTCGACAATGGTGAGCGCGTTGATCAGGCGATCCGCGTCGATTTCGCCGTAAGGAACGCCGCACATGAACGCGTCGCGCTTGAGGTATTCGATCTTGTCCAGGTCCAACGAACCGGACACCAGCCCCTGAAGCGGACTGTCACTGGCTCCCCGAATGAGCGCGAAGACTCGTTCGGGGGCGTCCGGCCCAATGGCGGATCGAAGGGCCTCTGCCACCTCGCCGTCCGTGATCAAGGGCCGCGCCACTTCCTCGTGGTGCGGGGCGCCAATCTCCTCTAGCGCATGAGAGAAGGGGTAGTGGCCAAGGTCATGCAGGAGTGCCGCGGCGCGTACGATGGCCGGCTCCTCGCCGGGTAGCCCTGCCAAATCCCCACGCTCGTCCATCAGGCCCAGCGTGCGGCGGGCCAGATGATACGCGCCTAACGCGTGCTCGAATCGTGTGTGGGTGGCGCCGGGGTACACCAAGTGCGCCAGCCCGAGTTGACGCACGTAGCGCAGTCGCTGAAAGGCGCGCGTGTCGATCAGTCGGATAGACAGCGCATCCAACCGAATCGTGTTCCAGAGCGGGTCGCGGATCGTGTCGAACAGAGGGTCGGCGGGGTGGTGGGGGTCGGAGGCCACAGGTCGAACGCCCGCTACTTCTTGTACACGGTGCCATCCTTCATGACGAATCGCACCCGTTCCAACACACGGTAGTCGTGTTCCAGATCGCCTTCAACCGCCACAATGTCCGCATACGAACCGGTCTTGATGACGCCGATGCGGCCTTCACTGCCGAGCAACTTTGCGGATCGGGACGTGGCGGCTTGCAAGATTTCAACGCTCGAAAGACCCGCCTCACCGTAGGCAAGCAACACGCGCTTGGCCGCATCGCCTTGTGGCATCTGCAGGTCGATGTAGTTGTCGGATCCGGCGACAATGGTCACACCGGCCTTTATGGCCCGCCGCAGCCGATCCCGCCCTCCCGCCAGGTACATCGAGATCTGGGATGCTGGTGGCATCGGTTGGCCGCTGCGTTTCGCCTGCGCGCTCACGAACCCCATCATCGTGACAGAGTCCACGTCGGTGGGCACCATCGCCACGTTGTTCTTGGCCATGAGCGCGAGCGTGGAGTCTGCCACCTGGTATGCGTGCTCGACGGAGTTCACGCCGGCGTATGCCGCGCGCCAGACGGCCGCGTCGCTGGTGGCATGCGCAGCGACGCGTACCCCAAGTCGCTTGGCCGCGCCAACAATGGCCTGCATTTCCTCGACGGACAGCGAGCCGTTGTTCGGCGTGTTATTCGAATAGATCTTGATGACGTTCGCGCCGTAGTTGACGTTTTCGCGTACGGCATCGGCCGCGTCGTCGGGACCGTGAATGATCCGGTACTCTTCCTCCGCGATGGCTCGGTATCCCGATTGGATGCCGGGGAACTGCCCGCCGACCGACGAAAGTCCCGGACCGGACGTGTACATACGTGGACCGTCGACACTCCCATCCACAATCGCGGTGCGCAGGGCGACGTCGCCGAACCGGCCTGAATTTCCGAGGTCCCGCACGGTGGTGATGCCAGTGGCCAGAAAGGTCCGGGCCCGCGCGGCACCATGGAGGGCGCGAAGTGGTGTCCCTTCGACGATAAGCGCCTTGGTGCCTTCGCCGGTCAGGTCGCCGGCCGCGGGATTCTCCAGGTACAACAAGTGTGTATGCGCGTCAATCAGCCCGGGAATCACGGTGAATGCACGCAGGTCGATTTCGCGCGCGCCTCGCGGTACATCGAGCTTCTCTGCGACCGCTTCCACCGTGCGGTTCCGGACGCGAATATCGCGCGCGCCAAGAAACGCCCCCTGTTCGCTGTCGAAGAAGCGGCCGGCGTGAATGATGGTGGTGCCGGTATCACGCGGTGTCTGCGCCGAAAGGCCGAAGGCCGGGAGAAAGCAGGCGATGACGAAGTGAAAGGCCCGACGCGTCATGGGATTTCTGCGCAGCGTGAGGAGTGGGGTGGAAACACACCGGGGTCCGCAGGCGTTGCGTCGCAGCTGGCGCGCCACGTCCATGCGGACCCCGGAGGAAGAAACGGGTGACAGGCTATCCTTTCGGGCCAGCCTGGCGAATGGCGTCGCTGACCGTACCGAACTTTTCGAAATTCTTCCGGAACATCTCAGCCAGTTTCGCGGCTTGGGCGTCATACGCGGCGCCGTCGCGCCACGTCTTGCGGGGATTCAGCACGTCCGCGGGAACGCCCGGCACGTCGGTCGGGATGTGCAGCCCAAACACCGGGTCCGTGACCATGGGGGTCTTTTCCAGCCGACCGCCTAACGCCGCACGAACCATCGCCCGGGTATGCGCGATCTTCATGCGCGAGCCGACACCATACGCGCCGCCACTCCATCCCGTGTTGACCAACCAAACGTTTGAGCCATGCTGGTCGATCAGTGTGCCAAGCATCTCCGCATACTTGGTCGGATGCCACACCAAGAACACCGCACCAAAGCAGGACGAGAAGGTCGCCTGTGGTTCGGTGACCCCGCGCTCCGTGCCGGCGACCTTGGCCGTGTATCCCGACATGAAGTAGTACATCGCCTGCTCACGGGTGAGCTTCGCAATGGGCGGTAAGACACCGAATGCGTCGGCCGTGAGGAACACCACCTGCTGCGGGTGACCGCCGCGCCCACTAGGCACATGGTTGCGAATGTAGTGCAGGGGATACGAGGCGCGTGTGTTCTCCGTGATGGACTGATCGTCGAATTTCACCTTGCGCTGGTGATCGAGGACGACGTTCTCCAGGACGGTCCCGAACATCTGGGTCGTGGCAAAGATATCGGGTTCCTGTTCGCGTGACAGGTTGATCACCTTGGCGTAGCAGCCGCCTTCGTAGTTGAACACGCCGTCCCGAGACCACCCGTGTTCATCGTCGCCGATCAGGGAGCGTTCCGGATCCGCGGACAGGGTCGTCTTGCCGGTCCCCGAGAGCCCGAAGAAGAGGGCCACGTCGCCATCGGCGCCAATATTCGCCGAGCAATGCATGGACAACACGCCCGTCTTAGGCATGAGGTAGTTCATGACGGTGAACATCGCCTTCTTCAGCTCACCGGCATAACGAGTGCCGCCGATCAACACCATCCGTTTTGCCAGGTGCAACACGATGAACGTGCCGGTGCGCGTGCCGTGGCGCTCGGGGTTCGCCTGGAACTCTGGCGCGTGGAGGACCGTGAAGTTCGGGTTGAAAGTCGGGAGTTCACTGAGCTCCGGCCGAATGAACATGTTGCGGACGAAGTTCGCGTGCCATGCATTCGGCGTTACATAGCGAACGCTGAGGCGGTGGCTGGCGTCCGCACCACAGTACAGGTCCTGCACGAACAAGTCATGCAGGCCGCTCAGGTACGATCGCACATCCGCCAGCAGCAACTCGAACTTGTCCTCGCCGATCGGCTGGTTCACCTTGCCCCAATCCACATCGGCCTCGGTGCTGGCTTCGCGCACGACGAACTTGTCATTCGGCGATCGACCCGTGTGCGGCGCGGTCACGGCCACAAACGGACCCATGTCCGCTAACGTTCCTTCTCCGCGCGCAATGGCATGCTGAACAAGTTCCGGGGCTACGAGATTCCAGTGCACACGGCCTGCCGGCGCCAGACCCTGGCCGCCCAGCCCATGCACTGACTCTCGTGCGGGCGTCGCTTGTGTTGCCATAAACTCGAAATCCTGTTCTAGAGAAACGAAAATGCTCGCGCCCCGGCCGGCGGGGCGAGATGCCCTTCCGCCGGACGCGCGCGCTCCTGTGCGTCCATGACCGCTACCGCGGCCATGTTGATGATGTCCTGCACGTCCGCGCCCTGCTCAAGCACGTGTACCGGCTTGGCCATCCCCACGAGAATCGGACCGATTGCCGTGGCGCCGCCAAGATGGTGCAGCAACTTGTACGCAATGTTTCCGGCGCTCAAGTTGGGAAATATCAACACGTTGGCTTGTTCCTTCAAGGCAGCAAAGGGGAACGATTCCCTCAGCGTCTTCTCGTCAACCGCGGTGTCGGCCTGCATTTCGCCATCCACCATCAGCGTGGCGTCGCGCTGGCGAAGCAACTGCACGGCACGGGCCACCCGCTCCGCTTCTGGATGACGAACCGAACCGAAATTGGAAAACGACAGCATGGCCACGCGCGGCACCTGCCCGAATGAACGGACGATGCGCGAGGCAGCATACGCGATCTGCGCCAGTTGCTCCGACGTGGGCTCGATGTTGACGGTCGTATCGCCGCAAAACACCACATGCTTCTCGAAGACCAGCATGTACAGACCGCTCACGAGCCCGGCGCGAGGATTCGCCCCCACGACTTCCAACGCGGGGCGCAGCGCCTCGGGGTAGGTCGTGGTCATGCCGGTCAACAGCGCATCCGCGTCGCCACGCGCGACCATGACGCTGCCAAAGTAGTTGCCGTTGTACAGACGTCGTTGGGCCTCCGCCAAACTCATGCCCTTTCGCTGACGACGCTGCCACAAATACTCCGCGTACGCTTCACGATGCGGTGATTCGGCCGGGTCTTCGATCTCGATTTCCTCGAGCGAAATTCCCTCGTGCCGTGCCCGATCCTCGATTCGTTCCTTGTTTCCAAGAAGCACAGGCTGCGCAATGCCTTCATCCACGAGGATGCGCGCCGCGCGCAGGATTTTTCGTTCTTCGCCTTCGGGAAGTACCAGGCGCTTCGGATTCTGCACCGCGCGATTGATAATGCCCCGCATGATCCCCTTGGCGCGGCCGAGTCTAGCCTCCAACTGCGCGCGATACTCCTCGAGTTCAATGAACTCCTGAGCGACGCCACTGGCGACGGCGGCCCAGGCGACGGCTGGTGCCACCCACAGCAGGGCTCGCGGATCGAAGGGGAAGGGGATGAGGTAGTCCCGACCGAAGGTGACGCGCTTGAGTCCGTACAAAGCAGAAACGCTTTCCGGGACATCTTCGCGAGCCAGCGCCGCCAGTGCCTTGGTGGCGGCCATCTTCATCTCTTCGTTCACCTCAGTGGCGCGCGCGTCCAATGCGCCCCGGAAGATGAACGGAAAGCCCAGCACGTTATTGACCTGGTTGGGATAATCGCTGCGCCCGGTGGCGACGATCGCGTCGGGACGCGCCGCCTTTGCTTCGTTAGGCATGATCTCCGGTGTGGGATTCGCCAGCGCGAAGACAATCGGGTCGCGGGCCATCGGCTTCAACATCTCGCCCGTGATGGCGCCTGCCGCCGAGAGTCCGACCAGGACATCGGCGCCGACCAGCGCTTCGGCAATCGTCCGAGCCGTCGTGTCGTTTGCGAATCGACGCTTGTACGGATCCATGTGGTCCGTGCGGCCGGCGTAGATCACCCCCGCGCGATCGCACACGATGATGTTCTCGCGCTTCACTCCCAGGCGCTCGTAGTGCATCGCGGTGGCCAGGGCGCTGGCTCCAGCGCCCGAGAACACGACCCGCACCTGATCGATTGGCTTTCCCACGATCTCGAGCGCATTGACCAAGGCCGCGCCCGAGATGATCGCCGTGCCGTGCTGATCGTCGTGGAAGACCGGGATCTTCATCGTCTTCCGCAACGTCTCTTCAATCACAAAGCAGTCGGGAGCCCGGATGTCTTCGAGGTTAATGCCGCCGACGGATGGCTCGAGCAATTGGCAGAATCGAATGACATCCTCGGGCAGCTCCGATCCCACCTCGAGATCAAACACATCGATGTCGGCGAACTGCTTGAAGAGGTTGCCCTTGCCCTCCATCACCGGTTTGCCCGCCAGCGCCCCAATGTTCCCAAGCCCCAGCACCGCCGTCCCGTTCGTCACGACGGCGACGAGATTCCCCTTGGCAGTATACCGGTAAGCATCGTTAGGATTTTTTTGGATCTCGAGGCAAGGCTCGGCGACACCGGGCGAATAGGCGAGTGATAGGTCGCGCTGATTCGTCAGCGGCTTGGTGGGAACGACCGCGATCTTGCCGGGGCGGGGTTCCGCATGGTACTCGAGGGCGTCGGTAATGGGCATGGCGGGAAAGATATGCTCAAAAGCGGATCGCGCGCCCGTCCGGATCGGGACGAACGCGCGATGGCAGAGCGTCAGGGGGGCGCTGGGGTTACGGCTCCTTGATCACGGGCTTCGGGTACGCCTTTTCCAGGGCCGAGACGTACTCGCCGAACAGCGACTTGGTCGTGTCGAACTCCTTCTGCACGAGAGCCCGGTAGTCACTGCGCGTGGCAAAGTCGTACAGCACAGCGGCCATCGCCTGCGCGTCGACCACAAAGCCTTGATGCCCGGTCGACCCTAACGCGTCGGCTTCCATCTCGTAAGTGTGGAATCCACCATCGGACGTATGCGCAGAAAAACCGACGCCCGGAATGGCGCTGGAAACGCTGCCGGTCTCTTCAAAGCCCTGCGGCTTACCGGGCTCCTCCTGCACTTTGGTGCCGCCGTACTTCTTGAGGTACGCAAAGGCAAGTTCATTCAACGTCGCCGTGGCGATCCCGTCACGCATGCTGCCGTATGGTTCGATCTTGACCTTGGTTCCCGTCGCCAAGGCGGCGGCCCGCGCCGCGTTGTCGACCATTTCGCGGACTTGTGCGAGGTAGACCTGGTCGGGGTATCGAATGTAAAAGTCTGCCACGGCCCGATCGGGCACCACGTTAGGCGCCTTGCCGCCTTCGGTGATGATCCCTTGGATGCGCGTCTCGGGTCGCATGGTGCGACGGATGGCATCGATGTTGTTGAAGAGATGAATGACGGCCGTCAGCGCGTCGCGACCATCCCACGGAGTCATCTGATGCGCGGGAGCGCCAGAGAACGTGTACTTCACGCCGTCGATGTTCAGGCAGCATGAGCCGAACCCGTGGGCCGCGCGTTGCGTGCCAATACTGGAATGCGATCGCACGATCACGTCGGCGCCCTTGAAGACCCCCGCGTCAAACATCACAGTCTTGGAGGGCGGTGGCATCATTTCTTCGGCCGGCGTTCCGTACACCGTCACGGTTCCTGGGGTGTGCGTCTTGTTGAGGAATTCGGCGACGGCAATGGCGGCTGCCATGCCGGTGGGTCCTTGGGCACTGTGCTGGTCGCCGTGGAAGTCCCCTTTGGTGCCGCGCAACGCATCGTATTCGAGAATCACGCCAAGATTCGGCCCCGGCGTTCCCTTGTTGTATCTGGCGACAAAGGCCGTCGACAGGCCGGCCACGCCCATCTCCACGGTGAAGTCGTGCGCCGTGAGGTAGTCGGACAGGATCTTGACGGAGCGCGACTCCTTGAACCCAACCTCCGGATGCTTTGTGATGTCGTCCGCCATGGCGATCAGCTCCCGATCCATGAGCTCTTTCGCTCGCGCGGCCACTTGGTCGCGCGCTGGATTCGGTGCTGCCAGTCGTGCAACGAGCGTCGGAACCGCTAACGACCGCTGCATGTCGGCCATCTTGCGCACCACATCGGCGGCCGCTGCGCGCTCGGTAGGCGTGTCTTGGGCGAAGGCTAGGGTGGGACAGATTGTCAGGGCAAGCAACAGTCGTCGCATAAGCACGGAGCGAGTGAGATAGAGAAGGGTGAGAGTCGCTTACGGGCGCGTTCGGCGCGGCTGGTCTAGAGCGTTGATCTTGGCTACGCGCGCCGCGTGACGCCCGGGAGCGAATGGGGTGCCAAGAAAGGCCTGTACAATATCGATCGCCAGGCGCGGACCGATCAGGCCTGCGCCTAACGTTAGCACGTTGGCATGGTTGTGCTCGCGGGCATTCCGAGCGCTGCTGACGTCGTAGCAGAGGGCGGCTCGCACGCCGGCAACTTTGTTGGCGGCCATACAGCTTCCAATGCCCGCGCCGTCGATCATGATGCCGACATCGGCTGTCCCAGCGGCCACATCATTCGCTACCAGCACGGCAAAGTCCGGATAATCCACAGGCTCGGTGGACGACGGTCCGCGGTCCGTGACAATGCCCCCGGTCTCGCGCAGATGGGCCATAAGCGTCGCTTTGAGCGCTACGCCTCCATGGTCGGCCGCGATGGAGATCCGGGTCGCGGCGGACGAGGTGGTGCTGGCATCGCGAGCCACGTTCTTATCACTCCCGGGCGACTGAGGCGATGGTTCCGTCGATCGAGCGCTGGGATGGGAACGAACAGTTGGCGTTGTAGCCGCCGTCGGCCGCTCCCCGGCGAGGGTGACGCCCAGTCGGCCCGCCGCGTCGCGCGCGGACGGAGTGACCGCAGCCCCCGCAACGTCGATCGACTTTTGCCCGTGGCGTGCGGCACGCACGACCTCACGCTCTGTAATCGCTCGGCGAGTCACCTTCCAAACGTGGGGTGGCGCAAGGTCCCGCGCCAGTCGCGTCACAGGGCGCGGCCAATGCCCCGGAAGACGTCGGCGCCGGCTGCTAGTTCCGGCGGAGCGTCGGGGCCGAGCGCCGTGTGCCGGGTGATGGACCGCTCGGCGACACGCGATCGACAGGTCGAACCGGTATTCGTGACCGTTGATTTATCCTACTCAGGTGGACGCCGCGGTCAACATCGCGGCAGTCGGCGCGTACACCTAGGGAGCCCAGTCATCACGGTGCGGCGCGGGAGCGTTGCACGATCGCCGCCGCGAGCGACGTTGGACATTTGTGAGGCCGGGGGCCCCGCTCTTGGCGGGGTGGCCTCGACCTCTGGACCCTTCCGGGCAGCAAGGGATACACTTCGCCTGTGCGCAGATCTACGTCACGGATCGTGGTACGCCGGACATCAGCGGCGTTCGGGGGACGCATTCCCCGGGCGCGAGCCTTGGTGTTGTTGGCGCTGCAAGCGATGCTGTGGATTGCCGGGCCGATCGTCGATGGAATACAAGACGCATCGTCGGCGCGAACACAGGTGCATGTCGAGCTGCTGGGTGGCACTAAGTGCACGCCGGTTCACTCTGCATTGGATTGCCTGATCTGCCGCACCCTAGGTCAGGGGGCCGAGGTTCCGCCCGCCCAGCAGTTGATCACGAATCGGAAGACGGATGGCGTGGCCTGCCGCCACACGACCACGCAACGTCTCGTTGGCGCCCGGTCAGGCGCCCTGGGGTCGAGAGCGCCGCCTAGCGCCTAACGTCGCGCTGCGCATGCGTGAGTCGCAGGGGCTCGTCGTCAGATTAAACACCTGAATCGGCGCCGGCGCCCTCGCCCAGCAGGAATTCCAGCTCACGCCATTGCACGGCTGGTTGTCGACGTTCACTGGCTACTCGTGGGCCACGCAGAGTCACGGGTAGCCGCAAACTCCAGCTTCGACGCACTACATCGTCCCATGAAGATCGCATGGCGGGTAGCGACTGTGTTCGCTTCCGGGACGCTCCTTGTGTCACCGCTCAAGGCGCAGATTCCCGCAGATAGCATCATTCGACGTCAGCAGCGCACCCTCGACTCGCTCGTCGCGGAGATTCGCGCGCTGACGGCGCGCATCGCCGCCCTGGAGACGCGGCGGGCGGCGGGCGACACCACCGTGGTGGACGAGCTGGCGGCCTTGCGCGCTGCGGCCGCCGCCGCGGTCCGCCGTGACACGTCCGCCGCGCCGCGGCCGGCGCAGACGAGGTTAGGACAAAATGCGCTCAACCCCGAAATCTCTGGCACGGGGGACGTCCGCATGCACGGGCGCCGGCCTGGCCCCCAAACCGACAACTTCTCGCCGCGGGAGTTCGAGGTCGCGTTTCAGTCCGCACTGGATCCCTTTTCCACTGCGAAGATTTTTCTCTCCGTCGAGGACGGTCAGGTGTCGTTGGAAGAGGGGTACGCCTACTTCACCTCGTTGCCGGCGCACCTGCGGCTCGACGCCGGACAATTCCGCCAGCAAGTGGGTGAGTTGAATCGCTGGCACTTGCATGCCCTGCCCGAGGATGAGTATCCCCTGGTGTTGCGGCGATTCGCCGGCGAAGACGGCATGGTGGCCCCAGGCGTTTCCGCGTACTGGCCCTTGCCGTTCTCTGGAAAGGCCGGAACGTATGAGCTGACGGCGCAGGCGACGAGCGGTACCAATGACGTCCTCTTTCTCGGTGGGCGGCGCCCAGCCTACAACGTGCAACTGGCAGGCTTCTGGCAGCTGAGCCGTGCCACCTACGCCCAACTGAGCGCCAGCGGGTTGTATGGGTCAAATCCGGACTCCGGCCTCACGACGCGGCTCGGCGTGGCCGCAGGGCGTTTTACCTGGCGGCCACCTCAAGAAGGCCAAGCCCGGGAACTGACGCTGCGGAGTGAGGTCTGGTTCCTGCGTCGGGCGTTCGATCTGACGGCGAATAGTCGCTTCGACAAGACGCGCGTTGGCGGGTATGCCGATGGCAGCTGGAAACTCAACCGGCGGTGGATCGCGAGTGTTCGCGGCGACTACGTCCAGTCACCGGACCCAGGGCCACTCCAGCATGAGTGGGCCATCACGCCGACCCTCACGTTCTGGCAGAGCGAATTCGTTTTCCTGCGCGGGCTCTATGAGCGCTCGCGCGACCTTTCCCGCACCGGCCGCGACCGCTTCACGGTCCAGTTGGTCTTCGCGATGGGCCCACACAAACACGAGCTCTTCTAATGCTAGTTCCGCTGCTGATGCTCCTGATCGCGGGGTCGCCACCGGCGCGATCCCCGGTCGCTCCCGTCAAGGTCGTCACCTCGCTGACCACGTACGCGGCGATCGCTCGCGAGATTGCCGGTGACAAGGCTACGGTGTCTTCGATCGCCGAAGGGGACGAGGATCCGCACTTTGTGCAGCCTCGACCAAGTTTCGTCCCTCTGCTGCGCGACGCCGATGTCTTCGTCACGACCGGGATGGACCTTGAGCTGTGGGTACCAGCCCTTCTCGATCGCGCTGGCAACGGCAAGGTGCGAGAGGGCGGTCCCGGCTACGTTGCGGCCTTCAAGGGCATCACGCTCTTGGAGGTCCCGACGTCCCTGTCACGCGCACAGGGCGACATTCACGTCGACGGCAACCCGCACATCCACACGGATCCGATCAACGTGATCCTCATCGCACGAAACATCCTCGACGGCCTCAAGCGGGCGTCGCCGGCCAATGCTGAGTTCTTCGCGGCCCGAGAGAAGGACTTCGAGGATCGCGTCCTCAAGGCCACGTTTGGCGAAGAGCTGGTCCGCGTTGTCACACCCGTGGCGCTGTTTGATCTGGCGAGAACCGGAAAGGTGATGAGCTTTCTCCAGAGCCCGTATCAAGGGAAGCCCCTGGTAACGCGGTTAGGCGGCTGGATGCAGCAGGCGATGCCCTTTCGCGGAAAGGACATGGTGTGCTACCACAAGGAATGGGCGTACTTCAGCAGCCGGTACGGCGTCAACTGTGTGGAGTACATCGAAGCCAAGCCGGGCATCCCGCCGACCCCGCGGCATGTACAGGACGTCATCGCGCTGATGCGCGAAAAGAAGATCCCCGTGCTGTTCGCCTCAAACTATTTCGATCACAACCAGATCAAGGACGTTGCGGCGCGTACCAACGCCGTGGCGGTCATTGTCCCCGAGAACAGCCATGGGGCGCCCGGCATCGAGTCGTACTTTGACCTGATGAATTTCTGGGTGTCCGAGTTGGCCAAGGGCTTTGCCTCGGCGGTGAAGCAATGAGCGGCTTCGAACTGATGTTGCCACCGTTCGTGGCCTGCATGATCCTGGTGGCCATTCACTCGTACCTGGGACTGCACGTCATTGCGCGGGAGGTCATTTTCGTGGACCTGTCGCTGGCGCAGATGGCGGCGTTAGGCACCACCACGGGACTCTTGGTGGGAATCGCCCCTGGATCCGGTACCGCCCAGCTCTTTGCCTTGGCGTTCGTGGTGATTGGGGCGGCCATGTTCGCCGCCACGCGGACCCGGGAAAAGGGGCGAGTGCCGCAGGAGGCCATCATCGGCATCGTGTATGTGGTCGCGTCCGCCGCCGCGTTACTGGTGGCGGACAAGGCACCGCGAGGCGCCGACGCCATCAAGGATGTGCTGGTGGGGACAATTCTCTGGGTCACGTGGCCCGCCATCGCCAAGCTGGCTGCGGCGTACGCGGTACTGGGCATCATCCTGTTTGTCCTCCGCAAGCGATTCGAGACCATCTCGTTTGACGAGCCGGCCGCGGCCGCCAAGGGATGGCGCCTCCGATGGTGGGACTTCTGGTTCTACTGCATCTTCGGCGTCGTCATCACGTTCTCCGTTCCGTTGGGCGGCGTGTTGCTCGTCTTCAGCTTCTTGGTGGTGCCTGCCGTCACGGCGTTCTTGTTTACGCGCAATCCCGTGCGCCTCACGATCATCGCGTTCTGCACGGGCGCGGTCGCATCGGCCCTGGGCCTGTGGGTGTCATATCAGAGTGACTTGCCGACCGGACCTACCATTGTCTGCAGCTACAGCGTGGTGCTCGCGCTCGCGGGCATTGCGCGCAAGCTCCGGCCGCAAATGGTGGAGTCGGCTTAAGCACCATCGCGTTCGAACCGGCGAAGCAGCTTCAACATCCGCCGGTCGTTCGCGATGGGGTCATCACCTTTCGGCGTCTCGATCACCTTGGGGACCTGACGAAGCTGCTCATCCGTCATGAGGCGCCGGAACGGCGCCGCGCCGATTGCCCCCTCACCGATCAATTCGTGGCGATCACGTCGAGAGCCTAACGGCACCTTCGAATCATTCAGGTGCATCATTCCGAGGCGTTCGTAGCCGATGACGTCGGCAAAGTGCTCCCAAACGCCATCGTAATCGTTCACCAGGTCATAGCCTGCCGCGAAGATATGGGCGGTGTCCACGCACACACCGACTCGCCCCCGCACCGCGGTGGGAATGGTGTCGATCAGACGGGCCATCTCTTCGAACGACGCTCCCAGTGCGGTCCCACTCCCCGCCGTCATCTCCATCAGCAGGCGCGTTGGGCCAGGTGCACACTCGAGGGCCATGCCGATGGCTTCCGCGTTGCGCGCCAGCCCGGATGCCCGGTCGTCCATGTAGTTCCCGGGGTGCGAAACCAGGTAGTTCAGGCCAAGGGCGTGGCAGCGCCGAAGCTCGCTGACAAACGAGACCAATGAGCGCGTCCACAAGATCGGGTCGGGCGACGCGAGGTTGATCAGGTAGCTGTCGTGCGCGTTCGTCACGCCAATGCGCGTGGTGCGAAGGCCGTCACGGAACGCCGCGCGTTCCGATTCTTCGATCGCCGGCTCCTTCCACTGGTTGGACGTCTTTGTGAAGATCTGCATGGCCGTCGCGCCGATGGCGGTGGCGCGGGGCAGGGACGAGGAGACGCCACCGGCGGTGCTGGTGTGGGCACCAAGGGGTGATCCGTCTGGTGGGGTGACTGCCGCGTCTTTCCGCGACGACGCCACTACTCGCGTCCTGCCTTCTGGGCCTGCAACCATGTGAGCGGGTCGGTCGCTCGCCCTTTCGGCCGGATCTCGAAGTGCAGGTGCGGGTCCATGTCGGGGTCGGACTGCCCGACGGTCCCCACCACCTGACCCTTGATCACCTTCTGGCCCTTCTTCACGTTCAATCGGCCTAACGATCCGTACACGGAGTAGTCGCCCCCACCGTGCTGGACGATCACGGTGGACCCATACGTGCCGATCGATTCGGCAATCACGACCTCGCCAGCAGCAATGGCCTTCACACTGGTGCCGGCGGCCGCGCGAATCCCGATGCCGTTCCAGCGTATCGTGGTGTTGTTCGGGTTTACCAAGCGACCAAAGCGGTAAATGATGTCGCCATCCACCGGCCAGTCGAGCTTTCCAAAGTCACTGGTCTTGATCGAGCTGACGGTTGGGGCCGGGGCATTCGGCGCCGCTTCCGCCTTGCGGCGCGTGTCTTCCAATGCCGCGATCACGTTCGTTAGGCGTGCCTCGTCCTTCACAATGCGTTGCAGGCGATCTTCCACCTGTTGGGCAGACTCTCTCGCCTGCATCAAGGAAGCCTGACGGGCCCCCACCAATCCTTGCAGTCGACGTTCCTCCAGCACTTTCTCCTGCTTGTTGCGCTCCAGCTCGTCCTGGAGCCGCACCAGCAATTGTCGCTGGCCATCAATACTCTTGTACAGTTGCTGCACGCGCCCAACCATGGCCCGATCGCGAAGTGCCAGTTCGTGGAGATACTTGTACCGCGCGACCAGCTCGCCAAAGGACTGAGCCGCCAGCAGGGCTTCCGTCGTGTAGAGGGGACCGCGCTTGTAGATGTCGACGACCCGTCGATGGAGTGCAGTATTTTTTAGCTCCAACTCTCGCTGGGCGTTGGCCACCCGGGCATTGGCCGAGTCGACCTCGGCGGCGATGGAGGCCAACTGGGCATTCAGTGATCGCACCAGCCGCGCCGTGGCTTCGGCCTGGCGGCGCGCCGTCGTGACCTCGTCTGACAGGTCGTGCACGCGTCCCTGCAGTTCCTCGCGCCGTCGCGTCAGGTCGTCCCGCTCGCGACGAATGCGGTCGAGCTCTTCGCGCTGCGCACGCAAGCGCTGCTCGGCGGTGCTTTGCGCCCCAAGGACGCCGCTCGCGCCGATGATCAGCAGGACGAAGCACGCGACGTACGTCGTCGCGTAGTGTCGCCGGATCATCAACGCACCAGCCGAAGGTGTCGCGAAACCGAGGCAGCGCTTCCCAGCAGCCCGATCAAGGCGCCTCCGATCAGGCCAAGGGACGCCAGACGAGCGTCGAAGAACTCCGTCTTGATGAACGTCTGGGAGATGAGCGTCGACGCGAGCCACGTGAACAGCAGCGCCAACAGGCCGCCGATAATTCCCTTCAGGAATCCGTCGATCAGGAAGGGGCGCCGAATGAACGCGTCCGTCGCTCCCACCAGGCGCATGATAGAGATCTCTCGCGCCCGTGCGAGCACGGCCATGCGAATGGTCGCACCAATGATGATGACCGACACCGCGGCAAAGGCCAGACCTAACGCGATTCCGGCCACGGTGGCCACCGTCCGAATGCGATACAATTTGCTGACCCACTCCTCGCCAAAGCGCACGTCGTCGATGAACGAGAACGCTTGCAACCGGTCAACGACCCCTTTCACAGAGACAGGATCGCGCGCGCCCTCGCGCAGGCGAATGTCGATCGATCCAGGCAAGAATCCGGCGTCGAAGACGTCCTTGAATTCACCCAGCTCGCGGCGGGCACGCACCAGTGCCTGCTCCGGCGATACGTACTCCACACGTTCCACTTCCTTGTAGGTGGCGATGACTTCCATCGCGCGCCCAACATCGTCCACTGAGGTTCCCTCGGCGATGAACCCGCGGATCTCCACGCGTGACTCGATGTCTCGAAGCGCCGAGCGAATGTTGATCGCGACCAGCGAGAACAGCCCAAACGCAAAGAGCGAGAAGGCGATGGTGGTAATGCTCAGGATGCTGAGTAGTGGCGCACGCCGGAAGCCAAGCAGCACCTCGCGCATGGCAAGCTTCACGTGGCCTCCTCTGCCGGTGCCTTTTTCTCTTCTCCGGAATCAAACGCCAGCTGGCCGCGGTTGATCTCGAGGATCCGAAGGTCGGCCCGGCGCACCAGCTCAAGGTTGTGCGTGGCCATCACCACGGCGGTTCCCAGCGCATTGATGTCTCGCAGCAGCTGGAACACACCGCGCGTTGCTCGCTCGTCCAGATTGCCGGTCGGTTCGTCGGCAATCAGCAGCATGGGGTCGTTCACCAGCGCGCGTGCGATCGCGACACGCTGTTGTTCCCCGCCGCTTAGCTCCCGCGGATACGCCGTCGCCTTCGAGGCCAGCCCCACCTGGGTCAGCAACCGGCCGACCTTCGATGCGGCCTTCTCTGGCGGAGAGCCCAAGACCTCAAGGGCGAACATGACGTTCGATTCCACGGTCCGGTCTTCGAGCAGCCGAAAGTCCTGGAAGACCACGCCCAGTTTTCGTCGCAGCTGTGGGACGTCGCGTCGCTTGATTTGGCTTGAGCGCGCTCCCGCCAGCCACACATCCCCTCGCGTCGGAAACTCCTCTAGGTAGAGCAGCTTCAAGATGGTGCTCTTTCCCGCGCCACTCGGTCCCGTCAGGAACACGAACTCTCCCTTCTGAACGCTGAACGACACGTTGTTCAGCGCCAGACCGGTGCGAGGATATTCCTTATAGACGTTGGCGAAACGAATCACGGGGCAGGTCTCAGGGGAGCGCTTAACGCCCGCAATTTAGACGACTGAGACGCGCAAACGCATTGGACAGCCCGCGGAATGACGGGCAGTCGGTCCGGAGGGTTCGTGTCAGCGGGGACCGTGCAGGGCCTGATCCAGGTCGGCGATCAGGTCGTATGGGCTCTCGATGCCCACGCTCAAACGCACAAACCCGTCCGGGATTCCGACGTCGCGTCGCTCCTCGGCGGTCAGGTGCGCGTGCGACGTGAACCGGGGTTCGCACGCCAAGCTCTCGACGCCTCCCAGACTGGACGCGTGCGTGACGACGCGCACCCGGGACAGCAAGCGCTCGGCTGCGGGCCCGCCGGCTTTCAGCTCAAACGCCAGCATGCCGCCGAAGCCGTGCATCGTGGTCTTGGCGGTCTCGTGATCTGGGTGGGTGGACAGTCCCGGGTAGTGCACCTTGGCGACTTCGGGTTGCTCGCTCAGCCAAGTCGCAAGTTGCAGGGCATTCGCGTTCTGCCGGTGCACACGCACGTCCAACGTCTTGAGTCCGCGCTCCAGTAACCAGCAGGCGAAGGGATCCGGCGACTGACCCCAGAGGATCATCTTCTGACGCACCTCTTCGATGTACGACGCAGTGCCACACACCACGCCGCTGATGACGTCATTGTGCCCGTTGAGGTACTTGGTCGCGGAGTGGATGACGACGTCGGCGCCAAAGCGAACCGGCTGGATGTTCACCGGTGACGCAAAGGTCGAGTCGACCACTAGGGCCAGACCAACTTCCAGCGTCAGGGCCGAGATTGGACGAAGGTCGAGCACCCGGCACGTCGGGTTGGTCGGAGTTTCGACGAAGATGGCCCGCGTTTCCTTGCGAAGGCGCTTCCGCCAGCCGCGCGTTTCCATGGGGTCGACAAAGGTGACGTCGATGCCCATGCTCGGGAATTCGCTTTGGAAGAAGCGACGGACGCCGCCGTAAATCCACTTGCTGGCCAGCAAGTGATCGCCGGGACGGAGCAGGGCCAGCAGGGCGCACGCTGTGGCTCCCATGCCCGAGGACAGCACGAGGGCGGCTTCGGTGCCTTCGATGGCCGCCAGCCGACGCTGGAGCAAATCAGCGTTAGGCGCATTCCCGTAACGAGGGTAAATGAGCCCCTGGTCGGTGCCGGCGTGCAACAGGTAGTTGGCCGATTGCGTGAGTGGCGTGACCACCGGGGATCCCGGTTCGCCACTGGCGCGACCACCGCGCAAGACCTGGGTGGCAAGGGAGAGGGCGTCGGCGTCGAGGCTCATGCGCGTCTTCTCTCGTTAGGCAAACTGTCCGGAGCGGCGGTCCAACTCGGGCTTGACCAGGCGCACGATCTCCGACACGGTGACGCCGGCGATGTCCCGTACCACCACGCCGCCGCGCGGGACTTCATCGTCGATGGCCACCGTGGCCAGGTCGTGGCGCCGCGGACCATACACCCAGACCACCTCACCATCGACCAGTTGGCGCGTCTGGGCTTCGTCCTGGCGCAACCTCACCTGCGGCCCCCGCTCGGCATCGTCGCGGCGGGTTCCGATGAACCCGACCACCTGCAGCGGAGGGTTGAACTGACGAATCACAGGGCCAGTTGAAGCGCCAAGTAGTCATTGGCGTCGCGCATGACCAGTCGGCGTTCGCACAGGCCATCCAAGGTGCGGGCCATGTGATCAGGGGCTTCTCCGAGTTCCGGGGCCAAGTCGGCGGCGCGCACTCGGCCGCGCTTGTTCACGGCATTGCACGTGCGACGCAGCGTCTCCTCGAGGGGGCCGACGACACGCCACATGCCCTCGATGTCCTCCACCACCACGGCGACGCCGTAGCGCTCGAGCACCGTCTCGATGGCTTCCAGGTGCGAATCACCGACCCCGCGCACCAGCACGTACACCTCACGTGGCGCGGGCCCATTGTGGATCTTGTCCAGCAGCTTCCCCACGACCTCGTCGGCACAGGAGAAGTCCATCATGCCGACCGATGAGAAGTCGATGATCGTTAGGCTGGGGTCCGGCAGGTCGGCCAGCGCACTTTCAATCTCGCGACGCACCGCGGCCCCCGTCGATCGCGTGACGAGATTGGAGTACAGGTCGCAAACGGTCCGGTGCAGGACCGACCCAACATCGATGTAGTGAATCACCGCGCGACTACCCGTTCCGGTATGGTGATCTGCACCTGCGCGCCAGGAAACGGCGGCAGGTTCTCGATCAACGCCTTGTCCGTATCCCACGTCGGCACAATGGCAATGCGCGCGGTACCGCTGCGCACGGTCAATTTGCCGTCCCATTTTCCCACATACCGGCGGACTCCCGCCAGGCCCTGCCCGCGACCGGGATCGCGGTATCGCGAAACACCACGCACCACGGCGTCTTCCAACGCCATGCCGTCATCCCACCGGTCACTGCGTTTCCGCCCCTGAGCCGATTCCAGCGAGCGGCGAAAACCAATCCCGGCATCACACACGGCAATCACGACCACGCGTCGGCCCAGCCGCTGCCGATAGCGATACGTCTGGACCGCCACCCAGCCACGCGCCTCGGCGTGCTCGACAATGTTCTGGCACACCTCCGACAGCGTCATAGCAAAGCGCATCGTCGCCTGGGGATCCAGGTTCAACTCGTTCACCAGGATCGCTTGCGCCTTGGATTGAATGCGTTCCACCACCTCATGGACGTCGTCGCTTTTTTCGACCGGGGTGATCTCCAGTAGCACATTCGACTCGCCGGCGCCGTTGCGGGAGCGCGGTACGTGGCCGTGGAGGTCGAACACTTCTTCGGCAAATCGATAGAACCCCGCACGCTGCCAGTAGCTCGCCGTCTCCTCTGTTTCGGGACCGGTGAAGTCGGCGCGCGTGGCGCGGGACTGCGCAAAGGTCAGCAGCGCCGTCAGCCCGAAAGGGGAAGACCACCGCGTGTGCCGAGCGTCCACGAGCACTTTCTGGTCGGACGGAATCGGCGCCGCCTGCTCGAGCAGTTGCTCAAACGTTTCGTCATCAAGCGATGGGGGAACGGTGATGACGGTGGTCACTGGGCGATCAACTCTCCACGTAAGTAGGCCGCGAGCCCCCGGGCTCCGCGGAAGTCCACGTTGCGGACGGCCGCCGAAAGGGCGACGTGCAGCGCTTGGGAAAACATATCACCCGCCAAGAGCCGCGAGTAATAGGTTGCGCCAAAGACGTCGCCGCATCCTGTCGGGTCCCCTTCGGTCTTGACAGCGCGTGCCGGCGGTGGCACCAGCGCCGTGGCGATCGTCCCGCCGACGCCGGCGAGTCGTTGCCATGTCGCGCGATCGGTCACGCGCTCGAATCCGGGGGCATTGACATAGACTAATCCGCGACTGCCAAGTGTCACCACCAACTGTTGTACGCCGCGGGCGATCGCGGTTGCCGCCAGCGACAACGGGTCGCTGGCCATCATGGTCATCTCGTCCTCGTTTACCTGCACGACGTCCACGCACGCACACCACTCGGATGCGTTAGGCAGCGGGCGAAGCGTCCGCAACCCGTCGGGCTGGATGGCCAGCATCAGGGAATGCAGGTCGCCGTAGATTGGTCCCTTGAAGTGCTGCCGAATCAGCTGCGCCGTTTCCACGTCCAGCTCAAAGCCGCTGATCAGATTGATGTACAGCGCGTCCAGCCCCTGCAGCAGCGGCTGCAACGCGGGCCACGTCCACATAGGAACGCCGCCAGAGAGCGTTTCCGTCCGCCGTTCCGCATTGGCATAGCGGAGTTCGACTTGATTGGTCCGCGCGTCCACCTCGATCGCCCCGGTTCCCGGTGCCAAGTGACGCAGCGAGGTCAGGAACTCCCGCGCCTGGCGGGCCCGATCATGTCCGACCTTGGAAATCGGCACGATCTGCCAGTTGTCGGGCAGGGCCGCATCAAAGGCCGCCAAGGCATAGGTGATGCCCCCCCACTCCTCGACCGGAAGGGTGCGCACATCACGACCGTGGATCACGTCCCAGACGAACGATCCCAGCACGCCGACTTTCTTCACGTCAGGTCAGGCTCACAGGTCAAACGATGCGGCCGCCTTCAGATGCCGCCCATGGCCTGCTGCTTGAACGTCGCCGCCGCGCCGACGATTCCCGCCGTCCCTGGAAGGGATCCCGGAACGATCCGACAGGACTCCACCGCCGGCCGGAATGCCCGTTTGCGCACTTCCTTCCGCAACGGTTCGAACAACGGATCACCGGCCTGGGTGACGCCCCCGGCGATCACCACCACATCTGGATTGAAGATGTTCAGGAGGTTGGCGATTCCTGCGCCCAGAAAGCGCGCTGTCTCACGTACGACGTCCAGCGCCAACTCGTCCCCCTTGCGGGCGGCCTCATAGACGATCGCAGCGGTGAGGCGGTCCAGCTGCCCGCCCACCAGCTGAAACAGAAGGGAATCGTCGTCGCCGCCTAACGCCTCGCGCGCGCGTTCGGCAATGGATGGCCCCGACGCGTACGCCTCCAGGCAACCATAGTTGCCGCACTTGCAGCGACGACCGGTGATGTCGATCGTCGTGTGCCCGATCTCGCCAGCCACATCCGCCGCCCCGTGATACAGCTGGCCGTCGAGGATCAAACCGCCACCGATCCCCGTGCCGATCGTCATGCCCACCACATTGCGACCGCCGCGCGCCGCTCCCAACCACCACTCGCCGAGCGTGGCACAGTTCGCGTCGTTGTCGAGGGTGGCCTCCAGCCCCACGCGCTCCGAAATCACGTTGCGCAGGGGAAAGTTGGTCCAGCCCAGGTTCGGGGTCGTGATCACGACCCCTTGCTCACGATCCAGCGGTCCAGGGGCACCCACGCCAACGCCAGCAAAATCGGAGCGCTTGGCCCCGGTCTCCGCGATGGTCTCAGCGATGATGGTGTCGATCATCCCGACCATGCGGTCCACGACCGCATCGGCACCTTGGTCCGCGCGCGTCATGGTCGATCGGAATGCATGTGTCTTGCTGCCATCCTCGGAAATTGCGGCGCCGACGAGGTTGGTGCCGCCGAGGTCGACCCCGACGATGTATCGTGTTCGCTTCTTGGCTGACATGGGGAGGGGGAGCGCGTGTTGCAGGTGACGAGCGTGCCGGTTAAAGGGCCGACAATCTCCGCACAATAAGATAGCTCCCCAAGACCACGATGAGCACCGCAAACCCCTGCTTGATGCGCCGCTGGGGCACACGACGGCTGAATCGCGTCCCCGTCACCGCGCCCAGCGCCGCTATCGGCGTAAAGGTGGCGATCAACGGCCAGTCGATCGGGACCTGCCCGATGTATCCGGCAAACCCGCTGAGGGAATTCATGGTGATGATCAGCAGGGAACTGCCAACGGCGGCTTTGACCGGAACCTTGGCGAGTAAGACCAAGGCGGGGACAATGACAAATCCGCCACCCGCGCCAATCAGGGACGTCAAGGTCCCCACGCCAAGTGCCTGAAGAGCCAGCAGCGCGCCGAATGTCCCGGGCCCCTTTTCGTTAGGTACCGTGGCGAGTGGTTCCGGCTTGAGCGAGTCGCGGAGCATGAAGAACGCGGCGCTGAATGCAAAGACGGCAAAGAGTCCCAGCTGCACCGACGCCGGGACGGAATGGGTCAGCCGGGCGGTCACGAAGGCGGCGAGCATCGCAAACAGACCAAACGGGATCGCGATGCGGAGCCGTACGGTGCCTTGGCGCCAATGCGTCAGAAAGCCGATGAAGGCACTCATGCCCACCACGGCAAGGCTCATGGCCACCGCCGGCTTGGTGTCCACGTGGAAGACGTAGAGGAAAATGGGAAGCGCCAAGATCGATCCCCCGCCACCGAGGAGACCGAGCACAAAACCCACCACCAGAGCGAGAACGAGACCGAGGGCGTTCATGAGCTGGGCGAAATGAACCCTATTCTTTCGCTCGCGGGAACCCGCACTGACTATCCATGAGACGGTTGAAACAGGCCAAGGACCGCGGTCAGTACCCGGTCCACCTCCAGCTCACGCATGCAACGCCAGTGGCCCAATGGGCACTTGGCTGGCCCGTGAGGATCGCAGGGGCGACAGGTGAGACGCTCGTGTCCCAACGTCACTGAGCGCGCCGCCAGCGGGCCAAAGCCGAATTCCGGCACCGTCGGTCCAAACAGGGTCACTGTTGGCGTGCCGACGGCACTGGCCAGGTGCTGGGGCGCCGAATCATTGGTCACCAGCACACTGCTTCGTCCGATAAGCGCCGCCGAGGCCAGTAGGGACAGGCGTCCAGTGGCGTCGATCGCCGCGCCAAAGGTGGCGTCCACGATCTCCTTCGCGAGGGGGCGGTCGGCCTCGCTCCCCACCACGACCAGCCGGCCCGTAGTCGTTAGGCGCCGGGCCAAGTCGGCATAGAACGGCCAGCGCTTCGTCGCCCACACGCTCCCAGGCGCCAAGGCTATTACCGGATCGCCGTGGACGCCGGCCCTCTCAAGCAACGCGGCCACCACGGTGCGCTCTCCTTCGCTGGGATACAGTCGCGGCCTCACCGATTCGGCCGACAACTCCCCGGTCGACACCGCCAGACGCAACAATCGCTCGGCGTGGTGACGTTCCGCTCGATACGGCACGCGCTCCGTATAGAGCAGGCGCCCGCTCGACGTGTCAAATCCGACGCGACGACGGTACCTGGCCGCCATCGCCAGCATGGCGCTGCGCATGGACCCCTGTGCCAGGTACGCGGTTGCATCAGGCGAGTCGCTGGAGATCTCGTGGGCGACCGCGCGCATGCCACGCCATCCACGATGCACGCCCCGCTTGTCGTAGGCCACTACGCGCCTAACGTCGGGATTGCCCGCCAGCAACGCCGCCCCGGCCGGCGTGGTGACGACATCCACGGGACCACGCGCCGCGAGCGCGGCGATCAGCGGCGTGGTGAGAACGACGTCGCCAAGAAACGACGTCTGAATGACGAGGGACCCGGTCGTGGAAGCAGGGGACGTTGGCATGCGGCGGTTCAAGCTAGCACGCAGAGGCCCCCGGGCGAGGCCCCGCCCGATGGCCGCGAACCAATCACGGCGGTACCTTCAAGCCCGTTCCGCCATTCCTCGGGGGCCGCCACTCGATGATCCAGAAGAAGATCTGCATGGTTGGGGTGTTCGGCACCGGCAAGACGAGCCTTGTGCAACGCTATGTCCGTTCAATTTTCTCCCCCAGTTATTTGAGCACGGTCGGGGTCAAGATTGACCGCAAGGAGATCGTCGTGGGTGGTCAAGATGTGCACCTGATGCTGTGGGACCTGGAAGGACGGGACGCGCACCACGACGTCAACACCAGCTACCTGAAGGGTGCGGCGGGGATCATCTACGTGGTCGACGGTACACGGGCCGAAACGCTCCCCGAAACGCAGGCTATTCGCCAGCGGGTCATCAGTGCGATCGGCGCTGTGCCATCCGTACTCGCCCTGAACAAGGCGGACCTGGTCGGAGAGTGGGCACTGCCTCCCGATGACGCACTGACCGGTAGTTCGGCGGAATGGCGCGTCGTTCGGACAAGCGCCAAGTCAGGGGCGGGTGTAGACGCCATGTTCCAATGGGTGGCCGAGTCCGTGACTGGCACACAGGAAACCTAACGATGACCCAGAGCGGCGCTTCCGACGTGGTGCTGGATGCATTCGGCGCGAGTGATCGGGGTTTGGTGCGCGACACCAACGAAGACCATTTCGTGATCGCTAGCATCCGGAAGTCCGTGGACGTCCGTCAGACGAGTGTGCCTGATGCGGCGATCACTGGGCACTTCGGGGCGTCGTCGGCGAACCTGTTCGCGGTCGCGGACGGCGTGGGCGGAAAGGCAGGTGGGGAGTTGGCGAGTGAGTCGACGGTATCCAGCCTGTTGGAATATCTGGGCCGCGCGGCGGGGTGCTTCCATGGCTTGGATGCCAGTCAGGAAATGGAGCTCATCGATCGCTTGGAGGAGTCGGTGCGGATTGCGCACGAGCGCCTCCTGAACGAGTTCGGTGATGCCGGTTCCGCGCCAGCCACCACACTCACGATGGTCATGTTGGCGTGGCCGCGCGCGTACTTCGTGCACGTCGGCGACAGCCGCGCCTACGTGATGCGGAAGGACCGCCTGCAGCGACTAACCCGAGATCAGACGCTTGGTGAATACATGGTGTCGGCCGGTGCGTGGACGGCAGAGCAGGCGGCTCGGCCAGGTCCGGCTAACACCCTCACGAGCGCGATTGGTGGGCCCGAGGTTTCTCCCAGCGTGGGACTGATCGACCTGGCGCCGGGCGACGCGATCCTCCTGTGCACGGACGGGCTCACACGCCACGTCAGCGACGAGCGCATTGCCGAGGTCCTTCGCGCTCGGCCCGGTGCCGAAGCGACCTGCCGGCAGCTCATACAGGAGGCCTTGTCCGGCGGCGGCGCGGACAATGTTACGGTGCTCAGCGTGTTCGCTGGCAACCCTGCGGCGTCGGCTTAGTCCACCTGCAGGACCGCGAGGAAGGCCTCCTGCGGAATCTCCACGGCGCCCACCTGCTTCATGCGTCGCTTTCCCTCCTTCTGTTTCTCGAGGAGCTTCCGCTTTCGCGTGATGTCGCCGCCGTAGCACTTGGCCAGCACGTCCTTCCGTAGCGGCTTCACCGTGGTCCGGGCAATGACCTTGTTTCCGATAGCGGCCTGAATCGCCACCTCAAACAGCTGTCGAGGGATCAGCTCCTTGAGCTTGTCGGCGATCTTGCGGCCCCAGTCGTAGGCCTTGTCTTTGTGGATGATAACGCTGAAGGCATCCACCGGATCACCATTGATGAGCATGTCCAGCCGCACCAGCTCACTGGGCCGATAGTCACCCAACTCGTAGTCGAGGCTGGCGTAGCCGCGGGAAATCGTCTTGAGCCGATCGTAGAAGTCGAGCACGATCTCGGCGAGTGGGAACTCCCACACGAACTCCACCCGTTGCGTGTCGATGTAACTCATGCCGTGGTACACACCACGTCGCTCGTTGCCTAACGTCATGATGGGACCGATATACTCCGCCGGCGACACGATGCGTGCCTTGACGTACGGCTCCTCAATGCGCTCGATCGTCCCCGGGGCCGGCATCTTCGACGGATTCTCGATCACTTCTTTGGTGCCGTCGGTGAACGTGACGTGATATTCGACGTTCGGAACGGTCGTGACGAGGTCCAGGTTGAACTCCCGCTCCAGACGCTCCTGCACGATCTCCATGTGCAGCAACCCCAGGAATCCGCAACGAAAGCCGAAGCCAAGGGCCGTCGAGGTCTCGGGCTCATACTTCAGGGACGCGTCGTTCAGCTGCAACTTTGACAGGGCATCGCGCAGGTTTTCGTACTGCGTGGTGTCGGTGGGATAGATCCCGGCAAACACCATGGAATGCACGTCCTTGTAGCCCGGCAGCGGCTCGCGCGCATGCTGTTCAGCGTCAAAGATGGTGTCGCCGGCGCGCGTCTCGCGGACCGTTCGCACATTCGCCACCACGTAGCCCACTTCGCCTGCCGTCAATTGCGACGCCTTCACCTGGCCGATCTGCAGGTAGCCCACCTCGGCCACCTCGTACTGGGCTTCGTTGGATCCAAAGGTGATGTGCATGCCCGGACGCAACGCGCCGTCGACCACGCGCACACTGGGTATGGCACCGCGGTACCGGTCGTAGTACGAGTCAAAGATCAAGGCGCGAAGCGCCGCGTCGGGCTGGCCGCGCGGCGCGGGCACGCGCTTCACGATCGCGTCCAGCAACGCCGGAATGCCCAACCCCTCCTTGGCGCTCACCAGCAGAATGTCCTCTTCGGCCACGCCAATCAGTTCATGCACCTCCTTCTTGCGGCGATCCGGCTCTGCACCAGGTAGGTCGATCTTGTTCAGGACCGGGATGATCTCAAGCCCCGCATCGAGCGCCAGAAAAAGGTTGGAGAGCGTTTGCGCCTGGATGCCCTGCGACGCATCCACCACCAGGATCGCGCCTTCACACGCCGCTAACGAGCGGGACACTTCGTACGTGAAGTCGACGTGCCCCGGGGTATCGATCAGGTTCAGCTCATACTGCTCACCAGATTGGGCACGATAGCTCATACGCACAGCATTCAGCTTGATCGTGATCCCGCGCTCGCGCTCCAGGTCGAGCGTATCGAGCACCTGATCCTTCATCTCTCGCTTTTCGAGCGTCGCCGTGGCCTCGATCAACCGGTCGGCGAGAGTGGACTTGCCGTGGTCAATGTGCGCGACGATGCAGAAGTTGCGAATTCGGTCTAACTGCAAGTGGGGAATGGCTGAAGTGGGGAGGCGCACGACGCGCCGGCGGCCGCCAGAAGAAGGCGACGGGGCGCGGCACCGCCCGCGAATGCGGTCAATGGCGGAGGAGGGAATCTAGCGGCGCTGGGGTCCCATCCCAAACGACAGAGGGCCGGCTCGCGCCGGCCCTCTGTGCAATGTCTCCCGTCTTAGTGCTTTTCTGGCTTCTTCTCGCCCGACGAGGCAGGCTCGCGAACAGGCGGTGCCGGGTGAGGAGCCGGCGCGGGGCGAGCCCCACCGCCATCCGCGCCACCACCTGAGGATGCGCGGCCACCGCCATCGCCCATGCGCGGACCCGGGTCGAAGCTGCGAGGGGGCGGCGCATTGCGCTCACCACCGCCTCGTTCGAAACTGCCACCGCCTGATGTTCCGCGGGACGGGGGATCGAAGTTCCGCGGTGCCTCACGCGGGGGCGGCTCATAGCGCGGCGTGTTGTCCGCACGCGTGGTCGGGTTGTCGCGGTCTCGACCCCAGTCGCGCCGCGCTGGTCCGCCTAACGGGCGACCGCCGTCATCATTGCCTCCCGCCTCGCGGCCACGATCGCGCGGCGCTGGGCGCGGACCCGCCCCATTGGCACCATCGACGGCAATTTCGCCCACTGGTCGGCGTTCGATCCGCTCCTGGCGGCGCAAGTCGTCGAGCGCGCGACGCGGAATCGAGTACACCCGATTCAGTTCGTCGTCTCCTGCCGTGCCGCCAACCGCGGGGCGCGTCGGCAGCTCGAGTGCCTTCTGACCGCCGCCTTGCTTGGTTCCTGGATCGTTCGGGTTACCAACCTGCGGAATCAGCTTGGTGTTCGGCACCTTATCGCCCGGCGTCGGCTGGCCCGGGCTGGTGGGCGGCGGATTTCCACCGGCGAAAATCGGTCCTTGGCGAATGATCCTGCCCCATATCGGGTCGTAGCACAGGGCCGATCCGTATCCCCAGAAACCCGAGCAAACAAACCCGTAATATCCCAGAGCGTGAGAGCAGAACGAAGGATCGTACATGCCGTCGTATCCCAGCCCCGAATAGCCAGCACCGCAGTACGACGAATAGGATGCGAAGGTCGGGCTCTCGACCGAGTAATTCAGAATGTCGTAGTCGTATGGCGTGTCGCGGTCGTAGAGCACCCACGGGGCGAATCGCTCCACGATGCGTTGGGGATTTCCGCTGTACCGTCTCGCCATCGCATTCATCACACCGTCGTAGCTCTCGAAGTCGCGATTCTGAAAGCGCGACACGTCCATGGGCTCGTACGAGGCAACGGCAAAGACAAAGCCCATTCCCCAGCGCTCAGTCGACACGAAGCTGTACGAGCTGCCCCCGCGACGGCTCCGGACGATGTTCGAAACACCGCCGCGCACGAAGGGTCGCTGGGTGCGATTGTATGGGAACAGGATCGACATCCGGCCGTCGCTGTCCACGCGACCGACAATGACGTACGCGTCTTCATCCGTCTCAAATCGAACGCGCGCGACGCTTCCGAAGCGGAGCAATTGCGTATTTCCGTCGAACCACAGGCGCACCGCGGGTGCTTCTTCGGTCCATCGCTCCGTCGTGCGGTCATTCCACCGAGACGTCTGCGCCGTGCCGTATGCTATCGGCGTGAGGAGTAGCGCGGTCCCTAGCACCCAGTTTCGCATTGCATCCTCCCTCTTAGAGGGTTGCGCTCCCCGACGGTCCCAACGCACCGGGGGGAGGTGCGCGTTCCAACCTAACGTTACCGACCCATACCGCAAAGAGAATTCTTGGCGTCTCGGTCGACGACAATCCTGCTATTTGACCGACCCGGTCGCCTCCTCTAGCTTCGTCCGAGATGGACAGCACCAGCATCAATCGGGCCGACCTGATCGATCCGGCATCAATCGCCAGCCTCGGCCGCGTGGAAATCGTGGCCCGCTGGGTCGTGGACGGATTTCTCGCGGGGTTACACCGTTCCCCCCGAAAAGGTTTCTCCGTCGAATTCGCGGAGTACCGTCCCTATCAGGTAGGGGATGATCTCCGGTATATCGACTGGAAAATCGTCGCGCGCGCCGACCGGTGGATGATCAAGCAGTTCGAGGAAGAGACGAACACGCGCGCGGCGCTGGTGCTCGACGTCTCCAAGTCGATGGACTGGACGGGAAGTCCGGCGCGGCTCACCAAACGTCGGTATGCCGAGCAGATTGTCGCGGCGCTCGCCCTCCTTTTCATCCGGCAGCGCGACGCCGTTGGCCTCATTCGGTATGACGAGCAACTCCGGACGGTGATTCCGCCCCGTGCGCGATCCATCCAGTGGATGCGGATCATCCGGGGTCTGGAGCAGGAAGGGTCGGGGAAGGCGTCCCGAATGGCGGACGCCTTGATCCAAGCCGCGAAGTTGGTGCGCCGCCCCGGGTTCGTGGTCCTCGTCTCCGACCTGTTGATGGATCACGAGGAGATAGAGAACGCGCTGCGAGCGGTGCGGGGCGCCGGCCATCAGCTGATCGTGTTGCACATCATGGATCCGATGGAGCGCGACCTGGACATGGCCGGCGAGGCCATCTTCGCCGACACCGAAACGACCATGGCGATTCCAGCGACCGTCGCCGACGTCAGGACAGCATACCAGCGGACGGTGGCGAAGGCGATCGAGGAGTGGCGCTCGTTGTTGGCGTCGATTGGGGCGGGCTACGAGGTCGTGCCCACGGATGCACCCTTTGGCGTTCCCCTGCGGCGAGCGCTCGCGGCCAGGCAGCGAATTCCGTGAGTTTTCTCCAGCCGCTGTACCTGTTCCTCGCCGGCGCCGTCGCCGTGCCGTTGGTGTTGCACCTGATGCGCCGTCGGATCGAGACGCGCATTGACTTCCCCGCGGTGTTGTACCTGGCGCGCGCCGAGCGCGAGAACGTGAAGCAGATGAAAATCCGCAACTTGCTGTTGATGCTGCTGCGGATTCTGGCGGTGTTGTTCCTCGCGCTAGCGGCGGCCCGGCCGGTCGGCCGATTGATCGGCGCGGGCCACGTGCCGACGGCCGTCGCCCTGGTGCTCGACAACTCCATGAGCACGTCGGCGATCGTGGACGGTTCTCCATTGCTCACACGGCTCAAGCGCGCTGCCGTGACTGTGGTGGATGGTGCCGCAGCGGGAGACCGTCTGTGGCTCGTGCTGGCCGATGGGCGTGTGGTTGGCGGTTCCAAGTCGGTCATCCGGGACGCGCTCGATCGCGTGGAGGCGATTGGTGGAAAGGGCGACCTGCCCGCGGCAGTCACGCGCGCCGCGGGGCTGGCCCTTGCGGCCGGATTGCCAGCCCGCGAGGTAGCCGTGGTCACGGACGCTCAGGCATCCACGTGGTCGTCCGAAGTTCCCATCGGCGACGTCCGGGTGGTCGTCTACGCCCCAGCGGTCACCCTGCCGCTCAATCGGGCGGTTGTTGCAGCCGACGCACGTCCGGCGCGTTGGACCCCGCGCGGTTCGGTGCTCGCCCAGACGGTGGGTGTAGACTCGGCGACGTATCGCGTGTCGCTCGGTTCTCGCACACTGGCTCGCGGACTCACGCACGCTGGCGAAGAGATTGCCATACACGCCGAGCCACCCGAGCGCGGGTGGCAGCGCGGGGTGGTCGAGCTGGATCCGGACGAGTTACGTGCCGACGACGCGCGGTTCTTCGCCGTCTGGATTGGCGGCGCGCCGGCCGTGCGACCGCTGGCTGGAGCTGGCCCATTCGTTTCGAATGCGGTCGATGCGCTGGTGCAGAACGGGCGCGTGGCCACCGGTGGCGAGATCGACATCGGACCGGCGGACGCCGTGTCGCACTTGCCCGCCTTGATCCTTCCTCCCAGCGATCCGGTACGACTCGGTGCCGCTAATCGGGCGCTCGAACGACTGAACATCGCGTGGCGATTTGGTGCCGCGCATCGCGATGAAACGATTGTGCGCGGCCAAGGCTTCGACGGGGTGAGCGCGGCGATTCGTTATTCGCTCACACCGGCCGGAGCTGCTCCTGCGGAAACGTTGGCCACCGCCGCTGGCGAGCCGTGGATTGTAGCTGGCGAGAAGTATGTCGTGCTGGGCTCGGCCATTGATCCCGGTGCCACGTCATTTCCGCTCCGCGCCTCTTTCCTGCCGTGGTTTGGCGACGTCCTGGCGCAGCGCTTGGCCGGCGATGCGACCTTGGTGTTGTCGTCCGCACCGGGTGGCACCATCGCGACGCCAGCCGGCGTCGACGCGCTGGAGAGCGATGACGGCCAGTCGACGCCGGTGACCGCGCGTACGATCGCGGTTCCGGTCCGGCCAGGCGTGTACTACCTGCGTCAGGGTGCGCAGCGCGTCGGAGCGGTGGTGGTGAATTCGGAACCAGAGGAGTCGGATCTGCGCCGGCTTCCAGCTCCGGATCTGCGCTCACGATTGCGGGCGAGGGAAAGTGTGGTGGTCACCGGCGACACCGAATGGAAGCGCGCCGTGTTTGACATGGGTGCCCAGCGGCCGTTGCAGCCGTCGTTGCTTGTGCTGGCCCTGCTGTGTCTCGCCGCCGAGCTGTTTGTCGTCAGGCGCGACGACCGACCGCGGACCGTCAAGAAAGCCGCCTGATGGCTCTGACCGCGTTGTTGGAGGCGTTCGAAGGGCTGCTACCCTTCCGACGCCTGGTAGCGGAGCTGCCGCCGCCGGCGAGCTGTAGAACTGTCGCCGGACTCGCTGGATCCGCCGATACCCTCCTGGTGGCGGCGATGGCGCGCGCTACACCCAATCGGCTGTTCGTGGTGGTCACTGACGGAGTGGCCGAAGCTGAACGCTGGTTGGCGGACCTCGACGTCCTCATGGATCCAGGGTTCGCGGCCTACTACCCGCCGCGTGAGGGCTTTGGCGAGGCGGAGCCGCACGCGGAAATTGCCGGCGAGCGCGTGGAAACGTTGGAACGGGTATCCAGAGGGGCCGTGCGCGTCCTGATTACCACGGCCCGCGCGGTGCTGGAGCGAACCCAACTCCCCCGCGCCTTACGCGACGCACGGTTGGAGCTGCGGAAGGGTGACGTGCGCCGCCCGATGGAGCTGGTGGAGCACCTGTTGAAAGTGGGCTTTGAGCGCGTCGACACCATCGACGACGTGGCCCAGTTCTCAGTCCGCGGCGGCATCTTCGATATCTACGGCTTTGGCATGACGGATCCGGTTCGGCTCGAATTCTGGGGCGACGAGATCCTCGAGTGCCGACATTTTGACCTGGCGACGCAGCGAAGCACGCGCGAGGCCGCGGTCGCATTGATCCTGCCCGTCGACGGCGCCGCCCAACTCGATGAGCTGGCGCCGGAGCGTGTAAGCGTCCTTGATCTGGTGACGTCAGATACCGTCGTGTTTCTCCCGGTTGACTCACATCCGGAAGCGGAGATGCGGCGGACGTGGGAGGAAGCGCAGCATCACGTGGAAGTGGCGCGCCGCCGCGGCGAAGACGTGCCATCCCGCGAAACGATCCTGTTTGCCCCTGACGAGGCCATTCGCCAGCTGTCGGGTTACGGCACGATCACAGAGCTGCAACAGGCGTCGGCGGACGACGCTGTCCTGTTCCCGACGCGCCCCCCTGAGGCCGTCGGTCGGGACATGAAGATCCTGCGACGACTGGTTCGCGACGGGACACCGACGATCATCCTCTGCGACAACGCGGGGCAGGCCGAACGGCTGGACGAACTCCTCAATGAGGACGATTACACGCCAAGCGGCGCGGCCCTCGTCATCGGGGTCCTGCATGGAGGGTTTGTCCTGTCGGGCGCTCGCGCACTGCGCGTCCTCACGGACCATGAGATTTTTCGCCGAGAACGCCGCCTTCGCCGCGCACGCCGATATTCCGGTGGCTCCTCCCTGGACACGGTCTCGGCGCTCCGCGCGGGCGACTACGTCGTGCATCTCGAGCACGGAGTCGGCATCTACCGGGGCATCGAGAAGATTTACTTCCGGGAATCGACCATCGAAGTCGCGGTCGTGGAATACGAGGGAGGCGACAAGCTCAACGTCCCCCTGTATCGGCTGGACCAGATCGAGCGCTACCGCTCCGGCGCCGACGTTGGTGATGATGCACCGCCGCCGCGACTGCATAAGCTTGGTGGACGGCGCTGGGCTGCACAGCGCGACAAGACGCGATCGGCAATTCAGGAGATGACGCAGGAATTGCTCGATCTGTACGCCCGCCGTCAGCTTGCCTCGCGACCGCCGCACGCCCCAGACACCGCGTGGCAGCGCCAGCTCGAATCGTCATTCCTCTTCGAGGATACGCCGGATCAACGGAAGGCCACAGGCGACGTGAAGGGCGACATGGAGCGTTCTCGCCCCATGGATCGCCTGCTTGTCGGCGATGTGGGATACGGCAAGACCGAAATCGCGGTGCGCGCTGCCTTTAAAGCTGTTCAGTCAGGGCGTCAGGTCGCCGTGCTCGTGCCCACGACGATTTTGGCCGAGCAACACGCCCGCACGTTCGGCGACCGCTTGGCGGATTTTCCGATCCGGGTCGCAACGCTGTCGCGCTTCCGAACGGCGTCTGAGCAGGCACTCGTGTTGAAGGATCTCGCCGACGGCAAGTTGGATGTCATCATCGGCACCCATCGGTTGTTGAGCGCCGACGTCCGCTTCGCTGGATTGGGGCTGATCGTGATCGATGAGGAGCACCGGTTCGGGGTCAAGCACAAGGAACGGCTCAAGCAGTTGCGGCTGGAGACCGACGTGTTGACGCTGACGGCAACGCCGATCCCCCGCACGTTGCACCTGTCCCTCGCCGGCCTGCGGGACATGACACTCATGCAGACGGCGCCGCGCGATCGCTCGCCCGTGTTGACCTTTGTTGAGCCCTTTGACGATGGCTTGATCGAAGAAGGCATCGCCCGTGAACTGGATCGAGGCGGCCAGGTGTTCTTTGTGCACAACCGTATCGAGACGATCGACGGGATTGCCGAACACCTGCGGCGCGTGGTCCCACGGGCCCGCGTGGCCGTCGGCCATGGGCAAATGCGAGAGCGCGAACTCGAAGAGGTCATGCGACGCTTTGTCACCGGCGAGGTCGATGTGCTGGTGAGCACCATGATCGTCGAATCCGGATTGGACGTGCCGAACGCCAATACGATGTTCGTCAATCGCGCCGATCACTTTGGGCTGGCGCAACTGTACCAGCTGCGTGGTCGCGTCGGACGTTCGCACCGTCGGGCGTACTGCTATCTGGTGGTGCCCGACTCGATCGACGAAGACGCCGAGCGACGCCTGCAGGTCCTCGAGCACCACACCGAGCTGGGATCAGGGTATCGGGTGGCGCTCAAGGACCTGGAACTTCGCGGCGCCGGGAACCTCCTCGGCCCCGAGCAGTCCGGCTTCGTGCACGCCGTTGGGTTCGATCTGTACCTGCGCATGCTGGAAGAGACGGTCCGCCGCGTGCAGCTCGGGGACGATGCACCGCGGGCCATTCCCCCC